>NZ_JACHTF010000039.1 GCF_014145325.1 Marilutibacter spongiae
AGGAGTCCACGCCATGCATGCTACGACCGTCGCCATCGACTTGGCAAAAGAGGTGTTCGAGCTGGCCTTCGCCGATGGGCAGGGCCGGGTGATCGAACGCAAACGTTTGTCGCGCCGGGCCTTCGCCCGGGTGCTGGAACGGCGCCCGCCGCTGCGGGTGCTGATGGAAGCGTGTGGCAGCGCGCACTATTGGGGACGGCGTTTCGAACGGCAGGGACACGCGGTGCGCTTGATCCCGGCCCGCGACGTGCGGCCCTACGTGCGCGGCAACAAGACCGACCGCCATGACGTGGCCGGGATCCTGGAAGCCGATCGCTGTGGGGATATCCACCCGGTGCCGGTGAAGACGCCCGGCCAGCAGGGTATCCAGGCGCAGCACCGGCTGCGCGAGCACCTCAAGCGCGAACGCACCGCGACGATCAACCTGCTGCGCGGGATCCTGCGCGAGTTCGGCCTGGCCATCCCGCTGGGCGCTTCACGGGTGCCGGCTGCGGTGCGCGATGCGCTGGAGGATGGCGACAACGAGCTACCGATGGCCTTGCGGCACAGCGTGGCGGACCAGGTGCAGCGGCTGGCCCAGTTGACGGCGGACATGACCGCGATCGAATCACGACTGGCCGAGTCCGCGTCGCGCGACGTGGCCGTCCAGCGCTACCGCAGCGTGCCTGGCATCGGCCTGCTCACCGCGACCGCGCTGCGTGCCAGCGCCGGCGACCTCTCGCGTTTCCGCAACGGCCGCCAGTTCGCCGCCTGGCTGGGCTTGACCCCGCGCGAGCATTCATCGGGACACAAGAGACGCCTGGGCGGGCTGACCAAGCGCGGCGACGTCTACCTGCGCACCCTGCTCATCCACGGTGCCCGCGCGGTGCTGCAGGCGGCCCGGGTGAAACAGCGTCGCGGCCAGGCCCTCGATCCGCTCCGGCAGTGGGCCCTGGCCGTGCAGGACACCCGCGGCCACAACGTCGCCGCCTGCGCGCTGGCCAACAAGCTGGCCCGCAGGCTATGGGCGATGGAGCACCACGGCCACGCCTTCGACCCGGGGCACGTCAGCCAGCGTCCCGCCACCTGACCCCCAATCACTTAACGCGTCCCCATCAGGAGTTGCCCACGACGATCTCGATCATGGCGAAGGGTTCGGTCCCGGTGCAGGCAACGCCGATAACAATTCCGGCCCATCAGGCCGCTTGAACGATAGGCCCCTGCGCCGCGGATTCCATGATGGCCCGGACGATCAACGTCCA
>NZ_JACHTF010000040.1 GCF_014145325.1 Marilutibacter spongiae
GGTAATCCCCCCGCAGATTAGCTGAGCCAGAAGTGGAATTTTCTCGTACGCTTTCCCTAGGAGGTTCCATGAAGAAGTCCCGTTTTACCGACAGCCAGATCATCGCCGTGCTCAAGCAGGCCGAGGTTGGCACGCCCGTGCCGGAGCTGTGCCGCGAGCACGGCATCAGCTCGGCGACGTTCTACAAGTGGCGCAGCAAGTTCGGCGGCATGGATGCATCGCTGATGTCCCAGCTCAAGGAACTGCAGGACGAGAACCGGCGCCTGAAGAAGATGTATGCCGATGCCCAGCTCAGCGCCGACCTGCTAAAGGAGGCGATGTCAAAAAAATGGTGAGGCCATCTCAACGCCGGGAGATGGCCCGATGGGCGGTGGAAGGCGGGCGCACGAACATCCGGCACGCCTGTCAGACCTTCGCGCTGAGCGAGACCTGCTTCCGCTACCAGGCCAGAGCCAGCGAGGAGAACGCGCGGATCGCCGACTGGCTGGTGCGGTTGACCACCTCCTATCGCGACTGGGGCTTCGGCCTGTGCTTCCTGTACCTGCGCAACGTGAAGGGCTTTGGCTGGAACCACAAGCGGGTCTATCGCATCTACCGGGAGTTGGAGTTGAATCTGCGGATCAAGCCGAAGAAGCGGATCGTCCGGGAGAGGCCAGAGCCGCTGGCGGTCCCCGAGGCGATCAACCAGGTCTGGTCGATGGACTTCATGCATGACCAGCTCAGCGACGGCCGCAGCTTCCGGCTGTTCAACGTGCTGGACGACTTCAACCGCGAAGGGCTGGGCATCGAGGTCGACCTGTCGCTGCCGGCGGCTCGGGTGATCCGGTCACTGGAGCAGATCATCGAGTGGCGAGGCAAGCCGCGCGTCCTTCGCTGCGACAACGGCCCCGAATACATCAGTGGTGCGCTGCTGGCGTGGGCAGAGCGGCAAGGTATCCGGGTCGAGCATATCCAGCCGGGCAAGCCGCAGCAGAACGCCTACGTCGAGCGTTACAACCGCACCGTCCGCTACGCCTGGCTGGCACGAACCCTGTTCGACACGATTGCCCAAGTGCAGGACAAGGCCACGCGATGGCTATGGACGTACAACCACGAGCGCCCCAACATGGCACTCGGCGGCATCACTCCGGCCATGAAACTGGCGATGGCCGCTTAGCTCCACTTTTGGCAACAGCTAAAAATGGGGGGGTTACC
>NZ_JACHTF010000041.1 GCF_014145325.1 Marilutibacter spongiae
TGGAGCTGCCGTTGAGGTTGAGCATCGCGCTGACGCGTTCGTTGCCCCACAGGACGGCCGGGTGGGCAGGGTCGCGACCCAGGATGCGGGTCGGCCTGTCGGCGCTGGGGCCGCTGGGCACGGGCGCTAGGTAGCAGTCCCAGGGACCGCCGGAATAGCATCGGCCGCCGTTCGCGCCGGGGGCATCGACGCCGATCATGTACTCGCCGGGGGCGACGTAAACGGTATCGCCACCGTTGATGCGGGCGGCGCCGGACGCCGGCAGCGCCTGGTGCAGCGAATTCCAGGCGCAGGCCTGGTTGCTGCCCGAACCGGGATAGGCCGCGTCCGTGGTGCCGGTGCACTGCGCCGGGCTGCCGCCATCGGTGCGGACGTAGTAGGTGGCGGCATGGGCGGCATCGATGCCGGCGAATGCCAGGGCCGCGAACGCGACCGACGAAGCCCAGTGGCGCAGGCGACGATTCGCCGGCGCGCGCAGGGTGGAAGAGGGGGGCATGGGGGAACTCCAGGATCAAAGCGAACAGGGATCGGGTTCGCGTCCCTGTGAACCAGGGGGGCAGTCTGCCCCTGCCGCAGGCACCAATCTGGTCCAGAGGCCACAGATACAGCGACCTGGTTGGCGCTATGTCACACAAACAAGTGCTTGATTCCCATTCATTTTTATGACTTTGCGTTCACCCTGCGCGCGGGCGTCCACCCACCGCACGCGTGGGCAGGTCCTCATGGGGCTGGTGTCGTCGCCGGGTCGGCATGCGGCCGCGGGGCCGCTGCCCGCGACCGCGATCGCGATCAGTGCCGGCGTTCGACCGCACCGATGTCGGCGCGGCGACCGGCCGGCCGCGGCCGGCCGTCGATGTCCACCGCGGGGGGCATGTCCAGCTCGCGGGCCCGGTCGACCAGCGGGCTGCCCTCGAGCGGGGTGGCGTCGAAGTCGGCCATCGCGGTGCGGGTGAGGCGCGGATCGCTGCAGACGCTGCCGGAGGGGCACTGGCCCGACTTGACGTTCCAGAACGCATTGCCGCTGTAGCTCAACGCCGCGCTGGAGTTGTAGGCGTAGTGGCCGCAGGCCAGCTCGCCGGGGTTGCCGGTCGCGTTGCCGCGCCAGTCGACCTGGCCGACGAGCACGTTGTTCTGGATGCTCAGGGTCGAGGACGAAGAACC
>NZ_JACHTF010000042.1 GCF_014145325.1 Marilutibacter spongiae
GGCCTGCGCCTGCCAGTACGCGCCCTCCGCCGCCAGCGCCGGCGACTGCGCATACCCGGCCAGCGCCTCGCCCCATTGCCGGAACGAGGAGGTCTTGGCCGGCAACGCGATCGCCTCGCCCGCCTCCTGCTGCGCGTGCGCCCGTTCCAGGTCCGCCAGCAGGATCCGCCACGACACCCCGTCCACCACCGCGTGGTGCACCGCCAGCAACAACCGGCCCTCGTCCGGCGACGTCCCCTCGAACCACACCGCCCGCAACAGCGGGCCGCTGGCCAGGTCGAACGCCGACTGCCAGTGCGTGCAACGCTCGGCGATGAACGCCGCGCTCGACGACACCGGGCCCGGCAGCCGCTCGTGCACGCAACTGGCCGCCACCATCTCCGCGGTGCGCGCGGCATGGGCCGCGCGCCAACCCGATGCCGTCGCCTCGAACCGCAGGCGCAGGGCGTCGTGACGGGCGTACAGCGCCGCCACCAGCGCCCGCAGCCGCGACAGCTCGAAGCCCGCCGGCGTCTCCAGCAGCACGCTCTGGTTGAAGTGGTGGCGGTCCACGTCCCCGTCCTCCAGGAACGCCCGCTGGATCGGCAACAAGGGCATCGCGCCCTCGATGTCCTCCTGCGGCGCCTGCACCCCGGTCGCGCCCTGCGCCACCCGCGCCAGTTCGGCGATCGTCTGCGCCTCGAACAACTGCCGCGTGCTGATCGCCAGCCCGGCCTGGTTCGCCCGCGCCACCACCTGGATCGACAGGATCGAATCGCCGCCGATCTCGAAGAAGTTGTCGTGCACCCCCACCGATTCCAGCCGCAGCACCGAGCACCACACCTCCGCCAGCGTCGCCTCGGTGGCGTCGCGCGGCGCCACCCCGCCTTCCGCCGCGCGGTACACCGGCGCCGGCAGGCGTTGCCGGTCGACCTTGCCGTTCGCCGTCAGCGGCAACCCCGGCAACACCATGATCGACGACGGCACCATGTACGCCGGCAACCGCTCCGACAGGTCGCGGCGCAGGGCCGCCTGCACCTCCGTCGCATCGCCCGGCCCGCCATCGACCGCGACATAGGCCACCAGGCGCGTCGGCGCCTCGTCCGACCTGTGGGCGACGACCAGCGCCTGGCGCACGCCCGGCCGCGACGCCAGCACCTGCTCGATCTCGCCC
>NZ_JACHTF010000043.1 GCF_014145325.1 Marilutibacter spongiae
GCGCCTGCGGGGCCGCCTGGACGTGGCGGCGCTGCGCACGTCGCTGGACCGGATCGTGGCGCGGCACGAAAGCCTGCGCACGCGGTTCCGCGCCGAGGTGGGCGCGCCGGTGCAGGTGATCGACGGGCCGGAGGCGGGCTTCGCGCTGGAGGAAGACGACCTGTCGTCGCTGCCGGCGCCGGAGCGGGAGGCGGCGGCGACGGCGCGCTTCGCGGCCGAGGCGGCGGCGCCGTTCGACCTGTCGAGCGGTCCGCTGATCCGCGGTCGCCTGTTGCGGCTGTCGGCCGACGAGCACGTCCTGCTGGTGACGCAGCACCACATCGTGAGCGACGGCTGGTCGGTCGGGGTGCTGGTGCGGGAACTGGGGGCGCTGTACGAAGCCTGCGTGCTGGGGACGGAGGATCCGTTGCCGGCGCTGCCCCTGCAGTACGCCGACTATGCGCTGTGGCAGCGTTCGGACGCGAGCCTGTCGGCGGACGTGGCGTACTGGCGGCAGGCGCTGGAAGGCGCGCCGGGCCTGCTGGAGCTGCCGACGGACCACGCGCGGCCGACGCGCCAGAGCCACGCCGGGGCGACCTTGGCGTTCCGGATCGAACCGTCGGTGGCCGGGGCGCTGCGCCGGCTGGGCCAGCGGCACGGCACGACCTTGTTCATGACCCTGCTGGCGGGCTGGTCGGCGTTGCTGTCGCGCTTGAGCGGCCAGGACGAGGTGGTGGTGGGCACGCCGGTGGCGAACCGGCCGCGGCCGGAGCTGGAGGGTCTGATCGGTTTCTTCGTCAACACGCTGGCGTTGCGGGTGCCGGTGCCGGCGTCGGCGAGCGTGGCGACGCTGTTGTCGCGGGTACGCGAGACGACGCTGGGCGGGTTCGCGCACCAGGGCGCGCCGTTCGACCAGGTGGTGGAGGCGGTGCAGCCGGTGCGTTCGCTGGCGCACAGCCCGGTGTTCCAGACGATGCTGTCGCTGAACAACACGCCCGACGACGGGCGCCTGCAGTTGCACGGGCTGGAGCTGGAGCCGCTGCCGGAGGCGCGGGTGACGTCGCACTTCGACCTGTCGCTGGCGCTCCACGAAGACGGTGACGCCATCGCCGGCGAGCTGGAATACGCCAGCGACCTGTTCGAGCCGGCGACC
>NZ_JACHTF010000044.1 GCF_014145325.1 Marilutibacter spongiae
AACGAGGAGCGACCCAAGAAGGTGCTCGGCGGACTGACCCCGAGCGACTACGCCAGCCAGCTGGCATCCGCTACGATTGATCCCGGACTCTAAACCGCCTTGCTACTGAAGGCGGGGGGACGTCGGGGGGAGGCCCGCGCGCTGCCAAGCGCGACGTCCCCGCCGGGGCCGCGCACGCTCCGCGACTGAACTGAACGGACAAGCCGGAGCGTCAAGAGGCGTAGACCCATCCGTCCCCCTTTCGCTCAGTCAGTTAGCACCTCAAATATGAGCGTTCTTCAGATAGCACTGCATTTTTGACTGATATCCGGGAGGTACTCCCCCGGCGACGAGCCGCGGGCCCGTCGTAAGCCCATGATTCCAAAGAGCGTCTGCGCGTTTGACGAGGCAACGCATCCACATACAGAATCAGTTATCACCCAATAGATGGGGTCTAATAGGTGTTAGGTTGCACAGCATGTTTCTCGGCAGACCTACTAGAGCAAAGAACGCGGTGTTCGCCGCACTTTGCTTCCTGCTAAGCGGAGCCATGCTTTACTCATGGGCGACGTTCAAAGGCATTCCGCCACGCTCACACTTGGAGACCGCGTCTGGCCCAGTCTCTTGGGTCAGAGATGGCAAGTACGGCGTAAAGTTTAGCCTTGATGGCTCGTCCAGGTCCTTTGATTACGCATCAAAGGGCAACGCAATGGGTCTCGTGCACGACACCCTGTCTCGCCCAGATCGCCCTGTTGTGACCGTCCTCTACGACCCGAGCAACCCAGGCGGCCCCATCTACTCAAACGACACCTACTACAGCGTTTTTGAGCTATCAATCTCAGGCAAGCCGTTTCGGAGCCATGAGGAGATTGCTGAGGCTTGGCAGTCGGACGAGAATGTGGCCGTATGGCTAGCCGTTCTCCTTGCTCTAGGCGGCATCTACCTGTCATGGGCTGCTCTCCGTCGCCGGGGTGCAACCTAACAAATCATGTATGGACTCCTCCGTCAAGCAGGGCTGCCTTAGCTGATCTTCGATCGTCGGGAAGTGGTGCGGTTGCAGTCGTGTATTCGGCCTTGGGGTGGACGTTGATCGTCCGGGCCATCATGGAATCC
>NZ_JACHTF010000046.1 GCF_014145325.1 Marilutibacter spongiae
GGGTTCTACCCCGAAATCACGGACGGTTGTAAAAGGGCTGAGAACTTCTGGTCTTGCCTGGCGACCCTCCGCCGCATCCTCGGATTGTGGAACCGCTCGATGTATTCGAACACATCCGCCCTTGCAGCATCGTCGGGGTGGGTAGTTCATGCGATGGATCCGCTCGCGCTTGAGCAGGCCGAAGAAACCTTCGCAGGCCGCGTTGTCACCGCAGTGGCCCACCGCACTCATCGAGCACACAAGGCCGTTGGCCGCCAGGTATCGCTGGTAGTCGCCGCTTCGGAACTGGCTGCCACGGTCGGAGTGCAGGATGACCGGCTGGCTGCCCTGCCGCTGCCAGACGGCCATCTGCACGGCCCGGATCACCATCTGCCGGTCCTGGCGGTGATGCATCGACCAGCCCACGACCCGCTGATCGAACAGATCCAGCACGACGCACAGGTACAGTTTGCCCTGACGGGTCTTGAGTTCGGTGATGTCGGTGACCCACTTGGCCTCCGGCTCCAGTGCGGTGAAGTCCCGCTCCAGCAGGTTGCGCACGCCCGGCGGCGTGAGCGCGGGGTGGGCACGCTTGCCACGCCGCTTCGGTCGCGGCCAGCCCTGCAGCCCATCTTCCGCCATCAGGCGCGCCACCCGGTTCAGGCTGGCTGACTCGCCTTCCTCCACCAGGTCCTCGTGCATGCGACCGGCACCCAGCGTGCCGCGGCTGTCCTCATGCAGCTCACGGATCCGGCCGAGCAGGCGCTGGTTGTCGCGCTCTCGGGCGCTGGGCAGGCGCCTGCTCCAATCGTAGTAGCCGCTGGCCGAGACCCGCAGGCAGCGGCACATCAGTCGAACCGGAAATTCATCGCGGCAACGTTCGATCACCTGA
>NZ_JACHTF010000004.1 GCF_014145325.1 Marilutibacter spongiae
CGCGGGCGACGGCGGCGTGGCGGCGGGCGTCTCGGTCGCATCGGCCGGACGCGCGGCAGCCGTCGCCTCGCCTTCGGGCTTGCGGCGCGGACGGCGCTCGCCGGGCTTGCGTTCGCCGCGACCGCCGCCGCTGCGCGACTTGCCGCCGCGGCGCTCCTCGTCGGCGGCGCGCTGCTCGCGGGCCTCGCGGAAGATCGCGCTGACGCTCTCGCCGGCGTCGCCGTCCTGCGGCTCGCGCGGTGCGCGCGGCACCGCGACCAGCAGTTCGGGGGTCACCGGCTCGACCGGGATCTTCTGCTCGATGTAGGCCTCGATGTCCGGCAGGCTCATCGCGTAGCGCTCGCAGGCAAAGCTGATCGCGTCGCCCTCCGCGCCCAGGCGGGCGGTACGGCCGATGCGGTGGACATAGTCCTCGGCGTCGAACGGCAGGTCGTAGTTGTAGACGTGGCTGATGCCGTCGATGTGGAGGCCGCGCGCGGCGACGTCGGTCGCCACCAGGATGTCGAGCTGGCCCTTCTGGAAACGGCCCAGCAGGGACTCGCGTTTCTTCTGCGGCACGTCGCCCGACAGCACGCCGACGCGGTGGCCGGCCTTCTCCAAAGCGCGCGCGACGCGCTCGACGAACACCTTGGTGTTCACGAACACCATCGTGCGGGCCGCCTCGCTGCGCGACAGCAGGCCGATCAGCAGCGGGATCTTCTCCTCGTCCGCCGGGAAGTACATGCGCTGGCGGACCCGGGCCGCGGTGATGGTCTCGGTCTCCACGACCAGCTTCTCGGGCTCGTTCATGTGCTCGTAGGCGAGCTCGAGCACGCGGTGGCTCAGGGTCGCGCTGAACAGCAGGGTCTGGCGCTCGGTGCGGATCGGCATCCGCCGCAGCAGGAAGCGGATGTCCTTGATGAAGCCCAGGTCGAACATCCGGTCGGCTTCGTCCAGCACGCACATCTCGCAGGCGTGCAGGCTGACCACCTTGTGCTGCTTGACGTAGTCGATCAGGCGGCCGGGGGTGGCGATGATGATGTCGGCGCCTTCCTGCAGGATCGAGCGCTGCTTGTCGTAGTCCACGCCGCCGTAGACCAGGGCGAACTTCAGGCCCAGCTGGCTGCCGAACTTCACCGCGTCCTTGTGGATCTGGATGGCCAGCTCGCGGGTCGGCGCCAGGATCAGCGCGCGGGGGTCCTCGGGCTTGCGCTCGGCCAGTGCCGGGCGGGTCAGCAGGCGGTTCATGACCGCGACGAGGAAGGCCAGGGTCTTGCCGGTGCCGGTCTGGGCCTGGCCGGCGACGTCGCGGCCGGTCAGGGCGATCGGCAGGGTCATGGCCTGGATCGGGGTGCAACGGGTGAATCCGGCGCCTTCCAGCCCGGCCAGCAGGTCGGGGTGCAGGCCGAAGGACTCGAAGGTGACATCGGTCAGGGGTTTGTCGCTCATTGCGTTCAGGGTTCCGCGCGGGGGTGGCCGCGTCTGGTCTCGAAGAAAGCAGTGCTTGCGTGGCTGGCGCCATCGCAGCAGACTGCCGGGGTCGGCCAGTGGATGTTCTGACCGCAGCGGGCGACGGCCCTTGAAGCCGTCGCAATAACGCCCCAGTTTACCCCAAGGGCCGGTCCAACCGGTGCCCATGCCCCGCCGACGGTGCGCCGCCGGACAGGTACCGGCCCGCGACACCCCCTTCCGCACCCCCAGGAGAACCTCGTGAGCGAGAAAATCATGCATGTCGGCGACGCCGATTTCGACAGCGCCGTCCTGCAGTCGTCCGAACCCGTGCTGGTCGACTTCTGGGCCGAATGGTGCGGTCCCTGCAAGATGATCGCCCCGGCCCTGGACGAGCTGGCCGAAACCTACGCCGGCAAGGCCCGGATCGCCAAGGTCAACGTGGACCACAACCGCGCGACCGCGATGAAGTACCACGTCCGCTCGATCCCGATGCTGCTGCTGTTCAAGGACGGCCAGATCCAGGACACCCAGATCGGCGCGGTCGGCAAGGCCCAGCTGAGCCAGATGATCGACAAGGCCCTCTGAGGCCGCCCCGGCCGGTCCGCGAGGGCCGGCCAGCCGGGCTGAACGGAATCCCCTGCCCCCCTTGCGCGACGCGCGGCGGCGGTGCTAGTTTCATGGAACCCGGCGCGCTGGATGTTGTCTTCCGCACCGCCGCACCCCTTCTGGATACACCACCAGACCCATCACGTCCCCGACGCCACGCTCGCCCGATGCGAGCGCTCGCCGTTTAGCGAGGAACCCACGCTTGTCCGACAAGACCCCCGACGCCGGCGAAACCGCCGAGAAGCGCGTGCGCAAGCCGCGCGCCACCAAGGCGACGTCCGCCACCGCTGCCAGCAAGACCGAGGGCAGCCCCTCCGAATCCACGCCCAAGCCCGGCGCCGAGGCACCGGCCCAGGCCGAGAAGCCCGCCGCCAAGGCCACTGAAGGCGACAAGGCCCCCGGCGCCGACAAGACCGGTGGCGACAGGCCCGCCTCCGAGGCCAGCCCGCAGGGCGGCCAGGAGTCGGGCGCGCAGGACGCCGGCGATGGCCAGCGCGGCAACCGCGACAACGGCCAGGACGGCGGCCGCGGCAACAACCGCCGCGAGCGCTTCCGCAACCGTCGCGAGCGCAACCGGGGCGGCGGCGGCAACCGCAACCGCGACGGCTTCCCCGAGGACGGCGGCCAGGAAGAATTCGTGCCGCGCAACAACCCCCAGGTCCCCGAGGGCTTCCCCAGCTACTCGCTCAGCGACCTGAAGAAGATGCCGGCGGCCAAGCTGCTCGAGGTCGCCGAACAGCTCAACATCCACGAGGGCGTGGCCCGCGCCCGCAAGCAGGACGTGATCTTCGCGGTCCTCAAGGTGCTGACCCGCCACGGCGAGGGCGTCGTCGCCGACGGCGTGCTGGAGATCCTGCCCGACGGCTTCGGCTTCCTGCGCGCCCTGGAGGCCAGCTACCTGGCCGGCCCGGACGACGTCTACATCAGCCCCAGCCAGATCCGCCGCTTCAACCTGCGCACCGGCGACCACCTCTCCGGCCGCATCCGCTGGCCGAAGGACGGCGAGCGCTACTTCGCCCTGTCGGTGGTCGACACCATCAACGGCGAGCCGCTCGAGGCGAGCAAGAACAAGGTCCTGTTCGAGAACCTGACCCCGCTGTTCCCGCGCCGCAAGTTCACCCTCGAGCGCGGCGACGGCAGCACCGAGGACATCACCGGCCGCATCCTCGACCTGATGGCGCCGCAGGGCAAGGGCCAGCGCGCGCTGATCGTCAGCCCGCCCAAGGCCGGCAAGACCATGCTCATGCAGCAGGTCGCCACCGCGATCACCAGCAACCACCCGGACGTGCACCTGATCGTCCTCCTCGTCGACGAACGTCCCGAGGAAGTGACCGAGATGCAGCGCACCGTCCGCGGCGAAGTGGTCAGCTCCACCTTCGACGAGCCGGCCGGCCGCCACGTGCAGGTCGCCGAGATGGTGATCGAGCGCGCCAAGCGCCTGGTCGAGCACAAGAAGGACGTGGTGATCCTGCTCGATTCGATCACCCGCCTCGCCCGCGCCTACAACAACGTCGTCCCCAGCTCCGGCAAGGTGCTCACCGGCGGCGTCGACGCCAACGCGCTGCACCGCCCGAAGCGCTTCTTCGGCGCGGCCCGCAACGTCGAGGAAGGCGGCAGCCTGACCATCATCGCCACCGCGCTGATCGACACCGGCAGCAAGATGGACGAGGTGATCTACGAAGAGTTCAAGGGCACCGGCAACTCCGAGGTCCACCTCAACCGCCGCATCGCCGAGAAGCGCGTGTACCCGGCCATCGACATCAACCGCTCCGGCACCCGCCGCGAGGACCTGCTGATCGAGCCGGAGCTGCTGCAGAAGATCTGGATCCTGCGCAAGCTCCTGCACGGCATGGACGAGATCGGCGCGATGGAGTTCCTGCTCGACAAGATGAAGAACACCAAGTCCAACGACGAGTTCTTCAGCTCGATGAAGCGCTGAACATGATGTGCGCCGCAGGTCGGCGCTCCCGCACGCAAGAAGCCCCGCCATGCGGGGCTTCGCTTTTTGGCACCTTGCGCGCCTTACCCCTGCGGCGCCAACTCGAAGCGACTGTCGATGGCCACGGCTTCGTTCTTCGCCTTGCCGGCCGCCGCCTGGCAGACCGGCGCGTTCCCCTGGGATTCCCGGATGGCATCACGAGTGACCGCCCGCGAGGGGGAACGCACGATCGTTATCGGCAGCTCCATCACGGTGGACACCGGCCGGCCGTCGATGATTTCCGGCTTGAACCGGGCCCGCGCAATATCGCGCCGAACGTCACGTCGCCAGCCCGACCCATAGCGATCTTCGAGCTCGGGATCCACGAGATGAGCTTCCAGCAACTCGGCACTACCATCGGGCTCGACCCGGTAACGCACCAGGAAGTCGTACTCCACGCCAGACTTCGCGGTCCGCATCAGGTTGAAGGGAGGGTTGGGTACCCATTGGCCCGATACATTGCCTGGCCCGTTGATGCCCTTGGAAACCGCGACGTTCAGGCGACCCTCCGTTGATGCTGCCAGGCATATCTGCACGTGGGCCCAGGTCTTTCCCCCCACCGCTTCACCATTCTCCACGATCGGCTTGAAGCGCCACTCCGCGACGGCTTGTTCGGTGCGTTCCCGAAGCACATCGGGCAAACGGGCGTCGGGGTCCAGCTCGACGCCGACGACCCGGCCACCGGCATCGACTTCGATACCCGCCTGCACCACCACCAGGGTCGGGGCCTGGCGTTCTTCCGCGCGGGCTGCGGGCAGCACCGACAGTCCGGCGACCAGGAGGCCGATGGCCACGAATGCTCTGTTTCCGGTCATTGCATGCTCTCCAGCGCGACGTGTTCGAGTCCAGGCTCCAGTCGCAAGGCTCAACCCTCCCCCGATTCCAACGGGGTAACCAAACGCGGGCCTCGCCGCTGCACCGGATACATACCCCCAGCCAGCAGCGTGTCCGGAGGCACGTCATCGCCCCGCGCCCACGGACTCTCGTCGCGCGGGCCGGGAATGTAGGCCTGCCATTCGCCGTATTCGGGGTGCCGCTTGCCTGGCGCGATGAAGTCCACCGGGATCCTGACGAGCCAGCAGCCGTCGACCAGCGTGACGTCGCCTGGACGCTTGAGGGTCCAGCGACGGGCCGCGGCGACGGACACCCGGGCCAGGGTATGGCGCATCTTGGCCATCACGCGTTCGCTGGTGACCGCCTGGAGATTGACCTGTTCGGCGAAGGCGTCCTCGACCGTGCCGTCGGCGCGCACCTTGGCGATCAGGTACACCGTTCCGCCCACGCCGGCTTTGGCGAGGGTCGCGGGATACCCCGGCGGGCGCAGGTCCTGCTTGCCGCGATCGCTGTTGCGCGGTTGGAAACTCACCGCTGCGATGCGGATCGCGTATTCGTCATCGCCGGTCTTGCGCGCCACCAAGCGGATGTTGGCCGGTGCCTGTGCCGGCACCGCGACCCCGTCTACCTTCACCGGCTCGAACCGCCAGGAGGGGATCCGCCGCTCGAGCAGCTCAACCGCGTAGCTGGGCAGTGCCTCGGGCCGATCGATCCGGTAACCCGACACGCGGCCATCGGGCTCGATGTCGATCGTCGCGGTCACGAGCAGACTGGCTTCGGCCTGCTCGCGCACGGCTTTTGCCCCCTGCGACCACGCGGTGCCCGCCACGCACAACAACATCAAGATCAAACCCAACCTGCGCATCTGGACTCCTTTCCCCGGACGTGTGGGCGAAGACAGCGCATCGCCGCGAACGCTGACACAATACCAAGGCCGCCGCGACACTGCCACGCGCGCGCCGGCGACGCACGGACCACGCCCCGGAGGCATCGCATGCACGGCCAAGGCCTCGAACTCGCACTGGTTTTCCTCATTGCCGCGGTGATCGCGGTGCCTGTGTTCCGCCGCTTCGGCCTGGGCGCGGTGCTCGGCTATCTCGCCGCGGGCGTGGTGCTGGGGCCGTTCGGCCTGAAGGCGGTGACCGATACCGAGCGCGTGCTCACGGCGTCCGAGATCGGCGTGGTGATGATGCTGTTCGTCATCGGCCTGGAGCTCTCGCTGCCGCGACTGAAGGTGATGCGCAAGCCGGTGTTCGGCGTCGGTGGCCTGCAGGTGCTGCTGTGCGGCCTGGCCCTGGCCGGCTTGTCGATGCTCGGCGGGCTGTCGCTGCAGGCGGCGCTGGTGGTCGGCTTCGGCCTGGCCCTGTCTTCCACGGCGGTGGGCCTGCAGCTGCTGGCCGAACGCAAGTCGCTCACCGCGCCGCACGGGCGGCTGGCGTTCGCGATCCTCCTGTTCCAGGACATCGCCGCGATCCCGCTGCTGGCGGCGATCCCGCTGCTCGGCAGCGCCAGCACGGCGGCCGCCGAGGGCGACGCGGCGTGGCTGGCGGTCGCCGAGGCCATCGGTGCGATCGCCCTGCTGGTGATCGGCGGACGGCTGCTGCTGCGGCAGGTCTTCCGCATCGTCGCGCGTTCGGAAATGCCCGAGGTGTTCACCGGCGCCGCGCTGCTGACCGTGCTCGGATCGGCCTGGCTGATGCAGCACGCCGGCCTCTCCGCCGGGCTGGGCGCGTTCATCGCCGGCGTGCTGTTGGCCGACTCCGAATTCCGCCACGAGCTCGAGTCGCAGATCGAGCCGTTCAAGGGCCTGCTGCTGGGCCTGTTCTTCATGGCCGTGGGCATGAGCATCGACCTCGACCGGGTGCTTGCCGAACCGGCGCGCATCGCGGCCCTGGTCGGCCTGCTGATGTCGGTGAAGTTCGTGCTGGTCTATCTGCTGGGCCTGCGGCCCGGCGGGCTCGACCGGCGCGAGACGCTGCAGCTGGCGGCGGTGCTGGCGCTGGGCGGCGAGTTCGCCTTCGTCGTCTTCGCCGAGGCCGTGCGCGCCGGCCTGCTGGACATGGTCGAGCGCGACCGCCTGGTGGCCGCGGTAGGCGTGTCGATGGCACTGACCCCCCTGCTGCTGATCGTGGTCGCGCGGCTGCTGTCGCACGCCCCGCGCGGCGCGCCCGAGCGCGAGCCCGATCCGTTGCCCGACGACGGCCACCCCCAGGTACTGATCGCCGGCTTCGGCCGCTTCGGCCAGATCGTCGCGCGCCTGCTGGCCTTGCACCAGACCCCCTTCATCGTGATCGAACACGACGTCGAACAGCTCGAGTTCTCGCGCCGTTTCGGCAACACCATCTACTACGGCGACCCGGCCCGGCCGGACCTGCTGCGCTCGGCGGGCGCGGCGCACGTGCGCGTGTTCGTGGTGGCGATCGACGACCCGGCCGAGAGCCTGCGCGTGTCCCGGGCCATCCGTCACCTCTATCCCGAGGCGCGCGTGTTCGTGCAGGCACGCGACCGGCGCGTGGCCTGGGAGCTGATGGACATCGGCGCCGAACCGATCCGCGAACTGCTGTACTCGAGCCTGCACACCGGCAAGACGGTCCTGCGCGCGCTGGGCGTGCCGGAGGACACCGCTCGCATGATCACCGCGCGCTTCGCCGACCACGACGCGCGCCTGCTCGAGGCCCAGCATCCGATCCGCGAGGACGAGGACGCGCTGAGGCAGACGGTGCAGGATGCGCGCCGCGAGCTGGAGGAACTGCTGCGGGCCGACGTCGGCGAAGGCGTGCTTGCACGCAGCATCGATGGGCGCCGCGAAGGCGAGGCGCCACGCCTGGATTGATCGCGCCTGCGGGGCGCCGGCCGCGCCGGGCGCGGCTCAGGACTTGTCGCGCAGGAAGCGGGCCATCGAGACGTTCGGATTGGCCGTCGGCGGCGCGAATTCGGCGGCGATGTCGACGAAGCCGCGCATCACCGCGATCTCGCGCGGCGTGCGGTTGAGGCTGTCGCGCGCATCCGGGTCGGCGCCCGCGCGCAGCAGCCAGCGCACCACCTCCAACAGTCCGTGCAGCGCCGCCAGGTGCAGGGGGCCGAAGCCGCGCGGGTCGGCGACGTCCAGGCGGGCTTCATGGTCGAGCAGCAGTTCCAGGCCGGCGACCAGGCTGTCCTCGTCGGCGACCGTGCCCGGTTCTGCGCGGGCGCCGAGCAGGAGCAGCAGCGGTGGCGTGCCGGCGGCCTCGACGTTGCTGTCGGCGTCGCCACCGGTCAGCAGCAACGTGTCGAACAGGGCGATCAGGCGGCTGCGCTCGCGCGCGGTGAAGCCGTACATTGCGGCGCAATGGATCGCCATGCGGCCCTGGCTGTCGAGCGCATGGGCGTCGGCACCCGCGGCGAGCAGGCGCGCGGCCATGTCGGGCAGGCCCAGCGCGCAGGCGACCATCAGCACGGTGAGGTCGCCCGGCAGGCGCTGCTCCAGCGAGGCACCGGCCTCGATCAGGCGATCGACGATGTCGGTGTGGCGCATGCTAACCGCCGCCGACAGCGGCGTCGCGCCGGAATTGGCCGCGCACTGCGGATCGGCACCGCGCACCAGCAGCAGGTCGATCAGTGCGCCATGCCCCCCGCCGGCCGCGCGCAACAGGGCGGTGCAGCCCTGGTTGTCGACGGCATCGACGGGCAAGCCGAGGTCGAGCAGGCGGCGGACGGCGTCGGCATCGCCGACGATGGCCGCGGCCGGGACATCGCTGTCGCGCAGCGGTCGCCGCGGCAGCGACCAGCCGCGCCAGTCCAGCCAGTCGGCCAGGTCGCGACGCCCGGACGACAGTGCCACCCCGAGCGGGGTCTGGCCATCGGCGGCCAGCAGGTCGGGGGCGGCGCCATGGGCGACCAGCAGGCGCAACATGGGCGTGCGGCCCAACGCGGCCGCCAGGTGCAGGGGGCTCATGCCGTGCGAGTCGCGCCGGTTGAGGTCGACCCCCAGTTCGCACAGCTGGCGCAGCAGGCGGGCCCAGCCCAGGCGCACCGCCAGGGTGGAGGACACGTCGCCTTCGCGCGAGGCACCGAAGGGATCGGCACCGCGCGCGAGCAGGTCCAGGGCCAGCATTTCGTGTTCGGCGCCGGTGGCGCCCTGGCGGGCGCAGGCGGCCAGGTAGCGCGCCAGTCCGCCGGCGCCGGCCGGCGAAACCGCCTGCCCGAGCAGGGCCTGGATGCGCGCACGCGCACTCGCGCCCTCGGCCAGCCAGGCGAACAGGACCGTGTCGCCGTCGGCGTCGCGCAGTCCGGTGTCCGCGCCCTGGCGGCACAGCCATGCGGCCTGCGCGGCGGTGGGCTGGGGGTCATTGCCGCGCAGGATCCGGCCCAGTTCGGCCGCCGGCAGCAGGCGCGCGATCGCGGCGGCGCCGTTCTCGCGGCCCTCGCGCAGGGCGTCGCGCAGGAGTTCGGCCGGCGCGCGGTCCGGGATCGGGGCGACGGCATCGGCATCGAAGCCGGCATCGCCCTCGTCCTCCACCAGCCGCGAAGGCAGGTCGTAGCCGGCGTCCAGCGCCGCGACCAGGGCCCATCGGCCCGACTCGGCGGCGCGGTCGAGCGCACGCTTGCCGTCGCCGTCGCGCTGTTCGGGGTCCACGCCCAGCGCGAGCAGGCGCTGGACCATGGCCGGCGGCGTGCCCTCGGCCATGCAGGCCAGGTGCACCGCGGTGTGGCCGCGCGCGTCGACGACGCCGGCTTCCTGGGCACCATCGCGCGGCAGGTGCACCAACAACTGCTCCAGGACCTCGGCGCGACCGGCCCGACAGGCTTCCAGCACCGCGTTGCGACCCTGCCCGTCGACCAGGGCCGGGTCGGCGTCGGCCGCCAGCAGCGTGGCGATGATATCGCCATGCCCGGCCCACACCGCTTCGTGCAGGGCGGTGCGACCGCGCGGGTCCTGCGCATCGACGCGCGCCTTCTGCTTGAGCAGCAGTTGCACGCCGGCGACATCGTCGTCCTCGCCGCCGGCCGCGGCGAGCAGTGCGGGCTGGCCGCCGGGGGGATGCGGTTGCGCGCCGCGCTCGAGCAGGAAACGCGCCAGCCGCCAGTTGCCGCTCGCACAGGCGACGCACAGCGGCGACTGCGCGTCGGCGTTGAGCACGTCCAGCTCGGCGGCGGCGTCGCGCAGCAGCGCGGCAACCCCGGGATCGGAGCTGCGCGCGGCATGGTGCAGCGGCGTGTTGCCGTCGGCATCGGCCAGGCGCGGGTCCGCGCCGTTGGCGAGCAAGGTCATCACCGCGTCGGGCCGGCCGTGCCAGCTGTCGCGGGTGGCCGCCACCAACGGCGTCATGCCGCCGGCGGTGGCATTGAGGTCCACGCCCTCGGCGATCAGCTGGCGCAACAAGCGCAAGTCGGGCAGGACCGCGGCCAGGGCCGCCAGGCTGCGGCGGTCGCGATCGCCTTCCGGCGGCGGGGCATGTGGATCGGCGCCATCGGCGATCAGCTCCAGCGCGCGTTCGACGCGACCGCCACGCGCGGCGGCGTACAGCGCCGGTTCGAGCGGCTCGCCCGGGCTCGCCACCACGGGCGCTTCGTGGGCCTCGCCCTCCGCAGCCTCCTCGCCGCCGACGACGAGCACCGGATCGGCTTCGTCGATGCCCTGCAGCCACGCGTGCAACAGGGGCGAACCGAGTGCGACGAGCACGGCCAGCGACCAGCGCGCCGCTGGCGCAAGCAGGCCGGGCCACGCCATCAGTACCGCGAGGCCGAGCAGGCCCAGCACCACCGAGGCGACGACCAGGCCGCGCCAGGCGCCCACCTCGACGTCGGCCAGGGCATGCCAGGCCGGCGGCAGCGGGCCGCCGCGGCGCTCGACCGACTGCCACATCGGCCACAGCCGCCACAGCCCGACCAGGGCCGCGCCGCAGACGATGCTGACGCCGAGGGCGGCCGACAGCGAGCCGCGCGCGACCAGCGCCGACAGCGGCCAGGCCAACAACAGGGCCAGCGCCAGGCCGGCGCCGCCCCACATCAGCAGCAGGGCCAGTCCATCGCGCCGCGCATCGAAACGGCGGGGGGCCTCGAGGCGACCGCTGTCGGGATGGCGCGCGCGCCACAGGCGGGCGGCCACCGCGAACGCCGGCTGCGCCAGCAGGCCCGACAGCGCCGCCAGGACGCCACCGAAGCCGCCCAGCAGGGCAAGCAGCACGCCGGCGCCCAGCGCAGCCGGCAAGACCCTACCGTCGACGCGGGCGACCACCGGGGCCGGGCGCGCGGCGGGAGGCGTCGCGGACTCAGGCATCGGTACCCCAGTCCTCGGTCATCGGATCGGCGACGCTGGGCGGGAACTGCAGGTGGAAACCACGCAGCGCCAGGTTCCCGCGCACCACGTCCGGGTCTTCCTGGGCCAGGCGCCGCTCCGGGGTCAGGGCGACCTCAAGGACGAATTCCAGCCGCCCAAGCTGGGTGCGAAGGGGTTCGGGCAGGCGGGCGAAGTCGTCCCGTGCGGCCAGATACAGGTAGGTATCGGCTTTGCGAAGGCTCTTGTAGACGTAGGCTTGCATCGGTCGGGCGACGGCGGGCCGGGGGAACGGCCGTGGCGAGATGTTGTACACAGCATACCCGCCGACAGCGCCGGCGCGAACACGATTCGCGACGCCCGTCGCAGGCCGCGGAGCCCCCGGCGGGCGGGGGTTCAGGCGCTGCGCCGGCTCAGTGGTAGCCGACGTCCGCGGCGATCTTGCCCTTGAACACGCTGTACGACCACCAGGTGTAGCCCAGGATCGCCGGCAACAGCACCACCAGGCCCACCAGCACAAAGCCCTGGGACTCCGGCGGCGAAGCCGCCTCCCAGATGGTCAGCGACGGCGGCACGATGTTCGGCCACATGCCCAGGACCAGGCCGGCGAAGCCGAGCACGAAGAAGCACAGCGTCAGCAGGAAGGGCCGTGCATCGCGGCCTTCGTCCATCACCGCGCGCCACAGCGCGAACGCATTCGCCAGCACCAGCACCGGCACCGGCGAGAGCCACAGGAAATTGGCGCCTTCGAACCAGCGCGCCATGATCCGCGAGTCCAGGAACGGCAACCAGGCGCTGACCAGGCCCATGAACACCACCACCACCAGGACCAGCGGCCGGGCCAGCGTGCGCGCCACCTTCTGCAACGCGCCCTCGGTCTTGAGGATCAACCAGCAGGCACCGAGCAGAGCATAGCCGAACACGACCGCCGCGCCGGTGAGCATGGAGAAGGGGCTGAACCAGTCGAAGACGCCGCCGACGTACTTGCCGCCCTGCAGCGGCATGCCCTCCACCAGCGCGCCCAGGATCACGCCCTGGGCGAAAGCCGCCAGCAGCGAACCGATGGAGAACGCCGCGCCCCAGGCCGCTTTGGCCCGGCGCGCCTTGAAGCGGAACTCGAAGGCGACGCCCCGGAAGACCAGGGCGATCAACATCAGCAGCACCGGCAGGTAGAGCGCCGACAGCACCACCGCATAGACCTTCGGGAACGCGGCCAGCAGGCCCGCGCCGCCCAGCACCAGCCAGGTCTCGTTGCCGTCCCAGATCGGCGCGGCGGTGTTCATCATGTGGTCGAGCTGGCCCTCGTCCTCGGCGAACGGCGCCAGGATGCCCAGGCCCAGCACGAAGCCATCGAGCAGGACGTACATCAGCACGCCGAAGCCGATCACGCCGAACCACAGCACCGGCAGCACGGTTTCCATGTTCATCGCGCGTCCTCCTGGCGGCCCGTCGCGCCGGTCTCGCCGTCCTCGATGGATTCGTCGGGCACCGACAGCGGGCGCATGGGCGTCTTCTCGCCGCCCTCCTGCGACAGCGGCGGCTCGTGCGGCACCGGCCCCTTGCGCAGCAGCTTGAACAGGTACCAGCTGCCGGCACCGAACACGATCGCGTAGGCGATCGCGTACACCACCAGCGAAGTCAGCACCGCCGCCGCGGCGACCGGACTGACGGCGTCGGCGGTGCGCAGCAGGCCATGGATCACCCAGGGCTGGCGGCCGATCTCGACCACGTACCAGCCGGCGAGGATGGCCACGAAGCCCGACAGCGTCATCGCCCGCCAGCCGGCCAGCAGCCAGCGGGTGTCGTACAGGCGCTTGCGCCACCACGCCCAGAGCGAGGCCAGCACCAGCAGCAGCATCAGCACGCCCAGCCCGACCATCACCCGGAACGCATAGAACACCGGCTTGACCGGTGGGCGCTCGCTGGCGGGCACCGCGGTCAGGGGCTCGATCTCGCCGTCCCAGCTGTGGGTGAGGATCAGGCTGCCCACGCGCGGGATCGCGACCTCGTAGTCGTTGCGTTCTTCGCGTTCGTTGGGCACCGCGAATACCACCAGCGGCACGCCCTCGCCCGGGCCTTCGCTTTCCCAGTGCGCTTCCATCGCGGCCAGTTTCACCGGCTGGTGCTCGCCGACGTTCAGGCCGTGCAGGTCGCCGACGAAGATCTGCACCGGCACGGTGATCGCCGCGAACAGCACCGCCATGCGCAGCATCCTCCGCGCCGCCTCGCGGTGGACGCCCCGGTACAGGTAGGCGGCCGCGGTCCCGCCGATGACGAAACAGGTGGTGATGAAGGCCGCCAGCACCATGTGCGCCAGGCGGTACGGAAAGGAGGGATTGAAGATGATCGCCGACCAGTCGGCCGGGTGGAACACGCCGTCGACGAGCGTGTAGCCCTGCGGCGTCTGCATCCAGCTGTTGGCCGAGATGATCCAGAACGTGGAGATCAGCGTGCCCAGCGCGACCATGCAGGTGGCGAGGAAGTGCAGCTTCTCCGACACCCGCCCCCAGCCGAACAGCATCACGCCCAGGAACGTCGCCTCGAGGAAAAAGGCGGTGAGCACCTCGTAGCTCAGCAGCGGCCCGAGGATGTTGCCGGCCTGCTCGCTGAGCACCGCCCAGTTCGTGCCGAACTGGAAGCTCATGACGATCCCCGAGACCACGCCCATCCCGAAGGAGACGGCGAAGACCTTGGTCCAGAAGAAATACAGGTCGCGCCAGACCGTGTCGCGCGTGCGCAGCCACTGGCCCTCGACGAAGGCCAGCCAGCTGGCCAGACCGATCGTGAACGCGGGAAAGAGGATATGGAACGAAATGACGAATCCGAACTGGATCCGCGACAACAGCAGGGCATCCACGCAGCGCGCCTCCACGGCACGCGGGGGGGGTGCCGCGACCCCTATTGTCCGCCTATTCATCGCTCGACGAAAGTCGCGCCATGACCGATGGCCCGATCCGGCACAGGCGCGGGCTGCTACGCTGCGGCGGTTTTTCGCCGGAATGCCACTGCCCATGCGACCACGCCACGCCCTTGCCGCCCTGCTTGCGCCCTTCGCGCTCTCCATCCCGACGGCCATGGCCGCCGACACCACGCCGACGCTGGCGCCCAATGAACCGCTCACCCTGACCCAGGCGATGGCCGACCCCGACTGGATCGGCCCCCCGGTCGAGGACGCCTGGTGGCGCTGGGACGGCCAGCAGGCGCAGTACCGGCTCAAGCGCGAGGACTCGCTCGTGCGCGACACCTGGCAGGTGTCCGTCGCCGGCGGCGAAAGCGCCCGCGTCGAGGATGGCGCGCGCGCCGACCTGGACGCGCCCTACCCCGCCTACGACGCCGGCCGCACGCGGATGGCCTTCGCCCGCAATGGCGATATCTTCGTGCGCGACCTGCGCAGCGGCGCGCTGACCCAGGTGACCCGCACCGACGCGCGCGAAAGCCGCCCGGAGTGGAGCCGCGACGGCAACCTCGTGTTCCGTGCCGGCAACGACTGGTACCAGTGGCGTGCCGGCCAGGGCACCCGCCAGGCCGCGCTGGTGCTGGCCGAGAAGGACCCCGGCAAGGCGCTCGAAGCCGACGACCTGCGCGACCGCCAGCTGCGCTACATCGAGACCCTGCGCGAGGATCGCGACCAGCGCGACGCGGTGCGCGAGCAGGAACGCGCCTGGCGCGACAGCGACCCCACCCGCGCGCCGGCGGCCGCCTACCTGGGCGAGGAGGTCGTCATCGACGACAGCGCGCTGTCGCCCGACGGACGCTGGCTGCTGGTGGTGACCGAGGCCAAGGGCGCCGAGGCCGGCAAGACCGGTCAGATGCCCAAGTACGTCACCGAATCCGGCTACGAGGAATTCGAGGAGGTCCGCACCCGGGTCGGCCACAACGCACCGCTGCCCAACCGGCTGTGGCTGGTGGAGGTGGCGACGGCGAAGGTGACCGAGCTCGAACTGGGCGTCCTGCCGGGGATCGACACCGACCCGCTGGCGGCCATGCGCAAGGCCGCCGGCAAGGACCCGCTGGACGGCAACCGCGCCGTGCGCGTGGAGTCCGACGCGGGCGGCAGCGGCCCGGCCATCCACTGGACGGGCGACGGCAGCCAGGCCGCCGTGCTGCTGCGCGCGGTCGACAACAAGGACCGCTGGATCGCCACGGTCGATCCGCGCCAGGCCCGCCTGCAGCCGCGCCATCGCCTGACCGATCCGGCCTGGATCAACTGGAGCTTCAACGACTTCGGCTGGACCCCCGACAACGCGCTCTGGCTGCTGTCGGAGGCGTCCGGGCATTCGCACCTCTACCTCAGCGAGGGCGGCGGCAAGCCGCGCGCGCTCACCTCCGGCGACTGGGAGGTTTCGCAGCCGCAGCTGTCCGCCGACGGCAAGCGTTTCTTCTTCACCTGCAACCGCGACTGGCCGGGCGATTACGAAGTCTGCGCGGTGGACCGCGACGGCGGCAACGTCCGCGAGCTGACCGCGCTGGACGGCGTCGAGGACTTCAGCCTCTCGCCCGACGGCCGCCGCCTGCTGGTGCGTTACTCCGGCAGCTACCTGCCGCCGCAGCTGGCCGTGGTCGACGCGGCCGGCGGCGACGCGGTCGCGCTGACCGACACGCGCTCGCCCGCATACAAGGGCCGCGAGTGGATCCAGCCCGAATACGTCCAGGTGCCCAGCAAGCACGGCGCCGGGACCGTCTGGGGCAAGTTCTACGGACCGGATAACCCCGAGCCGGGTCGTCGCTACCCGATCGTGATGTTCGTGCACGGCGCGGGCTACCTGCAGAACGTGCACGAGCGCTACCCGGCCTATTTCCGCGAGCAGATGTTCCACAACCTGCTCGTCCAGGAAGGCTACGTCGTGCTCGACCTGGACTACCGGGCGAGCGCCGGCCACGGACGCGACTGGCGCACCGCGATCTATCGCCAGATGGGCCACCCCGAGCTCGAGGACTACCTCGACGGCCTGGACTGGCTGGTCGAACAAAAGCAGGGCGACCGCGACCATGCCGGCATCTACGGCGGCAGCTACGGCGGCTTCATGACCTTCATGGCGCTGTTCCGCGAACCGGGCGTGTTCAAGGCCGGCGCGGCGCTGCGGCCGGTGACCGACTGGTCGCAGTACAACCACGAGTACACCAGCAACATCCTCAACACGCCCGAGCTCGATCCGGAGGCGTTCAAGCGCTCCTCGCCGATGGAGTACGCCGACGGCCTGCAGGACGACCTGCTGATCGCCCACGGCATGATCGACGACAACGTGTTCTTCAAGGACTCGGTGATGCTGACCCAGCGCCTGATCGAGCTGCGCAAGAAGAACTGGGAACTGGCGCCGTATCCGCTGGAACGCCACGGCTTCGTCCATCCCGACAGCTGGTACGACGAGTACCGTCGCATCCACGAGCTGTTCGAGCGCACGCTCAAGGACGGCGACTGAATCCGGCGAGCATCCACGACTGGCAAAAAGAAGACGCGCCCCAACGGGCGCGTTTTTTCTTCCCCCCGGAGAACGCGCCGTATACGTCACCGTCGGGAGGGCCCGCTCCTGCGGCGCGCGGCCAACCCGCGGACGCACGCCCGCCCACGCGCAGACGCCCCGGGCCATGGAGCACCGGGGCGTCGCGGGTGGCGCGATGTCGGCGGTCGCGGACCGCCGGTGGGTCTTACCAGACCACCTCGGCCATCGAACAGTTCAGGCCCGAGCCGATACCGAGCAGGGCCACGCGGTCGCCCTTCTTCAGGCGGCCCATCTCGCGCAGCTTGCTCAGCACGATCGGCACCGAGGCCGGACCGATGTTGCCGTGCTCGTTGAAGATCGTCAGGACCTTGGCCGGGTCGATGCCGAATGCCTTCACGAAGGCCTTGGTGTGCACCTGGCTGACCTGGTGGATGACGAACTCGTCCATCTCCTCGGCCACCCAGCCCAGCGCGCCCTTGGCCGCGATCCAGGTCTTCTGCGCCAGCTTGAGGCCCTCGCTGAGCAGCAGGCGGGTGTCGGTGACCATGCGGTCCAGGTTGCCGCGGCACAGGCCGTTCCACTGCGTGGCCGCGCGCGTCACGCCTCCGCGGTAGCGCGGCGCGCCCGGGGCGAGTTCGGCACGGGCCAGGACCATCGCGGCGGCGCCGCAACCCAGGGTCAGCGTGGCCAGCTCGTTGCGGAACATTTCCTCGGTGGCGTCCGGCGAGGACAGGCGCTCGAGGGTCTTGTCGTATGCCAGCCCGGCGGTCTCGCCATCGACGACCAGGGCGTAGTCGATCTCGCCGCGCTCGATCATGCGGCTGGCGATGTCCATGCCGTTGATGAAGGCGAGGCAGGCGTTGGCGACGTCGAAATTCTGGCAGTTCTCGGACAGCTTGAGGTTGCCGCTGACGATGCTGGCCGTGGACGGCTCCAGGTAGTCGCGGCTGACCGAGGTGTTGACCAGCAGGCCGACGCGGTCGGGCTCGATGCCAGCGTCGGCCAGCGCCTTCACGCCGGCGAGCGTGGCCGCGTCGGAGGCCAGCATGTCGCCGTCCCAGAGGCGGCGCGCGTGGATGCCGGCGATGTCCTTCAACACGTCGGTGCGGATGCCGAGGCGGTCGAGGGTCGGCTTCAGCCGGACATTGATTTCATCCGAGCTCAGTCGACGCGGGGCGTCGATATGGGCCAGGCCGGCGATGGCAACGTGTTGGAACAGCATGGCGGCAGCTACCAAAAACGGAAAAGCGCGCCAGCATACCGCGTTGGCACCGAGCTTGCATCCGCCACCGAATGGGGGCGTGGAAAATGGAACTCAGCCGCCCAGCGGGTAGGTCCGGGCGGTCCCGGCGCCGGCGTCCGCGTCGGCCGGGGCGGCGACCCGCGCGCTGCCGCCGCAGCGATAGCCGGCGTAGCGCTGTTCGCCATCGACCGGCTCGCCCAGCGGCTGGATGGTGTCGGCGCCCAGTCCGGGGCCCTCGTTGCGGGCCAGGGTCTCGAGTTCCTCGCGCACGCGCAGCGGGTTGCGGTCGTAGAACGCCACGCTGTCCTTCACCGAAACGCTGATCTCGCCGAGCTTCTGGCAGCCGGCGGGGGCCGCGCCCGCGCCGACCACGCGTACCGCGCTGGCACCCGGCGCCATGTGCACCCAGGTGCAGCCGGCCAGGCCGCTGGAAAGAAGCAGGACGCCGGCGAGGGCGGGAAGCAGGTGTCGACGCATGGCTTGGGGTTCCCCTGGCTGGATCGGGCCGCGCGGGCGCGCCCGGACAATGAGGACAGGGCGCCGTGGCGCCCTGCGGTGGATGTCTTCGGCCCAGTCATACAGGCCGGCACCCTCCCCGCCGCTGAACGGCGGGGAGGCGTCGGGACTACTGGCGCGGCGTGCCGTCGGCGTCCAGCACCTGGACGTCGCCAAGCCCCAGCGCGCGGATCGGCGCTTCGATCGTGTCCAGGTCGCCGACCACGACCCAGGTCAGCTCGGCCGGGTCGATCGCACGGGCCGCCCCGGCCACCTGGGCCGGGGTCATCGCCTGGATCTCGGCGTTGCGGCGGACGATGTAGTCGTCGGGCCGGTCGTAGCGCACGATGCCGCCGATGGTGCCCATCACCGACCCCGCGGTTTCATACGCGCCCGGCAGGCTGCGGCTCTCGTTGGCCTTGATGCGGTCGATTTCGGCGGGGGTCGGCGGCGCCTTGCCGCTGACGTACTCGCTGATCTCACGCTGCATCTCGGCCAGGGCCTCGGCGGTCTTGTCGATCTGCACCGGCGCCAGGGCCAGCCACGGCCGCTGGCCAAGCGCGTTGGTCAGCACGGTGCGGGCACCGTAGGACCAGTGCTTGTCCTCGCGCAGGTTCATGTTCAGGCGCGCGACGAACGAACCGCCGATCACCTCGTTGGCCATCTGCAGCAGGGTTTCGCCGTCGCTGCCGGTGGGCGGCATCAGCTCGCCGGCGAAGATGTTGGCCTGCACCGCGCCGGGCTGGTCGATCAGGTAGACCTTGGCCTTGGCCGGACGGGCCACCTCGGCCACCGCGGGCGCGGACGGCGCTGCGCCGGCGCCGGTCCAGTCGCCCAGGTGGCGGTCGAGCACGGGCACGATCTGCTTGAGCGTGGTGTCGCCGACCACGATCAGGGTGGCGCCTTCCGGGCGCACCCAGGCCTGGTGGTAGGCGGTGAGGTCGTCGCGGCCCAGCGAGGCGATCGAGGCTTCGGTGCCCGAACCGCTGAACGGGATGCCGTAGGGATGGTCGGCGCCGTACAGCAGCGGCGGCAGCACGCGCAGTGCGGCCGAGTTGGGGCTGGCCTTCTCCTGCTTGATCCCGGCGATCCAGCTGGCCTTCACCCGCTCGATCTCGGCGGCGTCGAACCGCGGCGCGCGCAGCATGGTCGCGAACAGCTCCAGCGAGGGCTCCACGTTCTCCTTGAGCGCCGACAGGTAGGCACTGCCGCCATCGAGCGATGCACTGGCGCCCAGGTTGGCGCCCAGCGATTCGGCCCGGTCGCGGAAGCCCAGCGCGTCGTAGTCGCCCGCGCCTTCGTCGAGCATGCTCATGGCGAAGCTCGAGGCGCCCAGCTTGCCGCCGGCATCGGCCTTGTAGCCGCCGCCGAACTCATAGCTGAACTGCACGACGGGGATGTCGTGGCGCTCGGCCAGGATCACCCGCGTGCCGTTCTTGAGCTCGGCGCGCTGCAGTTCGGGGAACTTGAGGGTCGGGAACTCGGTGGGCATCGGCACGCCGGCGCTGCGATCGACGCCGTCGCCGCTGGTGCGGTACTTCGGATCGACGGCGGGCGCGGCGAACGGTGCCGGGGTCTCGGCCGGTTCCTCGGCCAGCGGGCTGCGCTCGCCGGGCTCGACGACCAGGGTATGCGAGCCCTCGCCCAGCCACTTGCGACCCATGGCCTGCACGTCGCCCGCGGTGGTCGCCGCGACGTTGGCCAGCGACTCGCGGAAGCAGCCCGGGTCGCCCTCGTAGACCGCGCATTCGGCCAGCGCGTCGGCCTTGCCGCCGAAGCCGCCGATGCGCTCGATGCCGCGGATGAAGCCGGCGCGCGACACGGTCTTGGCCTGCGCGAGCTCGGCCGCGGTCGGCCCCTCCTGGACCAGCCGGTCCAGTTCCTCGTCGATGATGGCCTCGACGCGGGCCACGTCCACGCCCTCCTTCACGCTGACCATGACCAGGAAGTTCGACCCCAGCTGCGAGCCATAGGCGCCGGTGCTGACGCTGTCGGCCAGCTTGTCGCCGTGCACCAGGCGCTTGTCCAGGCGCGAGGAGGCGCTGCCGCCGAGCACCTGCGACAGGACCTGCAGCTGGTCGAGGTCGCGGGTGCCGATCTGCGAGACGTTCCAGGCACGGTAGATGCGCGCCTGCGGCACCTTGTCGGCCATCACCTCGCGGGTGTCGGCCGGGCGCTGGGCGACGTCGATCGCGGGCTGCGACATGGTCGGGCCGGCCGGGATGTCGCCGAAGTATTTCGCGACCTTGGCCTTGGCGGTGGCGACGTCGATGTCGCCGGCCAGCACCAGCACCGCGTTGTTGGGCCCGTACCAGGTGCGGAACCAGGTCTTCACGTCCTCCAGCGAGGCCGCGTTGAGGTCGTTCATCGAACCGATCGTGCTGTGGTGGTACGGGTGGCCCTTGGGGTACAGCGCGCGCCCGAGCTTTTCCCAGACCTGGCCGTAGGGCTGGTTTTCGCCCTGGCGCTTTTCGTTCTGGACCACGCCGCGCTGTTCGTCGAGCACCTTCTGGTCGATCGCGCCGAGCAGGTGGCCCATGCGGTCGGACTCCATCCACAACGCCATGTCCAGCGCCGTGGTGGGCACGTTCTGGAAGTAGTTGGTGCGGTCGGAGTTGGTGGTGCCGTTCATGTCGGTCGCGCCGACCAGCTCGAAGGGCTCGAAATATTCGCCCCGGTGGTTCTCCGAACCGTTGAACATCAGGTGCTCGAACAGGTGGGCGAAGCCGCTGCGTCCGGCCGGCTCGTCCTTGCTGCCCACGTGGTACCACACGTTGACCGCCACGATGGGTGCCTTGCGGTCGGTGTGGACGATCACGCGCAGGCCGTTGGGCAGGGTGAACTCTTCATAGGGGATGTCGACGCGCGCGCCGGCCGCGGCCTGCGACGGGGCGGGCATGCCGCCGGCGAAGCCGCCCAGCGCCGTGGCCAGGGCGACGGCAAGCACGCCGCGCCCGAGCAGGCGGCGGCCACTGCCTTCGGCGTGGCGGGTGGAGGTGGAAACCGGAGCAGTGCGCGCACCGCGGACAGCGAAACTCATGGACATCTCCCCTTCGTACTTGATGGTGGCGCGGCGCCCACCATGGCGCCGGACATGGACGACAACGCATCATCCTAGCCCACCCCCCCCCGTGCCGCCGTGGGCCACAAGTCCCGGCCGCGCACACCCCGCCTGCACCCGCGCCGTGCTTGCATGGTCGCGCGGGCCACGCCGCGCCGATCCCGGAGGACCTCCATGCCCACGCCCCGACGCTGCCTGGTCACCGGCGCCAACCGCGGCCTGGGCCTGGCCTTCGTCCAGCAGTTGCTGGACCGCGGCGACGACGTGGTCGCCACCTGCCGGCACCCGGGGCGCGCGACCGCGCTGAACGCCCTGGTCGGGGAACATCCCGGCCACCTGCACCTGTTGCCGCTGGAGCTGCGGGAGCCGCGCTCGATCGAAGCGCTCGCGCACGAGCTGCCGCTGGTCTGCGACGGCCTGGACCTGCTGGTCAACAACGCCGGCGTGCTGCATTCGGGCGAGCGCTTCGGCAGCGTGCCGGCGGCCAACCTCGACGACAGCTTCCGCAGCAACGCCAGCGGCCCGTTCCTGCTCACCCAGGCCCTGTCCAGGCAGCTGGCGCCGGGCGCGCGGGTCGCCAACCTGTCGTCGTCATGGGGGTCGATCGCCGGGCTGGAGGCCTTCCGGACCCCCACCTATGCGATTTCCAAGGCCGCGCAGAACATGGCCACCGCCCTGCTCGCCCGCGCCCTGGCCGACCGCGGCATCGTCGTCCTCGCGCTCAACCCCGGCTGGGTCAGGACCGAGATGGGCGGCACGCACGCGAAGCTGTCGCCCGACGAGGCCGTCGCCGGCCTGCTGGCGGTGATCGACGGCGCCGGCATCGACGACAGTGGGCGCTTCCTCGACTGGCGCGGCGAGGCCGTACCATGGTGAGGTCCTGACCCGGGCCCCGACGGCCTCCACCTGCGCCCGCGCGCGATGCATCCCGCGTTCGGCGGAACCCCCGATGTTCGACGTCATCCTCTACCAGCCCGAGATCCCGCCCAACACCGGCAACGCGATCCGCCTGTGCGCCAACACCGGCGCGCGCCTGCACCTGGTCGCCCCGCTGGGCTTCACCCTGGAAGACAAGCAGCTCAGGCGCGCGGGCCTGGACTACCACGAGTACGCCAGCGTGCAGGTGCACGAGGGCCTGGACGCGGCACTGGCGGCGATCGCGCCGCCGCGCCTGTTCGCGCTCAGCACCCGCGGGCGGACGCGCTTCGACGCGCCGCGCTATGCCGCCGGCGATGCCTTCCTGTTCGGCCCCGAGACGCGGGGACTGCCCGATGCGGTGCTCGACACCCTGCCGCCGGAGCAGCGCCTGCGCCTGCCCATGCGGCCCGGCAACCGCAGCCTCAACCTGTCCAACAGCGTCGCGGTGGTGGTGTTCGAAGCCTGGCGGCAGCACGGCTTCGACGGCGGCGCCTGAGCCGCGTCGACTTCCTCGATTTCAGGGTCATCGCCAACTACACCTTCGATCTGCCGTGACGGGCGGGACGTACGTGCGGGCGTTTCCACGCGACCCTGAACAGCAGCAATAGTTCCTGAACCTTTCGGTTCATAATTAAGCCTGAATTGGGTTTCGCTACGGATACTGGCTCGCACCGGGATGGGAAGGTTCCCCCGAAACGACCGCCGCCCGGGCCAACACCCAAAAAATAAGAGGCTGAGTCCTTATGAAGCGTTCCACCATTTCCAAGCTTGCCGCCCTGAGCCTGATCGCCGCCGTGCCGTTCGCCGCGTCCGCGGCCGAAGGCGTCTCCTACAGCTATGTCCAGGGCGGTTACATCGCCACCGATACCGACAACGGCGACGCCGACGGCTGGGCCATCGAGGGGTCGGGCGCGATCGCGCCGAACTTCCATGTCTTCGGCAAGTACAGCAACCAGGAGCTCGACGGCACCAACTTCGATTTCGACCAGTGGAAGCTGGGCGTGGGCTACAACCACGAGATCAACCGCAGCGTCGACCTGCTGACCCGCGTGGCCTACGAGAAGTTCGACGCCGGCTACGGCTTCGACTTCGACGGCTGGAGCGTCGAGGCGGGCGTGCGTGGCGCGTTCAGCCCCAACTTCGAGGGCTATGCCCTGGCCGGCTACGAAGACTACGAAGACACCGACGGCGACTTCTACGGCCGCGTCGGCGCCAACGCCAAGTTCAACCAGAACTGGAGCATCAACGGCGACGTCAAGTTCGCCGACGGCGACACCGAGTGGTTCGTCGGTCCGCGCTACTCGTTCTGAGACCCCGCGCGCCCCCCAGGGGGCGCGCACCCCCGCAACACATCGCCTTGGATCTCTCTCTCCCCCGAAACATCGCGATGCTGGGCCCGGCCACTGGCCGGGCTTTTTTTTGCCCGCGGTCCGGCGATCTGCCTGGATTCCCGGACGCCCGTTGTCGGGCGTCCGCGCGAGATCCCGCTCCGCCGTCCCTGCGGATACTGGATGCAACCCCAACACACCGTCATCCCAGCGAACGCTGGGATGCAGCCTTTCCGGCTGGAACGGCCGGCCAGCGTCACGACAGGCGAAGGCGAGGCGCATCGAAAGATGCATACGGGTTGTTGCCAACGCAGGAGACCAAGAGCTGGATCCCAGCGTTCGCTGGGATGACGGCGCAGGGTCGGGACCGAGGTTGCCCGGTTCGGCCGGGCGGCATTCCCCGGACCTGGGTGAAGAACCAATAAAAAGCCCCGCAGGCAGGGGGGGCCGGCGGGGCTGGGGAACGGCGCCTGGGGAGGGGCAGACCGTTCCGGGGGATCACTCCAGGGGAGGGGAGAGATCAGCGACAGGCGTTGCACCTGTCGCGATACATATGACCATTCCGAGCATGGATGGTTCGTGAAGATTCGGGTTAAGAAATTGTTGGGTTCAGAGACGGTTCACCCTGTATTTCAGGGCACGCCGCGGCTGTCCCCGTACTGTGCCGCATCGGTCATCCTGAACGGGCAGGACCGGGCCTCCGGGCGCCTCAATGCGCCTCCTCCCAGTTCATGCCCACCCCACTGTCCACGACCAGCGGCACGCGCAGTTCGGCGGCACGGCACATGCGGCGCGTGACCTCGTCCAGCAGCGTCTCGACGAAACCCTCGTCCACCTCGAAAACGAGTTCGTCGTGCACCTGCAGCACCATCAGGGCGCGCTCGGCGTGCCCCTCCAGCCACGCATGGATGTCGATCATGGCCCGCTTGATGATGTCGGCGGCGGTGCCCTGCATCGGGGCATTGATCGCCGCGCGTTCGGCGCCGGCGCGAAGCCCCTGGTTGCGGGCAGCGATGTGCTCCAGGTAGAGGCGACGGCCGAACACGGTTTCCACGTAGCCCTGTTCGCGCGCATGGGCGCGGGTGCGGTCCATGAAATCACGCACGCCCGGATAACGGCCGAAATACAGGGCGATGTAGTCCTGGGCCTCGCCGCGGGCGACGCCGAGCTGCTTGGCCAGGCCGAACGCGCTCATGCCGTACATCAGGCCGAAGTTGATCGCCTTGGCGGCGCGGCGCTCGTTGGGCTCGACCGCGTCGATGGCCTTGCCGAACACCTCGGCCGCGGTCGCCTTGTGGATGTCCGCGCCGGAGGCGAAGGCCTGCACCAGGCCTTCGTCGCCCGACAGGTGCGCCATGATCCTCAGCTCGATCTGCGAATAGTCGCAGGCGACGATGCGCCTTCCCGGCGGCGCCACGAAGGCGGTGCGGATGCGGCGGCCGTCGTCGGTGCGGATGGGGATGTTCTGCAGGTTCGGTTCGCTGGACGCCAGGCGCCCGGTCGCGGCGCCGGCCTGGTGGTAGCTGGTGTGCACGCGACCGGTCTCGGGGTTGACCATCTCCGGCAGCTTCTCGGTATAGGTGTTGCGCAGCTTGTTGAGGCCCCGGTACTCGAGGATCACGCGCGGCAACTCGTGCTGGTCGGCGATGGCCTCCAGCGCTTCCTCGTTGGTGCTCGGCTGGCCCTTGGGCGTCTTCACCAGGGCCGGCAGCCCCAGTTCGTCGAACAGCAGGGCGCCCAGTTGCTTGGGCGAGTCGAGGTTGAAGCTGCGGCCGGCGAGCTCGGTGGCCTTCTGCTGGGCGGCGAGCATGCGCTTGCCCAGGTCGGCCGACTGACGCCGCAGTTCGGCGCCATCGATCATCACGCCATTGGCCTCGATGCGCTCGAGCACGCGGACCAGGGGCATCTCGATGTCGCGGTAGACCCGCTCGAGCGCCGGCACCTCCGCCAGCCCGGGGCCGAGCACCCGGTGCAGGCGCAGGGTCACGTCCGCGTCCTCGGCCGCGTAGCGGGTGGCATCGTCCAGGGCCACCTGCGAGAACGGGATCGCCTTGGCGCCCTTGCCGGCGACATCGGCGTACTTGATGGTCTCGTAGCCCAGGTAGCGCTGGGCCAGCGAGTCCATGTCGTGCCGGGTGGCGGTGGCGTTGAGGACGAAGCTCTCGAGCATGGTGTCGTCGGCGTAGCCCTGGACGTCGACGCCGTGCCGGCGCAGGACGTGCAGGTCGTACTTGCCGTGCTGGCCGATCTTGCCGGTGCCGGCATCGGCCAGCACCGGCCGCAGCGCATCCAGCACGACGTCCATCCCCAGCTGGACGGGCGCGCCGGGGTAGTCGTGCGCGACCGGCACGTAGCAGGCGCTGCCGGCGCTCACGGCGAAGCTCAGCCCGACCAGGCGCGCGCGCATGGGGTCGAGCGAATCGGTCTCGCAGTCGAAGGCGAAGGCATCGGCCGCCTCGAGTTTCGCGCGCCAGGCCTCCAGCTGCGCCGGTTCGGTCACGCATTCGTACTCGCCGGGTGCCGCCAGGGCCGGGTCCGGCGCGTCGACCGCCGCCGTGCTGCCGCGCGCGTGGCCGGCGGCGGTGTTGCGCATGCCGGCCACCTCGGCGCTGGCCTGGGCGTCGGCCGCTGCATCGCCGCCGTCGAGCTCGCGCAGGGCCTGCTTGAAGCCGTAGCGCGCGTACAGCGTGCGCAGGGCACCGGTATCGGGCGCGCGCAGGCCCAGGTCGGTGGGTGCGCTGTCGAGGGCGACGTCGGTCTTGATCGTCACCAGGGTGCGGTTGAGCGGCAGGCGGTCGAGCGCTTCGCGCAGGTTCTCGCCGATCTTGCCCTTGATGCCCGGCGCGTGCTCGATGACGCCGTCGAGGCTGCCGTACTCGCCCAGCCACTTCGCCGCGGTCTTGGGACCGCACTTGGTGACACCCGGGACGTTGTCGACGGCGTCGCCCATCAGCGCCAGGTAGTCGACGATCTGGTCCGGACGCACCCCGAACTTGTCGAGCACCGCCTGCTCGGAGTCCATGCGGCTGCCGCTCATGGTGTTGACCAGGTGGACGTGCGGGCCGACCAGCTGGGCGAAGTCCTTGTCGCTGGTGGAGATGGTGACCTCGATGCCGCGGGCGGCGGCCTGTTGCGCGAGGGTGCCGATGACGTCGTCGGCCTCGACGCCGGGCACGCGCAGGATCGGCATGCCCAGGGCTTCGACGATGTCGCACATCGGCTGCACCTGCGCGCGCAGCTCATCGGGCATGGGCGGGCGGTGGGCCTTGTAGTCGGCGTACAGGTCGTCGCGGAAGGTCTTGCCGGGCGCGTCGACCACGAAACTGACGTAGTCGGGCTTTTCCTTGAGCGTGGCGCGCAGCATGTTGACCACCCCGAACAGCGCGCCGGTCGGCTCGCCGGCGTCGTTGCTCAAGGGGGGGAGCGCATGGAACGCGCGATAGAGATAGCTGGAGCCGTCGATCAGGACGAGGCGGGGCGTGGTGTCGGTCATGCGGCGATTCTACGCCCCGTGTCCGCCCGACCGGACCCGGTGTGGTGCCGCGTCCGCGGGGAGCGTCACTTCCCGTGGGCGCGCGGCGGCGTATGCTGGCGCCATCGCATCGGCGCGCGGCCCCGTGCCGCCCGGCCCCCGCCCAACGAGACCCCAAGGACACGTCATGCGCATCGCCCTGCCCGCCCTGCTCGCCCTGTCCCTTGCCGCCTGCGCCAGCGGCGGCGGCTACGGCGCCGACCCCACCGCCAACCTGGCCAATCCGGAAGTCATCCGCAGCGAACAGCCCAACGGCGACGTGATCGAGGAATACCGGGTCAACGGACGCCTGCAGGTGGTCAAGGTCACGCCCGCGCGTGGCCCGGTCTACTACCTGGAAGACCGCGACGGCGATGGCCGCCCGGACAACGGCGAGACCGTGTCGCCCGTGCTGTGGAAACTCTTCGAGTGGGACTGAGGCGAAGCCTCGCCGCTCGATGCCGAGCCCCCACAACGCGAAATGCCGACGCAGGGCGTCGGCATTCCGGGGACAGCGGCCCCGGGCAAGCGCCGGGATCGCTGCTGCGAAGGCGCGCTACGCGCCTTCGGCACGCATCAGAGCGCGGCGTCCTTGAGCTTCTTCAGCGGACGCACCTTCACCTTGACGGTGGCGGGCTTGGCGGCGAAGACCTGCTCTTCCTTGGTGAAGGGGTTGATGCCCTTGCGCTTGGGCTTGGCCGGCACCTTGACCGAGGTGATCTTCAGCAGGCCCGGCAGGGTGAACGAACCCACGCCCTTCTTGCTGATCGAACCGGCGACGGTGTTCTCCAGCGATGCCAGCACGGCACGCACGTCCTTGGCCGCGACGCCGGAGGCGTCGGCGATGTGCGCGACCAGGCCCGACTTGGTCAGGGCTTCCTTGATCGGCTTCGGCGCGGCCGGCTTGGCGGCGGCCGCCTTCGGCGCGGCTTTCTTTACGGCTTTCTTTGCAACAGTCTTCTTGGCCATGCGTGTCCCCTGGTGGGTAATGGTGTTGGGTATGCCTGGAATCCCCCGGCAACCGGAATGTAGGGCAAGCCCGGCGCCACGCCAAGCGGTCAGGCGGCAAAAAACGCCTGAAATCGGCCAATAATCGAAAAAAAGTCCGAAAAGCCCCGGCTCAGGCCGGCTGCAGGTTGGCGTAAGCCAGCACCAGCCACTTGCTGCCGGCCTCGTCGAAGTTGACCTGGACCCGGGCATGCGCCCCGCTGCCCTCGTAGTCGACGACCGTGCCGCTGCCGAACTTGGGGTGGGTCACCGAGGCACCCAGGGGGATCGAGGGGCCCTCGATCGCGGCGTGCCCCATCGCCCGGCGCGGCCGCGCCGAGGCCATGGGCCGCGATACCTGCACCTTGGGCCGCACCTCGTGCAGCAGCGCCGGCGGGATCTCGCGCAGGAAGCGCGAGGGCATGCCGAACATGTCCATGCCATGGATGCGCCGGCTCTCGGCATAGCTGAGCACCAGCTTGTGCCGCGCGCGCGTGATGCCCACGTAGGCCAGCCGGCGCTCCTCTTCCAGGCGACCGGATTCCTCGGTCGACTTGTTGCTCGGGAACAGGCCTTCCTCGAGTCCGCCCAGGAACACCAGCGGGAACTCCAGGCCCTTCGCGCTGTGCAGGGTCATCAGCTGCACGCCGTCCTCGCCCGCCTGCGCCTGGCCTTCGCCGGCCTCCAGCGAGGCATAGCTCAGGAACGCGACCAGTTCGGGCATGGCCGCCGCGTCCTCCTCGTCGGCGCGCACGAAGCGCGACGCCACCGAGACCAGTTCGTCGAGGTTGTCGGTGCGCGAATCGAGCTGCCCGCGCGACTCGTTGGCGTAGTGCTCGCGCAGGCCCGAGCGCGCCAGCACGTGGTCGACCTTCTCGGGCAGCGGCATGTCCGCCAGTTCCGCGTCCAGCGTGTCGATCAACTGCACGAAGGCCGCCAGCGCGTTGCGCGCGCGCGCCGCGAGGCCGCTCTCGACGCTGATCCGCTGCGCCGCGTCCCACAAGGGCAGGCGGTCGGCACGGGCGCGCTTGCGCACCTCGTCCAGGGTGCGCTCGCCGATGCCGCGGGTGGGCGTGTTCACCGAGCGCTCGAAGGCGGCATCGTCGGCGCGGTTGGACACCAGCCGCAGGTAGGCCAGGGTGTCCTTGATCTCGGCGCGCTCGAAGAAGCGCAGGCCACCATAGACCCGGTACGGCACCTGTTCGGCGAGCAGGGTTTCCTCGAACACGCGCGACTGCGCGTTGCTGCGGTAGAGGATCGCGACGTCGCCATGGCTGCCGCCGTCGCGCACCCACTGCTTGAGCCGCTCGACCACGAAGCGCGCCTCGTCCATCTCGTTGTAGGCGGCGTAGAGGTCGATCGGTTCGCCGCTGCCGGTGTCGGTCCACAGCTTCTTGCCGAGGCGGTCGGGGTTATGCGCGATCACGGCGTTGGCGGCATCGAGGATGTTCGCGCTGGAGCGGTAGTTCTGCTCAAGGCGGATCGTGCCGGCGCCCTCGAAGTCGCGCAGGAAGCGCTGCATGTTCTCGACCTTGGCGCCGCGCCAGCCGTAGATCGACTGGTCGTCGTCGCCGACCACGAAGACCTGGCCTTCCTCGCCGGCGAGCACGCGCACGAAGGCGTACTGGATGGCGTTGGTGTCCTGGAACTCGTCGACCAGGATCTGGCGGAAACGATGGCGGTAGTGGGCCAGCAGGGCCGGGGTGTCGCGCAGCAGCTCGTGCGCGCGCAACAGCAGTTCGGCGAAGTCGACCAGGCCGGCGCGGTCGCAGCGCTCCTGGTAGGCCGCGTAGACCTTGCGCATCACGTCGGCCCACTCGTCCTGCCCGCCCTGCAGATGTTGCGGGCGGCGGCCTTCGTCCTTCTGCGCGTTGATCCACCAGGTGATCTGCCGCGGCGGGAAACGGGTGTCGTCGAGTTCCAGCGCCTGGACCACGCGCTTGACCAGGCGCAGCTGGTCGTCGGAGTCGAGCACCTGGAAGGCCTCGGGCAGTTTCGCTTCCTGCCAGTGCAGCCGGAGCAGGCGGTGGGCGAGACCGTGGAAGGTGCCGATCCACATGCCGCGGGCGCCATGGGCCAGTTGCGCATCGACACGCGCGCGCATCTCGCCGGCGGCCTTGTTGGTGAAGGTCACCGCGAGGATGCCGTGGGTCGGCACGGCGAAGACCTCGTTCAACCAGGCGATGCGGTGGGTGAGGACGCGGGTCTTGCCGGAACCGGCGCCCGCGAGGACCAGATAGTGGCCGGGGGGCGCGCTGACGGCCTCGCGCTGGGCCGGGTTCAGCCCGTCGAGCAGGTGGGAAACATCCATCGGCCCATTGTACGCTGCGGGCATGGACGCGCCGCTGCGACCGCCCGCATGAATCGCCCGCGCCCGCGCGCCTGGGTTTGCGGCGGGCCCTGCCTGTGGGCCCTGCTCGCGTGCACCGGACCGGCCCGGGCCGGCGACGCGCCGCCCGTCGAGCGAGAGCCCGCCCTGGACATGCCCGGGGGCGAGTTGCGCATCGAGCTGCCCGAAGCCGCGCCTGCGCGGCGACGGATGCTGCAGGCCTGGGTCGACGAGGTCGCCGCGGGCATCCCGGCGACGTTCGGCCGCTGGCCGCTGCAGCGCGCGTGGGTCCGGATCGTGGAGATCGACAGCCGCGACCGCAGCCCGGTCCCCTGGGGCCAGACGAAGCGCGGCGGGGCGTCGCCCGGCGTGCTGCTTTACGTGCGCCGCGACGCGGGACTGGCCGAACTGCGCGCCGACTGGACCGCCACCCACGAGTTCGCGCACCTGTTCCATCCCTACCTCGGCCGGGAAGGCCGCTGGCTGGCCGAAGGCCTGGCCAGCTACTACCAGAACGTGGTCCGCGCCCGCGCCGGCACGATGGCCCCGCGCGAGGCCTGGCGTGCGCTGGATGCCGGCTTCCGCCGCGGCGAGCGCGAAACCGTCGACGGTCCGCTGGCATCGGCCGGCCGGGGCGAGACCATGCGCGTCTACTGGGCCGGCGCCGCCTTCTGGCTGGAAGCCGACCTCGCCCTGCGCAGGCGCGGCCAGCACCTGGACCAGGTGCTGGCCGACCATGCCGCGTGTTGCCTGGCGACGGCGCCCCCACGCGATCCCGCGGCCTTCGTCGCGGCGCTCGACCGCGTCGCCGGGACATCGGTGCTCGCGCCCCTGTACCGGCGCCACGCCGCCGCCCGCAGCTTCCCGGCGCTGGCCGGCAGTTACGCCACCCTGGGGCTGCGCCGCGAGGGCGACGCGCTGCGCTTCGACGCGGCCGGGCGCGAGGCGCGGACCGCGATCATGGGCAGCGACGCGGCCCGCTGAGCGAGCCGCCGCCGCGCGAGGTCAATGCGCCGCGGCCTTGCCAGGCTTGGTGACCTGGGCCATCAGGCGGTCGGTGTAGGCGATGCCGATCGCCGACAGGATGAAGACGCAATGGATGATCGTCTGCCACATCACGCCTTCGGTGGTGTAGGTCGCGCCTTCGCCGCCGAGGTTGCCGATGGCGATGAAGGTCTTCAGCAGGTGGATCGAGGAGATGCCGATGATCGCCATCGCCAGCTTCACCTTCAGCACGCTGGCATTGACGTGGCTCAGCCACTCCGGCTGGTCGGGATGGCCCTGCAGGTTCAGGCGCGAGACGAAGGTCTCGTAGCCGCCGACGATGACCATCACCAGCAGGTTGGAGATCATGACCACGTCGATCAGGCCCAGGACCAGCAGCATGATGTCCTGTTCGCTGAAGCTCGCCGCGCCGTGGATCAGGTGCCAGAGCTCCTTCATGAAAAGGAACACGTAGACGCCCTGCGCTACGATCAGGCCCAGGTACAGGGGCAGCTGCAACCAGCGCGAGCTGAAGATCAGGTACGGCAACGGGCCAAGGCGCGGCGTCTGCGATGTCGACATGGGATGGGCTTCGGTTGGGAATCGCGCAGGGTAGCCAGCGCTCCGCGCCCGCTCAAGTACCGGGCGGGGCGGCTCGCCGCGCGGCGGTGGCGGCCGGCGCCCGGGCCAGCGCGTACACTGGCCGTCCCCACGACCCGGGAGTGCCTCGCATGATCGACCTGCATTACTGGCCCACCCCCAACGGCCACAAGATCACCCTGTTCCTCGAGGAGGCCGGCCTGGAATACCGCGTCCATCCGGTCGACATCGGCGCGGGCGACCAGTTCAAGCCGGAGTTCCTGGCGATCTCCCCCAACAACAAGATGCCGGCGATCGTCGACGACGCGCCCGCCGACGGCGGTCCGCCGATCAGCGTGTTCGAGTCCGGCGCGATCCTGCTGTACCTGGCCAACAAGACCGGCCGCTTCTTCGCCGACGACCTGCGCGGCCGCATCGAAGTGAGCCAGTGGCTCAACTGGCAGATGGCCGGGCTGGGCCCGATGACCGGCCAGTACGGCCATTTCCACGTCTATGCGCCCGAGCCGATCCCCTACGCCCGCGACCGCTACGCGCGCGAGGCCGCGCGCCTGCTGGGCGTGCTCGACAAGCGCCTGGCCGACCGCGAGTTCGTCGCCGGCGTCCACTACAGCATCGCCGACATGGCCTGCTATCCGTGGATCGATCCGTACGAGAAGGCGCCGATGGACCTGTCGGGCCTGCCCCACCTGCGCCGCTGGCGCGAGGCGATCGCCGCCCGCCCGGCGACGGTCCGCGCCTATGCCGTGGCCGAGCAGCACCGGGTGCAGCGGGAAATGACCGAGGAGATGCGCCGCAACCTGTTCGGCACGCCGTCCGGCGCCGCCTGATCGCCACGCCCGCCCGTCACGCCTCGCCCATCGACCGCCCCGTATAAGACGACCCATCGACCCGACATGAACAAGACGCTCGCGCGCTGCCTGCTTGCCATGACCCTGACCGCCTCCGTTCCCCTCGCCACCGCCCAGGACGGGCCCGACCGGCCGCATGGACTCACGCTGGAGGCCCTGGCGGGCGATGCGCCGCTGTCCGGGCCCAGCCTGACCAGGCCGAAGATCGCGCCGGACGGCTCGAAGGTGACCTTCCTGCGCGGCAAGGCGAACGACCGCAACCGCCTCGACCTGTGGGCCTACGACGTGGCGAGCGGCCGGACCGAGCGCCTGGTCGACGCCGACGACGTGCTGCCGCCAGGGCAGGAAGTGCTCAGCGACGAAGAGAAGGCCCGGCGCGAGCGCCAGCGCATCGCCGGCCTGAGCGGCATCGTCGACTACCAGTGGTCGCCGGACGGCCGGCAGCTGCTGTTCCCCCTCGGCGGTGAGCTCTATCTGTACGACCTCGCCGCAAGCGGCGCGGCGGCGGTGCGCAAGCTGACCGACGGCGAAGGCTTCGCCACCGACCCGAAGCTCTCGCCCAAGGGCGGCTTCGTGAGTTTCATCCGCGACCGCAACCTGTGGGTGATCGACCTGGCCACCGGCAGGCCGGCCCAGCTCACCCGCGACGGCAGCGACGTGATCGGCAACGGCGTTGCCGAGTTCGTCGCCGACGAGGAGATGGCGCGCCACACCGGCTACTGGTGGGCGCCCGACGACTCGGCCATCGCCTTCGCCCGGATCGACGAGTCGCCGGTGCCGGTGCAGAAGCGGTACGAGGTGTACCCCGACCGCACCGAAGTGGTCGAGCAGCGCTACCCCGCCGCCGGCGACGACAACGTGCGCGTGCAGCTGGCGGTGATCGCGCCCAAGGCGGGGGTCGCCCCGCGCTGGATCGACCTGGGCAGCGAGGAGGACATCTACCTGGCGCGGGTGGACTGGCGCGATGCGCGCCACCTGACCTTCCAGCGCCAGTCGCGCGACCAGAAGACGCTCGAACTGGTCGAGACCGACCTCAACAGCGGCCGCCAGCAGGTGCTGGTCACCGAAACCTCCAGGACCTGGGTGCCGTTGCACGACAACCTGCGCTTCCTCGACGATGGCCGCCTGCTGTGGTCCAGCGAACGCAGCGGCTTCGAGCACCTGTACGTGATCGACGGCGACGGCAAGAGCACCGCGCTGACCCGCGGCGAGTGGCCGGTCGACAGCGTCCTGGCGGTCGACGAGGCCGCGGGCCAGGTCTACTTCGCGGCCGGCCGGGAGTCGCCGCTGGAAAGCGCGGTCTATCGCGTGCCGCTGGCCGGCGGCGCGATCGAGCGCCTGTCGAAGGTGGCCGGCACCCACTCGGCGACCTTCGCGCGCAACGCCAGCGTCTACGTCGACAACTGGTCCAACCCGGCCACGCCGCCGCAACTGACCCTGTTCCGCAACGACGGCAGCGCGATCGCCGACCTGGTCGAGAACGACCTCGACGACGCCGACCACCCCTACGCGCCCTACCGCGACGCCCACCGCCCGATCGAGTACGGCACCCTCACCGCCGCCGACGGCGAGACCCCGCTGCACTACAGCCTGCTCAAGCCGGCCGGCTTCGACCCGTCCCGGCGCTATCCCGTGGTCGTGTACGTGTATGGCGGCCCGGCCGCGCAGACCGTCAAGCAGGCCTGGGCGCCGGACTTCAACCAGTACCTCGCCCAGCATGGCTACGTGGTGTTCTCGCTGGACAACCGCGGCACGCCGCGCCGGGGCGAAGCCTTCGGGGGCGCGCTCTACGGCCGCCAGGGCACCGTCGAGGTGGCCGACCAGCTCAAGGGCGTGGAATGGCTGAAGTCGCAGCCCTGGGTCGACGGCGCGCACATCGGCGTGTACGGCTGGTCGAACGGCGGCTACATGACCCTGATGCTGCTGGCCAAGGCATCCGACCAGTACGCCTGTGGCGTGGCCGGCGCGCCGGTCACCGACTGGGCGCTGTACGACACCCATTACACCGAGCGCTACATGAACCTGCCCGCGGCCAATCCGGACGGCTACCGCGAGGCGCGCGTGGTCGAGCACATCGACGGCCTGGCCTCGCCGCTGCTGCTGATCCACGGCATGGCCGACGACAACGTGCTGTTCTCCAACTCCACCGCGCTCATGAGCGCGCTGCAGAAGCGCGGCCAGCCCTTCGAACTGATGACCTACCCGGGGGCCAAGCATGGCCTCAAGGGCGCCGACCTGCTGCATCGCCTGCGCATCACCGAGGGCTTCTTCGCGCGCTGCCTGAAGCCCATGCCCTGAGCCGAGCGTGACCTTCGGCGCATGGCCGGGGGCCGCGCGTCGGTGATGCTGCCTCCTTTCCAGCCAACGGGAACCGCCATGACCAGACCGCTCGTCCTCGCCATCGTCCTTGCCCTGGCCGTTCCGCTGCCGTCGCTCGCCCAGGAGGCGGCGACCGGGAGCGCGCAGGCCGCCAGCCCCGCCTGGGTCGCGCGCAGCAACGAGCTGGCGGGCATCCTGATCGAGGCGCAGGCGGAGTTCTCGCCGGAAAGCTTCTCCTTCCTCGGCATCCCCGGCTACGACGACAAGGTGTCCGACTTCGGGCCCGATGCCGGCAAGCGCGGGCGCGAGGCCACCGCGCGCGCGCGCGACGCGCTGAAGGCGAAGCTCGCCGTCGAGCGCGATCCGCAGGTGCGCCAGGACCTCGAGCTGCTGATCGCCTCGGCCAACGACAGCATCGAGAGTTCGGAGACCTACGAGCGCCTCACCCTGCCCTGGGTCGACGCGCCCCAGCTCGTCTTCAGCGGGATCCAGAGCCTGCTGTCCGACCAGGTGCAGCCCGAGCGCCGCGCGCGCGCGCTCGACCGCCTGAAGGCCTACGTCGGCATGGACGGCGCGCACGCGCCGATCACCGAACAGGCGATGGCGCGCTACGCCGAACGCGCCGGCGACGCCGCGCTGCTGCGTCCGACGAAGCTCGAGGTGGAACAGGCACTGGGCAACGTCGACACCTACGTGGACGGCATCCGCAAGCTGTTCGCGAAGTACCAGGTGGCCGGCGCCAATGAGGCGCTCGACGCGATGGACACCCAGCTGCACGCCTACGCCGCCTGGGCGCGCGGCACCGTGCTGCCCGAGGCGCGCACCGACACCGTGCTGCCGCCGGCCCTGTACGCGCTCTCGCTCAAGCAGGTGGGCATCGACATCGACCCGAAGGTGCTGGTGCAGCGTGCCCAGCTCGAGTTCATGGAAACGCGCGCGGCGATGCAGGCGCTGGCGCCGCGCGTGGTCGCCGAGAAGGGCCTGTCGGTCAAGGACCCGAACGACTACGTCGAGGTGATCCAGGCGCTCAAGCGCGACACGATCCCCAACGACGCGCTCGAGGCCCGCTACCGTACGGTGATCGACCGCATCGACCCCATCATCCGCGAGGCGCGCATCGTCGACGTGCCCAACCGGCCGATGGTCATGCGGTTGGGTTCCGAGGCCGAATCGGCCGCGCAGCCCGCGCCGCATTTCAAGCCCGCGCCGCTGGTGGGCAACACCGGGCAGCAGGGGCAGTTCGTGCTGCCGGTCGCGGTGCCCCAGGCCGACGGCGAGGCGCTTCGGTACGACGATTTCAACTTCGATGCCGTGCGCTGGACCCTGTCCGCGCACGAGGGCCGCCCCGGCCACGAGCTGCAGTTCACCGCGATGGTCGAGCGCGGGGTGTCGCTGGCCCGCACCATGTTCGCGTTCAACTCGGTCAACGTGGAGGGCTGGGCCCTGTACGCGGAGGCCGAAATGGTCCCGTACGAGCCCGTCGACGGCCAGCTGATCGCCCTGCAGTTCCGCCTGCTTCGCGCCGCCCGCGCGATCCTCGACCCGATGCTCAACCTGGGCCTGACCGACCGCGACAGCGCGGGCCGCGTGCTGCGCGAGAAGGTCGGCATGTCCGAGGCGATGACCAAGCAGGAGCTCGACCGCTACACCTTCAACGCCCCCGGACAGGCCGGCGCGTACTTCTACGGGTACAGCCGCATCCTGGAGCTGCGCATGGCCACCGAGCTCGCCCTGGGCGACCGTTTCGACCGCCTGGCGTTCAACAACTTCCTGCTCGACCAGGGCCTGCTGCCGCCGGACCTGCTGGCGCAGGCGGTGAACGAGGTGTTCATCCCCGCCCAGCGCGAACGCTGAACGGAGCGAAGCCGGGACCGGCCGCCGGTCGGTCCCGGGCTCTGGCTATACTCGGGGCCTGTCGTCCGCCCATTGCCGTCCTTTGCGAACCCTGCCCCGTCCCATCGAACCGCTGGCCATCCGCGCCCACACCGCCACCACCGCGCTTGGCCGCGGGCGCGCGGCGCAGGCCCAGGCCCTTGCCGAACGCCGCAGCGGCTTGCGACCCAATGATTTCCCGACCACCGCGGCCGGCGAAGCGCCGCTGGACTGCTGGATCGGGCGCGTCGACGGCCTGGAGACCTCCCCGCTGCCCGGGCACCTGGCGCGCTGGGAGTGCCGCAACAACCGCCTCGCCTGGCTGGCCCTGCAGCAGGACGGGATGGCCGCCGCCGTCGAGGCCGCGATCGCTCGCCATGGCGCCGCACGCGTCGGTCTGGTGGTGGGGACCTCCACCTCCAGCATCGGCGCCAGCGAAGAGGCCTACGCGCGCCTGGACGAGGACGCCGATGGCGTTCAGCATTTCCCCGCCGACCTGGCCCGCGACGAGATCCATACCCCGCACTCGCTCGGCGCCTTCCTGCAGGACGCGACCGGCATCGCCGGCCCCTGCGTGACCGTGGCGACGGCCTGCTCCTCGAGCGCGAAGGTGTTCGCGCAGGCCGCGCGCCTGATCCACGCCGGCGTGGCCGACGCCGCACTCGTTGGCGGCGTCGACACCCTGTGCGGCAGCGTGCTGTTCGGCTTCAACGCCCTGCAACTGGTGTCGCCCGAACCCTGCCGGCCCTTCGACGTCCGCCGCGTCGGCCTGTCGCTCGGCGAAGCCGGCGGCTATGCGCTGCTCGAACGCGCGTCGGCAGGCGAAGGTGGCCTGCAGCTGCGCGGCTACGGCGAATCCAGCGACGCCCACCACATGTCCGCACCGCATCCCGAAGGCCTGGGCGCCCGCCTGGCGATGTCCGACGCGATGGCGCGGGCCGGCATCGAGGCCGGCGAGGTGGAGTACCTGAACCTGCACGGCACCGCGACCCCGGCCAACGACGCCATCGAAGCGGCCGCGGTGGCCGCATTGTTCCCCGACACCCTGCACGCCAGTTCGACCAAGGGCTGGACCGGCCACACCCTGGGCGCGGCCGGCATCGTCGAGTCGGTGATCGCCCTGCTCGCGCTTGAGACCGGCCACCTGCCGGGCATCCTCAACAGCGACCGGCACGACCCCGCCTGCGGCCCGCAGATCCGCTTCGACAACGTGGACCGGCCCATCCGCTTCGCGATGAACAACTCCTTCGGTTTCGGCGGCAACAACGCCTCGCTCGTGTTCGGCCGCGCATGAGCACGTTCTCCGCCCGCATCGAAGGCATCGGCTTCTGGACCGACGGACTCCCCTCCTGGGACGCCGCCCGCCGCTTCTGCCTGGAGGGCACGCTGCCCGAATCGGCGCCCGCGCGTCCCTCGCCGCAACTGCTCGCGCCGAACGAGCGCCGGCGCGCGCCGCAGACCGTGGCGATCGCGCTGGAGGTCGGCCTCGCCGCCTGCACCGCGGCCGGTCGCGACCCCGCCACCCTGCCGTCGGTGTTCACCTCCACCCATGGCGAGCTCGGCATCACCGATTACACCTGCAGCACCCTGGCGAGCACGCCCCGCGCGCTCTCGCCGACGCGCTTCCACAACTCCGTGCACAACGCCGCCGCGGGCTACTGGACCATCGGCACCGGCGCCATGCAGCCGGCCACGGCGATCAGCGCCATGCAGGCGAGTTTCGCCCAGGGCCTGCTGGAAGCGATGGTGCAGCTGGCCAGCGGCGAGGATTCCGTGCTGCTGGTGGCCTACGACGGCAGCGCCATCGGCCCGCTGGGCGAGCATGCGCGCAGCCAGGGCCTGCTCGGCGCCGGGCTGGTGCTCGCCCACGAGAGCCGCGAGACCGGGCCGGTGCTGCAGGTGACCCTGGAAGCAGGCCCGGCGACGGTCGGGGGCGGACGCCTGCATGCGCACGCCTCGGCGAACGCGATGGCGCCGATGCTGCCGTTCTTCGAGGCGCTCGCCGCCGGCGCCCCTTCGCGCGTCATGCTCGACGCGGGCGGCGGCCAGCGGCTGGCCATCGCGCTGCGTACCGGCGCGACCGCGATGGAGTCGATCGATGCCTGACGCCCGGCGCGTTGCCGTCCTCGTACCGGCGCTCAACGAGGCCCTGCGCATCCGCGGCGTGGTCGAAGCCGCGCTCGCGCATTGCCCCCACGTGATCGTCGTCGACGACGGTTCCGACGACGACACCGTCGCCCGCATCGAAGACCTGCCGGTAACCCTGTTGCGGCACCCACGGCGCATGGGCAAGGGCGCTGCGCTGCGCACCGGCTTCGCCGAGGCCCTGCGCCTGGGCCTGGACGGCGTGCTCAGCATGGACGGCGACGGCCAGCACGACGCCGCCGACATCCCACGGCTGCTCGCCGCCGCGGACCGCAACCCCGGCGCGATCGTGATCGGCGCCCGGCTGCGCAAGCGCGCCTGCCAGCCCGGCTATCGCCGGCTGGCCAACGAGTTCGGCGACTGGGGCATCGCCTGGGGTTGCGGCTACCGGATCGCGGACAGCCAGAGCGGCCAGCGCTACTACCCCGCCGCGGTCTGCGCACTGGATGCGGTGCCGGGCGAGGACTTCGTGTTCGAGGCGCAGATCCTGATCTCCGCGGCGCGGCGCCTGGGCAGTGGCGTGGTATCGGTGCCGGTTGAATCGCGCTATGGACCCGGCCCGCACAGCGCGGCCACGTGCCCCGGTTTCCGGCCCAGCCACTTCCGCCCGCTGCGCGACCTCTACCGCATCACCTCGCACGTGGTCGCCCAGGTCTGGCGTTACGGCAACGTGGTCGAGGAATACCGCCGCACCCGCGCCCACCCGCCGCGCATCGACGACCCGGACGGCGAGTTCAACGGCGTCCGCCTGGATCCGGCCGGGTCTTCGCCGCGATGAGCGAAACCGCGCCCGGGACCGATGTCGCCATCGTCGGCGGAGGCCTCGCTGGCCTGTGCCTGGCCCTTCAGCTGCGCCAGGCCGTGCCATCGGCGCGCATCGTCGTGCTTGAACGCCGCAGCCACCCCGCGCCCGAGGCCGCCTTCAAGGTAGGCGAGTCCACCGTCGAGATCGGCGCGCACTATTTCGCCCGGGTGCTGGGCCTGCAGCCCCACCTCGACGCCGCGCAGCTTCGCAAGTTCGGATTCCGCTTCTTTTTCAGCGACGGCCGCGACGACATCGACGCCTGCACCGAGCTGGGCGTCAGCCAGCTGCTGCCCACGCCGTCCTGGCAGATCGACCGGGGCCGCTTCGAGAACATGCTCGCCGAACGCGCGCGCGCCGAAGGCATCGACCTGCGCACGGGCTGCACGGTGCGCCGCCTGGACATGGGCCACGGCGGCGCGTCCCACCGCTTGGACTACACCTGCGAGGGCGAGGCGCGATCGCTCGATGCGCGCTGGCTGGTCGATGCCGCTGGGCGCGCCGGCCTGTTGCGCCGCAAGTTCGACCTGACGGTCGACAACGGCCACGACGCCAATGCCGTGTGGTGGCGCGTGGACGGCCACCTCGACCCCAACGATTGGTCGGGCGACGCGGCCTGGCGCGGGCGCTGCGATCCGCCCGACCGCTGGCGCTCGACCAACCACCTCTGCGGCCCAGGCTACTGGGCCTGGATGATCCCGCTGGCCTCGGGCTCGCATTCGCTGGGCATCGTCTGCGATGCCGCCACCCATCCGCTGGCGACGATGAACAGCCACGCCAAGGCGATGGCATGGCTGCACGAACACCAGCCGCGGCTGGCGCGTGCACTGGACGCACCGTCGCACGCGGTCCAGGACTTCGCCTTCCTGCGCGGCTACTCGCACGGCTGCCGGCAGGTGTTCTCGGCCGATCGCTGGGCGCTGACCGGGGAAGCGGGCCCGTTCCTGGATCCCTTCTATTCGCCGGGCAGCGACTTCATCGCGATCGCCAACACCTACATCACCGCCCTCGTCGAGCGGGACCTGGGCGGCGCCTCGATCGCGGCGCACGCCGCGCTCTACGAGCGGGTGTTCCAGTCGTTCTACGACAACATGCTGCCGATCTACCGCGGGCAGTACGGCCTGCTCGGCGACGCCCAGGTGCTGCCGGTGAAGCTGATCTGGGACTACACCTTCTACTGGGCGATGCTGGCGCCGCTGATGTTCGGCGAGCGCCTGGCCGATCCCGACTGCCTGGGGCGGATCCGCCCGCGCATGCAGCAGGCGAGCGAACTGAACCGCGCCGTGCAGGCGCTGCTGCACGACTGGGGCGAGGCCAATGCGCGAAACGGCGTCGGCGATCCGGCGCCGGGACGCTTCCTCGACCAGTACCGCATCGACTGGTTCCGGGACATGAACGGCGCGCTCAACGACCCGCTCGACGAGGCGGCCTTCGTCGACCGCGTCGCGGCCAATGGCGACCGCATGCAGGCCTTGGCCGCAGAGGTGCTGGCGCGCGCGCGGCAGGTCCACCCCGGGATCGACGACCACGGCCTTGGGGAATCCACGTCGACGCCGGGCAGCGCACCCGCCCGACAGCTCGACGACGCCTGGTACGCCCTGGCCTGAGGGTCGGCGGCATGCGTGGGGCCGGACGGGATCCCGCGACGGTCAGCCGCCGTCGCCGGGCTCCGGCGCGACGGCCGGCTCGGTCGAACCCGGCAGCATCGGCTGCCAGTTCTCCGGCGGCGGGTTGGGCACGTAGATCGCGGTCCCGGTCGCGTACTTGGTGCGCGGGCTGATGCTCACGCCGATGCCGCCGCTGCTGAAACCACTGCCGCGGTAGCTGCCGCCACCGGCGCCAACGCCGACACTGGTGCCGCCGTAGCCGTTGGCCGTGCCCTGCAGCAGCACGCCGTTCGCGCCGACCTTGGCCGCTTCCTCGCGCAGGTTCTGCAGCACGGCATTGAGCTTGTTCTGCTCGCCATAGGTGACCGGGCCGCTGGCGGTCTCGATCACCGCGATCTCCTCGAAGCCGCCCGGCGGTGGCGCGTTGTAGATCCGCACCTGGGACGGATCGATCGGCGGCCGCGGTTGCCCCACCAGCATCGACGACGTGGCGCAGGACGCCAGCAGCAGCGCCATTCCCATTGCAAGCATTGCCCGGACCATCGCAGGCCTCCTTCCGCTTTCGATCGAGATGGCGACAGTATGCGCCTGCTGGCGTCGGCGCTGCCTGAACCCCGTCGCCATCGGATCACCCCATGCCGCCGTTGATCCCGATGACCTGCCCGTTGATGTACGCGGCGGCGTCCGAGCACAGGAAGCCCACCAGCTCGGCGACCTCGCCGGGGCGTCCCGCGCGCCCGGCCGGCACCATCTGCCGGATCGCCTCGGGCGGGAACGCCGACTGCGCCATCCGCCCCTCGATGACCCCCGGGGCCACCACGTTGGCGGTAATGCCACGGCTGGCCATCTCGCGCGCCAGCGAGCGGGTCGCGCCATGCAGGGCCGACTTGGCGGCGGCGTAGTTGGTCTGCCCGCGGTTGCCGAGCACCGCGGCGACGGACGAGACGCTGACCACCCGGCCCCAGCGCGTGCGCGCCATCGGCAACAGCAGCGGTTGGGTGACATGGAAGAAGCCGTGCAGGGACACGTCGATCACGCGCTTCCATTGCGCCTGGCCCATGCCGGCCATCGGTGCGTCGTCGTGGATGCCGGCATTGTTGACCACGACCTGGATGGGGCCGTCCGCGAGCAGCGACTCGATCGCCTGGCCCGACGCGTCGGCGTCGGCGACGTCGAAGGCCACGGCCCGGGCCTGCCCGCCCGCTTCGCGGATCGCGGCGACGGTCGCGCTCGCGGCATCGAGGTTGCGGTTGGCGTGGACGATGACATCGCATCCGTCCGCGGCGAGGCGACGGCAGATCGCGTCGCCGAGGTCGCCGCTGCCGCCGGTGACGAGGGCGCGGCGGGTCGGTCGGTCGGTATCGGGCATGGACGGCTCGGTGCAGGCCGGGCGCGGCCGGCGATGCACCGATTGTCGCCATCGGGCCCGCGCGTGCAAGCGCGGGCCCGCGCTCAGTACGGGCGCCAGCCCGGCGGGTACGGCGGGTCGCTGTCGCTGCCGGCCTGGTCGCCGGTGATCACGAAGACCTGCTCGACGATGGCGCCGTGGGCATCGCAGCGCAGGGTCTGCCGTGCCTGGAACAGCCCCCAGGCATCGCCACCGCCGCCCTCGCCGTCGATGCCGTCCAGCACCACGATCCAGAAATCCAGAGTGCGCTGGGCATTGGCCACCTGGCGGATGGACGGGGGATCGGTGAACATGAGCGTCACCTGGCCCTCCTCGCCTTCGCTCTCCACCCAGGGCGCGAAGACCGCGGACGTGGGCTGCAGGCGATACACGTCCACCCAGGCATCGACCGCCATTCCGTCGACATAGGGTTTGTTGGTCCTCTCCAGCCAGTTGAGCCGCGGGGCGCCCCTTGCCGGCATCGCGCTGGCGCTTTCCATCGCCTGCACGCCGGCAATGGGCGCGCCGAAGACCGACGTGGTGGTGCTGCGCAACGGCGATCGCATCACCGGCGAGATCAAGGGCCTGGACCGCGGCATCCTGCGCTTCAAGACCGATGGCATGGGCACGCTGTCGATCGAGTGGCCGCATGTCGCCCGCATCGAGACCGCGCAGTACCTCGAGGTCGAGCAGACCGACGGCAACCGCAGCTACGGGCATGCCACCGACCCGGCGGCCGAGGGCAGCGTCGTGCTCGGCGCCGAGGACAGTGCCGACACGCAGGCACCGTTGCAGATGGAAAGCATCGTGCGGATCACGCCGATCTCCGAAGGCAGCTGGCTCGACCACATCGACGGCCATGCCAGCCTGGGCCTGAGCGCGGCGTCGGCCAACGAGGACCGGCAGGTCACGGTATCGGCGGACATGACCTACAAGGCGCCGCGGCGCAGCTGGACGGTGACCTACGAGGCGGCGCGCACGGAGTCGGCCAACAATCCGGTGTCCGAGCGCCAGGACCTCAATGGCATCCACCGCTGGTTCCGCAGCGAGCGCTGGTACTGGGCGTCCACCGCCGGCCTGACGACCAACGACGAACTCGACCTCAACCTGCGCAGCCTGATCGGCGCGGGCCTGGGTCGCTACTGGTTGCAGTCTTCCAACCGCGCGTTCTCCACCCTCGGCGGTCTGGTCTTCACCAGCGAGGCGTTCGAGGGCGAACAGCGGCAGGAGAACGTGGAAGCCATGCTGCAGGCGCGGTACGAGTTCTTCCACTTCGAGAATCCCGACGTCGACCTGTCGGGCCAGGTGACGCTGTTCCCCAGCCTGACGGTGAGCGGCCGGGTGCGCAGCGAACTCTCGCTGAAGGCGCGCTACGAGCTGGTCAAGGACCTCTACTTGGAGCTCAGCTACATCCGCAGCCAGGACAACCAGCCGCCGAACGACGACGCCGAACAGAACGACTGGTCGCTGAGCAGCTCGCTGGGCTACAAGTTCTGAGCGAGGGTCGCGTCGACCGGCGCGGCGAAGGCCACCATGGCCCGCCCTTCGGCGATCAGCTCGCCGGCGTGGCGGATCTCGAAGGCGTATTGCTGGCTGGACGGCCCGGCCGCCAGCAAGGTCGCCGCCCCCTCCAGCGGGCCGGGAAGCGCATCGACGCGGGCCACGTGCAGGCGCACCGCACGCAGGGCGACCAGCATGCCCGCGCGCGGGGGTGCATCCTCGCCGTCGCCGAGCAGTCCACCGTGCACCGCCATCGCCTGCGCGCCGTACTCGCACAGGTGCACGGCGGCCAGGCGGCCGCGGCGGCGGAGCGGATGCGCAGCGTCGCGATGGTTGTCCGCGTGCAGGCGGATCGACGTGGCGTCCCAGTCCACCACCGCGTCCCACAGGCACATCGTGCCCTGGTGCGGCACCCGCGCGAGGATGCCTGCGCGATCCAGGCGTGGCGCGTGCGGACTCATGCCATGCCCTCGCGCCGGCGCGTGACCAGCACCGCCAGGCTGAGGTTGAACAGCACGCCCAGCGCCACCGTGCTGCCGATCGCGCGCAGCACCGGGATCGAGGACAGGCCCAGCAGAGCGAACACCAGCAGGGTGGAGATCGCGCAGACGATCAGCGCGTGCAGGGTACGTCGCTGCTCGGCGGGCTCGTGGCCGGCATGGTCGAAGAACAGCGCGTAGTCCAGGCCCAGGCCGGCAGCCAGCATCAGCGCGACCAGGTGGAACAGGTTCAACTCGACCCCGGCCAGCCGCAGCACGGCGACCACCAGCACGGTACTCAACAGCATCGGCGCCATCACCCGCATGGTCCGGCGCGCATGGCGCAGGACCACGCCGACGCCCAGCGCCAGCAGCACCACGGCCAGGCCAAGTGCCCACAGCACGCGTTCGCGGTATTCGGCGACCAGCGATTCGGACGCGCGCTTGAGGTCGAGCAGGGCCGCGCCCTCCGCCCTGGCCACGTGCGCCACCGCGGTCGGATCGACCAGGCCGGTCAGGGTGACCAGGGCCGTGGCGCGGCCGGGCGACTGCAGCAGCAGTCCGCCGATCCGGGTCTCCAGCGGCGTGCCGGCGATGTCGCCGGGCGCCAGCGGCCGGGCCGTGCGTGCCGTCTCCACGTCGTCGACGAACCCGCTGAAGGCATCGGGGCGGAACGGCGTGCCGGCGACCGCGGCGTCGAGTTCGGCCTGCAGCGCCTCGCGGGTCGGCAGGCGCGCCTGGCGCGCGCGCTGGGTGTCGAGGCTGGGCAGGTAGCGCGCCGCCATGTCGTAGTCGGCGACCGCACCCTGCGCGCGCAACGCGTCCAGGGCCGGGCGCATCCTCTCGGTATGCGCCAGCACCGCGTCGGCGTCCGCGCCCTCGACCGCGATCATGTAGCGCACGTCCGGCGCGCCCAGCGCATGGCGCAGCTGCAGGTCGCGCGCGAGCGCGGCCTCGGGCACCGGCGTCAGGCGCGCGAGGTCGTTTTCCCAGAACGCACCGGGCACGAAGACGACCACGGCGGCGGCGATGCCGGCCAGGCCGAGCGAAAGCGTCGAGTTCAGGCGCGGCAGGCGCTCGACGCGTTGCAGCAGGGCATGCATGAGCGGCAGGTCGGCGACGTCGCGCGGCACCGGATCGAGCACCGCCGGGAGCAGGAAGCGGGTGCTCAATGCGGCGGTCGCCAGGCCGGCGACGGTGAACACCGCCAGCTGGCGCAGCCCGTCGACACCGGAGACGAAGAAGGTCAGGTAGGCCAGGCAGGTCGAGGCGACGCCGGTGGCCAACGTCTTCCAGATGATCCGTGCGCTGTCGTAGGCGCTGCGACCGGGCCGCTGGTGGCTGAGCAGGTGGATCGGGTAGTCGGCGGCGATGCCGATCAGGGTGAAGCCGAAGGCCAGGGTGATGCCGTGCACCTGCTCGCTGAAGACCAGGGCGACCGCGGCCAGGCCGGCCAGGCCCGCGGTGGCCACCGGCAACGCGGCCTGCAAGGGCACCTGCCAGCGCCGATACGCGACCAGCAGCATCAGGCCGAAGCCGATGCCCCCCAGGGTGCCGAAGAGGGTGGCCTCGCGGCGCGTGCGCTCGCCGATCTCGACCGAGAACGCGCCCGGGCCGGTGATGCTCAGGCGCGCCGGACTCTCGCCACGCACGGCATCGAAGGCGGTGCGGACCGCCGCCAGTGCCGCCTGCTGGCCCTGCGGGTCGAAACCCGCGGCCCGGGTTTCCAGCAGCATGAGGGCCTCGCGGTCGCCGGCGCCACGGCGCGGCGGTGCAGCGGCGGCCGGTGCCGGGTCGCTCGCGGGCACGGCGTGCGTGGCCTCGTGCGTGGCCTCGACGGGTTCCGCGGCCGGTGCGGGCGTGAACCAGACGCCGTGCCACAGCTCGGGTGCGGTGGCCGGGGTCCAGGCCTCGGCCAGGCGCAGGGTTTCCAGCGTCGGGTCGCGCGGCAACAGCGCCTCCAGCTGGGCTGCCGCGGGCGATCCGAGGTCCTGCACGCGCTGGTCGAGTTCTTCCTGCAGCCAGGCCCGGTCGAAGCGCTGGCCATCGACGGTGGGCGACAGCAGGTACCGGTACGGCCGGAGCGCCGGCGGGATCGCGTCCAGGCCACCGTCGTGGCCGTTGGCGACCACGCTGAAGCGCGGGTCGCCGTCCAGCGCATCGCGCATGGCCAGCGACTGTCGCGCCAGCTCACCGGGTGCGTCGCCCGACAGCGCGACCAGCAACAGGCGCGCGCCGGGGCCCTCGCCCAGTTCCTCGATCAGCAGCTTCTGCGAAGGCGTGCGCGCGGTCGGCATGAAGTGGCGCAGGTCGCCGCTGACCTCGAGGTGGCGCGCGATCCAGGCCCCGGCGAGGCCCAGCACGGCCAGCCACAACACGGCCAGGCCGAGGCGTCGGGCCAGGGTCATCGCGCCGCGGCGTCCGTGCCCGGGGCGGGCGCACCGTCGCACAGCGCGCGCAGCGCGGCGCCGTCGTCGATGTCCTGCGCGTCCACGACCGCGCCGGCCAGCAGGGTGCGCTGGGGATCGCCGCCGACGGGCCGGCTCTCGATGCAGCGCAGCTCGGCACCGCGTCCGCGCAGGCGCACGTCGCTCAGGCGTGCGGCCACGGCGGCGTCGCGCGGCACCAGGTGCAGCGTCCATTGCCGGCGGCTGCCGTCGACGGTGACCCGGTAGTGCCGTTCCAGTTCCAGGCGGTCGCCGCCCAGCAGGGCGCCGAAGCCGGACTGCAGGCCGGCCAGCTCGGGGGCGCGCGACATCGAGAACCGCCTTGGCCCGCGGCCTTCGCGTTCGATCACGATCTCACCCCCGGCGATGGTGGTGGTCTCCCGGTACGGGGCCTGCACCTCGCGCACCAGGGTGTCGCCGTCGGGGCGGCGATACTCGCCGGTGATGCGCAAGGGCGCCTTGAGCAGCGCGGATCCCCGGAGTTCGAGGAACGGCGTGCGCGCCGGGGCCGGCCGCACGATCCGCGCCAGCACCCAGTCCACGTCGGCCGGGGCGTCCACGCGCTCGGCCGCGCCCAGCGGAAGCACGGCCGCGCAGGCGGCCAGTGCGAGCAGGGCCGCGCTAGCGAGCCGGTGGCCCGGGCGGTGCGTTCGAAGCGGATTTCGCGTCATCGGCTTGCCAGAAATCATAGAAGTTGAACCAGTTGTAGGGCGCTTCGCGGGCGTGCTGCTCCAGGCGCTGGGCATAGCGGGCGATCCACGCCGGCAAGGCTTCGGCCCGCTGCCGCCGCGACGCCGACAGGCCTTCGCTGAAGGCTTCGAACACCAGGTCGTAGTGGCGACCGCCGCGATAGAGGCCGAACGCCAGCACCACCGGCAGTTCGAGCACCGCGGCGATCAGCCACGGCGCCGTGGGAAACGGTGCGGGGGCATCGATGAACGGCACCGATACCGTCGGCTCGCCCGGTCGCGCGCGGTCGGCGAGGATGGCCACGATCGCGCCCTCCGCGGCGGCCTGCTGGATGGCCAGCACGATCGAGGGGCCGTCCTGCGCGGCATCGATGATGTTGCGCGCCAGGGTGGGGTTGAGAGCATCGAGCAGCTGGGTGATCGCGGGGTTGTGCTGCTTGTCGAGCACCACCCGCACCGGCACGTTGGGACGCTGGGTGGCCAGGGCGCGCAGGCCGTCGAAACTGCCCAGGTGGGAGCCGAACAGCAGGACGCCGCGCCCGCGGTCGAGCACCTCGTGCAGCGCGTCCAGCCCGTGGGTGCGGATGTCGAAGCTGTCCATCCGCCCGCCGAGCAGGAACACGCGGTCGAGGATGGTCGAGGCGAAGGTGTGGATGTGCCGGGCGACGTCCAGCAGCCCCGCCGGTCGCCCCAGCACCCGGCCCAGGTAGGCGCGCGACGCGCGACGCTCCGGTCCGCGCATGACCAGGAAATACAGGGTGATCGGGTACAGCAGCGCGCGGGCCGGCGCGCGGCCGAGGCGGCGCGCGATGACCTGGATCAGCCAGATCGCGAAGCGCCCGCCGCCTTCCGGGCGACGGGTCCAGTCGCCGCCGCGCTCGCCGCCGACGGGATGGGTAACGCTCATGCGCGGCCGGCCCTGAGTTCGCCGCTGGCGAGCAGCGCGTCGCCGCGATGGACGCGGAAGCGCCAGCGGCCCGCGGCGGCGGGGCCGTCGTCCAGCCGCTCCAGCTCGATGCGCGCCTGCTCGCCCGGCAGCAACGGCTGCAGGAACTTGAGTTGCGGCCACGCCCAGGCGGTATCGACCGGCGCGCCCGCCGCCTCGGCGGCCTCGACGACGTGGTCGAGGATCAGCACGCCGGGCACCAGCGGATGCCCCGGGAAGTGACCGGGCAGGCAGGGGTGGTCGGGCGGTACGGAGAACTGCATGGCGGAGGTGGGCATCGGGACCGGGACTGCGGCACAGGATAGCCGTGACCGGCGGCGTCGGCGTTCAGCTTCGCCCCGGCGACGCCGGCGGTCGACTGAACAGGTCGCGCCAGAAGGGCGGCCCCAGGCGGCCCATCATGCGCAGGAAGTCGAAGAAGTTCCGGTAGGGCCGGTCCGGGAAGTAACGCCGCCGGAGCGCGTACTCGGCGACGAAGAACACGCCGACGAGGCCGTAATTGAGCAGGTTGGCGAACAGGGACCACCGCTCGCGGCCGATCGTCAGCGGCGCCTCGACGCCCAGCAGCGCCAGCGCGCCGTCGGGCACCGCGATCAGCGCCAGCACGCCGTTGATCGCGCACAGCAGGCCCAGCAAACCCGCCCAGGCCACGCTCAGCCGCCGGGTGTAGCGACGCAGCCCGGGCGCCAGTCCGTCGACCCCGCACTGCTCCAGCTCGCCGACGATGCGGGTGATCAGCGCCCCGCGCGGATCGTGCAGGCTACGCGCGAACATCCACGCCGCCAGGCCGGTGAACAGCATCGGCGGCGCGAGCAGGAGCAGCCGCGGCACGACGGTGCCGGCCACGGTGGCCAGCAATGCGACCACGGCCACCAGCAGCATCCAGGCGCGAGGGCGCCGGTGCACGAGGCCGTCGACGAGGATGACCAGTGCCAGGTCGAGCAGGGCCACGACCTCGGCCAACGGCCCGCCGCCATGGGCGGCCCAGTGCGCCAGCCACGGATAGGCGAGCGCCAGCAGCAGGCGGAGGAGGAAACTGTCCACGACGGGCGCGGCCGCCGGCGCGGCGTCAGGCCGCCTTGTGGGCTTCGATATGCGCCGAGAGCGAACGCAGCGAGGCGAAGATCCGGCGGTTCTCGTCGCTGTCCGAGCGCAGCTGGAAGCCGTAGCGCTTGGAAATCGCCAGCGCCAGCTCGAGCGCGTCGATCGAGTCCAAGCCCAGGCCCTCGCCGAACAAGGCGTCTTCGGGGTCGATCGACGCGGCGTCGACCTCCTCCAGGTTCAGGCTTTCGACCAGCAATTGGGCCAGTTCATGCTCGGCGGGACTCTGTTCGGACATCGGGACTTCACTGGAATGGGCGGACAAGAGCGCCACGATCCGGCATCCCGCGCGCCGACGCAAGCCGGATCGGCCCGGATCGGCCCGCGCCGGCGGATAATCCGCTCGCGGGCGGGCCGTCCCGGTATCATGGCCGCCATGATCGACGAAGCATCCGCGGCGCCCCGCCGCGCCGGCCATCCCGACCACGCGACCCCCGCCCCGGAGGGCGATGCCGGCGCCTGTGACGTGCTGGTCATCGGCGGCGGCCCCGCCGGCAGCACCGCGGCCACCCTGCTCGCCCGCGGCGGCCACCGCGTGGTCATGCTGGAGAAGGACCGCCACCCGCGCTTCCACATCGGCGAATCGCTGTTGCCGATGAACCTGCCGATCCTCGAGCGGCTCGGGGTGCTGGAGCAGGTGCGGGCCCTCGGCGTGCACAAGCGCGGCGCGGATTTCCCGGTGGTCGGCGACCCCGCGCGGCCCGACCACTACAACACCTTCCATTTCGAGCGCGCCCTCGACGCGCGCGCCGACCACGCCTTCCAGGTCAACCGCGCCGACTTCGACGCGCTGCTGTTCGCGCACGCGCGGCGCGAGGGCGTGGACGCGCGCGAAGGCGTCCAGGTGGAGCGCGTCGCGTTCGGCGCCGACGGCCGCCCCGAGCGTGTCCACGCACGCGACGCCGACGGCAGCCCGCACGTGTTCGCCCCCCGCTACGTGGTCGACGCCAGTGGCCGCGACACCCTCCTGGGGCGCCAGCTCGGCGTCAAGCGAAAGAACACCGCGCACCAGTCGGCAGCCATATTCAGCCATTTCCGCGGGGTCGCCCGCCGCGAGGGCGACGATGCCGGCAACATCACCGTGCAGCGCTTCGCGCATGGCTGGACCTGGCTGATCCCATTGCCCGGCGACATCATGAGCGTCGGCGCGGTGTGCTTCCCCGAATACCTCAAGCAGCGCCGCGGCGACACCGGCGGCTTCCTGCTCGACACGCTGATGGCGCAACCGCAGGTCGCCGCGCGCATGCGGGGCGCCGAGCGCGTCGCAGACGTGCACGTCACCGGCAACTATTCCTATGCCTGCACCCGCATGGGCGGCCCGGGCTGGCTGCTGGTCGGCGACGCCCACGCCTTCGTCGACCCGGTGTTTTCCTCCGGCGTGTTCCTGGCGATGGACGGCGGCGAGCGCGCCGCCGACATGGTCGCCGCCGCCCTGCGCGAGCCCGGCCGCGAGGCCGCGTTGCAAGCGGCCATGCAACGCCGCCTCAAGCGTGGGCTGGGCCACTTCGAATGGTTCATCTACCACTTCAACACGCCGGTGATGCGCCACCTGTTCAACCATCCGCGCAATACCTGGCAGGTCGAGCAGGCGGTGATCTCGATGCTGGCCGGCGACGTGTTCGACAACCCGGCGGTGATCCGGCGCCTGCGCATGTTCCGGCTGATCTATGCCATCACTGCGCTGGGCCTGGCGCCCGCCGCCCTGCGCGCATGGTGGCAACGGCGTCGCCAGGCCCGCGTGCGCTTCGAGGCGGACACCCTGCATCCCGCTTCCGCCCTGCCCGACGGCGACAGCGCCGGGGCCATGGGCGGGCCCAACGCGGGTTCGGCCGTGGAGGCGGGTCGATGAGCGCCCATCCGGCCTTCGTCGAGGCGCCGCGCCTGTCGGTGGACTATCGCCCGGGCCCGCTGGCCGACCTGCTCGCAGGACCGGACGTGCTCGCGGTGTTCGGCTTCGGCAGCCAGGCCCCGCTCGACCCCGATCCGCGCTACCTGCGGGTCGGCACCGAAGTGCCCGCGGGGCGACCCGATCGCTTCGAAGTCTGGACCAGCCCCGGCCCGGTCGCCCGGGGACGCGACGGCGACGTCGCCTGGGCCAGCAACGGCCAATTGCTGTTCGGCGCGATCGAAGTCGACGAGCAGGCGATCGATGCGGCGGCGGGCGACATCGAAGGCGCCGCCGAACACGCCTATCGGCGCCTGGAGGCATCGATCCACCAGCACGGCTACCCGCATTTGCTGCGGACCTGGAACTACCTCGCCGACATCACCCGGGGCGATGGCGACGCCGAGCGCTACCGCCGCTTCTGCGTCGGGCGCGCCAATGGCATCCGCGCCGCCACCGGCGACATCCGCCCGGGCACCCTGCCGGCCGCCACCGCCATCGGCCGTACCGATGGCGTCCATCGCCTGCAGGTGTACTGGCTGTCGGCACGCGAGCCGGGCACGCCGCTGGAAAACCCCCGCCAGGTCAGCGCCTACCGCTATCCGCGCCAGTACGGCCCGCAGCCACCCAGCTTCGCCCGCGCCATGCTGCCGCCGCCCGGCAGCGGGATGCCCCTGTTCCTGTCCGGCACCGCGGCGGTGGTCGGCCACGAGACCCGGCATGCCGAGTCCACCGCCGGCCAGTTGGACGAAACCCTGGCCAATTTCGACAGCCTGATCGCCGCCGCGCGCGAACGGCAACCCGGGCTGCCACCGCACTTCGATCCGCGATCGCGCCTGAAGGTCTACGTCCGCGAGGCCGGCGAGCTCGACGAGGTCGAACGCCTGCTGGTCGAACGGCTCGGCACCGAGGTGCCCTTCGTGGTGCTGCATGCCGCGATCTGCCGCCGCGACCTGCGCATGGAGATCGACGGCGTCCATGGCGGCTGAGCGCCTGGACGGGCGGCATGACTTTGGGGCCGCGCGCCGCGGCCCCGCCTGCGGCACGCTTGCCCCCTGCGCCTTGCGCGCGACCACGAAACGGAGGGACACACGATGGGACTGATCAGCCTGCTCTGGGGCATCCTGGCGATGGCATGGATGGTGATCGCGCTCGTGCCGATCATCAGCCTGAGCAACTGGCTGCTGATTCCGTTCGCGGCGATCGGCGCCGTGATCGGCGCGATCGGCGTGCTGTTCACCCGCAGCGAGCGCAATGGCCGCGCCAAGGCCGGCCTGGTGCTCAACGGCATCGTCATCGTCGTCGCCATCGCGCGCCTGGGCCTGACCGGCACCGGCGGCCTGCTCTGAGGGCGCGCGAGCTGAATCCCGGCGCTCGCTGGGGTGAGGCGGACCGCTTGCGCGGCGCTGCCGCGCGGTCTGGCCGAACGCCCAGCGCGATGCGCTGGGCCGGGGAGAACTCCCGGGCTTTGCCAAAGGCTGGCCCCCCCGCCTCGTAGGGTGGGTAGAGCCAAAGGCGAAACCCACCATCGTGGGATTGCACGCACGACGGGCGATGGGTTTTGCTTCGCGCTACCCATCCTACGGTTTCGCCTCCCACCCCGCCCCGCAGGGTGGGTAGAGCCAAAGGCGAAACCCATCGGCGCGTTCTCGCACGCACGACGAATGATGGGTTTTGCTTCGCGCTACCCATCCTACGGTTTCGCCTCCCGCCCCGCCCCGTAGGGTGGGTAAGGCCAAAGGCGGAACCCACCATCGTAGGATTGCACGCACGACGGGCGATGGGTTTTGCTTCGCGCTACCCATCCTACGGTGCTGCCCTGCCCCGCCTTCGTGGGGTGGGTCGGGCCGAAGGCGAAACCCACCGTCGCGCCAGCGCCACGCGGGACGGACCGCCACCCGCCGCAAGGCCGGAAGGCGTAAAATGCGCGCATGGCCTTTCCCGACATCCGCATGCGGCGTATGCGCCGCGACGACTTCTCGCGCCGCCTCATGCGCGAGCACACCCTGACGACGGACGACCTGATCTACCCGGTCTTCGTCCATGAGCTCGACGGCCGCGAATCCGTCCCCTCGATGCCCGGCGTGGAGCGCCTGTCGATCGACGAACTCCTGCGCGTGGCCGAACAGGCCAGCATGTTGCGCGTGCCGGCGCTGGCGCTGTTCCCCGTCACCGCCCCGGATGCCAAGTCCCTGACCGCCGAAGCCGCGTGGGCCGAGGACGGCCTGGTGCAGCGCGCGGTGCGGGCGCTGAAGCAGCGCTTCCCGCAGCTCGGGGTGATCACCGACGTCGCCCTCGACCCCTACACCAGCCACGGCCAGGACGGCCTGCTCGACGACAGCGGCTACGTGGTCAACGAAGCCACCGTGGAGGCCCTGGTGCGCCAGGCGGCCTCGCACGCGGCGGCCGGTGCCGACGTGGTCGCGCCGAGCGACATGATGGACGGCCGCATCGGTGCGATCCGCGACGCGTTCGAAGCAGCCGGGCATATCCACACGCGCATCATGGCCTACAGCGCGAAGTACGCCAGCGCGTACTACGGGCCCTTCCGCGACGCGGTCGGCAGCGCCGGCGCGCTCGGCAAGGCCGACAAGAAGACCTACCAGATGGATCCGGCCAATTCGGACGAGGCCCTGCGCGAGGTCGGCCTGGATCTCGACGAGGGCGCCGACATGGTCATGGTCAAGCCGGGCCTGCCCTATCTCGACATCGTGCGCCGGGTGAAGGACACCTTCGGCGCGCCGACCTTCGTCTACCAGGTGAGCGGCGAATACGCGATGCTCAAGGCCGCCGCCGGCCATGGCTGGCTCGACGAGCGCGCCTGCGCGCTGGAGGCCCTGGTGTCGATGAAGCGCGCCGGCGCCGACGGCGTGCTCACCTATTTCGCGCTGGACGCGGCGCGCTGGTTGCGCGAGGCTTGAGGCCCAGGCGCCCGGCGCGGGCGCCCCGACCCGGGAGATCATCGGCATGAATGCCATCGCGCTTGCTTTCGTCCTGCTGGCCGCCACAACGGACGCCACTGCCGCCGCCGTTACCGACCCTGAGGGCGGATACACCGCCAAGGCCCTGCCGGACGGCTCGATCCAACTGCGCGTGACCGGCAGCACGGACGCCCCCACGGACGCCCGCCCGGCGAGTATCGAACTGGGCAGCATGCTCGAGGCGGCAGCCGCGAAAGAGTGCCCGGGCGGCTATGACCTCACCCAGGACCCGAAACCCAGCGTAAAGGTCGAATCGGGCAAGCTCATCGCGACCCTGGGGGGCGTTGCCCGCTGCAAACCGGCTGCCCGCCCCTAGGGCGCGCGGGCGCCTGGCCGCAGGCAGCCCGTTCTTCCCGTCACCCTCGGCGACACGGTGCGGTAGATGTCCAGCTTGCCCGCCCGCGGCGACCGCGCGACGCCGCTGACCAGCAGTTCGCTCGGCTTGCTCCAGTCCGGTGCCGGGGCGAAGGTCACCTGGTCGGCGGTATTGAACGACAGCGTCATCGGCGTGGCCGCGGCGTAGGCCTGGCCATCGCACTGGGCCACCAGGATCCGGACAGGCGCTTCGTTCGCCCGCGTGCTGCGGGCGAAGACCAGGGTCGCGCCGTCGCCCAGCCAGGCCGCGTCGAACTCGTCGTCGGGCGTGTTGACCGCCCCCGGAAGCGGCGTCGGCGCACCGAAGGCCGCGCCGTCCCAGCGCGCGAGGAACAGGTCGTGGCGGCCCTGGCCACCGTGGCCGTCGCTGGCGAAGAGCAGGCTGTCGCCGTCCGGTCCCGGCATGGGCGCCCACTCGTCGCCGGCGGTATTGACGCCCGCGCCCAGGTTGACCGGCTTGCCGAAGTCGCCGTCGGCCAGCACGGGCGCGCGATAGAGGTCGTCGCCGCCATGGCCGCCGCGCCGGTTCGAGTAGAAGTACAGCCAGCGGCCGTCCGGGCTCAGCATCGGATCGAATTCGTTGGCGCGGGTGTTGAGCGCCAGCGGCGTGGCGTCCTGCCAGCGGCCGTCGCGCAGCCGCGCCTGCCACAGGTCCATGCCGCCGGCACCGCCCTCGCGGTCGATCGTGCCCCAGACGATGCGCTGGCCATCGGCACTGACGCTGGCATGGCCTTCGCCCGCGGGCGTGGAGACCACGTGCATGCCTTCGATGCCGTATTCCGACAGGCCCTGGGCACCCGACATTGACGGCCACGGGAGTAGACTGCACGCCAGTACGGCGACGAAGGAGCGCATCCTGAGTTCTCCGGACGATTTCCAATAGTCTAAGCGAGGCCCCCATGAGCGAAACCGTCATCAAGCGCTTTGCCGTCATCGGACACCCGGTGGCGCATTCCCTGTCGCCGCGCATCCACGCCGCGTTCGGCAAGCAACGGGGCATCGCGCTCGAGTACACGGCCATCGACGCCACGCCCGAGCAGTTCGACGCTGCGCTCGCGGCCTTCGCCGCCGGGGGCGGCACCGGCGCCAACATCACGCTGCCGCACAAGCAGTACGCGGCCACGGTCTGCGAATCGCTGACCGAGCGCGCCCGGCGCTGCGGCGCCGCCAACACGCTGATCCGCACCGACACCGGCTGGCTGGGCGACAACACCGACGGCCTGGGCCTGGTGCGCGACCTCACCGAGCGCCACGGCCAGGACCTGCGCGGCCGCAAGGTCCTGCTGATCGGCGCAGGCGGCGCCGCACGTGGCGTCGCGCCCGCCCTGCTCGACGCCGGCATCAAGTCGCTCTTCATCGTCAACCGCACGCCCGCGCGCACCGACGCCCTGGCGGACGTGCTCGGCGAACCCGACCGCGTGCACCCGCGCAACTTCGAGGACCTGGGCAACCTCGGCGGCTTCGACCTGATCGTCAATGCCACCTCCGCGGCGCGCGAGGCCGCGTTGCCCTTCCTGCCGAGCTCGCTGGTGGCCCCGCGTGCCGATGCAGTCGACCTGAGCTATGGCGAGGTCGCGATTCCCTTCCTGGCCTGGGCCCGCGCCGCCGGCGCCGACGTGGTGGTCGACGGGCTCGGCATGTTGGTCGAACAGGCCGCCGAGGCCTTCCAGCGCTGGCATGGCGTCCGCCCCGACACCAGCGCGGTCTACAAGGCACTGCGCGAGTCGTACACCTCGCTGCGGACCGGCGACTGATTCCGGTCGGGCACCACGGGCCCCGCCGATGGAGTGCCGGAGCGCCTGCGGAGCGTGCTGCATCGCGCCCTCGATCCATTCACCCATCCCCGGCATGCCGCATGGCAAGCCCGCCGGCATGCCCTGCGTGCAGCTGGACGAGCAGTTGCGCTGTCGCCTGTTCGGGCGGCCGGAACGACCGGCGTTCTGCGCGTCCCTGCGACCCTCGCCGTCCATGTGCGGCGACGACCGCGCATCGGCCCTGGCCGGGCTCGCGGAGCTGGAGCGGTTGACGTGCCCCGACGCGCGCTGAGCGCGTCGGGGCCGGCTCAGTCCTTGCCGAGCTTGTCGCCGGTCATCAGTGCCCTGAGGATCCGCTCCTCGTCGGCATGACGGGCCAGGCCGCCCACCACGTGCGCGACTTCCGGCGCGGTGATGATGCCGCCCATGGCGACTTCGCCGAGCGTGCCGAACGCGCTCTGGAAAGCGGACATGCCTTCATTGAGGATCGCCTGCCGGCTCTGCGCCGCGCAGCGCTGGGCGATGAGGTCCTCGAAGACCGCCGCGGCCTCGCGCGTCAGCTGCTCGCCGCGCACCTCGTCGATGTCGACCAGGTCGGCCACGCCCGGGTGGCGCGACATGGCGAAGAAGATCCAGCGCACCAGCGCCTGCTTGTCGGCATCGGTGGACGAGGCCACCAGGCACTGCCCCAGGCGTTGCTGGAATTCGCCGGCCTGGGCGTTAGCGGTCGCGGCCAGGCCCAGCAGGGCCACCGCCAGCGTGTGTTTGACTCCCATCCCCTCTCCCCTTCGTCTAGCGATTGCGTCGCCGGCAGCCCGGGACGACCGGTCGGCATGTTCGCACATCGGGGGAGGTGGGACGCTCAGTCGTCGTTCGCGGCCGCGCCGCAGCACTTCTTGTACTTCCTGCCGCTGCCGCAGGGGCAGGGCGCGTTGCGCTCGGGCACGTCCGCGCGCCGCAGGGGTTCGCGCGGCGTCAGGGCCTCGATCCGGTGGTGGTGCAGGTCGGCCAGCATGTCCGGGAGCCCGGCGATGACCTCCAGGCGCTCGCGGTAACTCACCGGGGTCCCCGGCGCCGTCGGGTCGTCGCCGATCACCTCGCCGCTGGCGAGCCGGTCGAAGAGCACGAAGATCTCGTCGATCCAGTCGTTCTCGTCCAGCCAGCGCTCCCACGCCGCCTCGCGCAACTCGACGCCGCGGAAGAAGCCCAGCGCCCAGTCGCAGCCAACGTCGAGCTCGTCGTCCTCGATGTCCTCGGGCAGGCCTTCCTCGGGGTCCTCCGGCAGCCACAGCAGCGGCGCGAGGTGGTCGGGCAGGTCGTCGCCGCCGTGGCGCACGCGCGCGGCCGCCATGTTGCGGTGGCCCAGCAACAGGGACTCCACCGCCTCGCGCTCGGCCTCGTCGGCCCAACGCGGCGGCGTGCCCCACACTGCGGGCATCCATTCGCTGGCGGGCACGTCCTCCGGTCCCACGGCCAGTGCGGAGAGGTAGCCGTCGAGGGCTTCCAGGTTGAAACCCTTGAACGGCACGGCACGCTGCTCGAGCAGTTCGGCCAGCTGTTCGATCCGGGCGTCGTCGAGATAGGCGGGAGCGGTCATGGTGGGGGCACGCAGAGACGGGACGCGCATGGTAGCCCGTCGGGCCGCAACGCGCCGACAATAGCCCCATGGCCACGCCCTGCCCCTGCGATCCCCACCGCGACTTCGCCACGTGCTGCGGCCCGTTGCTGGCCGGCGCGCGCCGCGCCCCGGACGCCGAGGCACTGATGCGGTCGCGCTACAGCGCCTACGAGCGCGGCGACGCGGCCTACCTGCTCGCCACCTGGCATCCCGACACCCGCCCGCCCGCGCTGGAGTTCGATGCAGGGGTGCGCTGGCTGGGCCTGGACGTGAAGCGCCATGCGCCGGGCGACGACGGCATGGCTGTCGTCGAGTTCGTGGCGCGCTACCGCGTCGGCGGCCAACGCGCGGTGCGGCTGCACGAGATCAGCCGCTTCCAGCGCATGGATGGCGAATGGCTGTACCTCGACGGCCGGTTTCCGTCCGGCTGAGCGCGACACGGGCTATGCCTCGTGTTGCCGTTGCCGTTGGACCTTCGCCGCTTCGAGGCCGCCGAGCAGCGCAGGCCGTGGCGGTCGGAGAGGCGCCCTTGTTTGAGCGAAGCGAGTTCGGCCACCGTGCCGCCAGGGCCGTAGGATGGGTAGCGCGAGGCAAGACCCATCACTCATCGTGCGTGCAATCCCGCGACGGTGGGTTTCGCCTTCGGCTCTACCCACCCTACGAATCGGGGCGAGAGGCGAAATCGTAGGATGGGTAGCGCGAGGCAAAACCCATCGTCCGTCGTGCGTGCAATCCCGCGACGGTGGGTTTCGCCTTCGGCTCTACCCACCCTACGAATCGGGGCGAGAGGCGAAAACGTAGGACGGGTAGCGCGAAGCAAAACCCATCGTCCGTCGTGCGCGCAATCCCACGATGGTGGGTTTCGCCTTTGGCTCTACCCACCCTACGAATCGGGGCGAGAGGCGAAATCGTAGGATGGGTAGCGCGAGGCAAGACCCATCACTCATCGTGCGTGCAATCCCACGACGGTGGGTTTCGCGTTCGGCTCTACCCACCCTACGAATCGGGGCGAGAGGCGAAAACGCAGGATGGGTAGCGCGAGGCAAGACCCATCACTCATCGTGCGTGCAATCCCGCGACGGTGGGTTTCGCCTTCGGCTCTACCCACCCTACGAATCGGGGCGAGAGGCGAAATCGTAGGATGGGTAGCGCGAAGCAAAACCCATCGTCCGTCTTGCGCGCAATCCCACGACGGTGGGTTTCGCGTTCGGCTCTACCCACCCTACGAATCGGGGCGAGAGGCGAAAACGCAGGATGGGTAGCGCGAAGCAAAACCCATCGTCCGTCGTGCGTGCAATCCCGCGACGGTGGGTTTCGCCTTCGGCTCTACCCACCCTACGAGGCGGGCAAGAGACAGCACCTCAGGATGGGTAGCGCGAAGCAGAACCCGTCATTCGTCGTGCATGCAATCCCGCGATGGGGGGGTCGCCTTCGGCGCTACCCACCCTACGGCGACTGGGATAACGAAGAGGGATATGCAAAGACGCCTGAGACGGGTGGCCAGTCATCGGGACAACCGCGGAGACCGGACGAAAAAAAAGGCGCGACTTCCGTCGCGCCGGGGCTTGCCCACCCAAAGGGTGGAGAGAGTCGATCCGGAGCGGGCGCGACAGGCATCCAGGGAGAGAAGTGGATGCCTGCCGCGCGAGCTGCCGTTACCGCATGCCGCCGCCGGGCCCTTCGGCCGGCACGGGCTTACTTGACCTCGAAATCGCGGCTCTGCACGACCTTGCCGTCGAGCATCACGTCCAGCTTGTAACTGCCGGCCGGCCAGCCGTCGGGCTTGCTGATCTGGAAGGCGGTCACGCCCTTGCCGCTCAGGTTGACGTCCTGGGTTTCCTCGTGGACGACGGTGTCGCCGCCGAAGGTCCACTTCACGCCCAGCCTGGCCGGGACCGTTGCCGCCGGGTCGGTGGTCATCGTCGACACCGAGGCATGGATGGTGTCCGCCGGCGCGAAGGCGCTGGCGGGCGCGGTCACGCGCATGTCCGGACCGACCGCCGTGCCGAGCTCGACGCCGGTGACCTCCGCGCTCGCCGCCATCGGCGCGGCCTCGGTGGTCGGCTCGAGGGTCGGCGGCGGCGGGGCCGTGGTGGCCTCCGGGGCGGCCGGCTCGTCCTTCTTGCAGCCGGCCACGGCCAGGGTGGCGACCAGGGCGGCGGCGACGGCGTACGTCGTGCGGTTACGGATCATGCAGTTCTCCTTGAATCTTGCGTGTTGAATCTTGCGTGGTTCGAATGGATGGGATCGGCGCGCAGGCGGCAGCGGGCGACGTGCCGGCGTCAGCTGGCGTCGTCCCCGAGCACCGGAATGCGCAGCACCTGGCCCGGGTGGATGCGGTCCGGGTCGTCGAGCTGGTCGCGGTTGGCCTCGAAGATCGCGTGCCAGCGGCTGGCCTTGCCGTAGAAGCGCTGGGCGATCGCGGACAGCGTGTCGCCCTTCTCGACGGTGTAGGCCTGCTCGACCGGATCGGGCTCGATGATTTCCTCGGTGGACTGCACCGAGGACTGCACGTTGCTGAAATCCGGCTTCTCGACGATCTCCTCGGTGCTCTTGACCGAGCTCTTCACGTTGGAGAAATCAGGCTTCTTGTCGGTACTCATCCAGGGCCATCCTCGGCGATCGGGTTCTTGGGACCCAAGGTCGCATGGCACCTGTTAAGGAAATATCGCGCCGGTGTAAAAGCCACCGCGAAAGTCGGCGCAAACCTGAACGCAGCGCGCTACTGGCGTGTGTCGCGCGTCGCAATCGGGCGTTCGTGCCCGGGCGTGGCGCGCCAGGGGTTGATGTCCAGGCCGCCGCGACGGGTATAGCGCGCCTCGACCGAGAGGCTTGCCGGCCGGGCCCGCGCCAGCAGGTCGGTGAAGATCCGCTCCACGCATTGCTCGTGGAATTCGGCGTGGTCGCGGAAAGACACCAGATAGCGCAGCAGGGCGGCGCGATCCAGGCGCGGCCCGCGATAGGCCACGACCACGGTCGCCCAGTCGGGCTGGCCGGTGACCGGGCAGTTGGATTTCAGCAGGCTGCTGCGCAGGGTCTCGGCCACCTCGTGGCCGGCATCGGCGCGCAGCAGGCCGGCATCCGGCGGGCCGTAGGCGTCGACCTCGACCTCGATCGCGTCGATGTCCTCGCCCTCGCCGCCGGCAGCCAGCGGCGGCAGGCCGAAGGCGACCGCAACCGGGGCGCCGGCCACCGCGGACAGGTCCAGGGCGATGCGATCTCGCACCGCCGCGTCGTCGTCGAACGCGGTCGCATTGAAGGAGTTGAGGTAGAGCTTGAGCGACTTGGACTCGACCAGGCAGGGCGAGTCGGCCGGGACCTCGAACGTCGCCGTCGCCATGCAGGGTTTGCCGCGCGGGTCCAACCAGCCCAGCTCGTAGGCGTGCCAGCGGTCGACGCCGACGAAGGGCAAGGCGTCGCCATCGAGGCCGATCGCGCGGCGACCGGTTTCGCGGGCGATCGGGAACAGCAGGCCCGCGTCGTAGTGGCGCGGGTAGTCGACGTGGCGGCCGAGCGGCAGGGACGGCGGGTTCGAAGCGGGATCCATGCGCCCATTCTAGCGGGCCCGGGGCAGGCTGCCGGGCCCGCGTGCGTCAGCCGCGCGGCGGATCGTTGAGGTAGTCCAGGGCAACCTGCAGCATGGCGCGCACGCCCACGTCCAGGGCCGATTCATCGAGAAGGAATTCCGGCGAATGGTTGCTGGGTGCGGTACGCGGGTCGCGCCCCTTGGGGGTGGCGCCGACGAAGAAGAACACGCCCGGCGCCTGCTGGGCATAGAACGAGAAGTCCTCCGCGCCCATCGTCAGCCCCGGGTCGACCACGTTGTCCGCCCCGACGACCTTTTCCAGGCTGGGCAGCATGCGCGCGGTCAGCGCCGGGTCGTTCACCGTCACCGGGTTGCCCTTGGTGTCGGGCACCTGCGCCACGGCGGTGGCGCCATTGGCCTCGGCGACCTTTTCGGCGATGGTCTTGAGCTCGCTGAAGACCTCCTGGCGCATGCCCTCGTCGAAGGTGCGGATGGTGCCCACCATCTCGACCTGGTCGGGGATGATGTTGTAGCGGATGCCGCCGTGGATGGCGCCGAAGCTGACCACCACCGGCTGCTTGGCGATGTTCTGCCGGCGGCTGACGATGGTCTGCGCACTGCCGATGATGTCGGCCGCGGTCACGACCGGGTCGATCCCGCCCCAGGGCGCCGAACCGTGGGTCTGGCGCCCCTTGACCACGATGTTGAAGCGGTCGGAAGCCGCCATCGTCGGCCCGGCGTGGACGCCGATCTGCCCGGCGTTGAGAGTGCTGAAGACGTGCATGCCGAACACGGCGTCGGGCTTGAAGTCCTTGAAGATCCCCTGCGCCAGCATTTCCTCGGCGCCGCCCTCCTCGCCGTCGGGCGGGCCTTCCTCCGCCGGCTGGAAGATGAACATCACCTCGCCCGGCAGATCGTCCTTCATCGCCACCAGGGCCTCGGCCACGCCCATCAGCACGCTGGTATGGGCGTCGTGGCCGCAGGCGTGCATGACGCCGGTCTCCTGGCCGTTGAAGGTGGTGGTGACCCTGGACGCGAACGGCACGTCGGTGCGTTCGGTGACCGGCAGCGCGTCCATGTCGGCGCGCAGGGCGATGCGCGGCCCGGGCTTGCCGCCCTTGAGGATCGCGGTGACGCCGGTGGTCGCGATGCCGGTGCGGGGCTGAAGGCCCAGCGCACGCAGGTGGTCGGCGACCAGGGCCGAGGTGCGGGTCTCGCGGTTGCCCAGCTCGGGATGGGCGTGGATGTCGCGACGCCATGCGACCACCTTGGCGTCGACCGCCTTCGCGGCGGCGGCGACCTCCGGGCGTTCGCCCGCGGACTGTGCCCGCGCCGGCGCCGCGAGCGGCAGGGCGAGGGCGACGGACAGGACGAGCGGGATCACGGGGGTGGCGCGCATGGGAGGCTCCGGTTCAGGACCCGTCGATCCTAGCGGGGATACCCCTTGGCCGCATCCGACCATCCGCCAATCCGCCGCCGGTGCCGGCGCACCACCGGGCGCCCCGCCTCAGTCCGCCGCTGCGGTGGAATCCCGCCGGGCGTCGCGCGCCGGTTCCGCGGGCCAGCGGTCCTCGTACAGGTGCAGGGCCTGCCGCGCCGCCCAGCCTTCGCTTTCGAGCATGGGCCGCGGATAGAAGGCCTCGACATGGCCCAGGCAGAGGATGGCGACCGGTCGCGCGTCCCCGGGCATGCCCAGCAGTCGCGCGACCCGGTCGACGTCGAACAGCGACACCCAGCCCATGCCCAGGCCTTCGGCGCGCGCGGCCAGCCAGAGGTTCTGGATCGCGCAGGCGACCGAGGCCAGGTCCATTTCCGGCATGGTGCGGCGACCGAACACGTGCGCGTCGCGTCCATCCATCAGCGCCATGACCAGCAACTCGGCGCAATCGCGCATGCCCTCGACCTTGAGCTTCATGAAGTCCTCCCGTCGCTCGCCGAGCGCGTCGGCGGTGGCCAGCCGCTCGTCCTCGACGACGCCGCGCAGGGCCTCGCGGGTGACGGCCGAGGTCACCCGGACCACGCGCCAGGGCTGCATGTAGCCGACACTGGGCGCGTGGTGGGCGGCGTCGAGCAGGCGCGCCAGGACGGTGGGCTCGACCGCGCCGGGCACGAAGTGGCGCATGTCGCGGCGCTCGTGGATCGCGCGGTAGACGGCGGCGCGCTCGGCGGGATCGAAGGCATGGCGCATGGCGGGACTGGGACCTCGATGGCGGGCCGACATCGTACCGCCCGGCCCCGGCCGGGCTGGCAGGACGATGCCGCGTGCGTATAGGCTCGGGGGCCACGACATGGGGGCACCGGGGGCGTGACTCGACATATCGCCGCAACTTGGCTGGCCATCGCGGGCCTGCTGCCGACGGCATCCGCGCTCGCCGCCTCGCCGCCGGGCCTGGAGGACTTCCTGCGCAAGCCGCAGTACGGGCTGATGCTGCTTTCGCCGGCCGGCGACCACATCGCCTCGACGGTGCCGCTGGACGACCGCACGGCGCTGGGCATCATCCGCCTGTCCGACATGCAGGTCACCGCCCAGGTCAACCCCGGCCAGGACGGCTTCATCGACGACGCCATCTGGGTCGGCGACCGCCGCCTGCTCGCCGAATGGTCCAAGCGCCTGTCCGGCTTCGCCCAGCCCTTCAGCGGCCGCTCGCTGTACGCGGTGGATGTCGACGGCGGCAATCGCCGGCACTTCTACGGCGCGATCGTCAATCCGCTGCCCGCCGACCCGGCGCACGTGATGATCTCGACGTGCGCGAAGTCGCGCATCGCCGGCTGCCAGACGCGCCTGGAGCGCGTGCGCAGCGACGGCACCGGCAAGGACGAGCCGATCGTGGACGGCCCGGCGCTGGATGCGCGCTTCATGACCGATCGCAATGGCGCGCCCGTCTTCAGCTGGACCTACGACGACGACGACCTGCAGCGGCTCTACCAGTACCGGGACGGCGCCTGGGTGGTGATCAACGACGAAGCCGCGTCGGGGGTGGAGGTGCGCCCGGCAGGCATCGCGTACGACGGCCGCTCGGCCTTCCTCTGGTCGGAACGCACGCAGGGCCCGGACGTGGTGGAGCGGCTCGACCTGGCCAGCGGCGCGCGCGGGGTGGTCGCGAGCGATCCGGTGCGCGACCCGTTGTCGCTGGTCCGCTCGTTCGACGGCAGCGAACCGATCGGCGCGGCATTCGGCGCCGCCGCGCCGCGGGTGGCGTACTTCGACGACCGCCACCCGCACGTGGCCCTGTCGCGGGAACTGGCCGCGGCCTTTCCCGGCGAGTTCGCGCGCGTCACCAGCGCCAGCCGCGACGGCAGCCGCGCGGTGGTCACGGTGAGCAGCGACGTCGAGCCCGGCCGCTACTACCTGCTCGACACGCGCAGCGGCGACCTCAAGCTGCTGGCCCGCAGTCGCCCCTGGCTCGAGGCCGCGTCGCTCAGCCCCGCCACGCCCTTCGAGATCAGCGCCGGCGACGGCACGCCGCTGTCGGGCTACCTGACCCTGCCCCGCCGGGCCGCCGGTAGGCCCGCGCCGCTGGTGGTGCTGCCGCACGGCGGTCCCTACTGGGTCCGCGACGACTGGAGCTTCGACGAGGAGACCCAGATCCTCGCCGCCGCCGGCTACGCCGTGCTGCGGGTGAACTTCCGCGGCTCGGCCGGGCGCGGGCGCGCCTACGTCGAGAGCGGCTACGGCGAATGGGGCGGGCGCATGCAGGACGACCTCACCGAGGCGACGCGCTGGGCGGCCGCCCAGCCGGGCGTCGATGGCGCCCGCATCTGCGCCTGGGGCGCCAGCTATGGCGGATACGCTGCGCTGCTGGGCGCGGTGCGCGAGCCGGACCTGTATCGCTGCGTGATCGGCATGGCCGGCCCGTACGACCTGCAGACGCTGTTCAAGTGGGGCGACATCCAGCGCTCGGACTGGGGCGAGGCCTACCTCCAGCGGGTGCTGGGCAGCGACCAGAAGGTCCTGCTCGATCGATCGCCGACCCGGCACGCCGCGCGGATCAAGGCGGGCGTGCTCCTGGTCCAGGGCGGCCGCGATCGCCGCGTCTCGCCGCAGCACCTGCGCGAGATGCGCGCCGCCCTCGACGAGGCGCGCGTACCCTACGAGACCTACCTGCCGCACAACGAGGCGCACGGGTTCCATGCCGAGGAATCCCGGCGCGAGTACTACCAGCGTGTGCTGGCGTTCCTGGGTTGTTACCTGCGGCCGGGCGACTGACGCCGGGGCGCGGGCGCCGCGCTCAGCCGCGGTGCTCGAGCGCCAGGTAGTCCGCGCTCTGCATCTCGATCAGCCGCGAACTGGTGCGCTCGAACGCATGGGCGAGCTTGCGGCCGCCGTACAGCGAGACCGGGTCGGCCGCCGCGGTGCAGACCAGGTTGACGTGGCGGTCGTACAACTCGTCGACCAGGTGGACGAAGCGACGGGCCGGGTCGTCGTTGTCGCCGTCGAAGCGCGGGATGCCGCCGACCAGCACGGTGTGGTGCTCGGTGGCGATCTCGATGTAGTCGCCCGCCGCGCGCGGCCCTTCGCACAGGGCGGCGAAGTCGAACCAGGCGTGCCCCTCGGCGAGCCCGCGCACCGGGATCTCGCGGCCATCGATCAGCAACCGCGCCTCGTCGTGCGGGCAGGCCGCGGTCAGGGTCCGCCAGCGCTCGGCCAGCCAGGCGTCGGATTCCGCGTCGAGCGGACTGCGATAGACCGGGGACCGGGTCAGCGCGCGCAGCCGGTAGTCGGTCGCGCTGTCCATGTGAAGCACGTGGCAGCGGTCCTGGATCATCGCGATCGCCGGCAGGAAGCGCTCGCGCTGCAGGCCGTCCTTGAACAGGCCGGCCGGCTCGATGTTGGAGGTCGTCACCAGCGCCACGCCCTCGGCGAAAAGCCGCTCGAGCAGGCGCCCGAGCAGCATGGCGTCGCCGATGTCGTTGACGAAGAACTCGTCCAGCACCAGTACGCGCAGGTCGTTGCGCCACTGGCGCGCGATCGTGCGCAGCGGGTCGGACTCGCCTTTGTGGTCCCGCAGCCGGGCATGGATCTCGCGCATGAACCGATGGAAGTGCGTGCGGCGCTTCTCGCGGATCGGGAGACCGTCGAAGAACAGGTCGATCAGGAAGGTCTTGCCGCGTCCAACGCCGCCCCACACGTACAGCCCGGGGGGCGCCTCGACAGGCTTGCCGCGCAAGGCGTCCAACAGGCCCCGCCGCGGCGGTTCGACCAGGGCGGCGTGCAGGCGGTCGAGTTCGACAAGTACCCGGCGCTGGGCCGGATCGTCGTTCCAGTCGCCGCGGGCCACCCCCTCGGCGTATCGGAGCGACGGCAGCGCCGCCGCCGTCGCACCCGGCATCATGGGTTCAGCCATTGGGCGGTGCGATCTCGGCGGGCAGGTACGGTCGGATGCCGTTCTTGATCGCGCCGCGCAGGTCCATCAGGCGGCGATGGAAGAAGTGGCTGGTGTCGGGCATGCGGACCACTTCCGGCGGATTGCGCAGGCCCTCCAGGCCGTCGAGCCAGGCATAGACCGCCTCCGGGTCGACCACCTCGTCGGCGTCGCCCTGGATCACCAGCCAGGGGCAGTCGGGCGGCGTGATGGCCTCGAAGTCCCAATTGCGCCCGGCGGGCGGCGCGATCGAGATCAGCATGCCCGGCTCCAGCTCGGCCGCCATCGACAGCGAGACGTAGGCGCCAAAGCTGAAGCCCGCCAGCCAGAGGCTGTGCGCCGGGCGCTGCTGGCGCACCCAGGCGACCACCGCGCGCAGGTCCTCGCGCTCGCCGCGGCCCTCGTCGAAGTGCCCTTCCGAAGCCCCGGTGCCCCGGGTGTTGAAGCGGACCGTGGCGATGCCGGACTCGCGCAGGGCGCGCGCGGCCATCGTCACGACCTTGTTGTGCATGGTGCCGCCCTCGGTGGGCAGCGGATGGCAGACCACGGCGGTCGCGCGGCGCGGCGTGCCTTCCGCGGGCTCGGCGATCAGCTCGATCTCCCCGGCCGGGCCGGGCAGGACCAGGGTCGCGGACGCATCGGTCGGGAAGGTCGGCAGGGAGGCATGTGGGGATCGGGTCATCCGACCATGATACGGGGCGGTGTTAATTCCCTGTCGAAACCACGGCCCCGGCCGCTGCCGTCTCGTCCTCCGGTGCGACAGGAGCGGTCCAGTCGAAGCCCAGCAGCAGGGGATCGTGGTCGGAACTGCGCCAGGGACCGGCCTCGTGCAGGCGCCCGGCATAGCCGGCCTCGCGGGGTTCGTCGGCATTGCTGTGCCACTCCGCCGCGCCGCGCAGGCGGGCGGCGAGCGCGGGGCTGACCAGGGCATGGTCGAGGCGACCGGCCTCGCCCTTGTACATGTAGCTGTAGGGCGCCATCGCGCCGGCGACCTCGAAGGCGTCCTGCCAGCCGGCGGCCTTGAGGATGCGCAACGGCTCCTCGCCGGCATAGGCGTTCATGTCGCCGACGATGACCGCAAGATCGCTGCCGGAGCGGGTCGGATCGGTCTCCAGCCAGGTCGCCAGCCGGCGCGCGGAATCGCTGCGCACCGCGTTCCAGCATCCGGCACCGTTGTCGCGGTCGGCGCCCTCGGCCTCGCCGCAACCCTTGGACTTGAGGTGGTTGGCGACCACCACCAGCGGCGTATCGTCGCCGCGCAGCGGGGTGAACGCCTGGGCGAGGGGCACGCGGCTGCGGGGACCGAACGGCCCCCCGGCCAGCGTCGCCGGCTTGCCGGCCGGGCGCACGCGGTCGCCGCGGTAGACCAGGCCCACGCGGATCGCGTCGTCGCCCGGGCCCCTGCCGCTGCGCCGGCAGGCGCGGTCGCAGGCGTCGACGAAGCGCCAGCCGCCCGGGCCGGCGCGATTGAGGGCCTCGACCAGGGCAGCGATGCTCGACGCCGGGCCGTAGCCGTCGTTCTCCAGCTCCATGAGGGCGGCGATGTCGGGGTCCAGGGCCTGGACCGTGGCAACCAGCTTGCCGAGCTGCGCGTCCAACTGCCGGGGGTCGCGCGCGCCGCGAGGCGTCGGGAAACCACCTCCCTTGCCGTCGCCGTTGAACAGGTTCTCCAGGTTGAACGAGGCCACGCGCAGGGCACCCTCCACGCGGGGCGCCGGGGGGCGCGCCTGCGCGGCCAGCGCCGGAGGCACGGTCAGCTGCAGGCGGAAGCTGCCATGGCGGTGATCGAGGATGCCCTCGGCCGACTCGACGACGCTGCCGCTGCGGAGCGCGGCCGCGCCCAGCGGCCAGATGCCGGTCTCGAGCGGGCGGTCGTCGCCGCTGCGACCATCATCGAGCACGAGGCGACGGCGGGCGTTGTCGGCGGCGATGGCCCGTGCGGCGTCGCTGCCGGGCTCGGCACGCTCGGCGGGTTGCCACATGCGGCCATCGAAACTGGCCAGGATCTCGCCATGGCGCTCGAGGTCGGCGACGCTGCCGACGGTCAGCGGCGCGTCGATGCGCACCCACATGCCCTCGAAGGGCTCCCAGTCGAGCGGTGGCGTGCGCAGCTCGGTGATGCCGACCTCGCCCAGTCCCAGTTGCTCGACCTCGTCGGGGAGCAGGGCGGTCAGGCGCACGCCGCCGCCGCCATCGAGCTCGGCGACCCGTCCGCGGATGCGCACGCGCGCGCCCTGGCGCATCGCGTCGCGATAGGGCGCGCGCGCCGCCACCGGCACGAAGATCGCATCGGACGTGCCCGGATCGCCGTCCCCGCTGTCCTGCAGGTAGACGCCCCCCAGGCCCTCGCGATCGCTGAAGTCCGCGGTCACCACGCCCTTGACGATCACCTCGCGGTCGAGCATGGGGCTGCGACCGCGTTCGCCCTGGACCTCGCCGATCAGCGGTTCGGGCAGGCTGGCGTCGCTCGCGCCCGCCCCGGGCGCATGCTGCGTGGCGCTTGGCGGCCCGCCGCAGGCCACCAGGCCCAGGGCAAGTGCGCAGGCGAGGAACGGGGTCGGGCCGGGGCTGCGGCGATGGGAGTTGGGCATTCGGGACCTCGGCGACATCACCCCATTATCGACAGCCGGGGCGCGGAAACGACAACGCCGCCCGGAGGCGGCGTCGTGCATTCAGCTTGCAGTGGCTTACTTCAGGTTGTCCAGCATCCAGTCGACCGCCGCGACGACCTGTTCGTCGGTCAGCGCGGGGTTGCCGCCCTTGGCCGGCATGACGCCGGCTTCGCCGGTGAAACCCTCGATCGCGTGCTTGTGCAGCGTGTCCGAGCCCTTGGCCAGGCGGGCATCCCAGTGGCCGTGGTCCAGCGTCGGGGCGCCGCCGGCACCGGAGGTATGGCAGCCGGTGCAGAGGTTGTTGTAGATCACCGCGCCATCGAGCGTACCGCCGTAGGCGACCTGCGATGCCGCGGCGGCCGCCGCGGCGGCGCTGGCCGCGGCCTGCGCGGCGGCACCGGTGCTGCCGGCATAGACGGCGCCGACCGGCGCGATGCGGCGCTCGGTGCGCTGCGCGACCGCCGGGTCGATCTCGGGCGGCAGCTGGTGATGGATGATGCTGGCACCCACGATCAGGCCCACGGTCACCAGCACCAGGAAACCGATCACCATCGAGAAGTGCTTGAGGAATTCGAGGTCGTAGTTGCGCACGATCCACCTGTTAGACGCACCACACACGTGGCGCGCGAAGCCATCGACACGGGCCGCACCGTGCGACCCGCGCGCCAGTATACGTCCCTCCCCTCCGCCGAGGCAGGGGGGATGGCGCGCCTGGAGGGATTCGAACCCCCGACCAATGGCTTCGGAAGCCACTACTCTATCCGGCTGAGCTACAGGCGCCTGGCTGAGATCCCGGCGGCATTGCCGAGGCAATCGACCGCGCGGGGCTGGCATTCTAGCGACAATTGCGGCGTTTCGCGCCATATTGCCTTCACGACGCCCGTCCGGCCCGCCCGCCGGGTCCCCGGCGCCCGCCTCCACGCCCCGTCCCCATGACCTACGAACGCTACGAATCCCCGACCATCCCGCAGTGGCGACTGAAGCTCGGGCTCTATTGGCAGTTGGTCCGCGGCGACCGGCCGATCGGCTGGCTGCTGTTGCTGTGGCCCACCTGGTGGGGCCTGTGGCTCGCCGCCGGCGGCACGCCGCCGTGGTGGACGCTGTTCGTGTTCAGCGCCGGCGTCTGGCTGACCCGTTCGGCCGGCTGCGTGATCAACGATTACGCCGACCGCTGGCTCGATCCGCATGTCGCGCGCACGAAGGACCGGCCGCTGGCGTCGGGCGCGGTCTCCGGGCGCGAGGCGCTGGCGGTGTTCGGCGTGCTGATGCTGGTGGCGTTCGCCCTGGTGCTGACACTGAACCGGCTGACGGTCTGGCTGAGCCTGGTCGGACTGGTCCTGGCCGCCAGCTACCCCTACCTGAAGCGCTACACCTACCTGCCGCAGGTCTACCTGGGCATGGCCTTCGGCTGGGGGATCCCGATGGGGTTCGCCGCGGTGCTGGGCGAAGTCCCGGCCCTGGCGTGGCTGCTCTACGCGGCCAACATCCTGTGGTCGACCGCCTACGACACCTGGTACGCGATGGTCGACCGCGAAGACGACCTGCGGATGGGCAGCAAGTCCACCGCGATCCTCTTCGGCGACGCCGACCTCACCGCGCAGGGCGTGCTGTTCGGGCTGTTCCTGCTCGCGATGGGCCTGGTCGGCCAACGCGCGGGCCTGGGCGTGCCGTACTGGGTCGCCCTCGCCGTCGCGGTCGCGCTGGTCGCCTGGCAGTTCTGGATCTGCCGGCGCCGCGAACCCGGTCCCTGCTTCCGCGCCTTCCTGGCCAACCACTGGGTCGGCCTGGCGCTGTTCGCCGGCATCGCGGCCGCGCTGTGGCCCACCGGCGCGGCGACCGCCTGAGCGCGCGCGGCGCGGTTCACTCGCTTCGATCGTGGGCGGCCGCAGGGCCGGTCGCGCCAGGCACGGGCAGGCCGTCCCAGAACTCCCGCGCGACCAGCTTGGGTTCTTCGCTGTCGGCGCGGTAATTGGGCGACATGATCTGCACGCCCGCGGTGTTGAAGGCATCCTGGATGCGCCCCAGCAGCGCAGTGCGGATCTCGTTGCGACGCATGGGGTCCTCGATCCGCGTGCGCAGGGTGTACTCGACGTAGAAATCGCTCAATGCGGTCTGCAGGACGAACGGCTCGGGCGTTGCCTGCACGCCCTCGGTCTCGGCGGCCGCCTCCAGCAGCAGGCGCTGCACCTGCCGCCAGGGGGTGTCGTAGCCGATCGTCAGGCCGGTATCGAGCCACAGACCCGGGCCGTCGGGATGCCGCGAGTAGTTCTCCAGCCGCCCGTTGAGCACGACCGTGTTGGGGAAGCTGACCTCCACGCCGGTGAAGGTGCGCAGGCGCGTGGTGAACAGGCCGATCTGCAGGACCGTGCCCTCGGTATCGTCGATCTTCACGAAGTCGCCCGGCTGCATGGTGCGCGAGTACAGCAGGGTGAAGCCGCCGGCGGCCTGGCCGATGATGCTCGACGCCCCCAGCGACACCATCAGGCCCACCAGCACGCTCAGGCCCTTGAATGCGTCGGTCTGCGCGCCCGGCAGGTAGGGATAGGCCATCGCCAGCGCGAACAGCCAGATCACCGCGATCAACAACTTGCGGGTCGGCTCGGCGAGCTGGGCGTCGATCCCCAGCAGGCTGTAGCGTCCGCGCTCCACGCCCTTGAGCATCATGCTCAGGGTGCGGGTCACCGCGCGGGTCAGCAGGAAGATGACCACCACCGTCAGCAGGCCGGGCACCGCGCCGAGCAGGGCGCCGCCCCAGGCCTTGAGCTTCATCAGCATCCAGCCGGTCATCGCATCGGCCCAGGGCCGCGTGTAGGCGAACTGACCCAATACGTAGCGCAGCCACTCCTCCAGCAGCACCAGCACCAGCACCCACTCGGCGATGCGCACGATCCAGCGCAACGCCGTCGCGCTGCCGCGGATCAGCTGTCGGCCCGCTTCGGCATGCGTGCGGGCCAGGCGCTTCTGGATCGAGCCCTCGAGCCACGCATGCCAGCGCAGCACCAGCCAGCGATAGCCCCAGAGCGCGGCCACCAGCAGGGCGGTGGCCAGCAGGGAGTACAACAGCCCCCTCAGCAGGTAGCGCGGCTCGAGTTCGCTCTCGGCCGCGCCCACCGCCTCGCCCAGGCGCGATATGACCGCGTCGCGTGCCTGCTCGAGGGTCTCGCCTGCCACCGGGTCCAGGTCCGCCGGCGTGAGCACGAGCACCGCGATGTCGGACACGGTGACCACCACGCCCTGCGGGATCTCATGGCTGCCGATCACCGCGGCCCCGGGCAGGCTGACGGCGCGCTCGATGCTGGCTTCGGTGTTGCGTGCGCGTTGCTGCGGCGGGATACCCAGGAACGCGGCGCGATAGGTGACGATGTCGCGGTTGAAATAGGAAGCGGTGGCGTCGATCGCCGTGGGCGTAGCCTCGGCCGTGGCATCGGGTTTCTCGCCGGGGAGCGACGGCAGCGCCGCGAGCGCCGGGGCCAGGCCGGCCAGCAGCAGCAACAGGGCGCACGTCGCGAGGCGCAACGACGGCACCACCCACCGGGAGCCACCGGGTTTGGAATCAGTCCGCATCGTGCCTCCCCTGATCAACACCCCGCGACGGAGCTCGCCGCTCTCGCGCCCGGCGCGGGTGCCGGGCGCGCGAAGCGACGACCTCAGCCGGGCGCGAAGCGACGACCTCAGCCGGGCGCGAAGCGGCGCAGCTTGAAGCCCGCGAACAACTGCAGCGCGCCATGGAGCAGCGCGCCGATGCCGATCCAGATGCCGGTCACCGCGATGCCCGCCAGCGGGTGCATCGCGAACAGCACGCCCAGGACGATCGCCAGCAGGCCGCTCAGGACCAGCAGCCACTCGCCTCGGATGGCCTCGCGCACGCGGATGGCGAAGACGATGCGGTAAAGACCGCCCACGATCAGCCAGGCCGCCAGGAAGAACACCAGGACGCCGGCGGTCGCCAGCGGATTGACCAGGGTGAGCACGCCCACCGCCAGCGAAGCCAGCGCGTACAGGGCCTGCCAGCCCCGCGACACGCCCTCGCCGCCCCGGACCAGGGCGATGGCGGCGAAGATGCCCTCCACCAGCGCCATGAGGCCGAAGATCCAGGTGAGCGCGATCACCGCCGCCGCCGGCTTCATCATCGCCAGGACGCCGAAGACGATAGCAACCAGGCCATACACCACGAACAGCCACCAACTCCTGCCCAGTTGCTGGAGGAGGCCAGGGGGAGACACAGCGGACGCGTGAGGGTCGTTGTCGCCGTACATGCGCAGCTCCTTGGCCTGGGCGCCCGGCGGCGTCGACCCCCGGAGCCTGGCCCCGGACAGGTCACGTTCATGTCAACGCCCCGTTCAGGGCACCCGCGCGCAGACCCAGGCATCCACCCGCGCCACGCCCGCCCGGCGCAAGATGCGCGCCGCGGCATGCAGCGTGGTGCCGGTGGTCATGACGTCGTCGATCAGGACCACATGGGCGGGCACGCGGACGCCGTCGCGCACCGCGAAGGCGTGGCGCAGGTTGCGGCGGCGCCCCGCCGCATCGAGCCGGGACTGCGGCGTGGTGTCGCGCACCCGGGTGAGCAGGTCGTCGCGAAGCGGCAGGCGCAGGCGGCGGGCCAAGGGGCGCGCCAGCTCCAGCGCCTGGTCGTACCCACGCTGGCGAAGGCGTGCCCGGTGCAGCGGCACGGGCACCAGGGCCTGCGGCCAGGCGTCGTCGGGCAGGTGCCGCCAGAGCCCGGCGGCCATCCATTCGCCCAGCGCGCGGCTCGCGGCCAGGTCGCCATGGAACTTCGCCCCCGGCAACAGCCGGTCCAGTGGGAACCCGTAGACGAAGCTCGCATGGCAGGCGTGCAGGGGCGGCGGCTGTCGCAGGCAGTGACCGCAGGCCTGCGCCGCCTCGCCGGCCGGCAGCGGCAGGGCACAGGCCGGACAGGCATGGCGGCTCCAGGGCATCGCCCCGGCGCAATCCGGGCACAGGCCGGGGAGCCCGCCGGCGGCGAGCGCCACCCGGGCCGAACAGACCAGGCAGCGCTCGCGCCGGCCCACCTGCCAGCTACGGGCCAGCAGGCGGCTCCACGTGCTGTAAACCCGCGCTGCCGGATTCCGGTTGACAGGGATGGACATGCTTTCCAGACTGCGCTTCCCGATCCCCGCTGTCTGTCAGAAAAGTCCGATGCCTGCTGTCAGAGAAACGCCCGCCACCGCCGCACCGCCGCGCCACGACTGGAGCCGCGCCGAAGTGCGCGCGCTGTTCGACCTGCCCCTGCCCGAGCTGATGCATCGCGCGGCGACGGTCCATCGGGCGCATTTCGATCCCGCCGAGGTCCAGGTCAGCACCCTGCTGTCGGTCAAGACCGGCGGCTGCCCCGAGGACTGCGGCTACTGCCCGCAGGCCGCGCGCTACCACACCGGGGTGGACGCGACCAAGCTGATGAGCACCGAGGCGGTGGTCGAAAAGGCACGCCAGGCCAAGGCCGCCGGCGCCAGCCGCTTCTGCATGGGCGCGGCCTGGCGCTCGCCCAAGGACCGCGACATTCCCAAGGTGGCGGCGATGATCCGCGAGGTGAAGTCCCTCGGCCTGGAGACCTGCGCCACGCTGGGCATGCTGTCGGGCGAACAGGCCGGCGCGCTGCGCGAGGCCGGGCTGGACTATTACAACCACAACCTGGACACGGCGCCTGAGTTCTACAACGAGATCATCCACACCCGCGAGTTCCAGGACCGGCTCGACACCCTGGAGCATGTCCGCGACGCCGGCATGAAGACCTGTTGCGGCGGCATCGTCGGCATGGGCGAATCGCGCGAGCAGCGTGCGGGCCTGCTGCAGACCCTGGCCAACCTGCCCGCCCACCCCGACTCGGTGCCGATCAACCGCCTGGTCCAGGTGGAAGGCACGCCGCTGGCCGGCACGGTCGAACTGGATCCCTTCGAGTTCGTGCGCACGATCGCCGCGGCCCGGATCATGATGCCCCGCTCCATGGTCCGCCTGTCGGCCGGGCGCGAACAGATGAACGACGAGTTGCAGGCCCTGTGCTTCCTCGCCGGGGCGAATTCCATCTTCTACGGCGAGAAACTGCTGACGACCGGTAACCCCGATACCGAGCGGGATATGGCATTGTTTGACCGGTTGGGCCTGCGGCCCATGCCGATCATCGAACAAGCGCACATACCGGGGGGAACCGTGCACGCCGACATCATCGATACCGACACCCACGACCACGGCGCGGCGGGCGGTTGCGCCAAGCCGCGCGCGGCCTGACCCCATGACGCGTCCAGGCGACCGCCCGGGCTGGCAGGCGCGGGTCGCGGCCGCGCGCGCCGAACGCGAAGCCCTCTCGCGCACCCGCGTGCGCCGCAGCGTCAGCCATCGGGACGGCGCCCGCTGCCGGGTCGACGGCCACTCGCTGCTGAACTTCTGTGGCAACGACTACCTGGGGCTGTCGCAGCACTTCGCGGTGGTCAATGCACTGCAGGACGCGGCCTCGCGCGAGGGCGCCGGCGGCGTCGCCTCGCACCTGGTCTGCGGCCACCACGAGATGCATGACGCGCTCGAGCGCGAACTGGCCGACTGGCTGGAGGCGCCGGCGGCCCTGCTGTTCGGCAGCGGCTTCCTGGCCAACCTGGCGGTGCTGCAGTCGCTGCTCGACGAAGAGTCCATCTGCGTCCAGGACCGGCTCAACCACGCCAGCCTGATCGATGCCGCGCGCCTGTCGGGTTGCCGCCTGCGACGCTACCCGCACGGCGACCCGGAGGGCGCGATCCGCCAGCTGCGCAGCCTGCCCGACGGCATGGCGGTACTGGCCACCGACGGCGTATTCAGCATGGACGGCGACCTCGCGCCGCTGCGACAGCTGGCGCTCGTGGCGAAGGTGCAGAAGGCGCTGCTCTACGTGGACGATGCGCACGGCGTGGGCGTCGTCGGTCCGGAGGGGCGCGGCAGCGTCGCCGAAGCCCGGCTCGGCGTGCAGGAAGTCCCCCTGCAGCTGGCGACCCTGGGCAAGGCGCTCGGCGGCTACGGCGCGGCCGTGGTCGGCGACGCCGACCTCATCGGCCACCTGGCCGAGACCGCGCGACCCTACCTGTACACCACGGCGCTGCCGCCGGCCCAGGCGGCCGCGACGCTGGCCGCGGTCAAGCTTGCGCGCAGCGAGCACTGGCGCCGCGAAAAACTGCACGAGCTGGTGGCGCGCTTCCGCGACCGCGCGCTGCGCGTGGGGCTGCAGCTGATGGACAGCGATACGCCGATCCAGCCGGTGATGTGCGGCGCCGACGCCCATGCGCTGTCGATGTCGCAGGCACTGGAACAGGCCGGCTACTGGGTCGCGCCGATCCGGCCGCCAACCGTGTCCGAAGGCCGCGCGCGCTTGCGCGTGACGCTGTCGGCCCTGCATGGGCCGGGCGACGTGGACGGGCTGGTCGATGCCCTGGCCTACGCCCGCGACCGCATCGCCGGTCCCCGCGAGACGGCCCGGGTGGCCCAGCCGGTGGAATGACCGGCGAAGCGGACCTGGCGACCCTGCTGGCCACGCTGCGGGTCGAGACACGGCCCGGAGAGTTCGTGTTCGTGTTCGCCACGCCGACGGCGGACCCGCCCGCCTGGCTGACCCAGGCCGAGGCCACCGTTCGCGAAAACGCGGGGGTGGCCGCCGTGCTGTCGCGCGCGCGCGCCGACGCGCTGGGCCTGCCCTACGATTTCGTGGCGTGCTGGCTGACGCTCGCCGTACACTCCGCGCTCCATGCGGTGGGCCTGACCGCTGCGGTGTCGACGGCGCTGGCGCGCGAAGGCATCGCCTGCAACGTGATCGCCGGCCTGCGACACGACCACCTGCTGGTGCCGTCGTCGCGGCGCGAGGACGCCCTCGACGCCCTGGCGCGCCTCGCGCGCGCACCCTCCTGCTGAATCCGCTCCGCCTCCCTGTCCCACTCCCCTCAAGTCCCCCGAGTCCCCCTGCTCCATGGCTGCCCCCCTCCACATCGAAACCCATGGCCGCGGCCCCTCGCTGGCCCTGATCCACGGCTGGGCCATGCATGGCGGCCTGTTCGCGCCGCTCGTCGAGCGCCTGGCCGATCGCTACACCCTGCACCTGGTGGACCTGCCCGGCCATGGCCATTCGCGCGCGTCCGGGGCATCGCTCGATCCGGCCACGCTCGGCCGCGAGCTGGTCGCCCGGGTGCCCGACGCGGTCTGGCTGGGCTGGTCGCTGGGCGGCCAGTTCGCGCTGCGCGCCGCGCTCGATGCGCCCGCGTCGGTGCGCGGCCTGGTGATGGTCGCCGCCTCGCCCCGCTTCGTCAGCGGCGGGGACTGGCCGCATGGGGTCGGTCCGAACCTGTTCCGCGATTTCGGCGATGCGCTCAAACGCGACTTCCGCGGCACGCTGGAAGGCTTCCTCGCGCTGGAGGCGCTCGGCTCCACCCATGCCCAGGACGAGCTGCGCAAGCTGCGCACGCAGGCATTCGAGCGCGGCGAACCCGCACCGCGCGCACTGCTCGAGGGCCTGTCGCTGCTGGACCGCCTCGACCTGCGCGACGCCCTCCCCGGCCTGCGCGTGCCCAGCCTGTGGATCAGCGGCAAGCGCGACCGGCTCGTGCCGACGGGTGCCATGCCCGCCGCCGCCGCGCTGGCCCCGGACGCGCGCAGCCTGGTGATCCCGAACGCCGGCCACGCGCCGTTCCTGGGCGCCGCCGACACCGTGGCGGCGGAAATCGACGCCTTCATGCAGGCCCTGCCCGCGGACACCTCCGCCGGCCGACCGGTGGACGCCGCATGAGCGATCTGTTCGACCACCGCCAGGTACGGCGCGCCTTCTCCCGCTCAGCCGGCCACTACGACGAGGCCGCGGCCCTGCAGCGCGAGGTCGGCGCTCGCCTGATGGAAGCGCTGGACTACCTGGACGATCCCAGCGTGGCCCTGCAGCCGGACTGCGTGGTCGATGTCGGCTGCGGGCCCGGGCATGCCGCGATCGCCCTGCAGCAACGCTGGCCCAAGGCCCGGGTCGTCGCCCTCGACCTCGCCCTGCCCATGCTGCAGGCCACCCGTGCCAACGCCGCCGCCCTGCCCGGAACGCGTCGACCGCGCTGGCTGGGCGGCGCGGCCGCGCCCGTCGCGCTCTGCGCCGACGCCCGCGCCCTGCCCCTGGCCGACGCCAGCGTCGACGTGCTGTTCTCCAACCTCTGCCTGCAATGGGTGGAGGACCTGCCTGCGGTGTTCGCGGGCTTCCGCCGCGTGCTCAGGCCCGGCGGCCGCCTGCTGGTCTCGACCTTCGGACCGGACACCCTGTTCGAGCTGCGCGGCGCGTTCGCCGAAGCCGACGAGGCGCCGCACGTGAGCCTGTTCCCGTCCATCGCCCAGTTCGGCGACGCGCTCGTCGCAGCGGGCTTCCGCGATCCGGTGCTCGACCGCGACGAGTTCACCCATCGACACGACTCCCTCGCGGCGCTGATGCGCGAGCTGCGCACCCTGGGCGCCACCAATGCCATGGCCGGCCGTCGTCGTGGCTTCACCGGCCGGGCACGATTCGCCCGCGCAGAGCAGGCCTACGAAGTCCTGCGCGGACCGCCGGTCGACGGCCACCCCGGCCGCCTGCCGGCCACCTGGGAGGTCATCTATGCCCAGGCCTGGGCGCCGCCCCCGGGTGCGCCGATCCGCATGGGCGGCATCGACGAGGTCCAGGTGCCGGTCTCGAGCATCCCCATCCGCCGACGCTGACGCCCGCGCGCCATGACCGGCAAGGCCGGCCGGGCGCACACTGCCCCCATGTCCGACACGTCCCGCCGCACCGTGCTGCTCGCCGTCGCCGTCGCCCTGGCCTCGGCACTGTTCTTCACCTGCACCTACGTCCTCAACCGCGCGGCCGCGGTCGAGGGCGGCCACTGGGCATGGACGGCGTCGCTTCGCTACCTGGCCACGCTGCCGCTGTTGTGGCCGCTGATGCGCTGGCAGGGCGGCGCAGCACCGGTGCTGCGCGCGATCGCCGGCCACCCCCTGCCCTGGCTGGGCTGGAGCGCGGTGGGCTTCGTGCTGTTCTACATCGGCCTGAGCTATGCCGCCGCGAGCGGGCCGTCCTGGCTGGTGGCCGGGACCTTCCAGCTGACGGTCATCGCCGGCATGTTGTGCGCGCCCTTCCTGTACCGCGATGCCCGGGCGCGGATCCCGCCGCGCGCGCTGGCCGCGGGCCTGGTGGTCGTGGCCGGTGTGCTGCTGATGCAGTTCGGCCATGGCGGCGGCGCGCTGGACCGCGAGGGCTGGATCGCGCTGGCCTGCGTCGCGGTGGCGGCGTTCGCCTATCCGCTTGGCAACCGCGGCCTTCTGCTGCACCTGGAGCGCAGCGGCGACGGCCTGAACGCGACCCAGCGCGTGTTCGGCATGACCCTGGCCAGCCAGCCTGCATGGTGGGCGCTGGCGCTGTTCGCCCTGGCCGATGCCGGCCTGCCCTCGCTCCCGCAGCTGGGCCTCGCGGTGGGGGTCGCGCTGGGCGCCGGCATCATCGCCACCGTGCTGTTCTTCCAGGCCACCGGCATGGTCCGCAACGACCCCACCGGGCTGGCGGCCGCGGAAGCCATGCAGGCCGCGGAGATCCTGTTCGCGACCCTGATCGGGGTGCTCTGGCTGGGTGAGGCGTGGCCGACCGGCCGCGCGGCCTGGGGCGCGGGCCTGGTCGTGGCGGGCATCGTGGTGTTCAGCATCGTCGCGGCCCGGGGCGCGGCCGGCCGACCGGCGGCGACGCGGCGCCTGCGCACCGATCGCGGCGCCTGAACGGGAGGCGGCGTTCCGCCGCAACGCCGCGTGACGCCTGCTCGCAGGATGGATAGATTCGGGAGCACGTCCCCCGACACGCCATTCGCATGCGTCCCTTCGCCGTCTCAACGCTCTGCACCCTGGGCCTCGCCATCGGCCTGCTGCTCGCGCACAGCCGCCCGGCCGCCGCGACGCCGCCGCCCGGGCCCGACACCCGCGCGATGATGGAAGCCTGGGGCCTGGACCCGGCCCTGCTTGCCGGCAATGCCAGCGGCCTGCTGCAACGCGCGCCCGATGCCGCCGTCGATGCGCTGTTCCAGGCGGTGCACGGCAGCCTGCAGGATCCGCGCGAGGCGCGCCTGCTGTGCGCGGCGTTCGAGCCCGACGGCGATCGCAGCCTCGACGGTCTCAGCCGCGCCGCCGGCGCCCTCGGCGACAGCAGCCGGCAACGCTTCGCCAATGCGGTGGTGCTGGTCCTGGTGACGGCCGCGCAGGGCAGCCCCCAGCCCTGGGACGCCGACGGGGCACGGCAGTCGCTGAAGGCCGCGGCGGTCCGCGCGGCGATCCTCAACGACGGCTTCACCGCCGCGCTCAATGGCGCCGACGCCGACGCGCGCTGCCGCGCGGTGGGCCAGCTGACCGCGGCGCTGGAAGACCGCCCGCAGGCCGAGCGCGCCGCGGTGACGCGGCTGCTGCTGATCGAGGGCATGGCCATGCTCGGCGATACTTCGCTGGCCCGCGACTGAGCCTTCGCCGGTCGCGGCGAGCGCCGGCTCAGGCGCCGACCTGTTCCAGCCAGTCCTGCAGGTTGTAGTAGTTGCTGACGCGGGCGATGCCCGCCGGTCCCAGCTCGAAGAACGCCCCGCCGGGCAGCACGTAGCGTTGCCCGTGGGCGCGCGGCAGGCCTTCGTCGTCGGCGAGGTACTCGCCGTGCACGACATACTCGGCCGCGGCGCGGCGGCCATCGGGCGAGACCATCACCACGATGTCGCGCAACTGTTCGCGGTAGCAGCGCGCCATCCGCTGCAGGAACGCGTCGAAGGCGTCGCGGCCGGTCTCGCGCGGGCCCTGGTTGAGGTCGTGGACGACGGCGTCGTCGAGCAGGGCCAGCATCGCGGCCCAGTCGCCACGGTTGAACGCAGCGTAGTAGTCGAGCACGCGCTCGGTGGCGCGGTCTTCTTCACGGGTTCCGTCGATCCTCACGTCGGTGTCCTTGGCCATGGCCGGTGGCGGGGGATGCTCATGATGCCGCGAACAGCGCCGGCAGCGCGTCCAGGTCGACGTTGCCACCCGAGAGGACCAGGCCGACCCGCCGCCCGCGGAACAGCGCCGGACGTGCGAGGACCACCGCCAGCACGATCGCCGCGGACGGCTCGACGACCAGCTTGAGGCGCTCCCAGACCAGGCGCATCGCCGCGACTACCGCCGCGTCGTCGGCGAGCAGCACCTCGCGCAGGTGTTCGCGCAGCACGGGAAAGGTGAGCGTGCCGAGCTCGGCGCGCAGGCCGTCGCAGATCGTGTCGGCACGGCGGCCGGTGATGCGTTCGCCCGCGGCCAGGCCATCGTATGCGTCGCGCGCGCCCTCGGGCTCGGCGCCGAACATGTCGATGCCCGGGTCGACGCCGTGCGCGGCCAGGCAACTGCCCGACAGCAGGCCGCCGCCGCTCACCGGGGCGACGACCGCGTCCAGGCCGGGCACCTCGCGCAGCAGTTCCAGCACAGCGGTCCCCTGGCCGGCCATGACCCGCGCATCGTTGAAGGGGTGCACGAGGACGCCACCGGTCTCGTCGAGCACCGCCCGGGTCGCCGCGTCGCGCGAGGCCTGGTCGGTGTCGCAATGGACCAGCCGCGCGCCGTAGCCGAGCATCGCTGCCTGCTTCACCTTCGGCGTGCTGTGGGGCGCGACCACGGTCGCGGTGCCGCCGCGCAGGCGCGCGGCGAGCGCGACCGCGGCGCCATGGTTGCCCGAACTCTGGGTGACGATGCCCCGCGCGACTTCCGCCTCGTCGAGGGAGAAGATCGCGTTGCAGGCGCCGCGGAACTTGAAGGCGCCGACGCGCTGCAGGTTCTCGCACTTGAAGTGCAGTTCGCAGCCGGCCATCGCGTCGAGCGCCCGCGAGCGCAGCACCGGCGTCACGTGGGCGTGCGGCGCGATGCGTGCGGCGGCGGCGAGCACATCGTGGAAACCGGGGAGCGGGGTGGGATCGGTCATCCGCGCAGGGTAGCCCAGCCATCGGAGCGGGCGCCACGGACGCGCATCGTCGGCTGCGGGGCCGGGAGGCCGGCGGAAGATGGAGCCGCCGGTTTAGGTTCCTTTTGCCAAGACAATGGGTTGCACGAAGCAAGCCCCCTCATGCGTCCCAGCCGCGGGAGGCGGTGGGTATCGCCTCGGGCTCGACCCACCCCACGGGGTCCGTATCGCATGGCTCAATGCGCCCTCGAACCGGCGCCCCGGCTTGCGCGGACTGCGGGTTATCCTCCATGCCAGCTCGTGCGATGCCTTCACGGACAACTCGACCGCCCATGGGCAAACATGGACACCCGGGAGTTTCGCGACCTGGGGTGGGCTTCCAGGCCCGGGGAGAAGAACCCGAATTAAGCGCGAGTTCAATGACTTAGGCCCAAGGTGGAAGCGTCCGAATTGGGGGATTCACCATGATTCGCAAACTGCTCCTGCCCGCCCTGACCGTTGCCCTGCTGGGCGGCTGCGTCAGTGGCTACGGCTATCGCCCCGCCGGCACCGGTGGCTACTACTACGGCCAGCCCTCGGTCGAGTACCGCTACTACGGCGGCTACGGCTATCCGTATGGCGGTTCCGGCTACGGCTACTACAACCGTCCGGGCTGGGGCTATCCGTACTACGGCTACCCGGGCTACTACCCGCGGCCGCCGATCGTGGTGCGCCCGCCGCACCGGCCGGACCATCCGCACCGCCCCGATCATCCGGACCGGCCCGATCGCCCGGACTACCCGGATATGGGCGATGGCGGCAACCGTCCGCCGTGGCGCGACCTGGACAACATCAACCGGCGCGAGGTCCGCCCCCCGCGGATGGTGCCCCAGCAGCCGGTCAGCCGGCCCGGCGTACAGCCCCGTCCGCAGCAGCCGGTGAGCCGACCCAGCGTGCAACCACGCCCTTCGACCCAGCGAAGCGCACCGCCGGCACGCAGCAGTGCACCGCCGCGCGCCCGCACGATCGACCGCGCCGCGCCGGCCACGCAGGAACGCTGAACAGGCATAGGCCACCGGACGTCCCGGACGTGACGGAGGTCGCTTGACGGCACTGCGCCCTCGGGCGCAAGCTAGGCCCACCTGACCCAATGTGTCGCTTTCCGACGCAACCTGGGTCAGGCAGTGCCGCAAGCGTCGATGTCGGCGTTCGACGAGGAATCACGGATCCCCCCTGTTCCGTCCCCGTCGAGCGTCGGCGCCTTGCCGGCGATATACCGACTTGGCCGCGCTCTGCGGCCATTTCTTTGCCTGTACGACAGGGCTCGCGCGGCTTGGAGCGCATATTCCAGGCGCGGATCACGACGCCGACCGTATGGACGTCACAGGATCGGCGGGCAAAAAAAGCCAAAAAAAAGGGCCGAACGTCCCCCGACATTCGGCCCTCTGCTTCCCCGGCGGGCACATGGCCAGCCCCTGTTCCAATTCCGGCCGGCGCCTTCGCGCCTGCCCCGTCGGGTGCATGAGTAGTAATGCAGAATGCGTGCCAACTTTTCCCGCGTACGGGAAGCAGACAGGCAAGCGCGCCCCGACTGGCCTAGAATCCGAGCCCTTGGCGGGCACCGTGGTGCCGGGACCCGCCGACGAGGACCCTGGGAATGAGCAGCAGCTTCCATCGCTATGACGTGATCGTGGTCGGCGGCGGGCACGCGGGTACCGAGGCCGCGCTGGCCGCGGCCCGGGCCGGCGCGCGCACGCTGCTGCTGACCCACAATGTGGAGACCGTCGGCGCGATGAGCTGCAACCCCGCCATCGGCGGGATCGGCAAGGGCCACCTGGTCAAGGAAATCGATGCCCTGGGCGGGATCATGGGTCGTGCCGCGGACGCCGCCGGCATCCAGTGGCGGCGCCTCAACGCGAGCAAGGGCCCGGCCGTGCGCGCAACCCGGTGCCAGGCCGACCGCAATCTGTACCGGGCGTTCGTCCGCCGCGCGGTCGAGGACCAGCCCGGGCTCTCGCTGTTCCAGTCCGCGGTCGACGACATCCTGTTCGAAGGCGGGCGCGTGTCCGCCGTCCTGACCCAGGCCGGCCTGCGTTTCGAGGCGCCGGCGGTGGTGCTCACGGCCGGTACGTTCCTGGCCGGCAAGATCCATGTCGGCCAGGCCACCCATGCCGCCGGTCGCGCCGGCGACCCGCCCGCGACCGCGCTGGCGCAGCGCCTGCGCGAGGGGCCGTTCGTGGTCGACCGGCTGAAGACCGGCACCCCGCCGCGCATCGACGGCCGCACGCTCGACTACGCCGTCATGGACGAGCAGCCGGGCGACGACCCGCGGCCGGTGATGTCGTTCATGGGCAGCGCGGCCGACCATCCGCGGCAGGTGTCGTGCTGGATCACCCACACCACCGAGCGCACCCACGCGATCATCCGCGACGCGCTCGACCGCTCGCCGCTCTACACCGGCCAGATCGAAGGCACGGGCCCGCGTTACTGCCCCTCGATCGAAGACAAGGTGGTGCGCTTCGCGGAGAAGGCCAGCCACCAGATCTTCGTCGAGCCCGAGGGGCTGGGCGTCGCCGAGATCTATCCCAACGGCATCTCCACCTCCCTGCCCTTCGACGTGCAGCTCGAGCTCGTGCGCAGCATCCGCGGCTTCGGGCAGGCGCACATCACCCGCGCGGGCTATGCGATCGAGTACGACTATTTCGATCCGCGCGGCCTGAAGACGACACTGGAGACGAAGGCCGTCGCGGGCCTGTTCTTCGCGGGCCAGATCAACGGCACCACCGGTTACGAGGAAGCGGCCGCGCAGGGCCTGCTGGCCGGCGTCAACGCCGCGCGTTTCGTGCGCGAGCGGCCGGGCTGGTCGCCGCGTCGCGACGAAGCCTACCTAGGCGTGCTCGTCGACGACCTGAGTACCCATGGCACCTCCGAGCCCTACCGCATGTTCACCAGCCGCGCCGAGTACCGGCTGCAGCTGCGCGAGGACAACGCCGACCTGCGGCTGACCCCGGTCGGGCGCGAGCTCGGGCTCGTCGACGATGCGCGCTGGTCGCGCTTCGAGGCCAAGCGCGACGCGGTCGAACGCGAGGGCACGCGACTGGGTGGCTTGTGGGCGGCGCCGACCAATTCCCTCGGCCGCGCCGTGACCGACACCCTCGGCATCGAACTGAGCCGGGAGACTGCGGCGCGCGACCTGCTCAAGCGACCCGGGGTCGACTACGCGGCGCTCGCGTCCGTGCCGGGCATCGGACCCGGCGTCGGGGACGCCGCGGTGGCCGAACAGGTCGAGATCGGGGTGAAGTACGCAGGCTACCTCGAGCGCCAGCGCGAGGAGATCGACCGCGCGCGCCGCAACGAGGACACCGCGATCCCGGCCGGCTTCGACTACGCCACGGTGCGCGGTCTCTCGGCCGAGGTGCGGCAGAAGCTCGAGCGGGTGATGCCCGGCACCGTCGGCCAGGCGCAGCGCATCCCTGGCATGACACCGGCGGCGATCTCGCTGCTGCTGGTCCACCTGGCCCGGCATCGCGCCAGCCGGGTGGCCTGAGGGCGTTCGGGCGGGCGCCGGCTTCGCCCGACTCAGGCCTGCCAGAAGCGCGCATGGCGCCGCGCCGCGGCCTCGATCCCTGCGAGCTCCGCGCCGGCGAGCGGCGCGAACAGGGACGGCGGCGCATCGGCACCTGTCCGCGGCCAGGTGCCCACGACGCGGCCACGCACGACCACGCAGGGCTGGATGATGCCGTTGAGGGTGAACACCCGCCGGTGCTCGTCCGGTGCCAGCACTGGCGTGCGGTCCTTGTAGCCGAGCAGGTATTCGTCGAAGGCGGGCAGCAGGAGCGGGCCTCGCGGCGGCCGTGTCGACGCGGCGTTCGCCCCGGCCAGGTCGCGATACGACACGCCGTCGAAGTCCAGGGCCTCGAGGTCGTCGCCGGCCAGGTGCAACGCCAGGCTCGCGTCGCGCAGCGTCAGTCCCGACCACCACGCCAGGTCCTGCGCGGTCGCGGGGCCGTGCCCGGCGAGATAGCGCACGGCCAGCCGGGCCAGTGCCTCCTCGCGCGCGAGCGCCGGCGCCGGCGCGACCCAGGCATCGAGCCAGACGAAGCTGGGCTGGCGCCCGATCCTCGGCCCCTGGCACAGCAGGCCCTCGTGCACCAAGCGCAACAGGACGTACAGGCCGCGACCGCCCGCGGTGGCGATGCCGGCGGTCTCCAGGGCTTCGTACAGGACCGGCCGCGGCAGCGGTCGACCGTCGCGCAGTCTATGCTCGATCGTGCGTCGCGCGCTCGCCAGCGTGTTGGCATCCAGGCCGCGCCCCCGTGCCTGACGTGCGAGCTCGCGGTCCAGGTAGCGCGTCGCCAGCAGGCCCTGGAGCCAGCGCAGGTCTTCGGCGGCGACATGGTGCAGGGTGCCTCGCATCGGCCAGGTGCGGACGATACGCCCCTCTGCGACGGCGGCTTCGACCGCGGCCGCCGAGCGCGCCCCGCTGCGCAATCCAATCGCCCAGCAGGCCGCGACCGGGTCCTGTGCCTGCACCGCCAGCAGGCGTTGCACCGCCGCGACCGGCGAGGTCGCCTTCTCCGCGCCCAGGTGCTGGGCCGCCAGGCGTCGCGCCCGCAGGCTGGCCAGCGTGCCCGTCAACGTTCGAGTTCGAACACCGCGGTGACCGACGCGGCGTAGCTTACCCTGGGCTGCAGGTAGCGGCCGGGGGCGGGCAACCGGCTGCCGGTGACGGTGATGCGGTCCAGTGATCGCGCGCCGTACCCGGCGCTGAAGCGCGCGTTCGCGCTGTCGACGCTGTACACCGGCCCCAGCGTCGCGCCGAACGAGCGTGCCACCTCCGATGCTTCGCGCCGGGCGTCCTCGACGGCCTTCACCTTGGCCTGCTGGCGCAGGGCGGGGGCCTGGCTGGACTCGAACTCGACCTGGGAAATCGCGGTGGCGCCGGCGGCCAGCCCCCCGTCGAGCAGGGCATTGAAGCGGTCCAGGTCGTGCAGGGTCGCGGTCACCTCGCGACGGGCGAGATAGCCGTGGCTGATGCGGCGGCCCTCATCGTCGTAATCGACGTCCTCGGCGGCATCGAGGTCGGAGGCGGTGACGTCGGCGTCGCCGATGCCGAAGCCGGGGAGCGTCGCCAGCAGCCGGGCCACGCCCGCGTCGACCTGTTGCTTGGCCGCCAGCGGCGCCGGCTGCCGTGCGCTGAACCGGAAGGTGACGCGCACCCGGTCGGGCTTCGCGTCCACCTCGCCCGTGCCGCTCGCGACGATGTGCGGCCCATCGGGAAGCGGCGTGCCGGCATGGGCGGGCGGAAGCGCGGCGTACAACAGCGCGTACAGGACAAGCGTGGGTACCAGGCGCATCGTGGACTCCATGTCGAGGGCACGGCCGAGCTTACTTCTCCTTGCGCCAATTGAGATAGCCACGGCTTTCCTCGGAACCGGACTCGATCTCGACGTCGAAGCCCTTGCCGAGCAGGTATTTCAGGGTCAGCACGGTGCCGTTGCCGAGCAGCGACACGCCGTAGCCCACGTACAGGCGGGGCGAGAGGCGCTTGCCGAACCCGAAGACGCCACCGGCAGTGCGGCTTTGCATGACCCCGGCGTCGTCGAGGCCGAGCCGGGTCCCCAGTTGCGACGCCAGCACGCTGCCACCCGCCGACAGTGCCGCGTTGGCCGCGCTGAGCTGTTCGCTCTCGCTGTCGCTGGCCGAGGACAGCGGCCGGCCAAGGGTCAGGTAGGAAAGCGCCTCGGACTGGGTGCTGGCCGGATCGGACCAGACCTCCACGCTGGGACTGCCGACGCGGCCGCCGATGTCGACGCCGGCGGTGACGTCGCCGATCTCGCGCTCGGCGCGGACGTCGAGGATGGGGTCGGACACCGGACCGCCGGACCAGCTCAGGGTACCGCGGGTGATGGTGAGGTCCTGCCCGTAGGCCTTGTAGCGACCGGCGACGGTGAGCGCGCCACGGGCGGTCATCTCGCGGCCCGGGCTGCTGCGCACGCGCATCTGGCCGCCCAGGCGCCCCTTCAGGCCGAAGCCGTTGAGGCGGACGTCGTCGCCGAGACTGATGTCCAGGTCCAGCTGCAGGGGCGTGCTGCCGGTCTTCTCCGGGTCCACCGGATCGAGCACGACCACGTCCTCGGACGGGCTGACCGCGCCGTCCAGGCGCTCCAGGTCGAGCAGGGCCGAGGGCACCGCGACCTTGCCGGTGACGGTGATCGGTTCGTCGTTGGCGATGCGCACCTGCAGGTCGGGGCTGGCCACGGCCCGCAGGTCGCGCGTGTCCGACACCAGTACGTTGTCGCCACGCACGTTGAGCTGCACCGGCGGCGCGCCCTCGCGCCAGCCGAGCACGCCGTCGATGTCGAGCACGCCGCCGGCCTCGTCGCCATTGCTGCTGCGGATGCGGCCGTCGATGCGCGCCGTGCCGTCGCCCTGCGCGACCAGGTCGACCTGGCCGTCCTGCAGGACGATGCCCAGCGCCGGGAGCTCGGTGGTGAAGTCGCTCAGGCGTGCCTGACCGCCCAGTCGCGGTTCGGCGCGGGAGCCCGACACCGTCAGGTTGCCGGACAGGCGGCCCTGCGGTTCGAGCAGGTCCGGCGAGAACAGCTCCAGCCAGACCAGTTCGTCGATGTTGAACTCGGCGCTGCCCGACAGCGGCGCGTAGGCATCCCAGCCGGTCTGCAGGCGCGCGGCGAGGCGCCCGCTTTCGTTGATCGTGCTGTCCAGCGTGGCCTCGATCCGGTTGGGATCGAACTGCGCGGACAGGCGCAGGTTGCCGTAGTTGAACGGCTCCCGCTGGGCGCGTTCGCGGAACTTGAAGCCGCCGCTGGGCGAGCTCAGTTCGACATGGCCCTGCCAGGCATTGCCGGCCGGACGCAGCTGGGCGTCGAGGGCGACTTCACCGCGCATCACCCAGGGCCGGCCGTCGCCGCGCTCGGGCAGGTAGGGCTCGACGAGGAGCAGCGGCAGGGCCTCGCCCTGCACCGACAGCCCGCGGCGCGGCCAGTCCGCGCTCGCGCACAGGCGGCCACCGGCACTGGAGGCCAGGCAGGCGGGGTCGAGCCGGGCGTTGCCACCGTCCCACCCGAAGCCCGCGGCCTGCTGCAGTTGCCACTGCGCGCCCCGCGCCGGCGCCAGCGCAAGCCGCGCCAGTTCGCCTTGCCAGGCACTGCCCTGCTTGCGAACCTGCCCGGCCAGCGCCAACTGGCCGATCTCGCCCTGGCCGTCGGCGTCGAGCGACAGCGCTTCCACCGCGCCGCGCGCATCCACGCGCAGGGTGTCCAGGGCGACCCCGGCCTCCAGGCCGGTCGCCCGCAGGGCCAGCGCGCCCTCGCCTCGACGCCAGGGCAGGCGCCCCTGCACGCTCAGCGCCTGCACGCTGTAATCGCCGTAACGCAGGGCGTTGCCCTGCAGCTCGGCCTCGACATCGGGCGCAGCCGGCGCGCCGCCCAGCCGCACGCGCCCCTGGAGGCTGCCGCTGGCGGCAGGCAACAGGTCGGCCAACTGCAGGGGCATGAAGCGGGCGTCGACATCGAGGGTGTCGGCCACCCGCCCCTTGGCTTCGATGCGGCTGCCGCCCAGGCTGAGCGCGACTTGGCCCCGGTAGGTCTCGCCGTCGATCTCGACATCGCCCTGGCCGTCGAGCGGCCGGTTGCGCAGGCGGCCGCCCAGGTCCTCGACCACGACGCTGGCGCGCAGGCCGCCGGGGTCGCGCAGCTCGCCTTCGCTGCGGATGCGGCCATCCACCGCGCCCGGCCAGTCGGCGACGAAATAGCCCGGATCGAAGCCCGCCAGCGTCGCCTCCGCCGTCCATCCCAGCGTCGGCGCCCAATGCAGTTGGCCGTCGACGTCGAGGGTGCCAGTGGGCATCGCGACGTCGAAGCGCTCCAGGCGCATCTGGCGGTCATCGCCGCGACCGTCGAAGTCCACCGTCGCCTGTTCGCCGGCGCGCGTCAGCGTGGCGCGGCCGACCGCCGCCCAGGCCTGCAGCGTGCCGGCGACGCCCAGGTCGGCGTCGCCGACGATCGCCACGGGGTCCACGTCGCCCGGCGCGGCCTCGGCACCGGTCCAGGTGATGCCGCGGGCATTGAGCGCCAGGCGCACGCGGGGGTTTTCCGGATCGCTGAAGTCGCCGCGTCCCTGTGCGCGCACGCGGCCGTCGAGTGTTTCGAGCACCAGTGGATCGAGCTCGAGCACCTGGTCGCGGAGACGCAACGTGGAGGGCAGCAGGCGCGCCGCCAGCGCGCCCTGGCGGACATCGCCGCTCAGGCGGGCTTCGCCGTCTTCGCCCTCGACCGCAAGCGACACGACCCACGGGTCCTGCGCCGGCACGTCGCTGCCGACCAGCAGGCCGGGGTCGATCGCGTCCGCGCGGACATCGAGCGTCCAGCGCACCGGCGATTCGCCGCGCAGGGTGGCGGTCGCGCGCAGCGGCCCGGGCACCGCGCCCCCGATGCCGACGTCCATGCGCGCGAGGTCGCCGCGGGCGACCAGGCCGATGCGCGCGGGCGTGCGGCCACGCGGCGCAGGCAGTACCGCGGTGGCGACCAGGTCGGTGCGGTAGCCCTCGCCGGGCCGGTATTCGCCATCGACCGCGAAGCGGCCTCGATCGCTGGCGACGTCCAGGTGCTCGACTTCGAGCACGCCGCTGCGCGCGCGCAGGCCGCCGCGCAGGCGCTGGATGTCGATCAGCGGCACCGCCGCCGCCGCGCCGCCGGACACGGCCTGTTCCAGGCGGCTCACCGCGAGGCCATCGACCTGCACGTCGTCGGCTTCCAGCGCCAGCGGCGGCTCGATCGCCGGCAGCACGTCCGGCCAGCGAGGCAGCTCGAACGGGGTGTCCTCGGCCAGCGGCAACTGCAGGCTGGCCCCCTCCAGTTGCAATGCGTCGAGCCGGAGCGTGCGCCCGATCAGCGGGCGGAGCGCCGGATCGAGGGTGGCGCGCTCGGCGGTGAACACCAGCCCGTCCATCTCGAAGCGCAGGCCATGCAGCGTCATCGGGCCGGCGACCGGGCCCTCGGCCTCGCGCCACTCCAGCCGGGCGTTGGCCGGCAGGCGCGCGACCACCTGCCCGAGCAGCATGTCGCGCCCGCCGACGGTGCTCAGCAGCCAGTACAGCAGGCCGCCGGCGAGCAGGCCGAGGCCGGCGGCCACCAGGCCAGTGCGGACCGCCAGCACCCGCATGCGCGCGCGGCGGCGCTGGCGCAGCTCGCGGATGCGTGCCTCGCGTTCTTCCGGCGTGGGCGGGGTGGTCGCGGGAGCGGGTGCGCGGGCCATGCTCAGAGGTCCGCGCCGATGTTGAGGTAGAACTGGTAGGACGAGTCGGGGTCGTCCAGGCCATGGGCGATGTCGACCCGCACCGGACCCACCGGCGAACGCCAGCGCAATCCGATGCCGACGCCGGTGCGCCAGTCAGGGGTGTCGTCGAAGGCCGTGCCCGAATCCACGAACACCGCCGCGCCCCAGGGACCGCTGAAGTAGTGTTCGTATTCCACGCTCGCCGTCGCCAGGTTCTTGGCGCCGGTGTAGTACTCGCCGTAGTCGTTCTCGAAGGCGGGACCGACCTCCTGGTAGGCATAGCCACGGATGCTGCCGTCGCCACCGGCGTAGAAGCGCAGGCTGGGTGGCAGCGAGACCACTTCGTCGGTATAGGTGTGGCCCGCTTCGCCGCGCACGATCAGGCGGTCGTTGTCGCCGAAACCGCGATACCAGCGGGCGATGCCGTAGAGCTGGCCGAAACTGGCATCGGACCCCACCCCCTCGACCGCGCCCTTGATGACGGTGGTGAGGCTGAAGGCGTTGCGCGGGAAGATGCGGTCGTCGGCGCGGATGTAGTGGGCGCGCAGGGACGGATGGAGGAAGGTGCCGTATTCGTAGTCGGGCAACGGGGCGAGCGCGCCGCCGCCATCGTCGGCCAGGTCGTAGCGCCAGCGCTCGCGCAGGAAGTGCAACGAGGCCGTGGCGTCCCAGTGCTCGTTGATCTGGCCGTTGCGCGAACCCACGAATTCGATCCGCCGCGAGTCGACGTAGTCGGTCTGCTCGTCCGCGTACTGCGCGCTGATCGTGTACCAGCCATCGAGCCAGGCGAAGGCCGGGATGCGGTACTGCACGGTCGCGGCCTTCTTGCGTTCGGCCCAGTCGACCTGGGTCTTGAGCTTGTGGCCGCGGTCGTTGAGGTAGCGGCGCTCGAAGCCCAGCCGGACGCCGAAGCCGTTGTCGGTGCCGTAGCTCAGGCCCGCGGTGTAGACGCTGCGCTTGGCCGGCGTGAGGGTGACCGCGACCGGCACCTCACCGTCGACCGCCGCGGCGGGATCGGGCGCGATGTCGATCGCCGAGAAATAATCCAGCGATGCCAGCGACAGCCGCAGGCGGTCGAGCTTGCCCTGGTGGTAGTAGCTGCCCTGCTCCCAGTACACCAGGCGCTCGAGGATGCCGGGACGGATGATCGTCTTGGGCGACTGCTCGAAGGTGATCGGCCCCATGTCGTAGCGAGGGCCGCTCTCCCATACCAGGTCGATGTCGGCGGCCTGTTCGGCGCGGGTGACCTCCACCCGCCGCGACAGGAACTCGGCATCGAAGTACCCACGCTCGGCCAGTCGCCGGGTGATGCGCACCTTGCTGGTCTCGTACGCCTGGTGGTCGAGGACCTCGCCGACCGCGGGCTTGAATCGCGCCAGGTCCTGCTTGAGGTAACGGTCCTTCACGCCCTCGCCGAGGATCGCGACGTCGGTCCGGCGCACGCGCACCGGTTCGCCCGGCACCACGGTGATCGTCACCGACACGGTGTCGCCATCGCGTACGCGCTCGACCGTGATCTGCGGATCGTAGTAGCCGAACGGTTCGAGCGCGGTCCGGGTCTCGTCCTCGGCTTCGCGGACCAGGAAACCCAGCCGCCGGCCGCGCATCTCCTCGCCTTCGGCGTCGACCAGCGACAGCGATTCGCGGACGTTGGCGGTCATCGCCTCGTCCAGGCCGATGACCGTCACCTCGCCCACCCTCGCCGCCATTGCCGGGCCCGCGGCAATCGACACGATCAGCAAAAGCAGGGCACGGTGGGGGATCGGCATTGGGCGAGGATACCGGGACGACGTCAAATGACCATGAATGATCGGCGCTGGGCGCGTTGCACCGGGAATGGGGAATGGGGAATGGGGAATGGGGAATGGGGAATGGGGAATGGGGCGTCGGGCGTCGGGCGTCGGGAAGCTTCACCCGTCATCCCAGCGAACGCTGGGATCCAGCCTTTGCCTTTGACTGCATCCACACGACCCCGTTCGGAGCGAGCTGCTCCACGCCGCGCAGGGTCGCCACCGCGCAGGATGGATTGCGCCAGGCGAAACCTATCAGCGATGGGGGCGATCTAAGATGGGTTTCGCCTGCGGCTCTACCCATCCTACGAATGCTGCCCCGGGACGTGAGGGGAATGGAGAACAGTCACCCGTCATCCGGGCGGACGCCGCGATCCAGCGCCTGGAGACCCGTACCGCGACGCGCCGTACAGGCGCTCGTGCCATTTCCGGAGCCCTTACCTTGAGGTCCGCGCTCCGCCTGTCCGCCCGGCCACGCCTGCGTGCCCTACGTGAGCACCGGATCACACGTGCCCGGGCGGGCGATGCCGGCCCTGCGTGCACCCGGGGGATGCACGCTGCGACATGGGCTCAGGTCGACAGATGCTCGATCGCGGCCACGCTGCCCAGGCGGTCGCTGAGCCGCTTGAGCAGGGCGAGGCGGTTTGCGCGCACGTCCAGGTCCTCGGCGTTGACCATCACGCCATCGAAGAAGGCGTCGACCTGCGGTCGCAGGCGCGCGAGGTGGTTGAGCACCGTCGCGTAGTCGCCTTTCGAAAGCGCCTGCCCGGTCTCGGCGTAGAGCACCTCCACCGCCTCGGCCAGGGCGCGCTCGGGTGCCTCGCTGAGCAGGGCGGGGTCGATGGTGCCGCCTACGGCGCCGTCGGCCTTCTTGAGGATGTTGCCGATGCGCTTGTTCGCCGCCGCCAGCGCCTCGGCTTCGGGCAACTGGGCGAAGCTGCCGATCGCGTCGATGCGACGGTCGAAGTCGTACAGCGACGCCGGGCGCTTGTCCGCGACGGCGCTGAAGTGCTGCGCGGGCACCCCCTTGTCGGCGTAGTAGCCGCGCAGGCGATCGACGATGAAGTCGTAGAGCTCGTGCGGCAGGTCTGCCGTGTCGCGGTCGGGGTGCGGCTGCACCTCGGCGGGCAACTGCGACACCGCGGCGTCGACCAGCTCGGGCAGGTCGACGTCGAAGCCACTCTCGATGAGCGTGCGCGCCAGGCCCAGCGCGTTGCGACGCAGGGCGAAGGGGTCCTTGTTGCCGGTCGGCTTGAGCCCGGCGGCGAACCCGCCAGCCAGGGTGTCAAGGCGCTCGGCGATCGCGAGCACCTTGCCCAGCGGCGAGAGCGCGATGTCGTCGCCGGCGAAACGCGGCCGGTAGGCCTCGTCAATCGCCTCGGCGACTTCGACCGCCTCGCCCGCCGCGACGGCGTAATAGCGACCGGCGATGCCCTGGAGTTCGGGGAACTCGTTGACCATGCGCGACTGCAGGTCGTTCTTCGAAAGCGCCGCTGCGCGGCGCGCGGCGGCGGGATCGGCGCCGACCGCCCCGGCCACGGCCCCGGCCAGGGCCGCCACGCGCGCGACCTTGTCGGCCACGCTGCCGAGCCGGGCCTGGTAGGTGACGCCGGCCAGGCCCTCCCCCATGGAGGGCAGGCCCTGCTTGAGGTCTTCCAGGAAGAAGAACTTGGCGTCGGCGAAGCGCGGGCGGATGACGCGTTCGTAGCCCTTGCGCACCTCGGCCTCGTCGCGGCTCTCGATGTTGGCGATGCCGACGAAATGCTCCGTCAGCTTGCCCTCGCCATCGAGGATCGGGAAGAACTTCTGGTTCGTCTCCATCGTGGTGACCAGCGCTTCGGCCGGCACCGCCAGGAACTCGTGCTCGAAGCTGCAGGCCACGCCCCTGGGCCATTCGACCAGGCCATTGACCTCCTCGAGGATGCCCGCGTCGATCCGCGCGGTGCCGCCGACGGCGCGCGCCGCCGACTCGACCTCGGCGACGATGCGCGCGCGGCGCTCATCCGGATCGACCAGCACGCGGGCGCCGCGCAGGAACTCGACGTAGTCGTCGGGCGTGCTGAACCACACCGGCTTGTCGTGCATGAAGCGGTGGCCGCGGCTCATGCGGTCGCTGCGCACGCCCATGACCTCGGCATCGACGACGTCGTTGCCGTGCAACAGCACCAGCCAGTGCACCGGGCGCGCGAAGCCATGCGCGTGCGCGCCCCAGCGCATCGGCTTGGGAATGGGCATGCCGGCCACGGCCTCGGCCACCACCTCGGGCAACAGGTCGGCGGTACGCGCACCGGCCTTGACCGCGCGGTGCACGAAACGCTCGCCCTTGTTGTCGGTGGTCCGCTCCAGGTCCTTCCAGTCGACGCCCGCCTTGGCCGCGAAGCCTTCCAGCGCGCGGGTCGGCAGGCCGTCCGCGTCCAGGGCGATGTTGACGTACGGCCCCAGTACCTCGGAGGCCTGCGCGGGCTGCTCGCTGGCGACGCCAGGCAGGTGCACGGCGAGCCGGCGCGGCGTATAGAGCGGGCGGGCGCCGGTGGCGTCGATCTCGACGCCGCGCTTGCCCAGCCCCGCGACGACGCCGTCGAAGAAGGCCCGCGCCAGGCCCGGCAGCGCCTTGACCGGCAGCTCCTCGGTGCCGATCTCGACCAGCAGGGGCTTCATCGCCTTCGCGCTCATGCCGCCACCTCCGCGCCGCCCTGGCCCCGCTTGACGCCGGGGAAGCCGAGTTTCTCGCGCTGCGCGTGGTACGCCTGGGCGACGCCCTGGGCGATCCTGCGCACGCGCAGGATGTAGCGCTGGCGCTCGGTGACGCTGATCGCGCGGCGGGCGTCGAGCATGTTGAAGCTGTGGCTGGCCTTGCAGACCTGCTCGTAGGCGGGCAGGGGCAGTTCCAGCTCGATCAGCTTCTGCGCTTCGGCCTCGCAGGCATCGAAGCGGTGGAACAGTTCGGCCACGTCGGCATGCTCGAAGTTGTAGGTGCTCTGCTCGACCTCGTTCTGGTGGTAGACGTCGCGATAGGTCACCGGCGTGCCGTCGGGGCCGTGGGTCCAGACCAGGTCGAACACGTTGTCGACGTTCTGCAGGTACATGCACAGGCGCTCGAGGCCGTAGGTGATCTCGCCCAGCACCGGCTTGCACTCCAGGCCACCGGCCTGCTGGAAGTAGGTGAACTGGGTCACCTCCATGCCGTTGAGCCAGACCTCCCAGCCCAGGCCCCAGGCGCCGAGGGTCGGCGACTCCCAGTTGTCCTCGACCAGGCGCAGGTCGTGCACCAGCGGGTCCACGCCCAGCGCCTTGAGCGAGTCGAAGTACAGCTCGACGATGTTGTCCGGGCTGGGCTTCATCGCGACCTGGTACTGGTAGTAGCGCTGCAGGCGGTTGGGGTTCTCGCCATAGCGGCCGTCGGTGGGCCGGCGGCAGGGCTGCACGTAGGCGGCGTTCCACGGCTCCGGGCCCAGCGCGCGCAGGAAGGTCGCCGGGTGGAAGGTACCGGCACCGACCTCGAGATCGAGCGGCTGGATCAGGGTGCAGCCCTGTTCCGCCCAGTACGCATTGAGGCGCTGGATGAGCTGCTGGAAGGTCGGAGCGGCGGACCGTGCGTCGGACATGCAGACAGGCCTGTCGGGAGGGCGCGTTAGTATAGCGGGCCGCCGGGGCTTGCCCTGCCCCGGGCGCCGGCCAGGAGGCATGATGATCCCAGATCCACGGGCCGGGGACGCAGTCCGCCACAACCGCCTGCCCCCCGGTCGCCTGACCCTCGACAGCGTCGCCCGCCTGCTGGCCGAAGACGGCCTGGTCGGCCCCGAGGACATGCAACGCGTGCAGTTGCCCAGCGGCGCGCGCACCGCGACCGACGTCCACCCGCTGGTGTTGCTGGCGGGGCTGAAGATGGAGTCCCGGCAGACGCCCGGCGTGGAGCTCTCCCTCGAGCGCCTGACCCGCTGGCTGGCCGATGCCACCGGCCGGCGTTACCTGCGCATCGATCCGACCCGCGTGGACGTGCCCGCGGCGACGGCGGTCATGTCGCACGCGTATGCGCGCAGGCACCGCATCCTGCCGCTGGCGGTGGATGCCGAACGGGTGCTGGTGGCGACCAGCGAACCCAATGCCGACGGCTGGCTCGAGGACATGCGCCATCTCGCGCGCCGCGAGATCGAGCTGGTCGTCGTCAACCCGCTCGACCTGCACCGCTACACCATGGAGTTCTTCGGTGTCAGCCGCTCGGTGCGCGGCGCCGACGACGGGCAGTCGATGCTGGGCAAGAGCAGCATGCCCAGCTTCGAGCAGCTGGTGGAACTGGGGCGGCTGGGCGAAGTGGGCGCCGACGACCACCACATCGTCCATATCGTCGACTGGCTGCTGCAATACGCCAACGAGCAGCGCGCCTCCGACATCCACCTGGAGCCACGGCGCACGGTCGGTCGCGTGCGCTTCCGCATCGACGGCGTCATGCACAAGGTGTTCGAGATGCCGCCGCCGGTGATGACCGCCGCGGTCAGCCGGATCAAGGTGCTCGGCCGCATGGACCTGGGCGAGCGCCGGCGCCCGCAGGACGGTCGCATCAAGACCCGCTCGCCGGGCGGCCGCGAGGTCGAGATGCGCCTGTCGACCATGCCGACCGCGTTCGGCGAGAAATGCGTGATGCGCCTGTTCGATCCGGACACCGCGCTCAAGAGCATCGACCAGCTCGGTTTCGATGCCCGGGAAGCGGCGGGGTGGAACGCCCTCGTCCAGCGCCCGCACGGCATCGTGCTGGTGACCGGCCCCACCGGCTCGGGCAAGACGACCACCCTGTACGCCACGCTCAAGCAGCTGGCCACCGACGACGTCAACGTCTGCAGCGTCGAGGACCCGATCGAGATGGTCGCCCCCGGGCTCAACCAGATGCAGGTGCAGCCGGCGATCGACCTGGACTTCGCCAGCGGCGTGCGCACCCTGCTGCGACAGGACCCGGACATCATCATGATCGGCGAGATCCGCGACCTGGAGACCGCGCAGATGGCGGTGCAGGCCGCCCTGACCGGCCACCTGGTGCTGTCGACGCTGCATACCAACGACGCGGCATCCGCCGTCACCCGCCTGCTCGACCTGGGCGTGCCGCACTACCTGATCGCCTCCACGCTCAACGGCGTGCTCGCGCAGCGCCTGGTGCGCACGCTGTGCCCGCACTGCCGGGTGCCGACGACCCTGTCGGCCGCGGACTGGGCGCCCCTGCTGGGCGAGGCGTCGCCGCCCGCGCCGGTGCACGCGCAGCGGGCCGAAGGCTGCCTGGAGTGCCGCAACACCGGTTTCCTGGGGCGGGTCGGCGTCTATGAGCTGCTGACGCTCTCCCCGGCACTGAGGCGGCATATCCAGCCGGGCATGTCGCTGGACGCCTTCGCCACCGCGGCCGCCGCCGAAGGCCTCAAGCCGCTGCGCCGCGCCGGCGCCGAGAAGGTCGCCGAGGGGGTGACGACGATCGCCGAAGTCGTCTCCGTACTGCCTCCGACCGAATGAGCGACGCGATCGCTCACGCGCGGGAGGCCTTGGCGGTACCCTGAGTCCCGCCTTTCGACGGCACCGGCCCATGGGGTCGTGCCGCCGACGCACGCCATCCCGGTGCCGGCCCGCCCCTGCGGACCGGCGCCCGCCCGTGTCCACGCCCCGCCACCGAGATCCCATCCGCCCATGTCGAACGTCCCCGCCCCCGCCCCGCGCTTTTTGATCGTCGAGACCGGCCTGCCCATCGCGCCGATGCGGCGGCACGGCGACTTCGCCCACTGGATCCGCGTCGCCGGCGGCCTGCACCGCGACGAGTCGCCGTCGGTCAACGTCGAAGCCGGCGCGTCCCTGCCCGGCCATGCCGGCCTGGCCGGGGTGATCGTGTCGGGGTCCGGCGCCATGGTCAGCGACCGCCTCGAATGGAGCGAGCGCTGCGCGGCCTGGCTGGCCGCCGCGGCGCGTGCCGGCGTGCCGATCATGGGGATCTGCTACGGCCACCAGCTGCTCGCGCACGCGCTGGGCGGCGAGGTGGGCGACCACCCCGGCGGCCGCGAGATGGGGACGATGGAAATCGTGCTCGACCCGGCCGCCGCCGACGATCCCCTGCTCGGCGCCATGCCCGCACGCTTCGACGCCCAGCTCACCCACGTGCAGAGCGTGCTGCGCCTGCCCGAAGGCGCGGTGGCGCTGGCGCGCTCCGCGCATGAGCCGGTCCAGGCCTTCCGCTGGGGCGACGCCGCCTGGGGCGTCCAGTTCCACCCCGAATTCAGCGCCACCCACATGCGCGGCTACATTCGCGCCCGGCGCACCGCCCTGCTGCGCGAATCGCTCGACGCCGACGCGTTGCTGCGCCGCGTGGGCGCCGCGCCGCAGGGACGCCGGGTGCTGCGGCGCTTCGTCCACCATGCGCGCACGCTGGCACGCGCCTGACGCCGGACGGCATCGATGCGGGGCATCAGCCACCTCACCTTCGTCGTCGCCGACCTGGAGCGGATGCGGCGCTTCCTGTGCGAAGGCCTCGGCGCGACCGAGGTCTACGACAGCGGCGGGGACACCCATTCGCTGTCGCGGGAGAAGTTCTTCCTGCTGGGCGGCGTGTGGCTGGCCGCGATGGAAGGCGAACCGCCTGCGCGGCGGTCCTACCAGCACGTCGCCTTCCGCGTCGAGGAGGCCGACCTGCCGGGCTACCGGCAACGCCTGGCGGCGATCGGCGCGGAGCTCCTGCCGCCACGGCCAAGGATCGCCGGCGAAGGCCAGTCGCTGTACGTGCACGACTTCGACAATCACCTCTTCGAGCTGCACACTGGCAGCCTGGAGGAGCGCCTGGCCAGCTACGCATCCCTGCGAGCGGACAAGCGACCCGGCTGACGTCCTCCGCCGCTCCCATCCCGTCAACTTCCCTTGTCCCGCAGAGCCACGATGAACCCCCACGACACCCCGTCGCCGATCCGGAAACTCCCCGCCAGCAATGGCGCGCAATGGCTGCTCGACGGCTTCGCGCTGCTGCGCAAGGCACCCTTGGCCCTCGGCCTGCTCGGCCTGATCTGGGGCGGGGTGTCGGCGGCGGCCTCGATCAGCGGGCAGCTGTGGCTGAGCCTGGTGCTCGCGGTGCTCGGTCCGCTGCTGTTCGGCGGCGTGGTCTATGCCGCGCGCGAGGTCGACCTGGGCCGCAGTGCCCACCCGGCGCACCTGGTCCAGGGTCTGCGCGAAGGCAAACTGGCACGCTTCCTGACCATGCTGCTGCCACAGCTCGCCGCGCTGGTCGTGCTGGCGGTGCTGCTGGTGGTGATGGTGGGCAGCGACGAACTGCAACACATGGCCGAGGTGATGGAGAAGCTGCAGGCAAGTCCCAACCCCGACCCCGCGCTGGTGCAGTCCCTGCCGGTGGGTTCGCTGTTCGCCTGGCTGGTGGCGGTGCTCGTGGTGAGCCTGGTGGCGGGTTTCTTCACCTTCATCGCGATCCCGGACGTCATGTTCACCGAACGCGGCGGCATGGCGGCAATGGGCCTGAGCCTGCGCGCCTGCCTGCGCAACATCGGCGCGGTGCTGGTGTTCATGGTGCTGTTCGTGATCGTGTTGTTCGCGCTGAGCATCGGTGTCAACATCCTCGTCGTGCTGCTGGGGTTCGCGATCGGCCAGATGCCGGCGCTCTTCATCGGCCAGCTGCTGCTGATGTCGGTGCTGCTGCCGCTGATCGGCGGGACGATCTACTCGGCCTGGCGGCACATGCTGGGCGACGCCCCGCCGCCGCTCTCGAACACCACCGGCATCGAGGCCTGAGCGCCGCTCCGGACGCGAGCCGCCGCGCCTAGCGCGGCTGCGGTACCAGCCAGCGCGAAGCGAGGATGCCCAGCTCGTAGAGGGCCATCATCGGCACGGCGAGCATGAGCTGCGAGATCACGTCGGGCGGCGTCACCACCGCGGCGACGATGAACACGCCGACGATGGCATAGCCGCGCGCTTCCCTCATCTGCGCCGGGGTGACCCAGCCCAGCAGCGAGAGGATCACCAGCGCCACCGGCAGTTCGAAGCTGAGGCCGAAGGCCAGGAAGATCACCAGCACGAAGTCGAGGTAGGCGTTGATGTCGGTCATCATCGACACGCCTTCGGGGGTGATGCCGGTGAGGAAACCGAACACCGTGGGCAGCACCAGGAAGTACGCGAACGCACAGCCCAGGTAGAACAGGCCCACCGCCGAAGCCAGCAACGGCAGGGCCAGGCGCTTCTCGCGCTGGTACAGGCCCGGCGCGACGAAGGCCCAGGCCTGGTAGAGCAGCCAGGGCATCGACAGCACCAGGGCCACGAAGAAGGCGAGCTTGAGCGGGGCGAAGAACGGCGAGGCGACCTCCACCGCGATCATGTGCGCGCCTTCCGGCAGCTTGGCCAGCAGGGGCGCGGCCAGCCAGCCGTACAGGCGGTTGGCGAAGGGCAGCATCACCAGTACCGCGGCGAGCAGGCCCAGCACGGCTCGCATGAGGCGGCTGCGCAGTTCGATCAGGTGGTCGAGCAGGCGCGGCTCGTCGGCGGGCGCGGGATCCACGCCGACGCCGTCGGTGGCGCTGGCCGGATCAGGATCGCGGTGCATGCGTGCCCTCCTCCTGCGTCCGCGCGTCCTCGCTGCCGGCGTGCGCCTCGGGGGCATCGGCGGTAGCCGGTGCGGTCGCATCGGCGTGCACCGGTTCGCCGGTCCGGGGCTCGAGACCCTCGGGTGCAGGTCCGTCGGTCGGCTCCGGCCCGGCCGATGATCCGGCGGGGGGGGCCGCGGCGGCCATGCCGCTCAGCGAGCGGCGCACCTCGCCGGTGGACGACTCCAGGTCCCGGCGCAGGGCCTCGCTGCCTTCACGCAGGGCGTCGCCGGCGTCGCGCAGGTTGTCGCGGGCATCGAGCAGGCTGCGCTTGAGTTCGTCGTCGGCCAGTTCGCGTTCGAACTCGGACTTCACCGAATACCACTGCGCGCGGGCGCGCCGCACCCACAGACCGGCGAACTTCGCGGCCCTGGGCAGGCGCTCCGGCCCGAGCACGAGCAGGGCCACCACCGCGATCACGAAGATCTCGGAAAAGCCGATGTCGAACATGGCGTCGGTGAGCCGTGGACGGGACCGCGGGGACGTCGAACGCCGCGCCTCAGCGCGGCGTGCGCTCGTCGTCGCGGGCCTGCTCGCTACGGGCCGCGCCCGGGGCGTCGGCCTCGTCCTTCGGCAGTTGCGCCGCGGGCTTGTCGTCGCTCACGCCGTCCTTGAAGCCCTTCACGGCTTCGCCGAGGTCCTTGCCGACGTTCTTCAGGCGCTTGGTGCCGAACACCAACACGACGATCAGGAGCACGACCAACCAGTGCCAGAGACTGAAACCACCCATGTGAATGCCTGCGCGTAAGGAGGGGTCAGGATACCGCAGCCGGATGACAGGCGATGGCGCCGTTCAGTGAGACGCCCGGTCCGGGACCGGCGCGAAGCCGGGACTAGCGGCCGTCGTCGGGCTCGAGCGGCAGCGGTTCGGCCTGGACGGGGCTCTCCACGGTCTCGAAGGGCGCCGGCTGCTGGCCCGCGCCCTCGACGATGGTGGTCGACCGCCCGTCGGAGCCGCGCACGGTGGTGGTCGGCATCGTGTACGAGGGCGGCGCGGCGGGCGCGGTCGCCGGCGCGGCGACGGGCGCCACGGGCACAGGCGCAGGCGCGGGCATCGGCGCGGCCGGCGCATCGCCGTCGCGGCGGTTGGCGCGGGCGATCGCGGTGGCCTCCTCCAGCTGGTCGCGGAAATCGACCACGGCATCGGACGGCGCCTGGTGGGCGCGATCCTCGAAGACCATGCGCGGGGTGGTGTCGTTGCCGTAGACAGCCTCGTTGGCGGCATCGTCGATGCTCAACACGGCGCCGTCCAGGGCGATGCCGGCGAACAGGCCGCGGGCACGCGACCAGGACCAGATCTCGGCCTTGAGCTGGCCGTCGGTGGCGGTGGAGGCGTTGCGCCCGACCGGGCCGGCGGCCACGCCGGCATCGGCGCCGAGGGTGACCTTGCCGTTGACGATCGAGTCGAGCCCACGCTGGTTGCGGAACACCAGGACCACGTCGGCGGACTGCACGCCGGCCTGGAAGCCGATGCTGCCGCCGGTGAGCTTGACGAAGCTCGGGTTCGACCAGGTGCCGTCGGGATTCTTCACCGACATCAGGCCATGGCCGCGGCGGCCGCCGAGCACGAGGCCGATCTTGAGCGTGTCGGGGACCACGACGATGCCCTTGGCCTCGTCGAGCAGCTTGTCGGGGATCGCCGACTCCGGGATTGCCTGGATATCGGTGAGCACGCGCACGGCGTTGCGCGCGCGCTCGTCCTCCTGCGGGCCGGCGATGGCGGTGGTCGCCACCCCCAGCCACAGCACGGATGCGACCAGGGCGGGGGACAGGCGGGTCATCACGTTCATGCAAGGCTCCGGGTTGGCGGCGCGGCCGGTGGCCGGCGCCTGGACGTCAGGCTCCGATTGTGGGGCAGGCGGGCGGCGGCGGAATGAATCGGCACGAAACAGTTCCGGGGCGCTCGCCCCGCGGTCGCGGTTCCATCGCGCCGGCGCCCGCGTGTCATCCTATGTCGATGACCGACACCGCGCCCTTGCCCGCTTCGCCGCTCGGCCTGCCCGACACCGCCCTGGTGGTCGTCAACCTCGGCACGCCCGACGCCGCCACGCCCGCCGCCGTCCGCCGCTACCTGGCCGAATTCCTGCACGACCATCGCGTGGTCGACATGACGCGCTGGCTGTGGTGCCCGCTGCTGCACTTCGTGATCCTGCCGCTGCGCTCGCGCCCGGTCGCGCACAAGTACGCCAGCATCTGGATCGACGGGGCCGACGGCGGCTCGCCGCTCGCGGTACACACGCGCCGGCTGGCGCGCGCGCTGCAGGCCGAACTGCCGGGGCTGCGGGTGGTCGATGCGATGCGCTACGGCCAGCCCTCGCTGGCCGACACCCTCGAGCGACTGCGCAGCGACGGCATCCGGCGCTTCGTCGTGCTGCCGCTGTATCCGCAGTACTCCACCTCCACCACGGCCTCGGTCGCGGACGTCGTCGATCGCTTCCGTGCCGGCGCCCCCGGCTGCGAGCTGCGGATGCTCGAGGACTACCACCTCGACCCGGGCTGGGTCGGTGCGGTCGCCGATGCCATCGGCAGCCATCGCGAACGCGAAGGCGCCGGCGACCACCTGCTGATGTCCTTCCATGGCTTGCCGCAGCGCTTCGTGGACCGCGGCGATCCCTACCAGGCGCAATGCGAGGCCAGCGCGGCGGCTGTCGCGGCGGCCCTCGGGCTGCCGCCCGACGCCTGGAGCCTGTCGTACCAGTCTCGCTTCGGCCGCGAACAATGGCTGTCGCCCTCGACCGAGGACACCCTCAGGGCCCTGGCGGCGCGTGGCGTGACCCGGGTCGACGTGGTCGCGCCGGGCTTCGCGGTGGATTGCATCGAAACGCTGGAAGAGATCGCGATGATGCTCGCCGAGGGCTTCGCCGCTCAGGGCGGCCAGCTGCGCTACATCCCCTGCCTCAACGCCGATGCGCGCCACGCCCGGGCGCTGGCGTCCCTGCTGCGCGCGTCCTTCCCGGACGCGGTCGCATGAGCGGCGCGCCGCTGGAGGAGATCGCCCTCGACACACCGCTCGGCCGCATGGCCGGGCTCCGCCGGGCCGGGCGCAGCGCGGACGCGCCCCGTGTACTGGCCTTGCACGGATGGCTCGACAACGCCGCCAGCTTCCTGCCGATCGCGCCCCTATTGCCCGACATCGAACTGGTCGCGCTCGACCTGCCGGGACACGGGCTCAGCGCCCATCTCGCGCCCGGCGCCGACTATTCCTTCCCCGGCGCGGTGAATGCCGTGCTCGACGCCGCCGATGCGCTGGGCTGGTCGCGGTTCTCCCTGCTCGGGCATTCGATGGGCGCGGGCATCGCCAGTCTGCTGGCGGCCGCCTGCCCGGATCGCGTCGAGCGCCTGGTGGCGATCGAGGCCCTGGGCGCCCTGGCCGAGTCGCCCGACCAGACCGCCAGCCGGATGCGCGATGCCATCACCGCCTCCCGCGCCCTGCGTGGCAAGTCGCTGCGGGTGTTCCCGGACCTGGCGCTGGCGGTACGCGCACGCGCGGCGGCGGGCACCCGGGTCGGCAGTCGCCTGGCCGAACCGGCCGCCCGCCTGCTGGTCGAGCGCGGGAGTCGCGCGGTGGAGGGCGGCTACACCTGGTCGAGCGATCCGCGCCTGACCCTGCCGACCTTCCTGCGGCCCACCGAAGCCCAGGTCAACGACCTCGTCGCCGGCATCGGATGCCCGACGCGGGTGATCTTCGCCGACCCGGCGCAGCCCTACCTGCCGGATGCGCTGCGCCGCGAGCGCACCGCGCTGCTGCCGCGGGGCGAACTCATCGTGATCGAAGGCGGCCACCACCTGCACATGGAGCAGCCCGCGGAAGTCGCCGCCGCGATCGGCGACTTCTTCTCGCGCCAGGCGTGATGTCCCAAGAGGGGGTTCCCTGCTGCGCGGAAGGGGAAGCCGGTGTCGCCAAACAGGCACCGGCCATCCGCGAAGGCAACCCCCTGCACAAGGTTTAGCGCCTCACCCCGAAAGGTCGAGAGGTACTCGTCCAGCGCCTGCAGTCGGGCGAACGCGCGGAAAGGCTGGATCCCAGCGTTCGCTGGGATGACGGAACCGGGGTGACGCGGGTGCGAGAAGATCAAGCGGCGACCGGACCCTGCGTGAGTCGACGTCTCCGGGATTCTCGAATGGATCCTCGTTGCCCCTCGGCAGCTCACCGGCGTTGCCCTTGCTGCTGACGTTGCCTTTGCTCGTCATCCCAGCGTTCGCTGGGATGACGGAACCGGGGTGACGCGGGTGCGAGAAGATCAAGCGGCGACCGGACCCTGCGTGAGTCATCGCCTCCGGGATTCTCGAATCGATCCTCGTCGCCCCTCGGCAGCTCGCCGGCGTTGCCTTTGCTGCTGACGTTGCCTTTGCTCGTCATCCCAGCGAACGCTGGGATCCAGCATTTTGCTCCACCCCGGCGACAACGCACCCGCATCGTCACGGCCGAACAGCCGTATCCGGCCCTGCCGGCGCCAGGGCCTTTATTGCCGTTCGCGGAACTGCAGGCCGACCTGCACCTCGCCGTCGTCGTCGCCATTGACCGACACCACCGCGTTGCGCTCGCCCTTCTCGAAGGCCAGCATCGCGTTGCGGGCGTCGTTCTGCATCGCCATGGTCTGGGTCCAGCCCTTGGCCTTCATCTCGGCGCTGGCCTCGTTGAACAGCGCCGTGGCGTCGCCCCGGGTGCTCAGCGACAGCACCTGCGTGCCGGCGACGTTGAGCACGCTGCGCAGCGTGTACTCGCGCGGCAGGTAGACATCGTCGGGGAACCCCTCCGGCAACGACAGGCCCTCGCCGGTGGCGACGGTGACGTCGCCTTCGTCGGTGCTGAACGTGGTCGTGTCGCCGTCGCGCTGCACCTCCACGTCCTGGCCGGTGGCGGCGCTCGCGGCGGCGGAGGCCATGCGCTCTTCGGCCGATTTCTGGCAGCCGCTGGCCAGCGCGGCCACCAGCATGGTGGCCAGCACGAGGCGGACAGGAGGGGGGATCATGATCATGCGGAAGGTCCTTGGGCGACAGCCGGGCCGCGGCGCCGAACCGCGCGGGCCGCTCTTGTCCTGTCTACGCAAAACCGCGCGCGGGCAGGCCATGCGGACGACCCCGCCTCAGGCGCCAAGCAGGGCGCGCATCATGGCCTTGAGCCGCCGCCCTTCGCTATTGAAGTAGTCGCGCTCGGCGCGCCAGTGCGGCGAGCGCGCCTCGACTTCGCTCCAGTAGGCCCGCGAGTGGTCCGCATGGATCAGGTGGCACAGCTCGTGCACGAGTACGTATTCGAAGGCCGAGGGGCGCGCCAGCACCAGGCCCAGGTCGAGGGCCATGGTGCCGTCGGGCGCGAGCGAGCCCCACTGCGAACTCATCACCTTGTAGCGCACGCGGCGCGGCGCGCGCGGCAGGCCCGACAGGTAGCGGGGCAACCAGCGACCCACGTCCGCGCGGGCGCGCGCTTCGTAGAAGTCGCGCAGGGCGCGGCGCAGGGCCTCGGGACCGGCGCGGCCGGACACGCTGAAGCGCAGCAGCGGCGCGTCCTTCTCCCCGGCCTCCAGCAGATGCGTGAAGCGGCCGGGCTGCCATTGCACCGGCACGCGCGCCCCCGCCAGTGGCAACCAGGTACTGCTGCCGGGCTGCAACTCGGGCAGGGCATCGACGGTGAAGCGGGACACCTGCTCGCCCAGCCAGTCGCGATGCGCGTTCAGGAACTGGGTGGCGACACGGTCGGAGGTGCGCGGCGGCACGGTCAAGCGCGCGCCGCGCTCGTCGACCGACAGGCGCAGCCGGCGCGCGCGCGGATTGCGCACGCGCAGCAGCTCGATGCGACGACCGTCGGGCAACTCGAACTCGGTGGACTCGCGTTCGACGCGCGCGGCGGGTCGGGGCACGGGTGCCAGCAGTCGGAAGGGGGGACTCATCGACGGGGGAAGGTCATCTGCGGCAGGGGGAATCGACGGCGCCGCGCGCCGCCGCCCATCCGTGGGACGCGCGCATCATACCGCCCCGCGACGCCCCGCCGGATGTCATGCCGGTGACACCCGCTTCAGGCCTCGACCTTGCTGAGCTTGAGCGCCGCCTCGAGCACGGTGAACAGACGCTTGACCTCGCCGCTCATCAGCGCGAAGCGGGCGTCGAGTTCGGCGCGCATGTCGTCGGTGTCGGTGGACTCGAGTTCGTCCACCGCACCCTCCAGCAGCTTGAACTTGCGCACCACGAGGTCTTCGCCGAGCACGAAGCTCAGGTGGTCGTCGAGGTTGAGCGCCAAGCGGGTGACCTGCTTCCCCGACTCCAGGTGCTTGTTGATCTCGTCGCTCTGCAGCTCCATGCGCTGGACCTTCACCACCGCGCCCTGGTCGACCGGATCGCGCAACTCGCATTCGTCGCCCAGCGAGAGGCCTTCAGGCAGGGGTTCGCCGGCCAGCCAGCCGGTGAGGATCGTGCGCGGCGCGACTTCCGCGTTGAGCGGCAGCGCGGGGAAGCTGCCCAGCGCGCGGCGGATCTCGCTGACCACGTTCTCGGCGCTCTTGCGGCTGGAGGTGTCCACGACCACGATGCCGTGGCTGCGGTCGATCAGCGCGTCGGTGCGGCTGGGCTTGATGAAGGCGCGCGGCAGCAGGTCGGTGATCAGCTCGTCCTTGATCCGCTTGCGGGTGCGTCCGCCGGGCTTGCGCCCTTCCTTCTCCTCGATTTCGGCCAGCTTCTTGGCCAGCATGTCGTTGACGACGCTGCCCGGCAGCAGGCGGTCCTCGCCACCCACGGTGAGCCAGGTGGCGTCGTGGATCGAATGCGAGAGCGCTTCGGCGTTGCGCCCGAAGGGCGAGATGAATCCGCGACTGGACAGTTCCAGCGGACCGACCGGCTTGAGCTGGCACTCATCGAGGCCACTGTCGAGATCGTCGAACTTCTGCGAGGTGGGGAAGCGGAACAGCGTCAGGTTTCGAAAGAACATTCGGATTCCGGGAATGGGGAATGGGGATTGGGGAATGGGGAGAAGCAGGGCCTTCCTGGCCTGCATGACCCGCGCACTACGGCATCATGCGCCCACGAAGGACCCTGGAATCCCGCCGGACTGCCTGAGGTCGGCCACCCGTGCTTCTGCGTCGGTCTTCACGCCCAGGGCGAGGAAGTCGAACAGTTTCGGGTCGCTCAGCTGCGAGGGGCGGATGTCGCCCAGCGCGCGTGCGATGGTCTCGATCCGTCCGGGCGTCTCGCGTTCCCATTCGTCCATCATCCGCTTGACCTGCTTGCGCTGCAGGTTCTCCTGCGAGCCGCACAGGTTGCAGGGGATGATCGGGAACGCCCGGAGGGCCGCGTAGCGGGCGATGTCGTCCTCGCGCACGTAGGCCAGCGGGCGGATGACCACGTGCCTGCCGTTGTCGCTCAGCAGCTTGGGCGGCATGCCCGAGAGCTTGGCGTGGAAAAACAGATTGAGGAAGAAGGTCGCCACCAGGTCGTCGCGATGGTGGCCGAGCGCGATCTTGGTGAAGCCCTGCTCCTGGGCATGGGTGTAGAGCGCGCCGCGCCGCAGGCGCGAACACAGCGAGCACATCGTCTTGCCCTCGGGCACCACGCGGGTGACGACCGAGTAGGTGTCCTGCTCGAGGATGCGGTATTCGACCCCGATCGACTCCAGGTAGCGCGGCAGCACGTGCGCCGGAAAGTCGGGCTGCTTCTGGTCCAGGTTGACCGCGACCAGCTCGAACTTCACCGGCGCCTTCTTCTGCAACTGGAGGAGGACGTCCAGCATCGTGTAACTGTCCTTCCCGCCGGACAGGCAGACCATCACCTTGTCGCCGTCCTCGATCATCCCGAAGTCGGCGATGGCCTGGCCGACCTGGTGGCGCAGGCGCGTGCCCAGCCGGTCGGCCTCGCGGGCGTCGGCCTGGGGATCGGTGCCGCGGCGCGGCAGGGGTTCGGCGAGGGGGAGGACGGTGCTCATGGTCCCTCCATTCTACTGCACCACCCCGCCCGCCCCGGCCGGCGCCGGGCAATCCAGAGCACGCGCCCGCCGCCCGGGATCGCCATGACGGCGCCCCGGACCCGCGCTAAGCTCCCCCCATGCTCGACACCTCAGACCCCGCCGAGATCGCCCGCCGCCTGGCCGAGGTCCGTCTCGAGCACCGCGACCTCGACGCCGCCATCGAACGGCTCGCCGTCCTGCGCGACCACGATGCCCACGACGACCTGGCGCTCAAGCGCATGAAGAAGCGCAAGCTCTGGCTGAAGGACTGCATCGCCCGCCTGGAAAGCGCGATGATCCCGGACGAACCGGCCTAGTCGGACGACTCCTCCGCGGCCGGCGCTGCCTGCTCCCCGCCCGCGGCGGTGGGCTCGCTGGGCGCCATTTCCGGGCTGACTTTCTCGATGGTGTGGCGCAGTTCGCGGCCGAGGATGAACTTGGCGTCGCGCGCCCAGTTGTCGAGGCGGTCGTCGAAGTCGAGCTTGCCGGCGTCGTCGGTGCGGACCAGGCCGAGTTCGCGCAGCTTCTGGATGAAGCCGCGGAACAGGGTCTTGTCGAAGAACTCCGGGGCGGCCGGCGCGTACAGCAGCGAGAGCCGTTGCGCGGCGAGCTGGCACAGGCTCTCCAGCTGGCCGGCGCTGAGGGTGCCGGCGCCGTTCTTCACCAGCACCGAGATGGTGATGTAGTAGCGCTCGAAGGCCTGCTGCAGCGAGTGGCCGATCGCGCGCAGGCGGAACACCTCGTCGGACTGGCCGGCGTTGCGCGCGAGGATGCCGCCGTCGTCCTCGCTGACCTGCTCGAGCAGGCCTTCGCGGATGAACACCTCGATGGTGGCGCGGATGCGGTCGACGAACTGGTCCTCGGTCCAGGGCAGGAACAGCTCGGCCTGCAGGAACGGATACACGCTGCGACCCAGCCGCAGCACGCCCGCCAGGCTCATGCGCCGGTTGTGCTGGAAACAGCAGGCGACCCAGGACGCGGCGGTGAACAGGTGCACGACGTTGTTGCGGAAGTAGCTCAGCAGCACCGCCTTGTCGCCGCTGACGCCGAGCACGTCGCCCAGCGGGTGGGCGGTACGAGACAGCACGCCGATTTCCTCGCCGTGGGCGACGATCTGGGCGGGCGTGTGCGGCGTGACGGTGACGCGCTCGCCGTACGGCACCTCCTCCAGCAGGGTCTTGCTCAGGGCGATCTGCGCGAGCAGGTCGCTTTCGCTCATGGCGTGCTTGGGCGTGGACAGCAGGGCCATCGCCAGCAGGTTGATCGGATTGACGTCGGCCGCGCGGTTGACGTTGACCTGGATCTGCTGTGCCAGCGCGTCGATCGTGCCGGTGAGCCACGACGGTTTCTCGTCCTCGGCGACCGCCTCGCCCCGCCACTCGGGCGCGTGCCGGGCGAGCATGTCGTTGAGCCGGATCGGCTCGCCGAAGTTGACCACGACCTGGCCGTAGTTGCTGCGCAGCACCTTGGGGATGCCCCACAGCAGCTGCCAGATCGACTCGCCCTCCTTCGGCTTGCCGCTGAGCTCGTCGAGGTAGCTGTTGCCTTCCATCAGCTTCTCGTAGCCGATGTAGACCGGCTGGAACAGCACCGGGCGCGTGGGCTGGCGCAGGTAGGCGCGCACCGTCATCGACAGGGTGCCGGCCTTGGGCTGCAGCAGGCGGCCGGTGCGCGAGCGCCCGCCTTCGATGAAGTACTCGATGGAGTAGCCGCCGGCCACCAGCTGCGCCATGTACTCGGAGAACACCGCCGAGTACAGCGCGCTGCCGCGGATGCTGCGGCGGATGAAGAAGGCGCCGCCCTTGCGCAGGATCGTGCCGACCACGGGCAGGTTGAGGTTGACGCCGGCGACGATGTGCGGCGGCACGATGCCCTTGGTGTAGAGCAGGTAGCTCAGCAGCAGGTAGTCCATGTGGCTGCGGTGGCTGGGCACGTAGACCACTTCGTTGCCAGGGGCGGCCTGCTTGAGCTTGTCGAGGTGGTGGACGAGGACGCCGCGGTAGATGCGGTTCCACACCGGCGCGAGGATGAAGCTGGCCGAACGCACCAGCGGATGCGAATAGTCCGCGGCGATCTCGTAGGCGTAGGCATGGGCCTTCTTCCAGGCGTCCGAGAGCGAGGACTTGTCGCGCCGGGCCTGGTCGGCGATGGCGTCCTTGACGCTGTCCGAGCCCAGGACGCGGTCCACCAGCAGGCGGCGGGTCGAGAGGTCGGGGCCGACGATGGCGGCACGGATGCGGCGGAAGTGCGCGCGCAGCACGCGCGAGAGCTTGCGCACGGTGCGCTCGGGCGGCAGCCCCTCGTCGGTCACGCCGCGCAGCGAGACCGGCGGCGCGAAGCGCACCAGGGTGTCGCGGCCGTTGAGGAGGATCGCCAGCAGGCGGCGGAAGCGACCGACGAGCGCCCAGTTTTCCGAGAACAGCACCGAGAACCAGCCGCTGTTCTTGTCCGGGGCGCGGCCGACGAAGATCGAGACCGGGACCAGCTGCACGTCCAGGCCCGGGTCCAGGCGATGCGCGTCGAGCAGGCGCGCCAGCGACTCGGAATGGCTGCTGGGCCTGGGCGGCGCGCCCAGCGGCGAGAGGTTGGCATTGCGCCGGGAAAGCGCGAGGTAGGCGCGCTTGCGGCCCAGCGGGTCGCCGGGCAGCGGCTGCAAGGGCGAGGGCAGGCCGGCCTGCTGGCAGGCGCGGTCCAGGATCAGGGCGTTGGACAGCCCGTAGTCCTCGAGCACGTAGCACACCGGCCGGTCCAGGGCGTCGGCGTGCGAGGCCGGGTCGTTGGGCTCGATCGTCAGCGACACCCAGGGCGAGAGGATCCAGCCCAGCAGTCGCGCCCACCACGGCCGCCCGCGGTAGGCACCCGCGTCGTCGCCCGGAGCGCGGGTCGGCGCCATCGCCATCGGAAGTTCGGGCTGGTCGACGTCCTCGCCTGCCGGGTGTGCGGTGGGCTCGGGCGGCCCGGGCGACACGCGCGCGCGGTCGCGGTCGGTCACTTCGGCGGCGGCGGACGAAGCAGTGGCGTCGAGCGCGTCGAGCGCGTCGGACGGCCGCCGGGTGTCGGCCGTCGCACGGGGCGCGTCCTCGCCCTCGGGAGGCGTCGGGTCCGGGAATAGCAGGGGGGGCTGTTTGGGCATCCGGGGCATTATGCCGATTGCGGCGTTCGCGGGTCGGTACGACGCGTGGCGGTTGGGACGCAGTGCTCAGGCGTCGGGGGCGGGGGCGGACACCGCCTCTTCTGCAGACCCGGGCAGCGCGGCGTCCGTGGGTGGCACTGAGGCCGGGGTCGGCACCGGCCCGGCTTCGGCTTCGGCGTGGCGCAGCAGATCGGTCAGGTACCAGGCGCCATCACGCCGTTCCACGCGGACGATGGCATCGATCCGGTGACCGGCGAGGGTGTACTCCAGCCGCACCCGTGCGGTGTCGCCGGTTTGTTCGACCAGGCTCGCGTGCGCGCTGTCGAGGGCAGCATCGATATCCAGCCCGTAGCCGGCCAGCACCTGCTTGAAGCGCTTGGCAAACGGCGAGAAGCGGGTCAGGCCACGCACCATGCCCGCCTCGGCGAAGGCTTCCGCGCTGTCCAGCCCCGTCAGTCGCGCGGCGGCGATCAGCTGCTTCAGGGCCGGGGCGGCCTTGCGCGCGTCCGACAGCGGCGCCTGCTGGCCCCATTCGCTGAGCGCCTGCACCACCTGCACGTGGTGGTCGCGTTCGTCCTCGCTGTAGTCGGGCTCGTTCTGGATGTACTGCACCGCGAACAGACCCAGGGCCGACGCGGTGGCGCGCAGTTCGCCGCGGGCGCCGGCGAACTGGCGGTTGTAGATCGCCATCAGGGATTTCTCGGCGTCGGGCCGGGACAGCCCGGCGATCATCGCCGGCAACTGGTCGTCCAGGGGCAGTTCGGTCAACGGCCAGCGCGTCCGTCCCTCGCCCCACGCGGTCTCCAGGCGGGCATGCAGGGCCGGCGGGACCGCGTGCCGCGCATACGCGGCGAGATCGTCCCGGCGCAGGTCGTCGACCAGCCGCGCCACCGCGTCGACCGGCAGCGCCGGCGGCGTGTCGGCGGGCGCGTCCGGCGCTGGCTGCCGGCAACCGGCCAGCAGCGCCGCGGCCAGCACGAGGGGCCACGGGAATCGCAGGCCCCTGGGGGGCGCGGAGGTGGATCCAAGCATGGCCGCAGGCCTCGGATGCGCGGTGGGCCATCTTGGCCCCCGCGAGGGGGGCTCGACAACCTGAACGCGGCGCGTCTCGCGGGCGTTTCACCCCTGGCCCTCCGGGCTGCAATGGGCGGAAGCCATGCGCCGCAAGGCGAGCTGCCGCGCCGCGTCAGTTTCTGACGCTGCCTCCGAAAAAGCCTCCAAATGTGACGTTGGTCCGCTTTTGAACGTGGTCACGCCGAATTGCGCGAAGCTATACGCACATTGAATGAGACCTGCATCACATAGTTGGCACGCTTCCTGCGTACTCCCTCACGCAACCTTCACGCGGCCAAGGACGGGCCACCGATATCCTTCGACCCTTCCTTGTGAGAGAGAACCGATGAACGTCAAGCACAGCCTCCTCGCCGCCGCCCTCTTCGCGGCCGCCCTGCCCCTCGCCGCCCAGGCCGAGTCCAACAGCGTCAGCAGCGGCAGCGCCACCGCCCGCCTCGACTTCCAGATCACCGTGCCGCGCATCCTGATGCTGCGCGTGGGCACCGACGACAGCACCGTCAACCTGATCGATTTCAACGTCACCGCCGCGCAGCTGCAGACCCTGGGCACGCCGGTGGCCGCCACCGCCGCGTCAGGCAATGTCGGCAACGGCACCGTGACCGCCACGGTCAAGGGCAACAACGGCCAGATCTCGCTGCGCGCCGACAGCGTGGGCGCGCTGAGCAACGGCAGCGGCGACTCGATCTCCTACGGCCAGATCACCACGACCTCCTCGGCCCCGGCCGCCCTGCCGGCCCCGGTGCTGGCCGACGGCGCCGGCACCGCCGTCAACGTGCCGCTGAGCTCGGGCAAGATCACCAACGCCACCGCCCAGTGGACCTACAGCTACAAGAACGCTGCAATGGTCGCCCCGGGCACCTACGGCGGCGTGAACACCAACAACGGCCGCGTCACCTACACTGCCTCCATGCCGTAAGCCGTTCCGCCGTTCGAACACGACGACGGTCCCCGGGCCGTCGTCGTACTGGAAGGTCACGATGCCCATTCGCACATTCGCCGTACTCGCCCTGCTGGCCGGCCTGTCCTGGTCGTCGGTGGCGGACGCCTTCACCGTGAACATCAACAGCGGTTCGCGCGCGCTCTACCTGCGCGTCGGCAACGGCGTGTTCACCGGCAACTACAGCAACGGCGGCACGCCGGGCAGCGGTGGCGGCATCAACACCGTATCGGTGACGGTGCCCTCGGCCTCGCTCGGCAACAGCACCCCGTTGGCGATGACGGGCAATGCCTCCCAGATCACCAGCAACTGGGACGGTTACGCCTTCTGCAACACCGGGCAGATCTACATCGGCGGGTTCTACCGCTATTACTACAGTTTCTACAGCGCCACGCTGACGGTGACCGCGCCAGCGGACCTGGCCAGCCCTGCCGGCGACCGCATCCCCTTCTCGGAGATCAGCTGGACCAGCTCGGGCAACGGCGACAGCGGTGCGCAACCCATTCCCTCGGGAAGTTTCACCGGCGGGGAACAGGTGTTGGCCTCGTTCCCGGCCAACACCTGGCGCGAGAGCTGCATGAGCTTCCGTTACGCCAACAGCAGCGTGGCCGCGGCGGGCGTGTACTCGGGCCGCGTCACCTACACCCTGGCGGCGCCATGACGATGCGCCGGCTCACCATCACCGCCCGGCTGGGCTTCGCGACGCTGCTGGCGATGTCCTGCTACGTGGCCTTCGCCGCGCACGATGCGCGCGCGCAGTCGAGGACCTTCCCGGTCGACGACAGCGCCAGCCAGGTGCTCGACCCCAACGTCACGCTCGAATGGGACTCGATCGCGCCCACCCGTGGACCGCAGGCGAACGCGGTGTCGGGACGGTTCGCGGTGATCGTCCGACTGGACGTGGCCGCGTGGCAGGGCCGGATGGGGCGCATCTACATGCTGCTGCCGCCCGCGCCCAGCGGCCCGATCACGGCCACCTGGAGCAGTCGCGGCCCCCTGCTGCCGGGCACCGTGCGCAGCGGCGAGCGCAGCCTCGTGTACGCCGGCCCCATCAACGGCCCGCTGATCGAGGACACCCTGCGCATCGTGCTGCAGGCCGACGGCCGCCACGTCACCCGTTCACAGCCGCTCGAATTCTCGTTCGAGATCGATCTCGGAGCTCCGTGATGCCTTTCCGCTTCCTTCCCGCCGCGTGCTTCCTGCTCGGCTGCCTGCTGGCGCCGCAGGCCCTGGCCCAGAGCTTCGCCGTGCTGGCCTCGCCACCACGCATCGAGGCCCAGGCCCAGGCGGGCGACACCTACCGCAACGTCATCGAGCTGACCAATGTCTCGCAACAGGCCACGCCGATCACCGTGCGCACGGCGGACTGGTCGCTGGAGCCGGCCGGCACCGCGGCCTTCGACTACGCGCTGTCGGAAGAGAGCTGCCGGCCGTGGGTCGGCATCGAAGCGCGCGAACTGACGCTCGGCCCGCAGGCCAGGCGCCGCTTCCGCTTCGAAGTGAAAGTACCGGCGGATGCGCCGCGTGGCGAATGCCGCTTCGCGATCATGTTCGAGGGCGCCGCGCAGGCGGCGCCCGGCGATGTCCCGGTGCCGGTGTCCGGCCGCCTGGGCATCATCGTGTACCTGGCCGTCGGCGAGGCCGCGCCGTTCCTCTCGATGAACCAAGGCCACAGCGCCGAGGTCCAGGGCGTCCGCCTGCCGGTGCTGTCGATCAGCAACACCGGCGACGCGCACGGCCGCCTGGAGGGCTTCGTCGAAGGCACCGATGCCGACGGCACGCGCTTCACCTTCAGCCCCGCGACCACGCCGATCATGCCGGGCGAGACGCGTCCCATCGCGCTGACCCCGGTGCTCGACGACGCCGGCACGGCGGTGCCGCCGATCCGTTTCCCGCTCACGCTCAAGGGTCGCCTGGACAACGGCAGCCAACGCCTCGACATCGATACCGTCGTCGCGCCATGACCCCCAGCCGCAGCCCGACCAAGACGACCGCCCGCGCGATCGTCCCGGCCATCGCGCTCGCGCTCGCGGTCTTGTCTGCGCAGGCCACAGCCGCGGACGCAGCCGCGACGGGTGCCGGCGAAGAAGGCGACGCGAGCCAGGACGCGCCCTACGTGGATCGCGTGATCGACCCCGGCGCGCTGCCCGACATGGACGAGGCCGCCGAAGCCCAGCCCTACGACGCCTCCGGCCTGCCGCGTTCGTTCAACGCTGAACTCGCCTACAGCCACGGCGAGTTCGGCGACGACCGCTACCGCGAGTACGGCATCAGCGCCGGTGGCCACCGCGAGTCCGCGCGCTGGGGCACGTGGTCGCTGCAGGCGAGCGTGTCGCGCCGCGACGACGATCGCGACGACCCCTTCGGCAGCGACGGCAGCGACGGCGACTGGACCGGGTCGGCGACGCTCTGGCAGCGCAACCTCGCGATGCCCGGCCAATGGCGCGGCGACAATGGCGCCGGCGTCCTCAACACCCCCAGCGTGCCGCTCCAGCGCGAGCAGTACCGTTTCTTCCTGCCCAGCACCACCTACGCCGGCTTCAGCAGCGAGTGGAGTAATGCCGCCACGGGCCTGCGCCTGCAGGGCGGCGGCGGCCGGCTTGGCCATTACACCGGCACGCGCCTGCTCGGCTTCGAGACCGACGAAGGCCACGTCGGCACCCTTGGCGCGCAATGGCAGTGGGCGAGCGGCTGGACCGGCTCGGCCACCTGGCTGAGCAGCGACGGCCGACTGGTCGCCGGCGACGCCGGCCAGCCGGTGATCGAGGACGGCCGCTCGCACGCGGTCCACGCGGCGACGGCCTGGCAGGGGGCGCGCGACCGCGTGCAGCTGAACCTGCTGTCCAGCGGCGGCGACGCCGGCAATGCGCGCGGCGGCTGGCTCGATGCCCGCTCCGAGCGCGGCCGCTACACCCACAACTACGGCGCGTTCCACCTGGGCGAAGGCCTGGCCTGGGGCAGCTACCCGATCAACAACGACACGCGCGGCGGCTATTACCGGATCGGTTACCAGTTCGCGCGCTGGAGCTGGAGCGCGGGCGTCGACCGCATCGAATCGATCTCCGGCGACAGCTTCGATGGCAACTACGCCACCGCCTACGCGCGCTACCAGCACAGCAGCACGCTCGGCTACGGTGGCACCGCCAGCCTGCGCGACGGCGAGGACCGCGCGCTGGCCACGCAGTGGTTCCTCGACAAGCGCAGCGACTGGGGCACGACCCGCCTGCAGTGGGACACCGCCCATGTCAGCGGCGAGGGCGCCGACAGCTGGCAGGCCAGCATCGACCAGGCCTTCCCCGTCCGTGCCGGCAGCCGCCTGTCGGCCACCGTGGCCTACGGCGAACTGGCCTACGACGGCGAGCCGGCCACGCGCACCAGCAGTTTCGCGCTGTACGGCGGACAGGACCTGACCGACCGCTTGTCGATCGACGGGCAACTGCGATGGACGCATGGCGACGGGCCCGGGGCCCTGCGCGGCAGCAACGCGAACATCGCCGTGAACTGGGTCCTGAACCCGCGCTGGTCGCTGACCGCGAGCCTGTACCAGAACCAGGGCACGCAGCGCTCGCCGTTCGAACTGGACCCGCTCGGACAGGATCCGCTCTTCATGCGCCTGCCGCGCGAGCGCTCGGCCTTCCTGGTGCTTCGCTACCAGCGCGACGCCGGCCGCGCGCGTGCCGTGATCGGCGGGGCACCGGGCGCCGCCACCGGCCAGGTGGCCGGCAGCGTCTTCCTGGACGGCAACGACGACGGCAGCCGCAATGCCTCCGAGGCGGCGGTGCCGAACCTGACCGTCATCCTCGACGGACGCTACGCGGTGCGCACCGACAGCCAGGGCCGTTTCGAGTTCCAGGACGTGGCGGTCGGCGAGCATCGCCTGACCGTGGTCGCCGACAACCTGCCCCTGCCATGGTTCATCGACGAGGCGCAGGCCGAACGCAGCATCGAGGTCCGGGTGCGCGAGTCGCTGCAGGTCGAGATCCCCGCCGCACGCGCGCGCTGATCGAACGACTTGGCGAGCGGCTCCCGTCCGGTCGCCGGCACAGGGCGTGGCGCAGTGCGCTGCGCTTTGAGCAAGGTCGGGCTCCAGCGCGCCGCCGCGCGTGATGGCAGTCGATCGACGGGTTCGCTTCGAATCGCAACCTTCATACCGAGACCCCGGGTGCGCTTCGCTTACCCGGGCTACGCAGCTGCAGCCGAACCCCGGCCTGCAACTCCAACAAACCGTCATCCCAGCGTTCGCCGGGATGACGAAAGGCGGTGGCGTAGCACCGCAGGCCGTGGCGGCCAGAGAGGCGCCCTTGTCCAGGCGCAGCGAGTTTGCGCGCCGTGCCGTCATGACCGAGGCGCACAGGGCACCGGTGCGGCGAAGCCGGACCGGCGGCTGATGGAGCCCGCGGTTCTGGTTCCTTTTGACGAGACAAAAGGGACTCGCACGCGCAGCAGGCGAAAGCCTTGGACTTGTACTTGGCTACAGATCCAGCACCGTAGGATGGGTAGCGCGAAGCAAAACCCATCATTCATCGCGCATGCAATCCCGCGACGGTGGGTTTCGCCTTCGGCTCTACCCACCCTACGGCGACGCTGCAGCCGGTCACGGCCGGTAGCCCACAGGCCGTCACCCCAGCGAACGCTGGGGTCCAGCCTTGGCCTTACCGGAGCCCCGGGTGCGCTTCGCTTACCCGGGCTACACGGCGCTCGCGACCGTCCGCGAGGCCGTCGCATGGGGCGTGCCCAAGAAAAAAGGAGGCCGAAGCCTCCCAGTCAAGATCCGGCGAAACCGGAGGACTTATCGAGTTTTGACATGGCGCCGGCCGGAGCCGGACGGGGACAGCGTACCGGCCGGCCGCACTTGATGCAACACTTTAAGTAAATCGGCTCAAGCCATTGATTATTAATGGCTATTGTGCGTAATCCAGCGCGTCCTGCTTCGCGGCCCGGCGCACCTCCACCGGCTGGCTCCAGTCGTTGTTGAACGCAGCCGGCTCCCACGAGCCGTAGGTCGGATTGGGCAGCATCCACCAGCGCTCGCCGAACCAGTCGCCGTATTCGTCCATCAGCGCGGCGCGGCCCTCGGCGGTGTTGTTGACGACCTCGGTGAAGTCGCCGAGCTGGTCGCCGAACTGCATCAGCACCCGGTACTCGCGTCCGGCCAGCTGGCGCCGGCAGTTCTTCTCGCTGCCGTTCTGCTCACAGCCTTCCACGTAGGTCCCCAGGCCGAGGAAAACGCTGTCGTCGGCCACCGGAAGGCCCTCGGCGCGCAGGTTGGCCAGGGTCGCCTCCTGCAGGTGCTCGGCACGGTTGGACAGATAGAGGATGGTCACGCCCCTGGCTGCCGCGGCCCGGGCGAAATCGACCACGCCCGGCACCGGCCGTGCCTTCTTCTCGGCGACCCAGGCGGCCCATGTGACCTCGTCGTAGGCCTTGCCGTCGCGGACCAGGCGCGCCTGGTAGGGCGAGTTGTCCAGCACGGTCTCGTCGACGTCCATGATCACCGCCGGCTTGAGCCCGGTGCCGGCGTTGGCGCGTTCGCCGGGGACCAGCGCGTCCCAGTTCGCCTCGGCGAGGGCCTGGTCGAGATGGTCGGCGGCGGCCTTGAACGTCTGCCGCGCGAGCGCCTGGTACTCGGTCGAGGTCTGCACCCACAGGACCGCGTTGAGGTTGTCGTTGGCCGGTACCGCCCCGGCCGGCGCGGTGGCCACGGGCGCCGCCGGCGGCGTGGCGGCCGGTTCGCCGCGCTGGCAGGCGGCCAGGGAGAACAGGCCGGCCAATGCCGTCGCGGCCAGGAAACTCGAACGCATGAAAGCTCCACTATTTCGTCTCGGACGCCCGAGTGTACCGGCGAAGCATCGCCGCTTCGTGTCGCCAGGCGCCCCTCAGCCTTCTTCCAGCAGCGCGCGGATCGCCGCCAGGCCCGCCTGCGCGCGCTCCTGCTTGCGCGCGGCGTCGGCCACCGGGTCGGCGCCGTCGCGCTGGACCTCGGCCGGCGGCAGCTCGTCGAAGAAGCGGCTGGGCTGCAGGCGGAAGCGGTCGCCCCAGCGCTGGGCCTCGCGGCAGTACGACAGCCACAGCTGCTCCTTGGCGCGGGTGATGCCCACGTAGAGCAGCCGCCGCTCTTCGTCCAGGCTGCCCTCCTCCATCGCGGCCTCGTGCGGCAAGGTGCCGTCGTTGACGCCGACGATGAAGACGTAGCGGAATTCCAGGCCCTTGGCGGCGTGCAGCGACATCAGCCGCACCTGGTTGCCGGCCTCGCCCTTGTCGGCGTGCGACAGCAGCGCCAGTTGCGCGGCGAGTTCGCCAGGGCCGCTGCCCTTGCCGCCCTCGAACCACTCGGCCAGCTCTTCCAGGTTCTGGCGGCGGCGCTGGAAGCTGGCCTCGTCCTTGCACTGCGCGCGGATCGAGGCGAGCAGGCCGCTCTTTTCCGCGAGCACGCGCACCAGCTCCGCCGGCGGCAGGCGCTGGGCATCGCCGCGCAGGCCGCGGATGATGCCGATGAACCCGTCCAGGGCGTTGCCGGCGCGGGGGGCGAGCTGCTTGAGCACGCCGACGGACTCGGCGGCGCGCGACATCGGCATGTGCGACTTCTGCGCCAGCTCGGCGAGCTTGGCCAGGGTGGTCGCACCGACCTCGCGGCGCGGCGCCTGCACCGCGCGCAGGAAGGCCGCGTCGTCGTCGGGATTGGCGACCAGGCGCAGCCAGGACAGCGCGTCCTTGACCTCCCCGCGCTCCAGGAACGCGGTGCCCCCGGTGAGGTGGTAAGGCACGCGCAGCAGCTGCAGCGCCTTCTCCAGCGCGCGGCTCTGGTGGTTGCTGCGGAACAGGATGCAGAAATCGCTCCACGGCGCCTGCTTGGCGGTGGCGATGAAGTGCAGTTCGGCGGCGACCTTCTCCGCCTCGTGGGCCCCGTCCCGGCATTCCCAGATGCGGATGCGCTCGCCGTCGGCGTTCTCGCTCCAGAGGGTCTTGAGGTGCTCGTGGGGGTTGTGCGCGATCAGGGCGTTGGCCGCGCGCAGCACGCGGTTGGAGCAGCGGTAGTTCTGTTCCAGCTTGACGATGCGCAGCGACGGGTAGTCCGTGCCCAGGGTCAGCAGGTTGTCGGGGTTGGCGCCGCGCCAGGCATAGATCGACTGGTCGTCGTCGCCCACGCAGGTGAACAAGCCCTTCGGGCCGGCGATCGCCTTGAGCAGGCGGTACTGGGCGTCGTTGGTGTCCTGGCATTCGTCGACCAGCAGGTAGCCGATGCGCTCGCGCCAGGCCAGGCGCATGTCCTCGTCGGCTTCAAGCAATTGCACCGGCAGGCGGATCAGGTCGTCGAAGTCGACCGCGTTGAACGTCTGCAGTCGCGCCTGGTAGCGAGCGTATAGCGCCGCGGCTTCCACTTCGCGCGGGCCGCGCGATGCGGCCATCGCCTCCTCCGGCGACAAGCCCGCGTTCTTCGCCCGCGAGATGAGGTTGCGCGCGTTGTCGAGCACGTCGGGCTTGCTGCCCGGTGGCAGCAGGTCCTTGACCTGGGCGGCGCTGTCGTCGCTGTCGAACACGCTGAAGCCACGACGCAGGCCGGCCTTGGCATGGTCGATCTGCAGCATCTTCAGGCCCAGCGCATGGAAGGTGCACACCGTCAGGCCTTCGGCGGCGTCCCCGCGGATGCGCTTGGCGACGCGCTCCTTCATCTCCTTCGCCGACTTGTTGGTGAAGGTGATCGCCGCGATACGCCGCGCCGGCATGCGCCCGCTGGCGATCAGGTGGGCGATCTTCTCGACGATCACGCGGGTCTTGCCGCTGCCCGCGCCGGCGAGCACGAGCAAGGGGCCGTCGGTATGCTCGACGGCGGCGCGTTGGGGGGGGTTGAGGCCGTGCATGCGGGACTTCCTGGAGCGGCCCACAGTGTAGCGGACCCGCCGCCCCGCCCCGCGCCCCCGCGGCGTCGGCCCCCGCGTTATATTGCAATGCAACACGACGACGAGGATGCCGCCGATGCGCATGGGACTGGCCGCCAACCGCCTGCACCACGCCAGCGAGGATGCCGCGCTGTTCCGCTGGCTGCGCGCCTGCGAATCGGGCATCCGCGAGCTGGGACTGGCCCTGCATGCCGTGGGCCGGACCCATGATGCGATCGTGGCCGCGGGCATGCTCGGCGGCCATGCGGGCCTGCGCCGCTATCCGTATGGCCGCGAGGGCGGCCTGATGAAGCTGGTCGCCGAGGTCGTGGGCCTGGACGAGGTCGAGCGCCGCCTGGACGGTGCGATCTACCTGATCGACCCGGTGGACCCGTCCTCGACCTTTCCCGAGGCCGTGGCGCTGAAGCGGCAGTGCGTGATCCACGGCAAGCCCTTCATCTCCACCGTGGCCGCGGCGCGCGACTGGATCGAGCAGGAGCGCGTCCTCGCCGGACTGGCGCCGGATCCGGCGGCCGACCGCTTCTTCGACCCTCGCGGCCAGGTCCTGGCCCTGGTCGCCCACGACGCGATGAAACCGGCGATGCTGGATTTCGCAGCGCATCACTTCGATCTGCTGTCGCGCTTCGACCAGCGCGTCGGCACCGGCACGACGGGCCAGCGCCTCAACGAGCTGGCCTGGAGCCGCGGCTGGCCGGCGGACACGCCCTGGGTGCGCCGCTACGAAAGCGGTCCGCTCGGCGGCGACGCGCAGATCGCCGACCGCGTGCTGGAGAAGCGCTGCCAGCGGGTGGTGTTCTTCGAGGATCCGCACGTGGCGCGCCAGCACGAGGCCGACATCCAGTTGCTCGAGCGCGCGGTCACCACCGTCACCGACGACGCGGTCTGCACCACCTCCCCGGCGATGGCCGCGCGCTGGGCCGGGGCCGCCGTCCGCAGACAGGCCCTGCGGCCGCTGTGACGCGGCCGCGGCCGTGACGGCGGGCGCCACCGCACCCTACACTTCCGCGATGGCGAAGCTCTACTTCTACTACTCGGCGATGAATGCCGGGAAGACCACCACCCTGCTGCAGTCCGCCCACAACTACCGCGAGCGCGGCATGCGCGTGGCGATCCTGACGCCCCGGCTGGACGATCGCGCGGGCACCGGGCGCGTCGCCTCGCGGATCGGCCTGTCCTCCGAGGCGATCGCCTTCGGCCCGGAAGAGGACCTCCAGGCGCGGGTCCAGGCCGACATCGAGGCGAACGGTCCGCTGCATTGCGTGCTGGTCGACGAAGCGCAGTTCCTGGGCCGCTCGCAGGCCTGGCAGCTGACCGAGGTGGTTGACGCGCTGGGCATCCCGGTGCTGTGCTACGGCCTGCGCACCGACTTCCGCGGCGAGCTCTTCGAGGGCAGTCAGTACCTGCTCGCCTGGGCCGACGAGATCAGCGAGATCAAGACCATCTGCCACAGCGGCAGCAAGGCCACGATGGTCGTCCGCGTCGACGAACAGGGCCGCGCGGTCCGCGAGGGGCCGCAGGTAGAGATCGGCGGCAACGACCGCTATGTCTCGGTGTCGCGGGCGGAGTACAAGCGGGTGATGCGCGGCGAAGGCCGGATCGACCCCGCGCAGCCTCCCCTGCCGCTCTAGCGCCGTCGCGCCGCCGGGTCAGCGGCCGCAGGCCTGCCGGATGGCGGTGACGTCGCGGCGCAGGGCGCTGCCGTCGCGCTGGCGGGCCTCCAGTTCGGTTTCCAGCTGCTCGAGCCCACCGAGCGCGGCTTCCACGTGTCCCTGGCGGCAGCGTGCCTCCGCCGCGAAGGCCGCCGCGCGCCAGGCCACCGGCCGCACCTCGCTGGCGCGCGCGCCGTCGCGCGGCATCCGCGCGATGGCGTCCAGGCGCGCGATGGCGGCGGGCCGGCCGTCGCCGGCCCCTTCGCGCAGGACCGCGATCTCGCTGCGCAACGCCTGCGGCGAGTCGGCGCCATGCCGGCGCTCCGCCTCCGCGCGGGCCCGCTGCAGGCGCGCGCGACCGGCGTCGCCGCGATCCAGGGCGATCTCGACCTCGCCCAGCAGGCGGTCCACCTGGCTGGCGTCGGCGCCCGGCATGGCGTCGATCGCCTGCCGGGCCTCCTGCAGCAGCGGCAGCGCATCACGGTCGCGGCCGGCCTCGTGCAGCACCGTGGCCAGGCGCAGCAGGGCGTCGACGAGGCGCTCCTGGTCGGCGCGGCCGGCGCGCGCCGTGCGCGCGATCCGCAGGGCATCGTGCAGGTGGACCAGCGCGGTCGAGAGGTCGTTGCGCTCCCACGCGACGCGACCGAGCAGGCCGTGGCTGGAGATCATTGCCGGATCATCCGGCCCCAGCCGCTGCAGGCGCTCGCGATGGATCTCGGCCAGCTGCGCCTGGGCATCGGCGAAGCGGTTGTCGTCGAGGTAGAGCGCCACCAGCTGCTCGCGCACGCCCAGCGTGGTCTCGTGGCCCACGCCTGAGACCTGCGCGGAGAGCTGCAGGGTCGCGCGAAGGGTCGCGATGGCCTCCTCCACGCGTCCCAGTCGGCGTTGCACGCCGGCCAGGCGACGACCGATGTCGATCTGCAGGCCGTGCTGCCCACCCACCCGTTGCTGCAGCCGCTCGCCCGCCTGCCGGTATCCGGCGAGCGCGGCCTGCAGCTCGCCGTCCTCGACCTGCAGGTCGGCCAGGTCGATGAGGTTCTGCACGGTGCCGACTTCGTCGCTGCGCATGTCCCGGCGCACGGCGAACGCGCGCTCGAACATCTGCCGGGCGCCCTGTCGCGCGCCCATCGCTTGCCGGCAACGCCCCAGCTCGGAATAGAAGTCGGCGGCCTGCGGCGGCAATTGCGCCTGCTCCCGGCGGGCATCGCCCAGGGACGGCTCCAGCAGGGTCACGCAGGCGGCGGCATCGCCCTCCTGGCGCGCCAGGCGGCCACGCAGGACCAGCGACTCCAGGCGCAGGCTGGCCGGGATGTCCGCTGTCTGCGCGATGATCGCAGCCTGCTGTTCCAGCAGCGCCCGCGCCTGTGCCTGGTCGCCCAGGCCCATGCGCAGCCGGGCAATGACGCCCAGCAGTTCGGCGCGCGCACGCGGCTCGCGCGCCAGCTGCAGGTTGCCGCGCTCGACGGCGCCGTCGAGCAGGCTGTCGAGGTCCAGCGGCTCGCCTTCGCGACCGCGGCCTGCGTTCTCGAACAGCCCGATCATGAAGTCCTGCATGGCCTGCGCGCGCGCCGCCTCGGCGACCGCCTCGCGCGCCTGCCAGGCGATCAGCGCGAGTGCGGTGCTCAGCACCAGGGTCACCACCAGGCCCGTGGCCAGCGCCCAGCGGTGCCGGGCCACGTACTTGCGGAAGCGGTAGCCAAGCCGCTGCGGCTGGGCCATCACCGGGCGCCCGGCTTCGAAGCGGCCGATGTCCTGTGCCAGCGCCTCCACCGAGGGATAGCGCTGCTCCGGCCGCTTGGCCAGCGCGCGCAGGGCGATGTTGTCCAGGTCGCCTGCGAGCACGCGGCCGCGCCGGCGCTGGGCGGCGCGATCGTCGGCGGTGGCCGTGTCGCGCAGCACCGCCTGCGACGGGCGCACCGGGTCGGCGGTGAGGATGGCCTCCTCCCACTCCGCGTCGCTGTGCCGCTTGAGGCGGTAGGGCTTGCTCGAGGTCAGCAGTTCGTACAGCACCACGCCCAGCGAATACACGTCGGTCATGGTGGTGACCGGCTCGCCGCGGATCTGCTCCGGCGCGGCGTAGTGCAGGGTGAAGGCGCGCATGCCGGTGCCGGTCTGCTCGGGCGCGGGCGCCTCGCTGTCGAGGAGCTTGGCGATGCCGAAATCGAGCAGTCGCACCTCGCCCGCCGGGGTGACGAGGATGTTGGACGGCTTGAGGTCGCGATGGACGATGAGGTTGGCGTGCGCGTGGCTCACCGCGTCGCAGATCTGGCGGAACATCCGCAGGCGCTGGGCGAGCGGCACGCGGTGTTCGCGGCAGTAGTCGGTGATCGGGGTGCCGTCGACGTATTCCAGGGCCAGGTAGGGCAGGCCGTCGCCGCTGATGCCGGCGTCGAGCAGGCGCGCGATGTTGGGGTGCGCGAGCCGGGCGAGGATCTCGCGCTCGCGGGTGAAACGCAGGCGCAGGTCGTTGCTGGTCAGCCCGGGGCGCAGCAGCTTGAGCGCGACCCGGCGCTGGTAAAGGCCGTCCGCACGCGAGGCCAGCCAGACCTGACCCATGCCGCCCTCGCCGAGCAGGCTCTCCAGGCGGTAGGGGCCGACCTCGGCGCCGCTGCCGACGCCGGCCGGCGGCATCACCAGCGGTTCGGACAGGAAGTCGTCGTTGTCGCCTTCCAGCGCGAGCAGGGCCTCGAGCTCGGCGGCGAGCCCGGGATCTTCGTCGCGCAGCGACTGCAGGCGGCGGGTACGCGCTTCGGGCTCGAGTTCGAGCAGGGCGTCGAGCAGCGGGGACAGCCGTTGCCAGCGTTCGGCGTCCATCCAGCCCCCCGCCGCGAGCGGTCAGTCGTCCTTGAGCGAAGCCAGCAGGAACAGGCGCGCCTTCTGCCAGTCGCGGCGGATGCTGCGCTCGGAGCGGTCGAGGAGCCCGGCGATCTCCAGTTCCGACAGGCCACCGAAGTAGCGCAGCTCGACCACCTGGGCCAGGCGCTGGTCGACTTCGGCCAGGCGCGTGAGCGCGGTGTCCAGGCCCAGGGTTTCCTCGTCCAGGCGGACGCCGCCTTCCAGGTCCTCGGGCAGGTCGGTCACCCGGTGCAGGTCGCCGCCGCGCTTTTGCGCCAGGCGCTGGCGCGCATAGTCGACGACCACGCTGCGCATGGCCGACGCGGCATAGGCGAAGAAATGGGCACGGTCGTCGAACTGTGCCTCGCGGCGGCCGATCAGCTTGAGGTAGGCCTCGTGGACGAGCGCGGTGGCATCGAGGGTGTGTCCGTGCTGGCCGGCCAGTTGGCGGCGGGCCATCGAATGCAGTTCCTGGTAGAGGGTGGCCAGCACGTTGTCGAGCGCGCCGCGATCGCCGCCGCGCGCCGCGCCCAGCATCCGTGTGATGTCGGCGCGTTGCGCCGGCGTGCCGTCCTCGATGTCCATGCGCGGACTATAGCGCGTTCAGGATGCGGCAAGCACGGGTTCAGCGCTGGCAGCGGGGGCACCAGACGCTGGCGCGCTGGCCGATGCTGGCCTCGCGCAGGGGGCCGCCGCAACGGCGACAGGGTTCGCCGCCGCGACCGTAGACCATCAGTTCCTGCTCGAAGTAGCCCGGTGCGCCATCGGGACTGATGAAGTCGCGCAGGGTGGTGCCGCCGCGCTGGATGGCGTGGGCCAGGATCGCCTTCACCGAAGCGGCAAGGCGACGGTAGCGATCGCGGGAGATCCCGCCCGCCGGGCGCAGCGGCGAGATGCCGGCGCTGAACAGCGCTTCGGCGGCGTAGATGTTGCCCACCCCGACGACCACCGCCTGGTCCATCAGGAAGGCCTTGACCGGCGCCTTGCGGCCCCGGCTGAGGGCGAACAGGGCGTCGCCGCTGAACGCCTCCGACAGCGGCTCGGGCCCCAGCCCGCGCAGCAGCGGGTGGACCTCGCCGGGCGGTTGCCACAGCAGGGCGCCGAAGCGGCGTGGGTCGTTGAAGCGCAGCACGCGCCCGTCGTCGAGGCCGATGTCGACGTGGTCGTGCGCACGCAGGGGGGTGTCGCCGGGCAGCACCCGCAGGCTGCCGGACATGCCCAGGTGCAGGATCGCCGCCCCGGCCGACGTGTCCATCAGCAGGTACTTGGCGCGCCGGCGGACCGCGTCGATGCGCTGGCCGGGCAATGCCCGCGCCACCTCCGGCGGGATCGGCCAGCGCAGGTCGGGGCGCCGCAGGACCACGCGGTCCACGCGACGTCCCTCCACGTGCGGGGCCAGGCCGGCACGGGTGGTCTCGACTTCGGGCAGTTCGGGCATGCGGCAAGCGTACTGGAAGGCCCGTGGCACGGGCAGCGGGCCGGGCGGCTTCCTGAACGGGGCGCGGCTTGTTTTCCGCTTCCGCGCACACCATCTCGTTTCCTGTACGGACGCCGCCCATACGGGCGCGAACGGACACATCCGGGTGGCATGATGGTCCCGGGGAGCACCCTCAGGTATCCACCGTCCGACCGCGCCGCGGCCGGCGTCGCCCAACAGGACCGCGGTCCTCGGAGTTTGAAATGCCCGCTTCACTGCTCGACTTCCTCGCCGGCGGACTGCTGCAGGCCGGTTTCGGCACCCTGGCGATCTATTTCCTGGTCGCCACCCAGCTCACGATCTTCTCGGTGACGCTGTACCTGCACCGATCGATGGCGCACCGCTCGGTCGACTTCCATCCGGCCGTCGCCCACGTGTTCCGTTTCTGGACCTGGCTCACCACCTCGATGATCACCCGCGAATGGGCGGCGATCCATCGCAAGCACCACGCCAAGTGCGAGACCGAGGAAGACCCGCACAGCCCGCAGGTCAAGGGCATCAAGACCGTGTTCTGGCGCGGCGTCGAGCTCTACCGCGAGGCGCGCAGCGATCGCGAGTCGATCGAGAAATACGGCAAGGGCTGCCCCGACGACTGGATCGAGCGCCACCTCTACACCCCGCACGCGACGATGGGGCCGACCCTGCTGCTGTTCATCAGCTTCGCCCTGTTCGGCTTCGCCGGCGTGGCGATCTGGGCGATCCAGATGGCGTGGATCCCGTTCTGGGCGGCGGGCGTGGTCAACGGCCTGGGCCACTGGTGGGGCTACCGCAACTTCGAGAGCGCGGACACCTCGACCAACCTGACGCCGTGGGGCGTGTGGATCGGCGGCGAAGAGCTGCACAACAACCACCATGCCTTCCCGAGCTCGGCGAAGTTCGCGCTGCGCCGCTTCGAGTTCGACATCGGCTGGGCCACCATCCGCACCTTCGAGAAGCTGCGCCTGGCCAAGGTGCTGCGCGTCGCGCCGACGCTCGACGTGCGCCCGAACATCGCGATGCCCGACGGCGAAACCCTGAAGGCGCTGCTGGCGATCCGCTTCCAGGCCATGACCGACTTCTACCGCAACGTCACCCTGCCGACCCTGCGCGAGGGACGCGACACCCTGCCCCGCGCGATGCGCAAGGGCCTGGCCGACGGTGGCCGCTGGCTGGACGACGGCAAGCGCGCGCGCCTGCAGGCCTGGCTGGCGGAGCGCCCGAAGATGGCCACGCTCGCCGAGTACCGCCACCGCCTGGCCCAGGTGCTCGATGACCGCTCGTACGACGCCCAGGCGACGCTGCAGCGCCTGCATGCCTGGTGCACCGAGGCCGAAGCCAGCGGCATCCATTCGCTGCAGGCCTTCTCGGCGCGCCTGAAGGGCTATGCGCTGGCCCCGGCCCGTCGCTGAGCCCGGCCGCCATCGTCCCGGAGAGCCCGCGCCCGTCGCGGGCTCCTTCGTTTCCGGCGGTCGCCGCTTCCCGACCGCCAGCCGAACGCCTGGTCGCGGCGACCGCCACGCGGCCCCGGTTTCCGGTAGCCTGCGCGGCATGACGTCCCCGCTCCGCTTCGCCCTGGCCCTTGGCGCCTGCCTGGTCCCCACCGCCCTCCTGCCATCCGCGCACGCGCAGGTGCAGGCGACCAGCGAGTACCTGGCGCGCATGGACAGCGACGGCGACGGCCGTGTGTCCCTGGCCGAGTACCAGGACTGGATGAGCTATGCGTTCGAGCGCATGGACGCCAACGGCGACGGCATCCTCAGCGTCGACGAACTGCCCGGCGGACGCGGCAAGCCGGTCAGCCTGATCGACCACCGCGCGAAGCTCGCGCGCACCTTCGTCCGCCAGGACCAGGACAAGAACGGCTTCCTGGACGCCCGCGAGCTGTCCGCCCCGCCGCTGTAGGCGCGCCGCCGCTCGCCCGGCCCCGCCCGCGGCATGCCCCGCCGACGTCGCGCCCGGCCCAGGCTGACCGTTGATGTGGCTGGCGCCCTCGCCCAATGTCCTCTCGACCCGGAGGCCCCGAGCCCCACGGCTTCGTAAGATGGGTTGCGCGAAGCAAAACCCATCGTTCGTCGTGCGTGCGGCTGCGCGACGGTGGGTTTCGCCTTCGGCTCTACCCACCCTACGGGGTGGGGTGAGAGGCGGAACCGTAGGATGGGTTGCGCGGAGCAAAACCCATCGTCCGTCGTGCGTGCGGCTGCGCGACGGTGGGTTTCGCCTTCGGCTCTACCCACCCTGCTGCGATGTCGCAGCCGCCCCCATCCCGACCATCCCTGGAACCCGGGACAAGAAAAAGCCCGCCATCGGAACGATGGCGGGCCGTGGAGAGAGCACGAAGCTCCAGTGAGGTCAGTGGGCGGCCGTGGCCTCGCCGGCACCGCGCGGCACGCGGATGTCGTCGACCATGTCCTGCACGTGCTGCGGTGGCGGCGGCGTCATCCGCGACACGCCGAAGGCGATCGCGAAGTTCAGCAGCATGCCGATCACGCCAATGCCCTCGGGCGATATCCCGAACAACCAGTTCGCCGGCACGTTCTCCGCCATGGGCGCCATGAACACGCCCTTGAAGTAGACGATGTAGCAGACGGTGAAGACCAGGCCCACCACCATGCCCGCCACCGCACCCTGCATGTTGGTGCGCTTGTCGAAGATGCCGAGCACGATCGCCGGGAAGAAGGTCGCCGCCGCGAGACCGAAGGCGAACGCCACCACCTCGGCGACGAAGCCCGGTGGATAGATGCCCAGCAGGCCGGCCACGACCACCGCGCAACCGGCGGCGATGCGGGCATAGAGCAGCTCCTGCTTCTCGGTGATGCCGGGCATCACCACCTTCTTCAACAAGTCGTGCGATACCGCCGAGGAAATCACCAGCAACAGGCCCGCTGCAGTGCTGAGCGCCGCCGCCAGTCCACCGGCGGCCACCAGGGCGATCACCCACGCCGGCAGGCGCGCGATCTCCGGATTGGCCAGGACCATGATGTCGCGGTCGATGGTCATCTCGTTGCGGTCGTCCTTGGCGTAGAACATCTTGCCGTCGCTGTTCTTGTCGTCCCAGGTGATGAGGCCGGTCTTCTCCCAGTTGCGCACCCAGGCCGGGGCGGTCGCATGCTCGGTACCCTGCATGTCGGCGCCGTTGATGGTCTGGATCATGTTGACGCGGGCGAAGCTGGCGACCGCCGGGGCGGTGGTGTAAAGCAGCGCGATGAAGAGGATCGCCCAGCCCGCGGAACGACGCGCGTCGCGCACCTTCGGCACGGTGAAGAAGCGGACGATCACGTGCGGAAGGCCCGCGGTGCCGACCATCAGCGCCAGGGTGATGGCGAAGACGTCGATGGTCGATTTACTGCCCTCGGTATAGGCCGCGAACCCCAACTGCGTACTCAGGCCGTCGAGCTTGTCCAGCAGGTACACCCCGCTGCCATCGGCGAGCTTGCTGCCGAAGCCGAGCTGCGGGATCGCGTTGCCGGTGAGCAGGATCGAGATGAAGATCGCCGGCACCATGAACGCGAAGATCAGCACGCAGTACTGCGCGACCTGCGTGTAGGTGATGCCCTTCATGCCGCCGAGCACGGCGTAGAAGAACACGATCGCCATGCCGATGATGACGCCGGTGGTGATGTCCACCTCCAGGAAGCGGCTGAAGACGATGCCGACGCCGCGCATCTGCCCGGCGACGTAGGTGAACGACACGAAGATCGCGCACACCACCGCCACCAGTCGCGCGGTGTCGGAGTAGTAGCGGTCGCCGACGAAGTCCGGCACGGTGAACTTGCCGAACTTGCGCAGGTACGGGGCCAGCAGCAGGGCCAGCAGCACGTAGCCGCCGGTCCAGCCCATCAGGTACACCGAACCGTCGTAGCCGGCGAAGCTGATGATGCCGGCCATCGAGATGAACGACGCCGCGCTCATCCAGTCGGCCGCGGTGGCCATGCCGTTGGCGACGGGGTGGACGCCGCCGCCGGCGACGTAGAACTCCTTGGTACTGCCGACCCGACTCCAGATAGCGATGCCGATGTACAGCGCGAAGCTGAGGCCGACGAGCAGGTAGGTCCAGGCTTGGACGGACATATGCCTCTCCTCAGTCTTCGTGGAGGTCGAGCTCGCGCTCGAGCCGGTTCATCCGCCATGCGTAGTAGAACGTCAGCAGGACGAATACGTAGATCGACCCCTGCTGGGCGAAGTAGAAGCCCAGCTTGAAGCCGCCGATGCGGAACTGGTTGAGCGCGTCCGCGAAGACGATGCCGGCGCCGAAGGACACCAGCGCCCAGATGGCGAGCAGGATCGCCATCAGCCGGAGGTTCGCGCGCCAGTACTGCTTGGCGTTTATGTGTTTGCCTGACATGGCTGCCTCCTCAGAAGCTGTACTTGACGGTGGTGTGGATGCGTTTCATGTCGCCTTCGCGGTCGTCCTCGAGCGAGCGCTGGCCGTAGCTCAGTTCGGCGCCGACATCCAGCTTCGGGAACGGCGAATAGATCAGGTTGGCGCGGATGGACTGCGAGCGCTCGGTGACGCCGTAGCCGGTGAGGTCGACGTCGTTGTCGAAATGCGCCGCCGAGTACATGAGGTTGCCGCGCAGCTTGTCGTTGAAGACGTGGCGCCAGGCGACGAAGCCGCTGTAGCCGTCCAGCGGGTCGATGTCGCCGTCGATGTCCTGGACGACGTCCGTGCCCATGCCGAAGGCCATGTAGCGACCGATGCCGCTGCCGGCGTTGACCATGTAGCGCAGATCGTTGCTGGCGCCGAGGTTGAACTTGCCGCCGACGCTGACCGCGCCGCCGCCGGCGGTTTCGTCGCCGTCCTTGAACTGGCGCAGCATGCCGGCCAGGCTCAGGTGGCCCCAGTCGCCCTTGGTCACCCAGCGACCGGTGAGGTCGGGCATGACGTTGTCGCCGCTGTTGTAGCGGCCGGCGCCCTGGTAGGCGGTGACCAGGGTCTGCGGGTTCTCGATCGACAGCGACCAGGGACCGTTGGTGTAGCGCAACTGCGCCTGGCGCACGAAGATGGTGCCATCGGTGACGCCGAGGAAGTCCACCGTGTCCGGCAGCGCGGCGGTGTCCTGGAAGTTCGACCAGGTCTGGCCCGCCAGCCAGTTGTTCCAGCTGACGTAGGCGTGGCGCAGGGTGACCGCGTAGGTGTTGGTCGAGGTCTCGTTGCCCGCCAGCGCGTTGGTGCCGCCGCCGAAGAAGTCCGCCTCGATGTACGCCTTGAGCTTGTCGCCTTCGTCGGTCACGTAGTCGGCGCCGAACCAGAAGCGCGAGAACTGCGCGTGGAAGTCGGCGTAGGGATCGGTGTCGGGCTCGGCCCCGTTCGCGGCGACCGGGATCGTGCTGGGCACGTAGAACAGGCGGCCGGAATTGCCGTCGGCGATCTCGCCGTCGCTGGTATCGGTCACCATGGCGTCGAGCTTGATGAAGCCGCCGAAGGAGAACTTGCTGCCTGGATTTCCGGCGGTGAGGATCGGCGTGGACTGGATCGTGGGCGCGGTGCCGGCTGCCGGCGCGGCGGGGGCCGCGGGGGCCGCCGCGGGCGCGGTCGGCGCCTGGGACTGCTGCTGTTGCACCAGTTGCTGCACCATCTTCTCGAGTTCGGCGACGCGCGCCTCGAGTTCTGCTTCCTTCGCCGTCTGCGCCATGGCCAGGCCGGGCAACAGCAGGGCAACGGCCAGTGCCGTCGCCAGGCGGCGCTTGCGGACGAGCGCCGGCATGGGGCCGGTGGCGCCGCGCGATGCGATGCGTGTGGACATGATTCCCTCCCGAGGAATGCCGTGGTCTGCACGGTGACGGCAGGCTGCGCGCACTGTGTCGAGGCCAACCATTCGCCATTGGTCGAACGACGGGCCGAATGCCGCCAAAGCCCCGCGCTTTTCGACCATGGTCTAAGGAAATCCACGCCGGGCACACGGGCCGATACGGCACACTGGGCGTGCGGGCCACGCGTTTTCGCCGCACTGCAACACCGCACCAGCGCAGCATCCGAGCCAATGGAGCCTCCCATGAACCACCCCGACGCCCTCTATCCCGTCCCCGACGATTTCGCCGCCGACGCGCGCATCAAGCGCGACGACTACGCGCGCCTGTACGCGGCCTCGGTGTCCGATCCGGAGGCGTTCTGGGGCGATGTCGCCAAGCGCCTGGACTGGATGAAGGCCCCCACCCAGGTCAAGGACGTCAGCTACGACCTGGAGGACTTCCGCATCCGCTGGTACGCCGACGGCGAACTCAACGCGAGCGTCAACTGCCTGGACCGGCACCTCGAGTCGCGGGGCGACAAGACCGCGTTGATCTTCGAGCAGGACGACCCGTCCAGACCCGCCGAGCACGTCAGCTACCGCGAGCTGCACGCGCGCGTCTGCCGCCTGGCGAATGCGTTGCGCGCGCTGGGCGCGAAGAAGGGCGACCGCATCACCCTCTACCTGCCGATGATCCCCGAGGCGGTGGTCGCGATGCTCGCCTGCGCGCGCATCGGCGCGGTCCATTCGGTGGTGTTCGGCGGCTTCGCGCCCAACTCGATCGCCGACCGCGTGATCGACTGCGGGAGCAAGATCATCATCACCGCCGACGAAGGCCTGCGCGGCAGCAAGAAGATCCCGCTCAAGGCCAATGTCGACGCCGCGCTCAAGCTGCCGGGCACCACCAGCGTGGAGACGGTGCTCGTGGTGCGCCACACGCACGGCGCGGTCGACATGCAGATGCCGCGAGACCGCTGGTACGACGCCGTCGTGGCCGACCAGCCCGACACCTGCGAGCCGGAGCGGATGAACGCCGAGGACCCGCTCTTCATCCTGTACACCTCCGGCAGCACCGGCAAGCCCAAGGGCGTGCTGCACACCACCGGCGGCTACCTCACCTATGCCAGCTACACCCATGAAGCGGTGTTCGACCTGCGCGAGGACGACATCTACTGGTGCACCGCCGACGTGGGCTGGGTGACCGGCCACAGCTACATCGTCTACGGCCCGCTGGCCAACGGCGCCACCGCGCTGGTGTTCGAGGGCGTGCCCAACTACCCGGACGTGTCGCGGTTCTGGGAGGTCATCGACCGGCACGAGGTGACCCTGTTCTACACTGCGCCGACCGCAATCCGTGCGCTGATGCGCGAGGGCGACGAACCGGTCAAACGCACGTCGCGCGCGTCGCTGCGACTGCTCGGCACCGTCGGCGAGCCGATCAACCCCGAAGCCTGGCGCTGGTACCACGAGGTGGTCGGCGACAGCCGCTGCCCGATCGTCGATACCTGGTGGCAGACCGAGACGGGCGGAATCCTGATCACCCCGCTGCCCGGCGCGACCGATCTCAAGCCGGGCTCGGCGAGCACACCGTTCTTCGGCGTGCGGCCGGCGCTGGTGGATGCCAACGGCACGCAACTGGAGGGCGAGGCCGAGGGCAACCTGGTGCTGCTCGATTCCTGGCCGGGCCAGATGCGCACCGTCTACGGCGACCACGCGCGCTTCATCGACACCTACTTCAAGACCTACCCCGGCACCTATTTCACCGGCGACGGCTGCCGCCGCGACGCGGACGGCTACTACTGGATCACCGGGCGGGTGGACGACGTGATCAACGTCAGCGGCCACCGCATCGGCACCGCCGAGGTCGAGAGTGCGCTGGTCAGCCACCCGAAGGTGGCCGAGGCCGCGGTGGTGGGCTTCCCGCACGACGTGAAAGGCCAGGGCATCTATGCCTACGTCACCCTGATCGCCGGCGAGGCGAGCAGCGACGCGCTGCGCAAGGAGCTGGTCGCGCACGTGCGCAAGGAGATCGGCCCGATCGCCACGCCCGACCACCTGCAATGGGCACCGGGCCTGCCGAAGACGCGCTCGGGCAAGATCATGCGCCGCATCCTGCGCAAGATCGCCGAGAACGCCCCCGACCAGCTCGGCGACACCTCGACCCTGGCCGACCCCTCGGTGGTGGAGTCGCTGGTCAAGGAGCGCCGGGTGCCCTGACCGGCACCGCCGGCGTGCCCTTCGTCGCCCCGCGGTCGACGAAGGGCTGGGCAGGACGGTGTCCTGCCCCGATCATGTCCTCGCGGCAACGCGTCCTGCACCCTCCCCTGCCTTCCCCGCCCGCCGCCGTCGCGGGGCAGGCGAAACCACCGGATCCCCCATGTCATCGAGCACCACCGTCATCGTCGCCGACGACCACCCGCTGTTCCGCGAGGCCCTGCGCGGGGCGGTGGCCCGGGTGCTGCCCGACGCGCGCCTGCGCGAGGCCGACGGGGTCGAATCGCTGTATGCGCTCGTGGAGACCGAGCCCGACGCCGACCTGCTCCTGCTCGACCTCAACATGCCCGGCGCGCAGGGCTTCAGCGCCCTGGTCCACCTGCGGGCGCTGCATCCGCAGCTGCCCATCGTGGTGGTCTCCGCGCGCGAGGAACCCGCGGTGATGCGGCGCGCGCTCGACCACGGCGCGGTCGGCTTCATCCCCAAGTCGGCCGACGCGACGACGCTGGGCGAGGCCATCACCACCGTGCTCGACGGCGACCGCTGGGCACCGGAAGCGGCGCTGTCGGCGCCGGCCACCGACGAGGCCGAGCACGACGCCGCGCAACGCCTGCGCGACCTCACCCCGCAGCAGTTCCGCGTGCTGCAGATGCTCGGCGCGGGACTGCTCAACAAGCAGATCGCCTACGACCTGGGCGTGTCCGAGGCGACCATCAAGGCGCACGTGACCGCGATCCTGCGCAAGCTGGGCGCCAACAACCGCACCCAGGCGGTGCTGATTGCCGGCCGGCTTGCGGTCGATCCGGGCGCGATCGTGCCGCCGCCCGAAGAACCCGACTAGGCCGCCCGCCGGGCCCGACCCCGGCCAGGCAGTCGAGATGGGCGACGCGCTTCGCATCAGCCCGGCGATCTGCTCCAATCGGCGCATGGACGCCCAACCGCCCGCGGCGGAAGACCTGCACCTGCCGATCTCGCTGGCCTGGGCCAAGGGGGCCTATACCGTGTCGATCGACTTCGGCAGCCAGGCGCGCGAGGCACGGCTGATCCTCGACACCGGCAGCAGCACCCTGGTGGTGTTGCCGCACGCGTACGCACCTGACGACGACGCCGCGCTGGACGCCACCTCCTGGGCCCAGCAGCTGCACTATGGCCGGGGCCACTGGACCGGCCCGGTAGTGCGCACCCGCGTGGCCTTCGGTGATGCACCCCGTGCCTGCGGCCTGGAGGACGCACAGGTCGCCCTGGCGACGACGGGGGCGGAAGACTTCCACGATGCCGACGGCATCTTCGGCCTGGCCTATGGCGGCCTGGACACCGGCCATGACATGGCCCGCCTGCTGGCGGCCCGGGGCGTCGACCCGGCCCTGACCTGGCCGTGGCCCTTCGGTGGCACGCAAGACGCGGACGCCGATGCGCTCGCCGGCCTGATCGTGCAACAGCCGCCCGTCGCGCTGGCTCCCCTGTTCTCCCAGCTCGCGGCGCGGGGCCGCGTGCGCGACCGCTTCGGCCTGCTCGTCCACCGTGCCCTGGTCCACGTGGGCGAGGCCGGCGCCGATGATGCGGCCCTCGATGCCGATCCGCTCAACCGCGGCGTGCTGGTGCTGGGCGGCGGCGAGGCCTGCGGCGAGCTGCACGATGGCGCGTTCCAGGACATCCGCATCGTCCATGACCTGTACTACAACGCAGGCCTGGTCGCCGTACAGGTCGGCGACGGGCCCCGGATCCCGGTGCCGCCGCTGGACGCGGTCTACGCCGACCGCGCGGCCAGCAACGCGATCCTCGATACCGGCAGCAGCTTCGTGGTGCTCGAGCAGGGCGTCCACGACGCCGTGATGGCCGACCTGGGCCGCCTCGACCCCCGGCTGCCCGCGCTGGCCCAGCGCTTCCGTGCGCAGTTCGGCAAGGACGGGCAGGGCGTCCCCAACGCCGAGGTCGAGGCCCTCGACTGGCCGGTCCTGACGTTCCACCTGGAGGCCGACGACGGCGGCGAAGTGGCGCTCGCCTGTGGACCCGAGGCGTACTGGCCGCGCAATGCCATGTCCGCCGGGCAGGCCTTCTTCCTGTTGATGCCGCAACTACCGGGCTGGCCGAACCAGTCGATCCTGGGCCTGCCGCTGATGGCCGGCCGCTTCTGCGTGTTCGACCGCGATGCCGATGGCGGCCGCGGACGGGTGCGGGTCGCATCGGCGCGACCGCCGGCTGGCGCATGAGCGGGTCGCTGCGGACCGCCCGTTTCCAGCTGCGTCCGCTGCAGGCGGACGATCCGGCCGATCGCGACCTTTACGTGGCCCTCTATACCAGCCCGGCGGTCATGGCCCGGATCATGCCGCCCCTGGCAGCGGCCGGGGCGACGGCGGCGTTCGAGCGCACCTGCCGCCACAACGCCCGCGACACGCCCGGCCACCGCCACTGGTCGGTGGTCGAAGCCGCCACCGGGCGGCGGGCCGGGGTCGTCGGCCTGCTCCGCGAGGGCCGTTGCGTCGAGATCGGGGGGGTACTGCTGCCGGCCTGGTGGAATCGCGGGGTGTCGCGCGAGGCCTACGCCCGGATCATCGACCATGCCTTCGAGGCGATGGGGGTCGACCTGGTGTTCGGGGAGCGCGTCGACGACGCCCACGCGCGCCTGATCGACCGCCTGTTCGCGCCGCTGGGGCTGGCGCGCGTGCCGGCAGGGGCCCGGGTCGATGGCCGCTGCCGCTGGGAACTGCGCCAGGCTGACTGGGCGGCCCGACGCGACGGGCCGTGATCCATTTTGCAAAGTCTGTCCGTAGCGGTATTGTCCAGCTCTACACGGCTGGGGAGCGAAGGGCACGCATGACGGCGTCGGCCGCCAATTCACCGGGCAGGCTCGCCTGCGTCGGCCTCGGCATGATGCTCGGGGCCCACGTCGGCCCGCGTGCACGCAGCCATGTCGAACAGGCGGACGTGGTCTTCAGCGCCGTGTCCGATCCGCTGGTCGAATTGTGGCTCCAGCAGATGAACCCCGACGTACGCAGCCTGCAGGCCTTCTATGGCGACGGCAAGCCGCGCCACGACACCTATCGGCAGATGACCGAGGCGATGCTGGCGGAAGTCCGCGCCGGCAAGCACGTGTGCGGCGCGTTCTACGGCCATCCGGGCATCTTCGCCAAGGCACCGCACGACGCGATCGCGCAGGCGCGGGCCGAGGGCTTCCCGGCGCACATGGAACCCGGCGTGTCGGCCGAGGACTGCCTGTACGCCGACCTGGGCATCGACCCGGGCCGGGTCGGCTGCCAGCACTACGAGGCCAGCCAGCTGCTGTTCTACCGCCGCCGCATCGATCCCGGCGCCTACCTCGTGCTGTGGCAGGTGGGCTGGGTGGGCGACCGGACCTATCGCCGGTTCGCCACCGGCCCGGCGCACCGCCAGTTGCTGGTGGACCGCCTGCGGGAGGACTACCCCGCCGACCACGTGGTCATCGCCTACGAAGCGGCGATCCTGCCCACCGCGTCGCCGCGGATGGAACCGGTCGCGTTGCGTGCGCTCGCCGGGACCGAGCTGAGCATGCACACCACCCTGGTCGTGCCCCCTGCCGTCGAACTGCAACCCGACGCGGCGATGCTGGCCCGCATCGAAGCCCTGGAAGCGTCCGAACGCGTCGCGCCACCCGTGTCGTATCCACCACCCGTGAAAGAAGGAGTTCCGTAATGTCGAACGTCGTGAAGTTCCTCGAGGCACTGGGTCGCAACCCGGCGCTGCTGACCGAAGACCAGTACGCGGACGCCGTCGCCGCGCTCGAGCTCGACGCCGAGTCGGCGGCCGCGCTTGCGCGCCGGGATGCCACCCGCATCGCCGAGCTGCTTGAAGCCCCCGCGGTCACCTTCTGCGGCCTGTTCCCCGCCGAGGAAGAGCAGCCGGTCAAGGAGGACGAACCGGACGAGGACGACCGGGACGCGCCCGAGAAGGACGCCAGCGCCCGAGCGGCCTGAACCATGCGCCTGGCGACCCGGTACGTCGCGGCATCCGTCGCCATCGCGCCGGTCCCGGACCGGCGTGGCGGCGGACCGTCGCCTACCGGGATCGCCGGGCCCAGAGCCGCGCGCGTCGGACCATGAGGCTCGCCCCGCTGATCCTGGGCCTTGCGCTGGTGCTGGGACCCGAGGCCGGCCTGTCGGCGCCGCCGGACTTCCAGTCGCGGCTGGAAGAAGCCGACGCGATCCGCAGCGCCGATCCTGCCGCGTTCGTGCGGGCGCTCGACGCGCTCGACGCGCGGATCGACGAGGCCGATACCCGACAGCGGCAGCACCTGCAGTTGCTGCACGCCTACCGGGAGGCCTTCAAGGGCGACTTCGACGGCGCCGTCGCCCTGGCCCGCCAGCTCCACGCCGAGGCACGGGACCCCGAGGTCAAGCTGCGTTCGTCCCTGCTGATCGCCAACAGCGCCGCCGCAACCCGGAACTTCGCGCTGGGGCTGTCGCACCTGGAGCAGTCGCTGGCCGCGACCGGCGCCGCGGATGCCGACCCCCGGTTGCGCGAACAGGCGCTCGCCGTGGCGACGATCCTCTACAACCAGTTCAGCAAGTACGAGCTCAGCCGCCAGTACGCCGACCAGCTCATCGCCTCGACCACGGATCCGCGGACGCGTTGCATTGCCCGGCAGCAGCGCCTGAGTGCGTTGCGGGGCCTGGGCTCGTGGCCCGCCGACCCCGCCGAGGTCCAGGAGGCGCTGGCCGGTTGCGAAGCGATCGGCGAGAAGGTCTTCGTGAGCTTCATCCGCATCGAGATGGCCCGCCACATGGCGGCGACCGGCGATCGCGACGGCGCCGAGAAGCTGCTCTCCCGTCACCTGCGAGAGGCCGAGGCCGCCGGTTACGCGCGCCTGATCAGCGAGTTCCGCTCCCTGCTCGCCGGCTACCGGCTGGAGAAGGACGACCTTGCCAACGCGCGCAAGCTGGCGCGTTCGGCGCTGGACATCGATGCCGACAGCAGCGCTTCGCTGCCCAAGGTCGAGGCCCTGGAAGTGCTGTACCGGGTCGCCGAGCGCGAGGGCAACCTGCCCGCCGCCCTGGACTACTACCGCCAGTACGCGCAGGCCGACAAGACCTACCTGGACGACGTGATGGTGCGCGAACTGGCCTTCCAGCAGAGCCGCAACGAGGTGCAGCAGAAGGACCAGGCGATCGCCCTGCTGAGCAAGCAGAACCAGGTCCTGAAACTGGAACAGGAAGTCGCCCGCACGTCGGCGCAGAACACACGCCTGCTGCTCCTGCTGCTGGCGGTCGTGCTCGCCGCCATCGGCTACTGGGCCTACAAGATCAAGCGCGTGCAGACCCGCTTCCGCATCCTGGCCCAGACCGACGGCTTGACCGGGATCGCCAACCGGCGGCATTTCCGCAGCCAGGCCGAGGCCCTCCTCGCGGACTGCGAGGCCGCCGGGCGGAGCGCCGCGCTGGTCCTGCTGGACCTGGACAACTTCAAGCACATCAACGACCAGCACGGCCACGCCGCCGGCGACTGGGTCCTCAAGCAGGTGGCCGATGCCTGCCACGCCGCCTGTCGCGAGGGCGACCTGTGCGGGCGCCTGGGCGGCGAGGAGTTCGGCATCCTGTCCTGCGGCGCGGACGGCGACGCCGCCGAGGCCATCGCCCAGCGCTGCCGCGAGCGGCTGGCCGCCATCGACACCGGCCTCATCCACCACGCCATGCCGATCACCGCCAGCTTCGGTTGCACGACGACCGCGGTGTCGGGGCATGCCTTCGAGACCATGTTCGCGCACGCAGACGAGGCCATGTACCTGGCCAAGAATTCCGGTCGCGACCAGGTGCGCACGCACGCCGTGCGCACCGGGGACGGTGGATCGAGGCCCGCGATCACGGCCTGAGGCCGGATCCTCCGCTCAGCCGCGGGGCCCCTGCCGCTGGGCGGCGAGGAAGGCGCGCATGGACGCGGGCTTGACCGGCTTGGTCAGCACGCGGCAGCCATGTTCGCGGGCGGCATGCTTGAGCGCGTCGCTGCCGTCGCCGGTCAGCAGCGCCGCCGGGAAACCGTTGCCCAGGCGCGCGCGCAATGCATCGATCACCCCCAGCCCGTCCAGGCGATCGTGCAGGTGGTAGTCCACCAGCGCGACGTCGGGCGGCACGTCCATGGCCGCGGCCGCCAGCGCCTCGTCGGTGTCGGTCGCGGTGAGCACCACCGCGCCCCAGCGCTGCAGCAGGGTGCGCATGCCGTCGAGGATCTCGCGGTCGTTGTCGACGCACAGCACGCGCAGCCCCGCCAGGGTGTCGGTGTCGCCGAGCGAGCGGGCGCTCGGCGCGCGCGGCGTGCCCAGGCCCTGGCCGAAGGGGACGGTGATCGAGAAGACGCTGCCCGCCCCGACGCGGGAACGCACGCGCAAGGGGTGGTTGAGCGTGCGCGCGATGCGCTGGCAGATCGACAGGCCCAGCCCGAGGCCGCGCTCGGCGCCGTCGGTGGGCGCGTCGAAGCGGCGGAACTCGTCGAAGATCTGCGACAGGTGGTGCTCCGAGATGCCGGGACCGGTGTCCCAGACCTGCAGCTCGACCGCGCCGTCGCGCACGCGGGCGGCGATCAGTACGCCGCCGTCGCGCGTGTAGCGCAGGGCGTTGGCGAGGAAGTTCTGCAGCGCGCGGCGCAGCAGGCGGCGGTCGCTGCGCACCGGTCGCGGACGCTGCGGCGCGCGCACGCGCAGTTCGAGGCGATGGTTGGCGGCGACCGGTGCGTACTGCGCCACGAGTTCGCGCAGCAGCTCGTTGACGTCGAAGTCGACGATCTCCGGGCGCAGCGCGCCGGCGTCCAGGCGCGAGATGTCGAGCAGGCCGTCGAGCAGGTCCTCGGCGGCGCGCAGGGCGGCGTCGACGCGCTCGGCCAGACGGGTCTGCTCGGCGCTGTCGGTGCTGTCGCGCAGGGCCGTGGTGAACAGGCGCGCGGCGTTGAGCGGTTGCAGCACGTCGTGGCTGACCGCGGCCAGGAAGCGGGTCTTGGACTGCTGGGCGGCCTCGGCTTCGCGCGTGCGCAGTTCGACGCGTTGCTCCAGGGTCTCGTTGACGTCGCGCAGGGCCTGTTCGGCGCGCTTGTAGTCGGTGATGTCGCTGTAACTGGTGACATAGCCGCCGCCGGGGAGCGGGCGGCCGCGGACCTCGACCACCTGGCCGTTGTCGCGCAGGCGTTCGTAGACATAGGCCTGGCCCGCGCGCAGGTGCTCCAGCCGCCGGCGTACCTGCTCGTCGATGTCGCCCTCGCCCATCTCGCCGCGCTCGGCGTTCCAGCGCAGCAGCTCGTGCACGGGGCGGCCCACGTAGAGCATGCCGTCGGGATAGTCGTAGAGCTCCTGGTACTGCCGGTTCCAGGCGACCAGGCGCAGCTCTGCGTCGACCACGCTGACGCCCTGGCTGATGTTCTCCAGGGTCGTGGACATGATCTGGCGGTTGAAGCGCAGTTCCTGGTTGGCCTCGTCGAGCAGGGCCACCACCTCGCCCAGCTCCATGCCCGAACCGCGCAGGGCGCTGGTGAGGGTCAGGCGGGCGGAGGCGGCACCGATCGCCGAGGCCAGCAGTCGCTCGGTGAACTGGGCCAGCGCGCGGTCGGCCGGCTGCGACGGCAGCCAGGGGCGGCCCTGCTGCTGGCAATGGCTTTCGAAGGCGCGCCGCGCATGGCGCTCGCCGACGATGCGCTCGGCCAGCGCCAGCAGCTCGCCCGCGCGGACGTTGCCGGCCCAGCCGCCGGGCCCGAGCGCCGGACGTTGCGCGTAGGGGTCCAGGAAGGTGGTGGCGAGCAGCTGCTCCTGCAGGCGCGGGCGCTGCCGCATCGACATGAAGACGAACACGCCGACGTTGAACAGCAGCGACCAGAACACGCCATGGGTCAGCGGGTCCCAGCCCTGCAGGCCGAACAGCTGCTGGGGCCGCAGCCAGGCCAGGCCATAAGGGCCGCGTTCGATCCAGTCCCCGGCCCAGGCGTTGCCGCCGAACCAGCCGCCGCCGGCCAGCAGCGGCAGCAGCAGGGTGTAGAACCAGACCACGGCGCCGGCCAGCAGGCCGCTGAACGCCCCCACCCGGCTCGCCCCCCGCCAGTAGAGGCCGCCGATCAGGGCCGGCGCGAACTGGGCGACCGCGGCGAAGGCGAGCAGGCCATGCTGGGCCAGGCCGCCGGCGTCCCCGCCGTCGCGCAGCAGGTCGCCGCGGTGGTAGGCGTACGCGAGCATCGCCAGCATGACGATGGTGATGCGGCGCACCCACAGGACCTGGCGATCGATCGCCGGGGTCTGGTGCAGGTCGCCGGCGCGCAGCAGCAAGGGCATGACCAGGTCGTTGCTGACCATCGTGGCGAGGGCGACGCTGGCCACGATCACCATGCCGGTCGCCGCCGAGAAGCCGCCCACGTACACGAACATGGCCAGCAGGTCCTGGTCGAGCGCCAGCGGAAGCGCCAGCACGTAGCTGTCGGGCGAGACCGCACTGCCCGACAGCACGGCCCGCCCGGCCAGGGTGATCGGCACCACCAGCACGCTGATCAGCGCGAGGTAGCCGCCGAACATCCAGCGCGCGGTGCGGGCATCGGCCGGGTTCTGGCACTCGACCACCGCCATGTGGAACTGGCGCGGCAGGCACAGGATGGCAGTGAACGCGAGCAGGGTCTGGGCAACGAAGCCGGTCGGCAGCCCCGGGGCGAACACGACGTCGGCCGCCTGCACCACGCGCTGGCCCAGGTGCCCCGTGCCCGGCAGGTGGGCCATGGCGAACACGCCGATGGCGACGAAGGCGACCAGCTTGACCACCGATTCCAGCGCCACCGCCAGCACCATGCCGCGGTGGTGCTCGGTGGCGTCGATCTGGCGGGTGCCGAACAGGATCGCGAAGGCCGCCAGCAGGATCGCGGTGTAGAAAGCGGGGTCGGACAGGGGCGGCGCGTTGGCCGGGATCCCGGCCAGCACGTCCACGCTCATCGCCACCGCCTTGAACTGCAGGGCGACGTAGGGCACCGCCGCGACCAGGGCCAGGATCGCCACCAGCGCCGCCAGCCCGGGCGCGCGCCCGTAGCGCGAGGACAGGAAGTCGGCGATGGACACGATCCGGTGCTCGCCGGAGATCAGCACCAGGCGCTCGAGTATCCGCCAGCCGAAGAAGAGCAGCAGCAGCGGGCCCAGGTAGATCGGCAGGAAGCCCATCCCCGTCCGCGCCGCGGTGCCGACCGCCCCGTAAAACGTCCAGGACGAGCAGTAGACCGCCAAGGCCAGCGAATAGACCGTCGGACGCAGCCAGCGATGGCGCGTCATCAGGGTGTTCGGACGGTCGCCGGCGTGGGCCACGCCGAACAGCAGCGCTACGTAGCCCAGCGAGACCAGCAGCAGCACCCAACCCGGGATCAAAGGCGGCCCACCCCCATGAGAAGGCGTCGAGTGTAGACCGGCGCCGGCCCCCCTGCGTCCCCCGGGGCGGCGTTGCCGTCCGCGCGGCGGCGCCCTCGGTGGGCGCCGCGAGGCCGGCCGCCGGGCGCCCGCCGCGAGCGCCGCGGTCATCGCCACCACGCCGAATGGCACATGACGCGGACAGGCTTTTTCAGTCGATTTTCACGCAAACCCCTGTTAAGGAAGGGTTTTTAGTGATGTGAATCACGAAATGAGCTCGATTTTAGAAGTTTTTGAGGAAAACAAAGAGGTCTCCAGCCCCTCACTCGGCGTACACCTGTCCTCGGCTCGTCGACACATGAACGACCTGACCCATGCATCAGGTCCGTGTTGCGAATCACTCACCACTGCCAGGGACGTGGTGGCCAGGGACTCTTCGGGAATGGAACTCCGATCGCGGGTGGCGGCAGGACCGCTGCCACCCGCGGTCACCTTCATGCAGAAAAAATGTGATGGCGAGATGCCGGCCACAGGGGGAGTGGCATCGCCGTTGTCGTAACGCCATCGATTGATCCGGTTCCAGTTTTCGTCCGGCGCCACTTGGCCCCGGACCACCATCGGGGAAACAGATGCAGACACGTTCGAACCGCGGCATGCGCACGCATGCCCTCGCCGCCGCGACCGCGGCCGTCCTGACCGCCCTGGTCGCCGCACCCACCTTCGCGGCCGGCGACGGCATGGTCAACATGTCCAGCCTGCAGGCGGGCGAGACCCACGACCGCTTCATCATCAAGTACAAGGAAGGCAGCGCCCAGCGCGCCAGCGCCACCGCCATGGGGCGCTCCCTGGACCGTGCCGCCTCCGCCACCCTGCATGGCCGGGCCCTGGGCCTGACGCGCCTGCGCCACATGGCCACCGGTGCCGACGTGCTGCGCACGCAGAAGCGCCTGAACCGCCAGGACGCCGCCGACCTCATGCAGCGCCTGGCCGCCGATCCGGACGTCGAGTACGTCGAGGTCGACCAGCTGATGCACCCGACGGCGACGCCGAACGACACCTACTACGCCAGCTACCAGTGGCACTACTTCGAGGCCGCCGGCGGCATCAAGGCCGACCAGGCCTGGGAGCTGAGCGACGGCGACGGCGTGGTCGTGGCGGTGATCGACACCGGCATCACCAACCACAGCGACCTCAATGCCAACGTACTGCCGGGCTACGACTTCATCAGCGACACCAGCATCTCCGGCGACGGCAACGGGCGCGACAGCGACCCCAGCGATCCGGGCGACTACGAGGGCAGCAACAGCTCCAGCTGGCACGGCACCCACGTCGCCGGCACGATCGCCGCGGTGACGAACAACAACAAGGGCGTGGCGGGCGTGGCCCACGGCGCCAGGATCGTCCCGGTGCGCGTGCTCGGCACCGGTGGCGGCTACCTGTCCGACATCGCCGATGGCATCGTCTGGGCGTCGGGCGGCAGCGTCAGCGGCGTGCCGGCCAACGCCAACCCGGCGGAGGTCATCAACATGAGCCTGGGCGGCTCGGGCGCCTGCTCGGCGACCTACCAGAACGCCATCAACGGCGCCGTCAGCCGCGGCACCACGGTGGTCGTCGCCGCCGGCAACGACAACGCCAACGTCAGCAACTACAACCCCGGCAACTGCAACAACGTCGTCAGCGTGGCCTCCACCACCCGCACCGGCGCGCGCTCGAGCTTCTCGAACTACGGCAGCCTGATCGACGTGGCCGCCCCGGGCAGCGACATCGCCTCGACCGTCAACGCCGGCAGCACCACGCCGGGCGCGGAGAGCTACGCGCTGATGTCGGGCACGTCGATGGCCTCGCCGCACGTGGCCGGCGTCGTCGCCCTGATGCAGTCGGCGGCGGGCGGTTCGCTGTCGCCGGCCCAGGTCGAGACCATCCTCAAGGACACCCTGCGCCCCTTCCCGGCCAGCACCGACCGCGACATCGGCGACGGCATCGTCGACGCACTGGCTGCGGTTCAGGCGGCCGCGGGCGGCACGCCGGACCCGGACCCGGATCCCGATCCGACCCCGGGCAACGCGCTGCAGAACGGCGTGCCCAGGACCGGGCTCGGCGCGAGCACCGGCAACGACCTGACCTTCACCCTGCAGGTCCCCGCCGGCGCGTCCAACCTGAGCTTCGCGCTCTCGGGCGGCAGCGGCGACGCCGACCTCTACGTCAAGCGCGGCAGCGCCCCGACCGACAGCAGCTACGACTGCCGTCCGTACAAGAGCGGCAACGCCGAGACCTGCAGCTTCGCCAGCCCGCAGGCGGGCACCTACTACGTGCGGGTGAAGGCCTATTCGACCTTCTCCGGCGCCAGCCTGGTGGCCAACTACAGCGCCGGCAGCGGCGGCGGTGGCAACACCCCGCAGACCTACAGCAACACGGCCGACTACACGATCAACGACAACGCCACGGTCGAGAGCCCGATCAGCGTGTCCGGTCGCAGCGGCAACGCGCCGGCCAGCACCCGCGTGGACGTGGACATCCGCCACACCTACAAGGGCGACCTGAAGGTCGACGTGGTGGCCCCGGACGGCAGCGTCTACAACATCCACAACCGCAGCGGTGGCAGCGCCGACAACGTGATCGGCTACGTCAACCTGAACCTGTCCAGCGAAGCCATCAACGGCACCTGGAAGCTGCGCGTCAACGACAACTACACCAACGATACCGGCTACATCAACAGCTGGAGCATCACGTTCTGATACGGCTTCCCATGTCGTCTTCCAAGCAGTAGATACGCATTTTCCCGGGCATGGACTGACCCGGTTGACCGGATCCCGGTCATTTTGACGCCCCGGCCCCTGCCGGGGCGTTCTTGCATCCGCGGTGGGGCCCGTCGAAAGTCGGGCATGCAGCCGCGCGCCCGAAGTGGCAGGCTGCAGGCCATGGACAGCGTGCCCGGCCTCGACCTGAGCCAGCCTCCCTTCGACCTGCTCGACGCCGGCCAGCAATCCCGCCTGCGCGCGGCGGTGGACATGGGCTTCCACCCCGCCGGCACGACGATCCTCGACGCCGGGAGCGACTCCCCGCACGTGCACGTGATCCTCAAGGGCGTGGTCCGGGCCTGGGACGAGCGCAGCGAGGGCGCCACCCTGTTCGCCGATTTCGGGCCGGGCGACCTGTTCGGCGCCTGGGCGGTGATCGCGGGGCGGGCGCGGCATCGTTACGTGGCCGAGGAGGACGTGCTCGACTTCCTGCTGCCGGCCGGGGTGTTCCGGCGACTGTTGGCCGACAACCCGGCGTTCGCGGCCTACTTCCACGAAGGACTGTCGCTCAAGCGACGCATCGCCGCCGGCGACCAGCAGCCGTCCGAGTTGTCCGAGCTGATGCTCACCCGGGTGCGCGACGCGCAGCTGGCGCCCGCGATCCGGATCGCCGCCGCGACACCGATCCGCGAAGCCGCCTCGCGCATGCGCGAAGCCCGCGTCGACTGCCTGCTGGTGGAAGGTCGCCGCGACGCGGATGCCGATCCACTGGGTATCGTCACCCGCACCGACCTGCTCGACGCGCTGGCGCTGGACGCACGGCCACCCGATGCCGCGGTCGGCCCGCTGGCGCGGCGGCCGGTGGTCGCGGTCCGCGCGAACGACGTGCTGTTCCAGGCGCTGGTGACGATGACCGAACACCACATCGAACGCGTGCTGGTCGACGACGACGCCGAAGGCGTTCTCGGCACCCTGGGCATGGCCGAGGTGCTTGCGCACTACGCCAGCCACTCGCACCTGATCAGCCTGCGACTGGAGCGCGCGGCCACGCTGGACGACGTCAGCGCCGCCGCCCGCGAGATGACCACCCTCGTACGCCACCTGCACGCGCAGGGCGCGCGCATGAGCTACCTCATGGAGCTGGTCTCCGCGCTCAACGGCCGCATCCTCGGCCACGTCTTCGATGCGGTGGTGCCCGCGGCATTGCGCGAGCGCACCTGCCTGCTCGCGCTGGGCAGCGAGGGCCGTCGCGAGCAGATCCTCAAGACCGACCAGGACAACGCCCTGGTCCTGGCGGATGGCTTCGAGTGGGATGGCCTGGCCGACGCCATGCAGCGCTTCGGCGATGCACTGGCCGACATCGGCTATCCCCCCTGCCCCGGCGGCGTGATGGTGCGCAATCCGGCCTGGCGCCTGGACGTCGCCGGCTGGCGGGGGCGGATCGAACACTGGCGCCACGATCGCGACCCGGAAAGCGCGATGGCGCTGTCGATTGCCCTGGACGCGCGCCCGGTGGCCGGCAATCCCGCCCTGTTCGAGCCGGTGGGCGCGGCGATGGGCGCGCTCGGCCGCGACGAGATCCTGCTGCGCGAGCTGGCGCGCAGCACCCTCGCCTTCTCGACGCCGCTGACCCTGTTCGGGCGCATGCGCGGGTCCGCCGAGGGCATCGACCTGAAGAAGGGCGGCATCTTCCCGCTGGTCCACGGCATCCGCGTGCTCGCCCTGCGCCATGGCGTGACGCGGCACAACAGCTTCGACCGCTGCGCCGCGCTGATGCAGGCGGGCGCACTGTCGTCCGAACTCGGTCGCGACGTGCCGCAGGCACTGGCGGTGATGATGCGCATGCGCCTGGGCGCGCAGCTGCAGGCCCTCGCCGAGGGACGCGACGCCGACAATCGCGTGGACCCCGGCCGTCTCCGGCGCCTGGACCGCGAGCTGTTGCGCGATGCGCTGCGGGTGGTGAACGCCTTCAAGGACCACCTGCGCGACAGCTTCCAGCTGCGGGCCGGATGATGTGGCCGGCCTGGCGACGCTGGCGCGACCGGCGCCTGCACGGGAACGGCCCCTGGGCGGCGCTGCTCGCCGCCCCGCCGGCCCGCCAGTGGGTGTCGCTGGACCTGGAGACCAGCGGCCTGGACCCGGGCCGCGACCGTATCCTGTCGATCGCCGCGGTGCCGATCGTCGAGGACCGGGTGTGCCTGTCGCAGCGCTTCGAGGCGATCGTCAGGCCCGCGGTCGACGCCGCGCCACCCGACCTGGACGCGCTGCGCCACCATCGGCTGCGGCCGCAGGACCTCGCCGGCGGCCTGGCGCTGCACGATGCCGTGGCGGGGCTGTTGGACTGGCTCGGGCCGCGGCCGCTGGTCGGCTACCGCATCGGCTTCGATGTCGCCATGCTCGACCGCGTGGTCCCCGGGATCACCGGTTTCGCACTGCCCAATCGCCGCATCGACATCGCCGCGCGCTACCGCGCCCGCCATCGGCATCGGGCCCCGGACGCGGCGATCGACGAGACCGGCTTCGAGGCGCTCGCCGCCGTCCTGGGCGTTCCCCAGCTGGGCCGCCACACCGCGCTGGGCGACGCGACCACGGCGGCGCTGTGCTGGCTCGCGCTGCAGGCGGGACGCTGAAGGCCCGCCCGGGCCGATGCGACGGGCCAGGCGCTCGACGCCCAACCCTGTGAAATCAATCACATTTTTTGGCGCCAAGATTTATTTGATTTGACCCCCGATGGTGTCCGCGGTAACTGATGGGGGTGGGGTCCTCGTCGCAGGCGCGGCGATGCCCCGCCCCAGCGCCAGCGTTGCGCCCGGACCGGGCGGAGCCCGGCATGGCCCCGCGGGGCCCAACCACGCATCCCCCTGCCGTTGGCGCAGACCGCGCAGGCGATGCGTCAGGTGGCCGATCCGCCACCTTCATTGTGAAAAGGGAGAGACATGATGAAGTCGAACGACATGCCTGTTACTTCACCCCGCCGCCGGACCCGCGTCCTGGCCGGGACCGGCCTGGGCACGGCCATCACCACCGTCCTGTCGCTGGCGCTGATGGGCCCCGCCCCGGCGGCCCATGCCCAGGACGCGGTGATCACCACCACGCCGCGCCCGGCCCCCATCGTGGTCGGCGTGCCGCGCCGCTCGCGCATCATCCTGCGCGGCCGCTCCGGCACCGCGTCCGACGGCAGCACGCCGAGCGCGACGACGATCACCACGCCCGATGCCAGCTTCATCAAGGTGCACTTCGACCACTTCGAGCTGCCGGCCGGCGTCGTGCTCGAGGTCTCCAATCCCGAGCGCACCGAGGTCTACCAGTACCGCCAGGGCCAGCTGGACGCGCATACCGTCGACCCCGGCATGGGCCAGAACGGGGTCAGCAGCTTCTCGGCGATGTCGATCAGCGGCCCCACTGCGGTCCTGCGCCTCGTCGGCGAGGCCACCGAGCCCTGGGCGAGCCGCCACAGCGTGGACATCTCCAGTTACCTGGAGGGCTACCCCGAGGACATGCTGCCGGAACTGCAGAGCGAGGGCCTGCTGTCGGCCAGCGGCGACGTCGGCGCGACCTCGATCTGCGGCAGCGACGACAAGCGACCGGTCGCCTGCTATGTCGACAGCGACCCCGACGCCTACGACCGCTCGCGCCCGGTCGGGCGCATGCTCAGCAGCGGCGGCAGCCTCTGCACGGTGTGGCGCGTGGGTCCGGACAACCGCCTGTTCACCAACAACCACTGCATCTCCACCCAGGCCGGCGTCAGCGGCGCCGAGTTCTGGTTCAACTACCAGCAGGCCAGCTGCAGCAACACCGCGACCGCCACGGTGACCAAGGTGACCGGCAACCAGATGCTGCGCACCGACGAGGCGCTGGACTACACCCTGTTCACCGTCAACGACTTCGCCTCGCTCGCGTCCTTCGGCTACCTCGGCCTGGACGTCGGCGCGCTTTCGGTCGGCGACGGGCTGTTCATCGCCCAGCACCCGGGCGGCCGCAAGAAGGAGCTGGGCGTCAACGACGGCAGCGCGGCCTGCACCATCAAGACCACGAACGGCTCGGGCACCAGCGGCAGCCCGGGCAGCGACATCGGTTACACCTGCGACACCGAGGGGGGCAGTTCGGGTTCGCCGGTGATCTCGCGGGCGTCGAACAAGGTCATCGCCCTGCACCACCTGGGCGGCTGCAACAACCAGGGCGCGAAGATCTCGCGCATCTGGCCGCAGGTCGCCAGCTACTTCAACAACCAGGTCCCCGATGGCGACAACGGCGGCGGTACCGACCCCGATCCGGATCCGACGCCCGGCACGCTGCAGAAGGGCGTGCCGGTCAGCGCCGGCGGCGCGCAGGGCTCGGAGACCCGCTACACCCTGACGGTCCCCGCCGGTGCCAGCAACCTGGCCTTCACCACCAGCGGCGGCAGCGGCGACGCCGACCTGTACGTCCGCTTCGGTTCGGCCCCGACCACCAGCACATACGACTGCCGTCCGTACAAGAGCGGCAATGCCGAGAGCTGCACCTTCGCCAGCCCGCAGGCCGGCACCTGGCACGTGATGCTGCGCGGTTACAGCGCCTACAGCGGCCTGTCGCTGGTCGCCGACTACGCCACCGGCGGTGGCGGCGGTGGCGCCCCGTGCACCGGCTGTACCGCCTACACCGGTTCGCTGTCGGGCACCGGCAACACCGCGGTGCAGCCCAACGGCACCTATTACCAGTCCGTCGCGGGTGCGCAGAAGGGCTGGTTGCGCGGTCCCGCCGGGACCGACTTCGACCTTGAGCTGTACCGCTGGAGCGGCTCGGCCTGGAGCAAGGTGGCGCAGTCGACCAGCGCCACCAGCGAGGAGTCGATCAGCTACAACGGCACCGCCGGCTACTACTACTGGCGCGTGGTCTCCTACGACGGCAGCGGCAGCTACAGCGTCTGGCTGGACACGCCCTGATCGGCACGCATCCGCGTCCATCCGCCACGAGCCCCGGTTGCGCGCCGGGGTTCGTGGCATGCGGGACCGGGCGCGGCGCCATCGACCCTCGATTCACGGCTTGCAGGTCGCGTACGGCGAGGCGTCGACCAGCTTCTGATGGCGTGGCGAAAGTGGCGGGCCTCCCTTCCAGCCGCGATCGAAACCGTCCACGCGCAGGGTGTGCGGCACTTCGTCCTCATTGAACAGGAACACCAGCGGCCGCTCGCTGCCGGTGTAGGGAAAGACCGCCCGCGCGATGCCCTCGTAGCTGGGCCCGAAATAGGTCCAGCTGACGTCCGGGTGGCTCACGCGATCGGTCTGCCCATCCACCGTGATCGCCAGGCCATCGGTGGCGACCACGATGCGGGGGCCGGCGCTACAGTCGCCGGCAGGACCATAGGTACCAAAGGCCTGGGCGAAACTGCTGGCCGGCAAGGGCGCCTCGGCATGCGCCAGGGGCGCCAGCACCAGGACGGCGAGGGCGAGCAACGGACAGGTCATGACAGCCGCCGGGCGCGGGGTCGTGTCGACGAGAACGCGGGGCTCCGGACGCAGCGGACACGCTGCGCGGACGCCCGCGGGGCGGAGGCGTGACACAGGACTCGAGGGGCGGGGTCGCCGCGTTCGCCGGAATGCTGGCCGGGGTGTCGCGCCGGGCGCTGGGTTTTGCTGCGCGCAGCCCATCCTACGACGGTCTGTCTGGGCACAAGGCAAGATCAAAAGCTTCCGCCCATTGGGCGGGTCCCTTTTGTCTTGTCAAAAGGAACCAAAACCGCCGGCTCCATCGGCCGCCGGTCCGGCTTCGCCGCACCGGTCCCCTGTGCTCCTCGGTCATGGCGGCACGGCGCCCAAACTCGCTTCGCTCAAACAAGGGCGCCTCTTCGGCCGCCACGCCCTGTGGTGCTCGGCGGCCTCAAAGTCGCGAAGATCAAGATCAACGGCAACGGCAACACGCCACTTGGCTAGCCTTAGCCTTGTAGGGTGGGTAGAGCCGAAAGCGAAACCCACCGTCGGGTGGCGCATACACGATGAAATGATGGGTTTTGCTTCGCGCTACCCATCCTACGGTTCCGCATCCCACCCCGCCGCGTAGGGTGGGTAGAGCCAAAGGCGAAACCCACCATCGCGAAATTGCACGCACGACGAAAGATGGGTTTCGCTTCGCGCTACCCCTCCTACGGTGCTGACCAAGGGTGGATCGGTCGCCCACGCCGGCTCTCGACACCACAGTCGCAGAATCCGAACAGATAAGGGCGCAATAGGCAAAGCGCATTGCGCCGGCCCGCTGGCGCAGGCGCACGAGGCGGCTCGAAAGACGGGTTCCCGGCGTGCGCCGGGATGATGGCTGGGAAGTCGCGTTGGGCGTTGGGTCTTGCGCCAGCGCCTCGAACGGGCGAACGGTCCGGAACGCAAACGGCCCACCTTGCGGCGGGCCGTCTGGATCCCGGCCTTCGCCGGGATGACGCATTGGAAAAGGCGCTTCCGCTATGCGGACCCGCGCCAATGCATCACTTGATCTTGCCTTCCTTGTACATCACGTGCTTGCGGACGACGGGATCGTACTTCTTGATCTCCATCTTGGCAGGCGTGTTCTTCTTGTTCTTGTCGGTGGTGTAGAAGTGGCCGGTGCCGGCCGAGGAGATCAGGCGGATCTTGTCGCGCTTGGAAGCCATGGTTCAGTCCTCCTCAGACCTTTTCGCCGCGTGCGCGGAGATCGGCCAGGACGGCGTCGATGCCGTTCTTGTCGATGGTGCGCAGGGCCTTGGTGGAAATACGCAGCTTCACCCAGCGGTTCTCGCTGGCAACCCAGAACCGGCGCTCGTGCAGGTTGGGCATGAAACGGCGGCGGGTCTTGTTCATGGCATGCGAGACGTTGTTGCCGGTCGTCGTACGCTTGCCGGTGACTTGGCACACTCGGGACATTACGCACCTCGTAATCTGTTTTCGCGGACGGATCCGCAAAACGCTTGATGATGCTTCCCTTGGCCAGGGAGGCGGCGGCCCCAGCGCCGACCGGCCGGGCCGGGGCGATGCGCGATACGGGAGGGTGGACAGCACCGCTGCCTGGCGGTGGCCGGAATCGCGCTTCCGGACCACCCGGCGGGGTCGGAAAGACCTGCCGGACACAGCGAGCCGGGCATTATGCACGCCTGCGAGCCGCCGCGCAAGACTTATCCACAAGCCGGGGCGCGCCGGAGCGCGGCTGTCTCAGCCCGCGGCGCGGCCGTCGTCGCTCGCCGCCGCACGGGTCTCGGCGATCCAGCGCCGCACCTCGGCCTCCAGCACCGGCAGGGGCAGCGAGCCCTGGCGCAGGATCGCGTCGTGGAAGGCCTTCACGTCGAAGTCCGCGCCCAGCTCGCGCTCGGCCTCGGCGCGCAGCTTGACGATGGCGATCTCGCCGAGCTTGTAGCTCAGGGCCTGGCCGGGCCAGGAAATGTAGCGGTCCACCTCGGTGGTGACTTCGTGCTCACTCAGCGCGGTGCGGTCGCGCAGGTAGGCCTGGGCCTGTTCGCGGGTCCAGCCCTGGGCATGCACGCCGGTGTCGATGACCAGGCGGCAGGCCCGCCACATCTCGTAGGTCAGGCGGCCGAACTCTTCGTACGGGGTCTGGTAGATGCCCATCTCCTGGCCCAGTTTCTCGGTGTACAGGGCCCAGCCCTCGCCGTAGGCGGAGATGTAGGACTCGCGCCGGAACGCGGGCTGCCCGGTCTGTTCCCCGGCGAGCGCACCCTGCAGGGCATGGCCGGGCGAGGCCTCGTGCAGGGTCAGCGCGGGCAGGTTGTACAGCGGACGCGACGGCAGGTCGTAGGTGTTGACCCAGTAGGTGCCCTTGCCGCCGCGCCCGGCGGTCCAGAACGGGGCGATGTCGTCGGGGACCGGGACGATCGTGAAGCGGCCGCGCGGCAGGGTGCCGATGAACTTGCCGACCTCGCCGTCGACGCGCTTGGCGATCCACGCCGCGCGGTCGAGCAGGCCCTGCGGGGTGGTGGCGTAGAAGCGCGGATCGGTACGCAGGAAATGCAGGAAGGCCGGGAACACGGCTTGCCCGGCCGGTGGCTCGAAACCGCTGCGCGCGATGACCGCGTCCATCTGCGCCTGGATCCGTGCGACTTCGGCCAGGCCGATGGCGTGGATCTCCCCGGGCGACAGGTCCAGGGTGGTGTAGCGACGGATCTGCTGCCGGTACCAGGCCTCGCCCCCGGGCATCCGCGACGCGCCCAGGGTGGTGCGGGCGCGCGGCACGTACTCGTCGCGGAAGAACGCCAGCAAGGACCTAAAGGCCGGCACCACGCGATCGCGGATGGCCGCGCGGGCCGCCTCGCGCAGGCGTGCCTGCTCGGCCGCGGGGATGCGCGCGGGCAGGTCGCGGAACGGCGCGTAGACGTTGGCCTGCTCCGGGTCGTCCAGCTCGGCGGTGGCCGCGATGGAGGCATCGCGGCCGTCGAGCACGGCGCGCGGGACACTGAAACCCCGGTCGAGGCCGGCCCGCATGTTGGCGATCTGCGCATCGAAATAACGCGGCACGTCGTCCAGCCGCGCGATGTAGGCCTCCGCCTCGTCGACATCCTCGAAGCGGGTGCGCGCCATGAAGCCCAGGTTCGACCAGAACGAGGAATCGGAGTTGAAGGGCATCTCGTACCCGCGCAGGCGGACCTCGGCGGCCAGGTTCTCCACCTGCGGCCGGTACACGGCCAGGTTGAGGCGGTTCGCCTCGGACAGGGCCTGCACGTCGAGCGCGTCGAGCTGCGCCAGCACGTCTTCCCAGACCGCCAGGCGCGCCTGCTGGCTGGCCGCGTCGACCGAGGGCATGCGGCGGTTGGCCGCGGCACCCTCGCTGTCTTCGTCGGCGCCGCCGGACTGGCGCTGGCGCCAGTCCCATTCGCGGCTGTAGATGGCCTCGAAGCGGGCGTCGACGGTCGAGGGCGCCGGGGCCTCGCGGGCCGCGGCTGGCGCCGCGGCGCCCGCGACGCAGGGGGCGAGCGAAAGGGCGAGGCACAACGGCGCGAGGGCCAGGGCAGCAGGACGCATGGGCGATCGGGTGTCGGTGGCGGGAACGCCCGATTCTCGCATCCCCGACCCGCCGCGGCTGTGCGCGCCCGGGCGCGTCGCGCTCAGTGGGTGGCGCGGTCGCGGTGCCAGCCGCGGTGGCGGATGTCCAGGTACAGGCTGTAGGCAGCGGTGAAGGACGGGAACAGGTTCTGGATCACGCCGACCGCGTCCTGCTTCTGCGAGAACAGGAAGTAGCTCAGCGTCATCGCGCTGCCGAGCAGGCTCATGTACCAGAACAGGCGCGGGATCACCGGCTTGCCGTGCTTGCGCGAGGCGACGAACTGCACGAGCCAGCGGCCGCCGAACATGGTCGCGCCGGTCAGGCCGATCAGTTTCCAGGGCGACATGTACAGGCCGGTCCACTCGAGCCAGACGATCGGTTGGTTCATGAAGTCGCCCATGCGTTCAGACCTCCTCGGTGCGGGTCACCTTGCCGCGCTTGATCAGCCAGGCCACGCCGCGAAGGTCGCTGATCCCGACCAGGGCGCGATTGAGGTTGTTGTACTTGGACACGCCGGCGGTGCGGTGGCGGTGGTTGACCGGCACGCTGACGGTCTTCCAGCCGGCGCGCTGCATCAGCGCGGGCAGGTAGCGGTGCATGTGGTCGAAATGCGGCAGTTCCAGGAACGCGGCGCGCTCGAAGAGCTTGATCCCGCAGCCGGTGTCGGGCGTGTCGTCGCGCAGCATGCGGGCGCGGATCGCATTGGCCCACTTCGAGGCCCAGCGCTTGCTGCCGCTGTCCTGGCGGTCGACCCGCCAGCCGGCGAACAGACGCGTGTCGGGGTCGGCGCGGTCGCGCTCGGCGAGCAGCCTCGGGATGTCGGCCGGATCGTTCTGGCCGTCGCCGTCCAGGGTGGCGATCCATTCCCCGCGCGCGGCCTTGATCCCGTTGCGCACGGCGGTGCTCTGGCCGCTCTGGGTGACGTGGTGGATGACGCGCAGCTCGGGGACCTCGGCCTTGAGCGCGCGCAGCACGTCGAGGGTGTCGTCGCGTGAATGGTCGTCGACGTAGATGATCTCGAAGGGCACCACGCCGCGCAGGGCGGCGGTGATCTCGTGGACCAGCGGGGCGGCATTGTCGCGCTCGTTGAACACGGGCACGACGACGGAAAGCGAAGGAAGGGTCGGCGTCATGGTCGGGGGTGTTGTCCGTGGGCGTTGGCACGGGGAGGGCCGCGGTCGCGGCTGGCGCTCATCCTACTCCGGCGGGGGCCGGGAAGCCGAGCGGCGCCGGGTGCCGCCGGGGTGGGCGGCAGGCGGGGTTCAGGCGCGGTCGCCGAAGTAGTCGCGGCACCAGTCCACGACCCGTGGCAGGCCGACCTCGATCGAGGTGCCCGGCTCGAAGCCCAGGGCCTCCCGCGCGCGCGCGGTATCGGCCATGGTCTCGACCATGTCGCCGGGTTGCATGGGCTTGTACACCTTCTGCGCCTCGCGGCCGGCAGCCTGCGCGATCACCTCGATGAAGCGCTCCAGCTCGACCGGGGTATGGTTGCCCAGGTTGAACACGCGATGCGGCGGCACGCCATTGACGCAGGCCGGCGGCGGGTGGTCGAGCGCGGCCAGCACGCCGGCGACGATGTCCTCGACCCAGGTGAAGTCGCGGCGCATCCGGCCGTTGTTGAACACGTCGATCGGGCGTCCGGCCAGCACCGCGCGGGAGAACAGCAGCGGCGCCATGTCCGGTCGGCCCCAGGGCCCGTAGACGGTGAAGAAGCGCAGGCCGGTGGCGCGCAGGCCGTAGAGCTGGGCATAGGTGTAGCCCATCAGTTCGTTGGCCGCCTTGGTCGCCGCGTACAGCGAACGCGGCTTGTCGATGCGCTGGTCCTCGGAGAACGGCGGGGTCGCCGAATCGCCGTAGACGGACGACGAGCTGGCGTACACCAGGTGCTCGACGTGGCGGTGGCGACACAGTTCCAGCAGGTTGACGAAGCCGGCCAGGTTGCTGTCGACGTAGTCGTGCGGATGCGTGAGGGAGTAGCGCACGCCGGCCTGGGCGGCGAGGTTCACCACGCGCACGAAGCCGAACTCCTCGAACAGCCGGGCCAGGCCGTCGCGGTCGCCCAGGTCGAGCGTGCGGATCTCCACGTCCGGGCACAGCGCGGCGACGCGGTCGTGCTTGAGCCGGGGGTCGTAATAGGCGTTGAAATTGTCCAGGCCGACGACGGCCTCGCCGCGCGCGCGCAACGCGCGGCAGACGTAGGCGCCGATGAAGCCGGCGGCGCCGGTGACCAGGACGGGGGGCGGGGTGTCGTTCATGGCAGCTCGTGGCGGCCGGCCTTCGGGCCGGCGTCGGGATGGATGTCGAAGGCCAGCGACAGGCGCAGCCGCGCCGCCGCTTCGCACAGCCATGTGCTCAATTCGAAGCCGAAGCTCTCGCCGGCGGACAGGCCCACCGCCAGCTCGCAGCGTCCGCCCTCGCCCGCCAGTGCCTGCAGCGCGGGCTGGTGCGGCGCCAGGCGATCGAGCTGCCGGCGCATGAAGGCCTCGAAAGACTCGTCGGCCCAGGCCCGCGCCGCGCCGGCGGCGGAGCCGTCGTCGGTCAGCGGGGCGGTGGCGTAGCTGTCGCCGTGGCGACCGGGCAGCGCGGTGCCGTCGGCCGCGCGGCGCGCGTCGCCGGCCGTCCAGCGCCGGCTCGGCCGCAGGCCGATCGCCTCGAACAGGGGCGCGAGGTCGGCGTGCGGATGGGTGGCGCGCAAGGCCACGCGGTAGCGATACGGGTTCACGACGGCGATCGTTGCGGTGGACGGCTCAGTCGACCTTGCCGCGCAGCTTCTCGAGCACGCCGTCGAGCGACTCCAGGTCGCTGTAGTGGATCACCAGGCGGCCCTTGCCGCCGCGGCCGTGCATCACGTTGACCTTGGTGTTGAGCGATTCCGACAGCTCGCGCTCCAGGCTGGCGATGTCGGCCTGCGGCGCCGGCCGGGCCGGACGGGCGCGCGAGGACGCCGGCACCTTGCCCGAGGCCAGCTGCTGCACGCGATGCTCGACCTCGCGCACCGACCAGCCCTGCTCGGCGGCCTGCCGCGCCAGCGCGGTCGCCGCCTGCGGGGTGAGGGTGAGCAGCGCGCGGGCATGGCCCATCTCCAGGGCGCGGGTCTCGACCAGGACACGGATCTCCTGGGGCAGCTCCAGCAGCCGCAACAGGTTGGACACTGCTGCTCGCGAGCGCCCCACCGCCTCGGCGGTCTGGGCGTGGGTCAGGTCGAACTCGTCGATCAGGCGCTGCAGCGCGTTGGCCTCCTCGAGCGGGTTGAGATCCTCTCGCTGGATGTTCTCGATCAGGGCCATCGCCACCACGGTGCGGTCGTCGACCTCGCGCACGACCACCGGGATCTCGGCCAGTCCGGCGCGCTGGCTGGCGCGCCAGCGGCGCTCGCCGGCGATGATCTCGTAGGTCTTGCCGCCGCGCTCGGCGATCTCGCGCACCACGATCGGCTGGATGACGCCCTGGGCCTTGATCGACTCGGCCAGCTCGTCGAGCTTGTCTTCGTCCCAGTGCTTGCGCGGCTGGTACTTGCCGGCGGTCAGGGCGTCCACCGGCAGGGTGCGCAGCACGTCGCCCGGCGCGGCTTCCAGCGCCGGCGCCTGGGCGGCGCCCTTCGGCCCGAGCAGGGCCTCCAGGCCACGGCCGAGTCCCTTCTTCTTCGCCGCCGCGGTCTTGGCAGCGCTCATGCCGCCACCTCCGGCGCACCGCCCGGGGCGGGCGCGGCCGCGGCGGCGGGCGCGGTCTTGTCGCGCTCGCGCTGGCGACGGATGACCTCGCCCGCCAGGCCCAGGTAGGCGATGCCGCCGCGGCTGGCACGGTCGTAGCCGACGATGCTCTGGCCATGGCTGGGCGCTTCGGCCAGGCGCACGTTGCGCGGCACGATGGTGCGGAAGACCTTGTCGCCGAAGTGCTGGGTCAGCTCGGCCGACACCGCGTTGGCGAGGTTGTTGCGCACGTCGAACATCGTGCGCAGCACGCCTTCGATCTCGAGCGCCGGATTGAGCCGCTGGCGGATCGCGTCGATGGTGTCCATCAGCGCGCTGATGCCTTCCAGCGCGTAGTACTCGCACTGCATGGGCACGACCACCGAGTCGGCGGCGGTCAGGGCATTGAGGGTCAGCAGCGACAGCGCCGGGGGGCAGTCGATCAGCACGTAGTCGTAGCGGTCGGTGATCCCGGCCAGTGCCCGCTTGAGCTGCTGCTCGCGACCGTCGCGCTCCATCAGCTCGATCTCGGCGGCGGTCAGGTCGATGTTGCCCGGCAGCAGGTCGAAGTCCTCGGCGGTGCGCACGATGACGTCGGCGGCGTCGGCCTCGCCCATCAGCACGTCGCAGATCGAGCTTTCCAGTTCGCGTTTGTCCACGCCGCTGCCCATGGTGGCGTTGCCCTGCGGGTCGAGGTCGACCAGCAGCACCTTCTTCGGCGTGCGGGCCAGCCCGGCGGCCAGGTTGACGGCGGTGGTGGTCTTGCCGACCCCGCCCTTCTGGTTGGCAATGGCGATGATGCGGGCCATGCGGCTGATTCCCCTGGCGCGAGCGCCTGCTGTGCGAATGGCGCCCCTGGAGGCGTTTGGATGGTGGGATCGACGGCATTCCGTGCCCGCGTCGCGAACCGCCTTGGGGTCGGGTCCGCGCGCGATCCGGACAGGGGATTATGCCCGCCTCGACCCCGCAGTCCCAGCTTGCCACGGGAACGGCCGGGGTTCGACCGCCACGATTCAGCCGGCGACCGCCTCGCGGGCGACCACGACCAGATGCCGTTCAGCCGCCAGGCCGGGCACGAGGAGACGATGCCGGGCCTGCACGGCCCAGCCCGCGGGCAGCGCCGCGATCTCGTCGACCGGGTCGGTGCCCTTCATCGCCAGCAACCGTCCGTCGGAAGCCAGCAGGTGCCCGCCCAGTTCGAGGATCAGCGGCAAGGTCGCCAGCGCGCGCGCGGTGATCGCGGCGAAGGCGCCGGGCGCGTCCACCGCCTCGATCCGCGACTCGAGCACGCGCACGCGCGGCGCGAGGTCCAGCTTGCGGACCGCTTCGCGCAGGAAACGGGCCTTCTTGCCATTGCTCTCCACCAGCGCCACGCGCAGGCCCGGCTTGGCGATCGCCAGCGGGATGCCGGGCAGGCCCGGGCCGGTGCCGAGGTCGGCCAGCTCGCCGCCGGCCGCCGCCAGCGCATCCACGTGGGGATGCATCGCCAGCGAGTCGAGCAGGTGCTTGACCAGCATCTCGCCGGGGTCGCGGATGGCGGTCAGGTTGTATGTCCGGTTCCAGCGCAGCAGCAGGGCCAGGTAATCCAGCAAGGGCGCGGCCAGCGCGGGATCGAGCGCGAGCTCGGCCAGGCCGGCTTCCAGGCGCGGGCGCAGGTCGGGGGACAGGGCGTCGGGGGCACTCATGCGGGGCGGTCGGTACGGGGGAATCCGGGACGGTCACGATACCGGTTCGCGGCCGCTCAGGGGCCGTCCGGCCGCCAGGCCAGCGCACCCAGATAGCCGGGCGCCGGTTGCAGCGCCTGCAGCGTCCACGCGTCCGGATGGCCCAGCGCGGGATCGCACTCGACCAGGCGCAGGCCGGCCGGGCCGTCGACGAAGGCCAGCCGGTCCAGGCCGAAGGCCAGGCCGCGGCCGTGCGCCTTGAGCACCGCCTCCTTGGCGCACCACAGGCGCAGGAACGCCTGTTCGCGCGCCAGCGGATCGGCCATCGCCGCGAGCCAGGCGTGCTCGAGCGCGGTGAAGTAGCGCTTGGCCAGCTCCAGCGCGCGCGGCCGCGGGCGTTCCCATTCCAGGTCGACCCCGACCCGGCCGCCGCCCTCGGCCAGGGCCACCAGCAGGCCCTGCCCGCTGTGGCTCCAGTTGACGTCGTGGCGCTCGAACGGGGCCTCGATCCGCGGGCGCCGCCAGGTATCCCGGCGCAGCTGCAGCTGCTCGGCCGGCACCTGCAGCTGGCCGGCCAGCCAGTCGCGCGCCTGCGCCTCGGCCGCGACCTCGCCCCGGCGCGGCAACCAGTGCCAGCGCACGGGTGGCGCGGCGGCGGGAGTCGATTCGGTCGGGTGTTCAGTCACGAATGTGCCGGATTTGGTGTCGGGCCGGTCCTCCAGCGTAAGCTACCGGACAGGGGATGCGGCCAGGCCGCGACAGGAACACCGGATGATGTCAGCCGTATTGAACGCCACGACCGGACGGGGCGCATTGCAGGCCACCGCCCTGGTGGCGGGCGACCCGGCGCAAGCGATCGCCTTCGGCGAGGGAGCCGCGGTGTGCCGGGCGCGCTTCCAGCGCGAAGTCCTGGCGCTGGCGTCGCGCCTGCCGGCGCATGCGCACGCGATCAACCTGTGCGAAGACCGCTACCGCTTCCTGGTGGCGTTCTGCGCGGCCGCGGTCCGCGGCCAGGCGACCCTCATGCCGCCGGCGCGGGCGCCCTCGGTGATCGAGGAGATCCGCCAGCGGCACCCCGACAGCCACATCCTCGACGACGATGCCTTCAAGGGCCTGGACGAGGCCATGGGCACCCTGCCGGCGATCGATCCCGGGGCGACCGTCGCCATCGGCTTCACCTCCGGCAGCACCGGCCAGCCGCAGGCCAACCCGAAGACGTGGGGCGCCTTCGTCGCCAGCACCGCGCAGAACCTGGCCGCGCTGGCCGACCTGCTCGCCCCGGACGCCATCACGCCGCTGGTCGCGACCGTGCCGCCGCAGCACATGTACGGCATGGAGATGTCGGTCCTGCTGCCCCTGCTGGGGCCGGTGGCCGTGCATACGGGCAAACCCTTCTTCCCGGGCGACGTCGCGCGCGCGCTCGGCCAGGCCGAGCGACCGCCGCTGCTGGTGACCACCCCGGTACACCTGCGGGCGCTGGTCGAATCGGGGCTCGCGCTGCCGTCGCTGGCCGGCATCGTCACCGCCACCGCGCCGCTGCCGGTCGCGCTGGCGCGCGCCGCCGAAGCGCGCTTCGGCGCGGAGGTGCGCGAACTGTTCGGCTCCACCGAGACCTGCGTGATCGCGCGCCGGCGGACCGCGGTCGACACCGCCTGGACGCCACTGCCCGGCGTGCGCCTGCATCCGCAGCCCGACGGCACCCTGGTCGAGGCCCCGCACCTGCACGCACCGGTGGTGCTGGCCGACCTGGTGGAGGTGCGGGAGGCGGGTTTCATCCTGCACGGCCGCAGCAGCGACCTGCTGGAGATCGCCGGCAAGCGCGCCTCGCTCGGCGACCTGACGCGCAAGCTGCTCGCGGTCCCGGGCGTGACCGACGGCGTCGTGTTCCAGCTCGACGATGCCGACGCCGCCGGCGTCCGTCGCATCGCCGCGCTGGCAGTGGCACCGGGCATGGACGCGCGCGCGATCGGCGCCGCACTGCGCGCCAGCGTCGACCCGGTGTTCCTGCCGCGCCCCCTGCGCTGCGTGGCCGCATTGCCACGCAACGAGACCGGGAAACTGCCCCGCCAGGCGCTCATCGCACTGGTGAAGGCTGCCTCACAAAGCTGAAGCAAGCCTGCCAATCCGAGACACCGCCATCACGTGCCCGGCTTCACATTGGCCGCCGACCCCGCACCGCGGGCGCTGCGAAACCAAACGAGGGAGTGAAGCGAATGAATTTCATCATCATGTTGATCGTGGGCGGCATCGCCGGTTGGCTGGCCAGCATGGTCATGCGCACCGATGGCCAGCAGGGCATCATCCTGAACGTCGTCGTCGGCATCATCGGCGGCTTCCTCGGCGGCTTCCTGCTGCCGATGATCGGGCTGAACTTCGCCGGCTGGATCGGCTACCTGATCACCGCCCTGATCGGCGCGATCGTGCTGCTGGCGATCGTCAACCTGTTCCGGCGTGGCCGCGTGCGCTGAGGCGCGCGCCTTCCCGAATCCCGCGGCGCCCGGGTGGCGCCGCATCCCTATCCGACAGGAGGCGACATGGGCATCCTCATCTGGCTCGTCGTGGGCGGCATCATCGGCTGGATCGCCAGCATCATCATGCGCACCAATGCGCAGCAGGGGATCTTCCTCAACATCATCGTCGGCATCGTCGGCGCCTTCCTCGGCGGCTGGCTCGGCGGCATGCTCGGCTACGGCAGCAGCATCAACAGCGGCGACTTCAGCCTGACCGGCCTGCTGACCTCGCTGGCCGGCGCGATCGTGCTGCTGGCGATCGTCAACCTGTTCCGGCGCGGAAAGCCGCGTTGAGGCTGGGATTGGTGATGGGTGATGGGTGATTCGAAACACCGATCATTAGCAAGGAAAAGGCCCGCTCCAGCGGGCCTTTTCCTTTCACCAATCGCCAATCACCAATCACCAATCACCCAACGACACCCACGCGGGGGCGTGGTCGCTGGGGCGCTCCCAGGTGCGCGGCTCGCGGTCGATGCCGGCGGCGGCGCAGTGCGCGCGCAGCGCATCGGAGACCAGGGTCAGGTCGATGCGCAAGCCGCGATCGCGACGGAATCCGGCCTGTCGATAGTCCCACCAGCTGAAGATGCCGCCGTCCTCGTGATGCAGGCGGAAGGCATCGTGCAGGCCCAGGGCGCAAAGCCGGCGCAGGGCCTCGCGTTCCGCGGTCGAGGTCAGGATGTGGTCGTCGTTCCAGATCGCCGGGTCGTGCACGTCGCGGTCGTCGGGCGCGATGTTGAAATCGCCCAGCACGACCAGGCGCGGATGCCGCTGCAGCTCCTCGGCGACCCAGGCGTGCACGGCCTCGAGCCAGCGCAGCTTGTAAGCGTACTTGTCGGTGCCGACGTCCTGGCCGTTGACCACGTACAGGTTGACGACGCGTACGTCGCCGATGGTCGCGGCGATCACGCGCTTCTGTTCGTCCTCGAACCCCGGGATCCCCATCTGCACGTCACGTGCCGGCTCGCGCGACAGGATCGCCACGCCGTTGTAGGTCTTCTGCCCGGAGAACACGCTGCGGTAGCCCTGTTCGAGCAGGGCCGTGTCGGGGAAGCGACTGTCCTCGAGCTTGGTCTCCTGCAGGCACACCACGTCGGGCGCGGCATCGCCGAGCCACTGCTGCAGGTGCGGCAGGCGGACATTGAGCGAGTTGACGTTCCAGCTGACGATTTTCATAGATGTACTAATCTATTGATTTCACTGTTTTTATTATTAAGTCTTGTTGAGCGTACCGCCACCGATACCCCCAACTTTCTTTGGTAGCCAGAGCCGCCGATCGCTTGACTGCCGAGCGCAACGAAAGCCATTTCACCACACGGTTCTGTTTCAGCATTCGTTGAAACCGTTCGAAGCGCTGAAACTCGGGGAACGTCGGCTTATGCGCTACGATCGATATCGTACATTTATCGTGTTCAGCGCATAAGTCAGAAATATGCGCCAATCATCATATTGACTCCTTATAGGAATTGGCACATAGTCCTACGGAGGAGGTAGCTATGTACGACCTGGCCCGCACACCCAAGCAGATCGGCACCACCATCCGCCGCAACCGCAAGCGCCTAGGGATGAGCCAGAGCGAGCTGGGCGATCGCGTCGGCTTGCGACAAGAAACCATCTCGTTGATCGAGACCGGCAATCCGGCGACCCGGCTCGACACGATGCTGTCGGTGCTGGCAGCGCTCGATCTGGAATTTCAGATCGCCGCCCGCAGCCGCGGTTCCGATCCCCAGGACCTGATCTGATCATGGCCAGGACACGTCGACATCCGCCGCTGCGCGTGTACCAGAACGATCGGTTGGTCGGGCATCTGATGAAGGAGCCCAGCGGTGCCATCGAGTTCCGTTACGACCGTGAATGGTTAGAGCGCAGCAGGGCCTTTCCAGTCTCGCTGTCACTCCCGCTGCGCGAGGACCCCTGGCGCGGCGAGCCGGTCGCCGCGGTCTTCGAGAACCTGTTGCCAGACTTGGACGATCTACGAAAGCGCGTGGCCGAGAAGGTCGGTGCGGCCGGCGCCGATGCCTACAGCTTGCTGGCTGCGATTGGCAGGGACTGCATCGGCGCCTTGCAGTTCATCGCCGGCGATGCTGCGCCGGAAAGCACATCAGCGCTCTCCGGGGAGCCACTCGACGATGAAGCCATCGAACGGCTGCTCAAGTCGCTGGCGCAAGCCCCGCTGGGCCTCAGTCGGGACGATGACTTCAGAATCTCAGTCGCAGGCGCGCAGGAAAAGACCGCTCTGCTCCTGCTGGACGGCCAATGGCTCAAGCCGCATGGCACCACGCCGACCACACACTTGTTCAAGCCGCAGATCGGCAAATTGCCGAACGGCATCGACCTTTCCAACAGTGTCGAGAACGAGTTCTATTGCTTGCAACTGTTGAAACATCTCGGCCTATCGGTCAATCACGCCGAAATCGCGACATTCGGCGAGACCAAGGCATTGGTCGTTGAACGCTTCGATCGGGTTTGGAGCAATGGTCGTTTGATCCGCCTGCCGCAGGAGGACTGCTGCCAGGCGCTGTCCGTGCCACCGGCACGCAAATATCAGAGCGACGGCGGCCCCGGCATTCGGAACATTGCGGAACTTCTCAAAGGCGCCGACTCGCCTGCCGACGATCATCGCACGCTGCTCCAAGCGCAACTGGTCTTCTGGCTGATCGGCGCGACCGACGGACACGCTAAGAACATCAGCATCTTCCTGCATCCCGGCGGAAGCTACGCCATGACGCCGCTATACGATGTGCTGACCGCGCAGCCCAGCCTCGATGCGCGCCAGATCGAACGCAAGCAGATGAAGCTTGCCATGTCGGTAGGCAACAGCAACCACTACCGCTTCGATGAAATTCAAACCCGGCACTTCTTCCAGACCGGGGATGCGGCGGGCCTCTCGCCTTCCCTCGTTCGGAAGGCCGTTGAAGACATCGCTAATCGAATAGAATCCGCGCTTACATCGCTCGAAAGCGAACTGCCAGCAGACTTCCCGCCAGCGCTGCATAAATCTGTTAGCGCTGGCGTCGAGCGCCGGATGAAAGTGTTGCGGGCAGGCCTGTGAAAAGACAGGCCGGTGCCAAAGACGAGGGGGTGCGCAATCGCTTTCCCCTCTCTCAAAGTCAAAAAACGAGCGATCCGCCCCGGTGGTTGGTCAAGGCGTTGGCGGTTCCGACGTCCCCCCGCCTTCAGTAGCGGGGCTCTTTAGAGTCCGTGGTTCATGGGGATTGGACTCCAAATCGCCGTGCTACTCAAAGGTGGGGGGACGTCGGCGGGACGTCGCGCTTATTGCACCCTACGATTTTCGACGCCTCATGCCGGGGCCCGACTACGTGGACTGCGGCGCCCCGCTACCTCGACAGCCAGCGGATCAACCGGTCGACCCAGCCGGTGTACGGCGGCTTGAGCAGGTCGCTGGCGGCGAGGCGGGACTGGTGGAAGACCGGCAGCAGCTTGCTGAAGGTGTCGAAGCCATGGCGCCCATGGAGCACGCCCATGCCGCTGGGCCCCACGCCGCCGAAGGGCAGCCCGTGCACGCCGAAATGCAGCAGCGTGTCGTTGACGGTGACACCGCCGGCCGGCACCTCCGAGACGATCCGCTCGATGCTCGCCCGGTCATGGCTGAACGGATACAGCGCGAGCGGACGCCCGAATACGTTGGCGCGCGCGATCGCATCGTCCAGCGACCCGTAGGGCAGCACCGGCAGGATCGGTCCGAAGATCTCCTCCTGCATCACCGCCGCACCATCGTCGGGCGCCAGCACCAGCGTCGGCGGGAACAGGCCGGCCCCGGCGTCGGGCGACGCGGCGCCGAAGGGTTCGACCACCGCCAGCCCACGCGCGCGCGCCTCGGCGACGAGGCCATGAAGGCGTTCGTACTGCCGGGCATTGATGATCCGGGTGTAGTCGCGCGGGGACGCCAGTGTCCCGTAGCGCGCCTGCAGCTCGCCGAGCAGGGCCGCGACGAAGGCCTCCTGGCGCGCCGCATCGACGAGCACGTAGTCGACGCCGATGCAGGTCTGCCCGGCGTTGAACCATTTCCCGGTGGCGATGCGCGCGGCCGCCTTCTCGACCGGATAGTCCGCGCAGACCAGCGCGGGCGCCTTGCCGCCCAGTTCAAGCGTCACCGGGGTCAGGTGCGGCGCCGCGGCTGCCATCACCTTGCGGCCGACCGCGGTCGAACCGGTGAACAACAGGTGGTCGAAGGGCAGCGCGGCGAATGCCTCCCCAACGGCGGGACCGCCCAGGGCGACGGCGACGCGATCGGCGGGGAACACGTCGGCCAGCAAGTCACGCAGCCAGGCGCTGGTGCGCGGCGTGTGCTCGGAGGGCTTGAGGTAGACATGGTTGCCGGCGGCGATCGCCGACACCAGCGGCATCAGGGCCAGGTTCACCGGGTAGTTCCACGGCGACAGGATCCCCACCACGCCCAGCGGGACCGGTCGCACCTGGGCCGTGGCCGGCCAGAAGCGCCAGCCGGTGCCCACGCGCCGCGGGCGCGTCCATTTGCGCAGGTGGGCCAGCGCGTCGTCGATCGCCGACAGCGTGACCATGGCTTCGGAGATCCGGTTCTCGTGCTCGGAGCGGTGGCCGAAGTCGGCGCGGATCGCGGCGTCCATCGCGTCGAGCCGCGCACGGAACGCATCGCGCAGGCGGACGAGGTCGTCGCGCCGCTGTGCCAGCGCGGGCCTGCGGGCCAGCCATGCCGCGCGCAGGGCGCGATGGGTCGCGTCCAGCTGCCCGGGCGTGGTGTCGGCGACGATGTCCATGGCGGCAGTGTAGCCAAGGCGCGATGCGCGGACGATGAAGCCGCGCCGCGCGTCGCCGGCCCCCACCGGCTAGAATCGACGCATGACCCTGCGCCCCTACCTCGATACGTTTCCAAGCCTCGGCGAACGCGTGTACGTCGACCCCGCCGCCACCGTGATCGGTCAGGTCGAACTGGAGGACGACGTCTCCATCTGGCCGGGCTGCGTGGTCCGTGGCGACGTCAACACCATCCGCATCGGCGCGCGCAGCAACATCCAGGACGGCACCATCGTCCACGTCACCCACGAGGGGCCGTTCACCCGCCCGGGCGGGCTTCCGACGGTCATCGCCAACGACGTCACCGTCGGCCACGGGGCGATCATCCATGCCTGCACGATCGGCGAATTCGCCCTGGTCGGCATGGGGGCGTGCGTACTCGATGGCGCGACCGTCGAGCCCTACGGCTTCGTCGGCGCCGGCGCGGTGATACCGCCGGGAAAAACCGTCGGCGAGGCGGAACTGTGGCTTGGCAACCCGGCGCGCTTCGTGCGAAAACTGGGACAACGCGAGATCGAACAGCTGCAGTACAGTGCGCAGCACTACGTCAGGCTGAAGGATCGCTACCTCGGCGTCGCCGGCACCTGAGGACATCGCCACGGCCGGGGGCCACGGCACGGGGGAACGGGTGAACGGAACGAATACGGGGACACATGGCAGGGAAGCGCGCTGAGTTCGGGATGACGGGGGCCGGGACGCCGGGGGCGCCGGTGCTCGATACCTGTCGCGACGTCGTCACGCCCGAGGGCGTGTCCCTGCGCCTGCCCGCGGCTGGCCCGATGCCGCGCGCCCTGGCCTGGCTGGTCGACTTCGCGGTCCGCGGTGCGACGTTCTTCGCCGTCAGCGTGGTGCTCGGCCTGCTCGGCAAGGCCGGCATGGGCCCGCTGGCGATCGCCCTGTTCGTGATCTTCTGGATCTACCCGATCGCCTTCGAGGCCTTGTGGAATGGCCTTACCCCGGGCAAGCGCCTGCTCGGCCTGCGCGTGGTCGCCGGCAACGGCGCCCCGGTCGGCTGGCTCGCCGCGATCGCACGCAACCTGCTGCGCGTGGTCGACATGCTGCCCTTCGGGTACACCATCGGCCTGCTGGCCGGCTTCGCCGATCCGTGGGGCCGTCGCCTGGGCGACATGGTCGCCGGCACCCTGGTCGTGCACACGCCGCGCGCGGCCGCGCCGCGGGCGGTCGCCGCGCAGGCCGCGATGGCATCGCCGGTGCCGCTGCTGCCGCACGAGCAGGCCGCCGTGATCGCCTATGCCGAGCGCGCGCCGCGCCTGGGCATGGAGCGCCAGGTGGAGCTGGCCGAGCTGGCCTCGCCCTGGCTGGGCGCGCGCGGGCCCGTCGCCATCGATCGCCTGCACGCGATCGCCAACGGCTTGCTGGGCCGATGAAGCAGGAACGCTTCGTCCAGCGCCACGACGCCGAGTGGCAGGCCCTCGAGGACTGGCTCGACGCGCGCAGCGTGGCCCGCAAGGCGCGCCGGGAGCGCCGTGGCTGGGAGGGCCTGCGCGACCACGAGATGCCGGCCCGGTACCGGCGCCTGTGCCAGCACCTCGCGCTCGCCCGCCGCCGCGGCTACAGCGCGGTGCTCACCCAGCGGCTGGAGGACATCGTGCTGCGCGGGCATGGCGTGCTGTACCAGACGCCTCCGCCGCGCTGGCAGTCCGCGCTGGAGTTCCTGGTGGCCGGCTTCCCGCGCCTGGTGCGCGCCGAGCGCGGCTGCATGCTGGCCTCGCTGCTGCTGTTCGCGTTGCCGCTGGCGACGATCTTCGTTGCCATCCAGATGCGGCCGGAGATCGCCGCGTCGCTGTTCGAGCCGCAGCAGCTGGCCCAGTTCGAGCAGATGTACGACCCCGCCGACCCGGAGCGCGCACTGGGCCGCGACAGCGAAACCAACCTGATGATGTTCGGCCACTACATCTGGAACAACATCAGCATCGGTTTCCGCACTTTCGCCAGCGGCCTGCTCGCCGGCATCGGCTCGGTGGTGGTGCTGGTGTTCAACGGCATCACCATCGGCGGCGTGGCCGGGCACCTGCAGGCGGTCGGCCACGGCGATCCGTTCTGGCGCTTCGTCGCCGGCCATTCGGCTCCGGAGCTGACCGCGATCGTGATCGCCGGCGGGGCCGGCCTGCGGCTGGGCCTGGGGCTGGTCGCGCCGGGCCGGCGACGGCGCATCGATGCCCTGGTCGAGGGCGGCATGCGCGGCGCGCGCCTGTGCGTGGGCATCTTCGCGATGCTCCTGTTCGCGGCCTTCGTCGAGGCCTTCTGGTCGTCGATCGGCTGGATGCCGGCCTGGATCAAGTACACCGTCGGCGCCGGCCTGTGGGCCGGGGTACTGGGCTGGCTGATGCTCGGCGGCCGCCACCTGGGACCGCTGGACGCGGAAGACGACCTGGGTACCGGCGCATGAACCTGGAGTCGCTGACCGTCGCGCTGCGTCCACGCACCGCCTGGGAAGCGGTCGAGCTGGGCACCGCCCTGACCCGCCGCCACGCCCGCGCGATCTGGGTCCCCTGGCTGCTCGCCAGCGCGGCGATGTTCGTCGCCGTCAACGCCCTGGCCTGGGGCGTGGGCATGATGTGGCTGGCGCCGCTGACGATGTGGTGGCTCAAGCCGGCCTTCGACCGCATCCCCCTGTACGTATTGTCGCGTGCGGTGTTCGGCACCGTCCCCGGCACCGCCGATACCCTGCGTGCGCAGTTCACCTGGGGCGTGCGCTGGCTGCTGCCCTACCTCACCTGGCGCCGGCTCAGCCCGGTGCGTTCGATGAACCTGCCGGTCGACCTGCTCGAGGGCGGCCAGGGCGCCGAAGCGCGGGCGCGCCGGCGCATCCTCGTTGGGCCGAGCTACGGCGTCGCCTCGCTGACCACCCTGCTGTGCGTGCACTTCGAGCTCGCCGTGTACCTGGGCACGATCTCGCTGGCGCTGCTGTTCGTGCCGCCGGAGTACCTGGCCCGCACCGCGCAGGGCCTGTGGGAGGCGATGCAGGCACCCCCCACCTGGCTGGACCTGACCACGAACGCGGTCTACTGGCTGGCGGTGACGCTCATCCAGCCGTTCTACGTCGGCGCCGGGTTCGGGCTCTATCTCAACCGGCGCACCGAAGTGGAGGCCTGGGACATCGAGATCGTGCTGCGCCGCCTGGCCGCGCGGCTGTCCCGGGCCAGCGCGCCGCTGCTGCTGGCCCTCGCCCTGCTCGGCCCGGCCGCGCTCGCACCTGCATGGGGCCAGGAGGCGGACACGGGCACCGCCCCCGTCGCGCAGGAAGCCGGCGAACCCGACCCCGACGACGCAGGGGAAGAGGTGCCCAGCGGCCCTCCGACCCTGCCCGCCGTGTTCGGCGATGTCGCCGACGACGCCGCATTGCGCGAGGCGGTGGCGCGTGCATACGAGGACCCGACGGTCTCGCCCAGGCGCACGGTCACCACCTGGAAACCGATCGACGACGAGGACGAAGAGAAGGCGCCACGGGACATGAGCGCGCTGGCCCGGCTCGCCGAAGCGATCGGCAAGGCCATCGCCCTGGCCGGCGAGTACGGGCTCTGGTTCCTGGCGGGCATGCTGGCGATCGTCCTGCTCGTCACCGCCCGGCGCTGGCTGCCCTGGCTGCGCGGCGGCATGCGCCGGCGCGTGCGCGAGGACGCCGAGATCGAGCGTACGCCGACCGAAGCGCCCGCCCCCCTGCCCGACGACATCCCCACCGCCGTGCGCCGCTTGTGGCAGGCGGGCCATGCGCGCGACGCGCTGGCGCTGCTGTACCGCGCCAGCGTCGCGGCGATGAGCGCGCGCGCCAACGTGGTGCTGGTCCCCGGTGCGACCGAGGCGGCGGTGCTGCGCGCGTCGCGCCGGATGCCGGAGCCGGCCGACCGCGAGGCCTTCGAAGCCATGGTGCGGCAATGGCAGTACGCCGCCTACGCCGGGCGCCTGCCCGCCGAAGACGCATTCGAGGCGCAGCTGGCGCTGCTGGCCGATCGCTTCGACTGGCGTCGCGGCGACGCGCCGTCGACGGAGGTGCCGGCATGAGCCCACGCCATCGCGCCATCGCCCTCGGGCTGGCGATCGGACTGCCGCTGGCCATCGCCCTGGGCGCGTGGTGGTTCAAGACGCACGAGCGGGTCGAGGAAGAGGTCGACCTGCCGCCGTTCGGCGAATACACCTACAACCCACTCTACGTGCTGGGCCTGTCGCTGCGCGAGGCGGGCTGGACGGTCGACATGCGCCAGCGACTGGACGGTGGCGAAGTGGCTCCCGGGGGGCGCGACACCGTGCTCCTGCTCAACGACCCGCGCCGCCTGTCGGCGGCCGACAGCCAGGCGCTGCTGGACTTCGTCGAGGGCGGCGGCCACCTGATCGTGCGCACGCCACCGCCCGAGGCGCTGACCGTGGAGGCCAATGCACCGCTGCTGGAGGCCATCGGGGTCGCCCTGGGCCGCTCGGCTGGCTGTACGCCCCTCATCGTCGAGGGCGAGGACTCGCACGTGGAGTTCTGCGGCGGTCGCGCCTTCGACCTCTCGACCCGGCCCGCGGTGGCGTGGGAGCCCGACGCCCTGAGCGGCCATCCGGTCGAGGCCGACGGCGTGCCGGACCCGGCATCCGCGGCCGTGGACGCCTATCCGGTCGTCGGGCCGGGCGCCGGACAGGCCGACCCGGGCGGAACAGGCGCACCGACGACGCGCGGCAAGACCCTCGCCAAGACCGGGACGGACGAGCACTCGAACGACGAGGGATCGGTGCGGGCCAAACTGCGCGCCCGTCGCGAAGACCCTGCCGCTGCGACCGACGTCGGCCGCTATGTCTACGCCCGCCTGCCGCACGGCCGCGGCAGCGTGGACGTGGTCGCCGAACTCGACTTCCTGACCAACGAGAAGCTGCGCGATGCCCCTCACGTCGCGCTCACCCGGCAGTTGTTCGCGCCCAACGACCGTGCCGGCACCGCGCACCTGCTCTATGCCGCCCAGATGCCCTCGCTGTGGCGATGGCTGTTCCTGCACAGCTGGATGGCCTGGCTGCCGTTGCTGTTGGCCCTGTTCGCCTGGTTGTGGGCGCGCATGCCGCGCTTCGGCCCGCTGCTGCCCTCGCCGCCCGCCGAGCGCCGCTCCCTGCTCGAGCACGTGCGCGCCAGCGGCGACCTGGCCTGGCGCTACGGTTACGGCCACGTGCTGCACGAGGCCGTCCGCGCCGCGTTCATGGCCCGCCTGCGCCGCCGCGACCCGCAGGCCGCCGCGCTCGAGGGCGATGCGCAGGCGGCGCTGATCGCCGAGCGCTTCGGCATGACCCCCAACGACGTGCGCGACGCCCTGTCGACGCCCCCCGCCCGCGACCCCGCGGCCTTCCGCGCCCGGATCGCCACCCTGATCCGCCTGAGGAACCAGCTATGAATCCTGCCGACCACCCCCTGCCTCCCGACACGCCGACCGGCGGTCCCGCGCCCGCGGAAGCCACCCCGGCCGCGCCCGCGCCGGCGCCGCTGACCGGCGCCGCGCTCAGCGAACGCGCCGCCGCGATCCGCGAGGAAGTGGGCAAGGCCTTCATCGGCCAGGCCGAGGTGCTGGACCAGATCCTGATCGCCCTGCTCGCCGGCGGCCATGTGCTGATCGAAGGCGTGCCCGGGCTGGGCAAGACGCTGCTGGTGCGCGCGCTGTCGCAGGCGCTCGACTGCGGCCATGCGCGCGTGCAGTTCACGCCCGACCTGATGCCCAGCGACATCAGCGGCCATGCGGTCTGGAACCCCAAGAGCGAGACCTTCAACATCCGCCGCGGGCCGATCTTCACCCACCTGCTGCTGGCCGACGAGATCAACCGCGCGCCGGCCAAGACCCAGTCGGCCCTGCTCGAGGCGATGGCCGAGCTGCAGGTGACCATCGAGGGGCGCAGCTTCCCGCTGCCGCCGCCCTTCCTCACCCTGGCCACGCAGAACCCGGTCGAGCAGGAGGGCACCTACCCCTTGCCGGAGGCCCAGCTGGACCGCTTCCTGCTCAAGGTGCTGATCGGCTACCCCAGCCGCGCCGACGAGGTCCGCATGGTCGGCACCGTCAGCCGGGGCCGCAATGCCGCCGCTTTCGACCTGGCGCGCGTACGGCGCGCGGCCGGGCCGGAGGACATCGTGGCGATGCAGGCGGGCACCGCGCAGGTCACCGTCGACGAGGCGGTGATCGACTACGCCGTGCGCATCGTCGCCGCGACCCGCGACTGGGCGGGGATCGCGATGGGCGCCGGTCCGCGCGGCAGCCTGGCCCTGGTCCGCGCGGCGCGGGCGCAGGCGGTCCTGTCGGGCCGCGACTTCGTGACCCCGGACGACATCCGCGAGATCGCCCTGCCCGCGCTGCGCCACCGCATCGCGCTGGCGCCGGAACTGCAGATCGAGGGCCAGGCGCCCGACGACGTGCTCAAGGCCCTGCTGGCCAAGGTCGAGGCCCCGCGCCAGTGATGCCCGCCACGCCATGAGCGCGCCCGTGCCCGCCACCCCGTCGCGACGGCTGCCGCGTCCCGCCCCGCCCCTGCTGGGCGGGCTGGTCGCCTGGGCGCTGTGCGGCCTGGCCGCCAGCACCGGCGCGTTGCCGGCCAGCGCCTGGTGGGGGTCCGGCGGCGCGTTCGCGGCCGTGCTCCTGCTCGACCTCGCACGGCTTTGGCGCCGGCCCCTGCCGGCGGTGCGGCGCACGATCCCCGATACCTGGCCGATCGGCGTCGAACGTGCCGTCGTCCTGGCACTGGAGGCGCCGGGGGCGCAGACCGTGGACGTGTTCGACCTGCACCCGGTGGGCTGGTCGATGGCCGGCCTGCCGCGGCGCGTGGCGCTGCGCCGCGGCGAAGCCAGCGCGCTGGAGTACCGCCTGACCGCCAACGCGCGCGGCGACTTCCTGTTCGAGGGGGTGCACCTGCGGCAGCATTCGCCGTGGCGGCTGTGGACGCGCCTGCAGGTGGCCGGCGAGCCGCAGGCGGTCCGGGTCTTCCCCAATTTCGCACCGCTGGCGAAGTTCGCCATGTTCTCGGCCGAGCAGGCCTCGCGCCTGGTTGGCGCCCATCTCAAGCGCCGCCGCGGCGAGGGCACCGACTTCCACCAGATGCGCGAGTACCGGATCGGCGACAGCCTGCGCCAGATCGACTGGAAGGCCACCGCGCGCGCGCGCAAGCTGATCTCGCGCGAGTACCAGGACGAACGCAACCAGCAACTCGTGCTGCTGCTCGACACCGGTCGCCGCCTGCTGGCGCGCGACGCGCTGGACGACGGCCGCGGCCTGGCCCATTTCGACCACGTCCTCGACGCGGCCCTGGTGGTCGCCTACCTGGCGCTGCGGCAGGGCGACGCGGTCGGAATGCTCGCTGCCGGCGGCGACGGTACCTGGGTGCCGCCACGGCGCGGCGCGGGCGCCATCGAGGGCCTGCTGCGCGGCAGCTATGCACTGCAGCCCTCGCCGGTGGCGACCGACTTCCTCGCCGCGGCCACCGAGCTGTCGGTACGACAGCGGCGCCGTTCCCTGGTGATGCTGGTGACCAACCTGCGCGACGAGGACATGGACGACGTGCTCGCCGCGGTCTCGCTGCTGAAGAAGCGGCACCTCGTGTGCGTGGCGAGCCTGCGCGAGATCGCACTCGACCGCGCCCTCGCCGCGCCTGTCGAGGACCTGCCGGGCGCGGTGCATGCCGGCGCGACCGCCCGCTACCTGCAGCAGCGCGACGCCGCCCACGAAGCCCTGCGCAACCATGGCGTGATGGTCCTGGACGTCACCTGCGAACAGCTGCCCGCGGCCCTGGTCGAGCGCTACCTGGCGGTCAAGCGCGACGGCCTGCTCTAAGGCGCGACCCGGGGCCCGCGGCGGTGGACGGCGCGTCCAGGCGCGGCGGAAGCGGGGTCGGGGCCCATCGAAGCCCATGCCTGGACCCCGGGGGCAGTGCATGCAGCGGCCCGGTTATATGCACATGCATTCAGGCACCCGCCTGCACCTTTGCCCTGAAACCGTACGGTTGCGACAATAGGGGGTCCATCGCGCGCCGTCCGGCGGCTGCGCCCGCCCACTGCCTGCGAGTCCCTCCATGCCCAACAGCCCCAAGATCATCTACACCCTCACCGACGAAGCGCCGCTGCTGGCGACCCAGTCGCTGCTGCCGATCGTCGAAGCCTTCGCCGGCACCGCCGGGGTCGCCGTCGAAACGCGCGACATCTCGCTGGCCGGCCGCATCCTGGCGCAGTTCCCCGACCTGCTCGGCGAGGACCAGCGGATCGGCGACCACCTGGCCGAGCTCGGCGAGCTGGCCAAGACGCCGGACGCGAACATCATCAAGCTGCCCAACATCAGCGCCTCGGTGCCGCAGCTCAAGGCGGCTATCAAGGAACTGCAGGGCCAGGGCTATCCGCTGCCGGACTATCCCGACGAGCCGAAGGGCGAGCAGGAAAGCGACATCAAGGCGCGCTACGACCGCACCAAGGGCAGCGCGGTGAACCCGGTGCTGCGCGAGGGCAACTCGGACCGCCGGGCGCCGCTGTCGGTGAAGAACTACGCCCGCAAGCACCCGCACCGCATGGGCAAGTGGAGCGCGGACTCCAGGTCGCACGTCGCGCACATGGAATCGGGCGATTTCTACGGCAGCGAGCAGTCGGCGGTCGTCGACCAGGCCGGTACCGTGAAGATCCGCCTGACCAGCGCGGACGGCCGCAGCAACATGCTCAAGACCGGCATCGCGGTCAGCGCCGGCGAGGTGATCGACGCCACCTGCATGAGCGCGCGCGCGCTGTCGGCCTTCGTGGACGCCCAGATCGAGGACGCCCGCGCACGCGGCGTGCTGTTTTCGCTGCACCTGAAGGCGACGATGATGAAGGTCTCCGACCCGATCATCTTCGGCGCCTTCGTGCGCGGCTTCTACCGCCCGGTGCTGGACAAGCACGCCGCCGCGCTGGAGCGCGCCGGTTTCGACGCCAACAACGGCATCGGCGACCTGTATGCCGTGCTGCCGCGCCTGCCGGAAGACGCGCAGGCCGACATCAAGGCCGGCATCGAGGCGCTGTACGCCGAGCGCCCGGGCCTGGCGATGGTGAATTCCGACAAGGGCATCACCAACCTGCACGTGCCCAGCGACATCATCGTCGACGCGTCGATGCCGGCGATGATCCGCGACTCGGGCCAGATGTGGAATGCCCAGGGCCAGCTGCAGGACACCAAGGCCGTGATCCCGGACCGCAACTACGCCGGCATCTACCAGGCCGTCATCGACGACTGCAAGGCGCATGGCGCGTTCGATCCGGCCACCATGGGCAGCGTGCCCAACGTCGGCCTGATGGCACAGAAGGCCGAGGAATACGGCAGCCACGACAAGACCTTCCAGATCCCGGCCGACGGCACCGTGGAAGTGCTCGACGACGCCGGCCAGGTCCTGATGAAGCACGAGGTCGAGGCCGGCGACATCTGGCGCATGTGCCAGACCAAGGACGCGCCGATCCGCGACTGGGTCAAGCTGGCGGTCACCCGCGCGCGCCTGAGCGGCACGCCGGCGGTGTTCTGGCTGGACCCGCAGCGCGCGCACGACCGCAACCTCGCGGCCAAGGTCGAGCAGTACCTCAAGGACCACGACACCGCCGGCCTGGACATCCGCGTGCTCTCGCCGGTCGAGGCCATGCAGCTGTCGCTGGAGCGCATCCGCCGCGGCGAGGACACCATCTCGGTGACCGGCAACGTGCTGCGCGACTACCTCACCGACCTGTTCCCGATCATGGAGCTGGGCACCAGCGCGAAAATGCTGTCGATCGTGCCGCTGATGGCCGGTGGCGGCCTGTTCGAGACCGGCGCCGGCGGCAGCGCGCCCAAGCACGTGCAGCAGTTCGTCGCCGAGGACCACCTGCGCTGGGATTCGCTGGGTGAGTTCCTCGCCCTGGCCGCCTCGCTCGAGCATCTGGCCGAGACCACCGGCAATGCCCGCGCGAAGGTGCTGGCCGATGCGCTCGACGTGGCCAACGGCCGCTTCCTCGACGAGAACAAGTCGCCCTCGCGCAAGGTCGGCGAACTCGACAACCGCGGCAGCCATTTCTACCTGGCGATGTACTGGGCCCAGGCCTTGGCCGCGCAGGACGCCGACGCGGCCCTGAAGGCCACCTTCGCCCCAGTGGCGAAGGCACTGGCCGACAACGAGGACGCGATCGTCGCCGAACTGAACGCCGTGCAGGGCCAGCCGGTCGAGATGGGCGGCTACTACCACCCCGACCTGGCGCTGCTGGGCAAGGCGATGCGCCCCAGCCGGACCCTCAACGATGCCCTGGCGACGCTGTCGGCCTGAGTTTCCCGCACGACATCACCACGAAAAGCGCCCCGCCCGGGGCGCTTTTTTTTGGGGAATGGGGAATGGACGCGGCGCGGCGCGGGGAGTGCCTCTGCTCGTCATCCCAGCGAACGCTGGGATCCAGCCATTAGCAGGGCTGGCCAGATACCCCCCGGCCCAGCGCAGCGCGCTGGGCGTTCGCCCTGACCGCGCGGCAGTGCCGCGCAAGCGGTCAGCCTCACCCCAGCGAACGCTGGGATCCAGCCATTAGCAGGGCTGGCCAGATACCCCCCGGCCCAGCGCAGCGCGCTGGGCGTTCGCCCTGACCGCGCGGCAGTGCCGCGCAAGCGGTCAGCCTCACCCCAGCGAACGCTGGGATCCAGCCTTGTCTTTACCAAGCCCCCGGGTGCGCTTCGCTTGCCCGGGCTACGCGGCTGGCCATCAGGTGTTCGCAGCTTCGTAGGATGGGTAGCGCGAAGCAAAACCCATCGTTCGTCATGCGTGCGGCTGCGCGACGGTGGGTTTCGCCTTCGGCTCTACCCACCCTACGGCGATGCCGCGGCTGCGTCCTTGCCGGTAGCCCCCACAGGCCGTCACCCCAGCGAACGCTGGGGTCCAGCCTTGGCCTCACCAGGCCCCCGGGTGCGCTTCGCTTACCCGGGCTACGCGGCTGGCGATCCGGCGTTCGTGGCTTCGTAGGATGGGTAGCGCGAAGCAAAACCCATCGTTCGTCATGCGTGCGGCTGCGCGACGGTGGGTTTCGCCTTTGGCTCTACCCACCCTACGACGATGCCGTGGCCGCGTCCTTGCCGGTAGCCCCCACAGGCCGTCACCCCAGCTAACGCTGGGGTCCAGCCTTCGCCTTGCCGGGGCCCCGGGTGCGCTTCGCTGACCCGGGCTACGCGGCTGGCGATCCGGCGTTCGTGGCTTCGTAGGATGGGTAGCGCGAAGCAAAACCCATCGTGCGCGTTCGCCGGAAGCCATGGTGGATCGCCTTATGCTCGACCCACCCCATGGCCCTGTCGGCCTGAGCCTGCGTCATCCCAACAAGCGCCCCCGCCCAGGGCGCTTTCTTTCTTGGTATGGCGACGGTCCGCCGGAGCCGGCCCGCGGCCCCCGAAAGACAGGCTCAAGCCTCGCGTGCCTGCACGGAGGGGTCCGCCCACACGCTGTGCGGATCGCCCGAGCGGGCCCGGCGTGCGGTGAGCCGGGCCAGCCAGGCGAAACCGAAGGCCAGGGCCAGGGCGCCGAGGTCGATGGCGACGAGGTTCCAGTGGCCCGCAGCCGCGGCCCGCCAGAACCACGCACCGGTCGCCAGTCCGTGCGCCAGCGGCACCAGCGCGGTCGCGACCGCGGCGGCGGCGAGCAACTCGCGCGCCGCACGTGCCGGCGGCCGCAGCGCCGCCCAGGCCGCGCAGGCCGCCCAGGTACCGAAGCAGGCGAGGCGGACGCCGCCCTCGAGCTCGCCACCGAAGCCGAGCACGGGCCATTGCAGCAACTGGGTGGCCACGAAGGCGACCGAGATCGCCACGCAGACGCCCAGGCAGACGCCGACCGTCGCCCGCGCCATGCCCTGCGGCGCCCGCGCCTGCTGGACCTGGCGTCGCTTGCGTCGCGACTCGATCCACAACAGGTTGCCGGAGTAGAACAGGAACGCCCCGCCCAGGCCCAGCAGGAAGTACAGCCAGGCCACCCCGGCGTTGCCGAACTCGCCGAAGTGCAGGGCGTAGGCCGCGGCCAGGGTGGCGTGGTTCGCATCGCGCGTGCCGGGCAACTGGGTCGCCAGCACGTCGCCGGTGTGCGCGTCCAGCGCCACCGTGCCCAGCGGACCGAGCGCACCGGGCGACTCACCGGTGATCTCGAGGGTGGCGCGGGCGTCGCCGCCGTGGGCGAGCTTGAGATACGCCGGCTCGAACGCATCCAGGCCCTGCGCCCGCGCGGTGGCCGTGGCGATGTCGACCATCCGCGCCAGTGGCGCCGGCGCGGCGGGCATGCCAGCGGGCTCGACCCGCGGCGCGGTGTCCATCGCGGCAGGGACAGCCTGCATGCCGCCGCCGCGGTACACCAGCGGGTCGATCGCCATGAGGGTCACGAAGGCCAGGCACAGCAGGGCGCCGGTCACCGCGAACATGATGTGCATCGGCAGGCTGAGCACGCCGATCACGTTGTGCGCGTCCTGCCAGAAGCGCTTGAGGTTGCGGCCGGGGCGCAGGGCGAACAGGTCGCCGAGCAGTTTCGGCAGGTGGATGACCAGGCCCGACAGCAGGGCCAGGCCGTAGAGCAGGCTCACCGCACCCATCAGCCAGGTCCCGGCGACCGGTATCCCCAGCGAGTAATGGAGCAGGTTGACCAGCTCCGACAGGGTACCGCCGAAGGGCTTTTCGCTGCCTTCCAGGTCCTGCAGCGTGGCGAAGCGCCAGGTGCCCGCCTCGTCCTGCCAGTAGCTCGAGGCCACCGGGTACTCGCCGCCGGGGAAGACCATGCCGAGGTGCACGCGCGCGGCGGGATGCCGCGCCAGGGTCGCGTCGAGCAGGCGTTGCGCGTCGTCGAGCGTCTCCGGCGCGGCGCCCATCGTGCGCGGCGACTCCCAGGCCTGCAGGTCGTGGTGGAAGACGGTCAGCGCGCCGGCATAGAACGCCACGAACAGGGCGAAACCGGCGACCAGGCCGGTCCAGGTATGCACCGCGGTGAAGGTGCGCAAGGTGCGCGAGGCGAGCTTCATGGCATTGGCCTCATTGCACCCAGCCGGCGTGCTGCAGCAGCCACAGGCCGCCCAGGCTGGCGATGGCGAGACCGCCCAGCCAGGCCCAGGCGCGCGCGCCGCTGGCGAAGGCGAACGCGGCGCCGGCCACGCAGATCCACAGCGGGAAGAACGCCACCAGGCCCGGCACCAGGGTCGACTGCCACGGGCCCGGCAGGGTCCAGCAGGCCAGGCCCATGAGGCCGGCGGCGAGGAAGAAGCCCGGCACCAGGGCCGCGCTTGCGCGTCCCCACATCATGGTCGCCCCCGGGTCGGCGAGGGTGCCGCGACCTCCCGCCAGGCGCCCAGCCAGGGCAGCACGAGCATGGCCAGCATCCAGTGGGCGAGCATCGCGCACAGGCCCGCGCCGACCCCAAGGTCGGCGATCGCCGTCGCCAGGGCCAGCGCGGCCAGCGCGGCTCCGATGGCGCTGCCGCGAGGCCGCGGCACGCGCAGCCTCGGCCAGCGGCAATGCCCGCTGCCGGCGTACAGCGCCAGCGCGGACGTCCAGGCCAGCAGGCCGGTGGCGAGGGCAAGGAGCAGGCTCATGCGATCGTCCGGGACCCAAGGGGCCTCACCAACGGAAGCGTGCCGTGGCAGTCACCATCCGCGGGTAGCCGTAGTAGCACCACGCGGCGCTGTTGCAGACGCTGATGTATTCCTTGTCGGTCAGGTTGCTGGCATTGAGCTGCAGGCGCCAGCGACCGACGTCGTAGTGCACCGCGGCATCGAACAGGGTGTACGAGGGCGTTTGCCACTGGTTGTAGGCATCGCCGAAGTGCTCGCCGGTGTAGCGCACGCCACCACCGAAGCCGAGCCCGGCCAGGACGCCGTAGGCAATGGTGTAGTCCGCGCCCAGCGACGCCGCGTGACGGGGCTGCAACGGGATCTCGGTGCCCAGCGACAGCGGGTCGGTGGTCTCGGTGACCTCCGAGTCGATGTAGGCGTAGGCACCGAACAGACTCAGGCCGTTGCCTGCGTTCCAGCGCCCTTCCAGCTCGGCGCCGCGCACCGTGACCTCGCCCTGCTGGATCTGGAACAGGGTGTGGTTGGGGTCGACGACAAGCGTGTTCTGCTGGCGCAGCTCATAGGCCGACAGCGTGGCCAGCAGGCGCCCGTTCGCCGGCTGGAACTTGATGCCCACCTCGACCTGCTCGCCGGTGGTCGGGACGAAGGCATTGCCGTCGAAGTCGGTGCCGACGGTCGGCTGGAACGACTGCGAGTAGCCGGCGTACGGCGCCCAGCCGCTGTCGAACAGGTAGTTCACGCCGACGCGGCCGCTGAACTTCTCGTCGCTCTGGTGCGCGCGCCCGCCGTTGATGCGGTCCTCGGTGTCCGTGCCGACCCAGTCCTGCCGGCCGCCCAGGGTGAACACCCAGCGGTCCAGGCGCACCTGGTCCTGCACGTAGGCGCCCAGCTGTTCCTGCGTCTGCACGGTGCGGCTGGTGTAGTCCGGCCGCGTCACCGGTCCGCCGTAGACCGGGTCGAACACATCCAGCGGCGGCGCGGCGAAACTGAAGGCCGACGCGTAGTCGTTCTCGCCCCGGCGCCAGTCGATGCCCGCCAGCACGACATGGCGTGCGCGGCCGGTGTCGAAGGCGAACTGCAGGTTGTTGTCCAGCGCGAGGTTGTCCGAGCGCTCCTCGGTCGGGAACAGGTAGCGCAGCAGGGTGCGCTGGTCGCCGGTGAAGCCGAACGGGCCGACCGACGCGCCGGTCTCGACCTCGGTGCTGGCGTAGCGCACGCTCTGCTGGAAACGGGTGTCCTCGTCGAAATCGTGGCGGAACTCGTAGCCCAGCGCGCTGCGCGTCTTGTCGTAGTCGTTTTCGCCCGGCTCGCCGGTGAAGCGATTGAGCGGGATCTTGCCGTTCGGGTTCGGCAGCAACGTGCCCTCCGCGGGCAGGAAGCCCGCGCCGGACATGGTCTCGGCCTTCTGGTACGACGCCAGCACGGTCAGCGCGTTGGCGGCATCGGGCTGCCAGGTCACGGCGGGCGCGAAGTAGTAGCGGTCGTCGAAGATGTAGTCGACCGGGTCGTCGCTGTTGCGCGCCAGCGCAGTCAGGCGGTAGCGCCAGGTGCCGTCCCCGCTCAGCGGTCCGCCGAAGTCGGCGGCGGCCTGGCGCAGGCCGAAGCTGCCGACCTGGGCCTCGATCTCGCGCAGCACGTCCTCGGTGGGGCGCTTGCTGACGTAGTTGACCATGCCGCCGGGCGGCATCGCGCCGTAGGACACCGACGAGGGGCCCTTGAGCACCTCCACCCGCTCGAGCGCGTACGGCTCGATCCGGGTGATGCCGGTGCCCGAGCCGTCGGCCAGGGCCAGGCCGTCGAGGTAGCGGGCCGGGGTGAAGCCGCGCACCAGCAGCCAGTCGCTGCGCGAGTCGTTGCCGTAACCACCGCCCTGGGCACCGGCGACGAACCACACCGCCTCCTCGACGCCGTGTATGGCGCGCTCGCGCATCTGCTCGCTGGTGACCACCGAGATCGACTGCGGGATCTCGCGGATGGGGGTGTCGGTCTTGGTGGCGGTGTCGCTGTTGCGCGCGATCGGCGCGCGGACTTCGACCGTGTCCAGATCGGTGGCGTCGGCCTCCTGCGCGGCCTGGGCGAAACACGGCAACGCGAACAGCAACGAACCGGCGAGCGCACCGATGCGCAGGACGGTGGCCGGGCGGGCGGGACAGGCGGAAGGACGGCCGAAGGACATCGGGAACCTCTGGAAGGACGGAAGGGGCCGACCCTGTCCATGGGTCACGTGCGGCGGCGCCTGCTTTCGCGGAAAGACAGTCCGACTGCAACTGAGAATGATTCTTAGTTTAACAATTCCCCAGCCGCTTCGGCAATGCATCGGGCGGCCACCGCGCGCGCCCACGAAAAAGGCCGGGGCGGCCCCGGCCTTCTCGACCTCCGCGACGCCGTGGCGTCGCTTCAGCGAATGTAGGGCATATCGGCGTTGCGCTCGCGCTCGCGGGCGCGCTCCTCGAACAGGCGCTCGGCCTTCTCTTCGCTCATCTGGTACTTGGGCGCGACATAGGGCAGCAGCAGCCGCAGCCAGGCGCGGCTGACCCGTCGCGACTCCTCAGGGCAGCCCTTGGCCCGCGCCTCGGGCAGGTCGCCGCTGGTGACGATGTCGAGGTAGCGCGCCGGGTCGCTGCCGTAGAGCATGCACTGCAGGTTGAAGTAGCGCTGCTCGCCCAGTGCGTGCTGGTCGGCGTAGACGTCCAGGTTGTACTTGCCGGTGCTGCGCACCAGGAACCAGTTCGAGGCCATGCGCAGGTTCTCGGCGACCACGCTGGTGGACTCGTTGATGCCGGCGAAGCGCAGCATCAGCGTGGTCGCGAGCTGGTCGACGGCGTCTTCTTCGCGCCCCGTGATCGGGATCTCCAGCATCGAGATCAGCGCGTGCCCGGTCTCGTGCAGCAGGATGAAGCGCACGTTGGCGTCGAGATAGCGGCGCGGGAACCCTTCGTCCAGTTCGTTGCCGGCGGCCAGTTCCTCGCCACGCTGCTGCAGCACCTGCATGGTCTCGTAGCACATGACCACTTCGCCGCGCTCGGCCGAGTAGAAGGCGTTGACCTCGCCGCACTCGGCGGTGATGTACTTGATCGGGCGCGGCAGCATGAACATGCCGTCGATGGCCTGGATCTCGGGCTGGTGGTGCAGCATGTCGCTGTCGACCGCCATCTGCTGGAAGGGCTTGAGCGCCTCGCTCTTGGCGTCCACGTACTCGTATTCGAACTCCACGCCGCCTGGCTTGTTCTCCGCTTCAGGGGCCTCGTTGAAGACCACCGGCTTGAGCGCGGCGAGTTCCTCGTTGAGGGCCTTCTCGGCGGCGGCGCGCCCTTCCTCGACGCCGGCCTCGCGGGCTTCCTCGCGCGCGGCTTCCACGGCCTGCGCGTGGCGCTTGCCGACGATCAGCGACCAGCCGAAAGCGCCGCTGACCAGGCCGAGCGTCAGCGACAACAGGATGATCAGGACTCTTTGCGACATGTGCTTCCCCAAGGCAGTCGTGTCGTCCGCGCCCGCGCAGCGGGCCGTGGGGACGACTCCACGGGAATCCTAACCATTCCGGGGGCGCGGCGGTACCGCGCGTTCGCGCAGGGCGTCGCCGCCGGACGGACTCAGGCGCCCGTGGCGGGCAGGCAGGGCCGGAACAGGTCCAGGTCGGGGCGATATTCCGGCGTCTGGACCTGCATCAGCCCCAGCACCGAGCTGAAGAGGTTGTCGTGGCTGGCGGGGCGCCCGGCGACCTCGCGCAGGCACTGCAGGTCCAGGCCCCGGCTGGCCTGCATGCCCGGCGAGAACCACATGACCATGGGCACGCGGACCTGGGTGCGCGGCGCGATCGAGTACGGCAGGCCATGCAGGTAGACACCGTCCTCGCCCAGCGACTCGCCATGGTCGGAGACATAGACCAGGGCGCTGTCGACGTCGGCGTCGGCCTGCAGGGTGGCGACCAGGCGGGCGAGCACGCTGTCGGTGTAGCGCACGGCATTGTCGTAGGCGTTGACGATCTCCTCCCGGCTGCAGTGCGCCAGCTCCTCGCTGCGACACTCCGGCGAATAGGCCCGGGCGTCGCGCGGGTAGCGGTTGAAGTAGGCCGGCCCATGGTTGCCCAGCATGTGCAGGACGATCACGCGGTCCTCCGTGGTGTCGCCGAGCGCGCCGGAGAGCGCATCGACCAGGATGCCATCCAGGCAGCGATCGCCGGTGCACAGGACCGGGTCCCGCGCATGCGAGACCGACACGTGGGCGACGCCGTCGCAGACATGCTTGCAGCCGCTCTGGTTGTCGATCCAGCGCGTGTCGACGCCGGCGTGGTCGAGCACGTCGAGCAGCGACTGGCGCGCCTCGATCCGGCGCTTGTCGTAGTTCGCGCGGCCGATGTCGGAGAACATGCAGGGCAGGGAAACCTCGGTGTTCGAGCCGCAGGCGGTGACGTCCGGGAAGTTCACCGGGTCGATGCGGCGCAGCGCGGGCGTGGTGTCGCGGGCGTAGCCGTTGAGCCCCCAGTTCTGCGCGCGAAGGGTCTCGCCGACCACCAGCACCAGCACGCGCGGACGGGTGCCGGCCGGCCGGCCGACGACCTTGGCCTGCAGGCCAACCGGTTCACGCGGGCCCTTCGGCCGCGACGGGCGCTCGGTGGCCACGCGCAGTGCCGACACCAGGTAATTGCCCGGCGTGACCAGGTGGCGCAACTCGCGATGGTTGCGCATCAGCGAGGACACCGACTGGAACGACGACAGGAGCGCCAGCGACGCCACCCCCAGGGCCAGCGCCATGCTGAGGACGCGGATCCACGCTGCCCGCCGCCAGGATCGCCGGCGCAGGCGCACCCGCATCGCCAGCATCGACGGCAGCACGCCGAGCAGCAGGAAGGACGGCAACAGGCCGGCATTGACCAGCTCGCCCGACTCATCGGGATCGGTGTGGAGGATGTTGCGGATCATGTCGGTGTCGAAGTACACCGTGTAGTCGCGCATGAAGTGCACCGCCAGGGCGCTGGTCAGCAGCAGGGCCACCAGCACCGGCTTCGCGGTCCAGCGCGTGAACAGCACGCACAGCAGCAGGAAATGCAACGCGACGATCGCGACGAACAGGGCCACGCCGGTCCACCAGCCGTGGGCTCCGTGGAGGCCACCGCTTTGGATCACCGCGCCGAAGAACGTGGTGTTGCACGCCGCGGCGAAGTACACGCTGGCGACCAGGGCCAGCTGTTCGCTGCCCAGCGCCGGCAGGCGCCATCGCCGCCACGGCATCGCCGGCAGGCGGGTCAGGCTGGCGACACGGGAGACAATGGCGTTCATCGCGTCGCCCCCTGGGCTGCTGTCCGCGACGGCCAGAACAGCCGGTAGGCGCCGAGCGCGACGAACCAGCAGATGGCCGCGGTCCACAGGTCGTGCGAGGCGAAGTGCGCGCCGCGCAGTTGCTGGCCGACCCCGAAGACCAGGCCCAGGCCCAGGCCGAAGGCGAGGCCCCAGTAGCGCATGCGCGGCTGGACGACGCCGAGGAAGAAGTAGCTCGCGACCCATGCGTAGCCGCCGCTGGCATGGCCGGCGGGGAAGCAGGCGGCGGCCGGCATGCCGGACGGCCGCAGCTCGAACAGGCCCACGGCGGGAAGATGGCCGCCGTAGCGCGCCAGGTCCCAGGGGCAGTCCATGGCGGTCACGCCCTTGAGCAGGGCGACCGTCGCCGTCGACGCGAGCGTGGCCACCAGCAGGTAGGCCAGCGGTCGGCGCAGCCGCGCGGCACCCGGCCTGAGGCAGGCCACCATCCAGGCGGCGAATGCCAGCAACCAGGCCAGCGCGCTGAGGTCGCGGCCGCCCAGGTGGATCAGCTGCTGCGTCGTCCAGGCCTCGCGCAGGGCCCATCGTCCGCCTTCCCAGGCATACAGGCGATCGGCGATCCAGGCGTCGCCCTGCCCGGCCATCGCCAGCGTGGCCAGCACCACGAAGGCCAGCAGCGGCCACAGGGCGTGCAGGCGCAAGAAGTCGGCGCCGGGCGTCCACGCGGGCGCCGTCCGCGCACCGGGTGCTCGCGTGCCCGCCGGGCGGGCGGCGCGCGCGCCCTCCGGCAGGATCTGGGGAATACGGGATTCGTGGGACATGCGCCGATCGGATGACGGGATGCGGAGGGCGCGTGCATGGTCGGCGGCGGCGTGTCGGACAAAGGTCGGAACGGGATTCAGCGTTTGTTATCCGCTCAGGTTTCCGACGCTTTTCCGACAGCATGGGGTCGAGGCTTGGGCCCGGGTCGCGGCGACGCGGCGTTCGGCCCACAATGCCCTTCGAGCCGGAAACGATGCCGGCCGCCGCGCGAACACGGGACACGCCGATGCGCCTGCTGGTGGTGGAAGACAACCGGAACCTGATGGCCAACCTCTTCGAGTACTTCGAGGCCCGCGGCCACCAGCTCGATGCCGCCCCCGACGGAGTCACCGGCCTGCACCTGGCCGTGACCCAGGCCTTCGACGCGATCGTCCTCGACTGGATGCTGCCGCGGATGGAAGGCCCCGCCGTCGTGGCGGCGTTGCGCGAGGCCGGGCGCGAGGTGCCGGTGCTGATGCTCACCGCGCGCGACGAGCTGCCCGACAAGATCAGCGGCTTCCGCGCCGGCGTCGACGACTACCTCACCAAGCCCTTCGACCTGGCCGAACTGGAGATCCGGCTGGAGACCCTGGTCCAGCGCGCGCAGGGCCGCAGGCGCCGCCGCGTGCTCGAGGTCGCGGACCTTCGCCTGGACCTGGACACCCTGGAAGCGACGCGCGAGGGTCGCGTGCTGCACCTCTATCCGGCCGGGCGCAAGTTGCTGTCGGTGCTGATGCAGGCCAGCCCGGCGGCGGTGTCGCGCGAGCGGCTCGAGCACGCGCTGTGGGGCGACGAGCCGCCCGATGGCGACATGCTGCGCTCGCACGTCTACGAGCTGCGTCGCAGCGTCGACGGCCCGTTCGCGGCGAAGCTGATCCAGACGCTGCCGCGGGTCGGCTATCGGATCGCGCCGCCGGGTCCGTCCGCGGAGAGCGCCGATGCCGACTGAAGCGACGCCGGGCGGCCCGCGCCGCTCCAGTCTGCGCAACCGGATCCTCCTGGCGGTGGTCGCCGCGATGGCGCTGTTGTCGGTGGCGGTGATCTTCCAGGGCCTGGTGGTCAACGAATACGTCGAGCGGATCGTCTGGAAGACCCTCCTGGACGGCGAACTGGACCACCTGCTCGAACGCCATCGCGAGGAGCCCGGCTACCGCTGGGTCGATTCCGACAACATCGCGCTCTACGGCGGGCCCGGCGGTGCGCCGGTCCCGCCCGCGCTCACCGGCTACGGCCCGGGACTGCACGACGACATCCTGGTCGGGGGGCGCGACACCGTCCTGCTGGTGCGGGACATCGATGACCGCCCGGTGATGCTGGCGCTGGACGCCGAGCCCCTGGAGGCGCGCGAGCGCGAGCTGGCGGCGGTGATCATCGCCGCCGCGCTCACCACCCTGTTGCTGGCCACGCTCGCGATCGGCTGGATCGTGGCGCGCCTGATGCGACCGCTCGACGCCATCGCCGGGCGCATCGCCGCCATCCAGCCCGACCGCACCGATCGCCGCGTGCCCGTGCCGCCGCACGCCAGCCGCGAGGTGGCGGTGATCGCCGATGCATTCAACCAGTTCATCGATCGCAGCGACCGTTTCGTCGACCGCGAGCGCGGCTTCATCAACCAGGCGAGCCACGAACTGCGCACGCCGATCGCGGTGATCGCCGGCGCCGCCACCCTCGCAGCGCGCGAACCCGGCCTGCCCGACGCCGCGCGCGGCCAGCTCGAGCGGATCCAGCGGACCGCGCGCGAGGTCGAGCAACTGGTGTCGCTGCTGCTGGTGCTCGCCAAGGACCCCGCGCGCCTGGCGGACGCCTCCGGGCCCATCGGGCTGGATGCGCTGCTGCCGGAGATCGTCGACCAGCACCGCCACCTGGCCGAAGGCAAGGACCTGGCGATCGATGTCGACGCGCTGGCGCCGGTCACCCTGGTGGCGCCGTTGCCGATCGTGCAGGCCGCGGTCGGCAACCTGCTGCGCAACGCGATCGAGAACAGCGATCGCGGGCGCATCCGCGTACGACTCGAGCAACCGGCGCGCGTCGTCATCGAGGACCCGGGCCATGGCATGTCGCCGGAGGAGATCAGCGCGATCTACGCGCGCCTGGCCCGCGAGGGCGGTGGCCACGACGGCGGCGGTATCGGGCTGACCCTGATCGCGCGCCTGTGCGAGCACCTGGACTGGCGCCTGGATATCGCCTCCGACCATGGCCAGGGGACCACCACGGTACTGGACTTCCGCCCTGGAGATGCCCCGGCGCCACGCTGATCGCGCAACACCGGGGCCACGGGCGGCTCAGGCGCAGCAGTCGCGCGGCGGGGCCATCGACGCCCCCGCTGCAGCGCGCGGCGTGCGCTCGGCACGGGCCCGGCGACCGCTCTCGACGGCGCGTGCCGGCACGGCCGGGACCTCGGCAGGGGGCGCCGGCGCCACGTCGGCGAGGATCGCCGGATCGAACACGTGCCCGTGCAGGAACAGCAGACCTTTGTAGATATTCATGGCGGGACTCCTCTGTGTGCGGCCATCCTCCGTGGACAGCCTCGTGGGGTGGAGTGCAAGATAGTCCTGCCGTGTTTCAGTAAAAAGCGACTTTTACGCAAGCTCATCTTGAATTGCATTCAAGTCTGGAGATCCCAATGGCCCGCCCCCCGATGCATGCCCTGCTGGGTTTCGCCGCTGCGGCCCGCGCCGGCAACCTGACCCGGGCCGCGGAGTCGATGCACCTGACGGTCAGCGCCTTGAGCCACCAGATCCGCAGCCTGGAGGAACGCCTGGACCGACGCCTGTTCGAGCGCAGCTCGCGCGGCGTGCGCCTGACGGCGGACGGCCAGCACCTGATGTCGCGGGTGGCGCCGCACCTGGAAGCGCTGGAACAGGCGCTGCGGCCCTATGGCCCGCGCCACGACGAAGTGCTGACGATCAGCGTCACGCCCTCGGTGGCCTCGGCCTGGCTGGTGCCGCGCCTGGGCGATTTCCTCGCCGCACACCCGAAGGTGCAGATCAACCTGCAGTCGACGGTGTCGGTGGTGGACTTCGAGCGCGACCGCAACGTCGACGCGGCGATGCGCATCGGCAGGGGGCACTGGCCCGGCCTGGTCAGCGAGCACCTGTTCGACGAATGGGTCGCGCCCGTCGCCAGCCCGGAACTGGTGGCGCGGCTTGGCACGCCGCGCCTGGCCGAGCTGGGCAACTGGCCGCTGCTGGGCGAGCCCGACGACGGCCACGAGCAGTGGCTGACCTGGTTCGCCGAGTTCGGCGGCAGCGCGCCCAAGCGCTACGCCGCCAATTTCGACGACACCGAGAGCCTGCTGCGGGCCGCGGCCAGCGGCGTGGGCGTCGGCCTGGGCCGCCTGACCCGCGCCCGCCTGCTGATCGAGTCCGGCCAGCTGGTACGCCTGAGCAACGAGCGCATGCGTACCCACTATGCCCATTACCTGGTCTATCCGCAGCGCTCGGCCGACCACGCCGGGCTGCTCGCGTTCCGCGAATGGCTGCACGTACAGGCGCTGGAGTACGGGCAGCGCCTGGACGCGAGCGCCTGAGCGCGGTCGACGACGGCATGCGCGCGGTCGCCGGCCCGCTGGGGTAGGCTGGGCGCCCCCGTCCACTGGAGACCCGCCGATGCAACGTGTCCTCGCCACCGCGCTCGCCAGCGCGCTGCTGCTGCCGATCCTCGCCGCCTGCAATGCGCAGCCCGATGCCGACACCGCCGCTCCCGCGGCCACCGATACCGAGACCGCAGCGGCCACGGAGGCCACCGACACCGGGACGACCGCAGCGGCCGATGCCCTCGCCGCGGCGATCGCCGGCGACTGGCGCGACCCGGCCAACGTCGCCCGCGACAGTGCGCGGCATCCGGCCGAAACGCTGGCGTTCTTCGGCATCGAGCCGGGCCAGACCGTGGTCGAGATCACCCCGGGCGGTGGCTGGTACACCGAGATCCTGGCGCCCTACCTGCGCGACGGCGGCCACTACGTCGGCGCGATCTGGGCCGACGGCGCCTCCGACTACTACGACAAGACCAATGCGAAGTTGCGCGAGAAGGTCGCCGCCGCGCCGGCCGCCTACGACCAGGCCGAATGGCGCGCGTTCGACCCGAAGTCGCCGCAGTTCGGTCCCGCCGGTTCCGCCGACGCCGTGCTGACCTTCCGCAACGTCCACAACTGGGTCAACAGCGATACCGGCGAGGCCTATTTCCAGGCCTTTTTCGACGTGCTCAAGCCCGGTGGCACGCTGGGCGTGGTCGAGCACCGGGCGAAGCCGGACACCGACCTGGAGACGATGAAGAAGTCGGGCTACATGACCGAAGCCCTGGTGATCGAGCTGGCGGAGAAGGCCGGCTTCGAGCTGGTCGAGAAGAGCGAAGCCAACGCCAATCCCAACGACACCGCCGACCATCCCAATGGTGTCTGGATGCTTCCGCCCGGGAACCGCCACGACGAGGCCGACGCCGCCAAATACGAGGCGATCGGCGAAAGCGACCGCATGACGCTGCGCTTCCGCAAGCCGGAGGCCTGATCCGGATATCCCACCTGAACGGGGAGCTGCGCATAATGGGGCGCGACCGGCTTGCCGATCGCGCCTTTTTCAACCACGTCCACGTCCACAAAGGAGTCCGCGTGCGCGCAGCCCTCGTTTCCACCAGCCTGATCCTTTCCGTGCTTGCCTTCGGCAGCGCCCACGCCGCCGATACCGAGCTGGCCATGGGCCGCTCGATCGAGGGCCGTTTCGACCGCAGCGCGCGCCCCAGCGATGGCGGTGGCCGCAGCCAGGACTACCGCCTGGCCCTGAAGGCCGACCAGTTGGTCGCCATCAGCGCCAAGTCCGACGACGTCGACCCGGTCCTGATCCTGTTCGGCCCCGACGGCGAGGTGGTCTCGCAGAACGACGACCGCGGCGACGACGACACCAATGCGCTCATCGTCACCAGCGTGAGCGCAAGCGGCACCTACACGGTGCGCGTGAACTCGCTGGGCAGCGGCGAGGATGCCCTGGGCGCGTTCACCCTCAAGGCGATGCCGATCAGCGACGACTGAACGCACGCCACGGCCAAACAAAAACGCCGACCCGGGAGGGTCGGCGTTTTCGTGCGCGGGGGACCCCTGCGGGTCTGGCCCGCCCAGGCACCCGTGGGCGGCTCAGTGGGCCGACTTCATGGCCCACTTGCGGTCGCGCATGAGGTCATGCTGCGCCTTCACCTTGGGCAGGTAGCCCGACACGGCCGTCTTGACCTGCGCCGGGGTGCCGTTGTCCTCGATGACCTCGCGCATGGCATCGAGCATGCGATCCTCGGACTCCTCCAGCTCGCTCACGTAGGCGTAGTCCTTGTCGCCGAGCTTGGCGCGGATGTCGCCATAGAACTCGTGCAGGCTGCCACGGAAGGTCCCGCTCTTGGCCGGGGACGCGCCCTCGGCGCGGACGTCGCGGGCCAGGGCGCCGACCAGGCCGTTCTTGGACTCGGCCATGCCGGTGAACAGCTGCTTGAGCTGCGGGTTGTCGACCTTGCTGGCGGCGTCGCTGTAGAACTGCGCGCTGTCGCGGCTGACCTCGATCAGCTCGTTCAGGGTCTCGATCTTCTCGTTGCGGATGTTCTGGGTCGTGGTATTCATGGAACTCCCTGTCTCTAATTGGTATGGATGGTGCTGCGCCGATGCCGGGCATCGGCGGCAAGATCGGTTCGAAGGTCCCGGCACGTTGCCGGGGGCATGTCCGCGAATGCGCGGAGGGTGCCGGTGAACCGGAACCGCAGCCTTTCGGCTACGGTTTCCACTATTCCATAGACGGCATGATGGCGACGTGTAAATTGTTGATTTATAAATAAATTTCAGATAAACGCCAACGCCACGCGCCGTGCGCGCCCGCCGGCGCATGTTCCACGCCCTTCCCCTGTTCCACGGTCCCGCCTTGCTGATCGCCTTCAACAAGCCTTTCCAGGTCCTGTGCCAGTTCACCGACCGCAGCCAGCCGCCGCGGGCGACCCTCGCCGGGTTCGGCCTGCCGGCCGGTGTGTACCCGGCCGGGCGCCTGGACCACGACAGCGAGGGCCTGCTCCTGCTGACCGACGACGGCGGCCTCGCCCATCGCCTGACCGACCCGCGGCACAAGCGGCCCAAGACCTATCTGGTCCAGGTCGAGGGACTGGCCCGCGACGAGCAGTTGGAGGCGCTGCGCCGGGGGGTGACACTCAAGGACGGCCCGACCCGGCCGGCCGGCGTGCGCGCGCTTCCCGCGCCCCCCGCGTTGTGGCCACGCGACCCGCCGGTGCGCCATCGCAAGACGGTCCCGGACGGCTGGCTGGAAATCACCCTGACCGAGGGCCGCAACCGCCAGGTCCGGCGCATGACGGCGGCCGTCGGCCTGCCCACCCTGCGCCTGGTCAGGGTCGCGATGGGCGGGGTCGGGCTGGAGGGGCTGGCGCCAGGCCAATGGCGGGTCGTGGCGGGCGCGGCTGGCTGAACCGCCCAACGGTCACCACCACCCGCCTGCCGGGCCCCGGGGGCATCGATTCCGGGGTCCGATCTGCTACCGTGGTGATCCATATTCCGGATGAGTCGTCGCGGCGCCAAGGGGGCGGAAGGCAGCGGCTCGTGGGGCACGGCATGATCAATCCCGCGAACAACCAAGGCCGCATCCTGGTCGTCGACGATCAGGCCGCGAACCTGCGCGTCGTCAGCGCCCTGCTCAACCGCCAGGGGTACTCGGTCACCACCTCCTCGACCGGCGACGAAGCCCTGTCCCTGTACGAGGAGGTCCAGCCCGACCTGATCCTGCTCGACGTGATGATGCCGAGCATGGACGGTTTCGAGGTCCTGGCGGCGCTGCGCGCGCGCGCGCCCGACGCCCGCGTCCCGGTGATATTCGTCACCGCCGCGCACGACCGCGACCTGTTGTTGCGTGCCTTCGACGCCGGCGTGGTCGATTACGTCACCAAGCCGTTCCTGCCCGAGGAGCTGATCGCGCGCGTCAATGCGCACATCGGCCTGAAGCTCGCCGCCGACCGCCTGGAGCGCGTGGCGCGCGAGCGCGAGGAGCTGGTCAACCTGGTCGCCCACGACCTGAAGAACCCGCTGACCAGCGTCATGTTCGCCAGCGAACTGATGCAGGAAGAGCACTGCAAGCCCGAACGGGTGCCGCGCTACCTGCAGATCATCCACGAGAGCGCGGCCGACGCGCTGGGCTACATCCACCACTACCTGGAAAGCCGGCACCAGACCACCAAGCGCGACGTCGATGCGCGCGCGGGCCTGGCCGACACCCTGCGCTGGCTGCACCAGCGCTATGAAGTGCAGCTCGAAGCCACCGGGATACAGGCCGAACTGGTGCTGCCGGCCGAAGACGCCGCCGTGGCGATCGACGAGCGCGTGCTGCGGCAGGTCGCCGAGAACCTGGTCACCAATGCGATCAAGTACGCGCCCAATGCCCCGCTGACCATGAGCGGGCATGCCGCGGCGCCGGGCTACTGGCAGCTGGTGGTGGCCGACCGCGGGCCGGGCATCTCACCGTCCCGGCAGCGCGACCTGTTCAAGCCCTTCACCCGCCTGACCGACGAGGACGACGGCCTGTCGAGCGGTCTGGGCCTGTCGCTCGCGCGGCAGATCATTTCCCAGGCCGGCGGCCAGCTGTGGTACGAACCGCGCCGCGACGGCGGCTCGGTCTTCATCATCGAGCTGCCGGCGGCCACGCGCTCGCAGGACGCGTTGGCCGAGGACACCAACGCCGCCTGAGCGGGCGCCACGCACCGTCTTCCACGAATAGGCGCCTCGCCACACTCCGGAGCCGTTCACTCCGGCCGTTCGCTCTTACGGTTCACTCCGACGACGGCGTGACCGAAGCGCTGCGACGACGGCGCGTGCCGCCGCGCGCACCCTTGGCCTTGCGCGCTTCGACGCGGCGGGCCTGGCCCTCGATGGCCTCGCCGTCGCCGTGCGCCAGCGCCTGGCGTTCGCGCATCTTGCGGCGGGCCGCGTACCAGAGCAGGCCGGCACCGGCGACCGTGGCCACCGCCACCGCCGGGTTTCGACGGGCAAAGCCACCGACGACGCGGGCGCCGGTCCGCAGTGCGCCGATCTTCAGGCCGGCTTCCAGCCACTTGGCGGCGTCGGTGCGGCTCAGGCTCTTGCCCACCGATCCGGCCCATGCCTGGGCGCTGTCGGCGGCGCGTCCTGCCGCGTGGCGGGCCTGTTCGACGGCATCGCTGATCGGGGGCGTCTTCATGGTGCGTTCCTGGAGGGGGAGAGGCCGCCAGTCTGCCCGCCGGCCCGTGCAATGCCCGTGAGCGGTTGCCCACCCGCGGCTGAATGCCGATCATGGAGCGGCCCTTCCCGTCGAGCCCGTCCATGATCCGTGTGCTGTCCAACGTCCTCAACGCCGCCGAGTTGCAGGCCGTGCGGGAGCTGCTGCCGCAGGTCGGGTTCAACGACGGCCGGGTCACCAACCCCGGCTCGGAGGTCAAGCACAACCTGCAGGCGCCGCAGGAAGACCCCGCGAACGCCCGCATCGCCCAGCTCGTGCGCGAAGCCCTGTTCCGCAACCCGGACCTGCGCAGCTACGCCCAGCCGCGGACGATGGCGCGCACTACGGTGGTCCGTTACGAGCCCGGCATGGACTACGGATGGCACGTGGACGAGGCGCTGTTCCCGTCGCAGCCGCCGATCCGCAGCGACCTCTCGTGCACGATCTTCCTCAACGATCCCTCCGAGTACGAGGGGGGCGCGCTGACGATGCAGCTCGGTGCCCAGGAGCTGGCCTACAAGCTCGATCCGGGCTGCGCGATCCTCTACCCCTCCACCACCATCCACCGGGTGACGCCGGTGACCCGCGGCGTGCGCATCGCCGCCATCACCTGGCTGCACAGCTGGATCGCCGACGCCGGCCGGCGCGAGCTCATGATCCAGATCGACGAGGCCCGCGCGCTGGCGGCACGCGGGATCGCCAGCGCGGAGCAGAAGCAGCGCCTGCAGGTGCTGCTGGAGTCGCTGCGCAGCAACCTGTTCCGGATGTGGTCCGACACCTGAGTCCGCGCGGGCCTGGCGTCCGCCTCACGGGCACCATTGTTGTTCGCAGGGGACACCGTCCCTGTCGCCGTCCATCCTGACGCCGGGACAGTGGCGCAGGAAATACCGCGCCTCGTCGCATGAACGCATCTGCGGACATTCGGTGCGGCCGTCGCAGCTGAAGCGCGGCGCGACAGGTGCCGCCCGCGTCGCCGGCAAGGGCGTGGCCGCGTTCCCGGCCGTCGATCCGGCGCGAGTCGTTTCGCGCAGTCCGAACATGGCCACGACCGCCACCGCGGCCAGGACCAGCCCCCCGGTCCAGGGGACCGCCCGCCGCGGAGGGGACGACGACGGTCGCGACCCGTGCGCGCGCTTTGCGCCACCGGGGCGCTGCACCCGCTGCGCGGCCGCCCTGCCATCGCGGCCTTCCCCGACTTCGTAGGAGAGGATCTCGCCGATGCTCGGCGGACCGCCCTGCCTGGGGAAGGCCGACACATGCACGAAGAGCCTGGCGCGCCCATTGGCCGGCGCGATGAAGCCGAAACCGCGGTCCTCGTTCCACTCGCTCAGGTGGCCATGTTCACGCATCGGCTGACGTCCTCCCTTCGGCGCATCGGCGCCACGCCGGTCCCGGGATTCTGCCCCGCTGCGCGGGCCCCGGCAAAAAAGCCGCGCGGCGGCGCGCGGTTTCAATCGACCGCGGTACCGTGGCGATCGCGCATGCCCTCGACCCAGCGCTCGCCCTTGGCGATGTCGGCGCCATGCCGCTGCAGCGCGAGGGCGAGGTCGTGGGCACGGTCCTCGCGCGTGTAACCATGGTCCTGCGCCTTGGAATAGCGCCCCCAGTGGCGGGAAGCGAGCGCGGCGGGCAGGCCCTGGGCGTCCAGCCCCAGGTGCGCGGCGACCTCGGCGAGCACCTCCCCGGGCCGCGCCAGCAGCGCTTCGAAATCGACGCGCAGCACGCGCTCGGAATACGCCTCGGCGAGCGCGCGGAAGCGCAGCCGTTCGGCCAGCCACCCCATCGCGCACTGCTCGGGCAGGCTCATCGCATGCAGGGCCAGGCCCTCGCCGACGCCGCGGGCCTGCAACAGGCGCAGCCGCTCGGGTGCGGCCTGGGCCGCGTCGAGCATCGACTCGGGCGACTTGGCCAGGGTGGCCAGCCAGGGCCGCAGGGGCATGTCGAGCAACACCATGCGCATGGCCGGAAAGGCGCGCAGCACGGGTTCGACCAGCCCGTTGCAGCTGCTGGTGAGCTTCACCACGCTGCGCTGGGCCGGCGGCAGCGGCCGCGACCACGCCGTCCAGCTCGCGCGCAGCAGGCGTTCGGCCGCCGGGACCGAGACGCGGGCATCAGCCTGGCCGCGCGTGGGCCAGGCATCGGCCAGGGTGCGCAGCGGCAGCGGTTCGCGCAGCGCTTGCACATCCGGCCAGGTATCGAGCACGCGCGAGAGCAGGGTCGAGCCGCAATGGCCGATGTGCGCGATCGCGTCGGCAGGCCTGGCCGGCACCACCGACGCCTCCGGCAGCCACGCCGAAAGTGGCAGCCAGCCCCCTTCGGGGCGCGGCGGCAACGCGCGCTCGTCCAGGAAGGCCGCGTCCTGCCGCTGTGCTGCGTCCAGGCGCAGCCACAGCATGCGTTGACCCACGAGGTCGAGCCTGAAGGGCAGGTATTCCGGCGCGTCGATCGGTGAGGCATTCATCCGGTCAGTGTAGGCGAGCGCGCCGGCCGGCTCACCCGCCTCAGCGCGCCCGCGGCTTCGCGCGGTGGGTGGCCGCTGCGGTCCAGGGGTCGTCGGGCCACGGATGCTTCGGATACCGCCCCTTCATCTCCTTGCGGACCTCGGGATAAGTGCGGTCCCAGAAGCCGCGCAGGTCGCGGGTGATCTGCAGCGGCTTGCCGCCGGGCGAGAGCAGGTGCAGGGTCAGTGCCACCCGGCCATCGCCGATGCGCGGGGTATCGGCCAGACCGAACAGCTCCTGCAGCTTCACCGCGAGGACGGGCTCGATGGGGGCGTCGATCGCGTCGTCCCAGCCGTAGGCGATGGGACGCTCCAGGCCCGAAGGCACCACGATGCGCGTAGGCGCCAGCGCGTCGATGCGTTGCCGGGCGGGCCAGTCCGCCCGCGCGCGGACGGCCTCGGCGAAGGCCGCCTCGTCGATCGCATCCAGCCGGGCCCGCCCGGCCAGCACCGGGCGCAGCCAGTCGTCCAGGGTGCCCAGCAGGGCCTCGTCGGACAGGTCGGGCAGGCCCTCGGCGAGTTCGGGCAACCAGGCGCGCAGGCAACGCACGCGGTCGCGCCACTGCCGCAGCGGCTCGCGCCACGGCAGCGCCGACAGACCCAGCTGGCGCACCGCGTCGACCAGGGCATCGGCGTAGCGCGCGGGGTCGGGCCGGGCCAGCGGCCGGCTGTCGATGACGATGCGGTCGAACCGGGTTTCGCGGACCGCGACGATGCCCCGCTTCTCGAGGTCCCAGGCGACGCGGTCGCGGGTGGCGAAGCGCCCGGGGAAGTCGCGTCGCAGGCGCGCCTCGTCCAGCGGCGCCGCGCGCATGATGCGTGCTTCGCGGGCGTCGTCACGCAGTTCGCTGGCGACCAGCCAGGGTTCACCGTACGACGCACTGTCGTCGAACAGGCGCGCGATGCGGCCGTTGGCCAGGGCGTAGCGCAGGGGGTCGGTCGGATGCTGGCGCGCTATCCGGTCCGGGAACGCATGCAGGAGCAGGTCGCCCAGTGCGTGCGCCGGCGCCTGTGTCGGCGGCACGGCGTCGACGCGGATGCGGCGACGCCACTGTCGCGAGGCCTGGTCGATCGCCGCGAGCGCGGCCCGCGAAGCCTCCGCGGGCACACGGCCTTGCCGGAACGCGGCGAGGGCCTGCCAGCGATCGGCCAGGGCGTCGCTGGGCGGGGCGCCGCGGGCGCCGCGGGCGCCGCGCAGCGGATCGCGGGCCTCGATCAGGGCGGCCAGGTCGCAGGCCAGCGCGCGCTCGACGGGAGCGTCCGGGGCCAGCAGCATGGCCGCCAGGCGCGGGTGCGTGCCCAGTTGCAGCATGCGCCGTCCCAGCGGCGTGATCGCCTCGTCGTCCAGCGCGCCCAGCCGTTGCAGCAACTCGCGTGCCGCCGCCAGTGCGCCCGGCGGCGGCGGATCGACGAAACGCAGGTCGGTCGTCCCCCATGCCGCCAGTTCGAGCGCCAGGCCGGCCAGTTCGATCTGGCCGATCTCGGCGCGGCGCTGGGCCTCCAGCCGCTGCGACTGCGGCCACAGGCGATAGGCCCAGCCTTCGGCGACACGGCCCGCGCGGCCGGCACGCTGGTCGGCCGAGGCCTGGGTGATGGGCACCGAGGCCAGGCGCGCGAACCCGCTGTTGGGATCGTACCGGGGCTCGCGCGCGAGTCCGCTGTCGACCACTACGCGCACCCCGGGCAGGGTCACGCTGGATTCGGCGACGTTGGTCGAGAGCACGACGCGGCGACGGCCGTCGCTGGATGGCTGCAGCACGCGCGCCTGCTGCTCCACCGGCAGGTCGCCATGCAGGGTGAGTACATCGACGTCGCGCAGGGCGGCGAGCGCCGATTCGGCGCGCGCGATCTCGCGGCGGCCAGGCAGGAACACCAGCACGTCGCCCGGATGCGTGGCGAGCGCATGCTCGACGGTACGCCTCACGTGGTGCTCGAGCGCCTCCTCGCGACGCGGCGGCGGGTGCTCGATCGTCACCGCATGGCCGCGCCCCTCGCTCGCCAGCCGCGGCGCATCCAGGTGCCGGGCGAGCCGCTCGCCGTCCAGGGTCGCCGACATCACCACGATGCGCAGGTCCTCGCGCAGGCCGGCCTGCACGTCGAGCGCGAGCGCCAGGCCGAGGTCGGCGGCGAGGTGGCGCTCGTGGAACTCGTCGAACACGAGCGCGCCGACGCCCGCGAGTTCGGGGTCGTCCTGCAGCATGCGCGTCAGGATGCCCTCGGTCACCACCTCGATGCGCGTCGCCGCCGACACCTTGTTCTCGAAACGGATGCGGTAGCCGATCGTCCCGCCCACCGCGTCGCCGCGCTCGGCGGCCATGAACATCGCCGCCGCCCGCGCGGCGACGCGGCGTGGTTCCAGCATCACGATCCGCCGCCCTTTCAGCCAGGGCGCATCGAGCAGCGCGGGCGGCACGCGGGTGGTCTTGCCGGCGCCGGGCGGCGCTTCCAGCACGAGGCGGGGATGGGCGGCGAGGCTCTCGCGGATGCGCGGCAGCAGGGGATCGATCGGGAAGCCGGGGGGACTCATGCCGACATTGTATGAGCAGCCCCGGGCGCGGCCGGCGCCGCCGCGGGCCCCGAACTCCTACAATGCCCTGCCCTCCTTCTTGCCTCCCGTCCATGCAACTGATCGACATCGGCGCCAACCTGACCCACGACTCCTTCGACCACGATCGCGACGCGGTGCTGCAGCGCGGGCGCGAGGCCGGCGTCGTGCAGATGGTCGTCACCGGTGCCAGCCGTGCGCATTCGCCGCAGGCCCTGGCGCTCGCCCGGGCCCATCCGGGCGAACTGTTCGCCACCGCCGGCGTTCACCCGCACCACGCCAGCGAGTACACCGCCGAGTGCGATGCGGAGATGCGCGCGCTGCTGGCCCACGAGGAAGTCGTCGCGGTCGGCGAGTGCGGCCTGGATTATTTCCGCGACTTCTCGCCGCGGCCGGCGCAGCGGCGCGCGTTCGGGATGCAACTGCACAATGCGGTCGACACCGGCAAGCCGCTGTTCCTGCACCAGCGCGATGCGCACGGCGACTTCGTCGCGATGATGCGCGAGTTCGAAGGCAAGCTCGGTCCCGCCGTGGTGCACTGTTTCACCGGTACCCGCGAGGAGCTGTTCGCCTACCTCGACCGCGACTGGCACATCGGCATCACCGGCTGGCTGTGCGACGAGCGCCGCGGCCAGCACCTGCGCGAGCTGGTGAAGTCGATTCCCGCCAATCGCCTGATGATCGAGACCGACGCGCCCTATCTGTTGCCGCGGACGGTCAAGCCCAGTCCCTCGCACCGCCGCAACGAGCCGATGTACCTGGCGCACATCGTCGAGGAACTGGCACGCGATCGCGGCGAGGACGTCGCCGTCACCGCCGCCAACGCCACCGCGACCACGCGCGCGTTCTTCGGGCTGCCCGCGGCCGGCTGAGCGGCAAGGCGCGACGCCCTCCCGCGCCGGAACCCCGTGCCCCCCTCGTGGCAGCGCGCGTGGCCGACTGGCCTTCCGCGGTTGCGCGGGATGGCGTCAGCGCTTGACCAGCTCGACGCGCCGGTTCTGCGCGCGCCCGTCTTCGCTGCCATTGTCGGCGACGGGGCGGGTCTGGCCGAAACCCTCGGCCTGCAGGCGGTCGCGGCTGATGCCCGCGTCGACCAGGGCCTGGACGACCGCATTCGCGCGGGCGTCGGACAGGGCCATGTTGTGATCGGCGCCGCCGGTGTCGTCGGTATGGCCTTCGATCGACAGGGCAAGCGCAGGATCGTCCTGCAACAGGGCGATGACCTGATCCAGCTGCGGCCGCGACTCGGGCAGGATGTCGGCCTTGTCGGTGGCGAAGTTGACCTGCAGCGCGACCCGGCCGTCGGCGTCGAGCGCCTGCTTCATCGCGTCGACCTCGATCAGGCTGGCGGTGGCCTGGAAAGGCTGGGACTCGACGATGATCCAACCGGCGCTCGCGGTGTCGCTGCACACGTGCACCCAGATGTTGCGATCGGCGCGGCGCACCAGGTAGGTCTGCACCGGATTGTTGTAGATGTCGCCATGGCCGGCCGAGTAGGCGACTTCGTAACTGTCGTCGAGCGTGTCCAGCGCCGACTGCGGGATCCGCGAGTCGGTGACCTTGACCCCACCGACGCTGGTGATCAGGTGCTCGATGTTCTTCTTCAGCTCGAACTGCGAGAAGTTCTTCCCACGCTCGGCACGGATCAGCGACTGGAACGCGCGCCCCTCCACCCACTCGAGCCGGTCGCCGGTCCAGAACGGCACGCGATCGAGATCCAGGATCGGCTTGGGAGAATTGGGATTCCCATAGCCAGCCGGCAGGTTGAAGTACGGGAACTCGCCCAGCGGCGCGTCCGACACCGGCACCGATTCGACGTCGAAGCCGGCCTGGGCGGCGGCAGCGCCACCATCGGCATCGGTGTCGGCGGGTGCCGCGTCGTCGGCGCGCGCGGCCGCCATGCGGTCCGGGCCGGTGGACGCCTCGGCGTCGTCGGGGCGGTCGGCGCCGCCACAGGCGGTGAGCGCAAGGGTCGCCAGGGCCATCGCGAGAACGGTGCGCGGCAGGGTCGGGAATCGATTCATCGGTCAGGGGCTCCGCGGTATTCGATGGTCGGTCCGGGCCAGGCTCAGCCTTGGCCCGCGGTGGCGGCGTTGGACATGTCGCTCAACTCGCGGCAGGCCTGCTCCCGCTCCGGGGCGCTGGCCGTGGCCAGTTTCTCGCGGGCCTTCTCGTAGGCGCCCGTGAAGGCGGACTCGAACGCGGATTCGCTGCCGCCCCGCGACACGAAATGCTGCTTTTGTTGTGCCTTGGCGGCGGCAAGTTCGGCGCCATCGACCTGCTGGCAGGCCTCGGCGGCCGCCTGCATGGTGCCGCCCAGCTGCACCATCTGCATGACGGTGGCGTCCATGTTCGACGTGCCCGCGTCCGGCAGCGGCGCAGGCGCGCTCGCCGGGGTCGGCGACGGGGAGGATACGGTGGCGTCGGGGCTTTCGCCCGACTGGCAGGCGGCAAGGGTGGCCAGGAGCAGGATGGGCAGGATCGGGCGACGGGACTTGATGGGCATCTTCTTCATGGGCTGGTAGGGGGAAATGGATCAGGGGGTGCCGGATTCCGGCGGTGCGATGGCGGGCTCGAGGCGGACCAGTTCGATGCCCCGCGCCGCGGTGGCATCGGTCGACGGCGTCGCGGGTTCGGCGAGGTCGGCGGCATCGGCGGACGCGGGAACGACGGCGGCAGCGTGCGGGTCGGTGTCGCGCAGGCGCCCGGCTTCGACACCGGCCGCCACGAGTGCCGCCACCACGACCTGCGCGCGGCGCTGCGCCAGGTCCCTTGCGCGGTCGGGGCTGCCGACCAGGCCCGGATACGCTTGCACCTGGAGCCTGAGGCCCGGGTCCTGCGCCAGCACCGTGGCGATGTGCGCGACCTGCGCTTCGCTGCCGGCAGGCAGCGTCGCACTGCCGCTCTGGAACGCGAAGGGCACCCGGACGCGGCCCTCGGACTGCAGGCCCCGCGCGATGGCCTGTGCGCCCACCACTTCGGCGGTCATCGTCGGGGCGGCGGTCTCGGCGATGACCCATGCCGCACCGATGCCGCCGTAGGTGCAGGCGTGCACCCAGATGTCGCGGTCGGTCCGGTGCACGACGTAGGTCCGCACCGGTTCGCTGGGCCAGCACAGGCCGTTGGCGTAGTCGCTGGTGAACGCGCGCGTCAGCACCTCCAGGCTCTTGGCGCGCGGGATGACCATGTTGGCGACTTCCACCCCGCCGGCCGCGGCGATGGTGTCGGCGACCGCCTTTTCCACCTCCAGCGCAGAGAAGGTCTTGCCCTCGTCGACACGAATGTTGGCCTGGTAGATGCGGCCCTCGACGCCCACGTACAGGTCGCCGACCCAGAACGGGAACTGTCCGACCGCGGTGGTCGAGGAGAGCCGGTCGGTGGTGTGGTAGCCGGGCGGCGGCGCGAAGTACGGGAACTCGCCCAATGCCGCGTCCGAAAGCGGGATGCGGTTGATGTCGAAGCCACGGGGCTTGTCGGCGTCCTCGCCGCCCCCGGCTTCGGCGCTTTCATCGCCGCCGGCCGCGTCCTCCGGATGGGTGGCCGCATCGGCGGTGGGCGCCGCGTCGGCGGTCGGAGACTCGGGGGAAGGGCTGCATGCAGCCAGTGCGAGGGCGAACAGGGCGGTGGTAAACAGGGGGCGTTTCATGGGGGATCCTGCGGTCTTGCGTGATTCGGCCGGTGCAGCGTCGCATGCGACGATGCCGGCGTCAGTGCGGTGTGTCGCCGTCGGGCGTCTCGACGGTCTCGGGAAGCTTGAAAAGTACCTCGGGAAGCGGCTCGAAGGACACCGAGGCGGCCTCCATGGAATGGACGCGGTCCCAGCCGGTGCGGCGTCCGCTGTATCCGAGCACGACGCCATGTTCGGGCTCGACCCACAATTCGCCTTCGCTGGTACCGGCCGGGCCGCGGCCATCCGCGCCGCGATAGCGCCAACCCTGCACGACGCGTCCCGCCACGTAGCGCGTGCCGGCCTTCTGGCAGCGTGCGCCCATGCCCGCGCAGGGTTTCGACGGATCCACCGATAGCGGACCGGGCCCGGGCGCGGTGGTCGGGATGGCGATGCCCCGGTCGAGGCTGATCATCCAGCCGGGCCCCGGCGCGCCCTCGCGCAGCAGCATCGCGCGTTCGCCCTTGGGACCCTTGAAGTCGACGCGCGAGGCATCGCCGCGCGCATACAGGCGGACGGACTGCGGCGCGTCCTGGCGCAGGCCGCCGAAAGGACTGTCCCCCACGAGCGTGGCGCTGATCGAAACGCTCGGCGGCGGCGCAGCCTCCGCTTCGGGCGCCTGTGCCTGTGCCGGCGAGGTCGCGCACGCGAGCGCGATGCCCAGTGGCGCGAGGCGCGCGAACGCCCTCGCAGGTAGCGGAGACGGATGGATCATTGCCGGAACACCTCCAGTGAAGTGTCACTGTCGGTGGCAGTGGGCAGCTCGAGCGCGCAGCTATCGAGAGTCCCGGGACACTCCAGCGAATAGGCCGTGATCGGCAGGTCGAGGGAGCGGGCGAATTCGCATGCGGCCTGCATGTCCCCGGCGCCGCAATCGACGTTGAAGCCGAGCATGGACGCGCGCGCCCACGCGCGCACCTGCGGCAGGTAGCGCTCGAGCATCGCGGGTTCCTTCACGAACAGTCGGATCGCCGGTTCGCTGCCCCACCCTTTCTGCTTGTCCAGCAGGGTCTGGTAGGCCTGCGCATCGGCTATCGGGGCCTGCGTGCCGCGCCCCGCAAGTACCGGCAGGTCGTCGACGGCCCCCACCAGGGCGAGATTGCCGCCAGGCTCGCGTATGGCGATCGACTTGACGAAGGCCTGGCCCTCCTGCCATCCCCAGTAGACGAGCGTGCCGTCCCCGAGCTTCGCCTGGCGCGGAGGATCCTGCTCGAAGCCGGCGACGATCCGGTCGCCGACCGCGGGCGCGGGCGCACCGTCCAGTGCCCCGACCGGCATCACGGCGGCGCCGGTAAAGGCCCGCAACTCATCGATGAAGGCCTTGAACGCATCCGCCGACGGGGGCGGCATGTCGGTCGTCGCGCTCGGCGCCGCCATCGCGGCATCGCCGCCGCCGGCATCCGCCTTCTGGTCGCAGGAGGCCGCCAGGAGCAGGCTGGCCGCCAGCAGGCAGGTTCCCAATCGAGACACCATGGATCGTTCCTCCGTCTTTTGCTCCACCGGGCCGCGCGCCGGTACCGTCACCGTGACAGCTTGAGGCATCGTCAGCCAGGACATGGGTCACCCGTTCCGGGTATGCGGTAGTTGTTGATCGCGTCCATCAACAGGTTGCCCTCGCGCCTGCGCCGGCTCTTGTAGGGGTCCGGTCCGCTGTTCAACCATTCGGCCAGTTGCAGCCATTCGCCGTTGTACACGTGGTTCCAGAAGGTCCTGCGGATATTGCCCTTGGAGTCGGACAGGCCGTACTGGTACGCGAAATCCATGATCACCGTCTGCGCAGCCGAAGGCAGCTGCCTGAACGTCATCCCGAGCTTGTTGTTGGCGTCGAACTTGTTCGCGATCTGGTTGAGGAAGTGGTACTTGAAGGCTTCGGCGAGCAGTTCGGCCTCGGCTTGGGTAACGGTCAGCGGATTGTTCGCCAGCTCGGTCGCCGCGGCCTCCTTCTGCAGGCCGAAGTAGGGGTCGAGCTTGCTCATCAGCGCGTCGACGTCGACGTTGCCGGCGTTGCCTTCGTCGGCGATGTAGTTGTTCAGGATGTTGCGGGTGCCGCTGGCGCTCTGTTGGCCCAGGTCGATGCCCGTGCTGATGGTGACGCCACTGACCCCGAGGATCTCGCCGTTCCGGCGCGGAATGTAGCCGTTGAGCACAAGGGCCCCTTCGCTGGCCTCGAGGAACTCCTCGTCCAGGCGCCAGGCTTCGGTACAGGCCTGGGGACCGGCGTCCTCGAAGGTACAGCCCTGGGACTCGGCCCAGGCATCCTTGGCGTCCTGGTTGAGGAAGCACATGCCCGGATCCGGGCACGGGGGCAGCAGTCCCGACTGCGCCTGCGCGAGCGATGCCGCGAACAGCACCAGCAGCATGCCGGCGACCTTCGCCCAGGACGCACCGCCCCGCCCGGCTGGTTGTTGGCTGCGTCCGTGCCGCCCGCGGGCGGCAAACCCTTCCGATTCCCTTGCCATCTTCAATCTCCTGTCGGCGACGCGGGGCGCCATTCCTCGTAGGTGCGAAGGGACGGCGCCGCCTGGGCGAGCGCCGCGTCCACGAACTCCGGGGTCGAGCCCATGGCCTTGACCACGCGACCATCGGCGCGGCGAACCACGACCATCGGGGTGAATCCGCCCCACTGGGTCCACAACGTCCGGATCGCGGCGTAGTCGGCCGGAAGCCGCGCGGAGGGAGCGGCCGCCGGCAGGCCGCCATGGCGCGCCCGGGCGTCGTAGTTCTGGTAGTTGGTCTTCAGCTCCGCGGCCGGATCGCGTGCCGCGAGGATACGGTTCGCCAACGCGGCGGAGTCGGGCTTGAAATACGCCACCGGCAACCACTTCACCGGCAGCGAGGGGTACTGGGCGCGCAGGTGCTGGTCGAGCCGGGCGCAGTACGGGCAATTAGCATCGCAGATCACCGCCACGTTCGCCTTCAGGCCCGGCGCGCCCGTCATGCGCACGCCAGGCAACGCGGCCAGGGTCGCCCAGGCATCGGCGGGGACATCGCGCGTGCGCGCCACTTGGCTTGCGGCCGGGAGCGCGGCGCCCGCCAGCACGCAGGCCGCCGCGAAGCGGACGATGCGCGTCAGCGGCGAGACCCGGCGCGGGGCGCGTACGACGCGGGTGGAGGGGGCCGCGCTTGTGCGATGCATGGGCTTCACTCCGTCGCCGACGGCGCGAGCGCCGCCTGTTCCGCATCGGCGGCCTGGACGATCTCGCGTTCGCAGTGGGCGACATACGGGTCGCAGACGACCGGTCCCGCCACCAGCGAGATTTCCTGCGCCAACGACAGGGGCGCGTCCGCCGTGGGCCGTTCGACGACGAACAGCCGGTGCGCGTATAGCGCGCGCGTGGCGCTGTCGTGCAGGCTCGCGGCGACCAGCAGGTCCTCGTGTCCGTCGTGGTTGATGTCGCCCCGCGCCAGCCAGGTCCACGACCGCGTCCATTCCTCGTCGTCGGCGATCGATACCTGTCGCGGCGGGGCATCGGCGGCGGTCACGGCCGTGACGCCGGTGAGGACCTGGTCGATGAAGGCGCCCAGGTCGCCATGGGCGGCCTGGATCTCCACGATCGCGGCCACCTGCGCCGGTCCGCTGGGAAAGCCCAGCGCCGCCGGCAGCCGCCGGTAGCCGTTCGCCTCCATCGCGAAGTCGGCCAGGTGGGAATCCGCGGCGATATCGGCCTGGGCGATGGCCCGCCCGGCATAACACTTCAGCCGCCAGTCCTGGTAGCTGGAGCGTGCCTCGCGGTCCGCCTCCAGGTTGCGCAGGTCGGCGTCGAACAGGGCGCGGCAGGTGTCCACCATCGCCTCTTCGGCCACCTCGCATTCGCCTCCCGGGCAGGCCAGCCGGCTGACGCGGTACGACGGGGCATCCCCGTCGTCCGCTTTCCATGGACTGTCGAGCCAGCGTGCCCAGGCCTCAGGCCCCTGGCCGACGGGTGCGCCACCGCCAGCAAGCGCCTCGAACGAGGCCACCCCACCGGTCGCCGGGGCACGGGCGTCCCCCGACGGCGAAGAACATGCCGCCGCCGACAGCAGGAGCAGGACCGGCAAGCAGCGGGCCGCTGCGCACAGGCGCGCGCGTGCCTGGGGGCCGCCTTGCCGCTTTGGAAAATCGTAGGTCAACATCGGGACGTCCTCATGGAAAACCGGGGCTTGCGCACGAAGCCAGTCGTTGCCGACCCGCTTCTTCCTCGTCGGCGGCGGACTCGAGCAGGTCGCGGACATAGTCGTTCCGGGTGGTACCCAGTTGCGGGCGATTGGACTCGTCGGCCGCGCCTTGCCAGTCCTTGCGGCCCATCGCGCGGTTGAAGCTCGGCCATTTCGGCGGCGACAGGCCGCCTTCGCCGAGGTTGTAGACCATGTCGTACAGGGCCGCCTGGACCTTGGAGGGATAGCTGTCGAAATCGGGATAGATGCGGTGCAGGCCCGGCGTGAATTCGTTCGCCAGCCGGGTCTGGCAAAGCTGGTTGATCGTATCCTCCTCCAGTCGCAGGGCATTCTCGCCGGCATAGGAGTTGGCGGTATTGCAGCGTCGTGGATTGCCGGCGATGCATTCCGCGGACTGCGAGGACAGACCGTTGTAGGCATCGCGGATTTCCTGCTCGGTCGCCCGTCGCGACACGCCGTTTTCCTCGATCATGAAAGGCAGGGCGACGGCGTCGTCGACCGACGCCAGCAGGTTGCCGATGCCGGTGGTCACCAGGTTGACGCTGTCGCGGTACATGTAGGAAAAGCTGCCCTCGTGCGTCGCCTCGGCCATGACGTTGCAGACGGCCTCCGGCTCGACATCCACCGGATTGCTTTCGAAGTAGCAGCCGCTATCGCATTCGTAGCGCAGTTTGTCCGCCTCGCTGGCCCAGCAGACCGACAGCTTGCACACCGGCGTCGTGTTGGCTCCCAGCGTCTGCGCGGTCCAGGCGATCCCCGCGACGAGCAGCATGGCGCCCATCGCGACCCGGCGCGGTCGCCGCCCGGCGCGCGCCAGGCCGTCCGCGCGACGGCCCCATCCCTGTCGCTGGCCCCACCCGGCCGTCCTTGCTTCCATCCTGTCCTGTTGCACCCGTTTACTCCTTGTACGTTCCCAGTGCCTGTCCCGCCGATCCTTCGAGCGGGGTCTCCAGGACCTGTTCCATGCCGCGCCTGCCCCTGATCTCGGTCGCCTTGAACCACTGCCGGCCGTCGGCGCCGCGCAGCAGCAGCATCGGCGTATAGCCGCCCCATCGCCGCCATGCGTCCCGCAACTGCTGGTGCGCCGGGGAGAGCACCGCTGGCGCGGTCCCCGGTCGCACGTAACCACCTCGCTTGGCCGCCGGGTCATAGGCCCGGAAGTTGTCGTCCAGCGCCTTCGCCGGGTCGGCCGCGGCGAGGATCGCCGCCGCCTGCGCCCCACTGTCGGCCGCGAAGTACGCGACCGGCACCCAACGCACCGGAACGTCGGGGTGCGCCTCGCGCAACTGCATGTAGGTCCGTGCGCACGCGGGGCAGTGTGCGTCGAAGACCAGGTAGGCTCGGGGCGCCGCATCCGGCGCGCCACCCACCTGGATGCCCGGCGTCCGCTCGAGTACGGCACGCGCATCCGATGGCAGGGCCTTGACCCGGAACAGGGGCGCCGGATCGAGCCCACCTGCGCTGGCGATCGGTCCGGCCAGCAGCGCTGCCAGCATGCCGATGACGAGGCTTGCGACCAGGCCTAGCCTCAGGTGCATACCGGATCTCCCGGGTCGCCGGGGTCGGGACCCGGGTCAGGGCCGGGGCCCGGATCGGGCGTGCCACCGCCACCGCCGCCGCCACCGCCACCGCCGCCGCCGCCGCCACCGCCGCCACCGCCGCCGCCGCCGCCGCCG
>NZ_JACHTF010000047.1 GCF_014145325.1 Marilutibacter spongiae
CCAGGATGCGAGCGACGCCATGTCCGGAAATGGCCCGCTCGACCTCGATCGCCACTAGCTCGTGCGTCGCGTCATCCACGATCACGAGCGCCTTGAGTACCCGGCCATCCGCGGTCCGGTCGAACACAAAGTCCATCGACCAGACCTCGTTGGCACGGCTCGGACGCAGCAGCGGCTGCCGGTCGGCGACCGGCACCTTCTTCCGCTTCCGGCGCCGCACCTCAGATGGGCCCCAAGCCTAGACCGAAGATTCCGCCAAACTCTTGTCCCGTGAGTCTGGTTGTCCGCTCGGTGAGCGATGCATGGCTGAGAACGAGTAAACTTGCGGCAACGACGGAAAGTGCGATAGAGGAGAGGGATAGACGCTTTGCCAAGCGCGTCCCCCGCCAGCCAAGTAACGCTGATAGAGCGCCGGCTGGCAAGACAATGGCTAGGCCTGCTGTAGTGATAAGGGCATTTACTCCCCAGGTGTCCACGAACGATTGCTGGATCTCAGCATCCGTGAAGGGTGGGACAACTAACGGGTAGATAGCGAGCGCGCAAATGAAGGCGAGGATCCCGACCATACTGACGAGAACTACTTCACGGAGCTCGGTCATGTTCTGTGCGGCCTAACACCTAAGTTAAGCCGAGCCGCGAAGCGGCTTCGGCTTGAATGATGAAATGGACGCCTCCCGCGTCGCCACACGGCTTCGATGAGCCAGGCCGATACTGGATCGGGACACGGGAGCACGATAGGAGTCCACGCCATGCATGCTACGACCGTCGCCATCGACTTGGCAAAAGAGGTGTTCGAGCTGGCCTTCGCCGATGGGCAGGGCCGGGTGATCGAACGCAAACGTTTGTCGCGCCGGGCCTTCGCC
>NZ_JACHTF010000048.1 GCF_014145325.1 Marilutibacter spongiae
GCCACCAGCGCCGCCCGCTGCAAGCGCGACAGCGCGCCCTACGGCAAATGGGCCTCCTCCGGCATCACCGCCTCCAATTCCCGCAACGTCCACCTCCACGACCTCGACATCCATGGCCTGGCCAACCGCGGCATCGTCGCCGGCGGCCTCACCGACTGGACCGTGGAGAACGTCAAGATCGTCGCCAACGGCTGGGCCGGCTGGGACGGCGACATCGGTTCGGCCAGTTCCAACAGCGGCAACATCGTCCTGCGCGGGGTCGAGATCGCCTGGAACGGCTGCGGCGAGAAGCTCGACCGCAGCCCATGGGCCTGCTGGGCGCAGACCGCCGGCGGCTACGGCGACGGCCTGGGCACCGCGAAGACCGGCGGCCACTGGCTGATCGAGGATGCCTACATCCACCACAACACCTCCGACGGCCTGGACCTGCTGTACATGGACGGCGGCAGCAATTCGTCCGTCACCGTGCGCCGCACCCACGCGGTGGGCAATGCCGGCAACCAGATCAAGACCCTGGGCCGGGCGACGATCGAGAATTCCGTCGTCGTGGGCAACTGCGCCTATTTCGACGGCCGCGACTCGATGAAGTCCGACGACCAGTGCCGGGCGCTGGGCAACGCGATCTCCATCGGCCTGAGCAGCGGCCAGCCGGTGGTCCTGCGCCACAACACCATCACCGGCCAGGGCGACTGCCTGATCCTCAGCGAAGGCGGTTCTTCGTCCTCGACCCTGAGCATCCAGAACAACGTGCTCGTCGGCCAGGTCGACTGGCGCGGCAACGCGACCGGCAACCCCGGCGAGCTGGCCTGCGGCCACTACGCCTACAACTCCAGCGCGG
>NZ_JACHTF010000049.1 GCF_014145325.1 Marilutibacter spongiae
CGGGGCTTCGCCCGCCCCCGTCGCCTGCTCCGGCTCCGGCAGCGCCCGGCGGTCGAGCTTGCCGTTCGCCGTCAGCGGCAGGGCCGCCAGCAGCATGCAGGCCGTGGGCTGCATGTACGCCGGCAGCCGCTGCTGCAGCGTCGACACCACCCGCGCCTGCAGCGTCGCCGCGTCCTCGCCCGGCGCGCCCACCGCGTAGGCCAGCAACCGCGCCGCCTCCGACGCCCCGCGCACCACCACCGCCGCCTCGCGCACCCCCGGCACCGACTCCATCACCGCCGCGATCTCGCCCAGCTCGATCCGGTAACCGCGCAGCTTCACCTGGCCGTCCAGGCGACCCAGGAACTCCAGCTGGCCGTCCGCCCGCCAGCGCACCCGGTCACCGCTGCGGTACACCCGACGCGCCGGGTCGAACGGGTCGGGCACGAACTTCTCCGCCGTCAGCGCCGCCTGGTTCACGTAGCCCTTCGCCACCCCCGCCCCGCCGATCCACAGCTCCCCCGCCACCCCCGGCGGCTGCAGGCGACCGCCGGCGTCCATCACGTACAGCTGGGTGTTGGCCATCGGCCGGCCCAGCGCCAGCGTCGGGCCCGACAGCGTCTCCAGCGCCGCGCTCACGTCGTACCAGCAACAGCCCACCACCGTCTCCGTCGGACCGTAGTGGTTGTAGATCCGCGCATGCGGGAACGCCGCCTGCAGCGACCGCGCCAGCCCCGCGCCGAACGCCTCGCCGCCCACCACGAACACATGCGCGCACGCGCTCACCGCTTCGCCCCGGTGCGCCAGCAGCGCCTGCACGTGCGAGGGCGTCATCCGCA
>NZ_JACHTF010000050.1 GCF_014145325.1 Marilutibacter spongiae
TTGAACGATAGGCCCCTGCGCCGCGGATTCCATGATGGCCCGGACGATCAACGTCCACCCCAAGGCCGAATACACGACTGCAACCGCACCACTTCCCGACGATCGAAGATCAGCTAAGGCAGCCCTGATTGACGGAGGAGTCCATACATGAATTGTTAGGGCACACTCTCGCGCACCTGGAAGATATTGCCCTCTGGGTCCACCGCATTGCACACGATGAAACCTGGGCCGGACCATTGCTCTGGCAGAACCTCACCCCCGAGTGCCGATGCTGTTTGACTAGCTTGCTGAAGGCTTGGGACCGTAAAGAAGAACTTGTAGGCCGCATTGTCCCGCTTGACCGGTGGGCTGGAAATGTCAACTTGAGCGGCGATATGGGCGGGCATGGCGTTGACGGTGATCTGGAGGTCCGGCGAGCGCAATACCACCAAGCCGGGTGCAGCATGCGCACGAGACATGCCAAGAAGCGTTTGATAGAAGCTAGCGAGGCGCTCAAGGTCTTTTGCGTAAATGAAGAGGCCAGCAGAGGCAGGACCGGACATCAAAGCTCCTTGTGGAAGTTGCGACGCACTCGCAGTGCGCCCTAACACCCTGAGTTGAGGTGCGCCGCCCGATGCGGTCACCCGAAGCCGATCATAACGCGAAGCATCCCGGGTGCAGCGAGCTATGAAGCGGCGTCAGCTCCGACGATTAGTTAGACGTACAAAGTAGGCCGCTACGCGTTGCCTGGGTCCATCTTTCGGCCTCCCGGAAAGCGGCCGCAGCGAGCGGATGGATGCTCAGAAGCCAGCAAGGCC
>NZ_JACHTF010000005.1 GCF_014145325.1 Marilutibacter spongiae
CTCCAGCTCCTTCAAGCGCTTTGCGTCGGGCACGCTCATGCCCCCGAACTTGCTCCGCCACAGGTAGTACGACGCCTCGCTGAAGCCGTGCTTGCGGCACAGCTCCTTGACCGGCAGCCCGGCCTCGGCCTCACGCAGGAAGCCGATGATCTGCTCTTCAGAAAAGCGCTTCTTCACGTCCAATCTCCTTACTCTGGGGAATTGGACTCCAGATCGCCGCGCTACTCAAAACCGGGGGGACGTCGCCTGCATGGTGCGCGATGGCCGACCAGACGGACACTCCCCGGCCGTGCCTCGCTTGCCCGTTCTACCTTGTCGAGCGAACACAAAAAATCCCGGGGCTCCACGAGCACCCGGGATTCCTGTCGGCACGCGACGGCTGGCACGAGGCAAACACCCCACGCCCGCCGGCCGGCTTACTCGTGCACGCCGCCCGCGCCGTGGACGTGGCCGTGCTGTTGCTCGTCGTCGGTCGCCTCGCGCACTTCGGTGACTTCGACGTCGAAATGCAGGGTCTGCCCGGCGAGCGGATGATTGCCGTCGACGGTGACCTCGCTGTCGCCGACCTCGGTCACGGTCACCAGGACGGGGCCGCCGCCGGTCTGGGCCTGGAACTGCATGCCGGGCTGCACGTTCTCCACGCCCTTGAACGCCTCGAGCGGCACCTTCTGCACCAGGCCGTCATGGCGCGCGCCATAGCCTTCCTCGGGCGCGACCGCGACCTTCAGCTTGTCGCCGGCCTTCTTGCCGGCCAGCGCCTTCTCCAGGCCCGGCACGATGTTGCCGGCACCGTGCAGGTAGCTCAGCGCCTGCTCGGACGACTTGTCGATGACATGGCCCTCGTCATTGGTCAGGGTGTAGTGGAACGAAGCAACGCGGCGATCGGCGATCTCCATGGGGGAGCCTCCATATTCGGGGAGAGAGTGGGAATACGCCGACGGCCATCGGACGCGATGTCCGGGCCGGTATCAGGGGCACGTGAAGCGCTTGATAGTGACGACGCAAGGCAAAAACTGCGCAAAGCAGCCCGAGCAGGCTAGAGAAACCGCGCCCGGATCGCAACCCGGCGCCTCTCAACGGCCGACGCCACCGCCCGCCCCGGGATCACCTTCACGCTACGGGCCACCTGCCCAACCCCAATCGTCGGCGGCCTCTGCAGCGAGTGACCCGCCCGACAGGATCTGTCTGTAGGGTGTAATAAGCAAAGCGCATTGCACCAAGCGACGTCGACCTGAAAGCATCGACTCAGGAAGGCGCCCTGTGACACCCGGGATGTCGCGCCGAGGGTCGTAGAAGTCCTCAACATACCCGCTGCCTGCAGGCCCTTCGGACTATCTAGACCCAAAGACGAAAAGGCTTAATTACCTCCGCCCCCTTTGATCGTCGACCCTATTTTAGGGCTTCTAAACGGCTCTGCTCAGAGCGGACAGCTATTACAGGGCTTCACCCATAGACCTAAAAGCATGAAGCCTCGCCAAGATGTAATACCCAAAATCTGCCAGTTCTTTCTCATCGAACTCCATTCGTTCAAATTTCTGCTCGTCGATCTCTTTGACCGTAAACGGCTCACGCTGCTGCCATGTTTTAGACTGCGATTGCAATTCCTCAAGATCGTCCAAATTTAGGAACAGCCCCTTTTCTTGAGCGGTTAAACGCACAAGAACCCCGCGTTTTGATTTCTTTGAGTTCATAACTTCCCCCACGGTGGTAATGGTGCATCTATTCCCTCATCTCGACCGCTGAGGCAATTTCCATATCTCAGCATTGCTTGTTGTTCGCAAACAGCAAAGGCCTTTTTACCAAACCTATTGCCAAGCACCACGCATGTCGCCAAATCGCGCTGCAAATTTTCGCTGCATCGCTTTTCGCGCTCCTCTTCATCATCCGGACACATCGCTTGCCCGGCAAGGTTTCCCAAAATCCCGCCAACAACCGAACCGGCAGCACCACCTAGGGTGCTGCCGCCAGCCGCACCACCAACAGCACAAGCGGCTGCTCCCGGACCCGTTGGACTGCAGAGTGTCGCGCCGCCTACGCCGCCCAATACACCACCGCCGTAAAAGCCGGCAGCGCCGCCGCAAACAGCACCTCCGGCGGTATAGGCGGCGACACACGCTTGATCCTTTGCCAGACCCAAAGGGTCCGTAAAGATCAGCGGATTGGAATCCACATAAGCGTAGGAATTGATGCCGCCACTCAGCCCAATAGGATCGGATTGCGGATAGCGTCCCGTCGCCGCTTCATAGTCACGATGACCGTTCTGATTCGAGCCACTCGTCGCATCATACCGCTGCCCCGGAAAGCGCATATCGAGGGCGAATAGAGCACTATCCCCATCCGGATCTTGGTTCGGATCACTATTACCAAAAGCCTCACTCGCAAGATCCCAGTTCCAGACCGCGACGTCACGCTGCGGCTCAATCACAGCCCGCGGAGTCCCCAGGTGGTCGGGCTCGATGTAATGCAGTCGGTTGCTCGCCGCAGCGGTGCCGGCGAGGACGCCCACGGGCAGGTCGTCCAGCCAGATCGCCTGCTGTAGGGGCGTGCCACTGCTGTCGTAGTCGCCCACCCAGTGGCCGGCTTCGTCGTACAAGGTGTAGGTAGACACGAAGCCCAGATGGCGTCGCACCTGCTCGCCACGGCCGCTGTAGGCGTACCGCATTGCGACGGCGTTGTCGCGCTGGACTTCGCTCATCCGCCCGGCCGCGTTGTAGGCGAACTCACGGGCAGTACCGCCGATGGCGGTGGTGTTACCCGTGGCGTCATAGGTGCGCGGCGTCACGCCGACGGCCGTCAAATGGTGGCTGTCGGCAGGATAGGCATAGACCTGGGTGCCGCTGGCGTTGGTGAAACTGGTGCGGTTCCCGGTGGCGTCGTAGGTATAGCCTTCGATGGCGACGCCCGTCGGGCCATCGCGGAAGTGGGTCAGGCGGTTGAGTGCGTCGTAGTCCAGGGTGATCCTCGGCGGCTGCGCCAGGTCGGCCCCATGCAGACCGACCAGATTGCCTACGGGGTCCCACTCGAACCCGAGGTCGAGGCCGCCCGCGCCGCTCCCCGCGCTCAGGATCGATCGCGGTCGGTAATCCTGGTCCAGCGTTCGCGACAACGTGCGGCCATTGCCATAGGTCCAACCGCTCGCGGGGCCGAAGGGATAGTAGGCCGCGCTGTGCAGGAGCACCTCTCGCGTACCGCCCTGCCCGGTCACCCCGATTTCGGTGGTCCGGCCGAGCCCGTCGCGCACGTAGTCGACCACCGTCCCGTCCGGATAGGTCATGGCGCTCAGCTGGCCGGCCCGGGTGTAGGCGTAGCGCAGGGTGAAGCTCTGGCCGTTGGTGACCTGGAGCTTGCGCGTCATGTGGCCGAACCGGTTGAAGCAGTACTCGGTGTGACCACTGCCATCGTCCATGCGGACGAGCCGGCCCACGGCAAAACTCTCCCCTGCGCCGCAGGAGGCCTGGACAGTGTCATACGTGTAAGCCACGTCCAGCGCGCTGTCGCTGTAAGAGATCCCGGTCAGGCGATTGAGGGCGTCGTAGCTGTAGTCCACCGCTTCGCCGCGCGCGTCGATCTGCCTGGTGCGGTTGCCGGCGGCGTCGTATTCATAGGTCGTCACCCCGGTATCCGGGCTCTCCAACCGGGTGAGATCGCCAAATGCGTTGTGGGTGTAGTCGGTGTCGAGGCCCTTGGGGTCGGTCACCTTCGTCAGGTTGTCCAGCGCGTCGTACTCAAAGCGGGTCTCGGCCTCGATACCGCCTACGTCCTGCAAGGTACGGACGAGACGGCCGAGCGGGTCATGGTCGTTGTCCGTCACCCGTCCAAGGGCATCCGTCACAGTGTCTGTGTTGCCGCCCAGGTCGTATGTGAAGGCCGTGGGATGGCTGCCCGCGTCCTTGGCGACCTGCAGCTGACCCAACTGGTTGTAGACGCGCGACATCGTGCGCAGCAGCGTGTCGGATTCGTCGAACACCTCCTCCGCGGTGCGGTTGCCGGCATTGTCGAGGGTGTAGTGGATGCGATTGCCGTCCGCATCGACGATGTCGGTCAGTCGATGCGCGGCGTCGTAGACATAGGACGTGAAGCTTCCGTCGGGCAGCATGACGCTGCTGACGAGCCCGGTCGGGTAGTAGTCGATTCGGGTGATGGCATCGTCCGACTCCACCGAGTCGTCCGCACCCCGTACCTTGCGCGCCGTCAACCAGCCGCGCGGGTGGTACTCGAGGTCCGTGACCACGCCGTTCGGATCTTTGATGGACAGTGGCCGACCGGCGCCGTCATAGCGCAAGGTCTCCGTTACCTGGCCAAGCGCGTTGGTGACTTTCCAGAGGTCGCCCTTGCGCCACGCACAATCTGAAGGCGACACGGCGCAAGAAGCCTCGTCGTTCGCATAATAGAAATACTGCGATCTAGCGGCCGGAGAAGCCGATGGCCCTTCCGATTCGACCAACAAGCCGGAGATTGGACAGAGGCCCTCTCCAACTTCATCCTCATTGCAGTATCTAAACTCGACTTCCCGTGACACGCCCGCGGATGGATCCACTACAACTCGAGAAACCATTAAGCCGTTCTCATCGAAAGTCTTCGACTCGGACCTGACTAGCGAGCCACTAGCATCAAGGATCTGACTTGAGAGAAGGCCGAAGTGATCCGGAGACCACTCACTAACGAAACTTCTAATGACGGTCTGATTCGAATCACTTTCTACCCTCAGGATCTCGAGACCATCAGGGTTGAAGCCATATCGGGTCACCTTGCCGCTCTTGTCAGTCTCAGACAAAAGCCTTCCAGCAGCATCGTAGCTCCTGGAACTCAACGACCCGCAGTAAAGACAGTCACCCACGACACGGTCAAGCTTGCCAACACCGCCCCGCACAGAAGAATAAATAGTGCTGGACTTGCCATAAGGGTCGGTCACCGTTGTCCTCGTAGACCAACCAGTTCTGACCCTGTAGTTGAAATAGAATCTGTTAACACCGCCCGCAAATGCTTCGGGCGCCAGTCGCGAAGCAATTACCTTACCGTATGAATAGTCATAACTCGCATACAGGCTACCGTTCTCATCGTATAAGGCCGACAAGCCACCATTGTTGTCATAGCCATATCGGCGGCCATGGCCATCTGCGAGTTCTACGCTAACAAGATTGCCTTTCTCATTGAACGCATAAGCCACGGAGCGTCCATCCGGCAGACTCACGGAACCGAGCCTGCCTTCAGCATGGTGAAAGATCAGTCGCCGCCCATGATCGTCTTCAACTGAACTCAGGAGACCTTCGTCGTCATACGCCAGATAAACAGACCTCCCTTCCCTGTCGACGAGCCGCTCCAAGTTACCAAGCGAATCGTAAAACTCCTTTCCTTGAGAAGGGTCTACCAAGGTCCAACCTTCAAGCTGTCCGGACGGACCTTGAGTGCTCTCAAGATGCAGCCTCGGACCATCAAGAGCCTGAAGTTGGCGGCCGTCTTCGCCAAAGAAGATTGTTTGGCCACTCGGGCGGGCAGAAGCGGCTTTGACGTGAACAGTGTCTGCAGGAAAGAAGAGCCGCCTCTCGTAACCATGAGTCCAAAAGGAGCCAAGCGCGCCTACATCCCCTTGACCACCTCGCGGGATATAACGACCGTGAGATACGTATGTTCTCGAAAGCTTGAGGGGGCTGTTGGGGGAGGAAAAATCGACCTCTGTTATCTTCTTGCCACCCGAACCAGGATCCGTAGGATTCCCGACGGGACAAAGCTGACTTTCTACGCGATGACAACCCACCCACTCTTCGTTGACCAGCAACCTTTCCGTGCCCGGCGGGCAAGAGACCGCCCTATCTTTCCTTGCTACGATGGTCTGCGCCCACTGAGCGCTGCAGCCCGGCCCTCCACTATCAAGTGTTTCAGAGCCTGAGAATTCTAAACGCTTGAAAGTTGACGAAAGCAAGGGGCCCTTGAACTGATCTGTGCCTGACCAGCAGAAGTTGCTTTGAACATTCGCTCCCCAACCCGAATCGAAATCCTGGTTAAGACTGCAGAGTTCGCGCCCGGACCGACTGTGTTTTACAACGTTAAACTGCGTCGCCACTGAGATGTGATTCGCTTCAGTCAGAGGCGCCGCATCCTCGCAGTGACTTGCAGCACCATCGACCACCCATACGCCGCCTGAGGCCCCACACCAGTAGACATGGCTCGGTGTCGAAGAGGAACTTTCATCACAAAGCTTATGAACCCAGGCCGTCGCCACGGGCGACGTACATACAGAGGAACCTCCCTCCTCTAAACATTCCTGAGCTTGCAGACTCGTGGGCAGTATGGCTGCAATGAACAGCACAGCAAGTAAGTTACTCATCCTCATCCCTGACTCCAGATTGCGCCTTCCTAACGCGGCAAATAAGAGTTTCGCTCATTCAAGCAGGCTCTCAAGAACGAATTAACGTTAATTTTCTGCTTCATTCCAGACTCGAAAGACTCGATGACGGTCCCATCCTACTGGATTCAACGAACAGCCTGTTCGTCGGCTGACACTGGCCTAATCTTCACTGACCTACAGCGCTGGCTCCGCTGTTCTCAGAAATTTGGTAGGGCGTTAAGAGAAAATCGTCGTCGCTCCAGAACCAAGAAAAAGCCCCCGCAGGCAAGATGCCGGGCGGGGGCTCGTGTGTTTACTGGCCATTCCATGGCGACGGGATGGGGGAGACGCCTACCGCGTTTCCGCCACCTCGACGCCGTCCAGGCCCTGGGCGAGGGTGTGGGCGTCGCCGCCCTGGGCGAGCTTGATGCGCAGGCGGACTTCGTTCTGGGAGTCGGCGTAACGCAGGGCGTCTTCGTAGCTGATCTCGCCGGCCTGGTAGAGCTCGAACAGGGCCTGGTCGAAGGTCCTCATGCCCAGCTGGACCGACTCCTTCATCACTTCCTTGAGCTTGTGGATCTCGCCGTCGCGGATGTAGTCCTGCACCAGCGGGGTGCCGAGCAGGATTTCCATGGCGACGCGGCGGGCCTTGCCGTCGACGGTCGGGACGAGCTGCTGGGCAACGACGCCCTTGAGGTTCAGCGACAGGTCCATCAGCAGCTGGCCGCGGCGGTCTTCCGGGAAGAAGTTGATGATGCGGTCCATCGCCTGGTTGGCGTTGTTGGCGTGCAGCGTGCACAGCACCAGGTGGCCGGTCTCGGCGAAGGCGATGGCGTGGTCCATGCCCTCGCGGGTACGCACCTCGCCGATCATGATCACGTCCGGCGCCTGGCGCAGGGTGTTCTTCAGCGCCGCTTCCCAGCTCTCGGTGTCGATGCCGACCTCGCGCTGGGTGATGATGCAGCCCTCGTGCTTGTGCACGAATTCGATCGGGTCCTCGATGGTGATGATGTGCCCGGTCGAGTTCTGGTTGCGGTAGCCGATCATGGCCGCCAGCGAGGTGGATTTACCGGTACCCGTCGCGCCGACGAAGATGATGATGCCGCGCTTGGTCATCGCCAGCGTCTTGATGATCGGCGGCAGGCTCAGCTCCTCGACCGTCGGGATCTTGGTCTCGATGCGGCGCAGGACCATGCCGACCTGGTTGCGCTGGTAGAAGCAGCTCACGCGGAAGCGGCCGACGCCGGCGACGCCGATCGCAAAGTTGCATTCGTGCGTCTTCTCGAACTCCTCGCGCTGCTGCGGGTTCATGACGTTCAGCACGAGGTCACGGCTCTGCTGCGGCGTCAGCGCGTTCTGGGTGATCGGCGAGATCTTGCCGTGCACCTTGATCGACGGCGGCATGCCCGCCGTGATGAACAGGTCGGACGCCTTCTGGTGCGCCATCAGTTTGAGGAACGAGGTGAAGTCGATGGTGCTCATTGCTTGGCTCCTACGGAGCCGTGATTCGTGATTGGGAAGTGGTGATTTGCAAAAGCGATGGCATCCAGCCTGCGAACCAACCTACACCCCTTTCGAACCCCGGCTTTGACGAATCACGAATCACGAATTTCGAATCACGAATTACCCATCACGCGCATCAATCGAACAGACGCTTGTCCTTGGCGTACTCGCGGGCCTGCTGGCGGGCGATCTGGCCGCGCTTGACCAGGTCCTGCAGGTGCTGGTCGAGGGTCATCATGCCGTGCTGCTGGCCGGTCTGGATCGCCGAGTACATCTGCGCGACCTTGTCCTCGCGGATCAGGTTGCGGATGGCGGGGATGCCGACCATGATTTCCCAGGCGGCGGTACGCCCGCCACCGACCTTCTTGAGCAGGGCCTGCGAGATCACCGCGCGCAGCGACTCGGACAGCATCGAGCGGACCATCGGCTTCTCGCCGGCGGGGAACACGTCGATGATGCGGTCGACGGTCTTGGCCGCCGAGCTGGTGTGCAGGGTGCCGAACACCAGGTGTCCGGTCTCCGCGGCGGTCAGCGCCAGGCGGATGGTCTCCAGGTCGCGCAGCTCGCCGACCAGGATGTAGTCCGGGTCCTCGCGCAGCGCCGAACGCAGGGCCTCGTTGAAGCCGTGGGTGTCGCGGTGCACCTCGCGCTGGTTGATCAGGCACTTCTGCGAGGTATGGACGAATTCGATCGGGTCCTCGACCGAGAGGATGTGGCCGTACTCGTTCTTGTTGATGTGGTCGATCATCGCCGCCAGCGTGGTCGACTTGCCCGAGCCGGTCGGACCGGTCACCAGGATCAGGCCCTGCGGCTGGTCGATGAGCTCGCGGAAGATGCGCGGGCAGCCCAGGTCCTCCAGCGTCAGCACGTCGGAGGGAATGGTACGGAACACCGCGCCGGCGCCACGGTTCTGGTTGAACGCGTTGACGCGGAAGCGGGCCAGGCCCGGGATCTCGAACGAGAAGTCGACCTCGAGGAATTCCTCGAAGTCGCGGCGCTGCTTGTCCGACATGATGTCGTAGACGAGCGCGTGGACCTGCTTGTGCTCCAGCGCCGGGATGTTGATGCGCCGGACGTCGCCATCGACGCGGATCATCGGCGGCAGGCCGGCCGACAGGTGAAGGTCGGAAGCCTTGTTCTTGACCGAGAACGCCAGAAGCTCGGCGATATCCATGCGTGCACCCCTACACTGCTGGACGACGCCGGTTGGCGCCGTCGACTGGAACGATGTTACCCCTGCGGGCAGTATAGCCCCGTACCGGCGACGTAAATCAACGACTCGGGCGCCGGGCACGCCACAACTGTGGCCTCGATCCCAGCCTTGTGGATGCCGGGCCGGCGGAGGCCCGACAATTCCGGTTTCGACAGGATTCCCGCCGTGCCAGCACCCCCTCCAAGCGATGCGCTGCGCGAGACCCTGCACTCCATGCGTAACGCGGCAGACGCGGCGCATCGGCCAGTGCCGCGGTTGCTCGCGGTGGCCAAGACCCAGCCGGCGGAGACCGTGGCCGCACTGGTCGAGGCCTGGCGGCAGCTGGCGCCCGGCACGCGACCGGCGCTGGGGGAGAACTACGTGCAGGAGGCGTCCGCCAAGCATACGGAACTGGCCGCGACGGGGCTGGACGCTCTGGAGTGGCACCTGATCGGCCACCTGCAGTCGAACAAGGCGCGCGAGGCCGCCGCGCTGTTCGACTGGGTGCAGACGGTCGACCGCGCCAAGCTGGTCGAGGCCCTGGCCCGGCACCGGCCGGCCGGCCTGCCGCCGCTGAACGTGCTGGTCCAGGTCAATATCGACGACGAGGCCAGCAAGCACGGCTGCCGACCCGCCGACATCGACGCGCTGGCCGATGCCGTGGCCGCGCATGCGCGCCTGCGCCTGCGCGGGCTGATGGCCATCCCCGCCCCCGACCCCGATCCGGCGCGCCGCCGCGAGGCATTCAGGCGGATGAACGCCTGTTTCGAGGCTTTGCGGGCGCGTCACCCCGGGGTGGATACCCTATCGATGGGCATGAGCGGCGACTACCGCGAAGCGATCGCCGAGGGCGCGACCCTGGTGCGGATCGGTTCGGCCCTGTTCGGGGCACGGGCGCCGAAGGCCTGAGGCGCGCGTCCGCGGACCGGGCTTGACGACGCGGCCGATCGCGCCCATGTCTTGCCGTGTGCCCGAGCGCGCCGTGCCGGCGCCCCTGCACCCCACGCACTTGCATCCAACCAGGAGGATCCCACCCCCATGACGAACCCGACCATTGCCTTCATCGGCGGCGGCAACATGGCCCGCAGCCTCATCGCCGGCCTGATCGGCCAGGGCACCGCGCCCTCGCGCGTCCGCGTGGCCGAGCCGGTCGAGTCCCAGCGCGAGACCCTGCGCCGGGACTACGGCGTACAGGCCTTCGCGACCGCGGCCGAGGCCACCGAAGGCGCATCGGTCTGGATGTTCGCGGTCAAGCCGCAGGTCATGCGAAGCGTCTGCGCGGAGCTGACCGGGCGCGCCCGCGCCGAGCACCCGCTGGCGGTCTCGGTGGCGGCCGGCATCACCTCTTCCCAGCTCGATCGCTGGCTGGGCGGCGACGCCGCGGTGGTCAGGACGATGCCGAACACCCCGGCCCTGCTGGGCGCCGGGATCACCGGCCTGTACGCGAACGCGCGGGTCAGCCCGGCGCAGCGCGACACCGCCCAGGGCGTGCTGGCCACGGCCGGCGAGACGGTGTGGATCGAGGACGAGGCGCAGATGGATGCGGTGACCGCGGTATCGGGCAGCGGCCCGGCCTACATCTTCCTGCTGGCCGAGGCCATGCAAGCCGCGGGCGAAGCCCAGGGCCTGCCGGCCGCGACCGCGCGCCAGCTCGCCGCGCAGACGTTGCTGGGCGCTTCGCGGATGTTGACCGAGTCGGGCGAGCCGGCCGACGTGCTGCGCAAGCGGGTGACCTCCCCGGGCGGCACCACCCAGGCGGCGATCGAGACCTTCGAAGCGGGCGGCCTGCGCGAGCTGGTCGCCAAGGCGGTCGCCGCGGCCGCGCGTCGCGGCGGCGAACTGTCGGCCGCGAACGACTGAGGCCCGCCATGCGCTCGGACACCCGCACTGCGCGATCGATTGCCGCCTGCCTGCTGCTGGTCGCGTTCGCGACCGTCGCCGGCTGCGGGCGCGACGCGTCCACGCCCCCGGCGGCGCGCGCCCATGCCGACGCGACGGGCGAGGAAGCCGTCGCCACGCTCGGCGATGCGCGCGTGCGCGCCAGCGTCGTGCCCACCGCGCGTATCGGCACGGCCGTGGCCCGCCAGTACGGCATCGAGCCGGCGGCGGACACGGTCCTGCTGCTGGTCGGCGTGCGCACCGGGCCGGAGATGGACGAAACGGCGCTGCCGGCGCAGGTCGCCGCCTCGGTGCAGGACCTGCGTGGCGTGTCCCAGTCGCTGGAACTGCGCCGCATCGACAACGGCGAGCTGATCGACTACGTCGGCACCGCGCGCGTCGCGCCGCCCGACAGCCTGCGCTTCGACGTCGACGTGGTCCTCGAGGACGGCCGCCGCACGCGACTGCGCTTCAGCCGCGACATCTTCCCGGAGTAGCACCGCGACGATCAGCCCTGGCGGCGGCCCCAGTCCTGGATGTGGGCGGCGATCGCGCGCACCCCGTCGGTCAGCGCCGCCGGTCCGGGCTGCAGGATCAGCGGCGACTTGATTTCGTGCAGCTCGCCGTCGCGGACGGCCGGGATCGCGTCCCAGCCCGGCCGCGCGGCGACTTTCCCGGGCTGGAACTTCTTCCCGCACCAGGAACCGAACACGATGTCGGGCGCGCGGCGCACCACCTCGCCCGGATCGGCGAGGATGCGCGCCTTGGCCAGCGGGTCGGCGGCGCGCTCTGGGAAGATGTCGTCGCCGCCGGCGATGCGCACCAGCTCGGCCACCCAGCGGATGCCGGTGATCAGCGGTTCGTCCCACTCCTCGAAGTAGACCCGCGGGCGGCGCGGCAGCCGCGCGGCGTCTTCGGCGATGGCGTCGAGCCCGCGTGCGAGCTCGTCCGCCCACGCCTGGGCGCGCGGACCGGCGCCGACCATCGCGCCCAGGCGCCGGATGTAGTCGAGGATGCCGTCGACGCTGCGGTGGTTGCTGATCCACACCTCGACGCCGCGGCCGATGAGCTCGCTGGCGATCCCGGCCTGGATGTCGGAGAAGCCGACGACGAGGTCCGGCGCCAGGGCGAGGATCTCGTCGATCCGGGCACGGGTGAAGGCGCTGACCTTCGGCTTTTCCCGGCGCGCGCGGGGCGGCCTGACGGTGAAGCCGCTGATGCCGACGATGCGGTCCTGTTCGCCGAGCGCATACAGGGTCTCGGTGGGTTCCTCGGTCAGGCAGACGATGCGGCGCGGGCCGAAGCTCACGGATACAGCATCCGCTGCGACCAGTCGCCGACCGGGTCGCATTCGTAGAGCTGGCGTTCGTGCAGGCGGTAGTCCGCGCCGTACCAGAACTCGATCTTCTCCGGCCGCACGCGCAGGCCCGTCCAGCGCGCCGGGCGCGGCACCTCGCGCCCCTCGAACTCCCGCTCGGCCTGCGCCAGGCGCTCCTCGAAGGTCTCGCGCGAATCCAGCGTCTCGGACTGCTTCGAGGCCCAGGCGCCCAGCTGGCTGCCCCGCGGACGGGTGGCGAAATAGGCATCGGCCTCTTCGTCGGAAACGCGCTCCACCGGCCCCTCGATCCGCACCTGCACGCCGTGGCGCACGCGCGGCCAGTGGAACAGCAGCGCGGCGTGCGGATTGCCCTGCAGTTCCAGGCCCTTGCGCCCGTCGAGGTGGGTGTAGAACACGAAGCCGCGGGCGTCGTGCGCCTTCAGCAGCACCGTGCGCGCGGACGGACGCGCATCGCGGTCGGCGGTGGCCACGGTCATCGCGGTGGGGTCGGGCTCGCCGGCCGCGCGCGCCTCCTCGAACAGGGTCTCGAAGGTGGCCAGGGCATGTTCAAGCAGGTTCGACGCGCTCATCGGGGGCACCGGGGTCCAGGGACCCAAGAGCCTAACGCCGCCCCACGATCACGAACAGACCCGGAACCGCGGTCCGGGTTCAATCCACCACGAAGGTGATGCGCAGGTTCACCCGCCACTCGGTGATGGTGCCGTCGCCGGACGTCACGACCTTGACTTCGTTGACCCAGGCGCCCTGGATGTTCTTGACCGATTCGCTGCACTTCTTCAACCCGGTCTTGACCGCGTCCTCGACGCTGACCGGCGAGGCGGCGGTGAGTTCGATGACCTTGGCAACCGACATGGTGGACTCCCTGGGATGGCCGGGCAGGAGCACCCGGACCCCCACGCTACGACGCAGGGCGTTAAACCCGCGCGACCGGGGCGCCGCGCGCGGGCATTGCCCTACAATCGGCGGATGAACCCGGCACGCAATCTGATCCTGGTCGGCCCGACCGGCGCGGGCAAGACCCACCTGGGGCCGCCGCTGGCCGCGCACTTCGGCCTGCGCCTGCTCGACCTCGACGCGGCCGTCGAAGCCGACACCGGGATGCGCGTGGCCGCGCTGTTCGAACGCGAAGGCGAAGCCGGTTTCCGCGCGCGCGAGCACGCCATGCTGCACGCCCTGCTTGAGGACGGCGACATCGTGCTGGTGACCGGGGGCGGCGCGGTGCTGGACCCGCGCAACCGCGAGCGCATGCGCACGCGCGGCTTCGTCGTCCACCTGCAGGCCACGCCGGCGCAGCAACTGGCGCGCCTGCAGGGCGACCGCAGCCGGCCGCTGCTGGCACGCGCCGATCGCGCATCGGTGCTCGAGGCCATGGCGCGCGTGCGCACCCCCCTGTATGCCGAGGTCGCCGACCTCGCCTTCGACACCGGTCGTTTCGACGCCGGCGACGCGGCGACAGGGCTCATCAATGCCCTCGAGCCGCTCTGGAAACGCAATGGAGTCCCCGCATGACGGCGATGCACACGGTCGAGATCGGCGGCGACGCCCCCTACGCGGTGCGAATCGCGCCGGGCCTGCTGGACGACGACGCCACGCTGGTCGCGCCCCTGCGCGGGCGCCATGCGCTGCTGGTCAGCGACGCCAACGTGGCGCCGCTGTACGCCGATCGCGTCGAGGCCGCGCTGCGCCGCGCACGCCCCGGGCTGGGCATCGCGCGCTTCGTCATGCCGGCTGGCGAACATGAAAAGACCCTGGCGCGTTTCGGCGAGTGCCTGGACGCCCTTGCCGGACTGGGCGCGACGCGCGACGCGACGGTCATCGCCCTGGGCGGCGGGGTCATCGGCGACCTGGCCGGCTTCGCGGCGGCCTGCTGGATGCGCGGCATCGACGTGGTGCAACTGCCCACCACCCTGCTGGCGATGGTCGACTCATCCGTCGGCGGCAAGACCGCCGTCGACCTGCCCAGCGGCAAGAACCTGGTGGGCGCGTTCCACCCGCCGCGCGCGGTGATCGCCGATACCACCGCGCTGCGCACCCTGCCCGACCGCGAACTGCGCGCGGGCCTGGCTGAAGTGGTCAAGTACGGCGCGATCTTCGATGCCGGGTTCCTGGACTGGCTGGAGTCGCGCGTCGATGCCCTGCTGGCGCGCGACGACGCGGCCATCGCCGAGGCGGTCGCCCGCAGCTGCCGCTACAAGGCCGACGTGGTCGAACGCGACCCGTTCGAACATGGCGACCGCGCCCTGCTCAACTTCGGCCACACCTTCGGGCACGCGATCGAAACCGAGCAGGGCTATGCCGGCGCGACCGGCGATGGCCTCAACCATGGCGAAGCCGTCGCCGTGGGCATGGTCCTGGCCGCCCGGCTCTCGGCGCGCCAGGGGCTGGCGCCCGCCGCCGATGCCGACCGCCTGCAGGCCTTGTTGGAGCGCTTCGGCCTGCCCGTCGCGCTGCCGGCCGGACTGGACCCGCACGCGCTGCTGGCGCGCATGCGCCTGGACAAGAAGGCCGATGCGCGTGGGCTGCGCTTCATCCTGTGGGACCGTGCCGGCGCCGCGCGCGTGGTCCGCGACGTGCCCGACGCAGCCGTGCTGGACGCGCTGGGCGGCTGATCCGCCGCAACCGCGGTGCCGATCCGGGCGGCATCGCCCGCGGCGGCCTGTCTCGATGGCGGCTTGCGCACTACAATGGGCGGTCATGCGCCTGCTACTGCAACAACGAGCCGACGGCGACGAGGCCCCCCGCTTCGTGCAGCTGTTCCTGCAACCCGACCTGCTCGGGGGCTACACGCTCGTGCGCGAGTCCGGCCACATCGGTGGCCGCAGCAGCGTGCGACGCGAGCAGTTCCTCGACCAGGACAGCGCGATGGCGGCGCTGGAGCGCGTGCGCGACCAGCAGCTCAAGCGCGGCTTCCAGTTGATGTTCACCCAAGGCGCCCCCGCGCCTCGCTAGTTTTCGCCGCGCCCCCGCGCCCCGCTAGTCCCGCCGCCCGCCGCACGCCGGAACCGGCCCCAGCCCACGAGCCCCCCATGTCCGCGACCCCCCTGAAGAACGACCGATTCCTGCGCGCCCTGCGCCGCGAGCCCGTGGACCGGACGCCGGTCTGGCTGATGCGGCAGGCCGGCCGCTACCTGCCCGAGTATCGCGCCACGCGCGCCGAGGCCGGCAGCTTCCTGGCCCTGGCCAAGAACCCCGAGCTGGCCTGCGAAGTGACGCTGCAGCCGCTGCGCCGCTATCCGCTGGACGCGGCGATCCTGTTCTCCGACATCCTCACCGTTCCCGACGCGATGGGCCTGGGCCTGTATTTCGCCGAGGGCGAGGGTCCGAAGTTCACCCATCCCGTCCGCACGCCCGCCGACATCGCGCGTTTGGCGGTGCCCGACATGGATGGCGAGCTGCGCTACGTGATGGACGCGGTCCGCACCATCCGCGCAGCGCTCGACGGCAGCGTGCCGCTGATCGGTTTCTCCGGCAGTCCCTGGACCCTGGCCTGCTACATGGTCGAAGGCGGCGGCAGCAAGGACTTCGCACGGGTCAAGTCGCTCGCCCTCAACCACCCCGAGGCCATGCACAAGCTGCTTTCGGTCACGACCGACGCGGTGATCGCCTACCTGTCGGCGCAGCGCGCGGCCGGTGCGCAGGCGCTGCAGGTCTTCGACACCTGGGGCGGCGTGCTTTCGCCGCGCATGTACCGCGAGTTCTCGCTGCGCTACCTGCAGCGCATCGCCAGCGAGCTCGAGCGGGGCGAAGGCTGCGAACGCACGCCGCTGATCCTGTTCGGCAAGGGCAACGCCGCCTACCTGGAAGACCTGGCGGCCACGGGTGCCGAAGGCGTGGGCGCGGACTGGCTGGTCGACCTCGGCGAGGCGGCCCGTCGCACCGGCGGCAAGGTCGCCGTGCAGGGCAACCTGGACCCGGTGACCCTGTACGCCACGCCCGATGCCATCCGCAGCGAGGTCGGGCGCGCGCTCGACAGCTGGCGCGACGGCAATGGCGGTTCGCGCGAAGGCCACGTGTTCAACCTCGGCCATGGCATGTCGCCCGACATGGACCCCGACCACGTCGGTGTCCTGGTCGAGGCGGTGCACACGCTCAGCGCGCGCTAGCCACGCGATTTCGTGCCGCCGCCCCGTCGGCGGTTCGAGGACGTCCCGGTGCGCATGCGGCGCCGCGCACCCCGCGGCGCCGCACCTGCCTCAATGCCCGGCGTGGTCCATCGCGACGCCATCGCCCATGTCGCCCATGTCGGGCGCGGTCGCGCCCAGGCCCAGCACCTTGAACGCGACCTGGCGTTCGCCTGCATGCTCGAAGACCAGGGTCACGTCGATGGCATCGCCTTCGGCGAACGGCTGCACGGGCTGCATGAACATCAGGTGGTAGCCGCCTGGCTTGAGCACGACCTCGCCGCCCGCGGGGATCACCAGTCCGCCGACGACCGGGCGCATCTGCATCATCCCGTCGGCTTCGCGCATTTCGTGGACATCCACGCTGCCGGCGGCCGAACTGCGCAAGGCGACCAGGCGGTCGTCCTGGTCGCCGTCGTTGCGGATCGTCATGAAGCCGCCGCCCACGCGGGCGCCGGGCGGCATTGCGCGGCTCCAGGCCGCGCTGACGGTGATCCCCTGCTCCGTCGGAGCGGGCGCGGGGCGGGCATCGGCGGCGGCATCGGCCTCGCCGGTGGGTGCCTGGGGCGCGGCGCATGCGGCGAGCAGCATGGCCGAGAGCACGGATGCAGTCAGGATCGGGGTTTTCATCGGACCTCCAGGGTGGCGCACAAGGATAAAGGCTCCCGCACGGGGCGTGGCGCGATGTCCGGACGGCGCATGGCCGCTCAATCCACGCATGCCCTGCTACTGCAGGTCCCGGCGCTCGTTGCCGAGCACCCGCGACAGCGCGCCGGCCAGCATGCGGCCCGTCAGGGGCTTGCGCAGGAACTGGTCGAAGCCCGCCTCCATCGATTCGACCTCGGCCTCGGCATCGGCGCGCGCGGTGATCGCGACCAGGGGCATCCGCGCGCCCTGCTGGCGCAGTTGCCGGGCCAGGGCCAGGCCGTCCAGCCCCGGCAGGTCGAGGTCGAGCAGCGCGACGTCGAACGGGGCCGCCGCGGCCTCGCTCAGGCCCGCGAGGGCATGGCCGACATGCACCACGCGGTGCCCCTGCGCCCGCAACAGGCCGGCCATGACTTCGGCGACCGTCGGATCGTCCTCGACCAGCAATATCCGCAGCGGCGGCAGGGTGTCGGGCCGGGGCATGTCCGGCGCCGCCGGCGCCTCGCAGGCCGGCAGGGGCAGGATGACGTCGAAGCGCGCGCCGCGACCGGGCTCGCTGTCGACCTCGATGTGGCCGGACATCGCCACGGTCAGCTCCTGGCAGATCGCCAGGCCCAGCCCGCTGCCGCCATAGCGCGCGGACGTGCGCACGCCTTCGGCCTGTTCGAACCGGCGGAACAGGCGCGCGGTCTGCTCGCGGTTGAGGCCCGGCCCGGTGTCGTCGACGTGGAAGCAGATCGCCGATTCATCGGTCAGGTCCACCCGCAGGCCGACGCGGCCGACGTCGGTGAACTTGATCGCGTTGCCGAGCAGGTTGAGCAGGATCTGGCAGACCCGCTTGCGATCGCCATGGACCCAGGCGGGCACGTCGGCGGTCACCACCGCGGAGAACGCCAATCCCTTGCGCAAGGCCATCGGCTCGCTGAGCGCGGCCACCTCGTGCACCAGCGCGTGCAGGTCGAAGGGCGCCGGCTCGAGCTCCAGCTTGCCCGACTCGATCCGCGACAGGTCCAGCGCGTCGTTGACCAGGCGCAAGAGGTGCTCGCCGGCGCTGCGGATCGCCTCGGTGTAGGCGCGCTGGCGCTCGTCCAGGCCGGTGTCGAGCAGCAGTTCGCTCATGCCGAGCACGCCGGTCATCGGCGTGCGCACTTCGTGGCCGAGCGTCGCCAGGAAGCGTGTCTTGGCCAGCGAGGCCTGTTGCGCGACCTCGCGTTCGTGCTCGATCCGTTCGCGGCTGTGCTTCTGCCGCAGGCGGGCGCGGTAAAGATCGGTCGACCACCAGGCGAGCAGCGCCAGCAGGCCCGCGAAGCCCGCCCAGGCCGGCGGCGTGTGCCACCACGGCGGCAGGATCGTGAAGCGCAGCAACTTCTCGCCGGAGGCGTTGCCCGCCGCGTCCTCGCCGCGCACGCGCAGCACGTGCTCGCCGGCGGCCAGGCCGGCGAGGATGCGTTCGCCCTGCGCGCCCTGCGCGACCCAGTCGCGGTCGTAGCCGTCCAGGCGGGTGAAGTAGCGGTTGGCGTCGGGGTTCTCGTAGGCCAGCAGCCGGAAGCGCACCCGAAGCTCGCGGTCGCTGGACGGCAAGCCGGCGAGCCTGTCGGCTGCCACCGGCGCCCATTCGCCGTCGCGGCGCACTTCGATCCGGTCCCAGTGCAGCGGCGGCCGCGAGGGCTCGGGATCCTCCGCGCGCGTGTCGACCAGCACCACCCCGCCGTCCTCGACCGCGCCGGCGAACATGCCTTCGCCGGTCAGCACCGTGGAGTGGTCGACGAACTGCTGGCTGGTCAGGCCATCGGCCAAGCCGAAGCGCCGCACCTGGCCGCGGACGGGGTCCCAGCGATACAGGCCACGCGCCGTGGCCAGCCAGACCCGGCCGCGCGCATCGACGTGCAGGCCCATGCCCTCGACCGCCGGGATGCCCTGCGCACTGCCGACGTCAGCGCGCAGGCGCCAGCTTCCGCCCTCGCGCCGGTAGTGGCTGAGGCCGGACAGGCGCTGCAGCCAAAGTTCATCCGGACCGTTGAAATCGAAGCCGTAGACACGTTCGCCAATGCGGTCGGGCAATGCCTTGAAGCGCTCGCGGACCGGATCCCATTGCATCAGCCCATCGTCGCCGGCCACCCACAGCAGGCCGTCGCCGTCGAAGCCGATCGCCTCCAGGTCGCCACCGCCCAGGCCGTTGTCGCCGCCGGCGTGGATATCGGTCAGCACGCGGCCACTGTCGGTGTCGCGCTGCTGCACGCCGCCGCCGGAGCTCACCATCCACAGGCTGCCGTCGGCAGCGAGCGTCATCAGCGGGATCGCACCGCCCAGGGTCGGGTCGTTGCGACTGGCGGGCGACCACTCGCGCATGCGGCCCTCGCCGTCGATCCTCAACAGGCTGGCATGCACGCCGGCCGTGCCCAGCCACAGGCGCCCGCGGCGGTCCTCGACGATCGCCGTGGGCCGCCAGTCCGACAGCGCGGCGCGGATGTCCTCGTCGGTCGGATGCAGCAGGCCGTCGGCGTCGAGGTGGTCGAGTTCGCCGCGCTCGCCCATCAGCCAGAGGCCGCCGTCGGCCGACGGCACCATGCCCAGGTACAGCGAACTGGTCAGGCCGTTCTCGCGCGAGAGCTGGATGGCGGTGCGCCAATCCGGCCGCAGGTAGCCCAGGCCCCGACCGGCGACCGGCATCCACAGCCCGCCGTTGGCCTGGGCATGCAGTTCCTGGACCAGGCGCGTGGGCCCGTGCGGGGCCAATGCCGCCGGTACCGGCACGCGGCCCGGCGCCACGTGCCAGATGCTGCGCTGCGTGCCCAGCCACAGGTGCCCCTGGCGATCGTCGACCACGCTCAGCACCGCGTTGGGTTTGGCGAACATCGGCGCCCATGGCAGGTCGCGCCAGTGCCCGTCGGGCGTGCGCAGGTACACCCCGCTGGCAGCGCCGACCCAGACGCCGTCATCGCGGGCGGTGACCGAATACACCAGGCCCCGCGGCGACTCGCCGGGCAGGTCGATGCGCTCGAAGCGCGCGCCGTCCCAGGCGGCGAGACCCGCGAGCGACCCGATCCACAGCACGCCCCGCTTGTCGAAGGCGAGCGACGTGATGGTTTCCGAGGGCAGGCTGGCGGGGTCGCCTTCGCGCGGCATGAAGCGCTCGATGCTCCCGTCGGCGGACAGCCGGTGCAGGCCGCCGCCGTAGGTGCCGAACCACAGCGCGTCGCCGCGACTGGCGATGGCGAACACGTCGTCGCTGCCCATCGCCGGGGCGTCGGCCATGCGGTAATGGCGGAATCGCGTGCGGCCGGCATCGAGCATGCTCAGCCCACGGGCCTCGACCGCGGCCCAGACCCGGTCCTGCGCATCGACGTGGACCGCGGTGATCAGATTGCCGGGCAACGAGCCGGGGTCCGCCGGATCGTGCCGCCAGACCTGCATCCCGCTGCCGTCGTAGCGCGCCAGGCCGTCGGTGGTCGCCACCCAGATATAGCCCTGGCGGTCCTCGGTGATGCCATTGATGTAGGTCGAGGGCAGGCCGCGTTCGACGCCGATCAGCTGGGGACGCGGGACATCGGGCATCGCCGCGCGGGACGGGGCGGCCAGGCCCGCCCACAGGGCGAGCGCGCCGGCGACGGCGCCGCACGCCCTTCCCCGCCACGTCCACTGTCCCTGGCCCACAGGCTGCCTCCTGGCGCGGGCGACGTTTGCGCCCCGCGGCCCGGAAAATACCGCAATCGCCGCCGCGTTGCCCACGCGGCTGCAACACTGCGTCGCTCCACGATCACGAAGCAGCGCGCCGGGATTGCTATGGTGTGCGCACCCGACCCACCCGCCGGACCCGCCCATGCGCCTTTCGCCCGCCCTCGCCATTGCAGTCCTGCTGGCGCCGCTCGCGGCACATGCGGACGAGCCCGAGGCGTATGCCCTGGACCCCGTACACACGCGCGTACTGGTGGCGGTGGGCCACGCCGGCTTCTCGCAGGCGCTGGGCACGGTCTCGGGCAGCGAAGGCGCGCTGCTGTTCGATCCCGGGGACTGGCGCAGCGCGCGCCTGGAGGTGCGCGTGCCGCTTGCCGGCCTGGACTTCGGCGACGCCGACTGGAATCGCGCCGTCGCCGCCCGCAACCTGCTCGACACGGCCCGCTACCCTGAAGCCCGCTTCAGCAGCGAACGCGTCGAACCGGTCGATGCCACGCATGCGCGCGTCTGCGGCACCCTGCAGTTGCATGGCGTCGCCCGCCCGCAATGCCTGGACGTGACCCTCAATGCCGTCGATCGCCACCCGATGCCGCCGTTCCGCCGCACCGCCGGCTTCTCGGCCACCGCGGAGCTGAGCCGCGCCGACTTCGGCATCGATGCCTGGAAATCGGTCATCGGCGACACCGTGAGCCTGCGGATCGAAGCCGAAGCCGTGCGCGACGGCGACGCCCGCGCGGCGTTCGCACCGGTGCCGGCCGGGGCGGTGGATGTAACCCCCGCGCCCCCGGACGCGAACGAAGCCATGGAAGCCGCTGCCGCGGCCGCACTGGAAGCGGCCGCCACCGACGACCCATCCCGGGACGACGCCGACGACGGCGACGTCCCGCCACCCCGCCCGGAGCCCGTGCCATGAGCCTGAAGAACACCGTCGATCGCTGGGGCCCGGTCAGCCAGTTCCTGCACTGGCTGATCATGTTGCTGATCCTCGGCCTGGCCATCGTCGGCCTCTCGCTCGATTCGCTGCCGCGGTCGCCGAAGTACTTCTGGGTCTACGACCTGCACAAGTCCTTCGGCCTGACGGTACTGGTCCTGGTCGTGCTGCGCCTGGCCTGGCGCCTCTACGCCGGCAGCCCGCGCCCGGTGGCCGGCACGCCGGCCTGGCAGGCGGCGATCGCCGGCGCCACCCACTGGCTGCTGTACGGCCTGATCCTGGCCATGCCCCTCTCGGGATGGCTGTACGACTCGGCCAGCGGCCTGCGTCCACTGCGCTGGTTCGGCGTGGCCGAGGTGCCCAAGCTCAGCGCGCCCGACCCGGGCATCCGCGATTTCGCCCACGAGGCCCACGAATGGCTGTTCTGGGTGCTCGTCGCGCTGGTCGCGCTGCATGTCGGGGCGGCCTTCTATCACCACATCTTCCAGCGCGACGACACGCTCAAGCGCATGCTGCCGCGTCGCCGCGGCGCCTGACCCGACCCGCTCCCACCGAGGCCCACGCCATGTCATTCACCCAACGCTCCGCCCACGCCCTTGCCGGGGTGGCCCTCGCGCTCGCCGCCCTGCCGGCGGTCGCCGCCGACTACGTCCAGGCGCCCGGCTCGGCCCTCACCTTCGCCAGCAAGTACCAGGGCGAGATCTTCGTCGGCCGGTTCCCGGACTTCCGCACCACGCTGTCGTTCGACCCCGCCGACCCGGCCTCGGCCCGGCTCGACGTGGCGATCCCGCTGGCCACCGCCAGCACCCGGAACCCCGAGCGCGACGAGACCCTGCTCGGCGAGGATTTCTTCTTCGCCAGCAAGTTCCCCGAGGCCCGCTTCAAGGCCAGTGGCTTCCGTATGCTCGACGACGGCCGCTACGCCGCCGACGGCACGCTGAGCCTGCGCGGGATCAGCAAGCCGGTGACGCTGACCTTCGAATGGACGCCGGGCGCCGCGCCGGTCCTGGCCGGCAAGGCCACCGTGCCGCGCCTGGCCTTCGGGGTCGGTGCCGGCGACTGGGCCGACGTCGCCGAACTCCCCGACGAAGTGGCGGTCAGTACCCGCGTGGTGTTCCGGCCCGCGCCCTGACCGGGCTCAGCGCGCCTGCCACGTGCGCACGCCGGCGGCGTCGAACGGCCAGTCCAGGTCCGGACGTACGCCGCTGGCGTCGGACAGGACCGGCACGCGCAGGCCGTAGCGCGACTCGAGGGCGTCGTCGTCGTCGATGAAGACGCTCTCGAACTCCGGGAAGCCGGCCGCCGCGAGCACCTCAAGCGCGAGGTCGCACAGGTGGCAGTCGTCGCGCTGGAACAGCACGAAAGCGGGCGAGGACGGGGGCGATCCGGGCATCTTCAATCCGGTGGAGTATTCAACTCCGGAGCGGGCGGGGCCGTAGAATAGCGCCTCGCCCCGCCTGCCATCCCTCGCGGGGACAATCCGGAGTTGTACAACATGGCTGTCAGCTGTTTCGACCTGTTCAAGATCGGCATCGGGCCGAGTTCCTCGCACACCGTCGGCCCCATGCGCGCCGCCGCCCGCTTCATCGAACGTTGGCTCATCGACAACGGCGACCTCGAACGGACCACGCGCCTGCGCGCCGAGGTATTCGGCTCGCTCGCGCTGACCGGCCGCGGCCACGGCACCGACAAGGCGGTGCTGATGGGCCTGGAAGGCCACTGGCCAAACGAGATCGACCCGGACGTCATCCCCGATGCGCTCGAACGCATCCGCGGCAGCAAGCGCATCCGCCTGTTCGGCCGCCACGAGATCGACTTCGACGAGAAGCACGACCTCATCATGAACAAGCGCCAGAAGCTGCCCTTCCACACCAACGGCATGCGCTTCACCGCCTACGACGGCGCCGGCGAAGTGATCGCCACGCGCGACTACTACTCCGTCGGCGGCGGCTTCGTGGTCAACCAGGACGAAGCCGCCGAAGACCGCATCGTCGCCGACACCACGCAGGTGCCCCATCCCTTCGCGTCCGGCGACGAGCTCATCCGGCGCGCCACGGAGAGCGGACTGGGCATCGCCGGACTGATGTACGCCAACGAAGAGGTCTGGCGCAGCCGCGAGGAGATCGACGCCGGCCTGGACGAGATCTGGGACGCCATGCAGTCCTGCGTGCGCCGCGGCATCCGCGAGACCGGGACCCTGCCCGGCGGCCTGCATGTCTCGCGCCGCGCCCCCTGCCTGTACAAGGACCTGTCGTCGCGCCCGGAAGCCGGCATGCGCGACCCCCTGACCACGCTCGACTGGGTCAACCTCTACGCGCTGGCCGTCAACGAGGAAAACGCCGCCGGCGGCCGCGTGGTCACCGCGCCCACCAACGGCGCGGCGGGCATCATCCCCTCGGTGCTGCACTACTACGATCGCTTCATCCCCGGCAGCAACCCGCAGGGGGTGCGCGACTTCCTGCTGACCGCGGCCGCGGTGGGCATCCTCTACAAGGAGAACGCCAGCATTTCCGGCGCCGAGGTCGGCTGCCAGGGCGAGGTCGGCGTGGCCTGTTCGATGGCGGCGGCCGGACTGACCGCGGCGCTCGGCGGTTCGCCGAGCCGGATCGAGAACGCCGCCGAGATCGGCATGGAGCACAACCTGGGCCTGACCTGCGACCCGATCGGCGGCCTGGTGCAGATTCCCTGCATCGAGCGCAACGCGATGGGCGCGGTGAAGGCACTCAACGCCAGCCGGATGGCGATGCGCGGCGACGGCAAGCACAAGGTGAGCCTGGACAAGGTCATCAAGACCATGCGCGACACCGGGCGCGACATGCGCGACAAGTACAAGGAAACCTCGCGCGGCGGCCTCGCCGTCAACGTCATCGAGTGCTGAGGCGACGCCGCCTTCGCCTCCCCGACGCCCGGTCCAGGCCGGGCGTCCGCGCATCCATGCCACGGGACACCGTCCCTGGCGGCGCCGACGGGCGCGCTTGTCTCGCTGCATTGCACAAGAAGACATAAAAATGTCTTGTAATGACATGCATATATGTGAACCAAGGCGCAAAGCCTTGAATACCGGATTGACAACGATATCTTTCCGCGCCCAATCTCGGCGCCACAGGGGCTGAGATTGTGAATGCGTGTCACACACGCGCGGATCTCCACCGGGTGCCGTGACGCGCATGTGCGCAGGCGGTCCCGCGGGCCCCGCATCACGATCGAGGCACCCACACGAGGAGGCCCGAGCCTCCCATGCCGTACCCGAAGGCACCGCCTTCGCTTCAGATGGACCCGAGGGGAGTTGCGCCGGTCTTGCAGCACCGGCACGTCCGCACCGCACCCGTTTCTATGGAGAGAAAAGTCATGAACCCGCTTGAGAAAGCCATGCGCCCCGGGAGCCTGCTGGTCTGCATGCTCGCCGCCCTGGCGCTCGCACCGACGCAGGCCAGCGCCGCGTCCTGCGCCGCCGTCCCCACCTGGAACCCGAGCACGATCTACAACCCGGGCGACCAGTTGCAGTACCAGAACCGCCTGTACAAGGCCAACATCCAGATCTGGAACGCCCCGCCGACCCATTGCACGACCTGCGGCTGGTACGAGGACCTCGGCGAGTGCGGCAGCGGCCCCAACCCGAACCTGCCGCCGTCGGTGTCCCTGACCGCGCCCACCGCGGGTTCCAGCCATCCGGCCGGCAGCAACATCACCGTTTCGGCCAACGCCAGCGACAGCGACGGCGCGATCGCCTCGGTGCAGTTCTTCCGCGGCACGACCTCGCTGGGCACCGACAACAGCGCGCCCTACAGCGTGACCTGGAGCAACGCGGCGGCCGGCAACTACTCGCTCAAGGCCGTGGCCACCGACGACGACGGCGCGACCACCACCTCCAGCGCGATCACGGTCACCGTGACCAGCACCAACCCGCCGACCGACACCACCGCCCCGAGCGTTCCCACGGGCCTGGCGTCGGGCAGCCAGACCACCACCAGCATCAGCCTGGGCTGGAACGCGTCGAGCGACAACGCCGGCGGCAGCGGCGTGGCCGGCTACGACGTCTACCGCAACGGCAGCCTGGTCGGCTCGCCCGCCCAGCCCAGCTACACCGACACCGGCCTGAGCCCGGGGACCAGTTACAGCTATCGCGTGCGTGCCCGCGACAACGCCGGTAACGCCTCGGCCCAGGGCAGCGCGGTCAGCGTGTCGACCCGCAACGGCACCACGCCGCCGGGCGGCGACAAGAACGTGATCGGCTACTTCACCCAGTGGGGCATCTACGGCCGCAACTACCGGGTCAAGGACATCGACACCAGCGGCGCCGCCTCCCACCTGACGCACATCAACTACGCCTTCGGCAACGTGCGCAACAACCGCTGCGAAGTCGGCCGGACCATCCCGTCCAATCCGAACACCGGCGAAGGCGGCGATGCGTTCGCCGACTACACCAAGTCCTTCTCCGCGGCGGAGAGCGTCGACGGCGTCGGCGATACCTGGGACCAGCCGCTGCGCGGCAACTGGAACCAGCTCAAGGAGCTCAAGGCCAAGCATCCCGGCCTGAAGGTCCTGATCTCGCTCGGCGGCTGGACCTGGTCGCGCGGCTTCTCCGAAGCGGCCAGGCCGGCGAACCGCCAGGCCTTCGTGGCGTCCTGCATCGATGCCTACATCAAGGGCAACCTCCCGACGACGGACGGCGCCGGCGGCGCCGGGGCGGCGCTGGGCGTGTTCGACGGCATCGACATCGACTGGGAGTACCCGGTCGCCTGCGGCCTCACCTGCGGCTCGCCGGAAGACAACGCCAACTTCACCGCCCTGCTGGCCGAGTTCCGCCGCCAGCTCGACGCGGTGCGTCCGGGCCTGTTGCTCACCGTCGCCACCGGCGCCGGGATCGACAAGATCCGCGTCACCGATCCGGGCACCTACCACCAGTACCTGGATTTCATCAACGTGATGACCTACGACTTCCACGGCGCGTGGGATCCGCAGACCAACCATCACAGCGCACTGTTCGATTCGCCCAGCGACCCGTCCACCGGCGACCAGACGATGTACAACAGCAATGATGCGATCGAGGCCTACCTGAGCCGTGGCGTGCCCGCTTCCAAGCTCAACCTCGGCATCGGCTACTACGGCCGCGGCTGGACCAACGTACCCAATGCCAACAACGGCCTGTACCAGAGCGGCAGCGCCGCGCCGGGCACCTACGAGGCCGGCATCGAGGACTGGAAGGTGCTCAAGAACAAGCCGGGGACGGTCTACACCGACGCCAGCGCGCGTGCGACGTGGAAGTACGACGGCAACACGTTCTGGAGCTACGACACGCCGGCGATGATCACCGAGAAGATGAACTACGTGAAGGCGCAGTCGCTGGGCGGCGCGTTCTTCTGGGAGTTCAGCGGCGACGATGCCCAGGGCACGCTGACCAAGACCATCAGCGACGGCCTCGACTGACGACTGCTCCACCCCCGGCCGTCGCCATCGCGATGGCCGGGACCTGTTTTCACCGCGCCGGCCTCCCGGTCGGCGCGGCTCTGGAGCGCCGGTTACCCCCTCGGGGCCGGCGCTCCGTTTTGTCCGGGCATGTCGAAGCGATGGCGGTCGATCGCCGCAGCGACGGCGCCACCGGGGCGCGGCCTCAGGACGCGGCGATGCGCAGCACGTCGTCCAGCAGTCCGGCCGCGGTGACCTCCGCGCCCGCGCCAGGCCCCTGGATCACCAGCGGCTGCTCGCGGTACCGGTCGGACCAGATCGCGACGCGGTTGTCCGTGCCCGCGCCGCCGGCGAGCGCATGGTCCGCGGGCAGCGACTCCAGGCCGACCCGGGCCCGCCCCTGTTCCAGTCGCGCGACGAAGCGAAGCACCTCGCCGTTCTTGTAGGCCTCGGCATAGCGCTGCCGCAATGCCGGGTCCAGCTGCGGCAGGACCGCATCGACCTCGCCGCGCTCGAGCGCCGCCATCGTGGCCGGCACCAGCGAGGTCACCTCGACCGCTTCCTGCTCCAGCGCCACGCCGGCGGCGCGCGCGAGGATCAGCAGCTTCCGCCGCACGTCTTCGCCGGAGAGGTCCTCGCGTGGATCGGGCTCGGTGTAGCCGGCATCGCGCGCGCTGCGCACGAACCCCGAGAAGGGGCGCAGGCCATCGTAGTGGTTGAACAGCCATGCCAGCGACCCGGAGAGCACCCCGGCGATGGCATGGATACGGTCGCCGCCGGCGCGAAGTTCGCGGATCGAACGCAGCAGCGGCAGGCCCGCGCCGACCGTCGCGGCATCGCCGTACTGGCTGCTTCCGCGCGCCTTCGCCGTCTCGACCGCCTGCCAGTCGGCCAGCGAGGTACCGCGCGCGAGCTTGCAGGCGGTGACCACGTGGATGCCCTGCGCCAGCCAGGCGGCGTGCCGGGCGGCGACCTCGGCACTGGCGGTGGCGTCGACCACGATCGCCTTGCCGCTCCCCTGCAAGGCCAACGCGACGTCGTCGAGGCGGCTGGTCAGCTCGCTCGCGTCCAGTCGCGCGCGGGCCACGCGGGCGGGCAGGCGGGTGTCGCCGTCCACTGCACGCCGGGAATTCGCGACGCGTGCCAGGTGCAGGCCGGGGGCGAAGCCGCTGTCCTGCCAATCGGCCAGGCGCGCGAGCACCGCGCTGCCGACCGTACCCGTGCCCAGCAAAGCCAGGCGCGCCTGTGCCACTGGACGTGGGGTGGCCCCTCCATGGGCCGGCGAGCTGCGCAAGTCCTCGGCCAATGCACTCATTGGGCCACGCACTCGCCTTCAAGTTTGCCGATCGCGACGACGTTGCCGCCGGCCGCCAGCGCACGATCGAGCGCCGCACGGATATCGGCGACCAGGTCGTCGGCGTGTTCGATGCCCACCGACAGGCGCAGCAGGCCATCGCCGATGCCGGCCGCCGCGCGGGCTTCCGGGCTCATCGCGGCATGCGTCATGGTCGCAGGATGGGCGACCAGGCTTTCCACGCCGCCCAGCGACTCGGCCAGGGTGAAGCACTGCAGTCCGTCCACGAAGGCACGCACCGCGGCCTCGCCGCCCTTGATGTCGACGCTGAGCATGGCGCCGAAGCCGCTCTGCTGGCGCGCGGCGACCGCATGGCCGGGGTGTTCGACGCGGCCGGGGTAGTGGATCGCCTCGACGGCGGCATGCGATTCGAGCAGGTCGACGATCGCAAGCGTGTTTTCCTGGTGCACGCGCAGGCGCGCGTCGAGGGTACGCAGGCCACGCAGGGTCAGGAAGCTGTCGAACGGCGACCCCGTCAGGCCCAGGCAGTTGCCCCACCAGGCCAGCTTCTCGCCCAGTGCCTGCTCGCGCGCCACCACCGCGCCACCGACCACATCGCTGTGCCCGTTGATGTACTTCGTCGTCGAATGCACGACCACGTCTGCCCCGAACCTGATCGGCTGCTGCAGCACCGGCGACAGGAAGGTGTTGTCGACCACCGCGAGCGCGCCGCTGGCATGCGCGGCCTCGATCACGAAGCGCAGGTCGGTGACGCGCAGCAGGGGATTGGACGGGGTCTCGATCCACACCACCGCCGGCTTGGCGGCCAGCGCCTCGGCCAGCGCGCGCGGATCGGTCAGGTCGACGGTCAGCAGGTTGAAGGCGCCCTTCGCGGCCAGCGCGTTGAACAGCCGCCAGCTGCCACCGTAGGCATCGTGCGGCACGACCAGGGTGTCGCCCGGCTGCAGGCAGGCATGCAGGACCAGGGTGATCGCCCCCATGCCGGTGGCGGTGACGACCGCGCTGTCGCCGCCTTCCAGTTCGGCCAGCGCCTCGGCGAGCAGGTCGCGCGTGGGGTTGCCGCTGCGGGTGTAGTCGTAGGTGCGCTTGTCGTCGAAACCGGCGAAGCTGAAGTTCGACGACAGCACGATGGGCGGCGTCACCGCACCGTAGGCGGTGTCCCGGTCGATGCCGGCACGCACTGCGGCGGTACACAGGCTGCGATGGCTCATGCTGCGGTCTCCTTGCAGGCGTCGTGGAGGGGAGATTGGAGGGCGTTGCGGAGGATCGCGTCGATCTCGGCGACCTCCTTGAGGAATGCGTCGTGGCCGTACGGCGAGCGGATGACCTGGAGCCGGGCCGGGACCGGCAGCGCGTCGACGAGGGCATGCGCGTCGGCCAGCGGGACCAGCCGGTCCTCTTCGACCGCGACGACGGTGACCGGGACGCGAACGTCCGCCGGGTCCACCGCCTGCAGGTCGATGGACTCCGACAGGCGCAGGTAGGCGGTCGGCGAGCTGCGGCCGACGAAGCGCGCGGCGCAGTGGTCGAGGTAGTCCTCGGCGCCCACGCGAACGCGCCCGTCGACGACGCGCGCGGGAGCGAAACGGGCGTCGAACTCCCCGGGCGTGCGGTAGCTCAGGATCGCGAACTGGCGCGCCAGCCCGAGTCCGTGCGTCTCGTCGCACTGCAGTGCCCCGAGCGCGACCGCGCGGCGCTGCAGGGCGCGCCACGCACTGGCATAGGGATGGGCGCGATGGAATCCGCTGATCGCGACCAGCCGTCCCAGTCGCCCGCCGTGCAGGGCGGCGAACTGCAGGCCGACCATCGCGCCGTACGAACAGCCGACGAAGGCCTCGAGGCGGGCGATGTCCAGGCGATCGAGCAGCGCGGCGATCGCGTTGGCCTGGTCGGCGGGGTCGAGGGGCACGTCCAGGGCGCCATCGGCGCCCAGCCAGTCGAAGGACACGATGCGGTGGCGGAGCGGGTCGAGGGCCTGGCCCTCGCCGCCCTGCACCTGCCACCAGCCGGCTTCGGGATGGGCGGCGCTGGCCGCGACATGGCGGTCGGCGGAAATGCCGCCGCAGACGAAGACCGCCGGGAGGTCGGCCGCACCCACGCTTTCGTAGCGAAGGGTGACCGCGCGTCGGCCGGCGTGGCGCAGGTCCAGCTCAAGGGAAATCTCGCCACGCACCGCAAGGGGCGCTTGAAGCGCATCGTCGAGGCAGGCGTCGCTGGCCTGGCACGCGGCATCGGGGGCGGAAAGCGGGAACGCGTTCGAACTGTGGGCGAGGCTCATGGCGGACATCCGATATGACGGGGCCATCGAGCCAGACGCACATCGCGCCGGCGAACCGGGCACGCAGCACGACCATCTTCCGGGGTCCGGGCGCATGCAGCTTCGCCGTGGACCACCGCAGGAATTGGCACCTTGTGCGACTTTCGTCGCACCGGTTGCCCCGACGTCCAAGGGCCTGTCCCTCAGTCGGTCTCGATGGATGGAGCACAGTCTGCACCCCGCCCCGCCGGATTGTCAATCGCTTTATTGCGATGAAAGGATTGATTGATTCCGCCCCCCATCCGCGCCCGCGCCGACACCCACCGCGATTTCCCGAATACACTTCCCCACGATGAACAGCCGACTGACCACAGCCGCCACCCTCCTGGCCCTGCTCGCGCTCGCCGCCTGCTCCACCGGGCCGCTCACCCGCGAAAGCTCGGGCAGCAGCCGGAACGCGATGCCGATGGCCGGCACGCATCCGACCCTGAACATCCCGGAGACCTTCGTCTCCGATGCCCTCGAGGGCGAGGAGCTGGACTCACTGGCGACCTGGCCCACGCCCGACGGCGGCACCTGGCTGATCGCCACCGCGAAGGCCAGCCATCGCCTGCGCGTGTTCGACGGCGATTCCGGCGCGCCCCTGCGCGTGTTCGGCGGCAAGGGCGAGGGCGCCGGGCAGTTCAAGCGCCCCAATGGCATCGCGGTGATGGGCGACCTGCTGTTCGTCGTCGAACGCGACAACCATCGCGTGCAGGTGCTGGCCCTCCCCGACTTCACCCCCTTGGGGACCTTTGGCGCCGACGTACTGCGCAGCCCCTACGGGATCTGGCTGCACGAGACCCTGCCGGGCGAGTACGACGCCTATGTCACCGACAGCTTCATGTACGGCGAGGAATACGACCAGGTCCCGGCCTGGGACGAGCTCGACGAACGGGTCAAGCGCTTCCACGTCGCGCGATCGCCGACGGACGGTGGCGTGCTCGCCCGGTTCCAGGGCGCGTTCGGCGACACCTCGCCCGACACCGCGTTGCGCATGGTGGAGTCGCTCGCGGGCGACGCCGCCAACGACCGCCTGATGGTCGCCGACGAGGACCGTCGCCACGTGTCCACGTTGCGCGAGTACACCCTGGACGGCCGCTATACCGGCAACAGCCTGCCCGACGCGACCTTCGGCGCCGAAGCCGAGGGCGTGGCCCTGTGGAACTGCCGCGATGGCCAGGGCTACTGGGTGGCGGTGGACCAGTTGGCGCCGCTGACGGTGTTCCTGCTGTTCGACCGCAACACGCTGGACTACGTCGGCAGCTTCGAGGGCGACACCACCTCCTATACCGACGGCATCACCCTGCATGCCGCGCCCACCCGCGCCTTCACTGGCGGCGTGCTGTATGCGGTGCACGACGACAAGGCCATCACCGCCTTCGACCTTCGCGAAGTCGCCCGCGTGCTCTCGCTGGAGCACAATTGCACCGACTGACCGGCGCTGCCGGCGACACCGTTTCCCGCGTCCACTGACATGCCCTCCCGACGCCCGCCTCCGTTCGCCACGTGCGCCGCACTGCTGGCGCTGTGGCTCGCGACCGGTCCGGCCCCTGTGCAAGCGGGCACCGTCTATCGATGGACGGACCGCAACGGTGTCACCCACTACGGCGACCACCAGCCCGACGCGCCCACCACGCCCGTCAGCGAGATACCGGTCGATGCCGAGCCCGGGGCGATCGCACGTTTGCGGGTGGAAGCCGACGGCGGCCGCTACCTCGCCTGGGCCGACAACACCCTGGACGGCCCGATAGAGGTGATGCTGCATTTCAGCCAGCGCGACAACATCGTCGGCGCGCCGGCCCTGCCCGCACGTGCGACGGTGCCGGCCCACGGCAGCGCGCTGGTGTCGGTGCTCAGCGCCGCGACCCAGGGTCGCGGGGGCAGTTTCGAGTTGCGCATGGACAGCCTGCCCGGCGACCCCAATGCACGGCCGCGCGACGTGGAATACCAGATGCCGCTGGAGACGGCCGCGCTGGACATCGAGCAGGGCTACGGCGGCAGCTTCAGCCACGCCGACCCCGAGAACCGCCATGCGATCGACTTCGGCGCGCCCATCGGCACGCCGGTCCTGGCCGCCCGCGCGGGCCGCGTCATGCAGGTCGAGTCCGGGTTCGATCGCGCCGGCCTCAGCCAGGAGACCTACGGCGGCCGTGCCAACTACATCCGGATCCTGCACGACGACGGCACGATGGCGCTGTATGCCCACCTGAAGGCCAACGGCGTGCACGTGCGCGTCGGCCAGCAGGTCGAGGCCGGCCAGCGGATCGGCCTGTCGGGCAACACCGGCTTCACCACCGGGCCCCACCTCCACTTCGTGGTGCAGGTCAACCGGGGCATGCGCCTGGAGTCCCTGCCCTTCCGCATGCGTGGCCCGGCCGGCGCGCTGCGCTTCAGCGAACCCCGCTAGCGGGCCCCGGGACCGCACAGGCCCTATAATCCACGCCCCTGCTTGCCTTCCGGGCGCCCGCGCGCCCCGCCCGTATGTCCGACGTTTCGCTCCAAGCCGCCCGCCGCCGCACGTTCGCGATCATCTCGCACCCCGACGCCGGCAAGACCACGCTCACCGAAAAGCTGCTGCTGTTCGGCGGCGCCATCCAGATGGCCGGCTCGGTCAAGGGCCGCAAGGCCGCGCGCCATGCGACCTCCGACTGGATGGCGCTGGAAAAGGAACGCGGCATCTCGGTCACCAGTTCGGTGATGCAGTTCCCCTACGGCGACAGCATCGTCAACCTGCTCGACACCCCCGGCCACGCCGACTTCGGCGAGGACACCTACCGCGTGCTGACGGCGGTGGACTCGGCGCTGATGGTGATCGACGTCGCCAAGGGCGTGGAGGAGCGCACGATCAAGCTGATGGAGGTCTGCCGCCTGCGCGACACGCCGATCATGACCTTCATCAACAAGCTCGACCGAGAGGGCAAGAACCCGATCGAACTGCTCGACGAGGTCGAAAGCGTCCTCGGCATCCAGTGCGCGCCGATCACCTGGCCGATCGGCATGGGCAAGCGCCTCAAGGGCGTTGTCCACCTGGTCTCGGGCGAGGTGCACCTGTTCGAACAGGGCCGCAACTTCACCCGCCAGGACTCGACCATCTTCCCCTCGATCGACGACCCCGCGCTCGAAGCGCGCATCGGCGCGGCGGCGATGGCGGAACTGCGCGAGGAGCTCGAGCTCGTCGAGGGCGCCTCGCATCCCTTCGACCTGGGCAAGTACCTTGCCGGCGAAGTGACCCCGGTCTTCTTCGGATCGGCGGTCAACAACTTCGGCGTGCAGCTGCTGCTGGATTTCTTCGTCGAACACGCCCCGGCCCCGCGACCGCGCGAGACGACCACGCGCGAGGTGGGCCCGACCGAGGCGAAGCTCTCGGGCTTCGTGTTCAAGATCCAGGCCAACATGGACCCGCAGCACCGCGACCGCGTCGCCTTCATGCGCGTGTGTTCGGGCCGCTTCAATGCCGGCATGAAGGCCTTCCACGTGCGCAGCGGCAAGGAAATGAAGCTCGCCAATGCGCTGACCTTCATGGCCAGCGACCGCGAGATCGCCGAAACGGCGTATCCGGGCGACGTGATCGGCATCCACAACCACGGCACCATCTCCATCGGCGATACGTTCACCGAAGGCGAGAAGCTGTCCTTCACCGGCATCCCCAACTTCGCTCCCGAGCTGTTCCGCCGCGCGCGCCTGCGCGACCCGCTCAAGCTCAAGCAGTTGCAGAAGGGCCTGGCCCAGCTGTCGGAGGAAGGCGCGACGCAGTTCTTCAAGCCGCTCATGAGCAACGACCTCATCCTCGGCGCGGTGGGCGTGCTGCAGTTCGACGTGGTCGCCTACCGCCTCAAGGACGAGTACGGCGTGGAAGCGAGCTTCGAGCCGGTCAACGTGGCCACCGCCCGCTGGGTCCGCTGCGCCAACGAGAAGAAGTTCGAGGAGTTCCGCGACAAGAACGCGGTGAACCTTTCGGTCGACGCCGCCGGCCAGTACGTGTACCTGGCGCCGACCCGGGTCAACCTGCAACTGGCGCAGGAACGCGCGCCGGACGTGGAGTTCCTCGCCACCCGCGAGCACGCCCACGCGGTCTCGGTGGACTGACGCCTCCGCGCAGGCTCAGGACTCGATCAGGTGGACCCAGTCCGGGTCCGGCTGGTCCAGGTCGAAGTACTCGAAGATCAGGTGGATGCGGTCGGTCGCGCCGGCGTTCTGCACGGCGTGGACGCCCATGTTGTTGACCTCCACCGCCTCGCCCTCGGCGAAATGGTGGCCGACGCCATCCACGTAGAAGGTCACCTGCGGGTTGGTCAACAACGGGACGTGGATCTTGTGCGGCCACTTGGCCGCCGGATTGGCATCGCGATGGGGCTTGATCACCCCGCCCGGCGCCATGCGCGCGAGCATCACCCGCGGGAAGTCCGCCCGGGCGTAGCCGTACGGAGCCACGGCCTGGGCCAGGATCGGCGCCAGCAGGCCGCGCCACGCGTCCCAGAGCGGCCGGTCGTGCGAGCCGCGCCAGTCGCGGAAGTCGTCGACGAAGCGGAACACGATGTGCCGCGTGCGGTCGAGCGCGTCGAAACGGTTGGGCTTGCCGGCGTTCTCGGCGTCCCAGGTCGCCTCGGGTATCGCCATAACCGCCTCGCGCAGCGCCGCCACGTCGAGCGTGCCCAGGCGACGGACCGCCGTGGTCTTGCGCGGGTTGGGGTACACGCCGATGGGGGCCTGGTCGTTCACGTCGGGCTCGGGGGCATCGTCAGAAAGCGTAGTCGAACAGTTCCAGGTCGCGGCGGTAGAGTTCGGCCACGCCATCGACCAGGGTCGGGTCATAGTAGTCCCGGTAGCGGGCGTGGCGCGAGGCGTTGACCTGGCCCAGGGGCGCGCTCGGGATGCCGATGCGCGCGCAGATGGCGTCGTAGGACCCCTGCATGTCCTCCACCCGCCCGACCATGTCGGCCAGCAGTCGCCCATCCTCGCCGACCAGGAAAGAATGCTGCGGCTGGAACAGGACGTGCTGCATGGGCCGCAGCCTGAACAGCACGTGGTGCATGACCTCCCGGGGCTGGCGCTCGAAGCTGCCGTCGGCCCGGGTCATGAAGGCGCAATAGGACACGAAGCGGTCGAAGGGATTCCGCACGAAAGCGAACTTGAGGTAGGAGGCAAAGGCCTCCTCCCCCAGGTAAGGCCGCACCTGCGCCAGCCCCAGGTGCCCGTGCGAGATCGCCGCGAGCTCGGGCCACGGGAAGCGCTTGTTGACGAACAGGCCCACCTGCTCGAGGTCGTCCGGGCCCATGTGCTCGCGCAGGGCCTGGCGCACGGAGTGCGTCCCGGTCTTGGGGATGGCGGCGAACACATAGCGGTGCAGGTGGGAAATGATCATCGAAAGCGGCATGGGGAACCGGGCGCCATCATAGAGGATCGCCACCGCCCGGCCGCGCCCGGCGCTGCTCGCACATTCGGTGGCGCACGGTAGGATACGGGCATGGACGCCCCCGGCCTGACCCCTGGTTCCCCGCTCCCCTCCGCCGCGGAAGTCCGCGAGGAGTGGGCCAACGCCCTGACCCATGGACTGGGTGCCACCGCCGCCCTTGCCGGCGGCTCGGTGCTGATCACCCTGGCCGCGGTCCACGGCGACGGCTGGCAACTGGCCGGCGCGATCGTCTTCGGCATCTGCCTGCTGTTGCTGTACGTGGCCTCGACGCTGTACCACGCCGTCCAGCATCCGGTGGCTAAAGCGCGGCTGAAGGTGTTCGACCATTGCGCGATCTACCTGCTGATCGCCGGGACCTACACGCCCTTCACCCTGATCGGGCTGCGCGGCCCCTGGGGCTGGGGACTGTTCGCGGCGATCTGGGCGCTGGCGGTCGCCGGGGTGGTCTTCAAGCTCATGTTCACCGGCCGTTTCAAGCTGCTCTCGACGCTGATCTACATCGCGATGGGCTGGCTGGTCATCGTCGCGATCAAGCCCTTGCTGGGCGCACTGGACGCCTGGACCTTCGGCTGGCTGCTCGCCGGCGGCGTCTGCTACACGCTGGGCACGGTGTTCTACCACCGCCCCTCGCTGCGCTACTCGCATGCGATCTGGCACCTGTTCGTGGTCGCCGGCAGCGTCTGCCACTTCATCGCCGTCACCGCCCAGGTGCTGCACACCGGCGATTGACGCTTTCGCGGGGGCGCATCCGCGCTTCAACCCAAGCGTTTCATGAACGGCGCGGACGCAGTTTCACCCCTGCTTGATGCCCGCCTGCCGATGGTGGGGCCACGCTTCCATGGCGAGCCCCGATGCCACGACCGCCGCGCCCCTGGTGCATTCAATGAACACCGCGCCCGCCACGCCCCCAGCGGGGCGCGCCAGCCGGTCGGTTCGTCGGTTGCGCGGGCGCCCGCTGTGGTGGGTGTTCGGCGTGCTGGTCGCGGGCATCGTGCTGCTGCTCGTGCTGTGGGACTGGAACTGGTTCAAGGGACCGCTCGAGCGCCGGGTGCACGCCGCCACCGGTCGCGAGCTCGAGATCGCGGGCGACCTCGACGTCGACCTGGGCTGGACGTCTACCGTGCGCGCCGACCGGGTGCGCTTCTCCAACGCGGCGTGGTCCGACGCCCGGGACATGGCGAGCGCCGAACGCGTGGAAGTCGACCTGGCCCTGTGGCCCTTGCTCTCCGGGACCGTGCGCCTGCCCGACATCCGCCTGCAGGGCCCCGAACTGCGGCTGGAGACCGGACCGGAGGGGCGCGGCAACTGGGTCCTGGACACGACCCCCGGCGGGCGCTTCCAGACCGAGTTCCGCCGCGTCGAAATCGACGCGGGCCGATTGCACTTCCTCGACGCCGGGCGCGACACCGACATCGAGGTCGCGGTACGCACCGTCGAAGACGCGGCGTCGCCGTCCCCGCCGATCGTGGTCGAAGGCAAGGGCCGCTGGCAGGGCAATGCGTTCACGCTCGAGGGGCGCGCCGATTCGCCGCTCGACCTGCGCGATGCCGACAGCCCTTATCGCATCGACGCCAGGGCCAAGGCCGGCGCTACGCGGGCCCATGCGCAGGGCACCCTGCTCGACCCCCTTCGCCTGCGCGGCTTCGACCTGCAACTGGCCCTCGCCGGCCGCGACCTCGCCGACCTTTACCCCCTGATCGGGATCGCGATCCCGCCGACGCCGCCCTACACGCTCGACGGTCGCTTTACCCGGCAAGGGACCGTGTGGCGCTACGACGATTTCGAGGGCAAGGTCGGCGACAGCGACCTGTCCGGCGACGCCAACGTCGATACCGCCGGCGAACGCCCCTACCTGCGCGCGAACCTGCAATCCAGGCGGCTGGACTTCGACGACCTCGCCGGGTTCGTCGGCGGCGCCCCGCAGTCCGGTGGCGGTGAAACCGCGAATGCCGAGCAGGCCCGGGAGGCCGCGGCCCAGGCGGCACGCGCCCGGGTGCTGCCCGACACCCCGTATCGGCTGGACAAGCTGCGCACGATGGACGCCGACGTGCGGCTGGAGGCGGCCCGCATCAACGCGCCCCGCCTGCCCCTCGACGACATGGTCGCGCACCTGCTGCTCGAGGACGGCGTGCTTCGGCTGGATCCGCTGGACTTCGGCGTCGCCAACGGCCACCTGCGCACCACCCTGCGCATGGACGCCCGCGAGGACACCCTGCGCACGCGCGCCGACATCCAGGCGCGAGGCCTCGACCTCGCCCAGTTGCTGCCGACGGTCGAACTGGCACGCAACGCGATCGGCAAGGTCGGCGGCCAGTTGCGCATCGATACCACCGGCAACTCCGTCGCCGACATGCTCGGACGGGGCGACGGCAAGGTACTGGTGGGCATGGGCCGGGGATCGATCAGCAACCTGCTCATGGAGATGGCGGGTATCGACCTGGCCGAGATCATCAAGTTCGAACTGACCGAGGACAAGATGATCCCGGTGCGTTGCGCCTTCGGCGACTTCGACCTGGAAGACGGGGTGATGACGGCCAACAGCCTGGCCTTCGACACCACCGACACCCTGCTGCTGGGCGAGGGCAGGATCGACCTGGGCCGCGAGCGGCTGGACCTCACGATCCGCCCGCGACCGAAGGACCGCAGCCTGTTGAGCCTGCGCGCGCCGTTGAAGCTCGACGGCAGCTTCCGCTCGCCTTCGATCCGGCCCGACATCGGCGCCCTGGGCCTGCGCGGCGCCATCGCCCTGGCGCTGGGCAGCATCACGCCGCCGGCGGCGCTGCTCGCGACCATCGAGACCGGACCCGGCGAGGACACCGGTTGCGGGGGCCAGTACGCGAAGTGAAGACCCGGCGCCGGATGGGTGGCGCGGGCGGGCTCAGCTGGCGATGTAGCGCTGGAGCTGGTCGAGCTCCAGTTGCTGGTCCTCGATGACCGCCTTGACCAGGTCGCCGATCGAGACGACGCCTTCCACGTGGCCGTCGCGCACCACCGGCAGGTGGCGGATGCGGCGTTCGGTGACGCTGACCATGCAGCGATCGACCGTGTCGTCGGGACTGACGGTGAACACGTCGGCGGTCATGATCACGCTGACCGGCGTGGTGGACGACGCCCGCCCCTGCAGGACGACCTTGCGTGCGTAATCGCGCTCGGACACGATGCCCGCCAGCCGGGGGCCGTCCATCACCAGCACCGCGCCGATGCCCTTCTGCGCCATCAGCCGGATCGCATCGACCACCGGGGTATCGGGTGCCACCGAATGGATGTCAGGTGACTTCGCTTCGAGCAGTTGTCGAACGGTCCGCATGTCCGCCTCCTTCAACGCCGTGGTCGTGGCCCGAGGATACTCCTGTTGCCGGGTGCCACGCGTCGACGAGGTAGAGCGGCCGCTGCTTGGCCTCTTCGTACAGCCGGCCCAGGTATTCGCCGATCAGGCCGAGGGCGATCAGCTGGATCCCGCCCAGGAACAGGATCACCGCCATCATCGTCGGCCAGCCGGCGACCGGGTCGCTCCAGAGCAGGGCCTTGACGATGATCAGCACGCCGTAGGCGAAGGCCGCCGCCGCGGTCGCCAGGCCCATGTAGGTGGCCAGGCGCAGCGGCGCGGTGGAGAAACTGGTGATGCCTTCCAGGGCGAAGTTCCACAGCCGCCACAGGTTGAACTTGCTCGCGCCGGCGACACGGGCGTCGCGCTCGTACGGGATGGCCACGCGGTTGAACCCCACCCAGCCGAACAGGCCCTTCATGAAGCGGTGGCGCTCGCGCAATTGGCCCAGCGCGGCCAGCGCGCGCGGCGACAACAGGCGGAAATCGCCGGTGTCGGCGGGGATGGGCGTCTTGGACAGGCGCCCGATCACCCGGTAGAAGGCGTGCGCGCTGGAACGCTTGATCCAGCCCTCCCCGGCACGCTGGATGCGCGTGCCGTGCACGTCGTCGAAGCCTTCGCGCCACTTGGCCACGAAACGCGGGATCAGTTCGGGCGGGTCCTGTCCGTCGGCATCGAGGATCAACGCCGCCCCCGCCTCGATCCGGTCCAGGCCCGCGGTGAGCGCGGCCTCCTTGCCGAAGTTGCGCGAGAGCCGCAAGAGGCCGACCCGCGAGTCCGCCGCTGCGAATGCCTGGAGCAGGCCCCAGGTCCCATCGCGGCTGCCATCGTCCACGTACAGCACGCGGGCATCGACGCCATCCTCGCGCGCCAGCGCCCCCAGCACGTCCATCAGGCGCGGATGCAGCACCGGCAGGCTGTCGGCCTCGTTGAAGGCGGCGATGACGACGGTCAGCAGGTCCCGGGCGTGCGATTGGCTCATGCGCGCAATGGTAGCCCGTCGCCGCCCGCCGGGCGCCCCCCGGCAGGCCGGTCAGTCCAGTCGCTCGAGGTAGGCGACACCGCCGATGTTGCGCATCTGTCGCTGGATCGACGCGGTGCGGCGCTGCACGTAGGGCCCCGGCCGCGCCGCGCTGTAGCGCCGCGGGCTGGGCAGCACCGCCGCCAACCGGGCGGCCTGCGCGGGCCCCAGGCGGCCGGCGTCGGTGCCGAAGTACGCCTGGGCCGCGGCCTGCGCGCCGTACACCCCGTCGCCGAACTCGGCCACGTTGACGTACACCTCGACGATCCGTTGCTTGGGCCACATGGCCTCGATGAGGACGGTGTACCAGGCCTCCATCCCCTTGCGAAGCCAGCTGCGGCCGCTCCACAGGAACAGGTTCTTCGCGGTCTGCTGGCTGATCGTGCTGGCCCCGCGCACCCGCCCGCCCCGTTCGTTGCTCGCCATCGCCTTCTCGATGGCCTGCATGTCGAAGCCGCGGTGTTCGGCGAAGCGCTGGTCCTCCGACGCGATCACCGCCAGCGGCAATTGCGGGGAAATCGCCTCCAGGTCCCGCCACTGGTAGGCCACCCGATAGCCCCAATCGCGTTTGCCCCAGGCGTCCAGCTGGCGGTCGAGCATGAAGGCCGAGAACGGCGGGTCGACGAAGCGCAGCACCAGGACCTGGCACACGCTCAGCAGGACCCACAACAGCGGCAGCCGCCAGAGCCAGTGCAGCCAGCGCCGGCGACGGCGCCGCGGTTCAGCGATGTCCCCTTGTCGACGATCCACGGTGCCCTCATCTTGTTCGGCCAGGCATGGGCAGTGGCGTCACCGGCGCGCGCCGCGCCCCGCCCCACTCCCTTCGAGACCATGATGAGCGATACCACTCCTTCCCGCCACGACTGCCAGAGCCGTTTCCTGATCGAGCAGGCCGGCGTCCGGGGCGTGCACGTGCAACTGCGCGACAGCTGGCAGCGCATCGTCGGCCAGGACGCCTACCCCGCCGCGGTCGCCGAACTCCTGGGCGAGGCCACCGCCGCCGCCGCCCTGTTCACCGGCCATGCCAAGGTCGACGGCCGGCTTTCGGTGCAACTGCGCGGCAACGGCGCCCTGCGCACCCTGTTCGCCGAATGCACCGCGGCCGGCACCCTGCGCGGCATCGCCCAGGTGGCCGAGGGTGCCCAGCCCTCGCGCGACCTGCGGGAGCTCGGCCCCGACGCCCTGCTGGCGATCACCATCGAGAACCCGGCCCTGGGCCAGCGCGAGCCGATGCGCTACCAGGGCATGGTCGAGCTGAGCGCCGACAACCTGGCCGGCGCCTTCGAGGACTACTTCATCCAGTCCGAGCAGTTGCCGACCCGGCTCATGCTGGCCGTCGACGGCGAGCGGGCCGCGGGTCTCATGCTGCAGAAGCTGCCCGGCGACGAGGGCGACTCCGATGGCTGGACGCGCGCCGGCGCGCTTTTCGACACGATCGTCACGGACGAACTGCTCACATTGCCGGCAGAGACCTTGCTGACCCGCCTGTTCCACGAGGACGGGGTCCGCATGCTGGGGCAACGCCCGCTGGCCTTCGCCTGTTCCTGTTCGGCCGAGCGGGTCGAGTCGATGCTGGTATCGCTCGGGGAGGATGAGGCACGCGCCGCCGCGGCCGATGGGGAGGCCCACATCCGTTGTGAGTTCTGTGGGCAGCAGTACCGTTTCAGCCGGGACGAGATCGAACACCTCTTCGCCACCCGCGCGGCCTCGATGGAGGCGCCGGACCGGGCGCAATGAGGCGGTCACGTCCCGGTAACCGGAATGTGTCGCACTTCAAACTACCGACCGGCGGCGATTGTTAAAGGAAAATTAACGTTTTATAGTCTGAATCCGGAATAAAGGAACTCTTCCAGCCTTCGCTGGTCACAGCCAACGATGCACGCGCGCCTGCTCCAGCTACCCCTTGCCCTCCTGCTCGCCCTGGGCGCGGCGACGGGCGCGCACGCGCAGGAGAGCCGCTCCGGCGCGTCGACCGATTCCACGGTCCTGCCGGTGCTCAACAATGCCAACGGCAAGCTCGAGGCCGTGCTCCTGCTCGAGCCCACCGGTGGACAGGGCAACACCGCCCGCCTGCGGTTCGGCGGCAACAACACCCTGGACGCCGCCTTCGGCCTGTCCGCCGGCAACACGCTGGGCCTGGTCTGCGACCGCAAGACGGGCCTGGCCAGCGCCATCGGCAATCTCGCCAACCACTGCATGCTGGCCTCCCTGGACCAGGACTCGCGCGCCGGCGCCAGCCAACAGGCCACGCTCGGCGCCTCGTTCGGCAACGCCGACCGGCGGGTGGGCATGCTGCTGGGCGAAGGCCGCGACCAGCTGCCGGCCTGGCTGAGCCCCACGGGCCGCAACAGCAAGTACGACCAGAACACCCTCACGCTCTACGGCCAGAAGAACATCGGCCGGGAGGCCACCGTGTCCATTGGCGGTACCTGGGCCAAGGCCCGGCTGATCCCGGCTTCGGACCTGCCCGTGGGCTTCAGCGAGCGCTGGACCAGCAAGAGCCTCACCCTGGGCGCCGAGGTGGGCAACTTCGGGGCCAATATCGTCGGCCGCGTCATCGACATGCCCGGCCAGCCCGGCCAGTGGGAAGGCCTCGGCATCGGCCTGACCTGGCGTACCCCCTGGAGCGGCCAGCTCAGCGTCGGCGCCGAGAACGTCATCACCCGCGGCAAGAATCCGTTCGCGCCGAATTCGGCCGAACAGGACGAAGGCACCGTCCCCTATGTGCGCTACGAGCAGGATCTGTAGCGGCGAGAATCACGAAAATTCAACATTTGGCTTTAGCAAGCCATTGATCCGACACAAAAAACCGCCCTTAACAGGGCGGTTTTTTTCGTTTGTTAACGACACTTTAATTTTTCGGCCAAGGGGGCTACTATCGGCTCCGACCTTGCCGTATTTGGCGTCTTTCTTGACGCTGGCGGCGGGTTCCCATGGGAAACCAAGACTGACTTGGAGAGAGAGATGACCTTGAAGACCACCCAGCTCCGCGACGCGATTACCTTCGCACTCGCCGTGGGCGCCACGGCTGCTGCCGGAACGGGCGTTGCATTCGCCCAGGACAGCGAAGAGCAGGCCACCACCCTCGATCGCATCGAGGTGACCGGTTCGCGCATCAAGCGCACCGACATCGAAACCTCGCAGCCGATCTTCTCGCTTTCGCGCGAAGACATCTCGGCACAAGGCCTGACCTCGGTCGGCGACGTGATCCAGAACATCAGCGCCAACGGTTCGACGCTGAACACCACCATGAACAACGGTGGTAACGGTGAAACCCGCGTCAACCTGCGCAACCTCGGCTCCAACCGCACCCTGGTGCTGGTCAATGGCCGCCGTTGGGTGGGTGGTACCGGTCTCGGCGGCGCCGTCGACCTGAACACCATCCCGACCGCCGCCGTCGAGCGCATCGAAGTCCTGAAGGACGGTGCCTCCTCGATCTACGGCTCCGACGCCATCGCCGGCGTGGTCAACGTCATCCTGCGCCAGAATTTCGACGGCGCGGAAGCCAACGTCTACCTCGGCCAGTTCGACAAGGGCGACGGCGCGACCGAAGCCTACGACTTCATCGTCGGCAGCACCGGCGACCGCTGGTCGGCCATGATGGGCGTCGGCTACGTCAAGCAGGATCCGGTCTGGGCGGGCGACCGCGAGATCTCGGCGGTGCCGGTCTTCGGTTCCACCCCGGGCCTGGGCGGCAGCTCGACCACCCCGGATGGCCGTTACTGCATCCTGGACACCACCACCTTCGCCTGCGCCAATCCCGATGGCGCCTATGGCCTGTGGCGCGCCAACCCGAACGACCCGCGCGGCTGGACCGAGTGGGCCGGCACCCCGGACAACTTCAACTTCGCTCCGCTGAACTACCTGCTGACCCCGCAGGAGCGCACCTCGGTGTTCGCCAGCGGCTCGCTGGACATCAGCGACAACCTGCGTTTCAAGAGCACCGTCACCTACAACCAGCGCAAGTCCGAGCAGCTGCTCGCGGCCATGCCGGTGGTGGTGGGCTTCCCGGGCGCCCCGCAGGCGGCCGACATCGTCATCAGCGCCGACAGCATCTACAACCCCTACGGCCAGGACATCAACTGGATCCAGCGCCGTGCGGTCGAGACCGGTGGCCGTTCGTTCAAGCAGACCGTCGACACCTTCGCGTTCGACGGCGCTTTCGAAGGCAGCTTCGAGGTCGGCGACAAGTTCTTCGACTGGGAAGCCGGCATGTTCTTCGGTGAGAACCGTTCGAACGACGCGACCAACGGCCTGCTGACCTACACTGCCATCCGCAACGCGCTTGGCCCGTCGATGCTCGTCAATGGCGTCCCGACCTGCGTCGGCACCCCGGGCGATGCCAGCACCGCGATCGCGGGCTGCGTGCCGGCCAACTTCCTGGGCGGTGCGGGCACGATCACCCCGGAAATGCTGAACTACCTGACGTTCGAAGCCCACGAGCAGCTGGGTTACAAGCAGAAGAGCTACTTCGCGAACATCGGCGGCGACCTGTTCGACCTGCCGGGTGGCCCGCTGGCCTTCTCGTTCGGCCTCGAGCACCGCGAAGAGTCCGGCTACGACCGTCCGGACGCGCTGATCGCCGCCGGCGACACCACCGGCAACTCGCGCACGCCGACCTCGGGCAGCTACTCGCTCGACGAGGCCTACCTCGAGCTGGCCATCCCGGTGCTGTCCGACGTCCCGGGTGCCCGCCTGCTGGACTTCAGCGTCGCGACCCGCTACTCGGACTACAGCAACTTCGGCGACACCCTCAACAGCAAGTTCGGTTTCCGCTGGAAGCCGATCGACGACCTGCTGATCCGCGGCAACTGGGCCGAGGGCTTCCGCGCACCGTCGATCAACGAGCTGTTCCAGGGCGTGGGCGACAGCTTCCCGACCATCAGCGATCCGTGTAACAACGTGAACTGGGGCAACCTGAGCGCCGCCGCGCAGAACCGCTGCGTCGCCGATGGCGTCCCGACGGGCGGTTACAACCAGGTCAACTCGCAGATCCGCATCAGCGTCGGCGGCAACCCGAACCTGCTGCCGGAGAAGGCGACCAACCAGACCCTGGGCTTCGTGTACAACCCCAGCTGGCTGGAAGGCTTCGACATCTCGCTGGATTGGTGGAAGATCGAGCTCGAGGACACCATCACCACGTTCTCCGGCGACTTCATCCTCGATGACTGCTACAACAACGGCAACGGGCAGGCCTGCGGCCTGATCACCCGTGGCGGCGGTGGCTTCATCACCGACCTGCTGGCGGCTGGCCTGAACATTGGTAGCCGTGAAGTGGAAGGCTACGACATGACCATCGGTTATCGTCTGCCGGAAACCTCGTGGGGCAAGTTCTCGTTCGTGTGGGATAGCACCTACATGTCCAAGTTCGAGGACAACAACGACGGCGACAACCAGGTCGGCGAGTACTTCGATCGCAGCAACAACTGGCGCATCCGTTCGAACCTGATGACCCGTTGGGAAATGGGCGATTGGGGTGCGACCTGGGCCCTGCGTTACTACGACTCGCAGGTCGAGGACTGCTCGGGCTACAACGCTGCCAACACGCAGCTGCTGTGCTCGGATCCGGACCGTCGTACCGCAGAAGGCCCGGCGCCGCGCAACAAGCTCGACGACACCTTCTACAACGACGTCAGCGCTTACTGGAACGCGCCGTGGAACGGCCAGATCGCTGTGGGTATCAACAACATCTTTGACGAGGATCCGCCGTTCTCGGCTTCGACCTTCGCCAACAGCTTCGATCCCCAGTACGAAGTCCCGGGCCAGTTCTTCTACATGCGCTACACGCAGAAGTTCTGATCGACCCGATCTTGCGTTACCTTGCTACGGCCCCGAAAGGGGCCGTAGTTTTTTCCGACACCCGCCCGCCACCGCCCACGCCGGAAGCCGCCGCCATGACGCTGCAGATCAGTCCGATGTTCGCCGTCCCCATGGCCCAGGACACCCATCCCGAGGCCGATGCGCTCAATGCCCGGATCAAGCCCCTGCTGCTGGCCCGCGAGGCCGAGGGGGCGCGCTACGCGAACCCCAACCCCTCGCTGAAGCAGCAGGCGGGCGTGTTCGAGAGCGACTTCAACCTGTTCGCCTGGCCGGACGAGTGCATCCAGCAACTGCGGCACTTCTGCTGGACCGCCTTGGGGCGCACGATCCAGGACCTCAATGGCTACGGCGCGGAGGAGATGCAGCGGCTGCAGATCTTCTCGCACACCTGGTTCCACGTGACTCGCCATGGCGGATTCACGATCATGCACACGCACCCGATGGCGTCATGGTCGGGCGTCTACTGCGTCGACCCGGGCGAGACCCCGGCCGACCGCGAGGAGTCGGGCGTGCTGCGCTTTCACAGCCCGCACCATTACAGCAACTACTTCACCGATGCCGGCAACATGCGCCAGCGCCCGCCCTACCACCACGGTACCTGGAGCATCCGCTTCAAGGCGGGGCAACTGGTGCTGTTCCCGTCGTGGCTGCAGCATGAGGTCCTGCCCTTCTACGGCAACGACGAGCGCATCACGATCGCCTTCAACTGCTGGTTCGGCATGAAGGACGCCTGAGGCCGCGCGCCTCAGTCCCCGTCCGCCGCGAGCAGCGGCGCAAGGCCTTCCCGCAGCGGCTGCAGGTGGGCCGCGTAGGCACGCCAGGCGCCACCGCGATTGCGCAGGATGCCCTGGCGAACGCTGCCGATGCTGGCCGTGGCCGAATAACCACCGGAGCGGCCGACATCCAGCACCGAGGGCACGAAATCCAGGCCGCAGAACGCCAGCAGGCGACGCGACTGCCCGTCGGGGTCGTCGACGAAGGCCTGGTAGTCGACCTCGAGGATCCGCTCCGGCCAGCGCTCGCGCCAGTGCGCCATCAGCGCCCGGTAGCCCAGGTAGTAGCGCGCCAGCGAGGACTGGTCGTAGCTGTAGCCCGCGGCTCCGGTGAAGAAAGTGCGCAGGTTGGAGAAGCAGGTGTCCATGGGGTCGCGCCGCATGTGCACGATGCGCGCCTCCGGCATCGACGCCAGGATGTAACCGGTGAGCAGGAAGTTGGACGGCAGCTTCTCGGTGAACACGGCGCGCTCGCCTGCCTTCCAGCGCGCGTGCGCGCGGAAGCGCAGGGCCGCCATGCGCAGGCCCTCGGCGTCGATTCGCTCGATCATGCGCTCGTCGACGACCTCGTTGCACAGGTGGTCGGCGGCCGCGCACATCGCCGCCGGCATCACGTAGCTCTCGCCGCCGTCGACGACGTCGGGATGGCCCGACAGCACGCGCTCGACCACGCTGGTGCCGGAGCGGAACATGCCGACGATGAAGACTGGACGAGGCCCCGGACCCGGAGCGGGCGCCTCGTCGGGCAGCGCCTGGGGTAGCGGCGCCGCGGCGAGGGCCTGGAACAGGCGTTGCTGGCGGGCGTCGTCATGCCGGGCGGCCTGCCGCTTCACCCGGCAGCCGCGCTCCAGCGCGGCCCATGCCCCTTCGACGTCGCCCGCCGCATGGCGGAGGTTGTGCAGGGCGAAGGCGAGATAGGCCTCGTCCTCGCTTCCGGGACGCACGCGTGCAAGCTCGCCTTCAATCGCGCGCATGTCGGTTTGTGCATGCGCCGCGTCGTCCTGCAGGGTAAGCATCCAGCGCACGTGCGGCGGTGCCTCGCCACCCATCGCAAGCGCCTCGCGCAACGCCGCCGAGGCGCCGGCCGCGTCGCCCGCGACGAAGGCCATGGTCCCACGCAGCACATGCGTGTCGCGGTCGGGCGGCCCCAGGGCGGATGCGCGCTCCAGCAGGGCCTGCATGGGCGCGTAGAGGCCGATGGGGCCCAACTCGGCGGCGAGCATGGACAGACCCCGGGCGTCGCGGCTGTGCGCCCAGCCGCTTCGCGACACGACCGCGGCCACCTGTTCGTGCAGCTCGAACCGGCGCAGCAGGCGGACCAGGTGCCAGGCGAACTCCAGGTTGGCCGGGGTGCAGTCCGACAGGTCGAGCGCGACCGCCAGCGCATCGCGGTATCGGTCCGCGCCCAACAGGAAATGCGCCTGCTGCAGGCGGGCGGGCAGGCAATCGGGCCGGGCATCGACGATCGCCTGCATGCAGGCCGCTGCCGCGGCCATGTCTCCCTGCCCCGCCATCGCCATGCCGCGCTGCCACTGCGGCCCGAACGCGGTCGGGAGCGGGTAGCCGTGGATGTCGATGGTCGAGCCTGGAGGCATGGGCGCCGGACCGGAGGGGTGGAAATGGCGACGCGACGCGCGTCGGACGCCCGATGGTAGCAGGGCGCCAGATGCCTGCCACCGCGGGCGCGCGCGTGGATGGGCCATCGCGGTGGGCATCTGGTAGCGTGGCCGCATCCTTCGCACGCAGCCCCGCGCACGGACCCATATTGAAGACCGAACTGCCCCCGGCGGCGGACGATCCGCGACACTTCCCGGTGAGCTACGACATCGCCGCGGATGCGTTCTGCTTTGCTTCGATCGACGCATCCATCCTGCTCGCGCCCTTCCTGGACGCGCGCATGGGCGATGCATGGACGCGCAGGACGGCCGCGGCCACGCCGCTCCCCGGGGCATCGCCGGGGCCCGCGCCGGCCTGGCTGTTCCATACCGCGTTCTGTTGTTCGACCCTGCTCGCGCGCGCCCTCCACGCCCCGGACGCGGTCGTCGCCCTGAAGGAACCCCACGTGCTGACGGACCTGGCCACGCTGTCGCTGGCGCACGATCCCCCGGCGCGCGCACGGCTCGACGCACGGACCGGCGATGCCTGCCGGCTGCTCGCGCGTGCCTGGGCACCAGGCGGACGCGTGCTGGTGAAACCCACCAACGCGGTCAACCGGCTGATCCCGCGCCTTCTGGAGGCGACGCCCGGCAGTCGCGCGGTGCTGCTCCACGGCAGCCTGGAGGACTTCCTGTATTCATGCCTGAAGAAGCTGCCCGGCGCGGAAGAACCGCTACGCTGGATGGTCCGCTACCTGCTGCCGGGCACGCGGTTGCAGCAGGCGCTGGGCGTGGACGCCACGCATCCATTCAACCCCGTCGAGTCCAGCGTGCTGGTCTGGCACGCGCAGATGGAGCGCTACGCCGAAGCCCTGGACGCCGATGCCGACGACCGCCTGCGCAGCCTGGACATGGCCCGGCTGCTCGACGATCCGCGAGCCACGGTGGACGCGGTCGCCCGCTGGCTCTGCCTGGACGGCGTTTTCGCCGACGGCGAGGAAACGTTCGGGGCACGGGTGGACGCGGTGTTCACGCGCAACAGCAAGGATGTCGGCCTGCGCTACGGGCCCGACGCCAGGGCCCTGGAACGCGAGGCCTTGCGCCAGCGGCTGGGCCCCATCGTGGCGTCGGCGCTGGAGTGGTCATCGCGCGCCGTCGCGCCGCACACGCGCATGCCGCGCGACTGGAAGGCGCTGGCACCCGGCTGAGGCGGCGTCATCCGACCGCGACGCGCTCGAACTTGATCGCGAAGGTGTAGCGCGGCGTGTAGCAGATGCGGTTTGGCGCCCGGCCGGCGTGCTTGATGGCCCCGTCGAACACGACCAGCCGCCCTGGACGCGGGCGCACGGCGCACATCAGCTCGTCGTTCGCATCGTAGAACACGGTTTCCCCGCCCCACTCCACGTCCCAGCGGTCGCACAGGTACCACAGCGCGGTCAGGTCGCGCTGTTCGGGCAGGCAGTCGGTATGGGTGAACAGCATGTCGCCGTAGCTGGCGACGTTGGTGTAGGCCCGGTACGGGCGGTAACCATGCCCCGGCGACGAGAAGCCCAGCACCGCGCGCCGGGTGACCTCGAAGATCGGCTGGCGGACGAGCGCGTCGATCTTCATCTCGGTCGCCCAGTGGCGGTAGTCGGCCGTGTCCTCGCGCGCCACCTCGGTGCGCGTGAAGGGCGCGCGGCCGAGCGCCTGGACGTATTCGCCGACGTTCGGGAGATGGCCGTCGAACACGCGCAACGGGCGACCGTCGACCAGGACTTCGCGATCGGCGGGCAGCGCCCCCGTTGGCGCATGTGGGCCCGACATGCTCAGTCCGCCAGCAGGGCGGCGATGCGCGACTGTTCGTCCTTGAGCGCCTGCGGCATGCGCGGGCCATACCCGTCGAGATATTCGCCGATGCTGGCGAACTCGGCCTGCCAGCCGGACCGCTCGAAGCCGAAGAGCTTGCCACGCGCCTCGTCGGTGAGCGCCACGCCGTCCAGGTTGAGGTCGGCCGGGGTGGGCAGGTGGCCGATCGGCGTTTCCACCGCGCCGGCGTCGCCCTTGACGCGACCGATCATCCACTCGAGCACGCGCAGGTTGTCGCCGAAGCCCGGCCACAGGAAACGGCCGTCGTCGCCCTTGCGGAACCAGTTGACGTGGAAGACCTTCGGCAACGCCGCGCCGGCGCCGTCGAACGACAGCCAATGGCTGAAATAGTCGGCGAAGTTGTAGCCACAGAAGGGCTTCATCGCCATCGGGTCGCGGCGCATCACGCCGACCGCACCGGTGGCCGCGGCCGTGGTCTCCGAACCCATCGCCGCGCCGACCAGCACGCCGTGCGTCCAGTCGCGGGCCTCGAACACCAGCGGCACCAGCGAGGCGCGGCGACCGCCGAACACGATCGCGCTGATCGGCACGCCCTGCGGGTCCTCGGCCATCGGCGACCAGCTCGGGCACTGCTTCGCGCTGACGGTGAAGCGCGCGTTCGGATGCGCCGCCGGGCCCTTGTCCGGATCATAGGGATTGCCGCGCCAGTCCGTCGCCGGCCGTTCGCCGTTGTCCAGGCCTTCCCACCACGGCTGGTTGTCGGCGGTGAGGCCGACGTTGGTGAAGATGGCGTTGGCGTTGATGGTGGCGAGGGCGTTCGGGTTCGACTTCGCCGAGGTACCCGGGGCGACGCCGAAGTAGCCGGCCTCGGGATTGATCGCATACAGGCGTCCGTCCGCGCCGGGACGCATCCAGCAGATGTCGTCGCCGACGGTCCATACCTTCCAGCCCTCGCGCTGGTAGCCCTCGGGCGGGATCAGCATGGCCAGGTTGGTCTTGCCGCAGGCCGACGGGAACGCCGCCGCGACGTAGTGGGTCTCGCCGCTGGGGTTCTCGATGCCGACGATCAGCATGTGCTCGGCCAGCCAGCCCTCGTGGCGCGCCTGGTAGGAAGCGATGCGCAGGGCGTGGCACTTCTTGCCCAGCAAGGCGTTGCCGCCGTAGCCCGAGCCGTAGGACTTGATCGCCAGCTCTTCGGGGAAGTGCATGATGAAGCGGCGGGCGGGGTCGAGCTCGCCGATGGAGTGCAGGCCCTTGACGAACGCGTCGGCCCGCTCGACGCCCTCGCGCTCGATGCGCGCCAGCGCGGGCGCGCCCATGCGCGTCATCAGGCGCATGTTGGCCACGACGTAGGGGCTGTCGGTGATCTCGACGCCGCAACGCGACAACGGCGAATCGATGGGGCCCATGCAGTACGGGATCACGTACATGGTGCGGCCGGTCATGCAGCCCTTGAACAGCGCGTCCATGCGAGCGTGCGCCTCGGCCGGCGCCAGCCAGTGGTTGTTCGGGCCGGCGTCCTCTTCGCGCGAGGTGCACACGAAGGTCAGGTGTTCGACGCGGGCGACGTCGTCCGGATCCGAGCGATGCAGCCAGCTCCCGGGGTGGGTGGCCGGGTTGAGCGGCAACAGGGTGCCGTCGGCCTGCATCTGCGCGACCAGGGCCGCGTTCTCTTCGTCGCTGCCGTCGCACCAGTGCACCGCCGCGGGCGTGGTGAGCCCGGCGACCTCGGCCACCCAGGCATTCAGCGCGGCCAGGCGGCTGCCGGCGACGGAGGTGGAAGGGGCGGGCTTGGACGCTTCAGAGGACAGGGCATTCACGGCGGGACTCCGGGACATACATCGGATAAGACGGATTGGGCGCGGCGGGCAGGCCGGCACGCGGCCGGCGGCACGCGACCGGGATCAGCTGGACGGGATGAGGGTGTCCATCATGTGTTCGACGTAGGCCTCGAACTCCTCGTGCTGCATCCGGGTCTGGTGCAGCTGCAGGTTCAGCTGGAGGAAGCCCACGTAGGCGGCATACAGCAGCTGCGCGCGATAGCGCGCGTCGGTGCGGCTGAGGCCGACCTGCCGGAACGACGCGGTGAGGTACTCGAGCCGGCGGTCGGACACGCGCCCGATGACCGGCTGCACGGCGGGATGGTCCAGCGCCTTGAGCAACTCGGAATAGACGATATGGGACTTGACCTCGTGCGCGACGACGCTGAATAGCGCACGCAGGCGCTGCCGCGGGTCCGGTATGGGTTCGAGCTGGCCGAAGACTTCTTCCTGCTCGACCTTTTCCCAACGCTCCAGTGCCGCCACCAGGAGCGCGTCGCGGGACGGGAAGTGCCAGTAGAAGCTGCCCTTGGTCACCCCGAGGCGCCGGGCGAGCGGCTCCACCGCCACCGCGGCGACGCCCTGCTCGGCGATCTGGTCCAGGGCGGCCTGGGCCCAGTCTTCCGCGCTCAGGCGGCCGTTTCGCTCGATCTTCGTCATGGCTGAAACGCTCATGGTGTCAAGTGTAACCATACGGGTGCGAGGGGGACAGTATGCAGACATTCCGGCGGCTTGACAGGCCGCCAGGGCTGTAACCATACTCAAGCGTATGTTAACAGCATGCCACCATCGCCGTCCCGGCCGCGACGAACGGGTCACCCCCTCTTCGCGGCCCGGCAGGCAGGATGGAGATCGCCATGGGCGGGCCTGTCTGTCCTTCCGTCACCAACGCCATACCGTCTCTGGAGTGTCGCCATGAGCATCGCGGTTCCCTTCATCGTCCTGCTGGTCGTGGGCGCCATCGCCGCCTACCACCGCATGCGGCTCGCCGTCTGGGTGGCGCTGAGCGCCACGGCCCTGGTGGCCGCCTGGCTGCTGGGCGCGAACGCCATCGCCAGCCTCGTCGCGGGCATCCTGCTGGCCGTGGTCGCCCTGCCGCTGCTGGTCCCGGCGATCCGCCTGCCGCTGATCGCCGCCCCGCTGCTGAAGTTCTACACGAAGATCCTCCCGCCGCTGTCGGAAACCGAACGCGTCGCGCTGGAGGCCGGCACGGTCGGCTTCGAGGGCGAGCTGTTCTCCGGCAAGCCCGACTGGGATGCCCTGCTGTCGCAGCCGCGCCCCACCCTGCGCGAGGACGAGCAGGCCTTCCTCGACGGCCCGGTCGAAGAGCTGTGCAAGATGATCGACGACTGGGACATCACCCACGTCCGCGCCGACCTGCCGCCGGAGATGTGGGACTTCATCAAGAAGAACAAGTTCTTCGGCATGATCGTGCCCAAGGAGTACGGGGGCCTGGGCTTCACCGCGCTGGGCAACCACAAGGTCATCCAGAAGCTGGCATCGATGTCGAGCGTGGTCAGCTCCACCGTCGGCGTGCCCAACTCGCTGGGCCCGGCCGAACTGTTGATGCATTACGGCACCCAGGAGCAGAAAGACCACTACCTGCCGCGCCTGGCCGATGGCCGCGAGGTGCCCTGCTTCGGCCTGACCGGCCCGTGGGCCGGCTCCGACGCCACCTCCATCCCGGACTACGGCATCGTCACGATGGGCGAGTGGAACGGCGCACGCGTGGTCGGCGTCAAGCTCACCTTCGACAAGCGCTACATCACCCTGGCCCCGGTCGCGTCGCTGATCGGCCTGGCGTTCCGCATGTACGATCCGGACGGGATCATCGGCGACAAGCAGGACATCGGCATCACCCTGGCGCTGGTCCCGCGCGACACCGCGGGCATCGACATCGGCCGTCGCCACTTCCCGCTCAACAGCCCCTTCCAGAACGGCCCCATCCATGGCCGCGAGGTGTTCATCCCGCTCAGCAAGCTGATCGGCGGCGAGAAGTACGCCGGCAAGGGCTGGCAGATGCTGGTCGAGTGCCTGTCGATCGGCCGTTCGATCACCCTGCCCTCGACCGCCAGCGGCGGCGCCAAGATGGCGGCCGTGGTCACCGGCGCGTACTCGCGCATCCGCAAGCAGTTCGGGCTGTCGATCGGCCGCTTCGAGGGGGTCGAGGAAGCGCTGGCGCGCATCGCCGGCAATGCCTACGCCGCCAGCGCCCTGTCGGAGGCTTCGGCCGCGGCGGTCGCGCGCGGCGAACTGCCTGCGGTGCCGTCGACGATCTCCAAGTACCACTGCACGGAGATGGGCCGCGAGGCGGCCAAGGACGCCATGGACATCCACGGCGGCAAGGGCATCATCCTGGGACCGAAGAACTACCTCGGCCGCGGCTGGCAGGCCTCGCCGATCGCGATCACGGTGGAAGGCGCGAACATCATGACGCGCTCGCTGATGATCTTCGGCCAGGGCGCGATCCTCTGCCACCCGTGGGTGCTGAAGGAGATGAAGGCCACCACCCTGCCCGACCCGGCCGAGCGCCTGCGCGAGTTCGACCGCAACCTCTTCGGCCATATCGGCTTCGCCATCTCCAACGCGGTCCGCAGCTGGTGGTTCGGCCTCACCGGCGCGCGTTTCGGCAGCGCGCCCGGCGACGCCTACACCCGCCGCTACTACCGCAAGCTCAACCGCTATTCCGCGGCGCTCGCGCTGATGGCGGACACCTCGATGCTGCTGCTGGGCGGCAAGCTCAAGTTCAAGGAATCGCTGTCGGGCCGCCTCGGCGACGTGCTCAGCCACCTCTACATCACCAGCGCGATGCTCAAGCGCTACGAGGACGAGGGCCGGCCGGCGTCCGACCAGCCGCTGCTGGCCTGGTCGTTCCACAACAGCGTGCACAAGATGGAGATCGCCCTGTCGAGCGCGCTCCGCAACTTCCCGGTGCGACCGGTGGGTTGGCTGCTGTGGCTGCTGGTGTTCCCGTGGGGCCGCCGCGCGCAGGCGCCGAGCGACCGCCTCGGCCATAAGCTGGCGGCGTTGCTGATGTCGCCCAACGATGCGCGCGACCGCCTCGCCCAGGGCATCTTCACCACGCCGGGCGCGAACAACCCGGCCGGCCGCATCAACAGCTACCTGCCGCAGGTCGTGCTGGCCGAGCCGGTCGAGCGCAAGTTCCTCAAGGCGCTGAAGAACAGCGACATCGAGGCGCTGGACTTCAGGTCGCAGCTCGACGAGGGCGTGAAGGAAGGCTGGATCACCGCCGAGGAACGCAAGCAGCTCGAGGCGCTCCGCGAGATGACCGTCGACACGATCTCGGTGGACGACTTCGAGTCCTGGGAACTGCGCTCGGCGGGCTACTTCCGCGACCAGATCACGGCCGACGACAAGCGCGACGCCGCCTGACCGGCACGCGCGATGGAACGGCGGGGCGACCCGCCGTTCCCTTTTTCCAGGGTCCTGGTTCCGTCGACGGAGCGTCCATGAGCACTCCCCTGCTGTCCACCTGGCAAGGCCTGTCGCGCTGGCCCGCGGGCCCCTGGTTGTTCTCCCGCGCGGTCTGCTTCAAGGCCCCTTACTTTTCGACCATCGCCCCGCGCTTCGTCGCGCTGGAGGCGGGCCGGTGCGAGGTCCGCATGCGCGACCGCCGCGCGGTGCACAACCATATCGGCAGCGTGCATGCGATCGCGCTGTGCAACCTGGCGGAACTGGCCGGGGGCGTCATGCTCGATGCCAGCCTGCCGCGCGACATGCGCTGGATCCCCAAGGGCATGCAGGTCGAGTACCGCGCCCGCGCGCAGGGGACGATGCACGCGACGGCAACGCCCGACGCCGCGATCGCCTCGCGCGAAAGCGGCTACGAACTCCCGGTGCGGGTCGAGGTGCGCGACGACGCCGGCACCCTGGTCTTCGTCGCCATCATCGCCATGTGGGTATCGCCGCGTCCCGTCCGCGCGCCCGGGGCGTCGCGCGATCCGCGCTAGGGTTCGACCCGGCCGTGCCGCGTCTCGCGGTCCAGGCGACGGTCCTCCTCGCGGAAGCGCGCCAGCAGGTCCCGCGCTTCGCGGTCGATGCGCTTGCGCGCTCCCGCGCACGGGATCGGCGCGTCCATCCCCGCCAGCATGGCGTCCAGGGCCCGGGCCGCGGCCAGCGCATTGTCGCGATGGAGGGCCTCGTGCGCGCGCAAGCGGGCGTACAGGGCGTCCCACTCCCGCCGCAGCGGGCCGCTCGCGGCGGTGCGGCCCGACCACTCGGGCAATCGCACCACCACCTCGACGTGCACCCGGTGCCCGCCCAGCTGGCAGTCGCCGTCCGCCAGGGGATACGTGTCCCAACTCCAGGTGACATGCCAGCGGGTGAAGCCGCTGTAGGTGAGGCCGCTCACCGGATCACGCGGCCCGTGCGCCTGCATGGCGGCCTGCCATTGACGGGCATCGTCGCCCGTGACGACGTAATGCTCGACGCTGTCATCGACGTCGACGCCGGCGTCCGCCGACACGGGCGCGGCGAGGAACCCGACCCCGACCGCCCCCAGCAGGCGCAGCGCGCGCCCGCGCCGCCTCATCCGCTCCGCTGGGCCGCGTGCCAGGCGCGCAGCACGTCGGCTTCGCGCTCCGGCGCCAGCCCAGCCTTGGGCTTGGCCCGCCGCGACTCCGGTTGTCCACGCCACCATTCGAGGGTGTCGCGCACCGTCTCCTCCAGGGACCGGTAGCGCAGGCCCGCCGCCTGGGCGCGGGTGGTGCGGGTCCGACCGAAGCCGGCGTACTCGCCCCGCGCCGGGATCCAGGCCGGCATGTCCTGCCAGGCGCTCACGCCTTGCGCTTCGAGGAAGTCGGCGGGCACCCATGTCACGCTGGACTGCGCTCCAGGGGGTTGCGGGCATGGTGCAGTGATGCAGTGATGGACGCTCATCGAGCGCGCCACCTCGCGACTGGCATCGAGCACCGCGCCCATGGTCAGGGCACCGGCGGGCGCATCGGCGTTGAACGTGCCGAGCGTCCGCGTCTCGAGCAGGTGCAGCAGGAAGGCGGCCAGGTCGCGGGCATCGATGAACTGTGTCGGCGCGGCGGGCGAGCCGGGGCCGAGGATCTCGCCGCCGCGGTCGGCCCGCGCGGGCCAGTAGGTGAAGCGGTCCGTGGTGTCGCCGGGGCCGACGATCAGGCCCGGCCTGACGACGGTCGTGCCGCCGGGCAGTTCCGCGCGCACCGCGGCTTCGCACAGCGCTTTCAGGCCGCCGTAGGTCTCGCCGGTCACCTCGGTGACCGTCGGGTCGGGCAAGCGGATGAGCTCGGCGTCCTCGTCCATGTCGACGATGTCGTTGCGGGCGTAGACCGAGATCGTGGAGACGAGCAGGTACTGGCCGATGCGTGGGGCGAGCAGGCGCGCCGAACGCGTCACGTCGGCCGGGATGTAAGCCGAGGTATCCAGGACCGCGTCCCAACGCTGCTCGCCCTCGAGCGCCGAGAGGTTGGTCTTGCGGTCGCCCTGCAATTGTTCGATGGCGGCGTAGCGTGGATCGCTGAAGCGCTCGGGGTGGGTCTTGCCACGGTTGAACAGCGTCAGCCGGTGCCCCCGTGCGAGCGCGGCCTCGACGAAATGCGGACCCAGGAAACCGGTGCCGCCCATGACCAGGATGCGCAGCGGCCGGTCCTGCGGTCGCGGCGCGGCGGCCTGCGAACCTCCCGTCGCGCACGCCGGCAGCGCCATCGCGACCGCGCCTGCCAGCGCGCCCAGCAACAGTTCACGTCGTCCAGTCTGCATCACGGGCTCCAGCGTCGGGGAATGGCTCGCACTGTGCGACTTTCGTGGCGCGCCGCCATGCGCCGGAGGTCATGCCTGCCCGGTGTTGGAGGCGTCCCCGCCGGGAAGTTCGCGCTGGGTGCGCACGACCCGCCAAGCGGACATCGCGAGACACGCGGCCACGCCGATGCCGACGGCGAACACCGCCCGCGAGCCGAACAGCGCCAGCCATTTGTGCAACCAGACGAAACTGAGGTCGCCGGCGCGGTAGACCACGGTGTCGATGACCGCCTTGCCCTTGTAGCGCGACTCGCGGTCGACCCGCGTATAGATCGTCTCGCGCCCCGGCTTGCCCAGGGAGAACTCGCCGGCGCGCGTGGCCACCTGGACGATCGCGACCAGTACCGGCAGGGGCGACATCGCGAGCAGGGCGTACCCGCAGACGATCGCGAACGCCGGCAACAGCAATGCCGGTGCCACCCCGTGCCGGCGCAGCAACCAGCGCGTGAGCACGAGCTGGATGAGCAGGGTCGTGGTGTTCACCGCCGCATCGATCAGCGAGTAGTAGCGCGTCGCTTCGCGCGCATCGGGGTAGAAGGCCTTCACGATGGCCGCCTGCTCGTTGTAGAGCAGCGTGCCCACGCCCACGCCGAAGAACATCAGCAGCGCGAGCGCCCGCAGGATGGGGCTCGACACCACCAGCTTCAGGCCGGCGACGATCGAACCGCCCATCGCCTGCTCGCCGCTGGCGTCGCGGTGCAGGCGCTCGCGGCGTATCGCCCAGGGCCTGAGCTTGACGATGCACAGCAGGCACACGCCCAGGAACGCCGCCGACACCAGCAGCAGGTGGGCCACGCCGATCACGCCCACCAGCAGGCTGGTCAGGGCGGGGCCTGCCAGCGCGCCCAGGGTGCCTCCGGCGCCGATGTAGCCGTAGAAGCGCTTGGCGTCCTCGTTGTCGAAGACGTCCGCCATGTAGCTCCAGAACACCGTGACCGCGAACATGTTGAACACGGCCACCCAGACGAAGAACAGGCCGCCGCGACCGGGCACGCCCTGGGCGAACAGGGCATGGAAGCCGAACAGGCAGGCGATGAAGGCCAGGTAGACGACGGGCAGGAAGACCCGGCGCGGGAAGTGCGCGACCAGCGCGCCATACAGCGGCTGCAGCAGCACCATGACGACGAACGTGGCGGTGAACAGGATCTGCAGGGTGAAGTCGCCCAGCGCGACCCCATGGCCGGCTGCCCAGGCCAGCAGGCCGGGCGGGAACACCGCGAAGACATCGCCGGAGGCGCCCATCGCGTCGCGCACCGGACGCAGCACGTAGTAGCCGCACAGCAGGCAGAAGAAATACAGCAGCGACCACCACAGCGGTGGCGAGCCCGCCAGCACCGCCCGCAGGCGTCGCCCCCCCGCCGGCCAGGCCTTCATCGTCCGCCGCCCATGTGCTTGTCCGAACCCACCCGGCTCTCCCGACGCTCGAGGTCGCAATGCGTGCACGACGCGCCACGGCGATGCCGAGGGGCATCGCGGCCGCGCGGCGCCCGATGCGCGGCGGGCACGCCGCACATGGTACCCAACCCGGCCTCGTCCCACGCGGCCCGCGCACGCGCGATCTGCTCTAATGCGAACGACCCCGACCCTGGCTGGACCGATGCCCACCAGACGCCACGACTACATCATCATCGGCGCCGGCTCCGCGGGCTGCGTGCTCGCGAACCGGCTCTCCGCCGATCCCGAGGTGAACGTGCTGTTGCTGGAGGCCGGCCCACGCGACCGCCACCCCTTCATCCACATGCCCGCCGGACTCGCCCGCCTGGTGGACCAGGCGCAACTCAACTGGGACTACGACACCACGCCGCAGGCGATGCTGGACGATCGCACGTTGTGGTGGCCGCGCGGCAAGGTCCTGGGCGGCAGCAGCTCGATCAATGCGATGTGCTACACCCGCGGCGATCCCCGCGACTACGACGAGTGGGCGGCCCTCGGCGCAACGGGCTGGGGCTGGAGCGACGTCCTCCCTGCGTTCCTCCGGGCCGAGTGCAACACGCGCGGCGCCGGCCCGCTGCACGGTGGCGCGGGGCCGTTGCACGTGGCCGACCTGCGCCACAGCAACCCGCTGTCGCATGCCTTCATCGAGGCGGGCGTGCAGATGGGCCACGCCCGCAACGACGATTTCAACGGGCCTGGGCAGGTGGGTTTCGGCCTCTACCAGGTGACCCAGAAGGACGGTGCCCGCTGTTCCAGCGCGGTGGCCTACCTCCATCCGGTGCGCGGCAGGCGCAACCTGGAGGTCGTCACCGGCGCGCACGTCTCGCGCATCACCTTCGACCGGGGCGCGGAGCCGCGCGCCTCGGGCGTGGCCTACAGCGCCCGCGGGCGCGCGTACCACCAGCCGGCGACCCGTGAAGTGCTGCTCTGCGGCGGTGCGGTGAACTCACCGCAGGTGCTGATGCTTTCAGGGGTCGGGCCGGCCGACGAACTTCGGCGCCTGGGCATCGAGCGGGTGTTCGAGGCGCCCGGCGTCGGCCGCAACCTGCAGGACCACCTCGACATCTGCACCCTGCGCCGCTCGCGCCTGCCTGTCAGCTACGACCGCGCCAGCGAACTGCGCATCGCCTTCGACTATTACCTGCGCGGGCATCGCGGCGCAGGCACCAGCAATATCGCCGAGGCGGGCGGCTTCCTGCGCTCCCGCCTGGCCCGCGACGCGCGCGCCGACATCCAGTTCCACTTCGTGCCCGCCCTGCTCGACGACCATGGCCGCAATCGGCTGCCCGGCGACGGCTTCACCGTGCACGCCTGCTTCCTGCGCCCGCGCAGCCGGGGCCGGATCCGCCTGGCGAGCGCGCGCGCCGGCGACAAGCCCCGCATCGAGGCGGGCTACCTGAGCGACGAAGCGGGCTTCGACATGGACATGATGGTCGAGTGCGCACGCCTCTCGCGCGAGCTGATGGCCCAGCCGGCCTTCGACCCCTATCGCGGCGAACCGGTCCATCCCGGCCGCGACGATCTCGACGACGCGGGCCTGGCCGCGTTCGTCCGCGCCCGGGCCGAAAGCATCTACCACCCGGTCGGGAGCTGCCGGATGGGCGAGGACGACGAGGCCGTGGTGGACAACCGTCTCAGGGTGCGGGGCGTGACGGGGCTGCGCGTGGTCGATGCCTCGGTCATGCCACGCCTGGTGGGCGGAAACACCAACGCGCCGACGCTCATGATCGCCGAGCGTGCCGCGGAAATGATCCTGGCGCCCGACCCCGCGCGCTAGCGTTCGTCGCTCCGCGCGCCCGCCGGCTCAGGCCCCGCCGAGCATCGGTGGCAAGGGACAATGCAGGACGCCGCAGATGGTGCGCAGGAGTTCGGCTTCGGCGACGCTGACGCGGCCGTCGTGGCCGATCGCCTCGGTGATGGACTCCACCAGTACCTGCTTGGCCAGCGGATCAAGCGCGTCCAGCGGCTCCCACACTTCGTCCAGCGCGACCACGCCCTCGGCCGGCGGCGCGTAGGGCATGTGGTCGCGCGGCAGGATCCGCTGGAGGCCGGCGAGGTAGGCGCGCCGGGCACCGGCCTCGTCCGTGCTGCCGGCCTGGGCCACGACCGCGAGCAGGGTCGCGAACTCGCGCTTGACGCCCGGCACGCGCTTGCGGCCCATGCGGGCATAGCGCGCGGGGTCGAGCGACTCGCGCACGTGCACCGTCAGCAGGCGCGCCAGGCAGTACTCGAACAGGCTCACCCGGCCATCGGCGTAGACCATCGCGTTGGAGGCATCGAGGAAGCCGTCCAGCTCCGGCCGCGGGCGCAGGCGCAGCACCGGGAACGCCATCGCCGCCAGCGGCAGCCGGAGCATCGGGTTCAGGTCGTGCAACTCGCTGTCGTGGATGTGGCGGGCGCGCTCGGCGACGACACGACCCAATCGCGCCGATACCTCGGCCACCTGCTTGCCGGCGATGGCATCGCGCGAGTCCATCAGCAGGCCGAGCAGGAGCGGGACCACGCCTTCGCGCTCGGCGGCGAGCGCGCGCAGGGACGGCGGCATCGCCGCGACCAGGGCGTCGGCACGCAGGTAGTCGTCCGCGCCCGGATGGGCCACCTGCGCGGAGACGGACCGCGGCGACAGCGCCTGCTCGCCCGCGGGCGGCAAGGGCGGGGGCGGCGCGCCTGGCGCAAGGCCCATCTGCACGTCCTCTTCGAGCCCGTTGGGAGCGGCCTGCATCCAGCGACGCGAAAGAGCCTTGAGCTGCGCGTCGTCGAAGCCCGGTTCCAGCGCCTGGATCCGCTCGACCAGGGGCGGATGGGTGGCGAACAGGCCGCTGAACCCGACGCCGTCGCCGAACAGCATGTGGCTGACCTCTTCGGCATCGCCGCGCGCGGCCAGCCGCGAGCCGTCCTCCAGCCCACCGATCTTCTTCAGCGCGCCGGCCAGGCCCGCCGTCTGCCGCGTGAACTGGACGGCCGAGGCATCCGCCAGGCGTTCGCGGCTGCGACTGACGCCGGCCTTGATCATGCGGCCGAAGAACAGGCCGATGGAACCGATCGCCATCGCCGCCAGGGCCGCCACCAGCACCACCGCCACGCCCTCCCTGCGGCTGGCGTAGTGGCCGTGGACCATGACCTTGCGACCGATGATGGCGATCATCATGATCCCGAACAGCACGCCCATGAGACGGATGTTCAGGCGCATGTCGCCGTTGAGGATGTGGCTGAACTCGTGGGCGATCACGCCCTGCAGCTCGTCCCGGTTGAGCCGGTCCAGGGCACCGCGCGTCACCGCGACCACGGCGTCGGACGGCGAGTAGCCGGCGGCGAAGGCGTTGATCGCCGCTTCGTGCTCGAGCACGTAGACCTTGGGTACCGGCACGCCGGACGCGATCGCGATTTCCTCGACCACGTTGCGCAGGCGTCGCAGGTTCAGGTCGCGGGTGTCTTCCGGCACGGGGACCCCGCCCAGCTGCAATGCCACCGGCTCCCCACCGGCGCCCAGGCTGGCGATCCGGAACAGCGACCCCAGGCCGATCACCGCGAGCGTGCCGAGCGACGCCATCGCCATCAGGCCGGGCGTGAACCCGGCGACGACGCCGACCGCCACGTCGACCGCCAGCACGATGCCCAGCACCGCGAGCCCGAACAGCACGACCAGCCGCGTCGAACTCTTGCGCGCCGCCGCCTGGTGTTCGAAGAAGTTCATGCGTGGATCGGCCGGGGGTCGAATGGGCTGGAGACGCGACCCGGCGGCGCCGGACGCTGGAGGAAGTCCCGGGGGCGGGCCCCGGGCTGGCGATTCAGAACTGGACCTTCGGCGCCTCGCGCACCTCGGGTTTGTCGGCGGGGATGTCGAGCAGGGCCGCCGGCGCGAAGTTGAACATGCCCGCCACGACCGAAGACGGGAACATCTCGCGCTTGTTGTTGTAGGCCATCACGCTGTCGTTGTAGGCCTGTCGGGCGAACGCCACTTTGTTCTCGGTGCTGGTGAGCTCTTCGGTCAGCTGCATCATGTTCTGGCTGGCCTTGAGTTCCGGGTAGGCCTCGAAGGTGACCAGCAGGCGGCCCAAGGCGCCATCGAGCGCACCCTGGCTGCGCGAGAGCTCGGCCATCGCGGCCGGGTCGCCGGGCGACGCCTTGGCCGCCGCCAGCCCCGCCTGTGCCGCGTTGCGCGCGGCGGTGACCGCTTCCAGGGTGCCCTTCTCGTGCGCCAGGTAGGCCTTCGCGGTCTCCACCAGGTTGGGGATGAGGTCGAAACGGCGCTGGAGCTGGACGTCGATCTGGGCGAAGGCGTTCTTGAACGCGTTGCGAGCGCCGACCAGGCCGTTGTACATGCCGACCGCCCAGAACCCCAGGACTGCCAACACGACAAGCAGAATCAATAAACCCATCATGACCTTCACTCCTCGTGGCTTGAAACCCCGGGTGGGGTCGGCGCTAGAATCGAATGCACTCCCAGCATACGCAGGCGCTGCGAACGATGAAAGCCACCATGACCGCACGGCCACGCACCTTCCTACGCCTGGCGGTCCTGTCCGCCCTGCTCCCGCTCGCCCTCGGCACCACCGCGCAGACGCCTTCCACCGGCACGCAGGCGCCGGCCACCGACACCATCTCCACCGTCAGCGACACGCCGCTGCCGCCCGGCTTCGACGTGAAGCGCTTCGAGGCCATGGCGCAGGCGCTGGTCGCGGACCGTCGCGTGCCCGGCATGGCCGTGGCCATCGTGCACGAGGGCAAGGTGCTCAGCGCGCGCGGCTACGGCGTCACCGACATGCAGGCGCCCACGCCGGTGGATTCGCACACGGTGTTCCGCCTGGCCTCGCTGTCCAAGGCCTTCGCATCGAGCATGGCCGGGCTGCTGATCAACGAGGGCACCCTGCGCTGGGACAGCAAGGTCACCCAGTACCTGCCCAACTTCAAGCTCAAGGACCCCTACGCCACCCAGCAGGTCACCGTCGCCGACCTGCTCAGCCACCGCCTGGGCCTGCCGCACAATGCCTACGACCGCGACCTCGAGCGCTACGTCGACTACCGCACCCTGACCGGCCGCCTGGCCAATACGCCGCTGCGTTGCCAGCCGGGTACCTGCTATGCCTACCAGAACGTCGCCTTCAGCCTGATCGGCGACGTCGTGTTCGCCGCGACCGGGGACTTCTACAGCCAAGAAGTGCGTCGGCGCATCTTCAAGCCCCTCGGCATGAACGACGCCAGCCTCGGCCTGGAAGGCATCGAGAGCAGCCCGAGCTGGGCGCGTCCGCACATCGCCACCCGCGGCGGCTGGGCCTCGGTCTCGCCCAAGCCGACCTACTACCAGTTGCCGCCCGCGGCCGGCGTCAACGCCAGCGCGAGCGACATGGCGCAGTGGCTGATCGCACAGACCGGCCATCGCCCGGACGTGCTCTCGGCACCCCTGCTGGCGACGCTGCATGCGCCGCTCGTCGACACCCCCGGGCAGATGAGCACGTCCTGGCGCCGGGAACGCATCACCTACGCCGGATACGCGCTGGGCTGGCGCGTCCACGACTACGCCGGCCAGCGGATGATCTACCACGGCGGTGTCGTGCAGGGGTATCGCGGCATGGTCGCGCTGCTGCCGGGCCGCGATTTCGGCGTGGCCGTGCTGTGGAACTCGAACACGAGCCTGCCGTCGGGCCTGCTGCCCATGATCCTCGACAGCGCGCTCGGCCTGCCCGAGCGCAAGTGGCTCGACATCGACTACGACGACGCGCTCACCGGCGAAGGCGGCGCACCGCAGTACGTCGACACGCGGGACCTTCGACTCGTCGCGCGCCACTGACGCCGCGACCGGCCCGATCCATGGGGTGCTTCGTGGATTTCCGGGCAGGGCGGGATGACCAGCGTCCGTCGCATCCGGAAGGAACCGGCTGCGCCGATGGATTGGCCAGCCTCCAGCTGCCTGGAGGCGCCCTCGTCCCTCCTCCCGCGATGCGCCGCCGGCACGCCTTGCCCCGGCGCAGCGCGTCGTGCGTTCGACGAATGCCGGCGTCCCGCTTTCGCTTTCTCCCTGGGCTACTTGAGCGGCACAGGGCCTGGCGCAATGCGCGTGGCTTGTCGCACGGTCCGATCCCCCTCACACCGCCCCCCGGTGCGCTTCGCCTACCCGGACTACGCGGCTGACGATCACGCGTTCGTAGCTTCGTAGGATGGGTAGCGCGAAGCAAAACCCATCGTGCGCGGTCGCCGGAAGCCATGGTGGGTTTCGCCTTCGGCTCTACCCACCCTACGAGGACTCTGCAGCCAAGCCCCTCCCACACCCACACCCACACCCACACGAACCGTCATTCCAGCGAACGCTGGAATCCAGCTTTTGCTTTCAACCGTGCCATCGACCATCGCCCGGGGTAGCTGCCCGGCAAAGAGCGTGGCGCAATGCGCTGCGCTTATCGCGCCCGACGGTCCTACGCGGCCCGTTGCCGTTGATCTTGATCTTGATCTTGACCTTCGCGACTTTGAGGCCGCCGAGCACCGCAGGCCGTGGCGGCCGGACAACGGACAGGTCGATCGCCAGCTGGCACCTACAGGCGCCATGGCCTTACGCGCCTCGCAGTGCGCTCGCCCGACCCGGATGAAGCCTCCATAAAAAAACTCTCCCCCGCCTGGGCCGCGGGGAAGAGTCTGATGACCGTGGAAACGGTATCGGGACGTATCAGATCATCGGTGCCGGGATGTTCGGCAGGGCGGCCGGTGCGGCCTTCTTCTTCGAGGCGCGCTTGGCCGTCTTGCGGACGGTCTTCTTGGCGGCCTTCTTCGCCGGCTTCTTGGCCGCAGACTTCTTGGCAGCCTTCTTCACCGTCTTCTTGGCGGCGGCCTTCTTGGCGGCCTTCTTCACCGTCTTCTTGGCGGCGGCCTTCTTGGCGGCCTTCTTCACCGTCTTCTTGGCAGCGGCCTTCTTGGCGGCCTTCTTCACCGTCTTCTTGGCGGCGGCCTTCTTGGCGGCCTTCTTCACCGTCTTCTTGGCGGCGGCCTTCTTGGCGGCCTTCTTCACCGTCTTCTTGGCGGCGGCCTTCTTGGCGGCCTTCTTCACCGTCTTCTTCGCAGCAGCCTTGCGGACCGCCTTCTTGGCCGCGGACTTGCGTGCGACCTTCTTGGCGGCCTTCTTGGCCGCCGGCTTCTTGGCGACCTTCTTCGCCGCCTTCTTGGCGGCGGGTTTCTTCTTCGCAGCTTTCTTAGTGGCCATGGGATGGCTCCTCGTCAGTGGTCCAGCATTGACCGACCCGGGACGGATCGGGGTGTTGCCCAGTACAAACCAGCCCCGCCGGCAACATGCCGACGGGAAACCGCCGGCACGCGACAGCGCGTACCGGGTCGGGTGCATGCCGGAGCCCCATCCACGCACGAAGCGGGAAGGAAGGTCCGGAGGGAATTGTCGGGGGGAGTTTGGTCACTCGTACGAGTTGGTCGGGAAGTGGCGATGTTGAAGTTTCGAAATCCTTCAAGGGACAGAGGCCCGATACCCACCTTTTCGAAAGCCATGGTGGAGTCCGGTTGCGTGCAGCTCGTTGTCGCGATCGCTTTGCTCACTCGTATATGCAGATGTCTTCTGCTTGGCGAAACGTAATCACGGTTTTTGCAAGTGTCAACAACCCCAGGCGCCGGGAAAGCCCGCCGGAAGCGGTGCTGGGGCGCACATGCCGGCGACCGGCCCGCCGCCTGCGCCATCCCTGGCGAACCGCGCGCGTCCTCCTACACGACCACCGATGCAAGAAAACACTTGAAAACAAGGCATTTCCCGCAAGTGGCTATTTTTTGTCCAGCACTTCCGGGCGTATCGCAAGGCCGTCTTGCGCCCGCCTTCCCCAACCCGGACGGGCGGTCGTGGGACACGAAAAAAAATTGCAGGAGGGTGCTGCTTTTCGCGTCGCACAAGATCATTTGCGCAAAAAAAGAACGCGTTCTCCACGCTGTCGGGTGATGGCCGCGTGTGCTCCCCGACCGAGGACACGACGACAGTCGCGACCGGCGGCGGACGCGACGCGATCGGCAGCACTGCGTCGCCCGAGGACTTTTCCCGTGCCGGCCGGGCAACAGCGGTGGCATGTCCGACGCGCGAACCGTGCGCGCTGACTCGAAGCACGCACGACGCGGCGGTGCTTTGCTCCCTGCCCGACCGCGCGACGACACGAAGTGCCTGGCCGGCGGCCATGAATGCCACCCGTGGGCGGGCACGCCTCCTCCCCCTTGCCGCGTCGGCGAGCGCAGGCCAAAAAAAAACCGGGCGCCCGGCCCGGTCGTCGCGTCGTCTTGGCCGGCACCCGTCGGCGACGGGTGCCGGTCGGCGACGTCAGTGCTCGTCGCTCTCGAGCAGGTCGGCGTACTCCTGCGGGCCCAGGAGCTCCTCGGCCTGTTCCGGGGCATCGGCCTGCAGGGTGTACAACCAACCCTCGCCATAGGCGTCTTCGTTGATGATCTCGGGCTTGTCGGCCAGCGCGGTATTCACCTCGAGCACGGTGCCGCTCAGAGGGGCGTACACGTCCGAGGCGGCCTTCACCGACTCGACGACCGCACAGGCGGTACCGGCCTCGACCTGGTCGCCCGGATTGGGGAGCTCGACGTAGACCAGGTCGCCGAGCAGGCCCTGTGCGTGGTCGGAGATGCCGACGGTGACTTTGCCGTCACCTTCGACGCGAACCCATTCGTGGGACTTGAGGAACTTCAGATCGCCGGGGATATCACTCATGACTGGCCTCTAATGTGGGGGCGGTGGCGGCGGGAACGACGCCTAGTTTAAAGGGGGGACCCCGCGCGCGCGCGGGGCACGAACCAACACGGGTGGAGCAAGGGAACGGGGCGGGCCGGCAGCCTCAGTCCCGTCCGTAAGGCGGCCGGCCGCTCTTCAGGGCGTCGTGCAACGCCTCGATGCGATCCTGCCCCCAGAAGGGTTCATCGTTCAGTACATAGCCGGGCAGTCCCGGCAGGTCGGCGGCGATGGCGGCGGCGGTGTTGCTGCCGTAGGTCGCATGCGCGGCATGCTGGCCCGCCATCTCCAGGATGGTGCCGGCGTCGAACCCACTGGCCTCGAGCAGCCCGGCCAGGACTTCACGTTCGGCGATGTCACGGTCTTCCGCCCAGAGCGCCCGGAAGGCGGCGTCGACGTAGGCCGCCGGATCCAGGCCGGCCGACACCAGGGCGATCGCGCAGCGGTCGGCCAGCCCGGGATCGGTCGGGAAATGGCGTGCCTGGATGTTGAGCGGCACGCCGCGGATGTCGCGCCAGCGTTGCAGTTCCACCACGCGGTAGCGCTGGCGTGCGGGTGCTCGCTTCTTCAGCGGCACCGCACCGTTGGCGTCGAACAGCTCGAAGATGCGCACCGGCCGGTACTCGATCCGGGCACCGGTGTCGCGCGCGACCGCCAGCAGCGCCGCATGCCCGAGGTAGGCATACGGCGAGATGGTGCTGAAGAAGTAGTCGATGCTCGCCATGGTCGCGGCTCAGGCCAGCACGCCTTCCTGGACCTGGCCTTCGCGCACGAACGGGAAGCGGACCACGCGCACGGGCACCTCGCGCCCGCGGATGTCGACGCGCACGTTGCCGTCGGTACCCAGCGGGATGTCGCCCGCCGGCACGCGCGCGAAGGCGATCGCCTTGCCGAGCGTCGGCGAGAACGTGCCCGAAAGGATCTCGCCCTCGCCATGCCCCGTCAGCACCTTCTGGCCATGCCGCAGGACGCCCTTGTCGTCCATCACCAGGCCGATCATCTGCCGCGGCGCGCCGCCGGCCTTCTGCTGCTCGAGCACCTCGCGGCCGATGAAGTCGCGCCCCTCGTCGAGGACGACCGTCCAGGCCAGGGCCGCCTCGTAGGGCGATACGTCGTCGTCCATGTCCTGGCCGTAGAGGTTCATGCCGGCCTCCAGGCGCAGGGTGTCGCGCGCGCCGAGCCCGGCCGGCTTCACGCCGGCCTGGAGCAGTGCGTTCCACAGGGCGACTGCATTGCCCTGCGGCACGACCACTTCGAATCCGTCCTCGCCGGTGTAGCCGGTGCGGGCGATGAAGAGCTCGACGCCGCCGTCGGCCAGCTCGGCGCTGCCCGCGGCGAACCGGGCCAGCTTGCCGATCGCCGGCTGGTCCTCGTCGCGCAACAGGCCGACCACCTTCGCCCGGGCGTTGGGGCCCTGCACGGCGACCATCGCGTAGTCCTCGCGCTCGGCGACCTCGACCTCGAAGGCCGCCGCCTGCCCGCGGATCCAGGCCAGGTCCTTCTCGCGCGTCGCGGCGTTGACGACGAGGCGGAAGAAGGTCTCCGACAGGTAGTAGACGATCAGGTCGTCGATGACCCCGCCCCGCGGGTTCAGCATGCACGTATAAAGCGCCTTGCCGGGCTTCTTCAGCTTGTCGACCGAATTGGCGAGCAGGTGCCGCAGGAAGTCGCGCACGCGCTCGCCGCGCAGGTCGACGACGGTCATGTGGCTGACGTCGAACATGCCGGCGTCCTGGCGCACCTGGTGGTGCTCGTCGATCTGGGAGCCGTAGTGGATCGGCATGTCCCAGCCGCCGAAATCGACCATCTTGGCGCCGAGCGCGCGATGGGTCTCGTTGAGGATCGTCTTGTGCATCGTGTGGGGGAGGGTTCGTGGGGATCGGCGATTATCACAGATTGTCGCCAGCCCGGCCCGGCCGCGGCGCGGGCCGTCCACCACACGCATGCGCACGGAAACGCGGTCGCGACGCGCCGGTCAGTCGGCGGCGACGACCTGCAGGGTCATGCCGTCGGCGCGTTCCACCCGCACCATCGTGCCGGCCGGCAGGTCGGCACCGGCGACGTCCCAGTAGGCATCGGCGATCTGCACGCGACCGCGCCCGTTCACGATCGCGCGGTCGAGCGGCACGACCCGTCCGACCAGGGCCTCGGCGCGCCGGTTCAGCGTCGGGCGGTCGCTCTGCCGCTCGCGACCGCGGAACCAGGTGCGATAGACCTGGATCGAGACGAAGCTGAGCACGACGAAGGCCGCGACCTGGGCCAATAACGTCATGCCCGGCAATGCCAGCACCAGCGCGAAGACCGCCGCCGCGGCAAAACCGAGCCAGAGCATGAACGCGCCGGGCGCCATGGCCTCCGCGGCGAACAGCAGCAGGGCGATCGCCGCCCAGCCGGTGGTCTGCCAGTTCCAGTCCATGGACTCAGCCCCCGATGCGCGGCGGTTGCGGCGCCGGCTTGTCGCCCATCGCCTGGCGCGCGAGTTCGGCGATGCCCCCCAGCGACCCGATCATCCCGGAGGACTCCATCGGCATCAGCACGAACTTCTGGTTCGGCGCCTCTGCCAGGGACTTGAAGGCTTCGACGTACTTCTGCGCAACGAAGTAGTTGATCGCCTGCACGTCGCCCTGGGCGATGGCGTCGGACACCAGTTGCGTCGCCTTCGCCTCGGCCTCGGCCAGTCGTTCGCGTGCCTCGGCCTCGCGGAACGCGGCTTCGCGCTCGCCCTCCGCCTCGAGGATGGCCGACTGCTTCTCGCCCTCGGCCTTGAGGATGGCGGCCTGGCGGAAGCCCTCGGCCTCGAGGATGTTGGCGCGTTTCTCGCGCTCGGCCTTCATCTGCCGCGCCATCGCGTCGACCAGGTCCTTGGGCGGCTGGATGTCGCGGATCTCGATGCGCGTGACCTTCACCCCCCACGGGTTGGTGGCCTGGTCGACCACCGTCAGCAGTTGCGCATTGATGGTCTCGCGCTGGCTGAGCGACTCGTCCAGGTCCATCGAACCGATCACGGTGCGGATGTTGGTCTGCACCAGGGCGATCATCGCCACCTCCAGGTTGGACACTTCATAGGCGGCCTTGGCCGCGTCGAGCACCTGGAAGAAGACCACGCCATCCACCTTGACCACGGCGTTGTCCTTGGTGATGACGTCCTGGGACGGTACGTCGAGCACCTGTTCCATCATGTTGACCTTGCGGCCGACGCCGTAGACGACCGGCACCAGGAAGTGCAGGCCCGGGGTCATGGTGTGGGTGTACTTGCCGAAGCGCTCGACCGTCCACTCGTAGCCCTGCGGCACCATGCGCACCGTCTTGAACAGGATGACCACGCCGGCGAACAGCAGCACCAGCGACAACAGCGTTCCAAAGTCCATGCCCCACCCCCGACGTTGATCCTGCGTGGAGTATAGACACCGCCGCCGCCGCGGCGGGCCGCCGCCGGGCGGGAGCCGACGGACTGCGACGCTTTCGCGCCGGTGGGCATCTAGGATGGATGTATGCCCGCCGCCTCGCCCTCCAGCTTCGCCATCGACGTTCCCGACGCCCTCCTGGCACGGGCGCGGGACGGCGAGCACGCGGCGATGGAACTGCTGTATCGCTGGTTCGAGCGGCCGGTGTTCACGCTGGCGCTGCGCATGTGCGGCGACCGCGAGTCGGCCGCGGACGTGCTGCAGGACACCATGCTGAAGGTCTTCGGCCACCTGGGCGAGTTCCGCCACCGCAACGGGTGTCCGTTCTGGGGCTGGCTGCGCCAGGTCGCCGTCAACGAGTCGCTGATGCGCCTGCGCCACCAGCGGCGCTTCGCGCAGGATGTCGCGCTGGAAGACGACCACTGGCTGCAGGACGAAGGACCGCTGCCCTCGGCCGCCGCCGACGCCGCCCGCCTGCAGCGCGCCCTCGCCGCCCTGCCCGCCCTCACCCGCAGCGTGCTGTGGCTGTACCACGCCGAAGGCTACACGCACGATGAGATCGCGCTGCTGATGGACCGCAGCGCGAGTTTTTCCAAATCGCAGGTCGCGCGTGGCACGCGCCGGCTCCGCCAGTTGCTGGACGCCGCCCCCGCCGCCACGACCCGCGCGACACTGGTTCCGGAGAGCCGACATGCCTGACACCCCCGACACCGGCTTCGCCGATCCGCCCGTGCCTTCGCCACGGCGCACGCCGGCCGAAGAGGGCTGGCGCGACGCCTTCCTCGCGCTGGAACTGGAGACACCCGCCGGCGACGGTTGGCCGCGCCTGGCCACGCGCCTGCCCATGGCCGGCAGACCGATCGTGGTCGCCGACCCGATCCCGGCCGTGCGCCCACGCGATGGCCGGCGGCGCCGGCGAACCGTGGCCGCATGGGCTGTGGCGGCGACGCTGGCCCTGGCGATCGGGATCGCCGTGCCGCGCCTGGACGCGCCCGCACCGTCGCCCGGCGCACCGTCGACATCGGCCCCGTCGACACTCGCGCGAGCGGACGTTTCCCCGCCGCCGGTGCGCGAAGACGCGGCGCCGATCCCGATCGCCGCCACGCCGACGCCGCTCGCCGTCGCCGCGACCACGCCTGAAGCCACGCGCGCCGCGTCGCTCGGGTCGGCCGCCCCGGATGGCGGGGATGCGCCTGCCCCGCACCTGGCCACCCTCGCGACGCGGGCGACGCCTCCGGCCGACGCACGCACCGCCCCGACCACCCACGCGTTCGATCGCCTGTACGACGAGTCGGCACGCCTGGAAGCGGTGGTGATGCTCGCCCGCGACGACGGCATGTCCAGCGCCACCGCGGCGGCGATGACCACGGCGATCGACGCGCGCATCGGCGGCATCGACGTTTCGCTCTCCGAACCCGGCCTGCTGCCCGACGCGCGACTGCAACTCTGGCAGGCGCGCGTGGATGCGCTGCGCGACCTCGCCGGCCTGGAATTCACCCAGCGGCTGATGGCCGCCCAGGGCCGCGACGACGAGGCCACCCTGGTCCGCGTGGACTGACGCCACACCCTGTTTCGAACACACCCGACGAGGTTCCCATGAATGCCCTGACTTCCCGTGCCCTCTGGCTCGCCTGCGGCCTGGCCCTTGCCGCCGGCGCGATCCATGCCCAGACCTCGCCGCCCGCGGATGCCGCGGCGGCACGCAAGGCGCTCGACGAGGCACGCGCCGACCTGGATCGTGCCGCGCGTCGCGTGGCCGAACTGTCGCGCGCAAGCGGCGCGCCGGAAGCGCCCATGGTCCTGGAACGTCGCTTCCAGCGTTCGCCGGTCCTGGGCGTGGTACTGGCGCCCGATGCGGACAAGGGCGTGCGGATCGCCGCGGTGACGCCCGGTAGCGCGGCCGCCCGGGCCGGCCTCAGGAGCGGCGACCGCCTGCTCGCGGTCGACGGGCAAACGGTCGCCGCCGCCGATGCCGACGCGCGCCTGGCGCGTTCGCGCGAGTTGCTGTCCGACCTCTCGACCGACACGCCGGTGTCGATCGCTTACGAGCGCGACGGTACGCAGCGCACCTTGGCGCTCACCCCGACCGTGAGTGAGCGCGTCATGGTATTCCGGGGTGGCGACGGCACCACGACGTTCCCCCGCGGCCGCGTGCATTGGCAGCAGGCCGGCGACGGCAGGCTCGAAGTCGAGGCCGACGGCTTCACGCATGTCCTGGCCTCCGGCGATTCCGGCGCCCACGAGACGATCCTGATCCGAGGCAACCCCGACGGCAGTGCCCAGGGCGGCGTCGCCTCGCCGATGGTGGCGCCCCGCGTGCGCACCGAGATCATCGACCTGGGCCGCGCCGACTGCGCCGGCGGCACGTGTGCCTCGCCGCTGCTGATGGAGGCCTTCCGCTGGAACGGCCTCAACCTGGCGTCGGTGGATGCCTCGCTGGGCCGCTACTTCGGCACCGGCAGCGGCGTGCTGGTGCTCAGCACCGGCCCCGAGCTCAAGGGGCTGCAGAGCGGCGACGTCATCCGCAAGGTGGACGGCAAGCCGGTGGCGACGCCACGCGAGGCGATGGATGCGCTGCGCGGCAAGCCGTCGGGCAGCCGGGTCGCGGTCGAGTACCTGCGCGACCGCAAGACCGCCATCGCCCAGGTCACCGTTCCCGAGCCGATGGTGATCAACATCCCGCGCCCGCCGGCACCGCCACCCCCGCCGCCCGCGCCAGCCGCACCCGACGCGGTGCCTCCGCCCGTGCCAACGCCCCCGACGCCCCCGGCCCCGCCCTCCACCGCGGTACCTGCCGCGCCGGCACCGCCACCGCCGCCGCCCGCACCCGCGGCACCGGGCATGGAGCAGGCACGGGTCTTCGCCTGATCGCGTGCGCCGGCAGGTTCAGCGCGTGCCGCGCGGCGGCGCGGATACCCAGCGGTCGAACACCGCATCGATGTCGGCGTCATCGACCTCGCCGCCGTCCTCCAGGCGCGCCGCCTGCCCGAAGAGCGGGATGATCATCGCCATGCCATCGATCTTCGTCTTCAGTCGGGCCCCCGTCCCTTCGACGAGGAACCCGTCCCAGCGCGCGCGCACCTTTGCCCAGAACGCCTGCGTCGCATCCCAGTAGGCATAGGCCGCGCTGAAGTCGACCTCCTCGGCCTTCTGGTAGTCGTTGAAGCCGAACTCACGGACCAGCGCCACGTGGCTGCCATCGGCGTTGCGCTGGACCTTGGTATTGAACTGCTCGTGCGTCCAGCCATTCGGAGTGACGGTATGGCGGTTCACCACGGACAACGCGTTGTAGTCCTCGCGCTTGGTGTACTCGCGGCGGGGCAACGGGCGCCAGCCGAGGTCGCTGGTCCAGGTGGAGATGCCTCCCTGGTGTTCCCAGCGGCCGGTGCCGCAGTAGCGCGGCGCGTCGCTGACCTCGTAGACGCATTGCGTCCATGCGCCCTGGTTCAGCGCGGCGGGTACTGTACGCACTGTCCAGGTCTGGGTGTCGCTGAACTCGAAGCGTGTCGGCGCCTCGTAGGTCCAGTCCTGCCGCCAGTGCTTGGTCACATGCTGGCTCTTGGCGTCGACCAGGATGTGCTGCAGCACGATCCGGCCCGGGCTGTCCTCGACGACGATGACGGTCTCGTCGCCGCCGCTGCGCATGGCGGGGTTGCGCTCGTAGCCGGCCTGCAGGGTCACCGTTTCGTCGAAGGCGAAGTCGACGATGTATTCACCCTGCATGGCGAGGATGGCGGTGCGGTCGGCGGCGGCGGGCTCGCCCGCGAGCGCGGGTGCGGTCGCGGACAGGAGGACGAGGGTGGCGAGTGCGGATTTCATGGTGTCGGACCTTTGCCTGGCAAATGCGTGCTTGAGGATCTTCAGTGCTGGAGAAACCATGGCCAGGGTCACCAGTTCACCGACAGGCTGACGCCGACGTTGCGCCCCGGCGCAGTGTAGCGCTCGAGCGTACCGCTGCTCGCAAGCGTACCGACCGGCAGTTCGCCGGTGTCCCAGTAGGTCCGGTCCGCCAGGTTGAACACGCCGGCGTTGACGGTTGCACCCGGTGCGAAGTTCCAGTGCGCGAGCAGATCGAGCACGCCGTAGCCCGGCGTCGCGAAGTCGGTATCGACGGGGAGGTCGCGCTTGCGCGCGGCAAAGCGACCGGCCAGCTCGACACCCCAGGCCTCGGCGTCGTATGCCAGGCCGAGCGTGCCACGCAGCGGATCGACGGTTGCGAGTGGCGTGCCATCCGAACGGTCCTCGCCCTCGGCCCAGGTCGCCGCCGCGCGCAGCGACCAGCCGGCCAGGCCGTCGGCGTAGCCGCCAAGGTCGAGGCCACCGCTGAACTCGACGCCCTGGATCTCGGCGTCCTCGACGTTCTGCGACTGGAACACCATCAGGCCCTGGTCGTTGAAGCCGATGAGGCGCAGGGACTCGATGAAATCGTCGTAGCGGTTGTAGTAGGCCGACAGGCTGGCGTAGGCGGTATCGCCGGCGTAGCGCAGGCCAAGTTCGATGCCGTCGCTGGTCTCCGGCTGCAGGTCCGGGTTTGGGATGGCGGTGTACCCGAACTGCAGATTGGTGAAGCCCAGGTTGACGTCGTTGTACGGCGGCGCACGGAAACCATGCGAGTAGCCGGCGAAGGTCGACCAGGCCTCGCTGAAGCGCCAGACGAAGCCCAGCTTGGGCGACACGCTGGTCTCGCTCAGCTCCTCCACCACGACGCCCGGGTTGTCTTCCGCGAAGATCGAATCCACCTTCGGCTCGAGCCGGTAATGGTCGACGCGCAGGCCGGGGACCAGGGTGACGCGGCCGTCGGCGAAGGTCATTTCATCCTGCAGGTACAGCGCCGCGTTGTTGGTCTCGCTGTTCGGAAAATCCCTGACCGGAAATACGTCCGGCGGCATCACTGGCGTGGAGATGCCGCCCGGATTGACCACCAGGCCATCGCGCTTCTGGCGGACGCGTTCTGTAGACAGGTCGAAGCCATAGGTGAATGCATGCTCGACGCTGCCGGTCGCGAACGCCTTGAAGACGTTCCCCTGCAGGCCGACTTCGCGCTGGTCGAAGTTGAACGAGCGCAGGCGGGTCTGCGCCGCACCCGAGGCGAGGATGCGGTCCTCGGCGGTATCCTGCGTCGTCTCGCTGTCCTGGCGGTACAGCTTGACCTCGAAGCCGTCGGCCAGCGCCGAATCGAGTCCGCTCGCCTGCCAGTCCAGCGACACGCGTGCCCGGGTCTGGTGGTCCCGCCCGGTCAGCGACGTCGTCGTCGTGCGGGTCAATGCATTGAAACCCACGGACGACAGCACGTCGGTGTCGACATGATGCTCGTTGCCTTCGACCGTCAGGCGCAGGCGGTGCTTGTCGTTGACGTCGAACACCAGCTTGGACAGCAGGCTGCGCCCGTCGCGCTCCTGAGGGTTGGGCGTGGTGCGGGCACTACCGGCGACGTCGTTGGAGCCCATGTTCTCCGTGTCCTGGCCTTGGTGGTGGCCGACCGCCACCAGGCCGCTCCAGCGATCGCCGGCGAACGCGGTCGTGATGCCCCCGAACAGGCCCTGCCAGTCACCGTCGTAGCCCAGCTTGAACCCGAAGAAGCTGTCGTCGGTGCCCACATAATCTTCGGGATCCTTGGTGATGAAGGCCACCACGCCGCCCAGGGCGTCGGAGCCGTACAGCGCGCTGGCCGGCCCGCGCACCACCTCGACCGCCTTGAGCGTGTCCAGGTCGACGAAGTTGCGGTTGGCGTTGGAGTAGCTGCCGATCGAGAACGCGTCCGACACGCCGATGCCATCGGTCTGCATACGCACCCGGTTGCCGCCGAGGCCGCGGATGCGCACGTCGCCGATGCCGAAGCGGCCGACGTCGCGGGTCACGGTGACGCCCGGTTCGTAGCGGAACAGGGAATCGAGGTCACGGGCGAGCATGGCGTCCATCTCGCTGCGATCGATGGCCGAGACCGTCGCGGGCACGTCGGCGATCTCGCGGGCGGTCCGGGTGGCGGTGACCACGACCCGGTCGAGTTCGGTTCCGGTCGCGGTACTGGCGCCGGCGGCGGCCATGGCATCGCCACCGGGGGCGTCGGCAAGGGCGGGCACGGGCAGCTCCAGCACGATGGCCAGGCAAAGCGGATGGAGCGGGCTGGAAGGCATGGTGGTCTCGGCGTTCGGAATGTCGGGCACACCCGCCCGTGGCGCGGGCCGGCGTGGCGACCGGCGGCCAGGGGGCGGACGCAGGAAAGGGGCCCGCCAGCGGCGAACGCGATGGCGGGCATGCCGTCCCTGGCATGCCGCGCCCGGCGGGGGAGAGAGGGCTTTCCGGGGAAAGCCGCCGGGCGCGGCCTAGGGCAGCATCGTGCTACTTGGTCAGGATCAGCTTGTCGTTGCGGGTGTGCCGCAGGCGGTAGACCTCGCCGCCGTGCTGGATCAGCACCTCGCGCCCGCCACGCAGCAGGGCGTCACTGTCGAGCAGCGCACCGCGGGGCACGCGTGGGGTGGGCAGGCCCAGGCCCGAGGGCTTGAGCGACGCCGCGCGCTCGACGGCGCGCGACGGGAACTGGACGGCAACGGACGAAGCAGCGATCGAATGACGCATGGACATGGCCGTGACTCGTTGTGAATGAGATGCTGATGATAATCATTCTCATTTTCGAGTCAAGCCGTGGGCAGGCGCGAATGCCCTGCCCACGGACCTCAGGCCGTCGCGGCCTTCACCTGTTGCCAGCCGCGCTCGTCCACCTGCTCGAGCACCTCGAGCGCCTTCAGGTTCTGCTCGAGCTGGGCGGTGCGGCTGGCGCCCAGGATCACGCTCGACACGTGCGGGTTGCGCAGGCACCACGCGATCGCGAGCGGCGCGGGGTCCACGCCCAGTTCGGCGGCGACCGCGGTGAAGCGCCGGGCCCGCGCCAGGCGCTCGGCGCCGGCCTCGCCGCGGATGTTGTCCTGCAGCCAGGCCGCGTCCTCCTGCGCCAGCCGGGAGTCGCCGGGAATGCCGTCGTTGTACTTGCCGGTCAGCACGCCCGAGGCCAGGGGCGACCAGATCGTCGTGCCCAGCCCGTACTCGCCGTAGAGCGGCGCGTACTCCAGCTCCACCCGCTTGCGGTGCAGCAGGTTGTACTGCGGCTGCTCCATCGTCGGCGGATGCAGACCGTTCGCGCGGGCGAACTTGCAGGCCTCGCGCAGTTCGGCCGCCGACCATTCCGACGTGCCCCAGTACAGGACTTTCCCCTGGCGGATGAGCGCATCCATGGCCAGCACCGTCTCGCCGACCGGGGTATCGGGATCGGCGCGGTGGCAATAGTAGAGGTCCAGGTAGTCGACGCGCAGGCGCTTGAGGGCGTCGTGGCAGGCGTCGGTCACGTGCTTGCGCGAGAGCCCGCGTTGGGTCGGGGCGGGGTCCCGGGCGCTGCCGAAGTAGACCTTGCTCGAGATGCAGAAGCCGTCGCGCGGCAGCCGCAGGTCGGCGATCACGTCGCCCATCACCCGCTCCGCCTCGCCCTTGGCGTAGACCTCGGCGTTGTCGAAGAAGTTGACCCCGTTGTCCCAGGCGCAGGCGATCAGGTCGCGCGCCTGAGAACGGCCGATCTGCGCACCGAAGGTGATCCAGGCGCCGAACGACAGGGCCGACAGCTGCAGGCCGGACGAACCGAGGCGACGGTATTGCATGGCGGGCTCCAACGTTGGGAAGGCTTCAGTGTATCGGTACCCACGGCGGCGCGAAGCCGGTACAATCCGCGCACTCTTCCTCCGGGGAGTAGCCCACCGGCCGCCCAGCGCGGGTCCGGGGCGCGACGTCAACACACTTGGCCGGCAGGCCATGGCGCGCGCAGTCGACATCCGTCCAGGAACGACCGGGCAAGACCGAAGGCAGGCGTTGCGCGTACCCGGGCCGGGCCGTGCGGCGTCCGCCTTCGCGTCCTGCGAAAGCCCGGCCCGCATCGAGACCCTGGACCCGATATGGATGCCCTGCCCTTTTCCACCACTTTCATTTCCACCGGCACCGTCGCGCTCGCCGAGATCGGCGACAAGACCCAGCTGCTCGCCCTGATGCTGGCGGCGCGCTTCCGCAAGCCCTGGCCGATCGTTGCCGGCATCCTCGTCGCGACGCTCCTCAACCACGCGCTGGCCGGCTGGCTCGGCAGCCTGGCCTCGGGCTGGCTGTCGCCCAGCGTGCTGCAGTGGATCGTAGCGGTCAGTTTCCTGGCCGTGGCCCTGTGGACGCTCAAGCCCGACACCCTGGACGAGGACGAGTCGCTGCCGGCGCGCGGGGCTTTCATCGCCACCCTGATCGCGTTCTTCCTGGCCGAGATGGGCGACAAGACCCAGGTGGCGACCGTGCTGATCGCCGCGAAGTACTCGCCGCTGTGGGAGGTCGTGCTGGGCACGACGCTGGGCATGCTGCTGGCGAACGTACCGGTGGTGGTCCTGGGGAGCCGCTTCTCCTCCCGCCTGCCGCTGAAGGCCGCGCGACTGACGGCGGCCGGGGTGTTCCTGGCGCTGTCGGCCTGGGCGTTCTGGCGCGCATTGGGCGGCTGACGGCGACACCGGCTATCCTGCCGCCATCGTGACGGGGACCTCCCAATGCTGGCAGCGACCGACCATGGACTGAAGGCCGTCATCTCCACGCTGTTGACGCGGCCCGACGAGATCATGCTCGAGATCGGCGCCAGCGGCGAGCTGATGGTGGCTCGCCTGCGCGCGGTGATCGCGGTGCTGCTGCTGTTGTTGCCGCTGGCCAACATGCTGGGCGGCGGCCGCATCGACGAAAACCTGATCGGCCTGGCGGGCGCGGTGGTCGTCAACGTCTTCGCCCAGGTCTGGATGGCCCTGGCGCGCCGCCGCCGCCGCTTCCGCTGGCTGCCGTTCGTGACCACCGCGTTCGACGTCAGCATGGCCACCCTGGTGCTGGCCATGCTCGCCAGCCAGCACCTGCCGGCCGGCCTCAACAGCCTGATCGTGTGGTGCGGGTACATCCTCGCGATCCTGCTCACGGGCCTGCGCAACGACGGCCGCGTCACCCTGATGGCGGGCCTGCTGGCACTGATCCAGTACGGAACGCTCTATGCGTGCATCCTGCTGGTGGCCGACTCCCCCGAGCAGCTGATCTCCATCGACTACGGCACGGTCACCGTTGGCAGCCAGGTGCAGCGCCTGCTCTTGCTGGTCATCGTCACCCTGGTCACCGCGATGATCGTCTATCGCATGCAGCAGCTGGTGCAGATGTCCGGCACGGACGGGCTGACTGGCCTGCCCAATCGCACCTGGCTGATCCACCGCATGCCGCGCCTGTTCGAGGCGGCCGACGACGACGGCAGCAGCCTGACCCTGGCCCTGATCAACCTGGACCGGTTCCGGCGCCTGAACGACGAGATCGGCCATGCCGAGGCCGACCGCGTGCTGCGCCACGTCGTGGCGATGCTCAACGAGATGATCGACGCCGGCGAATGGCTGGCGCGGGTACGCGGCGACGAGTTCGTGCTGGTGCTGCGCAAGCCGGTGGGCACGGCATGGGAGCGTGTCGACGCGATCCGCCGGATCCTCGCCGACCGCCCCTACCAGCCCGAGCGCGGCGCCGATGCCGTGCGCCTGAGCTTCAGCGCCGGCCTGGCCAGCTACCCGCACGACGGCCGCAACCTCTCGGCCCTGCTCCGCCGCGCCGACCAGCGCCTGCAGGGCGCCAAGCAGACCGGCCGCGACCGAGTCGTCGCCCGGGAGGCCTGAAACGCCGGCCCGGCGCGTTCGCGCTTGCCCGTCCTCGCGACCCTGCACTAGGCTGGCGCCTTGTCTATCGCGCCATCGCGGCCGCAGGGGTCAATACGTGGAATTCATCACCCGGATCGGGTTCGGCCTGTTCGGCCTCGTCGTTCTGCTCGCCATCGCATGGTGTTTCTCCAACAACCGCAAGGCGATCAACTGGCGCCTTGTCGGGATCGGCCTGGTCATGCAGCTGCTGATCGCCGGCTTCGTGCTGCTCACGCCCTGGGGGGCGAGCGTGTTCGACATGCTCTCGCGCGGCTTCGTCACCCTGCTGGGCTTCACCACCGAGGGTGCGCGCTTCATCTTCGGCGACTTCACCGATCCGGAGAAGTTCGGCTTCGTGTTCGCCTTCCAGGTGCTGCCGACGATCATCTTCTTCGCCAGCTTCATGAGCGTGCTCTACCACCTGGGCGTGATGCAGAAAGTCGTCCAGGGCATGGCCTGGGTGATCACGCGTCTGATGCCGGTCTCCGGCGCGGAAACCCTGTCGGTGTGCGCCAACGCCTTCATCGGACAGACAGAATCGCCGCTGGTGGTGAAGCCCTACATCTCGAAGATGACCGAGTCCGAGTTGCTGACCCTGATGGTCGGCGGCATGGCGACCATCGCCGGTGGCGTGCTCGGCGCCTACGTCATGCTGCTGGGCGGCGGCGACCCCGCGCAGCAGGCGTTCTATGCCAAGCACCTGATCACCGCCAGCATCATGGCCGCCCCGGCGACGCTGCTGATCGCCAAGATCCTGGTGCCCGAGACGGCGACCCCGCTGACCCTGGGCACGGTGCGCATGGACGTGGAGAAAACCACCACCAACGTCATCGACGCCGCCGCGGCCGGTGCCGCCGACGGCCTCAAGCTGGCGCTCAACGTCGGCGCCATGCTGTTGGCCTTCATCGCGCTGATCGCGCTGCTCAACGCGCCCCTGGTCTGGATCGGCGAAGTCACCGGCCTGCAGGACGTGCTAGGGCGGCCGACCGACCTGTCGTCCCTGCTCGGCTACCTGCTTTCGCCGCTGGCCTGGGCGATCGGCGTGCCCTGGCAGGACGCCAGCACCGTCGGCGGCCTGATCGGGACCAAGGTCGTGCTCAACGAGTTCGTCGCCTACGTGCAGCTCGGCGAGATCCTGCGCGGCAACGTGCCGGGCGTGGCGCTGACCGACCAGGGCCGGCTGATCGCGACCTATGCGCTGTGCGGCTTCGCCAATTTCAGTTCGATCGCGATCCAGATCGGCGGCATCGGCGGCATCGCCCCGGAGCGGCGCCACGATCTCGCGCGTTTCGGCCTGCGCGCGGTGCTCGGCGGCTCGATAGCGACCCTGATGACCGCCACCATCGCCGGCGTGCTCACGCACTTCGCCTGACGTCGCCCCATGTCCGCGGCCGTCGTCGTCATCGGTTCCTTCAACGTCGACCACGTCTGGACGGTCGAGCGCCTGCCGCGTCCCGGCGAAACCCTCGCCGGCCGCTACCGCAGCGGCCCGGGCGGCAAGGGCTTCAACCAGGCCGTGGCCGCGCGACGCGCGGGCGCGGATACCCGGTTCGCCTGCGCGCTGGGACGCGATCCCGGCGCCGAACTGGCTTTGTCGCTGGCCGCGGCGGAAGGCATCGAGATGCTGGCCCTGCGCGTTGACGAGGCCACCGGCACCGCCGGCATCCAGGTCGACGCCACCGGCCGCAACAGCATCATCGTCGGGCCGGGCGCCAATGCCCGGCTCGACTCGGCCCACGTGGCGGGTGTCGCCGACCGCTTCGAAGGTGCGCGCGTGATGCTGGCCCAGCTCGAGACGCCGGTGGACGCGGTCATGGCGGGGTTCGCCGAGGCCCGCCGCCGCGGCATCACGACGATCCTCAACCCCGCCCCCGCCGATGCCGGGGTGCCCGACGCGCTCTGGGCGCTCACCGATTTCGCCACGCCCAACGAAACCGAGTTCAGCATGCAGCTCGAGCGCTGCTGCGGGCTGGAGGTCGATGCCGAGACCCTGGCCGCGCGGACGGACGCATCGCTGCACACCCTGTGCCGGCGCCTGCTCCCGTCCGGGACGGTCGTGGTCACGCTCGGCGCGGCCGGCGTGTTCGCGTCCCGGCCGGAAGCCGCGCGGGCCGACGGCGGCCCGGCGTGCCTGCGCGTGGCCGCCCCACGGGTCGAGGCGATCGACACCACGGGGGCCGGCGACGCGTTCAACGGGGCACTGGCCGCGGCCCTGGCGGCGGGCCCCGATCGCGATCTGGCGGCGGTGCTGCTGGACGCGGTGCGCTTCGCTTCGCTCTCGACCGAGAAGACCGGCGCCGCGCTGTCCATGCCCCACCGCAGCGAGCTCCGGGCGCGCTTCCTGGACCCAGGCGCGCGACCCTGAAAATTAACGTCGGATTAACAACACTTGCCCTAGCCTGCTCCCGGGCCTCGTATTTGAGGAACTCGTCACACTTTCAGGGAGAAAGCGCATGGCCGGAAAATTCGAGATCAGCACCCGCAGCAACGGCGAATTCCAGTTCAACCTGATGGCGGGCAATGGGCAGGTCATCCTCACCAGCGAGGGCTACTCGGCCAAGGCGGCGTGCCTGAACGGGGTGGAGTCGGTCAAGAAGCACAGTGAGGACGAAGGCTTCTTCGAGCGCCTCACCGCCTCCAATGGCAGCCCCTACTTCAACCTGAAGGCGAGCAACGGCCAGGTCATCGGCCACAGCCAGATGTACAGCAGCACGTCCGCGCGGGACAACGGCATCCAGTCGGTGATGACGCACGCGCCGTCCGCGCTGCTCAACGACAAGACGGCCTGAGCGCCCCACCGGCCACGCCGCGGCGGCGCCGGGCGCACGCCGCGCCTTACAATGCACGGATGTCCCACGACGGCTTCCGCATCGGTCCGCACGCCATCGCGCCACGCCTCGTCCTGGCGCCGATGGCCGGTGTCACCGACAAGCCCTTCCGCATCCTGTGCAAGCGCATGGGCGCGGGCCTGTGCGTGTCGGAAATGACCACGTCCGACCCACGCTTCTGGAACACCGCCAAGTCCCGCCACCGCATGGACCACGAAGGCGAGCCCGAACCGGTCAGCGTTCAGATCGCCGGCACCGAGCCCGAGGTGATGGCCGAGGCGGCCCGGCACAACGTCGAACATGGCGCGCGGATCATCGATATCAACATGGGCTGCCCGGCGAAGAAGGTCTGCAATGCCTGGGCCGGCTCGGCGCTCATGCGCGAGCCCGAACGCGTCGCGCGCATCCTCGCGGCCGTGGTCGCCGCGGTCGAGGTGCCGGTCACGCTGAAGATCCGCACCGGCTGGGCGAGCGACCAGCGCAACGCCCTGCAGATCGCCCGCATCGCGGAGGACTGCGGCATCGCCGCGCTGGCCGTGCATGGGCGCACGCGCGACCAGCAATACACCGGCGTCGCCGAGTACGACACCATCGCCGAGGTCAAGGCGGCGCTGTCGATCCCGGTCTTCGCCAACGGCGACATCGATTCGCCGGAGAAGGCCGCCTACGTACTGGCGCACACCGGCGCCGACGCGCTGCTCGTCGGCCGCGCCGCGCAGGGACGGCCCTGGATTTTCCGCGAGATCGCGCACTACCTGGCCACGGGCACCCGGCTGGCGCCACCGTCACTGGCCGAGGTGCGCGACGTGCTGCTCTCCCACCTGCGCCACCTGCATGCCTTCTACGGCGAGGCCTCGGGCGTGCGCATCGCGCGCAAGCACCTGGGCTGGTATGCCAGGGACCGCCCCGAGCACACGCTCGAACAGCGCGCGCTGTTCCGCGCGACGGTCAACCGCGCCGACACCGCCCACGACCAGTTGCGGATCACCGCCGACTATTTCGATGCCCTGGTGGCGGGCGAGCCGCCGCGCCTGACCGCGGCCGCCTGAGGCACGACCGGCGGGCGCGCGGCAAGCATCAAGCGTGCCAGCCAAAGGTCACCGGTGCGTCTGGCTCATGCACCTGGACACGAATGGCGCTCCAATGCACATGCCGGGATGTCCCCATCGGCAGTATCCTCCGCTGCCGCGTCCCGGCGCCCAGGAGACCCCCATGAACGGCAAGATCACGCTTTTCGTACTGGCCTCGTTCGCGGCCATGCCCGCCATCGCCGGCAACGACCCCGTCGGCGACCTGTCCGGCATCACCGGCCTGAGCGAGCGCAAGGTACAGATGGTGCTCGGCAACCGTACCGCCTTCGCCGAGTACCGCTACACCTACGACCGCGCGCTCGCGCGCTTCACCCGTGCGGTCGGCAAGGATGCCCACGAACGCCTCATCCGCGGTGAATCGGTCGCGCTGCGCGACAGCGAAGGCCGTGAAGTGGTCGTGCAGCTGCCCGGCGAGCTCCGGTCGGACCGCACGCTGTAGGCACGCACGCGCGTTCAGCGCTCAAGGGCAGGCGCCGCGCGACGCGGCGCCGCGCCCCCGCCCTGCGCGACCCGCTCGTCCTCCGGCGGCGGCGCCGGCGAATGCCAGATGCGACGCCACATGTCGCCCAGCCGGCGGCTGGCCTCCCAGGGCCACTCCAGCTGCGTGGGCGGGATCTCGCGCCAACCGCCTTCCTGCGCCTGGGCCACCGCGAAGCGGAAGCTGAAGTCGGGTTCGGCCCCCATGCGCAGGTCGGACAGCACGAGCTGGCCGTCGCGCTGCTCGGCCTTCATGAAACCGTGGTTGAACCAGCCCAGGCGGCTGACGCTGGGGTAGTCGGCGACCTGCGCGAAAGCGCGTGCGTCGGACGGATACGCGCGAAACGTCATCGGCCCGGTGTCGGCGACCAGCGAACGCTCGCCCTCCAGGAAACCCTCGGGTGTCATCGCCACCACCCGCCAGAGCAGGATGTTGAACGGCATGGGCACCGAGAAGCGTGGCGCGTCGGCAAGGCCGCGCTCGGACAGCGTGTCGCCGGCGACGCGGTCCACCGCCGACTTGGCGAGCAGCGATGCGCCCAGGTACAGCGAACTGATGGCCAGTCCCAGGACGAGTGCGTGGCGCGCCACGGGTCGCTCGCGCGCGAACCACGCCACCAGGCAGGCCACGAGCAGCCAGATCGTGTAGAGCGGATCGATGATGAAGACGCTGGACCACATCACCGGTCGCGTCGGCAGGGGCCACCACAGCTGCGTGCCGTAGACCGTGAACGCATCGAGCACGGGATGCGTGCACAAGGCCAGCTGGATCGCCCAGAACCAGCGGCGAGGCGATTGCGCGACGCGCTGGCCGCGGCCCTTGCACCAGGCCCAGATGGCCCAGGCCACGAAGGGCAGCACCAGCAGCGAGTGGCTGAGGCTGCGGTGCCAGGTCATCCGCCGTACCGGGTCGTCGGTCAACAGATGGATGGGCAACACGTCGAGGTCGGGCAAGGTGCCGAGCGCGGCGCCCGCGAGCAGCGCGGCGCGCCGGTGCCCGCGGGGCGCGATGGCGGCCGCGATGGCGCCGCCGAGGACGATCTGGGTGAGGGAATCCATGCTTGCATGCTACCGGTCCCTCGCCCCCCGGGTCCCCTCCCGGAGGTCCTGCCCGGGCGCGGTCAGGCCGCGCTCGGGAATGCCTCGCGGGACGGCGTCGAGGTGGCGGGCAAGGCCGGCAGCAGCGCCAGGGTCTCGCCCGTGTGCGACAGCAGCCGCAGGCTGCCATCGGGGTCCTCGCACAACGCGGTGAGGCTTTCCACCCAGTCGCCGTCGTTGGCATACACGCATCCATCGCGTTCGAACAGGGCGGCCCGGTGGATGTGGCCGCACACGATGCCGTCCAGGCCGCGACGCTGCGCGTCGGCCAGGCCGGCGCCGACGAAGCGCGCGATGTAGCGCTCCGCGGCGCCGCTGCGGCGCTTGAGGAATTCCGACATTGACCAGTAGCGCAGGCCCAGGCGCCGGCGGGCGCGGTTGAGCCACTGGTTTCCGGTCAGGATGCGGTAGTAGAGCCAGTCGCCCAGCCGCTCCTGCAGGCCGCCGAACTGGGTGGCGTCGTCGTAGTCGTCGCCATGGGTGACGAGCAGGCGCCGCCCGTCCGCGGTGACGTGGATGGTGCGTCGCCGGACCTGCATGCGCGGCAGGGCCAGTCCGCAGAACCTGCGGGCCGGGCGGTCGTGGTTGCCGGGCACGTACACGAGTTCGGTGCCGGCCCGGGCCAGGGCGTGCAGCGCTTCCACGACCCGTTGCTGGGGGGATTTCCACACCGCCCGGCGCTGTGCCATCCACCACAGGTCGACGATGTCGCCGACCAGGTAGAGACGATCGCAGCGCAGGCCGCCGAGGAAGTCCGCCAGCTCGGCGGCGTGGCAATGCTTGGATCCCAGGTGGACGTCCGAGATGAACACGGCGCGGCGCCTGGCGGGGAGACGGCTCATGGGCGTGCCATGCGCGGGGGGTGCTTTCACGGACAGGCTCCAGGCGTCCCGGGGGTGTCGTGCAGGGGCTCGGGGGGGCGCACCTGCAGGTAGCGCGCGCGCTTGCGCGGCCGCAACTGGTGCATGTCGACCTCGATCAGCCCATCCACCGAGTCGCTGAAGCCGGGGTCGACGCCGAACGCGAGGAAACGGGCGCCACCGGGTTCGCACAGCTCGGTGTACTGCTTGTAGAGCATGGGCAGCGCCGCCCCCATCGCCTCGAGGTTGTCGCGCAGGACCGCGAAGGCCGTGTCCGCGTCCAGGGCCTCGTCGAAGCCCGGCGGCGCGGCGCGGTAGCTGAAGGGTCGATTGGACACCGCCTGCCCCTCGGCGCTCCCGTAGAAGCGGCTGTAATAGGCGACGATCTGCTCGCGCGCGTCGACCGGCAGCGCGGCACTGATCGACACCGGTCCATACAGGTAGCGCACCCCGGGGTGGGCCACGAGGTAGGCGCCAATGCCCTGCCACAGGTAGTCGATGCTGCGGCTGCCCCAGTACTCCGGCACCACGAAGCTGCGTCCCAGCTCCATGCCTTCCAGCAGTCGCGGCAGGGACGCGTCGGCGTAGCGGAACAGGGATGCGGTATACAGGCCGGCGAGCCCCCGCGTCGGCAGCACGTCGGCACCCCGGGCGACCCGGTACGCCCCGGCCAGCCGGCGCGCCGGGGCATCCCACAGCACGATGTGCTCGTACCAGCCGTCGTACGCGTCCAGGTCCAGCGCCGAGCCGGTGCCTTCGCCGACGCGACGGAACGTCAGCTCGCGCAGGCGCCCGATCTCGCGCAGCAGCTGAGAACCGGTGGCGAGCCGGCCGACCCGGATCTGCTTGCCGTCGGCGGTGGCGCCCAGCAGGGCCAGGCGCGCCACGCCGCGCGCGACCACGTCGGCATCGACGGGCGGTACGAGGGGAACCGGTGCGTCATCGAGCCGTCCCGCCGGCGGCGCGCGGCGCGTGCCGATCGCGTGCAGTTCGCGGCGGACGCGGCGCAGCAGGTCCGCCGGCTCGGTGTCCGCGGGCAGGTGCAGCAGGCGCCCGATGCGCAGGGTGACGCGTCGGCGCCGGCGGGCGAACATTTCCCGCGCCAGCAACATGGTGCCCATCGGCTTGAAGACCGCCGACGCGCCATAGAACAGCGCCGAGTTGCGGGCCTGCACGCGGATCGGCAGGACCGGCGCGCCGCTGCGCCGGGCAAAGCGCAGGAAGCCGCGCCGCCAACGACCGTCGGAGACGCCGCGCAGCCCCAGGCGCGCGACCTCGCCCGCGGGGAACACGATCACGCAGTGCTCCTGCTCCAGCGCCGCCTGCACCGCGCGCAGGCTCTCGACGCCTGCGGCCCCGCCAATCACCCGGACCGGCAGCAGCAGGCCGTCCAGGCCATCCACCATCGACAGCAGCTCGTTGGCGACGATGCGCACGTCGCGGCGCACGCTGCCGACGAGATCGAGCAGGGCCAGCGCATCGAGCGCGCCGGAAGGATGGTTGGCGATGACCAGGAGGCGACCGCGGGCTGGAATCCGGTCTCGCTCGGTGGGGTCGACGACGTAATGCGCCTGGAGGAAGTCCAGCGCCGCGGTGACGAAATCGAAGCCCCGCAGGTGGCGGTTCGCCTCCAGGAAGCGTTCGGCCTCGTCCAGTCGCGACCAGCGGCCCAGGGTCCTGAGCAGGGGCCGCGACAGGCGCGACCTGCGGCCACTGAACCAGTGCGGGAAACGCTGTTGCAGACGCTCTTCGATCCGGCCCATCCGTTCGCATCACTGGCGACCGTGAGGCCGTCGGCGGCAGCTTGCGGCCAACGCGCGACGCGCATGTGTCGCCGCGACGACAGGTCCGTGACACGGGTCCGGGCAGGCTGCGAACCCCGCGGATGGCTTAACCCGCAGGAAACGGTCGGACGAGGCACAATGCATGTCCGCCCGGCAGCCTGTATCATTTCGCCATCCCTTTATCCGAATTGAAGGATATAGCCTCGATGTCCAGCTACCTGTTCACCTCCGAATCCGTGTCCGAAGGCCATCCGGACAAGATCGCCGACCAGATTTCCGATGCCGTCCTCGACGCGATCCTGACCCAGGACAAGCGCGCCCGGGTGGCCTGCGAGACGCTGGTGAAGACCGGCGCGGCGATCGTCGCCGGCGAAGTCACCACCACCGCGTGGGTGGACATCGAGGAGCTGACACGCAACGTCATCAACCAGATCGGCTACGACAATTCCGGCGTTGGCTTCGACGGCCACACCTGCGCGATCATCAACATGCTCGGCAAGCAGTCGCCGGACATCGCCGCGGGCGTCGACGGCAGCGCGAAGAAGCAGAAGAAGCCGGAAGAACAGGGCGCGGGCGACCAGGGCCTGATGTTCGGCTACGCCTGCAACGAGGCACCGGAATTCATGCCGGCGCCGATCTACTACAGCCACCGCCTCGTCGAGCAGCAGGCCAAGGTGCGCAAGAAGCGCAACTCGCCGCTGCCCTGGCTGCGCCCGGATGCCAAGAGCCAGGTGACCCTGCGCTACGACAACGCCAACCAGATCGTCGGCCTCGATGCCGTCGTGCTGTCGACGCAGCACGACCCGGGCATCAAGCAGAAGGACCTGGTCGAGGCCGTGCGCGAGCACATCCTCAAGCCGGTGCTGCCGAAGAAGTGGCTCGACGCCCTGCCCAGGAACAAGGTGCACATCAACCCGACCGGCATCTTCGTGATCGGTGGCCCGGTGGGCGACTGCGGCCTGACCGGGCGCAAGATCATCGTCGACACCTACGGCGGCATGGCCCGCCACGGCGGCGGCGCGTTTTCCGGCAAGGACCCCTCGAAGGTCGACCGCTCGGCCGCGTACGCGGCCCGCTATGTCGCCAAGAACGTGGTCGCCGCGGGCCTGGCCGACAAGTGCGAAGTGCAGGTGAGCTACGCCATCGGCGTCGCCGAGCCGACCTCGATTTCGGTCACCACCTTCGGCACCGGCCGCATCAGCGACGACAAGATCGAGAAACTGATCCGCAAGCACTTCGACCTGCGCCCCTACGGGATCGTCAAGATGCTCGACCTGATCCATCCGATCTACCAGGACACCGCGGCCTACGGCCACTTCGGCCGCAAGCCGAAGGAAGTCAGCTACGTCGACGGCGCCGGCACCAAGCAGGTCGCCACGGCCTTCTCCTGGGAAAAGACCGACAAGGCCGAGGAGCTGCGCAAGGCCGCGAAGCTCAAGTAAGCGCAACGGCGCCCGGCGCGGGGCGCCGCTCTCCGGAACGGGCCGCTTGCGGCCCGTTTTCATGTCACCTTGCCGCCCGATGGTGTTTGATGGCCGTGCCGTAGGCCCGCACCCGTGTCGCGGACCCGTGGCCCGCATGGCGCCGCCTCGCGTGGCGGGCGCCCTCCACCGGCCTGCCGCAGCGCCACGATCGGCCGCACCGGCACCGTCCCGCGGGCACGCCAACAGTTATGGCACTCCCCCTTGGTGACGGAGCATGCCCATGCCCGACAGGTTCGACGAAATGCACGACGCGGCCGGCGAGGTCCGGTCGCACTACCGGGCCTTCGACGACTGGGTGCGCGAGACCCCCGACGCGATCATCGCCGGCAAGCGCCGCGAGGCGGAGATCTCCTTCACCCGCGTCGGCATCACCTTCTCGGTCTATGGCGAGGAGTCGGGCAACGAGCGCCTGATCCCGTTCGACATCGTGCCGCGCATCCTGCCGGCGTCGGAATGGCGGATGCTCGAAGCCGGCCTGCGCCAGCGCGTGCATGCGCTCAACCTGTTCCTGGGCGACGTCTACGGCGAGCAGCGGATACTCAAGGAAGGCCGCGTGCCGGCGCAGATGGTGCTCGGCAACAGCGAGTTCAGGCGTGAGATGCAGGGCCTGGCGGTCCCCGGTGGCATCTACTCGCACGTCTCGGGGATCGACCTGGTGCGCGCCGGCGACGGCGAGTACTACGTGCTCGAGGACAACCTCCGCGTGCCCTCGGGCGTGTCGTACATGCTGGAGAACCGGCGGATGATGGCGCGCCTGATCCCGGAACTGTTCGCCCGCCAGCAGATCGCGCCGGTGGAACGCTATCCCGACGCCCTGCTCGAGATCCTGCGCCAGGCGGCGCCGCCCGCGGTCGACAGCCCGATCGTCGCGGTGCTGACGCCGGGCGCGGCCAACTCGGCCTATTTCGAGCATGCCTTCCTCGCCCAGCAGATGGGCGTGGAACTGGTCGAGGGCGCCGACCTGTTCGTGCGCGACGACATGGTCTACATGCGCACCACGCGCGGTCCGCAGCGCGTGCACGTGATCTATCGCCGCATCAACGACGACTACCTCGATCCGACCGTCTTCCGCCCCGAGTCGATGCTCGGCGTCCCGGGCCTGTTCGATGCCTACCGAGCCGGGCACGTCACCCTGGCCAACGCACCCGGCACCGGCGTCGGCGACGACAAGTCGATCTACCCGTTCGTCCCGGACATGATCCGCTTCTACCTGAGCGAGGAGCCGATCCTGCACAACGTGCCGACCTACCAGTTGCGCCACCCCGACGAGCGCCAGTACGTGCTCGACAACCTCGCCGACCTGGTGGTCAAGGAAGTCCATGGCGCCGGCGGTTACGGCATGCTGGTCGGCCCGGCCGCCACCCGCGCGGAGATCGAGTCGTTCCGCCAGCGCATCCTCGACGATCCCGACAACTACATCGGCCAGCCCACGTTGTCGCTGTCCACCTGCCCCACGTTCGTCGAGAGCGGCCTGGCGCCGCGCCACATCGACCTGCGTCCCTACATCCTCTCGGGCGAAAAGATCCACGTCATGCCCGGCGGCCTGACCCGGGTGGCCCTGCGCGAAGGCTCGCTGGTGGTGAACTCGTCGCAGGGCGGCGGCACCAAGGACACCTGGGTGCTCGATACCGACGCGCCACTGCCCGGAGGAGCCCGCTGATGCTGTGCCGGACCGCCAACGACCTGTACTGGGTGGCGCGCCACATGGAGCGCGCCGAGAACACCGCCCGCCTGCTCGACGTGACGCAGCGCATCGCGATGCTGCCCGAGCGCCTGGACCGCGGCAAGGCGCAGGCCGCGCCCTGGCGCCGCGCGCTGGAAGCGCTGGGCGTGGCGGAGCGCTTCGAGGCCTGCCACGACCGCGTCGACGGCGAGACCGTGGTCGACTTCCTCCTGCTGTCGCCGGACAACCCCTCCTCCGTGCAACAGGCCTTCCATGCAGCCCGCGAGAACGCGCGCGCCCAGCGCGTGGCGATCACCGCGGAGATGTACGAAGACCTCAACGCGACCTGGCTCGAGATGCGCGGCATCGACGCCGCGCGGATCCGCAACGAGGGCATCAGCGGCGTACTGGAGTGGATCAAGAACTGCTCGGCCTCGTTCCGCGGGGTCATGATCGGCACGCTCGGCCGCGACGAGGGCTACCACTTCCTGCGCCTGGGGACCTTCATCGAGCGTGCCGACTGGGCCATCCGCATGCTGGACGTCGTCGGCAGCGACGCCGACCTGGCCGAGAGCCGCGAGGTCCGCGACGCGGTGGAGTACTTCCAGTGGAGCGCCCTGCTGCAATCGCTGTCCGCCTTCGAAACGTATCGCCGCCTCTACCGGGACTCGGTCAATCCCGTCACGGTCACCGAGCTGATGCTGCTCAACGGCGGCAACCCGCGCTCGCTGCGCACCTGCGTCGGTCGCCTCCACGAGGTCCTGCAGGCGCTGGCCGGGCACGACGGACTGGAAGTCGTGCGGCAGGCCGGCTCGCTCGCCGCCCAGGTACAGTACGCCCGGCTCGACGAGATCGTCGACAGCGGGCTGGAAGCCTGGCTGCACGACGCGATGGGGCGGCTTGCCCGGCTTGGCGACGAGATCCACCGCCAGTTCATGTCGGCCGACGGCCAGGGCGCGCGCGTGGGCGATGGCACGCGGGGCCCGTCGCAGGCACAGTCGGCGATGCGCCAGTGAACCGCGCTTGCCACGCCCCGCCGTCCCGGCACAATGACACTCCCGCGACCTGCCGCCATGCGGCCCGGAGCCCATGACCTACTGCATCGGAATGAACCTCGACGCCGGCCTGGTGTTCCTGTCCGACGCAAGGACCAATGCCGGCGTGGACGACCTGCGCAGCGCCGGCAAGATGCGCACCTTCGGCAACGACGGCGAACGCCTGCTGGTGACGCTGTCGGCGGGGAACCTGTCGCTCACCCAGAACGTCCTTAACCTGCTCGACCAACGCGCCCGGCACGAGCCCGACCGGCCGGGCCTGCACAACGCGCGCTCGATGGTCGACGTCGCGCAGCTCGTGGGCGATTGCATGCGCGAGGTGCGCGCGCGCGACGAGGCCTACCTGCGCGCGCGCGACATCGACCCCACCGGCAGCTTCATCGTCGGCGGGCAGATCGCTGGCGAGGCGCCGCGCCTGTTCCTGGTGTACTCGGAAGGCAATTTCATCGAAAGCACCCCCGAGACGCCGTATTTCCAGACAGGGGAGACGCGTTTCGGCAAACCCATCATCGACCGCGTCATCGTGCCGGGCACGTCCCTGCACGAGGCCAGCAAGTGCGCGCTGGTGTCGATGGACTCGACCATGCGCGCCAACCTGTCGGTGGGCCCGCCGCTGGACCTGCTCGTATATCGGCGGGACAGCCTCGGCGCGCCGATCCAGCGCCGCCTGGAGGAAACCGATCCCTACCTGATGACCCTCCAGCGCCAATGGAACGATGCCCTGCGCATTGCCCTCAATGCGCTCGAGCCGGCGCCCTGGCTGGACGACTGCGACGGCTGAACGGGTGGCGCCGGCGGGACGCCAGCGGGCGCGGCTCGCGGTAGAATGCGCCCCTGCCCCGCCGAGGGGCGCTGCGACCGCCGCGATCGTCCCCCGGGACGGCCACCGCCGGCGGCCAGGCTCGGCAGGGTTTCACATGCACCAACGGCGCCCGGTCTGCGAACCCCCGCCTCCGCGACGGCCGACGGCCGCCGGGGCGCACAGAACCGGAGTCCACATGAACGCTGTACAGAAGACCTTTTCCCAGGATGGCGACTACAAGGTCGCCGACATCTCGCTGGCCGACTGGGGCCGCAAGGAAATCGACATCGCCGAGCACGAGATGCCGGGCCTGATGTCCATCCGCCGCAAGCACGCCGCGCAAGCGCCGCTCAAGGGCGTGCGCGTGACCGGCTCGCTGCACATGACCATCCAGACCGCCGTCCTGATCGAAACGCTCAAGGACATCGGCGCGGACGTGCGCTGGGCCTCGTGCAACATCTTCAGCACGCAGGACCACGCCGCGGCCGCGATCGCCGCCACCGGCACCCCGGTCTTCGCCTGGAAGGGCGAGACGCTGGAAGAGTACTGGGACTGCACCCTCGAGGCGCTGAGCTTCCCCGACGGAAAGGGTGGCTACCTCGGCCCGGAGCTGGTCGTCGACGACGGCGGCGACGTGACCTTGCTGATCCACAAGGGGTATGAGCTCGAGAAGGGCGACGCGAGCTGGGTCGAAAGCGCCTCGGGCAGCCACGAGGAGCAGGTCATCAAGAACCTGCTCAAGCGCGTCAATGCCGAGCGCCCGGGCTTCTGGACGACCGTCGTGGAAAGCTGGAAGGGCGTCTCCGAAGAGACCACCACCGGCGTCCACCGCCTGTACCAGCTGGCGCAGGACGGCAAGCTGCTGGTCCCGGCGATCAACGTCAACGACTCGGTCACCAAGTCCAAGTTCGACAACCTCTACGGCTGCCGCGAGTCGCTGGCCGACGGCCTCAAGCGCGCGATGGACGTGATGCTGGCCGGCAAGGTCGCGGTGGTCTGCGGCTACGGCGACGTCGGCAAGGGCTCGGCCCACTCGCTGCGCGCCTACGGCGCCCGCGTCGTGGTGACCGAGATCGATCCGATCTGCGCCCTGCAGGCGGCGATGGAGGGCTTCGAGGTCAACACGATCGAGAACACCCTCGGCCGCGGCGACATCTACGTCACCACCACCGGCAACAAGGACATCATCACCGTCGAGCACATGCAGGCGATGAAGAACCAGGCGATCGTCTGCAACATCGGCCACTTCGACAACGAGATCCAGGTCGATGCCCTCTACGCCCTGTCCGGCGTCGAGCGCACGAACATCAAGCCGCAGGTCGACAAGTTCACCTTCAAGGACGGCCGCTCGATCTTCCTGCTGGCCGAGGGTCGCTTGGTCAACCTGGGCTGCGCGACCGGCCATCCGAGCTTCGTGATGAGCAACTCGTTCGCCAACCAGACGCTCGCCCAGATCGACCTGTGGGCGAACAAGGACGCATACGCGAACAAGGTGTACCTGCTGCCGAAGAAGCTCGACGAGGAGGTGGCCCGCCTGCACCTGGAGAAGATCGGCGTGAAGCTGACCACGCTCAGCCAGGAGCAGGCCGACTACATCGGCGTTGCCGTGGACGGCCCCTACAAGCCCGAGCACTACCGCTACTGAGCCGGCGCGCGTCGCCAGCGGCATGTCGGAACGGGCGCCTCGCGGCGCCCGTTTCCGTTGCGGGGAGCCGGACATCCCGGCGATCGCGGGGATGACGAGGGGTGGTCGCATGGCACCGTAGGATGGGTTGCGCGAAGCAAGGGCCATCGCGCGTCATGCGTGCGGCTGCGCCCACGGCGGGATTCGCCTTCGGCTCTACCCACCCTACGGCCAGGGCGCGGCCAAACCCGTTCGGCGGACCCAAAAACCGTCATTCCAGCGAACGCTGGAATCCAGCCTTTGGCCAAGCTCGGGCGTTCTCCGCGGCCCGGCGCAGCGCGCTGGAATGACGAAAAGTGGTGGCCTGTCACCGCGGGAGGGGTTGCGCGAAGCAGAACCCATCGTGCGCAGCGGGCGAAAGCCATTGGCCTTGCCCGCCCCCGGTGCGATGCCCGCCGCGTGTTCCCGCGGTGGCGTGAGGCACCGTGCTTCAGCGGACGGAGGCGGCCCTGAAAACGGCCAGCTGGGCATCGAACGCGCGCCGGTAGGCCGGTCGGGCCTCGGCACGGGCGACGTAACGCGACAGGTTCGGGTGAGCATCGAGCAGGCCCGATGCCCTGAGCCTGAGCAGCACCGACGCCATCATCAGGTCGCCGACGCTGAAATCGCCATCGAGCCAGGCGGCATCGCCGAGCCGGTCGGCGAGCGGGCGCAGCCGGTCGTGGATCCGCTCCTGCACGAGCGGCAGGCGCTCCGCGCTCCATGGCCGGTCGGCTTCCAGCAGTCGCGCGGTGACCAGTTCCAGTATCGGTGGCTCGATCGTGTTGAGCGCTGCGAACAGCCACGCGATCGCGCGCGAGCGGTCGGCGCCCGCGACGGGCATCAGGCCGGGGTGCCGCTCGGCGATATGGAGCACGATAGCGCCGGTCTCGAAAAGGACGACATCGCCGTCCTCGTAGGTCGGGATCTGGCCGAACGGGTGCCGCGCCAGGTGCGTGGGCGCCTTCATGTCCTGGAACGACAGCAGGCGGACCCCATAGGCCTGGCCGACCTCCTCCAGCGCCCAGCGCACGCGCATGTCGCGCGCCAGCCCCTGGCCGCGGTCCGGCGATGATTCGAAGGCCGTGAGGGTCGGCATTCCGGTGGTGGCCCGTGGGTTCTTCATGTCCGGCTCCTGTTCGCGATCGCATCGCTTCAGCGGGTCGACGATCCACGGGCCGGGGTATCGACGCGGTGCGTGGCGGCCGCCCGCGCGCGCATGCCCCGATGGCAACACACGAGCGTCCGGCGCGCTGCCCCGCCCGGTCACCGCCAGTTCGCGTTGGCGTCCCAGAACGCGACGCTGCGGCGGTAGGCATCGCGATCGATCGGCACGCCTGAACCGCCTTCCTCCACGCCCAGTGCGTTGCGCATCATGGTGATCGGCGCCATCGGGATCTCGTCCGGGGTGGCGGTGTACAGGCAACCCACCACGCCCCACTCGCGGTCGATCGGGTTGCCTTCCTTCTGGAGCTGCGCGGCGCTGTAGACGATCACCACGAGGTAGTCCGCGACGGGAGGCTCCACGCCTTCGAACCAGCGCACGAGGACCGGGAGTTCCTGGCGCGAGCGGGACTCGTAGCCCGAGCGCAGCAAGTGGCGGTTGGCCTCCGTGACCGGCACCGTCAGGCAGCGCGTGGTCGTCCAGTTGCGATGCACGTGCAGCTTGCAGAAGGGCGCGTATCCCTCGAGCACACGCAACGGTTGCGTTGCATTGAGGTATTGCTCGAACTGCTCCGGACTGCAGTCGCGGATGGTGTTGGGGCGCGGCTCGCGGGGAAACAGCCGGGTGCGTGCGAAGGGCGTGAGACGAATGGACATCGGCGGACCGGGCGCTGAAGGGGCGGCCGCACAGGGTAGCCCCTTGCCTCTTGAACAATTCGTTTACATTCATCGCGATGAAGCGATACACTAACCCGATCCCACGCCCGAGCGCCTGCCCGATGAGCACACCCCACCGTACGCCCATCAGCTTCGAGTTCTACCCGCCCAAGACCGATGAGCAGCGGACCCAGCTCGATCGCACGGCGGCGAAGCTCAAGGCGGCCGGCCCGGAGTACGTGAGCGTCACCTTCGGCGCCGGCGGGTCGACGCTCAGCCACACGCCCGAGGCCATCCAGCACCTGGCGGCGCGGCACGGGTACAGCGCCGCACCGCACATCACCTGCATGGGCGGCTCGCGCCAGGAAATCCGCGGCATGCTCAAGCTCTACAAGGCCATGGGCGCCAAGCGCCTGGTCACGCTGCGCGGCGACCTGCCCTCGGGCATGGTGAGCCCCGGCGACCTGCGCTACGCCAATGAGCTGGTGGAGTTCATCCGCGACGAAACCGGCGATCACTTCCACATCGAGGTCGCCGCCTACCCCGAGATGCACCCGCAGGCGCGCGACGCGCATGCCGACCTGGCCCACTTCAAGCGCAAGGTGGAGGCGGGCGCGAACGGCGCCATCACCCAGTATTTCTACAACGCCGACGCCTACTTCCGCTTCGTCGACGACGCCCGGGCCCACGGCATCGACATCCCCATCGTGCCGGGCATCATGCCGATCTCGAACTTCAGCCAGATCCGACGCTTCTCCGACATGTGCGGCGCCGAGATCCCGCGCTGGATCGCGCAGCGCATGCTGGCCTATGGCGACGATGCCGCCAGCGTACGGGCGTTCGGTGCCGACGTAGTCGCCGAACTGTGCCAGCGACTGATCACCGGCGGAGCGCCGGCCCTGCACTTCTACACCCTGAACCTGGCCAAGCCCTCGCTGAGCGTGATCGAACGCCTGGCCTGAGCCCGGCTGGCGGGCCCCTGAACGGCGGGCACCGCCTTCACTGTCCGCCCCCCGCGGGCGGCGGTAACCTGCACGCGTGCCCCCTTCCCGCCCCACGCCCGCGCCCCCCATGCACAGGCCCGCCACGGCTACGCTGCTGGTCGGTCTCCTGCTGGTCTCGGCCTGGCCACGGCCCGCCGATGCCCAGGTGCATCGCTGCAACGCCCCCGACGGCACTTCGATCTTCACCGACCGCGCCTGCGCCTCGCTGGGCGCGACCGCCAGCCTGCCAGACGCGGGCACGCACGCTGCCCGCCACGCCAGCAGGATGCGCTGCATGGGCTCGGTCCAGGACCTGATGTTCGAGATGTCGATGGCCTTCGATGCCGGCGACGCCAACCGCCTGGCCAGCGTCTACCACTGGGCCGGCATGTCCTCGGGCAGCGCCTACGCGACCATCGAGCGCCTGGACCGCATGGTCAGCCGGCCGCTGGTGGACATCGTCGCGATGATGCCCGACCCGCCCGACCCGCCCCCCAGCCTGCAGCCGCTGCCCCGAGCACCGGTCGCCGCCCGCGCGGAGGGCGCGATCCCCGCACGACAGGCGGACCCGGCCAGCGAGGACGACTCCTACGTGGAGACGCTTGCCCGGCGCTACGCCGACTCGCCTGAGCCGGAGCCGGACGCCCAACCGGTCCAGACGGTGCGCCACGACGCCGCCGGCGCGCCATACGGCCGCCCGGCGGTGCCGCCGCCCGCCACCTTGCCGCCCGCGCCCATCGTGCCGGTGGCACCGGCCAGGCCAGTCGGCATCAAGGTGGTCCAGACGCTGACCGACGGCATGACGCCGACCAGCACCGTCTTCGGCCTGACCCGGCATTTCGGTTGCTGGTGGATCCGCAACTAAGGTCCCCGGGTGCGGGCGCCGCGCCGCGAGACAGGGCAAAATGGTCGCCTTTACTCCACTTGAAGGGACCCCGGCGATGCAGCAGTACCCCGACTGGATCTGGCACAACGGCAGCATCAAGCGCTGGCAGGACGCCACCACGCACGTCATGGCACACGGCCTGCATTACGGCTCGTCGGTGTTCGAGGGCATTCGCTGCTACGAAACGCCGGACGGGCCGGCGATCTTCCGCCTGACCGACCACAATCGCCGCCTCTATGCCTCGGCGCGCATCTACGACATGGCGCTGCCCTACGACCTGGACACCCTCAACGCCGCCTGCCACGAGGTCATCGCCCGCAATGGCCTGACCCGCGCCTACCTGCGCCCGTTCGCGTGGCGCGGCCTGGGCGGTTTCGGGCTGTCGGCCGACACCCCGATCGAGATGTCGGTGGCCACCTGGTTCATGGGCCCGTACCTGGGCGAAGCCGCGCTCGAGACGGGCATCGACGCCTGCGTGTCGAGCTGGCAGCGTTTCGCGCCGAACACCATCCCGGCCGGCGCCAAGGCAGGCGGCAACTATCTCTCGGGCCAGCTGATCGCCCGCGAGGCGCGCCGCCTGGGCTTCGGCGAAGGCATCGCGCTGGCGTCCACCGGCCTGCTCAGCGAAGGCGCGGGCGAGAACCTGTTCCTGGTCTTCGACGGCGCCCTGCACACCACGCCGGTGAGTGCCGCGCTGCTCAACGGCATCACCCGCAACACCATCATCACCCTCGCCCGCGAGAACGGCATCGAGGTCGTGGAGCGCGACCTGCCGCGCGAATACCTGTACCTGTGCGACGAACTGTTCATGTGCGGCACGGCGGCGGAGATCACCCCGATCCGCTCGGTCGATGGCCGCCAGGTCGGCGCCGGTCGCCCGGGGCCGGTGACCCGGCGCATCCAGGACCTGTTCTTCGGCCTGTTCGACGGCCGCACCCAGGACACCCACGGCTGGCTGGAACCCCTGCAGGGCTGACCGCCCCGTGCATCGCCACCGCGCCGCCTCGACACCGGCGGCGCGCCTCAGTCGACGAGCGCGCTCGTTGCCTGGGGACCAAAGGACATGGTCGCCACCACGCCCCGGATCTCGCCCGGGGTGACGCGCACGTTCCAGCCGTAGAGATCGCACAGGCGACGCACGATCGACAGGCCGATGCCCCCGCCCTGCGAATGGCCGGCATGGGTGCCGCGATACCCGCGCTCGAACAGCTTGGCGGCATCCTCGGCGCTCAGCCCCGGGCCGGAATCGATCACTTCGACCGAATCGGGCAGGAGGCGGACGATGACCTCGCCGCTCTTGGTGTACTTGACCGCGTTGCCGATCAGGTTGCCCAGCGCCACCGAGACGGCCGCTTCAGGGGCGTCGACGACCAGTTCGCTGTGTCCCTCGATCCGCAGCTCCAGCGGCTTGCCGGCGATCTGCGCGCGATGCGATTCCAACAGGCTGTCGGCGAGCCGGCCGACGTTGGTGGCGCCGTGGCCGCGCTCGTTGCGCGAAAGCAGCAGCAACGCGCTGATCAGGTCGGTGCACTGCGCCTCGGCGCGCTGGATGCGCAACAGCCGGCTGCGGGTCTTCTCGTCGATGTCGGGATGGGACAGCAGCAGCTCCACCGCGCCCTTGATGACGGCCAGCGGCGTGCGCAGCTCGTGGCTGACGTCGGCATTGAACTCGCGGTCGCGCTCGACGACCTCGGTCAGGCGCGCGGAATAGTCGTCGAGGGCCTCGGCGAGCTGGCCGACCTCGTCGTCCGGGAAATGGCTGGCCAGCGGTTCGAGCTGGCTGCTGTCGCCGGACTCCTTCAAGCGCGTGGCCAGTTCCGAGACCGGGCTCATGACGCGCGACGCGGACCACCAGCCGACCAGCAGCGACAGCAGGCTGAAGACGAAGACCGAGACATAGATCGCGCGGTTGAACTGGGTCTCGCCGCGCACCGACTGGGTCATGTCGTAGGCGAGGAAGAACCACTCGTTGGGCGTCTTGCGCACCGCCAGCTTGTAGGCGAACGGCGAGCCATCGGGGTTGGTCCCCGACATGCTATGGATGCCGTCGCCGAACTCGTACCAGTCCGGCTCTTCCTGGCGCAGCGCATCGAAGTTCTCGCGGCGCACGACCTTGCCGTACATCTGCTGGAACGGGATGCTCGGCGATTGCCCGGGCGCGGTGTAGTAGCTCTCCGCGTAGGCGTCGATGTTGCGGTTCATCACGTCCTCGACCAACTGGTTCTCCACGCGGTTGCGCGTGTAGTTGGTCGCCCACGCGAACAGGGCCGTCAGGCCGAAGCCCAGCAGCACGAAGGCGAGGATGATGCGGCTGCGAAGTTGTCGCCGGAAGCGCCGGCGCCGGCGTGGGCGCGGGGATGCGTCAGTCGCGCTCATCGGGCGCGGCGATGCGGTAGCCGATTCCGTGGCGGGTCTGGATCAGGGGCACCTCGAAGGGCTTGTCCGCCACCGCCCGCAGGCCGTGGATGTGCACCCGCAGGCTGTCCGAATCGGGCAGTTCCTCGCCCCAGACGCGGGTCTCCAGTTCCTGCCGGGTGACCACCGCGGGCGAAGCTTCCATCAAGGCCTGGAGGATCTTCAGCGCGGTCGGGTTGAGTTGCAGCAGCTTGCCCTGGCGCCGCACTTCAAGCGTGTCGAGGTTGTACTCCAGGTCGCCCACGTTGAGCACCCGGGTCTGCACGCCACGGCCGCGGCGCGAGAGCGCGTTCAGGCGCACCTCGACTTCCTGCAGGGCGAACGGCTTGATCAGGTAGTCGTCGGCCCCGGAATCGAAACCGGCCAGCTTGTTGTCGAGGCTGTCGCGCGCGGTGAGCATCAGCACCGGGGTCTGCTTGCGCGCCTCGTTGCGCAGCTTGCGGCAGACCTCCAGGCCGTCCATGCCGGGCAGGTTGAGGTCCAGCACGATCGCATCGAAGTCGTGGACCACCGCCAGGTGCAGGCCGGTGATGCCGTCGGCGGCGAAATCGACCGTGTGGCCGCGATCTTCGAGGAAGTCGCCCAGGTTGGCGGCGATGTCCTGGTTGTCTTCGATTACGAGTATGCGCATCACGCCTTCCTTCGGAGGGTGCAGGCCCGGTGGGACCGACGACCCGGTGTATGTTTGACCGCCGACCGGAGCCACGGTTCCTGAACAGGCAGCATGTCCCCATGCGACCGCATGCCCCGATTCTGCCAGAGCGACGGGACGGCGCCGTGCAGGCGCCTTCACCCCGTCCCGGCACGTGCCAATAAAAGGCCCAGGGACGGGACCACCGTGCCTGGGCCAAGATTGGTTCGTACTGTCCCGATACCGTAACCCGCTATGTCCATCGACTGACCTGAGGCTGACCGAACTGGAACGGGCTGAGCTGCGGTCCGACCAAGGCTACGCGGGTGCCGATTAAAGGCTTGTTAAATACTGGAACCGCGCTGAAATCTTGTTCACATTGCTTTTAATTCAGTGACTTGCGACACCCAGGCGCGTCGGCATTCAGTCGCCCAGGACACTCGCAGGCGTCAGGCTGCCCTGGCGCAATGCGTCCGCACCGGCCTCCTGCTGTCGCCGACGCTCGGCCACGGTCTGGCAGGAGCTGACGACGAAATTGCTGCCCACGCGTCGCTCGCGCGTGCAGACCCGGCGACTGTCCTCGGCGGCCTGGGTCAGCAGCGTGTTGACCTTTTCCTGGGCGTTGAACAGCTCAACCCGAAGCTGCGGCGGCATCGCATCCACGCTCCCCGACTGCCCCAGCAGGGCTTGCATGGCGTCAAGCGAGGCGACGACCTCGGCACGCGCCGCGGCCGACAGCTCGGCATAGGTCTCGCCGTCGGCGAGGTCCCGCGCGATCGCTGCCCGCTGGGCGGCGAAATCGGACCCGGCCGAACGCGCCACATCGAGTGCGGCCTCGCCATGATAGGCCTGCACAGGCGTGGACAGGCACAACAACAGGGCACAGCCCAGGACGACTGCCTTCATCGCGAACTCCTTTTGTTTCCCGGAATGGATCGGCACGGCCCAACGCCGGCCCCCTTGACCACGAAGCTAGCGCGGTCGACGCGCACGTGGCACCTCGGAGGCGCAACCCGCCCGATGCGGCAAAGCCGGCGTCCTGCGGTCTACTAGGATTTCCGCGCGTGGTTGCGCTTGGCGGCGCGGCGTTTATGGCGCTCGGCGGAGTAGCGGATGATCTCGCCGGCGATGTCGATGCCGGTGGCATCCTCGATCCCCTCCAGGCCCGGCGATGCGTTGACCTCCAGCACGAGCGGTCCGCGCGCGGACCGGATCAGGTCGACGCCGGCCACGCCCAGGCCGAGGACCCGGGCCGCACGGATCGCGACGTCCTGCTCGGCGGCGGTGGCCTTCACCACGCGGGCGCGGCCGCCGCGGTGCAGGTTGGAGCGGAAATCGCCCTTGGGGGCCTGACGCTTCATCGCCGCGACGACGCGGCCGCCCACCACGAAGCAGCGCAGGTCGGCGCCCTTGGCCTCGGCGACGAACTCCTGGACCAGGAACTGGGCATACAGGCCGCGCAGCGCCTCGATCACGCCACGGGAGGCGCTCAGCTTCTCGGTCAGCATCACCCCGGCGCCCTGGGTGCCCTCGTTCAACTTGATCACGTGCGGCGGCGGACCAAGCATCGACAACAGGTCGTTGGTGTCGTCGGGATTGTCGCCGAACACCGTGGCCGGCATGCCGATCCCCTGCGCGGCGAGCATCTGGTGGCTGCGCAGCTTGTCGCGCGCGCGCAGGATCGCGTCGGAGGCGTTGGGGGTGAAGGTGTCCATCAGTTCGAACTGCCGGAGCACCGCGCTGCCGTAGCGGGTCACCGACGCGCCGATGCGCGGGATCACCACGTGGTAGCCGGACATCGCCCGTCCCTTGTAGTGCATCTGGAACCCGTCGGAGGCGATGCGCATGTAGCAGCGCAGCGGATCGAGCACGCGCACCGAGTGCCCCTGCTCGCGCGCGGCCTCGGCCAGTCGCCGGGTGGAATAGAGTTTGGCGTTGCGCGACAGGATCGCGAATTTCATCGGGACATCATCCGGAGGGGGAAGCCGGCGCGTCGCCCTGGGGCGGGCGACCGTGCAGGTAGGAGCGTGCCGGATCGACCGTGAACGCACGGGCCAGGGCCGTGCGCCCCAGCAGCATCGGGAACAGCATGCCGCGTCGATCCGACAGGTTGATTTCAATCTCGCGTTCGATCCCCGCCAGTCGCAAGGTCGTGCGCAGGAACACCCGCAGCGTCCTGCGTCCGCCCGAATCGGTCACCTCGCGCTCGTCGAGCACCGGGGCGACGACGTCGCGCGCCGCACCGCCCAGGCCCGGCGACAGCCGGAAACCGACCCAGGGCGCGCCGGCCTCGACGAAGCGCCACTGCTGGTCGACGTGGAGGGCGGAGCTGCGCGCCCCGGTGTCGACCTTGGCCTTCACCGCGGCCAGCCCCAGGTCCGGCAGGGCGACCGACTCGCGCCAGCCGAGCACGACCCGGGGCGGGCGCACCGGCTTGGGGGCATGCGGATGGGTCATCGGGCCTCCTGGACCCTGGCGACGGCCGGGTCGGGCGTCGGAAAGCACAACGGCGGCACGGTCCCGTGGGACCAGCGCCGCCGCCTGGATCTGGAGCGGGTGAAGGGAATCGAACCCTCGTCAGTTGCTTGGGAAGCAACAGCTCTACCATTGAGCTACACCCGCGTGGCGCAGAGTCTACGCCGCGCGGCCCGTTCCAGGCAACGCGGCGCGACCGTCCGGTCGCTCAGAAGGCCTTGCCCAGGCTCAGGAAGGCCGAGAGGTTGTCGGTGCCTTCGCGCGCGAACGCGCCCGAAATACCGAAGTCGGCCTCCAGGCCGAAGAGGCCGGCGCGTGCGCCCAGCAGGACCGAGCCGTGGTCGCCGTCGATCTCAAGGCCGGGCACGGCGAAGGGTGCCGCGCTCGGCAGCGACTGCAGGCGCGCGAAGGCCTCGTCTTCCTCGTCCTCGAACTCATGCTCCCAGCTGACCCGGGCATAGGGACGGAAGGCCTCGCTGGCCTCGATCTCGACCTGCCAGCCCAGGCTGCCGACCAGCGAGTCGTGGTTCTGCTCCGGGAACGCCATCGAGGTCGACAGGGTGGGATCGTTCTCGGCCAGTTCGTCGATGTCGATGCTTTGCGACACCAGCGATGCCACCGGGCCATGGCGCAGGTTGCCGTGCTCGAACGCATAGCCGCTCTCCACCGCCACGACCAGGCTGGTGCCATCCGCCGAGGCCGAATGGCTGCGCGTGACCGCGCCGAGCTGGACCTTGCGGTCGAGGTCGTAGTTCGACCAGTTGTACCCGACCTGGCCCGTCACCCACGCGCGCTCGCCGCGCCAGCCCAGGTAGGCGCCCAGGCTGGTGTCTTCGTGGCTGAACTCGCCGAAGCGGCGGCCGAAGTCCATGGTCTGCTTGCCGAAGCCGAGGAAGCCGCCGTAGACCAGGTTGCCGCTGCGCCAGTCGAGGCCGGCGGTCAGCGCCGGGCCGATGCCCTCGGCGTCGACCATGAGGCCCGCGTCCTCGTCGAACTTCTGGTAGTCCCCGCGCACGTCGGCCCAGGCGCGCATGCCCTCGGCGTCGGGACGCCCCTCGACCTGCGCGGCGACGCGCTCGGTGCGCGCCAGGCCGCTGATCTCCTGCGTGTACGGCATCAGCGCGACCATGCGCGGCGCCTCGAGCACCGAGATCGCATAGTCGGCGAGGATGTTGTGGGCCTTCGAGGACGGATGCACGCCATCGGCGAAGGCATAGGTGTCCGCTGCGTCCGGGCTGACATAGGTGCCCGGATTGCAGGTCAGCGACTGCGCGGTGATCTGGGGCTGGCAGGCGGTGCCGGTGACGTTGGTGAAACCGTAAGGCACGGGGTTGTCGGTGATTTCCTGCAGCAGGTGGAAGGTGTCGAGGGGAATCACGCGCAGGCCAGACGCCGCGAGGCCGCCGAACAGGGCGTCGTTGTAGGCCGTGGACAACTGGGTGCCCTGCCCCTGGGCCAGCGGTCCCTGGGCGATGAAGCCCGGGGTGCGGCCGAGGTCCGGCACGGTGGGCACGAGGATGTAGCGCGCGCCGGCGCCCTGCAGCGCGCCGACGATGCCGATCTGCGACGTCACCGCGGCGCCGATGGTCGGCGCGGCCGGCGCCCCGCCGGTCACCGCGAACAGGTCGTTGGCGCCGCCCCAGACCGTGTACAGGGCATTCGGATCGGCGCGGCCGCCGGTACTGGCCAGGTAGTTGCCGACCTGTGTCGCCAACGAGGGAATCGGACCGAGCGCGCCGGTCGTATCGGTGCCGACGCGCGCGCCGCCCACGGCGTAGTTGTCGCCGCCCTGGTTGTCGCTGAAGGCCTCGTCGCCGTAGAAATCGGCCAGGTATTCGGACCACACCAGGCCGGGGTTGGTGGTGAACTTGCCGAGGATCGCCGCCGACGGCCCGGCCTGGTTGACCAGCGCCGGCCGGAAGTGGCCGGAGTCGGTCAGGCTGTCACCGAAAAAGACGGTCTGGGAATAGGTCTGCGCGGCAACGGGCGCGGCGGCGATCGCCAGGGCGGCGGCCAACACGGTACGAACGGGTGCTTTCATCGGAGTTCCTGGTTTCCTGGGATGTCGTGCGTGCATGCACGCGGTGCATGATTGTCCGCAGGCAGGACATACGCTAGCGGATGGCGCATCCAAGCACGCCGCGGGGCGGCGACTCAAGCCGCAGTGCGTCATGGCCATCCCGGGCAGCGGCTTCCCAGCCGCGGTCCATCGCGGGACAATGGCGGCATGGACATCCGACTCAATGGCGAGGCGCGCGACATCCCCGCCGGCACCACCGTCTCCATGCTGCTCGCGAACGAAGGTTTGGCCGAACGGCGCGTGGCGGTCGAGGTCAATGGCGAGATCGTGCCGCGTGGCCGGCATGACGGGCATGCGCTGGCCGCCGGCGACCGCGTCGAGATCGTGCACGCCCTCGGCGGCGGCTGACGCGCGGCTACGGCGGGCGAGCGGCCTGCATCCGCGCCGCGCAGGGGCGCGTACCCGTCGGAGAGCGCCCGCAGCGGCGATCCCGACAGGCCTTCATGTCCATCCCCGCCCTCCACCCTCCAGCCTCACGGGCGCGTGTCCGCGCCCGCGCGGCCAGGCGGCCATCCCAATGCGTGACGCGGGCGCTGGCATTCCGCGGCGATCGCGCGCATTGTCGCCGCTGGCGTAGCTCGACCACCGGGCCGTGCCCGGCGGTTGCTGCCTGCGATGAGGGTGCGCCGCCGTACCTTCCGCCCTTCCCCGGTCCACCCGCCCCCTCCGGAGCATCCATGGCGTCACCCAGCGCAAGGCCCGAGCCCGACGCCGAACGACTGCGCGCCCTGCTTGCGCGGGTCGCGGAAGGCGACGCCCTGGCCTTCGACGCTTTGTACCGCGACGCCTCGCCGCGACTGATGGGCGTGTGCCTGCACCTGCTGGCCGATCGCGCCGAGGCCGAGGACGTGCTGCAGGACGTGTTCGTGACCGTCTGGAACAAGGCCGCGCAGTTCGATCCACGCAAGGCCGGCGCCATGACCTGGATGGCGACGGTCGCGCGCAACCGCTCGATCGACCGCCTCCGCGCCCGCCCCGCGGCGCAGCGCCTGGCGCCGATCGACCTGGCCGAGGCGCTGGCAGACGAAGGCCCCACGCCCGCGGCTTCGGCGGCAAGTGCGCAGGACGGCCGGCGCCTGGACGCCTGCATCGATGAACTCGAGCCGCGGCGCCAGCGCCTGGTCCGGATCGCGTTCTTCGAAGGGGCCACCTACGAGGAACTGTCCCAGCGCGTGGGCTCGCCGCTGGGCAGCATCAAGAGCTGGATCCGGCGCAGCCTGCAGCAACTCAGGGCGTGCCTGGAACGATGAACATCCGCGGGCACGACATCGACGGCGAGCCACCGGGCGCGGACATCCGCGCCGGCGAGTATGTCCTGGGCGTGCTCGATGCCGCCGAGCGCCGCGAGACCGAGGACCGCATTGTCCGCGACCCGGCCTTCGCGCGACTCGTCGAGGAATGGGAAGCCCGGCTGGCCGGCCTGCTCGAGGGCATCGCGCCGGCCGACGTGCCCGCCCACCTGTGGCCACGCATCCGCGCGCGCCTGGGCTGGCCGGCGGTCGCCGCCACGCCTGCCGGCATCTGGCAGGACGTCAGGGTCTGGCGCGGCGTCGCGGCCCTGGCGACGGCCGCGGCGATCGCCGCGATCGCGCTGGGCCGGTTCCACGCGCCTGCTCCGCCGCCATCGGCCCCGTCGGTCGCCACCACGCCGGGCGAAACGCCCCCGCCTGCGCCTCACGGCGACAGCGCCGCGCCGCTGCCGGTCACCCTCCTCGCCGGCGAAGACGGGTCCCCCGCCTGGCTGGCCGCCGTGGACGCCGCCAACGGCACACTGCGCCTGGTGCCGGTACCGCACCCGGTCGATGCCGGTGGCCGTGTCCCGGAACTGTGGCTGATCGCCGAGGGCGAGGCGCCGCGCTCGCTGGGCCTGCTCGCCACCGACCGCGCGCAGACCGTCGTCGTACCCGCGACGCTGAGGGCCGGGCTCGCGCCGGGCAGCCTGCTGGCGATCTCCCTGGAGCCCAGCGGCGGCGCACCGGCCGGCGCGCCGACAGGGCCGATCATCGCCAAGGGCGGATTGCGCGCGCTCTAGCTTCTTCGGCTTCTTCGGCTTCTTCGCCGGGTCCATGCATCCGCTTGACGCGGGATTGCGTATCCCCGGTAGGACGAAGACAGGAGCGCCCCATGCCCGATACCCGCGCCGAGCCGCGCGAAGCCAGCCCCGGTCGAACGCGTCGATGGCGATCGATACTGCGCTGGTTCGACACCGCGGACGCGCAGGGCTACGAAGCAGGCGGCGATCGCATCGACTGGCTTCGCGCGACCCCCTTCATCGGCATGCACCTGGCATGCCTGGCGGCGCCCTGGGTCGGCGTCTCCGCCGTCGCGATCCTGGTGGCAGTCGCGCTGTACGCCGTGCGCATGTTCGCGCTGACCGCGTTCTACCATCGCTATTTCTCCCACCGCACGTTCCGTGCGTCGCGTGCAGTGCAGTTCCTGGGCGCGGTGGTCGGCGCATCCTGCGTGCAGCGTGGCCCGCTGTGGTGGGCCGCGCATCACCGCAACCACCACCGGCACGCCGACACCGAGCATGATCCGCATTCGCCGCGGATCCGCGGTTTCGTCCACAGCCACGTCGGCTGGTTCCTCAGTCCGCGTGGCTTCCATACCGACTGGGCGCGCATCCCCGACCTTGCCCGCTACCCGGAGTTGCGCTGGCTCGACCGCTTCGACCTGCTCGTGCCGGTGGCTCTGGCGGCCGCCGTATACGGCTTGGGCGCCGTGCTCGAGCGGATCGCGCCGCAGTGGGGCACCAACGGGCCGCAGATGCTGGTGTGGGGCTTCTTCGTGTCGACGGTGGTGCTCTTCCATGCCACCGTCACCATCAATTCGCTCGCCCATCGCTACGGCACCCGCCGCTTCGAGACCCGCGACGACAGCCGCAACAACGCCTGGCTGGCGCTGCTGACCTTCGGTGAGGGCTGGCACAACAACCACCATTTCTTCCCCGGCTCGGCGCGCCAGGGTTTCCGCTGGTGGGAAATCGACCTGACCTGGTACGGCCTGCGCGCCCTGTCCGCGCTGGGCGTGGTGCGCGGCCTCAAGCCGGTACCGGCGTGGGTCGCGGAAAGGGCGCGACGATGAGCCAGCGCATCGCCGTCGTCGGTGCCGGCATCGCCGGCCTCGCCAGCGCGTGGTGGCTGTCGCGGCGCCACGAGGTCGTCCTGTTCGAATCCCAGGCGCGCCTGGGCGGCCACACCCATACCCACGAGATCGACCTCGACGGCCAGCGCCACGCGGTCGATACCGGGTTCATCGTCTTCAACCGGATGCACTATCCGTTGCTCGACGCCCTGTTCGACACCCTGGACGTGGCGTCGCGACCGACCACGATGAGCTTTTCCGTGCACAGCGAGGCCAGCGGCGTCGAGTACAACGCCAGCACGCTGGACGGCCTGTTCTGCCAGCGCCGCAACCTGGTCTCGCCGCGCTTCCTGCGCATGGTCGCCGACATCCTGCGCTTCAATCGCGAGGCCGCGACGCTGCTGGAGGCTACCGGCGATGATCCCACGCTGGGCGAATACCTGGCCCGGCGACGTTACGGGACCGCCTTCCGCGACGAGCACCTGGTGCCGATGGCATCGGCGCTGTGGTCGTCCCCGCCGAGGAAGATCCTCGAGTTCCCGATGCGCTTCCTCGTGCGCTTCCTGCAGAACCACCAGATGTTGCAGGTATCGGGCCGCCCGCAATGGCGCGTGGTGGAGGGCGGATCGTCGACCTACATCCGCGCGATGCAGGCCCGCTGGCGCGTCGAAGAACGCCTCGCCTGCCCGGTGGAGTCGGTGCGCCGCGACCATGCCGGCGTCGAGCTACGCCATGCCGGGGGGCGCGAACGTTTCGACCAGGTCGTGCTGGCCTGCCACAGCGATGACGCGCTGCGCCTGTTGCGCGACGCCAGTGCCGAAGAACGCGAGGTCCTGGGCGCGATCCGCTACCAGGCCAACGATGCCGTCCTCCATGGCGACACCCGACTGCTGCCGGCCGACCCCAGGGCCTGGGCGGCATGGAACGCGCACGTGCCGGCCCGAGAAGGCGCGCCGTGCACGGTCACCTACCACATGAACCTGTTGCAGGGCATCGAGTCGCGGCAGCCGTTCCTGGTCACCCTCAACCGGAACGCCGCGATCGACGACAGCAAGGTGCTCAGGCGAATGAAGTACCGCCATCCGCTGCACGACCACGCCGCGGTCGCGGCGCAGGCCCGGCGTGGCGAGATCCAGGGTCGGCGCCATACCTGGTTCGCCGGCGCCTATTGGGGCTGGGGATTCCACGAGGACGGCATGCGCAGCGCGCACGAGGTGGCCTCGGCCTTCGGCGTCGCGCCCGGCCAGGCCGACGGCAGGGCTGAACACCAGGGCGAGGCCGCATGAACGGCGAACTGGCCAGCGCGGTCTACGAAGGGCGGGTCCAGCACCGTCGGCACCGCCCGAGCCGGCATGCCTTCTCGCACGGACTGGGCCAGTTGTGGCTGGACCTGGACGAGATCGACCGCGTGTTCGACCGCCACTGGCTGTGGTCGGTGGACCGGCGCAACGTCGCCGAGTTCCGCCGCCGCGACTACCTCGGCGGCGACGACGGCATGCCGCTGGCCGAGAGCGTGCGCAGCCGCGTGTGCACGGCCCTCGGGCACGCCCCGACCGGTCCGGTCCGCCTGTTGACCCATCCGCGCTATTTCGGCCATGTCTTCAATCCGGTCAGCTTCTACTACTGCTACCGCGCCGACGGCGTGGGGCTGGACGCGATCCTGGCGGAGATCACCAACACGCCCTGGCAGGAACGGCATGCCTATGTCCTGGATGTCGGCGACGCACGGCGACGCGGCAACGTCCTGGAATGGGACTTCGACAAGCGCTTCCACGTGTCGCCCTTCATGGCGATGTCCCGCCGCTACCGCTGGCGCTTCACCGTGCCCGGCGACATCCTCGGCGTGCACATGCAGGCGCGCGACGGCGAAGACCGCGAGTTCGACGCCACCCTCTCACTCAAGCGCCGCCCGCTCGACGGCCGCGCGCTCGCCCGCCTGCTCTGGCGCTATCCGCTGATGACCGCGCAGGTCGTCGGCGCGATCCACTGGCAGGCGTTGCGCCTGTGGCTCAAGCGCACCCCCGTACACGACCATCCGCGCCACGCCGGAGACACCCGATGACCGAAGCCGTAACCCGGATCGACGATCCCGCCCGATACTCGACGATGGACCGCTTCCTGCGCGAACGCCTGCATGCGATGTTCGCGACGCTGGACCACGGCCGGCTCACGCTCGTCGACGGCCTGGGCAGCGCGCACTTCGGTCGCGTCGCGCCCGATGGGCTGGAAACCACGGTCCGGATCGCGGATCCGGCGTTCTACCGGGCGGTCGCCGCTCGCGGCAGCGTGGGGGCCGGCGAGGCCTACATCGAGGGCCACTGGCAATGCAGCGACCTGGTGGCGCTGGTGCGCCTGCTGGTGCGCAACCGCGACCTGCTCGACGGGATGGAGGGCGGTCTGGCCCGGCTGGGCGGCTGGATGCTGCGCGCGTGGCATGCCCTGCGGCGCAACACCCGCGATGGCAGCCGGCGCAACATCACCGCCCACTACGACCTCGGCAACGAATTCTTCGCCCTGTTCCTGTCCCCCGACCTGATGTACTCCTCGGCCCTGTTCGAATCCGCGGACGAGCCGCTGGAAACCGCCTCGCGGCGCAAGCTGGAAGCGATCTGCGCCCACCTGGCGCTCCGACCCGGCGACCGCGTCGTGGAGATCGGCACGGGATGGGGCGGCTTCGCCCTGCATGCGGCGCGCCACCATGGCTGCCACGTCACCACCACGACCATCTCCCGCGAACAGCATGCGCTGGCCAGCCAGCGCGTCGCCGAGGCCGGGTTGCAGGAGCGCGTCACGCTGCTGCTGGACGACTATCGCGACCTGCAGGGCCAATACGACAAGCTGGTCTCGATCGAGATGATCGAAGCCGTCGGCGCCGACTACCTTGACACCTACTTCGCCACCCTCGGGCGCCTGCTGTCCCCGGGCGGGCGCGCCGTGCTCCAGGCCATCACCATCGAGGACCACCGCTATGCGCAGGCCCGCGATTCGGTGGACTTCATCAAGCGCTTCGTGTTCCCCGGCAGCTTCATCCCCTCGGTCAGCGCCATGCTCGACGCCAAGACGCGCAACACCGACCTGCAGCTGCTGGGCATGGAGGACTTCGGCCCTTCCTACGCGCTGACCCTGCGGGCGTGGCGCCAACGCTTCCTGGCCCGGCTGGCCGAGGTCCGGGCGCAGGGCTTCGACGAGCGTTTCATCCGCATGTGGACCTTCTACCTGGGCTACTGCGAGGGCGGGTTCCTCGAACGCGCGACCGGCGTCGCCCACCTGGTGATGGGCCGCCCCGACCGGCGCGGCATCGACGCGGGGGCGAGGGCGTGAGTCCCTTCGTCGATCTCCTGGTGGTGTGGGCGCTGGCCGCGGTGACGATGGCCGCGGCCTGGACCTGGCAGCGCCGCCACGCCAACGCCGGGATCGTCGACGTGGTGTGGGCCGGCGGCGTCGGTGCCTCGGCGCTGCTGCTGGCCGTGCTGGGGACGGGGGCCCTACTGCCGCGGGTGCTGCTGGCCGTGCTCGGCGGCGCGTGGGGGTTCCGGCTGGCGCTCCACCTCTGGCGGCGCGTCCGCCATGAAGAGGAGGACGGCCGCTACGCCTACCTGCGCCGTCACTGGAACGACCGCCAGGGCCTGTTCTTCCTGTTCTTCCAGGCACAGGCCCTCCTGGTGGTGCTGTTCGCGCTGCCCTTCCTGGCCGTGGCCGCCAATCCGGCCGGCGCCTTCGGGCCATGGACCGCGGCAGCGCTCGCGACCTGGGGGCTGGCCGTGGCGGGCGAGGCGATCGCCGACCGGCAACTGGCGCGGTTCCGCGCCGACCCGGCCAATCGCGGCCACGCCTGCCGGGCCGGCCTGTGGCGCTACTCGCGTCATCCGAACTACTTCTTCGAGTGGCTGCACTGGTTCGCCTATGTGTGCCTCGCGGTCGGCGCGCCCCTCGCATGGCTGGCCTGGGCCGGCCCCGTTGTCATGTACGTCTTCCTGCGCTGGATCAGCGGCATCCCCTTCACCGAGGCGCAGGCCCTGCGCAGCCGCGGCGAGGACTATCGCCGCTACCAGGCAAGCACGCCGATGCTGTTCCCCTGGTTCCCGCGCCCCACGCCCTCCTCCTCCCCCACGCCCCTGCGAGGTCACCATGAACGCGCGGATTGAGTCCACCCTCCATCACGAGCGCCCCGGGCCCGGCCTGATCGGCCTGGCCGAACGCGGCTGGATCCCCGACACGCTGCTGCGGCTGGGCATCCGGCGCCTGTGCCGGCAGCGCCTTCGCGAAGAACACGCCGGGGGCTGGACCGGCGAGGCCCACCGCTTCGAGGCCCGCCTGGCCATGCTCCGCGGCAGCCCGGTGGCCATCCATGCCGATGCCGCCAATGCCCAGCACTACGAGCTGCCGCCGGAGTTTTTCAGGCTCTGCCTGGGCAAGCGGCTGAAGTACTCGGCCTGCTACTACCCGGAGGGCGACGAGAGCCTGGACGAGGCCGAGGACGCCATGCTCGCGCTCTACGGCGAGCGGGCCGGCCTGGCGGACGGCCAGGACATCCTGGAGCTGGGCTGCGGCTGGGGATCGCTGACGCTGTGGATGGCCGAGCGCTACCCCAACGCGCGGATCACCGCGGTGTCCAACTCCGCCGCGCAACGCGAACACATCCGCGCCCAGTGCCACCAGCACGGCTTCGACCACGTGCGCGTCATCACCGATGACGTCAACGTGCTGGAACTCGATGCAGCGGCCTACGACCGCTGCGTGTCGATCGAGATGTTCGAGCACATGCGCAACTACGCCGTGCTGCTGGAGCGCATCGCCGGCTGGCTGCGGCCGGGCGGCAAGCTCTTCGTGCACGTGTTCCTGCACCGCACGCTGATGTACCCGTTCGAGACCGAGGGCGAGGACAACTGGATGGGCCGGCATTTCTTCACCGGCGGCCTGATGCCGTCGGCCGATACCCTGGCCTGGTTCCAGGACCACCTGTCGCTGGAGCGCCGCTGGCTGCTCGACGGGCGGCACTACGCCCGCACCGCGAACCAGTGGCTGGCGCGGCAGGACCGCCACCGGGATGCGGTTGAGGCGGTCCTGGCCCACGTGCATGGCCAGGCGCAGGCCGCGCTCTGGGTGCAACGCTGGCGCATGTTCTGGATGGCCTGCGCGGAGATGTTCGACTACGACGGCGGCCGCGAGTGGGGCGTGGGCCATTTCCTCTTCAGCCGCCCCGACGACGCGGACGCGGGGGCCGGGCGATGAGCGCGCTGTCCACGCCACTGCGCCCGCGCACCCTCGCCGTGCTGTGCGCGGCGATGCTCGCCGGCTGCGCCCACCAGGCGCCGACCATCGCACCGGTCGAGGCGGTCGAGCTCCCGCGCTTCATGGGGACCTGGTACGTCATCGCGCACATCCCCACCTTCGTCGAGCGCGACGCCTACAACGCCGTCGAGCGCTACCAGCTCGACGACGACGGGCGGATCCGCACCACCTACACGCAGCGCAAGGGCGGCTTCGACGCGGACGAATCGACGATGCACCCCATCGGCCGCGTCGTCCCCGGTACCGGCGACGCCGTGTGGACGATGCAGTTCGTGTGGCCCATCCGCGCCGAGTACGTGATCACCTACGTCGACGCCGGCTACACCCAGACGATCATCGGGCGCAGCAAGCGCGACCATGCCTGGATCATGGCCCGCACGCCGAGCATCCCCGAAGCCGACTACCAGGCCCACCTGCAGCGCCTGCGGGAAATGGGGTACTCGCTGGAGGACCTGCGCCGGGTCCCCCAGCGCTGGCCCGAGTAACACCATCGGACCGCCACGTCGCGCCCCCGCGCGGCCGGGTGGTGCGATAATGGGGGGATGAACGCCCCACACCGCATCGATCCGCTCGTCATCGCCGGGAAAAGCTACGGCTCCCGCCTGCTCACCGGCACCGGCAAATTCAAGGACCTGGAAGAAACCCGGCTGGCCACCGAGGCCGCGGCCGCCGAGATCGTCACCGTCGCCATCCGGCGCACGAACATCGGCCAGGCGCCGGGCGAGCCGAACCTGCTCGACGTCCTCCCGCCCGATCGCTACACCCTGCTGCCCAACACGGCCGGCTGCTATACCGCCGAGGAGGCGGTCCGCACCTGCCGCCTGGCCCGCGAACTGCTCGACGGGCATGCGCTGGTGAAACTCGAGGTGCTGGGCGACCAGAAGACCCTGTTCCCGGACGTCGTCGCCACCCTGGAGGCCGCCGAGACCCTGGTGGCCGAGGGCTTCCAGGTCATGGTCTACACCTCCGACGATCCGATCCTGGCCAAGCGCCTGGAAGCGATCGGCTGCGTGGCGGTGATGCCGCTGGCGGCGCCGATCGGCTCCGGCCTGGGCGTCCAGAACCGCTACAACCTCATGGAGATCGTCGAGAACGCCAGCGTCCCGATCATCGTCGATGCCGGCGTCGGCACCGCGTCCGATGCCGCGATCGCGATGGAGCTGGGCTGCGACGGCGTACTCATGAACACCGCCATCGCCGGCGCCCGCGACCCGCTGCTCATGGCCCATGCGATGAAGCTGGCCGTGGAAGCCGGTCGCGCCGCCTTCAAGGCCGGCCGGATCCCGCGCAAGCGCTACGCCTCGGCGTCCAGCCCGGTGGACGGCCTGGTCGGCTGATGAGCGACGCGCCCGACAAGCCCGCCGGCAAGGCCCCGCCCAAGCCCTTCACGGTGCACGAGGGGCAACGGCAGATCCGCAGTTTCGTCCTCCGGCAGGGCCGCTTCACGCCCGCCCAGCAGCGCGCGTTCGACCAGGCCTGGCCACGCTTCGGCCTCGACTACGAGGGCCGGCCACGCGATTTCGACGCGGTGTTCGGCCGCGCCGCACCGCGGGTGATGGAGATCGGCTTCGGCAACGGCGAGGCGCTCCGCTTCGCGGCCCGCCAGGACCCCTCGCGCGACTACCTCGGCCTGGAAGTGCATGCCCCGGGCGTGGGCCGCCTGCTCAACGCACTGGCCGAGGACGGCAGCGACAACGTGCGGGTCTACCACCACGATGCGGTCGAGGTGCTGGAGAACGAGGTCGCCGACGGCAGCCTCGACGAGGTGCGCATCTACTTCCCCGATCCCTGGCACAAGAAGCGCCACAACAAGCGCCGCCTGGTGCAGCCCGGCTTCGCCGGCCTGCTGGTGCGCAAGCTGGCCAGCGGCGGCCGCTTGCACCTGGCCACCGATTGGCAGGACTATGCCGAACACATGTGGGACGTCCTCGATGCCACCCCCGGCCTGGAGAACCGCGCCGGAGCGCGGGGATCGGTGCCGCGGCCCGAGTGGCGCCCGCAGACCCACTTCGAGACGCGGGGCCAGAAGCTGGGCCACGGCGTCTGGGACCTGCTCTACGACAAGGCACGGGATTCGTGATTCGTGGTTCGTGATCCGGCAAACACGCGGCAACCGGTAGGCTCGGTCGAAGTTCCCGACTCCCGCATCGACGCACGGCGGCACCGGCCCTGTCGCGCGCCACGATCCGGTCACAGGCACGCACGGACCTGATGGACACCACGCTGGCGCTCACCACCGACATGAAGCTCGTCCTCGGGCTGGTGGGCTTCACGATGGTGATGTTCCTGTTCGAGCGCATCCGCGCCGACGTCGTGGCGCTGGTCGTGCTGGTGCTGCTGGGCCTGTCGGGACTGGTCGCGCCGGACGAACTGTTCAACGGTTTCTCGGGCCAGGCGGTCATCAGCGTCATCGCCACGATGATCCTCGGCGCCGGCCTCGACCGCACCGGCGCGCTCAACCGCCTGGCGGCCTGGCTGCTGCGGCGCGCGCACGGCATCGAGCAGCGGCTGATGCTGCTGACCGGGGCGATCGCCGGCCTGAACTCCTCCTTCATGCAGAACCCCGCGGTGATGGCGCTGTACCTGCCGGTCGCCTCCCGCCTGTCCTCGCGCACCGGCCTCTCGCTGCCGCGACTGCTGCTGCCGATCGCCGCGGCGATCATGATGGGCAGCGCGCTGACGATGGTCGGCAACTCGCCGCTGATCCTGCTCAACGACCTCCTGGTCGCGGCCAACAGCAACCTGCCCTCCGGTGCGGCCACGCTTGAGCCGCTGAAGATGTTCGCGCCCCTGCCGATCGGCCTGACCCTGCTGGCGGCGGCGCTGGCGTACTTCCATTTCTTCGGCCACCGGCTCGAGCGCGACGACGCCGGCAAGGGCGTGACCCCGGCGCGCACCCAAAGTTACTTCGCCAAGGCCTACGGCATCGAGGGCGATGTCTACGAGCTGACCGTCACCGCCGAGAGCCCCCTGGTCGGCATGTCGCTGGGCGAGGCCGAGACCCTGCACGGCGTGCCCCTGCTGCTGGCGCTCAAGAGCAACAACGAAGAACGCCTGGCGCCACCGGCCGATACCCGCATCTGGGTCGGCAGCGTGCTCGGCGCGATGGGCCCCAAGCAGCAGGTGGCCGACTTCGCGCAGAACAACTTCCTGCGCCTGACCTCGCGCCTGCGCAACTTCGGCGACCTGTTCAACCCCAGTCGCGCCGGCATCTCCGAGGCCGTGATCCCGCCGACGTCGAGCTTCATCGGCAAGACCGGCCGTGAGCTTGAGCTGCGCAAGCAGCGCGGCATCAGCCTGCTGGCGATCAACCGCGAGAAGGACGTGTTGCGCGAGGACGTGCGCAACCAGCCGCTGCGCTCGGGCGACATGCTGGTCCTGCACAGCATCTGGACCGACCTGGCCAAGGCCGCCGCCGGCAAGGACCTGGTGGTGGTCACCGACTACCCCAAGGGCGAACAGCGACCGCACAAGTTCAAGATCGCGATGGGCATCTTCGCCGTGGCCATGCTGCTGGCGCTGTCTTCGCGCCTGCCGGTGTCGCTGGCCCTGATGGCCGGGGTGGCCGGCATGCTGATCGCCGGGGTCATCCACATCGACGAGGCCTACTCGGCGATCAACTGGAAGACGGTCTTCATGATGGCCTGCCTGATCCCGCTGGGATGGGCGATGGATTCCAGCGGCGCGGCGGCCTGGGTCGCCGGGCACAGCATCGAGCAGCTTCCACGGGGCACGCCGGTCTGGATCATGCAGTTGCTGCTCGGGCTGCTGACGACCGCCTTCTCGCTGGTGATCAGCCACGTCGGCGCGACGATCGTGGTGGTGCCGCTGGCGATCAACATCGCCCTCGCCGCGGGCGGCAACCCGACCGCCTTCGCGCTGATCGTGGCCCTGTCGGCCTCCAACAACTTCATGACCGCATCCAATCCGGTCATCTCGATGATCACCGGCCCGGCCGGCTATTCGGGCAAGGAGCTGTGGCGCATCGGCGCACCGCTTTCGCTGGTGTACACCACGATCACGGTGCTGATGGTCAACCTGCTGTTCTGAGCGGCAATGGGGAATGGGGAATGGGGAATGGGTGCGAGCAAGATCATCGCGGCATGGTTCCCGGCATCTGGCGCCAAAGGTGGGTCACGCCGGCCCACGGGTGGCGCGCGCCACTGGCGATCCCGTACGGCCGGTTACTCCAGCCAGACCGCGCCGTCGCGCACCTGCAGGACCACTTCGCGCAGGGATTCGCCGCGGCAGGGCCCCGCCACGCACTCGCCCCGCCCCAGCTCGAAGCTGGCGCCGTGCGCCGCGCAGACCAGCAGGCCCTCCTTGCTGCGCAGGAACTGGCCGGGCGACCAGTCCAGCCGGCGGCCCGCGTGCGGGCAGATGTTGAGCCAGCCGCGCACCACCTCGCCCTCGCGGAACAGCACCAGCGACTCCGCGTCGCCGTCGAGCACGGCCTCGATCTCCACCAGGCCGCCGTCGGGCACGCGGTCGAGGGCCAGCAACGGCGCTGCCGAACCGTCTGAATCCTGACTGCCATCACGCATCGTTAACGAATCCATTACACGGGAAACTGGTCGCCGACCGATACTCCTCGCTCGGCGATGTTGCCGCATTGTGTCACGACGTACCGAATGTCCGCTTACGCTTTCCGCTTCGATCCCAGCTGGATCCGCTCGCGCGTCCATGCCGCCGCCTCGCCCCGCAAGCCGCGTCAACGCTGGTTGCGCGTCGCCTTCGGCGTGGTGGGCGTCGCCCTGCTGGCGGTGCTGGTGATGTTCAGCGTGGTGGTGGGCGCGGCCATGATCGCCGTCGGCCTGCTGTTCCGGCTGTGGCAGCAGCGCGGCAAGCCGGTGGCCCGCGACAGCCGGGTGGTGGACGGCGAGTACCGGGTGGTGGAAAAGCCCCGCCTGCCGCCGGTACGCTGAGCGTCCCGGGCCGATCGCGGCCCAGCACCAAGAGCCAGACTCCATGGGCGACGTCATCCAGGCGCCGGCAGTGCCGCGCGCTCCCGTCACGATCGACGGCAACGTTTCCGCCGATCGTTTCCCGGTCCGCCGCATCTACTGCGTGGGCCGCAACTTCGCCGACCATGCGCGCGAGATGGGCGCCGTCGCCCCGGCGAGCCGCGAAGCGCGCGGGCAACCGGTGTTCTTCCTTAAGCCGGCCGACGCGCTCGTGCTCGACGGCGAGGTGCCCTACCCGCCCGGCACGCGCGACCTGCACCACGAGGTCGAACTGGTCGTCGCGCTCGGTGCCGACGCCCCCGCCGGCGTGCTGGATCCTGCCGATGCCGAAGCGCTGGTGTACGGCTACGCGCTCGGGCTGGACCTGACCCGGCGCGACCTGCAGGCGGCCGCCAAGGCCAAGGGCCTGCCCTGGGACACCGGCAAGTCCTTCGACCACGCCGCGCCGATCGGCCCCCTGTGTCCCGCCGCCGCGCTGGGCCCGCTCGCCGGCCGCACGATCCGCCTCCACGTCAACGGCGAGCTGCGCCAGCAGGGTTCGCTCGACGACCTCATCTGGACCGTGCCGGAGATCCTGCACGAACTGTCCCGACTGTACGCACTGCGCGCCGGCGACCTGGTCTTCATGGGCACGCCCGCCGGCGTCGGTCCGCTGCAGCCCGGCGATCGCTTCGAGGCCACGCTCGACGGCCTGCCCACGCTGTCGGGCCGGATCCTGCCCCCGGCGGGCTGACCCGCATCAGCGCCGTGCCCGCGCCCGATTCGGGTAGTCTACGGTATCCACCACACACGAGGAGCTCCCGATGGGCATGGTCAGCGAATTCAAGGCGTTCATCGCGCGCGGCAACGTGATCGACCTCGCGGTCGCGGTGGTGATCGGCGCGGCCTTCGGCAAGATCGTCACCGCGCTGGTGAATGGCATCGTCATGCCCGTGTTGGCGACCCTGACCGGCGGCGTCAACGTCAGCGACTGGAAGATCGTGCTGGACCCGGCCACCGTCGATGCCGCGGGCAACGAGGTCGCCGAGGTCGCGATCAGCTACGGCATGTTCATCCAGAGCATCATCGACTTCCTGCTGATCGCCTTCGTGATCTTCCTGTTCGTGAAAGCCTACAACCGCCTGAAGAGGGCCGAGGAAGCAGCGGAAGAAGCGCCCGCCGGGCCGACCGAGGAAGTCCTGCTGCTGCGGGAGATCCGCGACTCGCTGCGCAAATGAGCGGCGACGCGCCAGGCTCGCATGGGATTGCAGGCTGCGACGCAAAACGCTCAAGCCACGCATGACTTGAGGCACCCCGGCCGAAGCCGCGCGCTTGCTAAGCTCGCGGCTTCGTCTTTTTCCGGCCCCTCCTGGAGATATCCATGCGCAAGACCCTGCTGGCCCTGGCCACTGCCCTGCTCCTGTCGAGCACCGTCGCAACCGGCCCCGTCCAGGCAGGCGAGAGCGAGACCTTCATCAGCGTGGACGCAACCGCGGCCGTGCCCGGCCTGCGCGATGCCGCGCTGCGCAGCGACCTGGCCTATCGGGTCGTCGAGTCCCTGACCACCGAGGTCGGTCCGCGCCTGGCCGGCAGCGAAGCCGACGCGCGCGCCGTCGCCTGGGCCGAGGCCAAGTTCCGCGAGCTGGGCTTCGACAAGGTCTGGAAGGAACCGGTCACCTTTCCCAAGTGGGAGCGCCGCAGCGAGCACGCCCGCATCCTGGGCGCGAACGCGCAGCCGCTGACGATCACCGCCCTGGGCGGCAGCCCCGGCGGCACGGTCGAAGGCGAGGTGGTGCGCTTCGCCGACCTCGACGCGCTGGAGGCCGCGCCGGCCGGATCGCTGGCCGGCAAGATCGCCTTCATCGACTACCGCATGGAACGCGCGCGCGACGGCGCCGGCTACGGCCCGGGCAGCCGCGTCCGCAGCCGCGGCCCCTCGGCGGCCATTCGCGCGGGCGCGGCCGGCTACGTCATGCGCTCGGCCGGCACCGACTCGCACCGCAACCCGCATACCGGCATCACCCGTTTCGACGACGGCCTGCAGCCCATCCCGTCGGCCGCGCTCTCGGTCCCCGACGCCGACCAGCTGGCGCGCCTGGTGGCCCGTGGCGCGACCCGCCTGCGGATCGCGCTGGACTGCGGCTGGACCGGCACCGCGACCTCCTACAACGTCATCGGCCAGATCAACGGCAGCCGCCATCCCGACGAAGTGGTGGTGATCGGCGGCCACCTGGACTCCTGGGACCTCGGCACCGGCGCGATCGACGACGGCGCGGGCGTGGGCATCACCATGGCCGCGGGCGCCCTGATCGGCCAGTTGCCCAGCCGCCCGGCGCGCAGCATCCGCGTGGTCGCGTTCGCGAACGAGGAGCAGGGCCTGTACGGCGGCAAGGCCTACGCCGAAGCGCACAAGGACGAGGTCGGGCTGCACGTGATCGGAGCGGAGAGCGACTTCGGCGCCGGCCGCATCTACGGCTACTCGAGCTCGGCGCCGGCGTATGCCGGGCCCGCCGACAAGGCGATCGCCGAAGCCCTGGCCCCGCTGGGCATCGTGCACATGCCCGGCGAGGGCGGCCCGGGACCTGACATCGGTCCGATGGCCGCCAACGGCGTGGCCTGGGCGCGCCTGGCCCAGGATGGCACCGACTACTTCGACCTGCACCACACCCCCGACGACACCTTCGACAAGATCGATCCGCAGGCGCTGGCGCAGAACGTCGCCGCCTACGCGGTCTTCGCCTACCTGGCGGCGTCGAACGAGGGCGAACACGGTTTCGGCAGCGCGCCGCGGGACACGCCCGCGGCTGCCGACTGAGCCTGGCCGGGACGCGTCCGCGGCGCCGGACTGGCGTCGCGGGGTGGGCGTCGTAGACTGACGGCTCACGGAACACCCACCCCAAGCAAGGAGCATTGCCATGTCGTCCGTCCCCCCTCCCGGCCAGACCATCACCGATTCGGTCACGCAGACCAACACCAAGGTCGTGGCCGAAGCCCCGGCCATGGCGATGGCGACCATCTACCAGAGCCTCGCCCACGCGACCGGCATCCTCTACGAGAACGCCGTCACCGCCCAACAGCAGCAGAATGCGCTGTCGCAGGCGGTGGCGAACGCGGGCGTGATGCAGATCTACTCGTTGGACGTGATTCCCGGCGCGGGCAAGCCCGAAGACCTGCAGGCGCAGTTCGAGGGCAGTGCGGCCGATCTCAAGGCCGCGATGTCGAGCGGCCTGAACGCACAGCTCGTCGAGGCGGTGAACCTCAGCCTGCGCAGCGTGCTCGACAGCGCCGGGGACTTCGCCTATGGCATGCGAAGTGCGACCCAGGCCATGCAGGCCGCGCTCGATGAAGCAAGCGCGGCCCAGTACCACGCCTGCATGCGGACCCTCAAGCTGGCCGCGACCGCCGCCTGCATGCACGCGATGATCGCCGACGTGGGCCAGGCCGAGGCCTATGCCAGCGTGCTCGACGTCATTCGCCGGGAATGAGCCCATCGCCAAAGGGCCCGCACCGGACATCGCGCCACGCGGCTCGCACGACGTGAGGCGGCGCCGGCGCTAACGGCGTGCGAGCAGCACCCACTGTCCCTGTGGCAAACCGGCCGACGCTACCTGCACGCGATGGGCCACCGCCTGAGCGAAGCCGGCCGTGCGCAGGTCGTCCAGCAATTGCCAGCCGAAGTGGTGGAAGCAGACGATGCCCCCGCTGAGCGGGTCGCCATGGTATTCGGGCGGACCGAAGTGTTCGATGCTGCCGTCGGCGCGGGGACGGGCGATGCACCGGTTGTCCAGCTGGCCTTCGTAGAAGGGCACCGTGAGGGCGAGGACGCCGCCCGGCCGCAGCACCCGCGCGAACTCGCGCAGGGCCGCTTCATGGGCAGGGACGTGTTCGAGCACGTCCAGGCTCAGCACGGCGTCGCAGGACGCCCCGGCATCGCCCAGTGCAGTCACGTCGCCATGACGGGCCAGCCCGGCCACGCCATGCCGCCATAACCAGGCGCTCAACCGCAGCCGCTGCCATCGCCCCTGCAGGTACTCGCTTCCGCGCAGGCCACCGATGCGGGGGCGCAGGGCGAGAAACAGTCGGCTGGCCTGCTCGGTAATGCGCACCGTCGACGTCGCCGGATCGGCCAGCGATGCCAGCATCACGCGGGCTGCCGCCCGCTGCCTGGCATTGCAGCCGCAGGAAAGGCACGCGAGGCCCTCTCGCATGTTCCCGTCCGGGTTGGCGAACCCACGCGTCGCCCCGCACAGATCGCATTGGCCCGCGAGGTGGCGACGCCGCGCGGCGTCGGCGACGGCCGCGGCTTCGGCCGCGATGACACCGGATGCATCGGGGTGCCAATCGGCCAGGCCCGACCAGCCATGCATGCCAACAGGTCCGCCCATCCGTGCGGGCCTCAGTGACGCATCCGCCACGCCGCCATCAGCACGGCGCTGGCGGCGGCCACGTTGAGGCTTTCCACCGCGCCCGTGCCGGGGATCGAGAGCTCCAGCTCGCAGGTCCGCGCGAAGTCGCGGTCCATGCCTTCTCCCTCCGCGCCCAGCACCAGGACGAGGCGCTCGGGCAGCGCCGCGTCGAACACGCTGCGGCCGCCGGCGACGACCGTCCCCGCGAGCTGGAAGCCGGCGCCGCGCAACGGCGCCAGCCCGTCCTCCGGGCGCCCCATGCGGACCTCCGGCACCGCTTCCGCGCCGCCTTCGGCCACCCGGGCCGCCGCACCGGAAAGTGCGAGCGTGGAATGCCGCGGCAGCAGGATGGCGGATGCGCCGAAGTGGGCAGCCGAACGCAGGATCGCGCCATAGTTGTGGGGATTGCCGACGCCGTCGAGCCAGATCGCAAGCTGGGGACCGGCGTCCAGCGACGCCAGCCAGTCCGAAAGCGCAAGCGCGGGCGTGCGCAGGACGTCGGCCACCACGCCTTCATGGTGGCTGCTGGCCGCCAGCCGGCGCAGGTCGTCCTCGGCGACGACCCGATACCCGATGCGATGGGCCGCGCACCACTTCAGCAGCGGCTGCAGGTCGGGGATGCGCGACTCGGCCAGGTACAGCTTGCGCAGCGCGTCGGGACGCCGGGCGAACATCGCGCGCACGGCGTTGAGTCCGTACAGGCGGAGTTCGCGCTGCGCGCCGGGCGCTTGGCTCGCGTCGTCGACGGGCTGCGGTCGCTTCGCCGCGGGACGACGGGGCCCATCGGCCGGGGCACGCTCGCGGCGGCCACCACGACCCCAGGGGGAGCCGGGCTCAGCCATGGGCAAGCGACCCCGGGCGGTTCATCGGGATGCCTTCCGCTCGACCCAGAAGTCGGCGTTGCGGATACCCAGCGCCTCGGGGTCGAATTCGGGATCGAGGCCCGCCTTCTTCTGCCGCTCGTAATCGCGCAACGCAAGGAACGCCGGCTTCTGCAGGATCAGGATGGCGATGATGTTCAGCCAGGCCATCAGGCCGACGCCGATGTCGCCCAGGCCCCAGGCCAGCGCCGCGCTCTTGATCGCGCCGTAGCCCACCGCCGCCATGATGCCGATGCGCAGCAGCAGGGTCAGCCACGGACGGTGCACGCGGCGATTGATGTAGGTGACGTTGGTTTCGGCCATGTAGTAGTAGGCCACGATCGTGGTGAAGGCGAAGAACAGCAGCGCCAGCGCCACGAAGGGCGCGCCGAAGCCCTGCAGGAAGGTTTCCACCGCCGCCTGCGCGTAGCCCGGGCCCGCTTCGACGCCCGGCAGTTCGTTGACGATCATGCTGCCGTCCGGTGCCTGCACGTTGTACATGCCGGTCGACAGGATCAGGAAGGCCGTCGCCGAACACACCAGCAGCGTATCGACATAGACCGAGAAGGCCTGCACGTAGCCCTGCTTGGCCGGGTGCGAGACCTCGGCCGCGGCCGCCGCATGCGGGCCGGTGCCCTGCCCGGCTTCATTGGAATAGATGCCCCGCTTGACGCCCCATTCGACCGCCAGGCCGGCCACCGCGCCGAACGCCGCCTCGCGACCGAACGCGCTGTTGAAGATCAGCGCGACCATGTCGGGCAGCATCTGCACGTTCAGTACCACGACCACCAGGGCGATGACCATGTAGGCGGCCGCCATGAAGGGCACCACGACCTGGGCGAAGTGGGCGATGCGCTTGACGCCGCCGAAGATGATGAAGCCCAGCGCCAGCACTACCGCCGTCGCGGTGATCCACGGTTCGATGCCCCAGGCCGTCTGCATGCCCTGGGCGATGCTGTTGGCCTGGACGCCCGGCAGCAGCAGGCCGGTCGCGACCACGGTGACCAGTGCGAACAGCCAGGCGTACCAGCGCTGGCCCATCGCCTTCTCGATGAAATAGGCCGGGCCGCCGCGGTACTGGCCCTTCTCGTCCTTCTCCTTGTAGATCTGCGCCAGGGTCGACTCCACGTAGGCGGTCGAGGCGCCGAGGAAGGCCACCATCCACATCCAGAACACCGCGCCCGGCCCGCCGAAGGTGATCGCGGTGGCCACACCGGCGATGTTGCCGGTCCCCACGCGACCCGACAGCGACATCGCCAGGGCCTGGAAGGACGACACGCCGGCCTTGGAGGACTGGCCCGAGAACAGCAGGCGGATCATCTCGCCGAAGCCGCGCACCTGCATGAAGCGGCTGCGGATCGAGAAATAGAGGCCGGCGCCCAGGCACAGGTAGATCAGTGCGCGGCTCCAGATGATGTCGTTGAGTGCTGTGACCAGTGCTTCCACGTATCTCTCCCCGGGACAAGGCCGCATGGCGGCGAAGCGGGGGCCGGTGGGCACCCGCCCGCCTCCCCGCGAATCAGGCGCCCACGATACCCGGAATCGGCGCCGCGGTCGTGCGGCCGCACGACGCCCCGTCCTTCGTGACGCCAGTCACGGCGCGCGGTCCAGGTCGGGTCGGGTGCGCGCAAGCGACCCGCTCAGGCCAGGCCGCCGGCCTCCGGGGTGCTGGACTCGAGCTTTTCCAGTTCGTGCTTCACCGCGTCCGGCGAGCGCGTGTAGCGCGCAAGCAGCACGTAGAACACGGGCACGATGAACAGCGACAGCAGGGTCGAGAACGAGACGCCGAAGATCACCACGACGCCGATCGTCGCGCGGCTGGCCGAGCCGGGTCCGCCGGCCAGCACCAGCGGCAGCGCACCGGCGACGGTGGCGATCGAGGTCATCAGGATCGGCCGCAGCCGCACCGCCGATGCCTCGACGATCGCTTCGTGGATGCTCCGCCCGGCATCGCGCAACTGGTTGGCGAACTCGACGATGAGAATGCCGTTCTTCGCAGCAAGGCCGACCAGCATGACGATTCCGATCTGGCTGAACAGGTTCAGCGTGCCCCCGGTCACCAGCAGTCCCAGCAGCGCGCCGAGCACGCCCAGCGGCACCGTCAGCATGATCACGAAGGGATGGATGAAGCTTTCGAACTGCGCCGCCAGCACCAGGTAGACGATCAACAGCGCCAGCACGAAGGTCAGCAGCACCGCGCTGCCGGCCTTCTGGTACTCGCGCGACTCGCCCTTCCAGTCGATCTGCGCCTGCTCGGGCAGCTCCTCGCGCACCACCTGGTTGAGCCAGGCGATCGCGTCGCCCAGCCGGTAGCCGTCGGCGAGGCCCGCGCTGATGGTGATCGCGCGCAGGCGGTTGAAGCGGTTCAGGCTGCCCGCTTCGGCCAGCTCGGTCAGGCTGACCAGGTTCGACAGCGGCACCAGCTCGCCGTTGCGGGCCCGGACCTGGATCGCCTGGAGGTCGGCCGGCGTCGCCCGCGCGGGCTTGTCGGCCTGCAGGACGACGTCGTACTCCTCGCCGTCCTGGACGAAGGTGGTGACCCGGCGACTGCCCATCATGGTTTCCAGCGCGCGACCGATCGAGGAGACGCTCACGCCCAGGTCGGCCGCCCGCTGGCGGTCGATCTGGACGCGCATCTGCGGTCGGGTCTCCTTGTAGTCGGAGTCGGCGCCGTACAGGTTGGGATTGTCGTCGATCCGCTTGAGCACGCGGTCGCGCCACTCCGCCAGTTCGGCGTAGTCGGGGCCGCCGATGACGATCTGCAGCGGCTGGCCGCCACTGCGCACCAGGCCGGTACGGACCCGCGGGAAAGCGCGCACGCCGGTGAGCTTGTCCAGTTCGCCGCGCAGTTGCTCGACCACGTCGTTGGTGCTGACGTCGCGCTTGTCCCAGTCCTGCAGGAACACGATGACGTTGCCGGTGTGCATTTCCTCGCTGGCGCCCCAGCCGCCCGGCACGCGCGTGTTGGCGCGCAGGATCGGCCGGTCCTCCTCGCCGGGCTTGGCGATCTGCTCGTCCATGATCGCCTCGACCTGGTGGATCTGCCCGACGGTGTAGTCGAAGCCCGCGCCCTCCGGCCCTTCGACCGAAACGAAGAACACGCCGCGGTCCTCCGGCGGCGCCAGCTCGGTGGGCATCCAGCGGAACAGGCCGAAGATCGCCACCAGCGACACCACCATCAGCAGCCCGAAGACCCAGGGATGCTCGACGCTGCGGTCCAGGAAGCGGCGGTAGCGCTCGCCGAGCCGGTCCAGGCGCGCGGTGATCCACCGATGCACGGGGTTGGACTTCTCCTCGCTGTGCGGCCGCAGCAGCTTGGAGGCCATCATCGGGCTCAGGGTCAGGGCGACGAAGGCGGAGATCGCCACCGCGCTGGCCAGCGCGACCGAAAGCTCGCGGAACAGGCGCCCGGTGTTGCCCTCCATGAAGCCCACCGGCAGGAACACCGCCACCAGCACCGCGGTGGTGGCGATGACGGCGAACGCAACCTGTTTGGTGCCGCGCGAGGCGGCGACCAGCCGCGGTTCGCCCAGGTCGGTCCGGCGCTGGATGTTCTCCAGCACCACGATGGCGTCGTCGACCACCAGGCCGATGCACAGCACCAGCGCCAACAGGGTCAGCAGGTTGATCGAGAAGCCGAACAGGTAGAGCGGGATGAACGCCGCCACCAGGCAGACGGGCACCGTCAGGGCCGGGATCAGCGCGGCGCGGAAGCTGCCCAGGAACAGCCAGATCACCAGCAGCACGAGGACGATGGCCTCGGCCAGGGTGTGGTAGACGCGCTCGATGGCTGCCTCGATGAACAAGGTGCTGTCGTAGGCGACGAAGATGTCCGTGCCCTGCGGCAGGGTCGGCTGGATGCGCTCGGCTTCCTCGCGCGCCGCCCGCGCCACTTCCAGCGCGTTGGCGGTGGAGGTCTTGTTGATGCCCAGGCCGATGTTCGGCTCGCCATTGCTCCGGTAGTAGGCGCGGCGCTCGGCGGACTCGAGTTCGACGCGGGCGACGTCGCCCAGGCGCACGACGTAACCGTCGTCGCCCTTGCGCAAGGGGATGCGCGCGAAGTCCTCCGGCGCCTGGTAGCTGCGCGCCAGGCGCAGGGTGAAGTCGCGGCTGTCGGACTCGATGCGCCCGGCCGGCAGTTCGACGTTCTCCGCGCGCAACGCGTCCTCGACGTCGTTGGCGGTGATGCCGCGTGCGGCCATGGCATTGCTGTCGAGCCAGATCCGCATGGCGTAGCGCTGCTGCCCGCCGATGCGCACCGTGGACACGCCGTCCAGGCTGGACAGACGGTCGACGATGTAGCGCTCGGCATAGTCGCTCAGCTCCAGCGCGTCCATCGTGGTGCTGTTCATGTTGAGCCAGATGACCGTGTCCGAATCGCTGTCGGCCTTCTCCACTTCCGGCGGATCGGCCTCGTCGGGCATGCGGTCGGCGACGCCGCTGATCGCGTCGCGCACGTCGTTGGCGGCGGCTTCGATGTCGCGTTCCAGGGTGAACTCGATGGTCACCGACGAACGTCCGTTGACGCTGCGCGATGAAATCGTCTCCACGCCCTCGATGCCCGACAGCGCGTCCTCCAGCACCTGGGTGATGCGGGTCTCGACCACCGCCGCCGAAGCGCCGGGATAGCTGACGTCCACCGATACGATCGGCGGGTCGATCGCCGGCAGCTCGCGCAGGGTCAGGCGGCTGAACGCCATGATGCCCAGCACGATCAGCAACAGGCTCATGACGGTGGCGAACACCGGGCGGCGGATCGACAGCTCGGAGAAATTCATGCTCAGGCTCCGCGATCGGGGGCGGCGTCCGTGCCTTCGTCGGTGGGGACCGCGTCATCGGGGGCGGCATCGGCGCCCCGCACCGGGCCGCCTTCGCTGACCAAGGCGCCCGGGCGCAGCTTGCCGGTGCCGTCGACCACGATGCGATCGCCCGCGGCGGCGCCGTCCAGGACCTCGGCCAGGCCTTCGCGGCGCGCGCCGACCTCGACGTCGACGCGCTCGACGGTGTCGTCGTCCTTGACCCGGAACACGTACGAGGTGTTGCCGACCTGGACGATCGAGATCTCCGGCAGCACCAGGGCCTCGCGTTCGGGCCGGCTCAGGACGACCTGCAGCAGCATGCCCGGGCGCAGCGCGCGGTCGGGATTGTCGAAGTCGCCGCGGACGGTGACCGCACGGGTGGCGGCATCGATGCGGTTGTCGATGGTGCTCACCACGCCGCCGAACCTGCGGCCCGGGTAAGCCTCGCTATGGCCTTCCAGGGTCTGGCCGACGGCCAGGTGCGCGAGTTGCGACTCGGGCACCGGGAAATCCACGTAGACGCGGTGGGTATCGTCGAGGGTGGCGATCGGCGTGCCGGGGGTGACCAGCGCGCCCGGACTCACCTGGCGGATCCCGAGCACGCCGGCGAACGGCGCGCGCACCACGCGGTCGCTGAGCTGGGCACGGATCTGCGCCACCCGTGCCCGCGCCGCGTCGCGAATGGCGCGCTGGGCATCGAACTGCGAACGGGAGATCAGTTTCTGCTCGACCAGTTCGTTCTGCCGGTTGAACAGCTGGCTGGCCTCCTCCGCGGCGGCGAGCGCCTCGTTGAGCGCCGCCTGCTGCGCCTGCCCGCTCAAGGTCACCAGCGGCGCGCCGGCGGCGACCTCGTCGCCGCTCTCGAAATGCACGTCCTGGACGATCTCGCTGACCTTGGCGGTCACGGTGATGGATTCGCGCGCCTTGACCGTGCCCAGGGCCTGCACGGTGTCGCTCCAGGGCCGCGGCTCGAGGACCTGCGTGCTCACCGGCGTCGCACGCGGCCCCTTCTCCTGTTCAGCCCGGTTGTCGCCACATCCGGCCAGGGCCACCAGCAGGAACGGCACGATGAGTGCGCCCGCCAGGCCAAATGGGTGCCGACGTACACGGCGCGATGGGCGGGAGGCGGGGCGATCGGGGTATCGGGGCATGCGGTTCTCTGGACGTCTGTACGGCGCGGACACGGGCAATCGGCAAGGATAGCCATCCCCATGAACGCTCACCTGTCCCATAAGTTGACACCGGTGTGCTCCTCGCCCCGTGACGACGGGCGGCCTGGAGACGCGCCATGACCCGCGACGCGCCCGTGCCGGGGTCCTGCCGGGTGGCACGGGGCGACATCACCGCTTTGGCGGTGGAGGCCATCGTCAATGCCGCCCAGCCCGCGCTGCTGGGCGGCGGCGGGGTCGACGGCGCGATCCACCGGGCCGCGGGCCCCGGCCTGCTGGCCGAATGCCGCGGCCTGCCCGAGTCGCGGTCCGGCGTCCGCTGCCCGACCGGCGAGGCCCGGATCACCGGCGGCCACCGGCTGCATGCGCGCCATGTCATCCACGTGGTCGGACCGGTCTGGCGGGGCGGCGACCATGGCGAGGCGGCCCTGCTCGCCAGCTGCTACCGCCGCGCGCTCGACCTGGCGCGCCGGCATGCCGTCGCCTCGATCGCGTTCCCGGCCATCAGCTGCGGGGTGTACGGCTACCCGCCGGACCACGCGGTGCCGGTGGCCGTGTCCACCGTCCTGCGCTGGCTGGAGGACACCGGCACTCCGATGGACGTGGTCTTCAGCTGCTTCGACGCCGCCATGGCGGCGCGCTACCGGACCGCCCTCGCGACGCCGGACTGAGGCCACCTTGCCGGGCCAGCGCCTGTCCGGCGAGTGATCGGGCGACGTCGGCGCCGCGCTCGAAGCCGCGTTCCGACCTGCGCAGCCGGGTGACGTCCAGGCGCGCGCCCGACGCCTCGCCGGGAGCGCCAGGGCGGTTGCCGCCCTACAGCGAAAAAAAACGCCGGCACGTGGCCGGCGTTTCCAGAAGCGTGGCGCGCCCGGGTCAGGCGGCCTTGCTCCACTCGCCCAGGGCGGCCAGGCCGTTGGCACGCGCGCGCTCGTACACCGTGGCCTGGGCCTCGGCGACGTTCCTGGCGATGTCCTGCGACCACAGCTTCAGCGCCGCCGACTGCATGGCGCGACCGTACGAGAACGACAGCGGCCACGGGTTGGGGCCCATGCGGTTCATCGCGTCCAGGTGGGCGGTCGCGGCTTCGTCGCTCTGGCCGCCGGACAGGAACACGATGCCCGGCAGCGTCGCCGGCACGGTCGACTTGAGGCACTGCAGCGTGGCCGCGGCCACTTCCTCGACCGAGGCGTCGTCGCCGCTGGTCGTGCCCGGCAGGACCATGGAGGCCTTCAGGATGGTGCCCTCGAGCATGACGTTCTGCTCGTACAGCGATGCGAACAGCGAGCGCAGCGTGACTTCAGTGACTTCGTAGCAGGTGTCGATGTCGTGGTTGCCGTCCATGATGACTTCCGGCTCCACCATCGGCACCAGGCCCTGCTCCTGGCACAGCGCGGCATAGCGGGCCAGCGCATGGGCGTTGGCGTCGATGCAGGTGCCGGAAGGAATGTCGTCGCCGATGTTGATCACCGCGCGCCACTTGGCGAAGCGGGCGCCGAGCTTGTAGTACTCCTCCAGGCGCGCGCGCAGCCCGTCCAGGCCCTCGGTCACCACCTCGCCCGGGAAGCCGGCCAGGGCATGGGTGCCCTTGTCGACCTTGATGCCGGGGATCATGCCGTTGTCGGCCATGAGCTTGGCGAAGGGCACGCCGTCGCGGGTGGACTGGCGGATGGTCTCGTCGAACAGGATCGCGCCGGAGATGTAATCGCTCAGCTTCGGCGTGGCCAGCAGGAGCTCGCGGTAGGCACGGCGGTTCTCTTCGGTGCATTCGATGCCGACACCATCGAAGCGCTTCTTGATGGTGGCATTCGACTCGTCGATGGCGATGATGCCCTTGCCCGGGGCGACCATGGCCAGGGCGGTTTCGGCAAGCTGTTCGATGCTCATTGCGGGTCCTGGGGATGGGGTGGGAAGCCGCGCATTATAGCCCCAGCCCCGGCGGTCCGCCTCCCCTCGGGGACCGACAATCAATGACTTGCAGGCCAGACACCCCGAAAAACAATACCAGTGGCGGCGCCCGGCGCAGGAGCGGACGCCACCCGGGGGCTCACAGTTCGCCCAGGCCCTCGGCCTGGCCGTTCGCGCCGACCTGCAGCAGGCGCAGGGTATTGGTGGCGCCGCGGTGCTCCATGTGGTCGCCGCTGGTGAAGATGATCCGCTCGCCGGCATCCAGCAGGCCGGCGTCGAAAAGCTGCCGGATCGCGCTGCGGGCGGCATCGCGCGAGGCCAGTCCACGGCTGTCGAAGTCGATCGGGAACACGTCGCGCATCATCGCCATCTTGCGGCGCGAGCCGTCATGGCGCGACAGGCCGAAGATGGGCACCGAGGACCGGAAGCGCGACAGGAAGCGCGCCGTGCCGCCGGACTCGGTCATCGCCACGATCGCGCGCACGCCGATGTGCTCGGCCAGGAACATCGCCGACATCGCGATCGCCTGGTCGGCGCGCTCGAGGTTGCGCGGCGCGGCCTCGAAATCGGTGTCGTGGGCGAACTGGCGCTCGGCGCCCAGGCAGATGCGCGCCATGGCCTCGACCGCCTTGATCGGGTAACGCCCGGCCGCGGATTCCGCCGACAGCATCACCGCGTCGGTGCCGTCGATGACCGCGTTGGCCACGTCGAGCACCTCGGCCCGGGTGGGGATGGGACTCTCGACCATCGACTGCAGCATCTGCGTCGCCGTGATCACCACCTTGTTGCGCTCGAGCGAGACGCGGATGATCTTCTTCTGCAGGCCCGGGAGCTCGGCATCGCCGATCTCCACGCCCAGGTCGCCGCGCGCGACCATCACCACGTCGCTGGCATCGACGATCTCGACCAGGTTCTCGATCGCCTCGGCGCGCTCGACCTTGGCGACCAGCGCGGCTTCGCTGCCCGCCTCGCGGGCGACGCGGCGCGCTTCGTTCATGTCCTCGGCGTTGCGGCAGAACGACACCGCGATGAAATCGGCGTCGGCCTTGGCGGCGTACTGGATGAGCGCGCGGTCGTGCTCGGTCAGCGCGCCCAGCGACAGGCCGCCGCCGAGCTTGTTGAGACCCTTGCGATCCGACAGCACGCCGTCGTTGAGCACCACGCAGGCGATGCGCGGGCCCTCGACCTTTTCGACCCTCAACTGCATCAGGCCATCGTCCAGCAGCAGGACGTCGCCGGGCGCGACGTCGCCGGGCAGGCCGAGGTAGCTCACGCCGACCGAACGCGCAGTGCCCGGGGGCGCATCGTCGCTGGCGATGAGGTCGAATGCATCGCCGCTCTTGAGTTCCACCTTGCCTTCGGCGAAGCGCTCGATGCGGATCTTCGGGCCCGGCAGGTCGGCAAGGATGCCGACCTCGACGCCGACGCGGCGCGCCGCCGCACGAACGGCCTCGGCGCGCTCGAGTTGGGAGGCCGGATCGCCATGGGAGAAGTTCAGCCGCACCACGTCGACACCCGCCTTGAGCAGCGCGTCCAGCACGCCCGGGGGGTCGGTGGCCGGGCCGAGGGTGGCGAGTATCTTGGTGCGGCGTTGTTGTGCGCTCATGCGTGCGAGTCTGGCGTCGATCCCGCCGAAACTAGCACAGCGCCGCGGCGTTTCGCCCCACGCGCCGCCGCCGAACGGCGAATGGCGCCGGGCGTGTGCACAGTGGTATGAAATGTCCTCGGCCAAAGCAGACCAGTGCACGGCGCCACGCGAACGGCATGGCGGCCGGTTGCGCGGCGCCGACCGCCCCGAACAAGACAGGCCCCTCCATGCTCAACCGTCTCTCGCGTCCCGCCGTCCGCCTCGTCGAGCGCTACCTGCCGGACGCCTACCTGCTGGTGCTGCTGCTCACCCTGGTGGCCGCCGCTTCCGCGATGCTGGTCGAGCGGCAGACGCCGGTCGCCGTGCTGCGCATGTGGGGCGAGGGCTTCTGGGGCCTGCTGGCATTCTCGATGCAGATGCTGCTGGTCCTCGCCACCGGCTTCATGCTCGCCAGCACGCCACTGGTGAAGGCATGGCTCGCGCGCCTGGCCGCGCTCGCGCGCGGCCCGGGCAGTGCCATCGTGATGGTGAGCCTGGTGTCGCTGGCGGCGAGCTGGATCAACTGGGGTTTCGGCCTGGTGGTCGGTGCGCTGTTCGCGCGGGAACTCGCCGCCCAGGTGCGCGTGGACTATCGCCTCCTGGTCGCGAGCGCCTACTCCGGTTTCGTCGTCTGGCACGGCGGCCTCGCCGGCTCGATCCCGCTGACGATCGCCACCGAGGGGCATTTCATGGCCGACGCGATGGGGGTCGTGCCGACGACGCGCACGATCTTCGCGCCCTACAACCTCGCCATCGTCGCCCTGCTGTTCGTCGTCGTGCCGTTGGTGAACCGCTGGATGTTGCCGCCGTCCGGCGAAGCGGTGCTGCACGTCCCCGAAGCGGAACCATCGGCCCCGCCACACGCGGACGCTGCCTCGCCGGCCGACCGCCTCGAGGACAGCCGCTGGTTGTCCTGGCTGGTTGGCCTGGCCGGCATTGGCTTTCTGGCCGACCATTTCATCGGCGGCGGCGGGCTCGACCTCAACATCGTCAACCAGGCCTTCCTGATGCTGGCGATCGTGCTGCACGGGACGCCACGGCGGCTGCTGGCGAGCCTGCAACAGGCCGTGCGCGGCGGCGCGGGGATCGTCATCCAGTTCCCCTTCTATGCCGGCATCATGGCGATCATGGTCGACTCCGGCCTCGCGGCGACCCTCTCGCAAGGCTTCGTCTCGATCGCCACGGAGCGCACGCTGCCCTTCTGGAGTTTCATCGCCGGCGGCGCGCTCAATCTCTTCGTGCCCTCCGGCGGCGGCCAATGGGCGGTGCAGGCACCGATCATGGTCCCGGCGGCGGAGACGCTGGGCGCGGATGTCGCCAAGGTCGCGATGGGCGTGGCCTGGGGCGACGCCTGGACCAACCTGGTGCAGCCCTTCTGGGCGCTGCCGGTGCTGGCGCTGGCCGGCCTGAAGGCCCGCGACATCATGGGTTTCTGCCTGGTGCAATTGCTGGCCACCGGCCTGGTGATCGGCGCCTGCCTGCTCTGGCTGTGACACATCGACCTGGAAACGCAACGATGACGACCCGGCCCGCATACCAGCCCCCCGTCCTTGAAGGCACCCGCGTCCGCCTTCGCCCCTACCGCGACGGGGACCTGCCGGCCTTCTTCGGCCTGCATGCCGACCCGGAGGTGATGCGCTACGGCAGCCATCCCGCGTGGACGCACCCGGACCAGGCCCGCGACAAGTTCGAGTCCAGCCGGCACGGCAATGCGCCCGACCGCCAGGTCTGCTGGGCCATCGCCGATCGCGACGACGACCGCATGCTGGGCGGCGTCACGCTGTTCCACGTCAACGCCGCGCAGCGGATGGCGGACTTCGGCTACATGCTGGAGCGCGCATCATGGGGACGCGGCCTGGCCGCGGAGGCGACGACGCTCGCCCTGGACCACGCGTTCGCGGTGCTCGGCCTGCGCCGGATCGAGGCCGACATCGACCCGCGCAACAGCGGTTCGTGCCGACTGGCCGAACGCCTGGGCTTCGTCCACGAAGGCCGTCTGCGCGAACGCTGGGAGATCGCCGGCGAGACCTGCGATACCGCGTTCTACGGCCTGCTCGCGCGCGACTGGAAGACGGCGCGGCCTGCCTAGGCCACCATGCGCAGCAGGGCCGACGGTGCGTCGGCGATGCGCTCCGCGCCCGCCGCGACCAGCTCGGCCTCGCCACCGAAGCCCCAGAGCACGCCGATGTTGCGCAGGCCGTGGTGGCGCGCGCCTTCGATATCCATCCGCCGGTCGCCGATCATCACGCAGGCCCCGGCCTCGAGCCCGAGCCGTGAAAGCGCCTCTGCGACCAGTTGCGGCTTCTCGCTGCGCGTACCGCATGGCGTCGCCCCGACGACGTCCACGAAGCGCTTGCCGAAGGGCAGGTGGTCGACGATCCGGCGCGCGTGCTCTTCGTTCTTCGCGGTCACCACGGCCAGGCGATGCCCGCGGCCGTGGAGGGCCTCGACGACGTCGGCGATGCCCGGGTAGACCTGGTGCTCGGTCCAGCCGACCCGGTCGAAGCGCTCTCGGTAGTGTTCCACCGCGGCCTCCACTCGTTCGGGATCCACCAGGGCCGGACCGAAGCTGGTGCGCAGCGACGGGCCGATCCAGCCCCGCAACTCGGCCTCGGGCGGCGCTTGCAGGCCCATGCGCGCGAACGCATGCGCGACGCAGCGGGTGATGCCGACCGCCGAGTCGATCAGCGTGCCGTCCAGGTCGAAGAACAGCGTGGCCGGTGCGTCGCCCGCGGCGCGCATCAGGCGGCGCGCGCCTTGAGGGCGGCGACCGCCGGCAGCTCCTTGCCTTCCAGGAATTCCAGGAACGCCCCGCCGCCGGTGGAGATGTAGCCGACCCGGTCGGCGATGCCGTACTTGTCGACCGCGGCCAGGGTGTCGCCACCGCCCGCGATCGAGAACGCCGGACTGGCGGCGATCGCACGCGCCAGCGCTTCGGTGCCCTTGCCGAAGGCATCGAACTCGAACACGCCGACCGGCCCGTTCCAGACCACCGTGCCCGCCTTCGCGATCAGTTCGGCGTAGGCCTTGGCGGTCTCCGGCCCGATGTCGAGGATCATGTCGTCGGCGCCCACCGCGTCCACGGGCTTGACCGTCGCCGGCGCATCGGCGGCGAAGGCCGGCGCCACCACCACGTCGGTCGGCAGCGGGATGCTGGCGCCGCGCGCCCGGGCGTCGGCGATGATCTTCTTCGCAGTGTCGACCAGGTCCATCTCGACCAGCGACTTGCCGACGCCGTGGCCCATCGCGGCGATGAAGGTGTTGGCGATGCCGCCGCCGACGATCAGCTGGTCGACCTTGGACACCAGCGAGCCGAGCAGTTCGAGCTTGGTGCTGACCTTGGAGCCGGCGACGATCGCCAGCAGCGGGCGCGCGGGCGCATCGAGTGCCTTGCCCAGCGCATCCAGCTCGGCCATCAGCAGGGGGCCGCCGGCAGCGACCGCGGCCGCCCGGATCACGCCATGGGTGGAGGCCTGGGCGCGGTGCGCGGTGCCGAAGGCGTCCATCACGAACACATCGCACAACGCCGCGTACTTCTTCGACAAGGCCTCGTCGTCGGCCTTCTCGCCGACGTTCATGCGGCAGTTCTCGAGCAGGACCACCTGTCCCGGCGCCACCTCCACGCCATCGACCCAGTCGCGCACCAGCGGCACGTCCATCCCCAGCATTCCGGACAGGCGCGCGGCGACCGGCGCCAGCGAGTCGGCCTCGCTCCATTCGCCCTCGCTCGGACGACCGCGGTGCGAGGTCACCATGACCGCCGCCCCCTTCTCCAGCGCCAGCCGGATCGTCGGCAGGGCGGCCGTGATGCGCTGCTCGGACGTGATCCGGCCCTCGGTGATGGGCACGTTGAGGTCCTCGCGGATCAGCACGCGCTTGCCGCTGAGGTCGAGGTCGGTCATGCGGAGGATGGACATGGGGAGGCTTCCGGGGTCGGGTGGGGGGAGGCGGCGGCAGTGGCCGGCGCAGGGCACGCCATTGTCCGGTGCGAGGCCGGCGCCGGCAAATGCCGTCGTATAGGCCTTTCCGGCCACCAGCACAACATATGGTGTTGACGACAGGAGAAAACAGGTTATGTTGTGCCCGTCGGTGCCGCACCCGCTTCGCGCGGGGACGGCTTAAAAGGGAAGTCCGGTGCGGCGGGTCGATGACCCCCCAAGGCCGGCGCTGCCCCGCAGCGGTAGTGGAAACGAACTCCGTCATGGCACTGGGGACCCTCCCCGGGAAGCGACGGACAGTAGGCCGAGCCGGACGCGAACAACGCGGCGTGGAACCCGGGACGAAGGCCCTGCCCGGCCCGACCCACCACCCGCCCGCCGCGACCGCTCCCGTCCAGAGCCCGAAGACCTGCCGACAGCCGCGCGATGCACACCGCGCGGTGACCGGCCAGGGAGTCTCCGGGGGGAGACGGTCGGTGTCGCGGCGGATCGCAGCTTGCAGCGGTCCGCCGGTCGACCGGTGGTCGCCGGTCCTTCGCCGCCGTCTCGGGCTGCGCGACACCCCGCCTCCATCCTGTGGATTCCGCGCCCGCGGGGGCGTGGCGGGACCGATGCCCTGGCATCGATTCCATCGCCTCCCGTGCGCCGTCCCCGAGGGAGGGGCGGCGACCCGTGCGCCCTGCACTGGAGCCCCGCCATGACCACCGACAGCCTCGACACCGCCCCCCCCGCGACCGCCGCCGCGGAGGGCGCCGGCCCCGACGTCCATCCAGACCCGTCCCCGGCGACAGCGCCGCCCGCGCGCGCGGGCTTCACCCTCACCGCGCCCGCCAGCGCGCTCAGCATGAGCGTCACCAAGCGCAACGGCAGCCGCGAGCCCGTGGACCTCAACAAGATCGTCCGCGCCATCACCCGCTGCGCCGAGGGCCTGCATGCGATCGATCCGATGCGCGTCGCCACGCGTACGATCTCGGGCCTGTACGACGGCGCCAGCACCCGGGAGCTGGACGAACTCTCCATCCGCACCGCCGCCCTGCTCACCGCCGAGGAACCCGAGTACGGACGCCTCGCGGCGCGCCTGCTGGCCGGCGTGATCGAGAAGGAAGTCGCCGCGATCGACATCAACGCCTTCTCGCAGTCGGTGCAGCGCGGCCACGAGCTGGGCGTGATCAATGCGCGCCTGCTGGGCTTCGTGCAGGCCAATGCGCGCAAGTTGAACGACGCGATCGACAACAGCCTCAACCAGGGCTTCGACTACTTCGGCCTGCGCACCCTCTACGACCGCTACCTGCTGCGACACCCGACCGCGCGCACGGTCATCGAGACGCCGCAGCAGTTCTTCCTGCGCATCGCGTGCGCGCTGAGCGAGGACGTCGGCGACGCGCTGGCGCTGTACCGGCGGATGGCGCAGCTGGACTACATCCCCTCCTCGCCCACGCTGTTCAACGCCGGCACCACGCACGAGCAGCTGTCGAGCTGTTTCCTGCTCGACTCGCCCGAGGATTCGCTGGAAGGCATCTACAAGCGCTACATGGACGTGGCCAAGCTGAGCAAGTTCAGCGGCGGCATCGGCCTGAGCTACTCCCGCATCCGCGCCCACGGCTCGCTCATCCGCAGCACGAACGGCCTGAGCAACGGCATCGTGCCGTGGCTCAAGACCCTCGATGCTTCGGTGGCGGCGGTCAACCAGGGCGGCAAGCGCAAGGGCGCGGCCTGCGTCTACCTGGAGCCCTGGCACGCCGACGTGGAGGCCTTCCTGGAGCTGCGCGACAACACCGGCGACGAGGCGCGGCGCACGCACAACCTCAACCTGGCCAACTGGATCCCCGACGAGTTCATGCGCCGCGTCGAGGCCGACGGCGAGTGGTCGCTGTTCGATCCGCACGCGGTCCCGCAGCTGACCGACCTGTGGGGCGAGGCGTTCGACACCGCGTATCACGCCGCCGAGGCGGCGGGACTCGCGCGCAAGCAGGTCCGCGCGCGCGAACTTTACGCGCGGATGATGCGCACCCTGGCCCAGACCGGCAACGGCTGGATGAACTTCAAGGACAAGTCCAACCGCGCCTGCAACCAGACCCTGCGCGAGGGCAACGTGGTCCACCTGTCCAACCTGTGCACGGAGATCCTGGAGGTCACCTCGCAGGACGAGACCGCGGTATGCAACCTGGGGTCGATCAACCTCGCCCACCACGTCGAACTCTTCGAGGAGGGCCCCGTCCACGGGCAGGCCGGCCGCTTCGACTTCGAGCGCCTGGCCGAAACCGTGCGCCTGGCCGTGCGCCAGCTCGACCGGGTGATCGACCTGAACTTCTATCCGATCGAGACCGCGCGCCGCGCCAACCTGAAATGGCGCCCGGTCGGACTCGGCGCGATGGGCCTGCAGGACGTGTTCTTCAAGCTCCGCCTGCCCTTCGACTCCGAGCCGGCCCGCGCGCTCTCGCGCGAGATCGCCGAGGCCATCTACTTCCATGCGCTGTCGGCTTCCAACGAGCTGGCCATCGAGCGCGGGCGGCATCCCGGCTTCGCCGACACACGCGCCTCGCAGGGCGAGTTCCAGTTCCAGGCCTGGGGCGTGGAGCCGGCGGACGCGTCGCGCTGGGAAGCCCTGCGCGCACGCATCCTCGACCATGGCCTGCGCAACTCGCTGCTGGTGGCGATCGCCCCGACCGCGACCATCGCCTCGATCGCCGGCTGCTACGAGTGCATCGAGCCGCAGGTGTCCAACCTGTTCAAGCGCGAGACCCTCTCGGGCGACTTCATCGTGGTGAACCGCTACCTGGTCGAGGAGCTCAAGGCGCTCGGCCACTGGACGCCCGAGTTGCGCGACCGTATCAAGATGGCCGAAGGCTCGATCCAGGGCATCGACGAGATCCCGGCATCGCTGCGCCAGGTCTACCGCACCGCCTGGGAGCTGCCGATGCGCTCGTTGGTCGACATGGCGGCCGACCGCGGCGCCTTCATCGACCAGAGCCAGTCGCTGAACCTGTTCATCGAGAGCCCCAACATCGGCCAATTGTCCTCGATGTACATGTACGCCTGGAAGAAGGGCCTGAAGACCACCTACTACCTGCGTTCGCGCCCGGCGACGCGGATCGCCAAGTCGACGGTCGGCGCGGCCGCGCCGGTCGCAGCGGTGAGCTGTTCGCTGGAGAACCCCGAGTCCTGCGAGGCCTGCCAGTAAGGCATCCATGCCCCTCTCCCCCGGGAAAGGGGTTGGGACGAGGGTCCGGCGAAACGGCCTGGACCCCACTTCTCCGCCGCCCCCCATCCGCCCTTCGGGCACCTTCTCCCGGAGGGAGGAGGGATAGAACACAAGGCAACAGACATGTCCAACCACCTGCTCGACCCGGGCTTCGACCTGACCCTGCGACCGATGCGCTACCCGCGCTTCTACGAGATGTACCGCGACGCGATCCGCAACACCTGGACCGTGGAGGAAGTGGACTTCTCTCTGGACGTCAACGACCTGCGACACAAGTTCGGTCCCGCCGAACGCCACCTGGTCGAGCGCCTGGTCGCGTTCTTCGCCACTGGCGACTCGATCGTCGCCAACAACCTGGTGCTGAACCTGTACCAGCACATCAATGCGCCCGAAGCGCGGATGTACCTGTCGCGCCAGCTCTACGAGGAAGCGCTGCACGTGCAGTTCTACCTGACCCTGCTCGACACCTACCTGCCGGACCCGGTCGCGCGGGCGAAGGCCTTCGCCGCGGTCGAGAACATCCCCTCCATCCGCGCCAAGGCCGATTTCTGCTTCCGCTGGATGGACTCGATCCAGGACCTGCGCCGGATCGAGACGCTCGAACAGCGCCGCCGCTTCCTGCTCAACCTGGTGTGCTTCGCCTGCTGCATCGAAGGCCTGTTCTTCTTCGCTGCGTTCGCCTACGTGTACTACCTGCGCTCGCGCGGCCTGCTGCACGGGCTCGCCTCGGGCACCAACTGGGTGTTCCGCGACGAGAGCTGCCACATGGCGTTCGCGTTCGAGGTCATCGACACCGTGCGCAAGGAAGAACCCGCCCTGTTCGACACCGAACTGCAACAGCAGGTGGTCACCATGCTCGAGGAGGCGGTCGACTGCGAAATGCGCTTCGCCGAGGACGTATTGTCCGGCGGCGTGGTCGGCCTCTCGATCCGCGACATGCGCCAGTACCTGGAGTACTGCGCCGACCAGCGACTGGCCCAGCTCGGCATGCCCCGGCACTTCGGCGCGACCAACCCGTTCGGCTTCATGGACCTGCAGGACGTGCAGGAAGTGACCAACTTCTTCGAGCGCCGCGTGTCGGCATACCAGGTCGGCGTCAGCGGAGAGGTGGCCTTTGACGCGACTTTCTGACGTAATAGGGACGCTGGTACCACATTGACGTGGGCCGGCCGGCGGCAGGATGCCGTCCGGGGGCTGGATGCCCACTGCATGGATGCCCATGACGACACGGCCGTCGTCATCAGCGGCAGGACGCCACCAAGGAAACGGAACATCCCCTGTTCCAATGGCTCGACTGGCGGCACGGATGCCGCCCCGCCATTGCGCCTCCCATTCCCCCAGCGGTCCCGGTGCGAACGCATCGCGGAGGCGCCCGCCATGCCCACGCACCCCACGCCGACGACCGGGACCGCCCCCGCGCCCACCGAGGCGCACATGGTGTCCACCGGACGCAGCTCGATGCAGGCCGACGTGGAAATGCACACCGAAGACCTGCTGACCTGCGCACGCCTGCTGGCGACGCGCGGCGGCTTCACGATGATCGCGCTGGATGCCGACGGGCGGCCGACGCCCATCCGCCCCCTGCAGGATCGGACAGGACCCGAAAGCGGCGCCTGGAACCGGCGCCCCGCAGGGCCCGCGCGCGCCCATGTGAATACGCGAACCCGATCACATCCGGACGGGCGGCGCCCCACCCGCGAATTGCCCGCAAAGCCCGTCACACGGTAGTTTAGGCACTCCACCGACCGGAGCGCGCCCGTTTCCTTGGCACACCCTGCCCGCCAATGGACATTGCGCCGCCGCTTCACGCGCCTGTTGCTGTTCGCAGCGCTGATCCCGGCCCTGCTCTTCAGTGCGGTGATGCTCTGGCAGCAGTACCGCGCCTCGCGCACGTCGCTCGGCGAACGGGTGGGCCTGTCGGCAAGCCTGACCTCGACGAGCATCGACGATTTCATGCGCAGCCGCCTGGCCGGCCTGACGCTTCTGGCCAGCACGCGCGACGCCCCGCTCGCCGACTGGTCGCCGGACCTGGACCGCCTCCGCCAGGCCTATCCCGGCCTCACCAGCGCACTGGTCGTGGACGCCACCGGCCACGTCGTCGCCGCATCGCCGGCGCCGCCGCCGGGCGTGCTGGGCACGCCGGCGAGCCGGGTGGACGACCGCGACTACTTCACCGTGCCGGCGCGGACGCGCAAGCCGCACGTGTCCGATGCCTTCCGCGGGCGCGTGGTCGGCAACACCCCGCTGGTGGCGATCTCCGCCCCGATCGTCCGCAACGACGAACTGGTCGGGGTGCTCGAGGCCTCCATCAACGTCGAGAGCTTCGCGCGCCAGCGCGGCGAGGCCTTCCGCATGAACGGCTACGAGATGCTCCTGCTCGACCGCGGCAACCACGTCATCCATGCCACCGGCGGGCTGCCCTACGGGTTCATGGACGCGGTGAGCGACCCCCGCCTGACGATCGAGGCCGATGCGCCCAGCAACACCGCGCGGACGCGTTTCGAGCACGACATGCTCGACGGTTCGGCCGGCTACGTCGCGCGTGCGCGCATGAGCAGTGGCTGGACCCTGGTCCTGGTCGCGCCGGTACGCAACCTGTTGCTGTCGGTCGGCCGCAACACCCTGGTCCTGCTGGCCCTGCTCATGCTGGTGAGCCTGGGCGTGCTCGCCGCGACCTGGCTGCAACTGCGCGACCTCGCCCAGGGCACCGGGCACCTGCTGGACACCTTGCGCAAGTTCGCCCTGGGCGACCCGCTCGACACCGGCGAGCAGGCGCCCATGCCGCGCGAGCTGCAACCGGTCGCCTCGGCGATCCGCGACATGTCCGGGCGCCTGAACACCGCCTACGGCGAGCTGAGCAACGCGCTGATCACGCAGCGCGACCTGGCGGCATCGCTGCAACGGGTGGTGGACGACCGCGACCAGGAGATCGCCGATCGCACCGCGGAACTGCGCAACGCGGTCGACGAGCTCGAGAAACTGGCCAGCATCGACGCCCTGACCGGGGCGCTCAACGTCCGCGGGTTCCGCCGCGACATCGGCGCACTGGTGGAGGATCCCGAGTGCGAGGACATGTCGGTGGGCGCGCTGATCATCGACATCGACCACTTCAAGGCCTACAACGACCGCTACGGACACCCGGCGGGCGACACCGCGCTGCGTCGCGTGGTCGGCGCGATGCAGAGCTGCATGCGCGGCGCATCGGACACCCTGGCCCGCGTCGGCGGCGAGGAATTCGCCATCCTGCTGCGCGACGCGGACATTGCCCTGGCCATCGAGGTCGCGCAGCGCATCTGCGACACCGTCCGCGATGCCCGCATCCCGCATGCCGACGGCATCGATGGCGTCATCACGATCAGCATCGGCATCGCGGCGCAACCGTCGCCCGAACTCATGGACCACCTGTTGTCGCAGGCGGACGAGGCCCTTTACCGGGCCAAGCGTGCGGGGCGGGGACGCATCAGCCGCTGAAGCGCGTGGCGTCGCCCGCTCAGGACACGTCCACGAGGGGGAGGCCCAGGCCGCGGGTGCGCTCGCCGATCCCGACGCCATAACGCAGGCTGCGACCGATGCGCGTGGCATGGCCCACCATGCGCTCGGCCTGCACCGCCGGCAGCAGTTCCGACGCCGTGGCCTGCCACAGGTCCAGCCACTGCTCGAAATGCGCGGCATGGATCGGCAGCCCGCGATGCTTGGCCATCGGGTTGCCCCGGTAGCTGCGGGTGCCCAGGGCCACCGAGGACCAGAACGAAACCAGCAGGGCCTTGTGGCCCGGCCAGTCGTCGATCGCGGCATTGAACACCGGGCCGAGCGTGGGGTGGACGCGGACGCGGTCGTAGAAGCGGTCGACCAGTACGGCCAGCTGCGCTTCGGTCAGGGCGGCGTCGCCGGCGGTGTCGGTGGGGACGTTCGAGGCAGTCATCGCGCGACAGGATACCGCGCCCGACCGTCCGATTCCGCGTACGCCGGCATGCGCGCACCCCCCGTGCAGCGGGCCTTCACCTGCCGCGCCGGGGTGCGCCAGAGTGCGCCGGGGCGTCAGTGTTCGCGCGGCGCATGCGCCCGGCGGGACCGGACCCAGCCGCCGGCGAGCAGCGCGGCGCCCAGCACGATGGCCAGACAGCCCAGCGGAACGAGGGCGAACGGCTCGTGCAGCACGCCATCGGGACCCACCTGGCCGCCGATCAGGCGGAAGGCGACGAGGCCGTCCACGCCGGCGAGAACTGCAAGGATGCCCAGGCGGTACATGACGTGACTCCGGATTCGCGAGACCCCAGCGTGCTGCCCCGGGGTGAGGGCACGATGAAGCGGGGTGGCGCCAGGGGACGGGCGACGGCCGCCGCCCACTCGCATCGCGCCACCCGCGCAATCAGCGCGAACGGCGTCGCCCGAAAAAAGAAAAGACCGGGCAGGCCCGGTCTTTTCTTCTCGTTCCTTGTCGCCGCGGGCGGCGATGCCCGGATCAGCCGGCGATGACGCGGGCCATCTCCAGGCACTTGTTGGAATAGCCCCACTCGTTGTCGTACCAGCTCACCAGCTTGACGAAGCTGCCGTCGAGCGCGATGCCGGCCTCGGCATCGAAAATCGAGGTGCGCGTGTCGCCCCGGAAATCCGTCGCCACGACCTTGTCCTCGGTGTAGCCCAGCACGCCCTTGAGCGCACCCTCGGACTGCGCCTTCATCTCGGCGCAGATCTCGGCGTAGCTGGCGTCCTTCTCCAGCTCGACGGTCAGGTCGACCACCGAGACGTCGCTGGTCGGCACGCGGAAGGCCATGCCGGTCAGCTTCTTGTTGAGTTCGGGGATGACCACGCCGACGGCCTTGGCCGCGCCCGTCGACGACGGGATGATGTTCTCCAGGATGCCGCGCCCGCCGCGCCAGTCCTTGTTGGAGGGGCCATCGACGGTCTTCTGGGTGGCGGTGGCCGCGTGCACGGTGGTCATCAGGCCGCGCTTGATGCCCCACTTGTCGTTGATGACCTTGGCGATCGGCGCCAGGCAGTTGGTGGTGCACGACGCGTTCGAGATGATCGCCTCGCCCTTGTAGGTGCCATGGTTGACGCCGTAGACGAACATCGGGGTGTCGTCCTTGGACGGCGCCGAGAGGATCACCTTCTTCGCGCCCGCATCGAGGTGCTTCTGCGCGGTTTCCTTGGTCAGGAACAGGCCGGTGGACTCGATGACGACGTCGGCGCCCACCTCGTCCCACTTCAGGTTGGCCGGGTCGCGCTCCTGGGTCAGGCGGATCCGCTTGCCGTTGACGACCAGGGTGCCGCCGTCGACCGAAACCTCGCCCTTGAAGCGACCGTGCACGGAGTCGTAGTTCAGCATGTACGCCAGGTAGTCCGGCTCGAGCAGGTCGTTGATGGCGACGATCTCGATCTCGCCTGCGAAGTTCTGCACGGCCGAGCGCAACACGTTGCGTCCGATGCGGCCGAAGCCGTTGATGCCTACCTTGATGGTCATTGCTGGGAGCTCCTGCGGCCGCGTCCGGCGCGGCGGGTGACGGGGGACGACATTCTAGCAGGCCCGCGGGGCGGGCTCTTCCGGGGCACGGCGGATTTGAGCGGGGTCAAGTCGCGGGCGACGCGAATGCCGATAGTGGCGCCACTCCCAACCCGAGCCCTGCCCATGCGACATCCGCTGAACACCACCGCCCTCGCCCTCGCCCTGGCCGCCTGCGCGGCCCCCGCCCTGGCCCAGTCCCGCGGCGACTGGACCCTGGGCCTGGGCGCCCACGCGGTGGCGCCGTCTTCCGACAATGGCCGCCTGGCCGGCGGCACCCTCGCGGTGGAGGTCGACGACAACGTCCGGCCCACCGTGACCTTCGAGTACTTCCTGCGCGACAACCTCGGCCTGGAGGTGCTGGCCTCGGTGCCCTTCCAGCACGACATCGCGATCCGCGGCCTGGGCACGGTCGGCAGCACCCGCCAGTTGCCGCCGACGCTGTCGCTGCAGTACCACTTCAACGACGACGGCCGCGTGCACCCCTTCGTCGGCGCCGGGCTGAACTACACGCGTTTCTTCGACGAGGACGCGCGCGGCGCCCTCGCCGGCAGCCGGCTGGCGCTCGACGACTCCTGGGGCCTGGCCGGCCACCTGGGCCTGGACGTGGACGTCGGCGCGCGGAGTTCGATCCGCGTGGACGCACGCTGGATCGACATCGACACCGGGGTCCGCCTGGACGGCACTGACCTGGGCACCGTCGCGATCGACCCCTGGGTCTACGGCGTCGCCTACGTCCTGCGTTTCTGAGCCGCGTCGCCAGCCCGCCAGATCCGGTCATCGGGGATGCGGTCGGCGTCGGCTAGAGTAGGTGCATGAACCTGCGTACCGCACTGGCCGCCACGGCGCTGGCCGCCGCCCTCGTCCTGCCCCCTCCCGCCCACGCCTGGGGCGCGATGGGCCACCGCCTGGTGGCCGACCTCGCCTGGGACGCGATGACGCCTCGGGCGCGCGCCGGCGCCCGGGACCTGCTCGCGCTCGAAGGCGATGCACGCCTGGCCGACGTCGCCAGCTGGGCCGACGAGCTGCGCGCGAGCGACCCCGACCTGGGCCGGCGCAGTGCGCGCTGGCACTACGTCAACATCGCCGAAGGCGACTGCCACTACCGCGCCGGACGCGACTGCCCAGGCGGCGACTGCGTGGTCGCCGCGATCGAGGCGCAGGCGGCGATCCTCGCCGATCCCGGCCAGTCGCGCGCGGCGCGCCTGCAGGCACTGAAGTTCGTGGTCCATTTCGTCGGCGACGTCCACCAGCCGCTGCACGCGGGCCGCGCCCACGACCGCGGCGGCAACACCTATCAGCTCAACATCGACGGGCGCGGCAGCAACCTGCATGCGCTGTGGGACAGCGGCCTGCTCGCCCAGGCGGGCCTCGACGAGACCGGCTGGCTCGCGCGCCTGCGGCGCTTGCCCGCGATCGGTGCCACGCCTGCATCGATACCGGCCGACTGGGCCGAAGCCTCCTGTGGCATCGTCGAGCGCCCGGGCTTCTATCCGCCCAAGGGCACGCTGGATCCGGCCTATGCCGGGCCGTGGCTGCCGGTGGCCGAGCAGCAGCTGCGCCTGGGCGGCCAGCACCTGGCCGAGGTGCTCAACCGCGCGCTCGGCGGCTGACGCCGGGCAGGCGTCACTCGGCCGGCAGGCCGAGCTGGCGTCGCACCTGCGGCTCGGCCATGCCCAGGCCCGCGCGGCGCCCCAGCTCGACCGCTTCTCCGGCAGGCATGCCGTCCAGCGCCGCGGCCAGCGCCACCAGGCCGCCGACACGGTTGCCGGAGGCGCAATGCACGAGCACCGTGCCCTCCGACCCGGCGAGCAGCACGCGCAGGCGTTCGGCATTCGCGGCGTCGATCCCGGCCCCACCCTCCACCGGTATCGCGTCGTAGGCCATCCCGGCGGCCGCCACCTCGGCCGCCTCGTCGCGACCGGCCATTTCCGTGTCGGTGCGGAGGTTGACCACCCGGGTCACGCCCATCGCCCTGAGCCGGTCCCAGTCCTCCGGCGCGGGCTGGCCGGCCGCCAGCAGGCCGCTCCTGGCCAGGCGCAGGTGGGGGATACCGGTCGCGGACGGATCCGCCGGCGGAGAAGTAGGCTCGACGTGCATGGACATGTTCATCGCGGCGGTTCCGTTGGGGGGCGATGTGCCGCAGGCCACCAGGGCTGCGGACAAGGCCATTGGAGGGAAGAGCGCGGCGTTCATCGCGCCGACGGCCCGCAGTAGATGTCGTGCAGGGTTGCCATGACCTGCTGCGCCGGCCCCGGCTGCAGGCGATAGAACACCTGCACGCCTTCCCGGCGGGTGTCGACGATCCCGGCCTCGCGCAACACGGCCAGGTGCTGGGACAGCGCCGACTGCGAGAGCGCGAGGCGCGCATGGAGCTCGCCGACCGCCAGTTCGCCCTCGACCAGGTGGCACAGGATCATCAGGCGCTGCGGATTGCCGAGCGTGCGCAACAGGGTCGAGGCATCGGCGGCATGCACCTGCATCCGTTCGAGATCGAGGTCGCCGGTGGACATGGGAACGGCAGCGTTCACTGCGCTCTCCTTTGCTTGGAATGCCGTCATTATATCACTACTTGCTAATTTAGCAATAGCTAATATAATGACGGCATTCCCGACAGGAGATGTCGAATGAACACCTTGGTCCATCCCTTCTTCCACGCCGATACCAATACCTGGACGTACCTCGTCCACGCCGAAGGCGCCCACGAAGCCGCGGTGATCGATCCGGTCCTGGACTTCGACCCCAAGTCCGGACGCACGGACAGGCACTCGGCCCAGGCCCTGGTCGATGCCGTCGCGGCAGCCGGCCTGGACGTGCGCTGGATCCTGGAAACCCATGCCCACGCCGACCATCTCAGCGCCGGCCACTGGCTGAAAGCCCAATGGCCCGGCGCCACCCTCGCCATCGGCGAAGGCATCCGCGCCGTGCAGGAGACGTTCCGCTCGATCTTCAACCTGGGCGACGGCTTCCCGATCGACGGTTCGCAGTTCGACCGCCTATTGAGCGACGGCGAGACCTTCGACATCGGCCCCCTCCAGGCGCGGGTGATCGCCGTGCCGGGACACACCCGCGACAGCAACGCCTTCCTGGTCGGCGATGCGCTGTTCACCGGCGACTCGATCTTCATGCCCGACGGCGGCACCGCCCGCTGCGACTTCCCGGGCGGCAATGCGCGCACCCTCTACCGCTCGATCCACAAGCTGTTCGACACCCTGCCCGACGACACGCGGGTGTTCGTCTGCCACGACTACGGTCCGGGGGGCCGCGCCTTCGCCTGCCAGAGCAGCATCGGCGACCAGAAGCGCGACAACATCCACGTCGGCCAGGGCATCGACGAAGACCGCTTCGTCGAGATGCGGGAGACGCGCGACGCCACCCTGGCGATGCCCACGCTGATCCTGCCGTCGGTGCAGGTCAACATCCGCGCCGGCCAGCTGCCGCCGGCCGAGGACAACGGCGTGCGCTATCTCAAGCTTCCCCTCGACCTGCTGTGACGCGGAGCACCCGGCATGAGCGTAGCCACTGAGTTCACCCCCCTCGCGTCGCTGGCGGGCGGCGCCCTGATCGGACTGGCGGCGACCTGGCTGCTCGCGTCCATCGGCCGCATCGCCGGCATCAGCGGCGTGCTCAACCAGGCGGTCGAGCAACGCGACGGCCGCGCCTGGCGGCTGGCGTTCCTGGCCGGACTGGTCGTCGCCGCCGGCGCCTGGTTCCATGCCACCGGCGTACTGCCGCGCGCCGGTTTCCCGCTGCCGCTGCTGGTGGCGGCGGGCCTGCTGGTCGGCTTCGGCACGCGTCTGGGCAACGGCTGCACCAGCGGCCATGGCATCTGCGGGCTGGCGCGTCTGTCCCGGCGATCGCTGGTTGCAGTCGCGGTCTTCATGGCCTGCGGCTTCGCGACGGTGTACATCGTCCGCCACCTTGCCGGGGGCGCGCCATGAGGCCCGCACTGCATGCGCTGCTCGCCGGGGCCCTGTTCGGACTCGGCCTGGCGGTCTCGGGCATGACCAACCCCGACAAGGTGCTGAACTTCCTCGACATCGCCGGCACCTGGGACCCTTCGCTGGCCCTGGTCATGGGCGGTGCCCTCGCGGTGAGCCTGCCCGGCTATGCCTGGGTCCGCCGGCGCAATCGCACCTTCTGCGACACGCCCTTGCCGGACGCGCCATCCACGCGCCTGGACGGCCGCCTGCTGGGCGGCAGCGCCCTGTTCGGCGTGGGCTGGGGCCTGGCGGGCTTCTGCCCGGGACCGGGACTGGCCAACCTCGCGCACGGCAGCCTCGAAGCGGTTGTGTTCATGCTGGCCTTGCTGGCAGGCTCGGCACTGGCCCGCTTCATGGTTCCCCCCAATTGAGCGAAACCGAACTGATCCTCGCCGTGCTGCTGCTCGGCGTGGCCGCCCTCTATTCCTCGGTCGGCCACGCCGGCGCCAGCGGTTACATCGCGATGATGGCGCTGATGGGCCTCGCGCCGGAGCAGATCCGTCCGACCGCCCTGACCCTCAACCTGCTGGTGGGCGGCATCGGGCTGTTCCGCTTCTGGCGCAACGGCCACGTCCGCTGGCGCAACGTGCTGCCCTTCGTCCTGGCGTCCGCACCGGCGGCCTTCTTCGCCGCGCAGGTGCGCTTGCCGAAAGAGAGCTACTCCATCCTCCTGGGCGTGGTGCTGCTGGTGGCCGCGATCGGCGTGTTCCGCCACGCGTCGCGCGCCGAGGAAGAGGACGCGGCCACGGCGGGCCGTCGCGTGCCATGGGTACCCGGGCTGCTGACCGGGGCCGTGATCGGCGTGCTGTCGGGACTGACCGGCACCGGTGGCGCGATCTTCCTGACGCCGCTCCTGCTGTTTGCGCGCTGGATGCCCACGCGCGAGGCCAGCGGCACCTCGGTGGCCTTCGTCTGGATCAACTCGCTCACCGCGCTCGCCGGGCTCCTGCACGCCACCGGCAGCCTGCCGACGGCGCTGCCCCTGTGGCTCGGGGCGGTGGCGGTAGGCGCCCTGGTCGGCACCCAGATGGGCCTGCGCTGGGTCCCGGTGCGTGGCCTGCGCCTGCTGCTGGGATTCGTCCTGCTGATCGCGGCCGGGAAGCTGTTCTTCGCCTGATCGCCCTCCGCCCCGCTCCGCCCGCGACCGGCGTCCGTCACCTGCCCGCCATGCGCAGGCGCGTTAGGCTGTCGCCATGACCGATGCCAGCCCCGGGCGGCCGACGCCCGCCACCCACCTCGACGATGCCGTGTCGAAGATGCTCGAGCGGATCGAGGGGCCGCTGCGGATCGGCGCCCCACTCGGCCTGGGCAAGCCGCACCGGCTGCTCAACGCGCTGTACGAACGCATGGCCGCCTCGCCCGAACGCGGCCTGCACCTCTACACGGCGCTCTCGCTGGACCCGCCCGGGCCCGCCAAGGGGCTGGAGGGTCGTTTCCTCGGCCCCTTCGTGGCCCGCCATTTCGGCGACGATTTCCCCCGCCTGGCCTATGTCCAGGCGCTGCGGCGCAACGCGCTGCCCGCGCACATGGAGGTCGAGGAGTTCTACATGCAGTCCGGCGCCATGCTCGGTTCGCGGCAGGCGCAGCGTCGCTATGCCAGCCTGAACTACACGCACGTGGCCCGGGCCCTGGCCGACCGCCGGATCAATGCCATCGTGCAGAAGGTCGCGCGCGAGCCGGGCGGCGAACGCCTGTCGCTCTCGTGCAATACGGACCTCACGTTCGACGCCCTGGCCGCGGTCGCGTCGCGCGGCCTGCAGCGTCCGCTGATGGTGGCCGAGGTCGACCCCCAACTGCCCTGGCTGGGCGGCGGCGCGGCCGTGGATGCTGGCTTCTTCGACATCGTGGTCGACCCGCCCGGGCCGCATCCGCGCCTGTTCGGCCTGCCGCGCCAGCCCGTCACCGACGTCGACTACGCGATCGGCTTCCATGCCAGCACCCTGGTCAAGGACGGCGGCACGCTGCAGATCGGCATCGGCGCACTGGCCGACGCCCTGTGCCACGCCCTGGCGCTGCGCCACGCCGACAATGCCACCTATCGACGCGTGCTCGCCGCCCTGGGCGCGGATGCCGCGGAGGACCCTGCGCTGGGGCCTTTCGACACCGGCCTGTACGGCTGCAGCGAAATGCTCAACGAGGGCTTCCGCCGACTCGTCGATGCCGGCGTGATCCGGCGCAAGGTCGTGGACGACCTGGCGCTGATGCAACGCGATGCCGAGGACCGCCTCACCATCGCGGACCGCGAACGGCTCGCGCGCGAGGGCCAGTTCCTGCACGGCGCCTTCTACCTGGGTTCGCCCGACTTCTACCAGTGGCTGCGCGACCTTCCCGAGGCCACGCGCGCGGCGATCGGCATGTGCCCGGTGAGCGCGGTCAACGAGCTGTATGGCGGCAACGAGACGCTCGAGCGCCTGCAGCGACGCGACGCGCGATTCTTCAACAGCTGCATGATGGCGACCGCGCTCGGCGCGGCGGTTTCCGATGCGCTGGAAGACGGCCGGGTGGTATCGGGCGTCGGCGGCCAGTACAACTTCGTGGCGATGGCCCACGCGCTGCCCGATGCGCGCTCGGTGCTGATGTTCCGCGCCACCCGCGACAGCAGTGGCCGGCGCAGCTCCAACGTGGTCTGGCGCTACGGCCATGCGACGATCCCGCGCCACCTGCGCGACGTCTACATCACCGAATACGGCATTGCCGACCTGCGCGGCGCCACCGACGAAGACTGCATCGCGGCGATGGCGGGCATCACCGACGCCGACTTCCAGCCGGCGCTGCTGGCGCAGGCGAAGTCGGCGGGCAAGATCGCCCGGGACTTCGCGCCGCCGCCGACCGCCTCGCGCAACACCCACGAAGCGCTACGCGCGCGGCTGGCACCGCTGCGCCGCGACGGCACCCTGCCCGACTACCCGCTCGGCAGCGATTTCACCGTGGTGGAGCAACGCCTGGTCGCGGCGCTGGGCTGGCTGAAGGCGGCAACCGCCTCGCCACCGGGCAAGCTCGGTACGGTGCTGCGAGCACTCGTCGCAGGCGCCCCGCGCGACCGGGAAGCGCTGCAGCGCATGGACCTGCAGGCGCCCGACGGGGTTGCCGCGTGGCTGGAGTCGCGGCTCCTGTCGCTCGCCCTGGACAAGGCCTCCGGTGCCGCGACGGCGCCTTAGCGACTTTGCCTATACTGGCGCCTGGCACGCAGCAGGTCCCTCGCCGGATGTCCGCAGACAACGTCTACAAGCACTTCTACCGCACCATGCGCCTGGCCGCGACCGAGCTCAGCGACGGTGGCGGACCGTTCGGTTTCGACATCACCACCGCCCTGGAATTCGACTTCCTGGTCGAGCGCTACCAGTGCGACGCGATCATCGAGACGGGCAGCAACATGGGCGATACGACCGACTACCTCGCCCGCACCTATCCGCACCTGCAGATCATCACCTGCGACGTGGTCGACAAGTACGTCGACATCGTCAAGCGCCGCGTGGGCTTCATGCCGCACACCCACGTGGAGAAGATCGATTCGCCCGAGCTGATCGCGAAGTTCAAGGACGCGTTCCGCTGCCCGCTCTACTACCTCGACGCACACTGGTACGAGGACTGGCCGCTGGAACGGGAACTGGGCCTGATCGAGAACGGCGTGGTCTGCGTCGACGACTTCAACATCGGCCATCCGCGCTTCGGTTTCGACAAGTACGGCGAGGTCGAATGCGGGCCGCGGATGCTGTCGCGCTTCATCGACAAGGTGCCGCACTTCTACACCAACAATCCCGACGCCCAGCACGAACTGCCCTGCCTGCAGACCGGCCGCCGCGGCGGCAAGGCCTACTTCGCGATCAACCAGTTCGACCACATGAAGCACCACCGCTATTTCCGCCGCTTCGAGACCCCGCGGCCGGACTGAAGCCGGCGCGTCCCCCAGACATGCGAACGGCGCCCGCAGGCGCCGTCCGTGGTCGAACCCGCCGGCCTCAGGCCAGCGCGCGCGCCGCCTCGACGACCTTGTCGACGGTGAAGCCGAAATGCTCCATGAGCGGCTTGATCGGCGCGGAGGCGCCGAAGGTGTCGATGCCGACCACCGCGCCGTCGAGGCCGACGTACTTGCGCCAGAAGTCGGACACGCCGGCCTCCACCGCGACGCGGCGGCGGCAGGCGCGCGGCAGGACCGACTCGCGATAGGCTTCGTCCTGGCGGTCGAAGACGTCGGTCGAGGGCATCGACACCACGCGGACCGAATCGCCGAGGCGTTCGGCGGCCTGCATGGCCAGCCCGACTTCCGAGCCGGTCGCCAGCAGGATCGTCGCGGGTGCGCCCACCGAGTCCTTGAGCACGTAGCCACCGCGCGCGATGTCGGCGACCTGGGCCGCGTCGCGCGCCTGGTGGTCCAGGTTCTGGCGCGAGAACACCAGGCAGCTGGGGCCGTCGTGGCGCGTGATCGCGGCCTTCCACGCAACCGCCGACTCGACCGCGTCGCACGGACGCCAGACGTCGTTGTCCGGGATGTAGCGCAGGCTGGCGAGGTGCTCGATGGGCTGGTGGGTCGGACCGTCCTCGCCCAGGCCGATCGAGTCGTGGGTGTACACGTGGATCGCCTGCGCGCCCATCAGCGCGCTCATGCGCACGGCGTTGCGCGCGTAGTCGCTGAACACCAGGAAGGTGGCGTCGTAGGGAATGAAACCGCCGTGCAGGTTGAGGCCGTTGCTGATCGCGGTCATCGCGAACTCGCGCACGCCGTAGTACACGTAGTTCGCGTCGGCAGCATCGGAGGCGACCGACTTGCTGCCCTTCCACAGGGTCAGGTTGGAATGCGCGAGGTCGGCCGAACCGCCGATCAGTTCCGGCAGCAGCGGGGCGAAGGCCTCGATGGCCATCTGCGAGGCCTTGCGCGACGCCACTACCGGGCCGTCCGCCTGCAGGCGCGCGATGTAGGCGTCGGCCTCGGCCACGAAACCCTCGGGCAGCTCGGCGTGCGAGCGCCGGGTCAGCTCGGCGGCCTCGGTGGGGAACTGCGCGGCGTAGGCGTCGAAGAGGGTGTTCCACTGGTCTTCGCGGACCAGGCCGGCGTTGCCGGCGTGCCAGCCATCGAGAAGCGCCTGCGGGATGTCGAAGGCGCCATGGGGCCATCCCAGCGCCTCGCGGGTGGCGGCCACCTCATCGGCGCCCAGCGGCGCGCCATGGCTCGATTCCTTGCCGGCCTTGGCCGGCGAGCCGTAGCCGATGGTGGTCCGGCAGCAGACCAGGGTCGGCTTGTCACTGGACGCCAGCGCGGCCTCGATCGCCTGTTTGATGGCATCGGCGTCATGGCCATCGACGCCGCGCACGACGTTCCAGCCGTAGGCCTCGAAGCGCGCGGGCGTGTCGTCGGTGAACCAGCCCTGGGTGTCGCCGTCGATGGAGATGCGGTTGTCGTCCCAGAACGCGACCAGCTTGCCCAGGCCCCAGGTGCCGGCGAGCGAGGCGGCCTCGTGGGAAATGCCCTCCATCAGGCAGCCATCGCCCATGAACACCCAGGTACGGTGGTCGACGACCTGGAACTCGGGACGGTTGAAGCGCTGGGCCAGCAGCTTCTCGGCCAGCGCCATGCCCACGGCGTTGGCGAAGCCCTGCCCGAGCGGACCGGTGGTGGTCTCGATGCCCGGGGTCATGAAGTTCTCCGGGTGGCCGGGCGTCTTGTAGCCGAGCTGGCGGAAGTGCTTCAGGTCCTCGATCGAGAGGTCGTAGCCCGACAGGTGCAGCAGCGCGTACTGCAGCATCGAGCCGTGGCCGTTGGACAGCACGAAGCGGTCGCGGTTGAACCACTTCGGGTTGTTGGGGTTGTGGCTGTAGTAGTCGTTCCAAAGCACTTCGGCGATGTCGGCCATGCCCATGGGCATGCCGGGATGGCCGGAGTTGGCGGCCTGGACCGCGTCGATGGCAAGGAATCGGATGGCGTTCGCGAGGTCGCGGCGGCTGGGCGTCGTCATGGCGTCGAGGGCAGTCTTGGAAGCGGCAGGAGGCGCCCGGGACGCGGCTGGCCGGCCTGGACGCGGGTCCAGGGCGGCCGTGCGGGGGCGACGGGCGCGCTATTGTCCCATCCGGCGGCCCCGCTGTCGCCCTCCCTGCGCCCGGAGCGTCCGCCCGGGCGCCAGCGTTCAGCCTGGCCGGCTGGCGGCGCGGGCTTCGGCGGCCGCTTCACTGCGGCCGATCACCACCGATCCGGCCATGTCGCCGCCGACATTGACGACGGTCCGGCACATGTCGAGCAGGCGGTCCACGCCGAGGATCAGGCCGATGCCCTCGGGCGGGATCTTGAACATCACCAGGATCATCGCGATGACCGGGAGCGAGCCACCCGGCACGCCGGCCGCGCCGATCGAGCCCAGGATGCACATCACCAGGATCATGACCTGCTGGAACAGGCTCAGGTCGACGCCGAAGAACTGCGCCAGGAACAGCACCGTGATGCCCTCGAACAGGGCCGTGCCGTTCATGTTGGCGGTGGCACCCAGGGTGCAGACGAACCGGGCGACGCGGCGCGGTACGCCCAGGGCTTCCTCGGTCACCTTCAGCGTGGTGGGGAGGGTCGCGCTGGACGAGGACGTCGAGAAGGCCGTCAGCAGGGCGGGTTCCGCGCCGCGGAAGAACGCCCTCGGCGACATCCCGCCGAACAGCTTGAGCAGGATCGGGAACACCACGAAGAAATGGATCGCCAGGGCCAGGATCACCGTGCCCACGTAGCGGGCGAGCTGCACCAGCACGTCGACGCCCAGCTTGGCGGTGATGGAGAACAGCAGCGCGGCGACGGCGTACGGCGCCAGCTCGATGACCCAGCCGATGAGCTTCAGGCAGATGTCGTAGATGCCCTGCACGGTGGAGACGAAGCTGCGGGTGCCGTCGGTCTGCAGCACCGTCGCGGCCACGCCGAACATCAGTGCGAAGAACATGACCGCGATGAGGTCGCCGTTGGCCGCGGCGGCGACCGGGTTCTTGGGCACGATGTTGAGCAGGATGTCGATGCCCGAGACGCCCTCGCGCTTGCTGGCGACGTCCGCCGCGCGCTCCGAGCCGGCGGCCAGCAGGCTCTGGCCGACGTCCTGGGACAGGCCCGTGCCCGGCTGCAGCACGTTGACGCAGACCATGCCGATCAGCACCGCGAAGGCCGTCACCACGAGGATCCAGACCAGCGTCTTGCCGCCGATGCGGCCCAGGGACTTGGCGTCGCCGATCTCGACCACGCCCAGCACCAGGGCGGAGAAGACCAGCGGGATCACCAGCATGAACAGCAGGCGCAGGAACAGCTGGCCCACCGGGTCGGTGACGTAGTGGATGAGGGCGTCCACCCAGCCCGCCTCGCCGATGAAGAAATTGACCAGCAGGCCGGCGCCGGCACCGACGATGAAGCCCAGCAGCATGCGCGTGTGCAGGGACAGGCCGGGGCCGCTGGAGGTGTGCGAGGCGTTTTGATCGGTCATGGTGCGATTCCGTCGGGACGCGGCGAGCTTATCAAACCGGGCACCCGCGCCCGCCTGGACCGCTCAGCGCTGCGGATAGAGTGGCGGCAGGATCGACTCGCCGGCGGCGTGTCCGGGCACCGTCCAGCGGGGACCGTCGGCGAAGGCCTCGCGCAGCAGTGCCCGCGCCGACGGCCCGTCGCCATCGCCCCAGCGCGCCTGCTGCATGGCCTCCAGCGCCCGTCGCTGCGCAGGATTGTCGAGGCGTTCGAGCAGCGCATCGACGCTCTTGACCGGCGGTTCCGCCATCGCCCCGAGCACCTGCACGAAATCTTCGAAACTCCCTGTGTCGAGCGCCTTGCGCAGGGCCGCGGGCGTGGGACGCGCTCGCGCGTCCGGCGCATGCGCGGAGGTCGGACCACCGGCGGGGGTCGCCGGGCGCTGGTGGCGCCAGTGCAGTGCCAGCAACAGGGTCAGCAGCCACAGGACGGCGAACAGGACGGTGGCCGCCACCCACGCCGCGCGGTCCCCTTGCATGCCCGGCAGCGGGAGCGCCGCACTTTCAGCGGGTGCAATGGCGCCATCGCCTGGCCGCGCGGTCGAAGGCCCGGCGCCCGCGGGAATCGACGGCAAGGCCGCCGTTGCCGCGGGTGGATCGAATCCCGCGGCGCCCGGCTGCACGTTCCATTGCAGCGGTGGGAGACGTGCCTCGCGCGCCTCGCCCGCCTTGACGTCCCACCAGCCCATCCTCACGCCGGACAGCGCGACGGCGCCGGTCCTGCCGGGCACCAGCGAGAAGCTGCGCGTGACGGTGGCGCGGGGCCGGCCATCGACGAAGCGCTCATCGACCTGCGCACGTTCGGGGAAGACCTGCACGCCGTCGCTCGGCGGCAGTTCGAGCTCGGGCATTTGCGCGCCGGTGGCGCCGTCGGCGACGGCCTCGACGGTCAGCGTGGCCGCGAGACCCTGCCGCAATTCGGCCGGATTGGCGCGATAGCGCAGCTTGAGATCGTGCAGGGGCAACCAGGGTTGCGGTGCCTTGTCCGGGACCGGTTGCACCTGCAGGGTGCGCGGCCCCACCTGGGCTCCCAACCTGCCGCCGCGTCCACCGCCGAACATGTCGTCGAACAGGCCGCTCGTGCCCCGCCCCTCGAAGCTGGCGCCGGGTATCTCCAGCGGCCCGCTGCGCTCGGGTACCAGCATGAAGCGCCGCTCCACGATCTGGTACTGGCGACCGTTGATCGTCCGCGAATACTGCGCGTCGTCGCCGACGCGCTGGAACGACGCGCCCTCCGGCGCCGGCTGGTCCAGGGTGCCCGAGACGATCGGGACCGCCGAGAACAGGCGGACGACCCAGCCCACCGATTGCTGCACGTAGGGGCGTGTGTCATCGGGCACGCTTTCGATGAAGACGTCGCCCCGCGCCTGCGCCGGCGTCTGCTGCGGCGCCGGCTCGACCACGAGGGTCAGCGGTGCCGTGCGCTCGTTGCCGACCGACAGCGCCGGGATCGTCAACACACCATCGCGCAGCGGCCGCAGGGCCACCGCGAAGAGGGTGTAGGACGAGGTCTGGCCCGTGCCGCCGGAGAAGCCGCGCTGGCTGGAATGCCCACTGAGCCGGAAATCGCCTTCCAGCGGCGAGTAGTCCGGCGCCGAGGACAGCAGGCCGGCCTCCACGTTCAGCGTGACCGTCTCGCCCAGCACGATCCGGTCGCGGTCCAGCCACGCGCGCGGCGCGGCGGATGCCATCGTCGCGAACAGCATCAACATGAGCCATGCGCCCCAGCGCACGCGGGTCCGAGTCTCGGGTGTCATTCGTCCCAGTCTCCCTGTCGACGACGGCGTTCGTGTTCGATCCTGAATTTCTCGCGCAGCAGGCCGCCCGGATCGTCGGGCACGCGCCGCAACCAGGCCTCGTTGGCGACGCGACGTTCACGTTCGGCGGGGGTTTCTCCGGCCGGTCCAGCGAGCGGTTCGCCGTCGTCGCCCGGCTCGCCACCGTCCGCCTGGCGTGCCTGCCCCAGGGCCTGCCGCATGCGCTCGCGCTGGGCGGCGTCGGCTGCGTCCTGCTCGGCGGAACCCTTGGCTTCCGGCGCCTCCGGCGTGGAGCCTGTCGCCCGGCCCTCGTCGGCATCGTCGGGCCGGGGTGCCGGGCCCTTGGGCGGGTCGTCCCCGGCCTGCTGCCGTGACGGCGCGCCGTCCCCGCCGTCGTCGCCCGACGACGCCTCCTGTCCGCCGGACGGGTCCGACTGCGACGAGGGCTTGCCGTCCTGGCCGCCCTCGCCCTGGCCACCCGTGCCCTCGCCATCCTGCTTCCGCTTCACGGCCGCCTCGACGGCGCGCTTGTTGGCGATGGCGTCCTCCATGCCGGGCTGGATCGCCAACGCCCGGTCGTAGGCTTCGATCGCCTGCTGGAACTGCCCGGCCTTGGCCAGTGCGTTGCCCCGGTTGTAGTGGCCATCGGCCGATTCGACGCCCGCATAGCCGCTGGCCGCGCGGGCGTAGTCGCCCTGCCGGAAGGCGTTGGCGGCCTCGACCATTCGCTTGTGCTCGACCTGGTCGTCGCGCCGCCACCAGTCCGCGGCCTGCGCGGGCAACACCGGCAGCCACAGCACGAGCGCCAGCGCGGCGACGGCCGCTCCCCTGCGGAAGGCGAACAGCGCCAACAGCATGAGCGGCGGGATGAGCCAGAAGCCTTCGTCCTGCCAGGTGCGCCCGGCCTCGCCATCCTCGCTGACCGCATCGCCCGGACCGGGCGACAACACGCCGAGCGCCCGCAGGTCGGCCTCATCGGCCGCGAGGCCGACGTAGCGACCGCCGCCGCGTGCGGCGACCGCCTGCAGCCGGGCCTGGTCGAAGCCCGCGACCCCGGTATCGCCATCGACGGTCCGGTACGCCACCCCCCCTGCCCGGCCGATACCCAGGACGCTGGTCTCGAAACCGCTCGAGCGCGCCTCGGCGGCGGCCGCGGCCGCGTCGGCATCGGCCTGGCCGGCAAGCAGCAGGATCTGGCCGCGCTCGAAGCCCGCCTGGCGCATCAAGCGCGTCGACCAGGCGATCGCCCGGCTGGCGTTCGCACCGTCGCGCGGCATGATGCTTGGGGACAAGGCATCGAGGAACAGGGCCAGGTTGGCCGCATCGTCGGTCAGCGGCGCCACCGTGTAGGCATCGTCGGCGTACACCACGAGCCCGACCGGGCCATCGCCGCGAAGCTCCAGCAGCCGCGCCAGTTTGGCCTGGGCCTGCGCGAGGCGCGAGGGCGGCGGGTCGGCCGCGGCCATGGCGCTGGACAGGTCGAGCGCGACCATCAGCGGCACCTGGCCGCGCCAGAGCGGTTGCTCGACCTGCCGCCAACTGGGACCGGCCAGGGCCATGACCGCCAGGACATACCCCAAGGCAGCGAGCCATGGGCCTGGCTGGATGCGCCGCCCGACACGGGCGTCCAGCAGATGGGGGAGCAGGTGCGGATCGACGACGTCGTGCCAGACATTGGCGCGGCGGCGGCGCACGATCCACAGCGCGGCCAGGACCGGGAGCGCGAGCAGCCCCCACAGCCACTCGGGGCGGAGCAGGTGCAGGCTGGACGGGTCGAAGCCGTTCATCGGCGCCACCTGGGCGGCCACAGGAAGGCCAACAGCCCCATCGACACCGCCAGGCCGAGCGGCCATGCGTAGCGTTCGATGCGCGGGCGCACGGCCGGGCCGGGACGCTCCACCGGTTCGAGACGGTCGATCTCGGCATAGATCCCCGCCAGTTGCGCGGTATCCCGCGCGCGGAAGAAACGCCCGCCGGTTTGTTCGGCGATGCGGCGCAGGGTGGCTTCGTCGATCTCGTCGCCACCGCCCGGCATCGGCAACTGGAAACCGAACACGGACATCGCCCCGTCGCCGCCGAACGCCACGGTGTGCACGCGCACGCCATGGTCGTGCGCCAGTTGCGCGGCCTTTTCCGGCTCCAGCAGGCCCGCGGTGTTGACCCCATCGGTCAGCAGGATCAGGACGCGCTGGCCTTCGGGCTGGTCGCGCAGTCGCTTGACCGCCAGGCCGATGGCATCGCCGATGGCGGTTTCCTGGCCGGCGAGGCCGACGACGCTGTCCTGCAACTGCTGGCGCACGGATTCGCGGTCCGGGGTCAAGGGCGTCAGGGCATAGGCACGACGCCCGAAAACCAGCAGCCCCACGCGGTCGCCGCTGCGACGGTCGAGGAAGTCGGCCAGCACCGCCTTGGCCGCTGTGAGACGGTCGACCGGTCGCCCCCCCAGTTGCATGTCGGGCTCGTCCATGCTGCCGGACAGGTCGAGGGCCAGCATCAGGTCGCGTCCGGACTGGGGCGGCTCGACGGCTTCCCCCAGTTGCTGCGGGCGCGATGCGGCCAGGCACAGGAGCATCCACGCCAGCAGCAAGAGCGGACTGGGAAGACGGCCCGCGCGTCCGCGGCCCGGCGCGTCGGCCAGGCCGGCCAGGCGGCCCAGCCGGGGCATCCGCACCGCGGGCGACGTCGATCGCGTGGCAGGCAACACCCACCAAGCCAACAGCGGCAGCGGCAGCGCCCACAGCCAGGCCGGCCATGCCAGCGCGATGGCGCCGGGATCGAAGGCGTCCATGAACGAGGCGGCGAAGTTCATCGCACCTCCATCCATTCCACGAAGCGCAGCCGCGCGGCGCGGGCGACGGCCTCCACCTCGCCGGGGTCTGGATCGGGACGGAAGCTGCCGTCGAGCAACAGGTCGCCCAGATGACCGGAGAAACGCGGCGGCTGCACGCCCTTGTCCAGGCAGCGCCGCCAGGCCTCGCCCTGCAGGCGGTCGGCGTGGCGCTCGTGCCGGCGCGCGGCACGCCGGAGCAGCTCGGAAATGGCCGCCAGGCGCGCGGCGGCGTCGGGTGCGTCGGCGAGGGCCGTGTCGAACAGGCGTTCGATCCGTCGACGACGCTTCTTGCGCCAGGCATGCCAGGCCCATGCGGCGATGCCGCAGGCCAGGATCGCCCCTGCCAGCAGCCACCAGCCAGGTGCGGGGGGCCACCAGCCGGGCGCGGGGGGCTGGTGGATGTCGCGCAGGACGATGGTCGCCAGGCCGGTCATGCTCAGGCCACCTGGTGCCAGGGAAGGCCCAGCAGCGGCAGCCAGGCATCGCTGCCGTCGTTCGTCGACAGCGCCGCCACGCGCACGCCGCGCGCCGGCAACTGGGCCAGCGCGGTGGCGACCGGTGCGCCGAAGCACTCGCGCCAACGCGCACGCACCCGTTGCGTGCCCAGGTCGAGTTCAAGACGGGATGCGCCCTCGCCCGCGCCGTCGGCCAGCGGCAGCAGCGCCTTCGGCGGCGAAACCTCCAGCGGGTCGACCAGCATCAGCAGGATCACCTCGTGGTGCTGTGCCAGCACCGGCCAACGCTGCGCCGGCGTGTCGGCGACGCTGCCAGCGTCCGCCAGCACGATCAGTCGCGAACCCGGGCGAAGTAGGCGTTGGGCATGGTCGAGCGCCATGCCCAGCCCGCCGTCGTCCGAAGGAGGACGCGCATACCAGCGCACCAACGCATCGAGGGTGCGCAGGACGCCACGCGTACCCGCCGCCGGTGGCACTGGCGGCTCGTGCAGGCTGCCGCGCAATGCGGCGATGCGGTCGCCGTCGCGCGCGGCGACCCAGGCGGCGATCGCGCCGGCACGGGCGGCCTGGACCGACTTGAACCGCACGCGCGTGCCGAAATACAGCGCCGGCGCGGTGTCGCCGACGATCAGGGTCAAGCGCTCGCGCTCGGCCTGGAACATCTTGGTGTGGGCACGACCGGTGCGCGCGGTGAGCTTCCAGTCGATGTGGCGCGCATCGTCGCCGGCCACGTATTCGCGGGACTCGGCGTAATCCATGCCACGGCCCCGCAGGGGGGACAGTGCCGGACCGGCAATGCCGTGGCGTCCGGACCTCGGCGTCCGCCTGGCGCCGGCGAGCGACTTGAGTGACAGCAGTTCGGCAAGGGTAGGCGCGATACCGTCCCCGGCCGGCTGCGCCTGCGATGGACGTGCCCTGGCCATCGTCGTCAGGGCAACGGAACCTGTTCGAGCAGCGCGTCCACGAGCCGCCCGCCGTCCCAGCCCTCGGCCGTCGCCTCGTAGCTGGGCAGCACCCGATGGCGGAGCACGTCGGGTGCGACCTCGCGCACGTCGTCCGGGGTGACGTAGTCGCGTCCCGCCAGCCAGGCGTGGGCACGCGCGCAACGTTCCAGCGCGATCGAGCCGCGGGGGCTGGCACCCCAGGCGATGCGACGCCCCAGGTCGGCGTCGTAGCGCGCAGCGTCGCGCGAAGCCAGCACGATCTCGACGAGATAGCGTTCGACCGCCGGGGCCACGTGCAGGTCGAGGACAGCGGCGCGTGCATCGAAAACGTCGCCGATGGGCATCCTGTCGACGGCCTCGGGTACGGCGCGCATCGCGTCGCGGGCCCGATCGCGGGCCAGGCGCAGGATCTCGGTCTCGGCATCCACCTCGGGATAGGCGATCCGCACGTGCATGAGGAAACGGTCCAGCTGCGCCTCGGGCAGCGGGAACGTGCCCTCCTGCTCGATCGGGTTCTGCGTGGCCATGACCAGGAACAGCGCAGGCAGCGGATAGGTGGCGCGGCCCACGGTGACCTGGCGCTCACCCATCGCCTCCAGGAGCGCGGACTGTACCTTCGCGGGCGCCCGATTGATCTCGTCCGCCAACAGGATCGGGTGGAAGATGGGCCCGGACTGGAATTCGAAACGGCCATCCTGGGGACGCCACACTTCGGTACCGGTCAGGTCGGCGGGCAACAGGTCGGGCGTGAACTGCACGCGGGCGAAGTCCGCTTCCAGGCGCGACGCCAGCGCACGGATGGCGCTGGTCTTGGCCAGGCCGGGCGCGCCCTCGACCAGCAGATGCCCGTCGGCGAGCAACGCGATCAGCAGCCGCTCGATCAGGGCCGACTGACCCACGATCTCGGCCGAGAGGGCATCGCGCAGGGCCTTGAACGCGTCGTGCAGGCGCGCCGTCGCACCTTCGGGCGGCGCTGCCGGGGGAATGCTGTCCATTCGATCCTCGAGTTTCTTGTGTACGGGCAACTGTCCAGGCGTTCGACCAGTGGACGGCCGGATTGGTTCCAGCCTGCCCCGGCCACCATTCAGCCGGTCTACCCGCCCAAGCATTGCACAAACGAAGAGAGGGCCTTGCGGCCCTCTCCACATTTATCGCCGTTGCCGGGTCGTCGTGTCCGACCCGAGCCGAATCGGATCAGCGCTGTTCGACGCGCAGGACCTTCGGCGTGACCATGATCAGCAGCTCGGCCTTGTCCTTGGAACGTCCCTTCTTCTTGAACAGGTTGCCCAGGAAGGGGATATCGCCCAGGAAGGGGACCTTGCTGATGTCGCTGCGATCGCGGAACTCGTAGACACCGCCGACCACGACAGTCTGCCCATCCTCGACCAGGATGGCGGTGTTCACTTCGCGCTTGGCGATCTGCGGCACGCTGCCGATCGACGTGTCGGTGAAGCCTTCGACCTCGTCTTTCTTGATGGCCATGTTCAGGAACACGCGGCCGTCGTGGGTGATCGTCGGCGTCACCTTGAGCTCGAGCAGCACGTCCTTGAACTGGACGTTCGGGATCGGGATGCTGTTGCCGCCCTGCTGGGGCGAGATGGTCACGTAACCGACTTCCTGGCCCTGGCGGATGACCGCCTCGCGCTGGTTGCTGGTGACGACGCGGGGGTTGGAGATCACTTCGCCGCGACCCTCTTCCTGCATCGCAGACAGCTCGACGTCGAGCGCATAGCCGGCGTTCAGGATCGACAGTGCGACGGAACCGGCGGGGTTGGTGACGCCCAGGTTGCTCATCAGGCTACGGGTGACGTCGAAGGTGCGATCGCCGCTCATCACCGCGTCGGCACGCGAGGACGCGTTGTCGCCCGATGCTCCGATGTCGCCGCCATAGCCCAGGGAGCTGCGGTCGCCATCCTTGCCCGAAGCGCCGCTGATGCCGAACCGGGCGCCAAGTTCACGCGCGAACGTGTCGGTGGCGATGACGACCCGGGCCTCGATGACGACCTGGTCGACCGGGCGATCGATGACCTTGATCAGCTCGCGCATCTGCACGACTTTCTTCGGGATGTCGCTGATCATGAGCGTGTTGGTGCGCTCGTCGGCGACGAGGCGGCCGCGCGGCGAGAGGAAACCGTTCTCGTCGCTGCCCGAGCCACCCTGGCCGCCACCCTGGCCGCCGATGCCCTTGGCTTCGGTCAGGGCTTTGAAGATCTGCGCGGCATTGTGGTAGTTGATCTGCACGTATTCGGTGACGAGGTCGACGCGGTTGTCGAGCGCGATACGCGCGTCTTCCTTGTCCTGCTCGTACTTCGCGATCTCGGCCTGCGGCGCGATCCAGATGACGTTGCCGCTGCGGCGCTTGTCGAGCCCCTTGGCCTGCAGGACGATGTCCAGCGCCTGGTCCCACGGCACGTTGATCAGGCGCAGGGTGACATTGCCCTGCACCGTGTCGGCGGCGACGACGTTCAGGCCGGACTCTTCCGCGACGAGCTGAAGCACCGTGCGCACCGGGACGTCCTGGAAGTTGAAAGTCACCGGGCGGCCGGAGTAGCCGCGGCTGGAACCCGTGCTGCTGGTGGCGCCAACGGCGCGACCGGCGCCGACCGCGCCCGTGGCCGCGGTCGAAGCGGTCGCGGCACGGGGCACGATCTCGACGATGTAGTCGCTGCCGGTCTGGTAGGCCATCGACTCGAAGTTGCCCCGGGTATCCAGGGTCAGGAGCGTGCCGCCGCCCGAGCGGCGCGCATCGATGCGCTCGACCGGGGTCGCGAAGTCGGTCACGTTCAACGGCCGCTGCAGGCTGGCGGGCAGCTCGGCGTTGCCGACGTTGATGGTGACGGTCGAACCCACGCTGCGCAGGTCGGGGCTGGCACCCTCGCCGCTGAAGCTCAGGATCAGGCGCCCGGCGCCACCGTCGCCTCGCTTGAAGTCGATCTTCGAGACTTCGATCGCTCCAGGCAGGCGCTTGGCCGGGTCCACGCTGGGCGCGGGCGCGACGGACTGGCCTGCAGCCGGCGCCGCGGCGGGCGCCTGCTGGGCATGGACGGCACTGAAGGCCGCGATAGCGCCCACCGCGATGCCGACACCGGCAGTGCGCAGGAGCATTGAGCGCCGGGCGGGCCGCGGGCTGTTGGCGTTGTTAACGGTCATCGTGCTATCCCCCAAACTCATTGATCTTCCAATGCAACGGACGCCGGGCGTTCAAGCCAGCCACCCGCGCCATCCGGCACCAGTTCCACCAGTTCGATGCGGTCTTCATGGACGCTGGTCACGCGACCGTCGCTTTGACCCATGTACGCACCGGGCCTGACGCGGTATGTCACCTTGTCGGGCGCCATCACCAGGGCGACGATGCCACTACCGGCCCCCAGGGTTCCCACCATGTCGAGGCTGTCGAGCGGGAACTGCTCCAGCGTCTGCTTGCGACGGGACGAGTCCGGTCGCGGGCCACTGCCGCCATCCTGGTCGCGGAACGCGCGACTGAACGGATCACGCAGGGCCTGGGCGTTGTACTCGAAGCTCTCGAACTGCTGCATGACCGGGAGCGGATCCAGCGGCGGCGCGGGACGCGCCTTCACTTCGTCGATCCACTTCTCCAGGTTCGGGGCTTCCCCGGGCGTGCTGGTGATGCCACGCGAGCACCCGGCCAGGGCGACGAGCATCAGGCCCGCCGCGATGGCGCGAGAGAGAGTGTGGTGGCTCTGCATACGTGCTGCACTGCGCATGCTCAGGACCCTCCCATGGTGTTGTCCTGGCTCGCTCCCGCTTCCTGGTCGGCGACTTCGTCCTCATCCAGGTAACGGTAGGTCTTCACGGTGCCGACCAGTTCCAACGGACTGTTGGACGTGATCACCGCGTCCGTGCCGCCTCGCGGCTTCAGGGAGATGTCATGCATGGTCATGATGACCACGCGGGGCAACGAAGCCACGCCGCTGACGAAGGCACCGAACTGGTGGTAGGTACCCACCATGCGCAGCGCGATCGGCTTCTCGGCGTAGAACTCCTTGGGCTGTTCCGCACCGGGCTGGAACAGCTCGTTGTTGATGCCAGTGGCGAGCGCCGTCTGCGAGATGTCGACGATCAGGTCCGGCATTTCGGTCTTGCTCGGCAACTGCCGCAGCATCTGCTGGAGCTGCTGTTCCATCTGTGCGAGCTGCTGCTTGAGCGGTTCGAGATTCGCGGCACGACCCTGCTTGGTCTCGAACTCGCCGCGAAGTTCCTTCTCGGTGCGCTCGAGTCCCGCGAGTTGGTCCTTCTTGTCGCTGACGAAGAGGTACCAGGTCAGGCCGACGATGAGCAGGCCGATGATCACGCAGAAGCCGATCTTGGCCTGCTTGGGCCAGGAGCCCATATTGTTGAAATCGAGCTCGCGAAGGGACATTTTCTTCTGGCTCATGACGCAGCTCCCGTGGCAGGCGCGGCGGCTTCGGTACCCGCCGCGTCGGTCGTATCAGCGTCTGCCGCAGGTGCACCGTTGCCTCCGGGCGCCGGCGCCGGGTAGGCATCCGAGCCCTCAGCCGGGGCAGCGGCGTCGGCACCGTCCGCGGCAGGCGCGGCGCCTTGCGCGTCGACGGGTGCGAGCAGCGAAGGAGCTTCCTCGCCTTCGCCACCTTCGACGGCGGCATCGCCAGTCATCGCCGCAGGCTGGTCCGGAATCCCGTCACCGTCCTCGTCGACCGGCGCGTTCGGGTTGGCAAGCTGCACCTGCAGGCTGAACTCGTAGGGCAAGCCCTTGTCCGAGCCCTTCGCTTCGATGATCGACAGGTCGGGCTTGGTCATCCAGCCAGACCCCTCCAGGTTGCGCATGTAGGTACTGACGCGTGAGTTGGACTGCGAGCGCCCGGTCAGGGTCAGGGTCTGCGCATCCTGCTTGATCGCGGTCAGGACCACGCCATCGGGGATCGTGCGGACCAGCGAGTCGAACAGGTGCACCATCTGCGAACGGTTGGCCTGCAGTTCCTCGATGACTTCCTTCCGCGCGAGCAGCTTGCCCTTCTTCCGGTCGAGTTCCTCGATCTCGGCGATCTGCTTGTCGACCTCGACGATCTGGGCCCGCAGGTAGTCGTTGCGCGTGTTCTGACCGCTGATCTGGCCGTTGTAGTAACTCACGATCAGGAAGGACACGATGACCGCGGCGAGCGCCGAAAGCGCCGCCATGACACCGAATTCCTTCTGTCGCTGCTTGCGCCGCTCGGCGCGCCACGGGAGCAGATTGATCCTTGCCATCAGTCGAAGCTCCTCAATGCCAGGCCGCAGGCGATCATGAGCGCCGGCGCGTCCTGCGCCAGGGCATGTGCCTGGACGCGCGGGCCGAGGGTCATGTTCGCGAGCGGGTTCGCGGTCACGGTCGGAACGCCGAGCTGCTCCTCCACCATCTGGGCGATGCCCGGGATCGAGGCACAACCACCGGCCAGGACGATCTGGTCGACGCGATTGAACTCGCTACCGGCATAGAAGAACTGCAGGAGTCGGCTGACCTGTTGCGCCGTGGCTTCCTTGAAGGGCTCGAGCACCTCGACCTCGTAGCTCTCGGGAAGGCCACCCTGCCGCTTGGCCAGGCCGGCCTCCTCGTAGCTGAGGCTGTAGCGCCGCATGACTTCGTCGGTGAGCTGCTTGCCGCCGAAGACGTTCTCGCGGTGGTAGATGCTGCGGCCCTTGCGGATGACATTGAGCGTCGTCATGGTCGCGCCGATGTCGATCAGGGCCACCAGCCCGTCGCGCGCGGCGCTGAGCTGTTCCGCCATCAGGGCGAAGGCGTTCTCGACCGCGAAGGCCTCGACGTCCATCACCCGCGGGATGAGGCCGCCCAGCTCCAGGGCAGACGCCCTGACCTCGACGTTTTCGGCGCGGGACGCGGCAAGCAGGACCTGGACCGTCTCGCTGGTCCCGGGGGTCGGTCCCAGCACCTCGAAGTCGAGGTTCACTTCCTCGATCGGATACGGGACGTAGTTGACCGCCTCCAGCTCGATGGCCGACTCCATGTCGTCGTCGTCGAGGTCGGCCTGCATCGGGATCACCTTGGTGATCACCGACGAGCCGGCCACGGCGGCGGCGGCATGCCGGGCACGGGTCCCGGAGCGCGCGACGGCCCGCTTGATGGCTTCGCCCACCGCCTCGACTTCGACGAGGTTCTTCTCGACGACGGCGTTGGGGGGCAGAGGTTCAACCGCGTAATGGTCCACGCGATAGCGATTTCCCGACCGCGAAAGCTGCAACAGCTTCACGGCAGTCGAACTGATATCCACACCGACGAGCGCCGGCTGGCTTTTTGTGATGACACCCACGATTTTCTCCCCATACCACAAGCGCTTACGCGCACTTCGTGTGGCCCCGTCTTAGATAACGGACTTTTGAATGGCTGGCAACCACTTCGTGCGGAAATTGCCCCTCCCCGTCACTTTAACCCCGTGTCGATCCATCTGGAAGCCCGGTTTTCGCCCCCGACCGGCCCCTTCCCCCCTGGACCCACCCCTGCCGCCCCCGGGGGCGGCACACCTCTTATACTGCCCGTTCTTGAAGACAGAAACCCGGAACCGGATCTAGATGTCACGAATTCGACGCTTGCTGCGCTGGGCGCTGGTCGCCCTCGTGGGCGCAGCGGTGCTGGGCGCCATCGCCCTGGGCACCTTGTACTACGTGATCGTCCCCAAGCTGCCGGATGTGGAGACCCTCCGCACCGTCGAACTGCAGGAACCCATGTACGTCTATACCCGCGACGGGCGCCTGATGGCCCAGTTCGGGGAGATGCGCCGGTCGCCGGTCACCATCGCCGAGGTACCCAAGCGCCTCAAGGACGCCTTCATCGCAACCGAGGACGCCCGCTTCTACGAGCACCACGGCGTCGACTACAAGGGCGTGGCGCGGGCCGTGTGGCTGCTGGCGACCACCGACGACAAGCGCGTGCCCGGCGGGTCGACCATCACCCAGCAGGTCGCCCGGCAGTTCTTCCTGGACTCCGAGTACAGCTACATGCGCAAACTGCGCGAGATGCTGCTGGCCATGCGGATGGAGCGGGAACTGAGCAAGGACGAGATCCTGGAGCTCTACCTCAACAAGAGCTTCTTCGGGCACCGCAACTACGGCGTCGGCGCGGCGGCCCAGTTCTACTACGGCAAGCCCCTCGCCGAGCTCGACCTCGACGAGATGGCCTCGCTGGCCGGCATCCCCAAGTTCCCCTCCAGCGGCAACCCGCTGAGCAACCCCGAGCGCGCCCGCGAGCGTCGCGACTACATCCTGCAGCGCATGGGCGACCTGGGCTTCGCCAGTGCCACCGAGGTCGCCGCCGCGAAGGCGGTGCCGATGCACGCAGCACCGCACGAGCCGCCGATCGAGGTCTACGCGCCCTACATCGCCGAGATGGTGCGCCAGGAAATGGTCGCCCGCTTCGGCGCCGAGGCCCTCACCCAGGGCTACAAGGTCACCACCACCATCGATCCGACCCTGCAGGCCGCGGCCGACAAGGCCCTGCGCGACGGCCTGCTGACCTACGACGTCCGCCATGGCTGGCACGGCGTCGAGCAGCACTTCGAGCTGGCCCCGGGCGAGGACGCCGCCACTGCCGGCAAGCGCCTGGCGGACATCCCGGCCCAGGCCAACCTGCTCCCGGCCGTGGTCGTGGGCGTGGAAGGCGGCCGCGCCGAGCTGGCGCTGAGCGACGGGCGCGTGGTGGAGGTCACCAAGAAGAACAGCTTCGCCTCGCGCGACCCGGCCACGCTGCTCAAGCGCGGCGACCAGGTCCGGCTCCGGGCCACCGTGGAGGCGCCCGAGGCGAGCGCCGAGGTGCCGGAGGGCGAAGCGCTGCCCTTGCCGCCCGGGAAGACGAGCTACGCGCTGAGCCAGTTGCCGCGCGCCCAGGCCGCGCTGGTCTCGATGGACCCGTCCAATGGCGCCCTGCGCGCACTCTCGGGCGGCTTCAGCTTCGCCGGCAACGAGTTCAACCGCGCCACCCAGGCACGTCGCCAACCCGGTTCGAGCTTCAAGCCCTTCGTCTACGCCGCGGCGATGGAGCGCGGCTACAACCCGGCCTCGATCGTGCTCGACGCCCCGGTCGTGTTCAAGCAGCGCAACGGCAAGGTCTGGCGGCCGCAGAACTCCAGCGGCAACTTCGCCGGGCCGATGCGCCTGCGCGAGGCACTGGTGCAGTCGCGCAACCTGGTGTCGGTACGCCTGCTCGATGCGATCGGCGTCGACTTCGCGCGCGACTACATCAGCAAGTTCGGCTTCGAGAAGGACCAGCTCCCGCCCAACCTCTCCATGTCGCTGGGCACCGCGTCGCTGACGCCGCTCTCGGTTGCGCGGGGCTACGCGGTCTTCGCCAATGGCGGCTTCCGGGTCGACCCCTGGTTCATCGATACCGTCCGCGATCGCAACGACGCCGTGCTTTTCCAGGAGAACCCGCCCACCGCCTGCCTGAGCTGCAGCGTCAGCGGCCGCGCCTCGAGCGTGCGCCATGTCGTCGACGGGTTCAACCTCGGCCCGGTCGCGGCGCCGGCACCGGCGGCCCCGACCCCCGAGCCCGAGCCGCAGGCGCCGGAACAGCCCCGGCTGGCGGCCGACGGCACGCCGCTGGAAACGGTCGACGCGCCGCGGGTGATCGACAACCGGGTCGCCTACCAGGTGATCTCGATGCTGCGCGACGTGGTCCTGCGCGGCACCGGCACGGCGGCCAAGGTGCTCGGCCGCGAGGACATCGGCGGCAAGACCGGCTCGACCAACGACTACCGCGACGCATGGTTCTCCGGCGTCGGTGGCCAGTTCGTCACCACCGTATGGGTGGGGCGCGACAACTTCCAGTCGCTGGGTCGCGGCGAATACGGCGGCCGCGCCGCGCTGCCGATCTGGATCGACTACATGCGGGTGGCGACGAAGGACCAGCCGATCACCCCCAACCTGCCGCCAGCGGACATGGTCAAGGTCTCGGTGTCTGCCGACGGCCGGCTGCTGCCCGACGGCAGCGGCGGGGTGACCGAGTGGGTCAAGACCGAGGACCTGGAACGCATGCAGACCTACGTCCAGTACGACGACGACAGCGTGCCGGCGGAAGAGTCCTTCGACATTTTCTGAACGCCGGCATGACGGTGCGTGGCCGTACCCGGTCCGGGCCGGCCACGCCTTTCCCCTGTCGCGAAGGGCGTGATAGCGTTGTCCCGTCGGCCCCTCGGCCGACCTCGGCGGCTCCCGGCCGCCCGAGCCGTGCCGCTGCGGAGGTTCCCATGCCCCACGCCCGACAGCACGCGCATGCCCACCAGCATGCCCAGACCCGTACCCGCGAACGCCGGCACCGCCTGGCCCACGAGGCCGCGCGACTGATGGCCGAGGGCGGCATCCGCGACTACCACCAGGCCAAGCTGAAGGCCGCGCATCGCCTGGGCATCCACGACGACGCCTCCCTGCCCCGCAACCGCGAGATCGAGAACGCCCTGCGCGAATACCAGCGTCTGTTCCAGCCCGACAACCGGGTGGCCCTGCGCGAACGACGCGAGGCGGCGGTGCACGCCCTGGCCTTCTTCGCCGCCTTCGCACCGCGCCTCGTGGGGCCGGTCCTGGAGGGCACGGCCGACGCCCACAGTCCGGTCTGCCTGCACCTGCACGACGACGATCCGGACGCCGTGGCCCGCTTCCTGCAGCAGCACCGCATCCCCGCCGAATCACGCAGCCGGCATCTTCGGCTGGACCGCGAGCGCGAAGGCGACTTCCCGGTCTGGGTGTTCGCCGCCGACGCCATCAGCTTCGACCTGACCGTGCTGCCACGGGCCGTGTTGCGGCAGGCGCCGCTGTCCGGGATCGACGAGCGGCCAATGGCGCGCGCCTCGGCCAGCCACGTCGAACAGTTGCTGGCGGACGTCGACGCCGGGGACGGCATCCCCGCCAGGCCCGCCTGACCGGCGGAGCGTGTCCGCCCGGAGCCGGGCGCCGCGTTGCCCCCAATGACTCCTTAGCCATGCCGGGGCCATGTCGTGGACGCGCAGCTGGTCTGTCGCCTGATGGAACTGCCGGGCGCCCGGCTGCTCGCGCGCCCGGCCTACCGGCGTTACTTCCAGCGCCCCTACCGGCACGGCAACATCTATTTCGGGATCTACAAAAGCCATGCCGACGCCCTGCGCGCCGCCGTGGCCTTCGGATCCGAACGCCTGCCCCCGACCTACGACGTGGCCGACGCCGCGCGGATGTACCGCACCCAGCTCCGGCAGCTGCGAAGTTGCGACTATGCCGCGCTGCTGTGGCTGGAGCACGCGATGGCCGAAGGCGCTCGGCGGATCTTCGACCTGGGCGGGCACATCGGCCTGGCGTACTACGGCTTCGGGCGGCGGGTCGCCCTCCCCGACGACCTCGACTGGTGCGTGCACGACCTGGGTGCGGTGATGGCCGCCGGCCGCGACTGGGCCGCGGGCCACGACCCTGCCAGGCGCCTGCGCTTTTCCGGTTCGCCGCGCGACGCGGACGGCAGCGACCTGCTGATCTGCAGCGGCGCGCTGCAGTACCTGGACTATGCCTTGCCGGACCTGCTGGCCGGCCTCCACGCCGCGCCACGGCATGTGCTGGTGAACCTGTCGCCGATCCATCCCGAGCAAGGTTTCTTCACCCTTCAGAACCTGGGCATCGCGGTCTGCCCCTACCGGGTCGTGGGCCTGCCGGACTTCCGGGCACGCATGGAAGGGCTGGGCTACGCCCTCCACGACCACTGGGAGCTTCCGGAACGCCAGCTGCGCGTGCCGTTCGCGCCCTCGCACCGGCTGGACCATTACTCGGGGCTCTATTTCAGGCGTCCTGCGCCGACACGGCACTGAGTGCGCCACGCTGCGGGGTGCGGGCCCTGCCCCGAAAACGACGACGCCCCGCGAAGGCGGGGCGTCGGGTCCGGTCCGGCGGTTGCCGGATCAGCGCTTGTCGGCGTCGACGTAGTCGCGCGATGCCGAGCCGGTGTAGATCTGGCGCGGACGGCCGATCTTGTTCTCGGGGTCTTCCTGCTGCTCCAGCCAGTGCGCGACCCAGCCGGCGGTGCGGCCGATGGCGAACATGACCGTGAACATCTCGGTCGGGATCTTCAGCGCCTTGTAGATGATGCCGCTGTAGAAATCGACGTTGGGATAGAGCTTGCGCTGCACGAAGTAGTCGTCCTTCAGCGCGGCCTCCTCCAGCTTCAGCGCCACGTCCAGCAGGGGATCGTTGACGCCCAGTTCGCCGAGGACCTTATGGGTCATCTCGCGGATGATCTTCGCGCGCGGATCGAAGTTCTTGTAGACGCGATGGCCGAAGCCCATCAGGCGGAAGCTGTCGTTCTTGTCCTTGGCCCTGGCGACGGCCGCGTCGACCTTGTCCGGGGTGCCGATCTCGGCCAGCATCTTCAGCACGGCCTCGTTGGCGCCGCCGTGGGCGGGACCCCACAGCGCGGTGATGCCCGCGGCGACCGACGCATACGGATTGGCACCGGTCGAGCCGACCAGGCGCACCGTCGAGGTCGAGGCGTTCTGCTCGTGGTCCGCGTGCAGGATGAAGAGCAGGTCGAGCGCCTTGGCGACGACCGGGTTCATCTCCAGCGGTTCGCTGGGCACCTCGAACATCATGTGCAGGAAGCGGTTGACGTAGTCGAGGTTGTTGCGCGGGAAGCGGATCGGCCAGCCGATCGAGTAGCGGTAGGCGGCGGCGGCCAGGGTCGGCATCTTCGCCAGCAGGCGGATCGCCGCGAGGCGGCGCTGCTCGGGGTCTTCGAGGTCGAGCGTGTCGTGGTAGAACGCCGACAGCGAGGCCGTGGTGCCGGCCAGCATGGCCATCGGGTGGGCGTCGTACTGGAAGCCCTGGAAGAAGTTCTTCAGGCGCTCGTGCATCATCGTGTGATGCGTGACTTCGTGCTCGAACGCGCTGAACTCGGCCGGGGTCGGCAGCTCGCCGTTCATCAGCAGGTAGGCGACTTCGAGGAAGCTGGACTTCTCGGCCAGCTGCTCGATCGGGTAACCGCGGTACAGCAGCACGCCGGCGTCGCCGTCGATGTAGGTGATCGCCGACTTGCAGCTCGCGGTCGCGGTGAAGCCCGGGTCGTAGGTGAAGCAGCCGGTTTCCTTCGGCAGGCGGGCGATGTCGATGCACGGCGCACCCAGGGTCGGATGCTGCACGGGCAGGACGACGTTCTTGTCGCCGGCGGCAAGGGTGACCTCGCTCAGGCCAGACTTGTTCGAATCGGACACGGAACACTCCTCATGTCGACGTGCGGACGCAGGGCCGCGCACGGATGGGGGGACAGGGATCGCGAAGCGCCCCCGGGGGAGCGGCCTGCAACCTGCTGATTATCGCATACGGGCCCGGCAACGGCCCCCGGACCAAAGGACCAGGCCCGGCGCACCCGGCCGCCGCCGACCGCCATACGGCGAGCGCGCGACAGGTACGGACGCGATGCCAGAAACGACAACGGCCGCCTTTCGGCAGCCGTTGTGCGGACACACGCGTTGAAGCGCTTACTTCTTCGCGTAGCGGTTGCGGAACTTGTCGATGCGACCGCTGGTATCCATGATCTTGTGCTTGCCCGTGTAGAACGGGTGCGACGCCGACGAGATGTCGACCTTGATCAAGGGGTATTCGTTGCCGTCGTCGAACTTCACCGTCTCCTTGCTGTCGAGGGTGGAACGAGTCAGGAACTGGAAGTCGGTGGTCACGTCTTGGAACACGACTTCGCGGTATTCGGGATGGATGCCGGCCTTCATGGCACTCACCAATCGGTATCGGAGGGAAGCAGCGCAGTATAGCGGCGGTTTTCTCCGCAGGCAAGTCCGGGGGCCGGCGCGGTTGCCGGCCCCGCGCATCCGTTCAGTCGCCCGCGCCGACCGCGCCGCGCACCTGGACCTCGAAGTCCGCCTGGTCGAAGCGCATCAGGATCCGGACATTGTCCGGCCGGCCGCCCTGCCGGCGCCAGTCGACCACGGTGGCGCCCCGACTGTGGCGCCCCTCCAGGGCCACGGCCATGGGCCGTGCCTCCACCCGTTGCGCCGCATCGGGACGCAGCACCCAGGCCATCGCCAGTGCGTCGGCACAGAACCAGCGGTCGCCGCGGCGATCGGCCGACCACTCACGGGTCTGGCGCGAGATGGCATCGTAGAAGCGGGCCTTGTCGGTGTCGGCCGACAGCCAGCGGCCCACCTCGGCGTGGTCGAGGCTGTGCGCGACGGTGGCCTCCCAGTCGGCCAGGTCGGTCATCGGGAACGCCTCGAAGACGATGTGCGCCGCCTCCGGGTCGAAGTGGATGTTGAACTCGGCCGCCGGGGTGATGTTGCCCTGCGAGGTCACCGCCCCGCCCATGACCACGAAACGCGCCACGCGCGACGGCAACGTGGGGTCGAGCCGGAGCGCCAGCGCGATGTTGGTCAGCGGTCCCAGCGCGACCAGCACCAGGCGACCGGCATGCTGGTGGGACAGACGCAGGATCGCGAGGGCGGCATGCTCGGCCTCCGCCTGCCGGGGCGACGGCGCGTAGCCGGTATCGCCCAGGCCATCGGCACCGTGCACGTCGGCCGCGTCCGGCGCGGGATGCAACAACGGCGTCGGGCAACCGGCGAACACCGGCACTTCGACGCCCGCGACTTCGCACACCTTCAGCGCATTGCGGACGGTGTGGTCCAGGCCGACGTTGCCGGCGGCGATGGTCAGGCCCACGACCTCATGGCCGGGATCGTTGAATGCCATGAGCAGGGCGAGGGCGTCGTCGACGCCCGGGTCGGTATCAATCAGGAGTGGGATCTTGTTCGTCATGGACCGAGTATGCCCATGCGCGGCGATGCCTGCATGGCACGCCGGGAATCGCGTCGACGCGGATCACGCCGCCGCGTAGCGCGCGGCGCTGCCCACCCAGCGCTCCACCAGGCGGCCCGCGAGCGCCGGCGCATCGGCCAGCAGGCGTTCGCCGATCTCGTGCACGCGCGGCAGCAGGTCGGCGTCGCGCGCGAGGTCGGCGACGCGGAACCCGGCGATGCCGGTCTGCCGCGTGCCCAGCAGCTCGCCGGGGCCGCGCAGTTCGAGGTCCTTCTCGGCGATCACGAAGCCGTCCTGCGTCTGCCGCATGGTTTCCAGGCGCTGGCGCGCGAGCGCTGACAGGGGCGCCTGGTAGAGAAGCACGCAATTGGAGGCCGCGCTGCCGCGTCCGACACGGCCCCGCAGCTGGTGCAGCTGGGCGAGGCCGAGGCGCTCGGCGTTCTCGATGATCATCAGCGAGGCATTGGGCACGTCGACGCCGACCTCGATGACGGTGGTCGCCACCAGCAGGTCGGTTTCGCCGGCCTTGAAGGCACGCATGGCCGCCTGTTTGCCGGCCGCCTTCATGCGACCGTGCACCAGGTCGACGCGCAGCTCCGACAACTGGCTCGACAGGCCTTCGAACGTGGTCTGCGCGGCCTGCGCGACCACCTCGTCGCTGTCGTCGATCAGCGTGCACACCCAATAGGCCTGGCGTCCTTCGGCGCACGCGGCGCGGATGCGCTCGATCAACTCCGGGCGGCGCTCCGCGCTCAGTACGATGGTCTGCACCGGCGTGCGGCCCGGCGGGAGCTCATCGATCGCCGAGACATCCAGGTCGGCATACGCGGCCATCGCCAGCGTGCGCGGGATCGGCGTGGCGGTCATCACCAGCTGGTGCGGGACGATGGCCCCCGGGCCGACGCCGCCCCCGGCGCCCTTGTCGCGCAGCGCCAGGCGCTGGTGCACGCCGAAGCGGTGCTGCTCGTCGACGATCGCCAGCGCGAGGTCATGGAACACGACCCCCTGCTGCATGAGCGCATGCGTGCCGACCACCACCTGCGCCTCGCCCGATGCGACCTCCTCGAGGACCCGGCCGCGGGCGCGGCCGGTGACCTTGCCCGCCAGCCATGCAACGCGGATCCCCAGCGGCTCAAGCCAGCCCCGTAGATTGGCCAGGTGTTGTTCGGCCAGCAGTTCGGTCGGTGCCATCAACGCCGCCTGCTTGCCGCCCTCCACCGCCAGCATCGCCGCCAGCGCGGCGACCACCGTCTTGCCCGAGCCGACGTCGCCCTGCACCAGCCTGAGCATGGGGCGCGGCTGCGCGAGATCGGCTCGAATCTGCTCGAAGACCCGCTGCTGCGCGCCGGTGAGCTCGAACGGCAAGGCGGCCTGGAGGCGACGCGACAGCGCGCGCTTGCGCAGCGCAGGCGCGGCATGGGCCTGCTGCGCGAGCCTTTGCCGGCGCAGGCTGAGGTGGTGGGCGAGCAGTTCCTCGATCGCCAGGCGTCGCTGCGCCGGGTGCGTGCCCGCGGAGAGGGCCTGCAGATCGGCGTCGGCCGGGGGACGGTGCACGGTCAGCAGGGCATGGCGCAGGGACGGCAGGTGCAGGTGTTCGAGCAGGCCCGCCGGCAACAGCTCGAGCGCGCCCTCGTCCGGCAGGCGGTCCAGTGCCAGCCCGATCAGGCGCCGCAGCGACGCCGGCCCCACCCCTTCGATCGCGGGATAGACCGGATCGAGGCGATCGGCAAGGGCATCGTCGGCGCGCGGATCGAGGACGCGGTAGCTGGGATGGACGATTTCCAGGCCGTGCTGGCCCGGCCTTGGCGTGCCGAAGCAACGCACGCGGGCGCCGGGCTGGAACTGCGCCACCTGCGCGGCGCGGAAATGGAAGAAGCGCAGCACCAGCGTGCCATGGCCTTCGTCGCCGATCGCGACCCGCAGCATCGGCCGGTACCGGAACCCGCGCTCCACCGCCTCGACCCGGCCCTCGACCTGGGCGGGCACGCCGGGCGACAGGGCGCGGATCGGTGTCAGCGCGGTGCGGTCCTCGTACTGCCGGGGCAGGTGGAACCACAGGTCCTGCACATGGAACAGGCCGCGGGCGGCGAGCTTTTCGGCAAGCTTGGGCCCCACGCCCGGAAGCGCGGTGAGGGCTTGCTGCAGGGGATCGACGGCAGGTCCGTCCTTGCGCTTGGGCATCCCCCAAGCATGCCGGGAAGCGGCGCAAAACAAAAACCCCGCGCACGTGCGCGGGGTCGCGGGAGGCGAAACGCGCCGGACTCAGCCCAGCGCGAGGATCGCGTCGACTTCGAAGGCCGCACCCTTGGGCAGGCCGGCGACTTCGATGGTGGAGCGCGCCGGGTACGGCGCCTGGAAGTAATCGGCCATCACCGCGTTGACGGCGGCGAAGTCGCCCAGGTCGGTGACGTAGAGGCCCAGGCGCACGACCTGCTCGAGCGAGCCGCCGGCGGCTTCGCAGACGGCCTGGAGGTTGTCGAACGCGCGACGCGCCTGCACGCTGATGTCGCCGGCGACGAGTTCGCCGCTGGCGGGGTCGAGCGGGATCTGGCCCGAGAGGAACACCATGTCGCCGGCGCGGACGGCCTGCGAATACGGTCCGATGGCGGCCGGCGCCTGGTCGGTCTGGACGATGGTACGGGGCATGCGGGGGCTCTCCTGGAGATACTGGGCCGCAGTGTACCGGCGGGGGCACGCCAGGGGAGTGACTACATGCGCTGGACGGCCAGCACGACATTGAGGCGGCGGACGCGGCGGATCACGTTGGCCAGGTGCCGGCGGTCCGACACCTCGATCGAGAAGCGCATGGCCGCGACGTGGGTGTCGCGCTCCAGGTACTCCACGCGATCGATGTTGGACTCGGCGTCGGCCACCGCGGCGGCCACCTGGGCCAGCGCGCCGGGGCGGTTGTCGACGTCGATCTTCAGTGCCGCGGCGAAGTCGCCCGAGACCTCGCGGTCCCAGCCGATCGGCACCCAGCGGTCGGGCGACTTGCGGTACTCGGCGACGTTCGGACAATCCAGCCGGTGCACCACCACGCCCCGGCCCGCGGTGTGGTAGCCCATGATCTCGTCGCCAGGCACCGGCAGGCAGCATTGGGCGAAGCTGATGACGCCGCGCTCGGCGCCGGTGATCAGGATCTTTTCGTCGGGCAGGCGCGCGCGCACCGCCTGGCGACGCTCGGGACCGCCCGGGGTCTCGCGCGCGAGCGCCTGCGCGACCTGGCTGGGCATGCGGTTGCCCAGCGCGATCTCGGCCAGCAGGGCCTCCAGGCGCGGGTAGCGATGCTCGGCGAGATAAGCATCGATGCGCACCTGCGGCACGCGGTCGAGCGAGGTGTCCAGGCCTTCCAGCGCGCGGTCGAGCATGCGATGGCCCAGTTGCACGGCGTCCTCGTGGCCGATCTGCTTGAGCTGCTGGCGGATCGCGGTGCGCGCCTTGCCCGAGACCACGAACTCCAGCCACTGCGGCTTGGGCGTGGAGGAACGCGCGGTGATCACCTCCACGCGCTGGCCGCTGGCCAGTCGGGTGCGCAGCGGCGAGAGCTTGCCGTCCACGCGCGCGGCCACGGCCATGTTGCCCACGTCGGTATGCACCGCATAGGCGAAGTCCAGCGCGGTCGCGTTGCGCGGCAGCGACAGGATGTCGCCCTTGGGCGTGAACAGGTAGACCTCGTCGGGGAACAGGTCGACCTTGACGTTCTCCAGGAATTCGAGCGACGAGCCGGTGTCGTGCTGCGACTCGACCAGCCCGGTGATCCAGTGGTGGGCGCGGCTCTGGGCGCTGTTGGGGCCCTCCGCGCCATCCTTGTAGGACCAGTGCGCGGCGACGCCCTTCTCGGCGACCAGGTCCATCTCCTCGGTCCGGATCTGCACTTCCACCGGCGAACCGTAGGGCCCGAACAGCACCGTGTGCAGCGACTGGTAGCCGTTGGCCTTGGGGATCGCGATGAAGTCGCGGAAGCGCGCGTCCAGCGGTTTGTAGGTGGCATGCACCACGCCAAGCGCGTGGTAGCAGTCGGGCACCGTGCGCACGACCACGCGGAAGCCGAACACGTCCATCACCTGGGTGAAGTTCTTGTTCTCCGCGCGCATCTTCGTATAGATGCTCCACGGCGACTTGACCCGGCTCACCAGGCGGTGCTGCAGCTTCTCCTTGGCCAGCCGCTGGGCCAGGTTGGCCTCGATCTGCACCAGGGCCTCGCGCCGGACCACCGGCTGGGTGCGGATGCGCTTCTCGATCACCGCGTGGCGCCAGGGGTGCAGCGCGCGGAAGCCCAGGTCCTGCAACTCGGCCTTGATCAGGTTCATGCCCAGGCGCTGGGCGATCGGCGCGTAGATGTCCAGGGTCTCGCGGGCGATGCGGTGCCGCGCCTCGGCGCCCTGGGCGCCCAGCGTGCGCATGTTGTGCAGGCGGTCGGCGAGCTTGATGAGGATGACGCGCAGGTCGCGCGACATCGCCAGCAGCATCTTGCGGAAGCTCTCGGCGGTGGCCTCGGCGCGGTCGCGGAACTGGAGCTTGTCGAGCTTGGTGACGCCATCGACCAGTTCGGCCACCGTCTCGCCGAATTCGTCGGCCAGGCACTCGCGGGTGACCGGGGTGTCCTCGATGGTGTCGTGCAGGATCGCCGCGATCAGCGTCTCTGCGTCCAGGCCCTGTTCGGCCAGGACCTGGGCCACCGCCACCGGATGGGTGATGTAGGGCTCGCCGGACTTGCGCGTCTGGCCCGCGTGGGCGGAGGCACCGACCGCCCAGGCCCGCCTCAGCCGCACCCGCTGGGACTCGTCCAGGTACCCGGCCGCACGCTCCATCGCCTGCATGTAGTCGGGCAGCGAATCGAAGTCGCTGGACGGCGGCGCAAGCACGTTCAGGTTGGCGGTGTCGGGGCGGGCTGACATGAAATCAATCTAAGGGGCGGACTGCCCCCTTGCAATGCGGCGCGGTGCGGGAAACGGCGCCGTCGGCGCCCGTTCAGCCCCTGTTTTCGACCGGCGGGAGGGATTCCGCCCCGAACGACCGGTCACCCGGCCGCCGCAAACGCGAACGGCCCCGCCAGGGCGGGGCCGTCGGGAGCCGTCCCGGGACGGGGCGGCCAAGCCTGGGCAGGCTTATTCGTCGTTCTTGGACATGTCCTCGTCCGCCACCACTTCGGCGGCGGCCCACTCCAGGGCCTCGCGCTCCTTGCGCTCGCGCTCGGACTTCTCGACGGCCTCGATGTAGGTGGCGTCGACCTCGCGCGCGGCGATCTCGCGCAGCGCCAGCACGGTCGGCTTGTCGTTGGACTCGGAGTTGTCGAGCATCGGCTCGACGTTGTTGGCCAGCTGGCGCGCGCGCTTGGCGGCCAACATGACCAGTTCGAAGCGGTTGTCGACCACTTCCAGGCAATCTTCAACGGTGATGCGGGCCATGGGGCTCCCAACGGCTGACGCCGTAATGCGGACAAATCGGCCGGCCATTATAGGGACCCACCGGCCCCGTCGGCAAGTCCAGCCTTGGGAATCAGGCAGTTACGGTCCCGGCACCGCAGGGGGCGTTCAGCCTTGCAGCAGGCCGCCGATCAGCCGGCCATGGCGGGCGACCTGCATCTCGCGCCGCAGCCGGCTGGCGGTGAAGATCGCGCACATCTCGTCGACGGCCACGGCGAAGTGTTCGTTGACGATCACGTAGTCGAACTCGCCGTAATGCGACATTTCCTCGCGGGCGGCCGCCAGGCGCTGGGCGATGACGTCGTCGCTGTCCTGGCCGCGGTTGCGCATGCGCTGCTCCAGCGCCTCGCGCGAGGGCGGCAGGATGAACACGCTGATCGCGCCGGGCACCTGCCGGCGGACCTGGCGCGCACCCTGCCAGTCGATCTCCAGCAACACGTCGCGGCCGGCGGCCAGCTGCGGCTCGACCGACTGCCGGGCGGTGCCCTTCCAGTCGCCGTGGACGCGGGCGTGTTCGAAGAAGTCGCCGGCGGCGACCATGCGTTCGAACTCGGTTTCGTCGACGAAGTGGTAGTGCTCGGCATGGCGCTCGCCCGGCCGCGGGCGGCGCGAGGTGAAGGAGATCGACAGGCAGATGTTGGGATCGCGCGCGAGCACCGCGTTGACGATGCTGGACTTGCCCGCCCCGGAAGGCGCAGCGACGATGAAGAGGGTGCCTCGCATGGTCATTCGATGTTCTGCACCTGTTCGCGGATCTGGTCGATCAGGACCTTCAGGTCGACCGCGGCGGCGGTGCTGCGCGCGTCGACCGACTTCGAGCCCAGGGTGTTGGCCTCGCGGTTGAACTCCTGCAGGAGGAAGTCCAGCCGCCGTCCCACGGCTTCGCGCAGGCCGAGCACGCGGCGCGCTTCGCCGACGTGGGTGGCCAGGCGGTCGAGCTCCTCGTCGACGTCGAGCTTCTGCAGCCAGATCACCAGTTCCTGTTCCAGCCTGCCGGGATCGACCGGCTGCGGCAGGTCGGCCAGGCGGGCCTGGAGCTTGAGGCGCTGGGCGTCGCGAATCTGCGGCACCAGGGTGCGCAGGGTGGCGACATGGCCGTCGATCAGGCCCAGGCGTTCGCCGATGGCATCGGCCAGCTTGGCGCCCTCGCGTTCGCGGGCCGCGACGAACTCGTCCAGCACCGCGTCCAGCAGGGACAGCGCCTCGGCCTGCAGGGCGGCGGGATCGGCGACGGGCGCCTGCAACACACCGGGAAGCTGGAGCAACTGGCTGAACTCGGTGTGCAGGCCCGGGAACCGCGACGAGAGGTCGATCGCCAGCTCCCCCAGTTCGCGCAGCCGGGTGGGATCGACCCGCAGCGCACCCTCGCCCTCGGGACTGCGCAGGCGCAACACCAGGTCGACCTTGCCGCGCGACAGGCGCGCGGCGACGCGCTCGCGCAGGGCCGGCTCCAGGGAGCGCAGGTCGTCGTGCAGGCGGGTACCGACCTCGAGGAACCGGTGGTTCACCGAGCGCAGCTCGCAACCCAGGGTGCCCCAGGGCGTGGCGCGTTCGCCGCTGGCGAAGGCGGTCATGCTGCGGATCATGCGGGTCGTCCTGCCGTCGTCGGGAAGCCTTGCGGCCGTGAAGTATGCCATCGCCACGCCGCCGTCGCCGCCCCGGCGGCGGTCCGGGCGCCGCCAAACCGCTAGAATCGTGGCCTTGACCGACACACGTCTCCTACATGACCGACACCCCCGCCCCCATCGCCCGCCCCAGCGGCCGCCTGCCCGACCAGCTGCGCGAAGTGCGCATCGAACGCGGCTTCACCCGCCATGCCGAGGGCTCGGTGCTGATCAGCTTCGGCGACACCCGGGTGCTGTGCACCGCCAGCGTCGAGAACCGCGTGCCGGCGTTCCTGCGCGGCAAGGGCGAGGGCTGGGTCACCGCGGAATACGGCATGTTGCCGCGCGCGACCCACACCCGCAGCGACCGCGAGGCCACCCGCGGCAAGCAGGGCGGGCGCACGCTCGAGATCCAGCGCCTGATCGGCCGCTCGCTGCGCGCGTGCGTCGACCGCAGCCTGCTCGGCGAACGCACCATCACGCTCGACTGCGACGTCCTCCAGGCCGATGGCGGCACCCGCACCGCGGCGATCACCGGCGCCTATGTCGCCCTGGTGGACGCGGTCCAGGGCCTGGTCGCCTCGCGCGCCATCAAGTTGCCGCAATGCGGACGATCGCCCATCTTCGGCGCAGTGGCGGCGGTCTCGGTCGGCGTCTACCGCGGCGTCCCCGTGCTCGACCTCGACTACGCCGAGGACAGCGACTGCGACACCGACATGAACGTGGTCATGAACGACGGCGGCGGCTTCATCGAGCTGCAGGGCACCGCCGAGGGCCATGCCTTCCGCCGCGAGGAACTGGAGGCGATGACGGCCCTGGCCGAATCGGGCATCCGCACGCTGATCGCCCGCCAGCGCGAAGCCCTGGACGCCTGACATGGCCACGCCGCGCCCCACGCGCCAGTCCATCGGCAGCGTCACCGTCGTGGTCCGCGACTACGACGAAGCGATCGACTGGTACACCCGCGTCCTGGGATTCCTGCTGCTCGAGGACACCGACCTGGGACACGGCAAGCGCTGGGTGCGGGTCGCGCCGGTGGGCACCGACGACGGTTGCGCGCTCCTGCTCGCCCTCGCCTCGGACGATGCGCAACGGCGTTGCGTCGGCGCCCAGACGGGCGGCCGCGTGGGATTCTTCCTGCATACCAGCGACTTCGCCCGCGACTTCGCGGCGCTGGACGCGCGCGGCGTTCGTTTCACCCAAGCCCCGCGCCACGAGTCCTACGGCAGCGTGGCGGTGTTCGAGGACCTGTACGGCAACCGCTGGGACCTGCTGGGTCTGAAGGAAGACGCCGATGACGCAGGTTGAGGGCGAGCGCTGGGTCATCGCCAGCAGCAACGCCGGCAAGCTGGCCGAGTTCCGCGACCTGCTCGGCGACGCGGGTCCCACATGCGTGCCGCAGCAGCAGCTGGGCGTGGTCGACGCCGAGGAAACCGGCCTGAGCTTCATCGAGAACGCCCTGCTCAAGGCACGGCACGCCGCCCAGGCCACCGGCCTGCCGGCGCTCGCGGACGACTCCGGGCTGTGCGTCGATGCGCTCGACGGCGCGCCCGGCCTGTACTCGGCACGCTACGCCGGCGGCCACGGCGACGCCGGGGCCAACATCGCCAAGCTGCTCGCCGCGCTGGCCGCCCGACCGGGCACGGATCGGCGCGCGCGCTTCGTCGCGGTGATCGCCTGGCTGCGCCACCCGCTCGATCCGCAGCCGGTGGTCGCGCAGGGCGTGTGGCAGGGCCGCATCCTCGGGCACCCCCGCGGCGCGGGCGGATTCGGCTATGACCCGGTGTTCCAGCCCGACGGCCACGACTGCAGCGCCGCGGAACTCGCGCCCGCGCTCAAGAACCGCCTCAGCCACCGCGGCCAGGCACTGGCCGCACTGCGCCGGCAGCTGCTCGACCTGGCCTGATCCGCCCCGCATGCCCACGCTGACACCGCCCCCGCTGTCGCTCTACGTCCACCTGCCCTGGTGCGTGCGCAAGTGCCCGTATTGCGACTTCAACTCGCACCAGGGCCGCGGGCCGCTGCCCTTCGAAGCCTACGTCGATGCGCTGCTGGCCGACCTCGACCACGACCTGCCGCTGGTGTGGGGACGCACGGTGCAGACGGTGTTCTTCGGCGGCGGCACCCCGAGCCTGTTCCCGGCCGCGGCGATCGACCGGTTCCTGCAGGGCGCCAGCGCGCGGCTGCGCATCGCGCCCGGCGCCGAGATCACCCTGGAGACCAACCCCGGCACCGCCGAGCACGGGCGATTCGAGCTCTATCGCCAGGCCGGCGTCAACCGCCTGAGCTTCGGGATCCAGAGCTTCGACGACGGCTGCCTCGCCCGTCTGGGCCGCATCCATGACAGCCGCGAGGCCGAGTCGGCGGTCAAGCTGGCCCAGGACGCCGGCTTCGACAACCTCAACATCGACCTCATGTACGCCCTGCCCGGACAGGACCTGGCGATGGCCGCGCACGACCTCCAGCGCGCCTTCGCCCTGTCGCCGGCGCATGTCAGCCACTACCAGCTGACGCTGGAGCCGAACACGGTGTTCGCCGCGCGCCCGCCCGACGATCTCCCCGACGAAGACGGCGGCTGGGACATGCAGGAACATTGCCAGGGCCTGCTCGCCGCCGCCGGCTACGCGCAGTACGAAGTCAGTGCCTACGCCCGCGAGGGGCGGCAGTGCGCGCACAACCTCAACTACTGGCGCTACGGCGACTACCTCGGCATCGGCGCCGGTGCCCACGGCAAGATCACCCTGGGGCACGACGAGAGCATCCACCGGCGTTGGAAGCACAAGCATCCCGCCCGCTACCTGGCCGATGCCGGTACCGACGCCGCGATCGGCGGCGACGACACCGTCGGGCCGGAACGCCGACCTTTCGAGTACATGCTCAACGCCCTGCGGCTGGTGGAAGGTTTCAGCCTCGCATCGTTCAGCGCGCGCACCGGCCTGGAGGCCCGCGCGATCACCCCCCAGCTCGAGCTGGCGACCGCCCGGGGCTGGCTGGAGGAGGCCGACGGACGCGTGCGGCCGACCGAGCTCGGTCGCCGCTTCACCAACGACGTGGTGGCCCTGTTCCTCCCCGATTGACGCTCGGGCGCACCATCGGTGCTGGCGGTGGCCTGCCCGGCGCGGGTTCCGCGTTGATCTGTTCAGATGGGATGGACCATCAGGCCGGGGGGCTAGCCGATTGACAGCTTCCACGCCGAGCGTAACTTGACCCCAACGAGCCCGGCCGCACAGGACATGTCAGCCAGATTGGAAGCCCATCACGCCCCCGCGCACAGCAAGACACTGGCCTCCGCGGACCTGCCCCGCCGGGTGCGCGCGGCGCTCGAACGCCTCAATGGACTCGCGTCCGATGCCCTTGGGCGCCAGCTGGAAGCCATGCTGTCGGACTTCGAGCAGCAGTTGTTCAAGCTCGCCGAGCAGGCGCGCAATCCCGCGCTGCAGGCCGATTACTTCGAGACCCTGCGACGGGTGCGCCTGCACCGCAGCGACCTCGCCCCGCATTTCATGGCCGGCCTCGAGTCCGGGCTGGCGGCGATCCGCGACGCCGACGCCACGGGCGACGATCCGGCGTCGGAGCTCGACTTCGACGAACTGCGCCTGGTGGAAGACGCCGAGGTCAGCGAGGAAAGCGTGCTCAAGCGCATCGCCGCGCGCCACGAATCGCGCGCCGGCCTGCCGCTGTTGCTGCTGGGCCAACGCTTCGGCGTGCTCGCCGGCAAGCCGGCCTTCGACGCGGAGGCGCTCCCGGTCGGCCCGCACCGCCTGGCCCAGGTACTCGCCGAGGCCAGCAAGGGCCTGCAGTTGGAGGACGCCCACCGCCTGCTGCTGTTCGAGAGCTTCAATACCCGCGTGATGAATGGCTACGCGCAGCTGGTCGAGGCCATGAACGCACTGCTCGCGCGCGAGAACGTGCTGCCGGGCCTGTCCTATGTCCCGTTGCGCAGCCGGCCGACCGAACAGGTCGCCGAGGGCAACGAGCACGCCGGGGGCGAGGAGTCCGCGGCGCGGCAGCGCGAACCGGCCCCACGCCCGCACGTGCTGCCCCCGTCCGAGCGCCCGCACACCCGGTGGCAGGGCGAGGCCGGCACGGACGCCGGCGACCGCGAGGACGAGAACATCGCGCTGTCGATGCTGCAGGACCTGCTGGCGAGCCGCCGCGAGGTCGTGGGCAAGCTGCGCAACGATGCCGACGCGCGCGACCACGTGCCGCTGCAGACGCCCGACGTGTTCGAGGCCCTGGCCGAACAGCAGGCCGCGCCACCCGCGCCCTCGCAGCGACCGCGCACCATCGCCGACCTGAAGAAGGCGCTGCTCGCGCAGGGACGCCAGAAACACGGCAAGGCGACCCGCCTGAGCGGTCAGGACGAAGATACCTTCGAGCTGCTCGGCATCCTGTACACCGAGATCGGTCGCGAGCTCCGGGAAGGCACGATCAGCTCCAACCTGCTCGAGCGCCTGCAGGTTCCGCTGCTGCGCCTCGCGCTGATGGACCGCGCGTTCTTCGTGCGCAGCCAGCACCCTGCGCGCCAGCTGCTCAACTCGGTCGCCGAGGCCGGCGCCAAGTGGCTGGACGAGAGCGAAAGCGACCCCCGGCTTGAGCGCCAGCTGCGCGACGCGGTCGACCACGTGGTCCAGAACTACCAGGGCGATGCCGATGTCTTCGAGACCGCCAACGAGTCCCTGCAGGCCCACCTGCAGACCCTGGCACGCAAGGCCGAGCTGAGCGAGCGTCGCCATGTCGAGGCCGCGCGGGGCAAGGAAAAGCTGGTGGTGGCCAAGCGCCGCGCCGCGGAGGTCATCGGCGAGGCGATGGCCGGCCAGGAACTGCCGCGCTTCCTGCGCAACCTGCTCGACCAGGCCTGGTCCGACGTGCTCACCCTCACCCTGCTGCGGCACGGCGAGGACTCCGACGAGTGGCAGCAGCACGCGCGGGCGACCCAGGCACTGGCCGCTGCGAGCGCGGGCGGCCAGGCCGCACCCGAGGGCCTCGCCGAGCACGTCCAGGCGGCGCTGGCGCAGGTCGGCTACCACGACGACGAAGCGGTGGTCATCTCGCGCCACCTGACCGGCGGACGCGACGAAACCAGCCAGGACCCCGCCTCGCGCACCGAGCTGGCCATGAAGATCAAGGCGCGCGCGCGCCTGGGCGACGATGCCGCCGAGGCGCGCGGCAAGCCGGTGGCGCCGCGCAACCCGCGCGAGCAGTCCTGCTACGAACACCTGCGCACCCTCCCCTTCGGCACCTGGATGGAGTTCAGCCTCAACCAGCAGGGCGACGTCGTCCGCCGCCGCATCGCCTGGTTCAGCACCGTCACCGACCGCATGTTGTTCGTGAACCAGCGCGGCCAACGCGTCGACGAACAATCGCTCGACCAGGTCGCGCGACTGATGGCCCAGGACCAGGTCAAGGTGGTGACCGCCGACCGCGGCCGCCTCGTCGACCGGGCGTGGCAGGCCACCGTTTCCGCACTTCGCAACTTCGCCGGCATGCCGGGCCAACCGCAGGGAGCACACCCATGAGTTCAACCGGCAACGTCAAGGAATTCCGCCGCGCGCAGCGCCAACGGGTACGGGGCACGATCCTGGTGACCGACGCCATGACCGACCGGGAAGTGGGCCGGATCGGCAACCTCTCCGAGTCGGGCATGCTGCTGATCGCGCACGCACCCATGGTCGACGACGCGCTCTACCAGTTGCGCTTCAGCGTCGGGCATGGCGGCAGCGGCACCATCGAGGCCGGGGCCCACCTGCTGTGGCAGGACCGGGCCAGCGCACCGGGCCAGACCTGGGCGGGCTTCCGCTTCATCACCATGCTCGACAGCCAGCTGCACCAGCTGCGCGACTGGCTCTCGTCGCAACAGGGCCAGCGACGCCACGCCTGATCGCGATCAGTCGTCCCCGTCCCCGCGCTGGAACACCACCTGCTCGGGTTCGTGCAGGACGAAGCCCTGGCCGTAGTCCACGCCGAGCTTGATGAGCGCGGCGACCACCGCGTCGCTGTCGACCCACTCGGCGACGATGCGCAGGCCGCGTCGATGGCCGATGTCGGTGACCGCGCGCACGATCGCCTCGCTCATGGGATCCTCGAGCATGTCGCGGATGAAGCTGCCGTCGATCTTGATGTAATCGACCGGCAGGTTCTTCAGGTAACCGAACGAGGACATGCCGGCGCCGAAATCGTCGAGCGCGAACTGGCAGCCGATGCTGCGCAGCCGCTCGATCAGCCGCGCCACCCGCGACAGGTTGCGCACGGCAACGGTCTCGGTGATCTCGAAGCACACCCGGCGGGGATCCACCCGGTGGTGCTTGAGCAGGTGGAGGATCCTCTCGGCAAGCTGTTCTTCCTCGATGCTGGCGCCCGACAGGTTGATCGTGGCCATGCGCAGTTCGGCGCCGCTGGGATGGAGCGAGTTGAAGTTGGCGATGGCCGTCTCGATCACCCATCGATCGATCATCGGCATCAGGCCGTAGCGTTCGGCGGCGGGAATGAAGGCCCCGGGGACCACCGGACGCCCGTTCTCGTCGCGGAAGCGCAGGAGGAGTTCGATGCGGACGCCGCCTTCGGAATCCGATGCGAGCGGCCAAACCTCCTGGTACTTCAGCATCAGGCGATGTTCGTCGACGGCCCAGCGCAGGCGGTTGGCCCATTCCATCTCGCTCTGACGGCGGGTCGCGTCGTCGTCGTGGGCCGAATAGAAATGCACGCGGTTGCGGCCGCTTTCCTTGGCCAGGTAGCAGGCGGTATCGGCATGGGCCAGCAGGTCGTCGAGCGAGGCCTCGGGCTGGTCGATCATGACCACGCCGATGCTCGCCGAGACGGTGTAGCTGGTCTTCTCCCAGGCAAATACATAGCCGTCGATCTGCCGGCGCATGCGCTCGGCGACCTCCTCGGCCTCGCGCCGGTCGGCGATGTTCATCATCAGCACGCCGAACTCGTCGCCGCCCAGCCGCGCGAGTACGTCGTCGCCGCGCAACTGTTCGCGCATCACCAGCGCGAGCTGCGCCAGCAGCTGGTCGCCGGCGATGTGGCCCGAGGTGTCGTTGATCAGCTTGAACTGGTCCAGGTCGATGTAAAGCAGCGCGCAGGTCGGCCCGCCCTGGCTCATGCTGACCCGGGCGCGCTCGAGCTGGCGCTCGAACTCCCGCCGGTTGTAGAGCTCGGTCAGCATGTCGTGGCTGGCCTGGTAGCTCAGCATCTCGGTGAGCTCGCGCTGCTCGCTGGTGTCGGTGGCCACCATCAACAACATCTGCGAGCCTTCCATCTCGGCACGCGTGATCGAGACGCTGGCCCAGAACGGCTTGTTGTGGCGCGCGCGCAGCACCGCCTCGATGTTCTCGCACCCGGCCGTATCCGGATCCTCGAGCTGCGAGCGCAGGTCGGGATCCTCGAACAGGGCCGGCAGCACGCCCTCGATGTGCGGCCCCAACCGGTTGCGCGCGGCCTGGTTGGCGTAACGGATACGCCCGGTCCGGGCATCGGCCAGCAGCACCAGCGCCGGCAGCAGCTCGTTGAGCCGGCGGAAGCGCTCCTCGCTCTCGCGGTACTGGTGGCTCATCTTCCAGCCCAGTTCGAGCGCCCGCCTGCGCGTGCTCGCCAGCGACCCGGCCAGCAACGACAGCAGCAGGCTGACCAGCATGCCCGGTAGCAGCACGGTGTCCTGCCAGGCCGAGATCGCGGGCCGCGGCGCGAGTTCGGCGATCGTGATGCGCCAGTCGCGGCTGCCGTACCGCACCTGGGCATGGCGCAGGGGCGAGGTCGCGGGCGACCACGCCAGCTCGGGGTGCGAGTCGTAAAGCATCAGGGGCTCGGTGCCGGTGACGTCGCTGATCCCGATGTGCAGGCCATCACGCATGTCCGCCGGCAGCGCCCATTCGATCAGCGCCTTGACCTGGAAAGACACCGCCAGCGAACCGACGATGCGGGCGCGCCGGTCCGCGATATCGGCGGGCGGCGGACCGGCGGAGAAGATCGGCAGGCGAAGCGTGACGCCTTCCGGCGACTGCCCGGGCTGGTCGAACTGCACCAGACGGAACGGCGCCGACATGATCGCCTCGTCGGTGTCGCGCGAGAGCTCGGCCGCGCGCAGGTTGGGGGGCTGCCGGCTCACGTCCAGGCCCATCAGCGCCTCGTTGCCCTTCGCCGGCGCGACCATGGTGGTGACGAAGTGCCGCTGCCCGTCCACCGGCTGCAGCCGGGCGTAGGCCAGCGCCTGCAGGCTCGGCAGGTGCGCACGCGGCTTGAGGTTGGAGTAGACGAACTCGAACTCGGCCGGCGACACCTCGCTCGAGGCCATGAACAGGGTCTGGATGGAGCGGACCATCAGCCCGCAGGTCCGCAGCTGCGACAGCATCGAGACGCGGGTGCGCTCGACGACCTTGCTGAACTCCTGTTCGCGCTCCTCGACCGCGCGGACCTGCTGGATCCGGGCCAGCCAGAGCGTGGGCAACATGCAGATGACCAGCACGGTGAGGAAGGGCAGCCAGGCGCCTGAACGCCACGAGGGCCTCCTGCCATCCGGCACCTGCGCACTGGATGAGAATGCGTCAAAATCCCTTGACGTTCTCAAGAGGTACCCCCATGCCCGCATCCGATGCCGCGATCTTATACCCACAACACCTCGCCGTACTCCAACGGCGGGCCGAAACTGCGATCCAGCGCAGCGGACACGACCACCTGGTCGTGCCCAGCGGCAACCTGCACTACCAGGTGTTCGACGACCGCGACTACCCGTATGCCGTCAACCCGCATTTCAAGGCATGGCTGCCGCTGGTGCGCAACCCGGGGAGCTGGATCGTCTTCACCCCGGGCGAGAAGCCGCGCCTGGTCTACCTCCAGCCGGACGACTACTGGCACGTCGTGCCCGAAGCGCCGACCGGCTACTGGGTCGAGCACTTCGACATCCAGGTGATCCGCGAGCCCGGACAGGCGCTCGCGCACCTGCCGGCCGACCCCGCGCGCTGCGCGATCCTGGGCGAGCCGCAGAGCGCACTGGGCGACTACACGCCGAACAACCCAAGCAAGGCGCTCGACTACCTCCATTACCATCGCGCGTTCAAGACGCCCTACGAGGTGGAGATGATCCGCCAGGCGACGGCGCGCGGCGTGCGTGCGCACCGTGCCGCCGAGCGTGCGTTCCGCGCCGGCGCCAGCGAGTTCGGCATCCACCTGGCCTATTGCCAGGCCGCGCGCCAGGATGCGAACGAACTGCCGTACCACAACATCATCGCGCTCAACGAGCACAACGCGATCCTGCACTACATGCAGTTCGACCGGCTGCCGCCGAAGGACATCCGCAGCTTCCTGATCGACGCGGGCGCCAGCCACGACGGCTATGTCTGCGACATCACGCGTACCTACGCGACCGACCGCAACGGCGAGTTCCAGGCCCTCATCGACGCCGTCGACGCCGCCCAGCAGAAGATGTGCGGCCAGGTCCGCCGCGGGATCGACTACAAGCAGATCCACCTCGACGGCCACCTGGCGCTGGCGGGCATCCTGCGCGAGTTCGGGGTGCTGGAGATGTCGCCCGAGGCCGCCGTGGACACCGGCGTGAGCGCCGCGTTCTTCCCGCATGGCATGGGCCACGGCATCGGCCTGCAGGTCCACGACGTCGGCGGCTTCCTGGCCAGCGATGAAGGCGGCCGCATCGAACCGCCGGATGGCCATCCCCACCTCCGCCTGACCCGCGTGCTGGAGCCCGGCATGGTGGTCACCATCGAGCCCGGTCTCTATTTCATCGACATGCTGCTCGACAAGGTGCGCCGGGGCGAACACGCCGACGGCGTCAACTGGGACCGCGTCGATGCATTCCGTCCCTACGGCGGCATCCGCATCGAGGACGAAGTGGTCTGTACCGAGGGCGACGCCCTCAACCTCACACGGGAAGGCTTCGCCATCCCGGCCTGACCCCGCTCCGCGCACGCGGGCCCGGACAGGAGAACGAAAAGGAAAAGGCGCGGGAACTCCGCGCCTTTTCCATGACAGGACCTGGCTGCTGGCTCAGCCAGCGGCCATGAAGGCCTCGATTTCGTCCGCGCTGCGCGCCAGCCCGCCGGTGAGTACCTTGCAACCGTCGGGCGTCACCAGGACGTCGTCCTCGGTGCGGATGCCGATGCCCCGCCATTTCGCCGCCACCCGGGTGTCGTCCGCGGGCACGTAGAGACCGGGTTCGATGGTGAAGACCATGCCCGACTCGAGCAGGCGCGACTCGCCGTCGATCCGGTACTCGCCGACGTCGTGCACGTCCAGTCCGATCCAGTGCCCGGTCTTGTGCCGGTAGTAGCGCAGGTAGCTGCCGTCGGCGATGTTCTTCTCCAGCTTGCCCTTGAGCAGGCCCAGGCTCAACAGGCCTTCGGTCAGGGTTTCGACCGCGGCTTCGTGCCCGGCGATGTAGGGCACGCCCGGCCGGGCCTGCGCCAATGCGGCGCGCTGCGCCTCGCCGACGAGGTCGTGCAGCAGGCGCTGCTCGCGGCTGAACCGGCCGTTCGCCGGGAACGTCCGGGTGATGTCGGCGGCGTATCCGCGGTATTCGGCGCCGGCATCGATCAGGACCAGGTCGCCGTCGCGCACCGGCCCGTTGTTGGCGACGTAGTGCAACACGCAGGCGTTGTCGCCGGCCCCGACGATGCTGCCATAGGCGGGCATGGCGTCGTGTGCGCGGAACACCCGTTCGACCTCCGCCTGCAACTCGTATTCGTGCATGCCCGGTCGCACCGCGCGCATGGCCGCGGCATGCGCCTTGACCGTGATGTCGCAGGCCCGCTGCATCAGGCGCAGCTCGTCGCGGTCCTTGAACAGGCGCATCTCGTCGAGCAGGTGGCCCAGCTCCAGGAATTCATGCGGCGGCTGCGCGCCGTGCCGTACCTGGGCACGGACGCGGTTCACCCAGCCGATCAGCTTGAGGTCGAATTCCTGGTCGCGGCCGAAGTGGTAGTACACGCGCGTGCGCCCCTCCAGCAGCCCCGGGAGGATGTCGTCGAGGTCGGTGATGGGAAAGGCGTCGTCGAAGCCGAATGCGGCCACCGCGCCTTCCGTGCCGTGGCGCGGCCCGTCCCAGCCCTCGCGCTCGGGATCACGCTCGCGGCAGAACAGCAGGCTCTCGCCATGCGGTCGCCCGGGGACCAGCACGAGGACCGCCTCGGGTTCGGGAAAACCGGTGAGATACCAGAAATCGGAATCCTGCCGGTACGGATGATAGGTGTCGCGGCTGCGGACGCACTCGGCGGCGGCGGGCAGGACCAGGATGGCGTCGCCGCCGGTCATGCGCATCAGCTGCCGGCGACGGCGGACATGGTTGCGATTGGGCGTGGAGAGGGCTTTGAGGCTCATCGTTGGATTCGGCGGGCGATGCCCGCGGCGGGGCGGGAGCGGGGGGCGCACGGCGCGCCCTGCACGATGCCGCGCAGGCGCGGCATCAGTTCAGGCGCTGGCGATGCTGAGTGGCCAGCACGCAATCGCCGTGCAGCAGCAACGCGGCCACGCGGACGAACTCCTCGATCTCCACCAGGGCCTCCTCGTCCGAATCGTCGCCGTCCTCCTGTGCCTGGGCCCGGGCCAGCCGCGCCAGGTCGGCCAGCGCCTCCTGCCCTTCGTCCGACAGGCTGGCCTGGGCGCCCACCGCCAGGCCGAAGGCGCCCACGAAGCCATGGCACCACTCGAACAGGGCGCCGCTGCGGGTCGCCAGCGAAGTGTCGCTGCCGGGCAACAGCAGGTCGAAGCCGAAGCTGCGGTCGCCGAGCTGGCCGGCGGTCACCCCGGCCAGCCGCTGCAGGGCGGAGCCTTCGGCGGGCGTCGGCGCGGAAGGATCGGCCAGGACCGCGGCCAGCCAGTCGGGCTTCAGCGCGCCGCCGCCGGCCAGCCAGCCGCAGAGGCCGCCATGGAGCTCGGAGGCGGAAACGCCCAGGGACATCGCGCGGGCATCGCTCTCGACGTCGGCCAGGTCGGGAAGCTCGGAAGAAGGGTCCGTCACGGGTGGCTCATTGCGTTCGATCAGAAGGGGGCAGTGTAGCAATCCGAGGTGCCGGACCGGTTCGATTGGCGTCAAGGAAGGACCCTGCCTAAACTCGCTTCACGGAACCCTCACCGACAAGGTCCCTCGACCGATGCCAGAACGGCTGCCGCGTGCCCAGGCCACCCCCCGACGAATCGGCGTCCCAGCGCGCCGGGGGATGACCCGCGCGATGCAGGGCTGGTGCCTCGTACTCTTCGCCATGCTGGGGATCGGCGCGGCGTCGGCCGTGCATGCGAACGTGCGCGACTTCTATTTCATCGCACTCGGCAGCGATCGCGGCCTGGCGCAGAACACGGTGCGCAGCCTCGTCGAGGATCCGCAGGGATTCGTGTGGGTCGGCACCTATGGCGGCCTGCACCGCTACGACGGGCGGCGTTTCCAGCTGTTCCAGCACGATCCGCGCGACCCCGCCAGCCTCCCCGACAGCTACATCACCGCGCTGGCCGTCTCCGACGAGCGCAACCTCTGGATCGGCACGTACTCGGAGTACGTGGCCAGGCTCGACCTCACCACCGGCGAGATCCAGCGCTTCGGCGGCCCCGGGGACGACGAAGCGCGCGCCCGGCGCCAGGTCCGGGCACTGCTTCCGCGGTCGGGCCAGTTGTGGATCGCCACCGGCACGGGGCTCGAACGCCTCGAGCCCGCGAGCGGCGAGCGCACCCGTGTCCTGGCCTTCGACAGCGGCGCCCTGTCGGCGTCCGCGCCGCAGTCGCTGGTCGCCGATCGGCGCGGCAACGTCTGGTACGGCAATGCCATGGGCCTGTTCAGGATCGCGCCGGATGGCGACGTCGGCCGCGTAGGCCCCGCCGAAGCGGTGTCCAGCCTTGCCATCGATGGACGGGGTCGCCTTCTGGTGGGGCGGGTGGATGGCCTGCTCGTCGTGGACGATGCCGGGCGGCTGCACCCGCTCTGGCCGCGCGAGGCCATGCCGGGTGCCTCCACGCAGGTCATGTCCATCGTGGAAGCCCCCGACCAGCGGCTCTGGCTTGCGGTCGCCAACGCCGGGCTGGTGCGCCTGGATCGCGGGACGGGCCAGTGGGAGCAGATCCGCGAGGACCCCCTGGTGCCGGCCAGCCTCCCGGAAAGCAACATCAACACGCTGCTGGTCGATCGGGGCGGCATGCTCTGGGCCGGCGGCTCGTTCCGCGGCGTCTCCGTCACCGACCCGCAGGGCACGCGCCTGCGCTACATCTTCGACCGCTCCGGGGGCGACGAGCATCGCCTGGTCGCGCACAACAGCGTGCGGGCCATCCACGAACGCGACGATGGCGAACTGTGGCTGGCGACGGACGACAACGGCTTCTATCGGTACGAGGTCGCCACCGACCGCTTCGAGCACTGGAAGGATGCCTTGCAAGAGGCCTTCCCGGGCCTGGCGACGTCGCCGCGCGTGCTGTCGATCAGCGATGCCGGGCACGGACGCCTCTGGCTGGCGACGAGCCAGGGCCTGGTGCGCTTCGATCCTGCAGAGGGGCGTTTCGAAACCGGCATGCTCGGGGCGTACGCCGGCACGCAACTGCGCAGCGCCCTGGTGGACCACCAGGGCGACCTCTGGCTGGGCACCCAGAACATCGGCGTGCTGCACATGCGTCGGGATGGCGGCCACGTCGTCAACTACGACCGGGGCGACGGCGACGACCGCCAGTTCAGCCACGGCAGCGTCCATGCCCTGCTGGAGGACCGCAAGGAGCGGATCTGGATCGGCACCGGGGATGGACTGAGCGTGCTCGATCCGCGCACGGGCCAGTTGCGGCATTTCCGCCATGGCCTGAACGATCCGGCCAGCCTCTCGGGCAACCTGGTCCGGGCGCTGCACATGGATGCCCAGGGCAGCATCTGGGTGGGCACCCGCGCGGGATTGAGCCGCGTGCAGGAAGACGGGGACGGCACGGTTCGCTTCGAGCACCCCCTGGCGGCCAGCCTGGCCGACCGCCCGGTGCCCATGGTGTTCTCGATCGGCGAGAGCCGCAGCGGCGAACTCTGGCTGGGCACCGATGGCGGCCTGTTGCGCTTCAATCCCCGTACGGGCATGACCCATGCGTACGGACTGGCCGACGGCGCTCAGGACCTCGAGTTCAATGGCGGCGCCTACACGCGCCTGCGCGACGGCCGGCTCGCCTTCGGCGGCGTCCGCGGCCTCAACCTGTTCATGCCCGAGGCCCTGAAGCCGTCGGACTTCAACGCGCCCCTGCGACTGCTCTCCGCCCGTATCGGCACCGAGTCGCCGAGCGACGGCGCCACCATGTGGCAACCCCAGGCGATCGACGTCTCCGGCGACACCGACCTCCTGCGCCTGCGCATCGGCGCGCTCGACTACTCGCCGGCCTTCAACGTCCGCTACCGCTACATGATGGAAGGCTTCGACCGCGACTGGGTCGACAACGGCGGACAGGCCAACATCACCTACACGCGCCTGCCGCCGGGCAGTTACACCTTCCGCGCACAGGCCACCAACCGCGATGGTGCGTGGGGGCCGACCGAGCTTCGCCTTCCGGTCACCGTGTCGCCGCCGCTGTGGCGGCACCCGCTCACGCTGACGCTGCTGATCATCGCCGCCCTGATGGGAGCCGCGGTCGCCGGCTGGCGCTGGCGGCAGTCGCGACGGCGCGAGCAGGGCTGGTTCGAACAGATCCGCGAACGCGAGGAGCGCCTCAAGCTGGCGCTCTGGGCGTCCGGCGAGCAATTCTGGGACTACGACCTGGGCAATCGCCAGCTGCACTGGATGCGGGTCTACGACCAGGACGGCAACGCGCCGCAGATCAGCACGCAGACCCAGGTCAACGCCACCCACGAGATCCACGACGACGACCTCGAACGCGTGGCCACCCAGCTCAGGCGACACCTGCGCGGCGACACCGCGCTGTTCCTGTCCGAGCACCGTTCGCGCCGCCCCGACGGCAGCTGGGCCTGGATGCGGACCCGGGGACGCGTCGTCGAACGCGACGCCCAGGGCCGGGCCGTGCGCGTGGCCGGCACCGCCCGCGACATCACCAACAACCGCAGCGCCGAGCGCGAGCGGCGGATCGCGAGCGAGGTGCTGCGCAGCATGGCCGAGGCCGTGGCGGTCTTCGACCGCGAATTCCATTTCGTGTCGGTCAACCCGGCCTTCGAGCGCATGACCGGCTATCCCGGCGCGGAGGTGATCGGCCGCCCCACCAGCCTGCTCGACAGCCAGCAGCACGACCCCGCCTTCTACCAGCACATGCGCAACGAACTCGAGCGAAACGGCCGCTGGTCGGGCGAGATCTGGCAACAACGCAAGGACGGCAACGAGTTCCTCTGCGCCCTGCAGAGCACCGTCGTCCACGAGGCGGGCGGCCAGGCCGGCAACTACGTCGCCGTGCTGGGCGACATCACCGACCAGAAGCGCGCCGAGCAGGAACTGCGCTACCTCGCCAACTACGACACCCTCACCAGCCTGCCCAACCGCGCCCTGCTCTCCGAGCGGCTGTCCCGGGCCATCGTCCGCGCCCGCCGCAACGGTCGCAAGATCGCGGTGCTGTTCCTCGACCTGGACCGCTTCAAGGACATCAACGATTCGCTCGGGCACGCCGCCGGCGACCGCATCCTGCGCGCCGCGGCCAACCGCCTGCAGCAGACGGTCGGCCCCGGCCACACCGTCGCCCGCCTGGGTGGCGACGAGTTCACCGTGGTCCTGGAGGACATCGACAGCGTCGAGGATGCCGAGCGCATCGCGCGCGAACTGCTCGACGCGTTCGAGTCGGCGCTGGACTTCGACGAACGGCACGACGTCTCGATCTCGCCATCGATCGGCATCGCGCTCTACCCCGACCACGCCCAGGTGCCCACCGACCTGCTCAAGCACGCCGATACCGCCATGTACCAGGCGAAGGCCGCCGGGCGTCGCACCTTCATGCGCTACCACGAGGCGATGGACGTGGAGATCCGCCGTCGCGCGACGATCACCGCCGCCCTGCGCAAGGTCCTCGACCGCGGCGAGCTGCAACTCGTCTTCCAGCCCCAGCTGTCGCTCGCCGAGCAGGCCATCACCGGGGTGGAGGCCCTGCTGCGCTGGAACAGCGAGGAGCATGGCCCGATATCGCCGGCGCAGTTCATCCCGCTGGCGGAGGAAACCGGGCTGATCCTCGAGATCGGCGAGTGGGTGCTCCACGAGGCGAGCAGCCGCTTGATGCAATGGCGTGCGGAGGGCATCACCGGCCTGACGATGGCGGTGAACGTGTCGGCCCTGCAACTGCTGCGCGGAGACCTGCCACACGTGGTGGAGCGGGTTCTGCGCGAGACCGGCATCCCGCCGCGGCGGCTGGAGCTGGAACTGACCGAGAGCGTGATCATGGCCAACGCCGAACAGACCGCGAACACCCTGCGCGCCCTGCGCGACCTCGGCGTCGGCTTGGCGGTGGACGATTTCGGCACCGGCTACTCGTCGCTGGCCTACCTCAAGCGCCTGCCCCTGACCTCGCTGAAGATCGACAAGGAGTTCATCGACGACCTCAGCGACGACTCCGACGACGCCGCCATCACCAGCACGATCATCACCATGGCGCATTCGCTGGGACTCAACGTGGTCGCCGAGGGCGTCGAGGAAACCGCGCAGATGGAATTCCTGCGCGACCAGGGCTGCGACGAGATCCAGGGCTACTGGCTGGCCCGCCCCTTGGACGCCGAGGCCTGCGCACGCTTCCTGCGCGAGTGGGGCGACACCAGCGGGACCGGGCGCCGGCAGGGCGCCGGCGCGGGGGGCTGAGCGCGGCATCTTGACCGCCCCCCGCCCCCTGCCTATCGTGCCGGGATGGACCACGCCGATCTGCTCGCCCAACTCCAGGCCCTCGTCGCCCGCGTGGACACGCTCGCCGAGCGTACCCGCCGCCTGGGCGAGGAGAACCGCAGCCTGCGCCAGCAGCAGGAACAGCTCGTCGGCGAGCGCTCCGCACTGCTGGCCAAGAACGAGCAGGCGCGGGTCCGCGTCGAGGCCATGATCGCCCGCCTGAAATCGCTGGAACAGCACACGTGAGCTGCGCCTTGCCCCCCCTCTTCCGCGTCGCGGGCCACCCTGCCCGCCGCTCCCTGCTGGGATATCGATGACACGCCCGAACACACCGGTCAGCATCCGCCTGCTCGACCGCGAATACACCGTGGGCTGCGAACCCGACGAACGCGACAGCCTGCTGGAAGCCGCCAAGCTTCTGGACGGCAAGATGCGCGAGGTCCGGGGCGACAACCGCATGGCCGCGCTCGATCGCGTCGCCGTGCTCGCCGCGCTCAACCTGGCCCATGAGCTCCAGCAGTTGCGGGCCGAGGAAGGCCAGCGCGACCGCGAGCTCGGCCGGACCCTGGGCGAACTGCACCGCAAGCTCGACAGCCTGCTCGACACTCCGCTGGACTAGTCGACGCCCCGCCCCGGAAACGTGAACGGGGTCGCCCCCCGTACCGACAAGCGGCCGCGCGACGGCCATGCCTCGCGGTATACTGCCGCCACGTCCTCTGCTGTGGACGACGGCGTGCGCAAACATTCGCCTTGTCCCTTAATTGCGACCGCGGGGGCGCAACGGATTCCCGGAGTGCAGGTCCGCCACGTAGCGGAAAGCCCGACGGTCTCCCAGCGTCCCCACTTGAACCCCGGGTTCAAGGTCGTTTCGCGCGCATCGCCATCGGCGGAGGACTTTTGATCATCGCGTGCAGCGCCCTCGTGGCGCTGTTCGCATGTCTGTCTCCCGTCCGGCGGCCCGCGGTCGCCCCCGAACCGGATGCCCTTGGATGACCGAAGACCGCGAGGGCGAGCGCCGCCAGCTTCGTGAGGCATTGCGCCAGGCTCGCCGCGAGCTGCCTTCCGCCACCCGCGTGCCCGCGGCCGAGCGCCTGGCCGACGCGCTGCTGGCGCTGCCCTTCGCCCCCCGCACGGGACCGGTCGCCGGCTACTGGGCCACCGATGGCGAGATTGCCCTGCACGCCTGGCAGCTCCGCCTGCCCCGGGACTGCCGCTACTGCCTGCCCGTACTGGGTCGCGGGCACCGTTTGCGTTTCGCCCCTTGGCGGCCCGGCGAGCCCCTGGTGCAGAACCGGTTCGGGATTCCCGAGCCGGACGTGGCCCCGACTGACCTGCTCGAGCCCGAAGCCATGCAGATGGTCGTGCTGCCGCTGGTCGGCTTCGACCGGACCGGCCAGCGACTGGGCCTGGGCGGCGGCTGGTACGACCGCAATTTTGCCTTTCGCCTGCGCGATCCCGCGCCCCCGTGGCTGGTCGGCGCCGCCTACGAGCTCCAGCACGTCGAGCGACTGGACGCCGCCGCATGGGACGTGCCGCTCGATGCGGTGTGCACCGAGTCCGCCTTCCACGACTACCGTTCCCCTTCCGAGAGCCCTGCATGAGCAAACGCCGCCGCTACTGGCTGATGAAGTCAGAACCCGACGCCTTCTCCATCGACGACCTCGAGCGCGTCGGCACCGAACCCTGGAACGGGGTGCGCAACTACCAGGCACGCAACTTCATGCGCGACGGCATGACGGTGGGCGACGGCATCCTCTTCTATCACTCCAACTGCGCGACCCCGGGTATCGTTGGCACCGCCACAGTCGCCAGCGAGGCGTATCCGGACGAAACCCAGTTCGACCGCAAGTCTGACTACTACGACCCCAAGAGCTCGCGCGAAGAGCCCCGCTGGCAACTGGTCGACGTCGCCTTCGAGCGCAAGCTCGAGCGGACGATCTCCCTTGAGGAGATCAAGCAGCATGCCGAGGCCCTGGGCGAGGAATTCGCGCTCGTCCGCCGCGGCAACCGGCTGTCGGTCTTCCCCGTCAGCGCCGCGCAATGGAAGTACCTGCTCGCCCTGGAATGACGCGGCCAGCCCGCATCCCCTCGCTCCAACACCTGGAAACCGCAATGTCTGAAGCCAAGCGCCTGGCCGGCGAAAAAGCCATCGAGTACGTCGAAGACGGCATGATCGTGGGGGTGGGCACCGGCTCCACCGTGGCCTACTTCATCGATGCCCTGGCCGGCATCAAGGACCGGATCAAGGGCGCCGTCTCGAGCTCCGAGCAGAGCACCGAGCGGCTGCGCAGCCATGGCATCGAGGTCCTGGACCTCAACGCGACCGGCCCCCTCTCGCTCTACGTCGACGGCGCCGATGAGTGCGACCCGCACAAGCGCCTGATCAAGGGCGGCGGCGCCGCACTGACGCGGGAAAAGATCATCGCCGAGGCGAGCCGGACCTTCGTCTGCATCATCGACCCCAGCAAACGGGTCGACGTACTCGGCCGTTTCCCGCTGCCGATCGAGGTCATTCCGATGGCACGCAGTCTGGTCGCCCGCGAGATCGTCGCCCGCACCGGCGGGCAGCCGGTCTGGCGCGAAGGCGTGGTGACCGACAACGGCAACCTGGTGCTGGATGTCCACAACCTCTCCATCACCGACCCGGTCGGCCTGGAGTCGGAACTGAACCAGGTCCCGGGCGTGGTCAGCGTCGGCCTCTTCGCCCGCCGGGGCGCGGACGTCGTCATCGTCGGCGGCGAACCCCCGACGCTCCTGTAGGCGCGCAGCCCCAGCAGTCTGTACGTGACGGGCCCCGGTGCGAACCGGGGCCCGTTTCGTTTGGGGCAGTTGGAGGGGGATCGGGGATGGGTGATGGGTGATGGGTGATGGGTGATGGGTGATGGGTGATTCGATCCTGGGCTCGTTGCGGATAGCGGGTCACGAGTCACCCTTCAGCAGCCAGATTCCGGGGCCCAAGGCTGGATTCCAGCGTTCGCTGGAATGACGGCATGGGGGGATTGGCCGCCGGTGGGCTCCAGGAGCGGGCGACCAATCACCAATCACCAATCACCAATCACCAATCACCAATGACCAATGACCAATGACCAATGACCAATGACCAATGACCAATGACCAATGACCAATGACCAATGACCAATGACCAATGACCAATGACCAATGACCAATGACCAATGACCAATGACCAATGACCAATGACCAAT
>NZ_JACHTF010000051.1 GCF_014145325.1 Marilutibacter spongiae
GGCAGGTCCGCCAGCTGCGTGCGCCAGTACCCCAGCTCGCGCGCCAGCCCCTCGCCCTGCAGGCGCTCGCGCTGCCATGCCGCATAGTCGGCGTACTGCACCGGCAGCGGTGCCAGCGGCGCCGCCACGCCCCCCGCCAGGCCCGCGTACAGCGCCGTGAACTCGCGCACCAGCACCCCGAACGACCAGCCGTCCGATGCGATGTGGTGCACCGTCAGCAGCAGCACGTGCGTGTCCGCGTCCAGCCGCACCAGCGCCCCGCGCAGCACCCGGTCGCGCGCCAGGTCGAACGGGCGGCCCGCTTCCTCGCGCGCCAGCTCGCGCACCGCCGCCTCGCGCGCGGGCCCCGGCCGGTCCGACAGGTCGTGCCGCGCCAGCGCCACCGGTCCGGGCGGATGCACCACCTGCACGCCTTCGCCCTCGTGTTCGGCATACGTCGTGCGCAGGATCTCGTGGCGCGCCACCAGGCCCGCCAGCGCACCCGACAGCGCCGCTTCGTCCAGCGCCCCCTCCAGCCGCAATGCCACCGGCATGTTGTACTGCGCGCTGCCGCCCTCCAGGCGGTCGATGAACCACAGCCGCTGCTGCGCGAACGACAGCGGCAGCACGCCCCCGCGCGCCACCACCGGGATCGGCGCATGCCCCGAGCGGGCCTGGCC
>NZ_JACHTF010000052.1 GCF_014145325.1 Marilutibacter spongiae
CAACGAGGAGCGACCCAAGAAGGTGCTCGGCGGACTGACCCCGAGCGACTACGCCAGCCAGCTGGCATCCGCTACGATTGATCCCGGACTCTAAACCGCCTTGCTACTGAAGGCGGGGGGACGTCGCTCGTCATCCAGATGCGGGACCTCTCCGGGCGAAGTCACGAAGGTCAAGCGCACGTCAAAAAAAGGGGTCAGGTTCATTTCTTATGATTGACGCTGAAGAATGTACCTGACCCCTTTTATATCTTTTATCTCAGGGTTATCGGTTCAAGGGGCGTGGGATGCAAAACCGGATCTGGACAGGGCTGCTGACTTTGCTTGTCGGCGTCACACTGGGCCTGACGGCACTGCCATTGCGTGCAGGAGAGGGCGACACCCTGGGCATTCCCTTTGTTGCGGAGATCCGGATTGACGCCGCTGGCAAGGGCGCGGTGGACGATATCCTCAGGCGGGATCGGCGCAAGCCCGTGGCATTGGGTAACCCCCCCATTTTTAGCTGTTGCCAAAAGTGGAGCTAAGCGGCCATCGCCAGTTTCATGGCCGGAGTGATGCCGCCGAGTGCCATGTTGGGGCGCTCGTGGTTGTACGTCCATAGCCATCGCG
>NZ_JACHTF010000053.1 GCF_014145325.1 Marilutibacter spongiae
AAGTCCATCGACCAGACCTCGTTGGCACGGCTCGGACGCAGCAGCGGCTGCCGGTCGGCGACCGGCACCTTCTTCCGCTTCCGGCGCCGCACCTGCAGCTTCGCTTCCTGGTACAGCCGCTCCACGCGCTTGTAGTTCACGAGAACTCCCGCCTGCCTGAGCTTGAGGTAGATCATCCCGACGCCGTAGCGCTTGTATCGCTGGGCCAGTGCGAGGATCTGCTCGCGGAGATCGACGTTGCGATCGGGCGCCGGCTGGTAGCGATACGCGCTGGCACTCATGCGCAGCACCGCCAAGGCTCGCCGCTCGCTCAGCCCCCTGGTCATCATGTAGCGCACCTGCTCGCGTCGAGCCGGCGCGCTCACCACTTTTTTCGCAGGACGTCCTTGATGACCTCGTTCTCGAGCACCTGCTCTGCCAGGAGCTTCTTCAGCCGCCCGTTCTCGGTCTCCAGCTCCTTCAAGCGCTTTGCGTCGGGCACGCTCATGCCCCCGAACTTGCTCCGCCACAGGTAGTACGACGCCTCGCTGAAGCCGTGCTTGCGGCACAGCTCCTTGACCGGCAGCCCGGCCTCG
>NZ_JACHTF010000006.1 GCF_014145325.1 Marilutibacter spongiae
CCTGCTGCATGCCAGAACCGTCATCGAAACCTGGCGCCGCGAGTACAACGAGGAGCGACCCAAGAAGGTGCTCGGCGGACTGACCCCGAGCGACTACGCCAGCCAGCTGGCATCCGCTACGATTGATTCCGGACTCTAAACCGCCTTGCTACTGAAGGCGGGGGGACGTCGACGTCGGGGCGGTCGCACTGTATGCCGCAGCGGGCGAGGGGCATGCGGGACGCGCGGACCGGCAAGAGACCCCGGGTGCGCTGCGCTTACCCGGGCTACGGGGCTGCGCTCGGACCAAGCCAAGGGAGGGGCGGGAGAAGGGCAAAGGCTGGATCCCAGCGTTCGCTGGGATGACGGCAAGTTGCGATGGTCCTCGGGATTTTTTGTGCTCGCGCGACAAGGTAGAACGGGCAAGCGAGGCACGGCCGGGGAGTGCCCGTCTGGTCGGCCATCGCGCACCATGCAGGGGCGCGAGTGGGACGACGTGTGGGGGCGGTCGCACTGTATGCCGCAGCGGGCGAGGGGCATGCGGGACGCGCGGACCGGCAAGAGACCCCGGGTGCGCTGCGCTTACCCGGGCTACGAACGGGCTACGCTCGGACCAACCCAAGGGAGGGGCGGGAGAAGGGCAAAGGCTGGATCCCAGCGTTCGCTGGGATGACGGCAAGTTGCGAGGGTCCTCGGGATTTTTTGTGTTCGCTCGACAAGGTAGAACGGGCAAGCGAGGCACGGCCGGGGAGTGCCCGTCGGGTCGGCCATCGCGCACCATGCAGGGGCGCGAGTGGGGCGACGTGTGGCGGCGGTCGCACTGTGTGCCGCAGCGGGCGAGGGGCATGCGGTACGCGCGGGCCGGCAAGAGACCCCGGGTGCGCTGCGCTTACCCGGGCTACGCTCGGACCAACCCAAGGGGGGAGGCGGGGGAAGGGCAAAGGCTGGATCCCAGCGTTCGCTGGGATGACGGCAAGTTGCGTGGGGTCCCGCATAGCCGCCTCGCCTCGAATTCCGAATCCCCAATCCCCAATCCCCAATCCCCAATCCCCAATCCCCAATCCCCAATCCCCAATCCCCAATCCCCAATCCCCAATCCCCAATCCCCAATCCCCAATCCCCAATCCCCAATCCCGAATCACGAATCACGAATCACGAATTACGAATTACGAATTACGAATTACGAATTACGAATTACGAATTACGAATTACGAATTACGAATTACGAATTACGAGCCCCCACCACCGAAGGCAGCCCCGGATGCAGACGGGCGATGCGCTGCATCACCGGGCAGTCGGGGCGGTGGGCGCCGGGCAGGTAGCCCAGGCTCATGAGGAACTCGCCGGTGATCTCGCCGCCGGTGAAACGGAAGGTCTGCTTGAACAGCTTGACCCAGGCGGCCTTGTCGCGGGCGCGGCCGCCGTCGGCGGCATGCGCGTCGAGCCATTCGGCGAAGCCGCCATGGCTGTCGCGCAGGCGCTGGATGACGCCGGCATTGTGGATGGCGGCGTCGACCTTCAGGCGGTTGCGGATGATGCCGGCGTCGGCCAGCAGGCGGGCGCGATCGCGCTCGCCGTAGGCGGCCACGATGTCGACGTCGAAGCCGCCGTAGGCGCTGCGGAAGCCCTCGCGCTTGCGCAGGATGGTTTCCCAGCTCAGGCCGGCCTGGTTGATCTCCAGCAGCAGCCGCTCGAACAGCACGTGTTCCTCGCGCTGCGGGAAGCCGTATTCGGTGTCGTGGTAGGGGCCGTGGAGCGGGTGCCCGGGGGCGATGTCGCAATAGCCGCTCATCGCGGCTGCAGCAGTTCGGCCAGCAGGCCGGGCAGGAGCTGGAGCTCGGACTTCGGCAGTTGCGCATCGGCCGGGGCCAGGCCGCCGGGGCGGTGGGCGGGCAGGTCGTCGAGCCAGCCGTCGGACACGTACACGAAGGGCACGCGGGGCGCGTGCGTGCGGACCAGCTCCAGCGCCTGCTCGCCGGAAAAGCCAGGCAGGTTGAGGTCCGACAGCACGCACTGGGGATTGAAGTCGTCCAGTGCGCGCAGCAGCGCATGCTCGTCCTGCACGCGCACGTAGTGGAACTCGATGCCGGCGTCGGCGAGTTCCAGGGTGGTCAACTCGGCGTCGTCGGCCGAGTCTTCGATCAACAGCAGCCTGAGCGGGCCGCCGTCTTCGCCGGACAGGTTCAAGCTCAGACCTCGGGGATCTCGTTGAACACGGCCCAGAACTTGCCCAGCGCCTGCACCGCGTCGAAGAACTGGTCGACGTCGACCGGCTTGACCACGTAGGCGTTGACGCCCAGGTCCCAGCTGCGGGCCAGGTCGCTTTCCTCGCGGGACGAAGACAGGATCACCACCGGCATCCGCTTGAGGTGCTCATCGGCGCGCAACTGCTGCAGGACTTCCAGGCCATCCATGCGCGGCATCTTGATGTCGAGCAGCAGGACCGCCGGGTCCTCGCCGCCGCGGTCGGCGAACTGGCCGCGGCGCAACAGGTAATCCATGGCCTCGACGCCGTCCTCGACGTGGACGATGGGGTTGGCCAGGTGGGCCTCGCGCAGGGCGTCGATGGCCATTTCGGCATCGGCGGGGCTGTCTTCGGCCAGCAGGATGGTGCGGAGTTTGCTCATGTCGTGGGCTCGTTGTTGGCCGGTTGGTCCAGCGATGCTGGAAGGGTGAAGGTGAAGGTGGCGCCTTCGTCGGGTCGCGCGTCGGCGCTGACGGTGCCGCCGTGGCGGGTCAGGACGCGGCGGACGCTGGCCAGGCCGATGCCGGTGCCGGGGTAGTCGCTGGCCTTGTGCATGCGCTGGAACACGCCGAACAGCTTGCCGGCGTAGCGCATGTCGAAGCCAGCGCCGTTGTCGCGCACGCTGAACTGGTGGCGGCCTTCCTCGTCCTGGTGGTACTCGACCTCGATGACCGCCGGGTCGCGGTTGGCGCTGTACTTGACGGCGTTGCCCAGCAGGTTGAGCCAGACCTGGCGCATCATGTTCTCGTCGGCGACCAGGATCGGCATCGGGCCGATGCGCCATTCGACGTGGCGGCCGGGGGCGTCGTTGTGCAGGTTGGCGTCGAGGATGGCGCGGGTCTCGTCGACCATCGACTGCATGTCCACCGCCTGCAGGCGCATGGCGTTGCGGCCCAGGCGCGAGTAGACCAGCAGGTCGTCGATCAGCGAGGACATGCGTCGCGCCGACTTCGCGATGACGTCCAGGTAGTGCAGGCTCTTCTCGTCGGCCTCGTCGCCCAACTGCCGGCCCAGCTTGTCGGCGAAGCCGGCGATGTGCCGCAGCGGCGCGCGCAGGTCGTGCGACACCGAGTAGCTGAAGGCTTCCAGCTCGCGATTGACGTCGGAGACCTGGTCGACCTTGCCGGCCAGCTGACGGTTCAGCTCGCGGATCTGCCGCTCGGAGGACTTCTGGGTGGTCACGTCGCTGACCGTCAGCAGGGCGACTTCATCCTCGCGGTCGGGCAGGGGCATGCGCCGGGCGTTCACCAGCATCACGCGCTCGCTGCCGTCCTCGGTCTGCTGGGCCAGTTCGAAGTCCCACAGCTCGCGGTCGCGGGCGAGGACGTCGCGCAGGCGCTGCAGCAGCTCGGCATGTCGCCAGGCGCCGTTGCCGATCGCCTCCAGCGGCTGCCCCAGGGCTTCGTCGCCCTCGACGCCATACATCTCGGCGAAGGCGAGGTTGTGCATGATGATCGCCTGATGGCTGTCGGTCAGCGCGATCGGCTCGCGCACGCTCTGCAGCACCGTCAGCGCGCGGGCGCTGGCGCGACTGGCGGCGTTCTCGGCCTGCAGGCGCTGGCGCGCCTGGCGCTGGGAGAAGAAGCTCAGCAGCCCGAGCAGGACAAGCTGTCCGATCATCGCCGCCCAGAACAATGCGTTGGTCCTGCGTTGCATTGCCTCGGCGCGGGCGTCGCGCAGCGCGAGCAGGCGCGACTCCTCGTCCATCATCGACTGGGCGAGTTCGCGGATGGGGAATCGCGAGATCATCGCGGCGGTTTCGCTTCGCTGGCGTGCCACCGAAGGCTCCTGGAGGATGCTCTCGGTGATCTCCAGGCGCTGGCGGATCATCACGTTGAGCTCGCCCACGCGTACCTGCTGGTCGGGGTTGTCGCGGGTCAGGGTCTGCAGGTGCGCGCTGAGTTGGCGGATATTCTCGGTGCCCTCCTGCAGGCGCTGCTTCAGCAGATCGCCGTCGAGGCTCTCTTCGCTGTCGAGCCCGGCCACCAGCGACAGCGTGGCCGACTCCAGGCTGCGCATTTCATAGGCAAGCGACTGGACGGTGTTCTCGACTTCGCGCGTGTGGTTGGCCAGGCCCACCGCCGAGACGTTGTCCTGGTGCGCATCGCGAAGCAACAGGAACGGCGCCACCACGATCAGCAGGACCGCGAAGACGAGTACCGGCAAGCGCCAGCGCGACCAGTTGTCGACGAAGTCAAAGGGCATCGGATCCTGCCGGGCCGCCATGGAAAAGGGCACGGACAGGGCGACCCACAGTCGACTCCCCCCGGATCCGTCCCCCATCATCCCCCGCGCGAGGCGGTATTTCAATGGATGCCAGGCCGCGGCGGCGCGATAGAATGGGCCCATGCCAGAGCCCACCACGCCCCTCGCCAACCAGCTCCTGATCGCCCTGCCATCGCTGGCGGACACCAATTTCTCGCGCTGCGTGGCCCTGGTCTGCCAGCACGACACCGACGGCGCGATGGGCATCATCGTCAACCGGGCCTCCGAGTACACCCTGGGCGAGGTGTTCGGCCAGATGGGCGTGGAGGGCGGCAGCGACCGCCTGCGCGGCCAGGCCGTGCTCGCCGGCGGCCCGGTCCACCCCGAGCGCGGCTTCGTGCTCCACGACGGCGGCATGCAGTGGGACTCGACCCTGATGATCACCGACGGCCTGTACCTGACCACCTCGCGCGACATCCTCGAGGCCATGGCCCGGGGCGAGGGCCCCGCGCACGCCATGGTGGCGCTGGGCTGCGCCGGCTGGAGCGCGGGCCAGCTGGAGCAGGAACTGGGCGAGAACGACTGGTTGACCGCGCCTTCGGACGCGGAGCTGCTGTTCGCCCTGCCGCTGGATGCCCGTTGGCAGGCCGCGGCGGGTCGCATCGGCGTGGACTTCGCGCACCTGGCCGATTACGCCGGGCACGCCTGAGGACCCACGGTGACCACGGCCGCCACGAGGCACGGACGATGAGCGCGCGGCGATGAGGCGCGACGGCACGGTGCTGGGCTTCGATGTCGGCGGCCGTCGCATCGGCGTCGCCGTCGGCAGCGCCTTCGGCCATGGCGCCCGCGCGCTGGCGGTGGTCGACATGCATGGCCATGGGCCCGACTGGACCGCGATCGACCGGTTGCGCAAGGAGTGGCTGCCCAATGGCTTCGTCGTCGGCGACCCGATGACCCTCGACGGCGGCGACCAGCCGATCCGCAAGCAGGCGCATGCCTTCGCCCGCGAGCTGCAGGCCCGCTACCGGCTGCCGGTGGCGCTGGTGGACGAGCGCTCGAGCTCGATCGAGGCGGCGCAGCGCTTCGCTGGCGACCGCGCCGAGGGCCGCCGCCGCCGTCGCGACGCCGAAGTGCTCGATGCCATGGCCGCGGCAGTCATCATCGAACGCTGGCTGGCCGCGCCCGACGACGCGGTCGAGCTGCCGCCGCTGGAATGAGCCCGTCGCCTCCCGCTTCCTTCCCCGCCATCCCGACCCCTACCGCATGAACGCCCCACGCCCCGGCACCCCGGCCGCCGACGCCTCGCAGCACCTCATCGGCCTGCACGACATGCCCGCCGCACGCATGACCGCGCTGCTCGACCGCGCGCAGTACTTCGCCGAGGGCCACGATGCGCGCCAGGCGCTGGCCGGCATCGCGATCTGCACGCTGTTCTTCGAGCCGTCCACCCGCACCCGCCTGAGCTTTCAGCTCGCCGCGCAGCGGTTGGGCGCGGACGTGCTGAACTTCGACGCCTCCACATCGTCCACCAGCAAGGGCGAGACCGCGCTCGACACGCTGCGCACCATCGAAGCGATGGGCGTGCGCGGCTTCGTGGTCCGACACAAAGAGGACGGTGCGGTCGCCGCGCTGGCCGCCGCCGCCGCGCCGGGTACCGCCGTGGTCAACGCCGGCGACGGGCGCAGTGCCCACCCCACCCAGGGCCTGCTCGACATGCTCACCCTGCGTCAGGCCAAGGGCCCGGACTTCTCCCACCTGAAGGTGCTGGTGGTCGGCGACGTGAGGCATTCGCGCGTCGCCCGCTCCGACCTGCATGCGTTGCGCGCGCTGGGCGCGGGCGAGATCCGCGTCTGCGGCCCAAAGGCGCTGTTGCCCGACGATGGCACGTTGGACGGCTGCGCGGTGTCGGGCGACTTCGACGCGTCGCTGGCGGGCGTGGACGCGGTGATGATGCTGCGCCTTCAGCGCGAGCGCATGGAGGACGGGCTGGTCGACTCGCTGGAGGACTACCACCGCGACTACGGCCTGACAGTCGCCCGCCTCGCACGCGCGGCGCCGGACGCGATCGTGATGCACCCCGGGCCGATGAACCGCGGCGTCGAGATCACCGATGAGGTCGCCGACGGTCCGCAGTCGCGGGTCCTGCGCCAGGTCGGCAATGGCGTGGCGGTGCGCATGGCGGTCCTGGAAGCCCTGCTCGGCGCGCGCTGACGGCCGCGGGCCGGGCCGCAAGCCCCGGCGATCGGCCGCTTCAGGGCCGGGTGATACCCGCGCTCGTGGCGTCGGCTTCGTTGCGCTCGAGGCGCTGGGCGAACAGCCAGGGCCACAAGGCCGGCGTCCCGGCGTAGGTCGCGTCCCAGGCATTGTGGTCGGCGTCGGGGAACTCGGTGTAGCGCGCGTCGGCGGTGCTGACCTCGTCGAAGGCCCGCGCCAGCATGCGGTCGTCGTGGGTGGGGACCACGTCGTCCTTCGCGCCATGGAAAATCCATACCGGCACGCGGGACAGCCGCGTCGCGATCGCGGCGTATGGGTCGGCCTCGCCGGCGACGGCGGTGACCTGCAGGTCGCGTTCCGGACGGATCCGCCGGACCGCGCCGCACACGGGCACCAGCGCGGCGAAACGGCCGGGTTCGGCCAGCGCGATCTCCCACACGCCATAGCCGCCCATCGACAGCCCGGTCAGGTAGGTCCGGTCGGGGTCGCCGTTGAATTCGCGGGTCGCCGCGTCCAGTGCGGCCAGCGCGGCGCGGACATTGGCGCCCTGCCACTCCTGCCCGTCGGGCACCTGCGGGAAGACCACGATCGCGGGGAAGTCCGCGGCATGGGCGCGGACGTACGGTCCCAGCCCGACCAGGGTCGGCGTGCGCCCGTCATCGCCGCGTTCGCCCGAGCCGTGCAGGAACAGGATCACCGGCGCGGATTCGCGGCGCGCGACCGCCGACGGCACGAAGACCTGGTAGCTGCGGCGAGCGCCGTCGATCTCGACGGTGCGGGTCACGAAGCCGGTGTCGGCCGCGGCGCGCATGCCCGCGCATCCGGACAGCGCCAGCACGGTGGCGAATGCGGCGACGAGTCGTTGCGCGATCCCTGGACGTTCCATGGCGTCTACCGGTGGGCCTGTGGGAGTACCAGCATGACATCGCCACCGCGGGCTGTCGCGCGGCGGCCGTCACGTCACGGCGCCGGGCGGCGCCTGCTCAGCGCACCAGGATCAGCGTTGCCAGGCCCAGGAAGGTGAAGAAGCCCAGCACGTCGGTGACCGTGGTCAGGAAGATACTGCTCGCCAGCGCGGGATCGAAGCCGAGCCGCTTCAGGGTCAGCGGCACCAGCACGCCGGCGGTGGCGGCGAACAGCAGGTTGAGGGTCAGCGCGGTTGCGATGACCGCCGACAGCTTGGGATCGCCGAACCAGAACCAGACGATCACGCCCAGCAGCAGGCCCAGCGACAGGCCGTTGAGCAGGGCCAGGCGCACTTCCTTCCACAGCAGCACGCCGGCGTTGGACGAGCCGACCTGGCCCAGCGCAAGGCCGCGGATCATCAGCGCCAGCACCTGGGTGCCGGCATTGCCGCCCATGCCGGCGACGATGGGCATCAGCACGGCCAGCGCGACGATCTTCTCGATCGTCATCTCGAACTGGCCGACCACGCTGGCCGCGAGGAAGGCCGTCCCCAGGTTGATCGTCAACCAGATCAGGCGCCGGCGCATCGCGCGCCGGATGGGACTGAAGAGGTCCTCGTCCTCGTCCAGGCCGGCGGCGCCGAGCGCCTGGTGCTCGGCGCGGTCGCGGATGATGTCGACCACGTCGTCGATGGTGATGCGGCCCAGCAGCACGTTGCCGTCGTCGACGACGGGCGCGCTGAGCCAGTCGTGGTCGGAGAACTGGCGGGCGACTTCGTCGTCGGACTCGTCCACGTCGATCGCCGGCTGTTCGTCGTCGATCAGGCGGTTGATCGGGTCGGTGGGTTCGCAGGTCAGCAGCGACGCCAGCGCGATGCGACCCAGGTACTGGTGGCGGCGGCTGACCACGTACAGGTGGTCGGTGTGCTCGGGCAGTTCGCCGCGCAGGCGCAGGTAGCGCAGGACGACGTCGACCGTGGTGTCGGCGCGCACCGTCACCACGTCCGGGTTCATCAGGCGGCCGGCGGTGTCCTCGGGATAGGACAGCACCTGTTCCAGGCGCTCGCGGTTCTCGCGGTCCATCGACTTGAGCACTTCGTCGATGACCGTGTCGGGCAGGTCCTCGGCCAGGTCGGCGAGGTCGTCGATGTCGAGGTCTTCGACCGCGGCGACGATCTCGTCCGGGTCCATCTCCGCCAGCAGGCTTTCGCGGACCTCGTCGCCGACATGGACCAGCACCTCGCCGTCGTCCTCGGGATCGACCAGCCCCCAGACCACCGTGCGCTTGGCCGGCGGCAGCGACTCGAGCAGGTTGCCGATCTCGGCCGGCGACAAGGTGTTGACCAGGCGCTTGACCGGCCCCAGCCGCCCGCTGTCCAGCGCGTCCGAAAGCAGGCGCAGCTGGCGTGCGGTCTTGTCGTGGCGGACGGCTTCGGCCATGCAGTGCTCCGGGTGGGGCAGACGGAACCGCAGGGGTATCCGACCGGGGGCGGGCTTCGCGGTGGGTCACATCATCGGGCGGCGCGTCCCTGGCGCCCGCGCGGCATTATCGCTGTTGCGGATGGACCTGCACACCCCGGCAGGCCGTGGATGCGTTCAGTCGGCGGGCGTGCAGGCTGCCAGCCAGCGTTCGATGGCGGGTCGATCGCGTGCGCGGAGCAAGGTGGCGGCGCGTGCGCGCAGCACGCCCAGGTCATGGCGGCGAATGGTCTGCCGCAGCTCAAGCAGGGTGCCCGGGTGCAGGCTGAACTCCATCAATCCCAGCGCCAGCAACAGGGGCGCGAAGCTTGGGTCGCCGGCCATCTCGCCGCAGACCGACACCGGCACGTCGCGCGCCTGCGCCAGCCGGATCACGTCGCGCATGAGCCTGACCACCGCCGGGTGCAGCGGCGTGTACAGCTCGCCCAGCGCTTCGTTGATGCGGTCGGCCGCCAGCAGGTACTGGACCAGGTCGTTGGTGCCGATGGAGAGGAAGTCGACGTCGTTGATGAAGCTGCCCAGGGCGATCGCCGCCGCCGGGACCTCGATCATCGCGCCCACCTGCACGTGGTCGGCGATCATGTGGCCTTCCGCCCGCAGTTCCCCGGCGATGCGTTCCAGGTGCCGGCGCACGCCGAGGATCTCCTCGCGGCTGCTGACCATCGGCAGCAGGATGCGCAGCGGCCCGTAGCCGGACGCACGCAGCAGGGCGCGCAACTGGGTCTCCATGACCTCCGGTCGCGCCAGCGACAGGCGCACGCCGCGCAGGCCCAGGGCGGGATTGGGCTCGTCGCGCAGGGCCAGGCCGGTGCGGTCGGCCTTGTCCGCGCCCAGGTCGACGGTGCGGATGGTGACCGTGCGGCCGGTCATGCCCAGGACGACGTCGCGATAGGCGCGGAACTGCTCTTCTTCGTCGGGCAGCTCGCTGCGCTGCAGGAACAGGAACTCGGTGCGGTACAGGCCGATGCCGGCCGATCCCAGCGAATGCGCCTCGGCGACGTCCTCGCGCGACTCGGCGTTGGCGTACAGCTTGATGTCGACGCCGTCGACGGTGCGCGTGGGCTCGCGCCGCAGGCGATGCAGCTGCTTGCGTTCGCGCTTTTGTTCGCGGACGCGCGCGCGATGCCCGCGCAGGTCGTCGGCATTGGGTTCGAGCACCACCAGGCCGGTGGCGCCGTCGATCATCAGGGTGTCGCCGTCGTTGATCTTCTGCAGCACGTTCGGCGTGCCGACCACGAGCGGCAGGTGCAGGCTGCGCGCGAGGATGGCGCTGTGCGAGAGGTGGCTGCCGGAGGCGGTCACGATCGCCATCACGCCCTGGGCCTGGAGTTGCGCGATCTCCGCCGGGGCGACCGCGTCCGTCACCAGGATCTCCCCGGCGACGCCCTGCAGCTCGCCCTCGCGCCGGTGCAGGGCGGCGTGGATGCGGCCGATGACCTGGTCGATGTCCTCGATGCGGCTGCGGAAGTACGCGTCGTCCATTTCCTGGAAGACGGCGGCGATGCGGTCGCGCTGCAGGCGCAATGCGTAGTCGGCCGAATAGTGGCCGGTGCGGATGAGGGCATCCAGGCCCTGCAGCAGTTCCGGGTCGTCCAGCAGCAGGGTATGCAGGTCCAGGAACTCGCCGACCTCGTGGGCCAGCGCGCCGTGCAGGCGCTCGCGCAGTTCCTGCATCTCGCTGCGGACGGCGTCGATGGCGGCGTGGATGCGGTCGAGCTCGCCTTCGACGGCCTCGGTGGGGATCAGCTCTTCATCGACTTCCAGCGCATGCGGCAGGCGGACGCGGGCCCGGCCCAGCACGCTTCCGCGCGAGGCTCCGTTGCCGTTGAACTCCTGCCGCATCCAGCCCCGTCCTCAGCTGTCTTCGTCGAAGCGACGGTCGAACAGGGCGACGATCGCGTCGGTGGCCGCGGTTTCGTCGTCGCCGTTCACGCGCAGCTTCACCGGCGTGCCCTGCCCGGCGGCGAGCAGCATCACGCCCATGATGCTCTTGGCATTCACCTCGCGGCCCTTGGCGGTCAGGGTCGCGCTGCTGCGGTAGGCCGAGAGCACCTGGACCAGCTTGGCGGTGGCCCGGGCATGCAGGCCCAGGCGGTTGGAGACGGTCAGTTCGCGTTCGATCATGGGGGATTTCCTCGGGCCGTCTTCAGGCATCGTCCAATATGACACCGTTGCGTGCGCCAGCGGAAGCGATCGCCGGCAGTTCGTCCAGTTCGAGCTCCGCGTAGTTCATCACCCTCAGCAGCATGGGCAGGTTCAGCGAGGACACCCGGCGCACCGGCGTGCCCAGGTGGGCGACCCGGGCGGCCAGGTTGCTCGGGGTGGCGCCGTACAGGTCGGTCAGGACCAGCACCCCGTGGCCACCGTCCACACGCCGCAGGGCCGCGCTGGCCTGGGGCAGGATGGCGTCGGGGTCGGCGTCGAACGGCACTTCGAAGGCCTCCGCCTTCAGCGGCAGCGCGCTGAGCAGGCGGGTGGCCACCGCCAGCAATGCGCTGCCGATGCCTTCATGGGTCACGAGTAGGATGCCGACGCTCATGGAGACAACTTAGCAGAGCCGGGTGACACGCCGGTAGCCGGAAAGCCGCGCCTGGCGGCCCCAACGACCGTTCAGTCGAGTTCGCGATGGTGCACGGCGACTTCGTCCCAACCCCCGGCGCGGGCGCGCTCGCCCATCTTCTCGGCCAGGTAGACCGACCGGTGGCGGCCGCCGCTGCAGCCGAAGGCCACGGTGACGTAGCTGCGGGTGGTGTCGCGGGTCATGCGCGGCAGCCAGGTGTCGAGGAACTCGCCCACCTGCCCGACGTACTGCATCACCTCGGGCTGCTGCTCGAGGTATTCGCGGATGGCGCCGTCGCGACCCGACAGGGGGCGCAGGCTGGCATCCCAGTGCGGGTTGGGCAGGCCGCGCGCGTCGAACACGAAATCGGCGTCGGCGGGGACACCGTGGCGGTAGGCGAAGGACTCGAACAGCAGCGAGACGGTGTTGTCGCTGCCCAGGCCGAACTCGGTGATGATGTGCCGGCGCAACTGGTGGACGTTCATCTCGCTGGTATCGACGACGGTGTCGGCCAGGCGCCGCAGCGGGCGGGACACCTGGCGTTCGAGCGCGATCGCGTCGCCCAGCGACAGTCCCAGGCGGCTGAGCGGGTGCCGCCGCCGCGTATCGGCATAGCGCCGCAGCAGCACGTCGTCGCGGCTCTCGAAGTAGACCAGGCGGGGATCGAAGCCGAGCCGGCCGACTTCGGCCAGCCAGTTGGCCATGTGGCTGAGGTCGTTGTGGCGGTTGCGCACGTCGATCGCCACCGCCAGCTTGGGCGGCGCGCCGTCGTCGTTCTTGACGCTCTTGACGAAACTGGCGAGCAGGTCGGCCGGCAGGTTGTCGACGCAGTAGTAGCCCAGGTCCTCCAGGGTCTTGAGCGCGACCGACTTGCCGGAGCCGGACATGCCGCTGACGATCACCAGCGCCGGGTTGCCGTTGCCGCCGGCGTTCCCGGGGGGTGGACTGTCCATGCCGGCGCTCACGAGTCGCCCCTCTCGAGGAAGTTGCTGTGCCGCGCGATGAAGGCCGCGGCCGGGTCCATGCCCTTCATGCGCAGGCTGTGCAGGCGCGTGGCGGCCTCTGCCAGGACCGCGAGGTTGCGGCCGGGCATGACGGGCAGGGTTATCGTAGGGACGTCCAGGTCGAGGATGCGGCGGGTGCCGCTGTCGCCGGTCAGGCGCTCGATCCCGGCGGGCAGGGGGTCCTGCATCGGCTTGGTGAGGTGGACCACCAGGCGCAGGTACTTGTTGCTCTTGATCGCGGTGTCGCCGAACATCTCGCGGATGTTCAGCACGCCCAGGCCGCGCACCTCCAGCAGGTCCTGGAGCATGTCCGGGCAGGTGCCGTCGAGCACGTCCGGGGCGATCTGGGTGAACTCCGGCGCGTCGTCGGCGACCAGGCGGTGGCCGCGCGTGACCAGCTCCAGCGCGAGTTCGCTCTTGCCCGAGCCCGACTCGCCGGTGATCAGTACCCCGATCGAATAGATTTCCATGAACACGCCATGCAGCGTCACGCGTGGCGCCAGCGTGCGGGCCAGGTGGTACTGCATGAGGTTGAGCAGTTCGTGGCCGCGCCGTGGCGAGACCCACAGGGGCGTGCCGGACTCCTCGGCCGCGTCGCGCAGGTCCTCCGGGCAGTGCTGCTGCTTGCTGATCACCATCGCCAGCGGGCGGTACTGCATGATCTTCTCGATCGTCTCCCAGCGCTGGCGCGAGTCGAGGCCATCGAGCCAGGTCAGCTCCTCGGTCCCCAGGATCTGCACCTTGTTGGGGTAGATCGTGTTGAGGTAGCCCGCCAGCGAGGGGCGGCGCGCGACGGTCTGGACGGCCTCGAGCATGCGCTCGCCGCCGGTTTCCCCGGCGATCCAGCGCAGGTCCAGCCTTTCGCGCTGCTGCTCGAAGAGTTCGGCCGCACTGATGCTGGCATTCACCCGCGATTCCCCCGTTGCCCGTTCAATGCCCAGCGTCCCACGTCACGCCGCCGACTGGTAGTGGTCCGCATCCAGCAACAAGGTCGCCAGGGCGGTCTCGTCCCCGGCGGCGCGCAGCGAGGCGCAGAACGCCGGGTTGCCCAGCCGGTCCGCGATCGCCGCCAGCCGGCGCAGGTGGGACTGCACGTTGGCCTCCGACACCGCCATGGCGAACACCAGGTCGACCTCGAGGCCGTCGGCGGCGCCGAAGTCCACGCCCCGGGGCAGGCGCAGGAACACGCCGGTGTCCTCCGCCAGGTCGGGGATGCGCGCGTGCGGGATCGCGATCCCGAAGCCGATCCCGGTGCTGGCCAGCGTCTCGCGCTGGACCAGCAGCTCGTGGACCTGGCGAGCCTGGAGGCCGCCGTGGCCGGCGAGCAGCCGGGCGGCGAGGTCGAGCACCTCCGCGCGGTTGGACGCCGGCGTCGCGGCGTCGACCAGGACGACGCGGCCGGGGGCGAGCAGCGGTCGGAAAGGCATGCGGTCTAGAGGTTGAACTCACCGGTGCGGGCGAGGCTCTCGCCGCGGTGGTGGTCGACCATCTTCTCCTTGTGCTTCATCAGCAGGCGGTCGAGCTTGTCGGCCAGCAGGTCGATGGCCGCGTACATGTCGACGGCATTGGCATCGGCATGCAGGGTGCGCCCGGCGATGCTGAGGGTCGCCTCCGCGCGGTGGTCGGGCTTGTCCAGGCTGAGCTGCGCCTTGATGTCCAGGGGCTGCTCGTAGTGGCGCTCCAGTCGGGCCAGTTTGGTCTCCACGTAGTCGCGCAGGGCCGGTGTCACGTCGATCTGTTGGCCGTGGGTTTCGATACGCATCGCTGACCTCCTGTTCATCACTGGGGAGTAGTGGCTACAGCATCGCACGATCGGGGGGAATTGCGAGTGTCGATGCACGCAGGCCGCCTGCCCGTGCCCGTTCATGCGGCCCCGGTGCTGCCGCCGGGCCCGCGTGTTCAGCCGATCCTGACGCGATCCTGCGAGGAGGGGATGTTCATCGCCTCGCGGTACTTGGCGACGGTGCGGCGCGCCACCGGGACCCCGGTGGACTTGAGCGAGGCGGCCAGGCGGGCATCGGACAAGGGCTTGCGCGGGTCCTCGGCGTCGATCAGCTGGCGGATCATGGCCTGGATGGCGGTGCTGGATGACTCGCCCCCGCTGTCGTTGCTCACCCCCGAGGCGAAGAACGCCCGCAGGGGAACGGTTCCACGCGGCGTGCGGGCGTACTTGCGCGAGATCGCGCGCGAGACGGTCGATTCGTGCATGCCGATCTCCGCGGCGACCTCGCGCAGGGTCAGCGGACGCAGGGCGCTGTCGCCGAATTCCAGGAAACCGGCCTGCTGTTTGATCAGGCACTGGGCGACCTTGAGCAGGGTCTCGCCCCGGGCCTCCAGGCTCTTGAGCAGCCAGCGCGCCTCCTGCAGGTGGCCGCGCAGGTAGCTGGCGTCGGCGGCGTTGGCGCCGCGGATCATGCCTTCGTAGCCGCGGTGGATGGTGATCCGCGGACGCATGCTGTCGGCCAGGCTGACCCGCCACAGGCCATGCTGGCGCCAGATGACGACGTCGGGCGCGACGTAGGTGTCGTGGTCGGTCGCGCCGATCTGCGAGCCCGGGCGGGGGTCGAGCGTGCGCAGCAGCTGTACGGCCAGCTCGACCTCGTCCGGGTCCAGCCTCATCTCGCTGGCCAGGCCCTTCACGCCGACCTTGGCGAGCTTCTGCAGCGGCCCGTTGGCGAGGGTGTGGGCCAGGGCCTTTCCCGGCGTGTCGTCCGACAGCGGTTGCAGCTGCAGGCGCAGGCATTCGCCGAGATCGCGCGCGCCGACGCCGACCGGGTCGAAGCGCTGGATGGTGTGCAGGACCGCGACGATCTCGTCCTCGCTGGCCTGGATGGCCGGCCCCAGCGAGTCGATGATGGCCGACAGCGGCTCGCGCAGGTAGCCGTCTTCCTCGATTGCCTCGATCAGCGTCGCGCCGATGCTGCGGTCGCGCGGGGAGAGCGGGCTGAGGTGAAGCTGCCAGAGCAGGTGGTCATGCAGGGTGTCGTCGTCGACGACCTGCTCGGCCATGGTGTCGGCGAGGCTGTTGTCGGCCGGCCCGATGCGTTCGTACCAGGGCTCGCCATCGGTGGGGCCCCAGTCCTCGGGGCCTTCGGACAGGGCCTCGCCGGGGGAGCTGCCATTGCCTTCGACGGGCGCCTCCTGGCTGGCACTGATGCTGCTTTCGGTCCAGTCCAGCAGCGGATTGCTCTCCACCGCCTCAACCAGTTCAAGCTCGAGTTCGGTCGCCGAGAGCTGCAACAGGCGGATGGCCTGACGCAGTTGCGGCGTCATGACCAGGTTCTGTCCCAGGGAAGCTTGGAGGCGCGGTTTCATGTCCTATCGCGATGCATGGCCAGTCGGAAGCGGCGGAACGGCCCTTCCGGCACGGCAGCCGGGCGACCCGGCGGCCCGGGCGCGATGCTCGGGGTCCGGGGCGGTTCCGGCCATCCAGCGTCAAAGACGGAATGTATCCCCGAGGTACACGCGGCGCACATCCGGATTGGCCAGCAGCGCGTCCGGAGCCCCCTGCGCGAGCACGCCACCTTCGTTGAGGATATACGCGCGGTCGCAGATTCCCAAGGTCTCGCGCACGTTGTGGTCGGTGATGAGTACGCCGATGCCCCGATTCTTGAGGTGGCTCACGATCCGCTGGATCTCCCCGACCGAGATCGGATCGACGCCCGCGAAGGGTTCGTCGAGCAGCATCAGGCGGGGGCGGGCGGCCAACGCGCGGGCGATCTCGACCCGGCGGCGCTCACCGCCCGAAAGGCTGGCGCCAAGCTGGTCGGCGACGTGGGTCACCTGCAACTCGTCCATCAGGCTGGCCAGTTCGCGCTCGCGGCCGGCCTTGTCCAGGTCCGGACGCAGTTCCAGGACCAGGCGGATGTTGTCGGCCACGTTGAGCTTGCGGAACACCGAGGGTTCCTGCGGCAGGTAGCCGACGCCGAACTTCGCGCGGGCGTACATGGGCTCGGCGGTGATGTCCTTGCCGTCGAGCACGATCTGCCCGGCGTCGGCGGGGACCAGGCCCACGATCATGTAGAAGCAGGTGGTCTTGCCGGCACCATTGGGACCGAGCAGGCCGACGACTTCCCCGGCGTCGAGGGTCAGGCCGAAGTCCTTGACGACCTCGCGCGAACGGTAGGCCTTGCGCAGGCCCTTGGCGACCAGCATCAGCCGCCCTCCGCCCCGTCCCGGGCCGGCGAGGCGGGCGCGGTCCTGGGCACCAGGCGCATGCGCACGCGGCCGCCGTCGGACTCGGAACCCGAGGCCTGCACGCGCCCGGTCTTCATGTTGTAGACCACGCGCGGGCCGTTCATGGTGTTGCCGCGCTGCTTGACCACGACGTCGCCGGTCAGGGTCACGATGTCGCTGGTGAGGTCGTAGTCGATGCGGCTGGCGTCGGCGCTGAAGGGGCTGCCGTCGTCCATCTCCTGCTTGAGCCGGGCGGGGCTGCCGGTCAGGACCACGCGGGTGGGTTCGCTGTCGCGCGAGGTCACCTCGGCCTTGCTGGATCGGATGTCCAGCGTGCCCTGGGTGATGACCACGTTGCCGCTGAGCACGGACGGCTCGCTCTCGTCGGTGACGTAGTTGGTGGTGTTGGCCGCGATGTCCATTGGCTTGTTGCGGTCGGACGAGCGCGCCAGCGCGCTGGCCGGCGCGGCGACCAGCAGCAGGGCCACCAGGAGTGGCGCGGCGGGGCTAGCGGGCGGTGTTTTCATATCGGGATCGGGTGTCCTTGAGGGTGATCCGGTTGCCTTCGAGGTCGGCCACCAGGTGATGCCCGTTCATTGTGAGGCCTGGACGCGTAACCTTAACTTTAACCGGGGATTGCGCCCGCTTGTCTTCCGGGAAGACATCCAGCCGTTCAGTGGCGATACGGGTGGGCCTGCCGCTGGCGTCCTGGCTGTCGGCCCGGACTTCGCCGCGCAGGCGGATCTCGTCGCCTTCGGCGCTGACCCAGCCGGTCCGCGACCTGACCTCCCACGCGCCCGCCTGGCTGCCCTCCCGGGCCGGGATGATGAAAAGGGGCGTGGTGATGTCCATCGTCCGGCTGTCGGGGTCGCGTTCCAGCCGCGGCGCGCGCAGGGTGAAGGACTCGCGTCCGTCGGCGTCGAGGGCGATCAGTTCGAAATCGTTGAGGATGTAGTCCGGCGGGCTGTCGCTGGTGCCGGGCGCGGCGGCCGGGTGGCGCTGGCTCCACAGCATCCAGCCGGTCAGCAGTGCACCGCCGAGCAGGGCCAGGGTGGCGAGGGTGCGCCAGCTCATGCGCGGGTCCCGTCGGCGGCCGCGCCGCCGCCTGCGATGTCGGCCAGCAGGGCCTCGGCGTGCCCCTGCGCTGCCAGCAGCAGGTCGCAGAACTCGCGCACCGCGCCGTCGCCGCCGCAGGCACGCGTGCGCCAGTGCACGCGCTCCCGGGTCCAGGGATGGGCATTGGCCGGAGCGGCGGAAAAGCCGACGTGCGGCATCACCTTGAGGTCGGGCAGGTCGTCGCCCATGAAGGCGACCTCGTCCAGGCCGATGCCCAGGCGCCCGGCGATGCCCTCCACGCAGGCCAGCTTGTCGGCTACCCGGGTGTGGGCCTCCAGGCCGAGCTCGGCCGCGCGGCGCTCGGCGATGCTGCTGGCGCGCGCGGTGACGAAGGCGACGGCCAGGCCGGCCTTGCGCAGCATCACCAGGCCCATGCCGTCGTGGACATGGAAGGCCTTGATCTCGCGGCCCTCGCTGTCGAACATCAGGCGGCCGTCGGTCAGCGTGCCGTCCACGTCGAAACAGGCCAGGCGGACGCGTGCGGCGCGCTGGCGGATGTCGGCGGGATAGTCGTTGAGGTGCGAATAGGGCATCGGGTTGTGGGTGACTCGTGATGGGTGATGGGTGATTCGTGGAGGGCGATTCAGCGTCAGGCGGGCGGAAGCGTGTTTCTTCCAATCCCCCATCACGAATCACCCATCACCGCACTTAAACCACCCGCGCGCGCAACAGGTCATGAATGTTCAGCGCGCCGACGACGATGCCGTCCGCGTCGACGACGAGCAGGCCGCTGATCTTGTGGGTCTCCATCAACTGCGCGGCCTCCACCGCCAGGGCGTCCGCGCCGATGGTCCTGGGCGAGCGGGTCATCACCTGGCCGATCGTGGTGACGCGCAGGTCGACCGCGGCATCGTCGAGGCTGCGGCGCAGGTCGCCGTCGGTGTACAGGCCCAACAGGCGTCCGTCACCGTCGACGATCGCCGTCATGCCCAGGCGCTTGCTGCTCATCTCCACCAGCGCCTCGCTGATGGTCGCGTCCGGTCCTATCCGCGGCACCTGGTCGCCCGCATGCATCACGTCGGTGATGTGCAGCAGCAGGCGACGACCCAGGGAGCCGGCCGGGTGCGAGCGGGCGAAGTCATCCGCGGTGAAACCGCGCGCCTCGAGCAGGGCCACCGCCAGGGCGTCGCCCATCGCCAGCGCGGCGGTGGTGCTGGACGTCGGCGCCAGGTCGAGCGGGCAGGCTTCGGCGGGCACGGTCACGTCCAGGTGGACGTCGGACTCGCGTGCCAGCGTGGAATCGGGCCGGCCGGTCATCGCGACTACGCGGTTGCCCTGGCGCTTGAGGACGGGCAGGAGCATCAGCACTTCATCGCTTTCGCCCGAGTTCGACAGCGCCAGCACCACGTCGGCGTCGGTCACCATGCCCAGGTCGCCATGGCCGGCTTCGCCGGGGTGCATGAAGAACGCCGGGGTCCCGGTCGACGCCAGCGTCGCGGCGATCTTGCGGGCCACGTGCCCGGACTTCCCCATGCCGGTGCAGACCACGCGGCCGGGGGCTTCGAGCATCAGCTGGCAGGCCCGCGCGAACGCGTCGCCGACCCGTTCACCGACCGCGGCCAGGGCCTGGCCCTCGATCTCGAAGACCCGGCGCCCCGAGGCGGCGAGCGCGGAAGCGGAGGCGGTGCGGGCACCGGGCGGGGAAGCGGGATGGGCTGCCATTCAGGAGATTGCCATTTATGGCCGAGGGGGTTTGGGCTACGCTAATCCGACGATTCTAGGCGCTTCGCCATCGAATTGCCTGCCTTACACCCCAATGCCCACCCCGGCGATCGCTTCGCCATGCGCGCGCTGCCGGCGCCCGCGGGGGGGCCCAGCCAAGGAATTCCAGTGGATCCCAGCACCATCCAGTCTTTGATCGAGCAGGGCCTGCCCGGCGCGCGCGCCGACGTCCGCGGCGACGACGGCGTGCACTTCGAGGCGACCGTCGTGGCCGAGGCCTTCCGCGGCAAGCTGCCGCTGGCCCGGCACCGCCTCGTCTATGCCACCCTCGGCGACCGCATGGGCGGCGAGATCCACGCCCTCGCGCTGAAGACCCTGACCCCCGAAGAAGCCGCCTGAGGCGGCGCTTCCCCGAACCGGAACCCCGATGCAGAAAATCGTTGTCCAGGGCGGCCGTCCGCTCACTGGCGAAGTCCAGATTTCCGGCGCCAAGAACGCCGTCCTGCCCATCTTGTGCGCCACCCTGCTGGCCGACGGGCCGGTCGAGATCAGCAACGTGCCGCACCTGCACGACGTGGTCACCACGGTGAAGCTGCTGGGCGAGCTGGGCGCGGGGATCACCATCGACGAGCACTACGGCATCACGGTCGACCCGACCACGGTCCACAGCCAGGTGGCGTCCTACGAGCTGGTGAAGACCATGCGTGCTTCGGTGCTGGTGCTCGGCCCGCTGCTGGCGCGCCATGGCCACGCCGAAGTCTCGCTGCCCGGAGGCTGCGCGATCGGCTCGCGGCCGGTGGACCTGCACATCAAGGGCCTGCAGGCCCTGGGCGCGGAGATCAGCGTCGAGAACGGTTTCATCAAGGCCCGGGCCGAGCGCCTGAAGGGTGCGCGCTTCGTTTTCGACATGGTCAGTGTCGGCGCCACCGAGAACGTGCTCATGGCGGCCACGCTCGCCGAAGGCACCACGGTGCTGGAGAACGCGGCCATGGAGCCGGAGATCGTCGACCTGGCCGAATGCCTGCAGGCCATGGGCGCGCGGATCCAGGGCGCGGGCAGCAACCGGATCGTGGTGGAGGGCGTGCCGTCGCTCCATGGGGGGCGGCATTCGGTGGTGCCCGATCGCATCGAGACCGGCACCTTCCTGGTGGCCGCGGCGATGACCGGTGGACGCGTGGTGGTGCGCCGTGCGCGGCCAGACACCATGGATGCCGTGCTCGACAAGCTCAAGCAGGCCGGTGCCGCGATCGAGGTCGAGGGCGATTCGATCACCCTGGACATGGGGGGGCGCAGGCCGAAGGCGGTCAACATCACCACCGCGCCGCACCCCGCGTTCCCGACCGACATGCAGGCGCAGTTCATGGCGCTCAACTGCATCGCCGACGGCGTGGGCGTGATCAACGAAACGATCTTCGAGAACCGCTTCATGCACGTCAACGAACTGCTGCGCCTGGGCGCGGACATCCGCGTGGACGGGCACACGGCGGTGGTGCGCGGGGTGGAACGGCTCAGCGGCGCGCCGGTGATGGCGACCGACCTGCGCGCCTCGGCGTCGCTGATCCTGGCCGGCCTCGTCGCCGATGGCGAGACCACGATCGACCGCATCTACCACCTGGACCGCGGCTACGAGAACATCGAGGAGAAGCTGTCGGGACTGGGCGCGGTGATCCGCCGGATCGACTGAGCCGAAGGCGTCGTGGCCGCCGCCCGGGCGGCCACTTGCGTCAGCGGATCGCCTGCATCGTGAGTTCGAGCGCGTCGCCGTCCTTGTCCTTCTGGACGATGCGTGCCGGTACCTGCATGCCCTCGACGATCCAGGCCGTGGTTTCGCGGCGACCGTCGTTGCCCACGACCTTGGTGGCCTGGTGGCGCCGGCCGTCGACGGTGATCGTCTCGGTGCCGGCGTTGCGGTAGTCGAGCTGCTTGATCCGGCCGTCGTCGACCATGCGGTACTTCAACGGCTTGCCCGCGGCCACGTCGCGGACCAGGGCGAGGTTGATGAGCAGTGCGTCGAGGTCGCCCGCCTTGAGCGCGATGGGGCCGGCGCGGTCGGGCTTGACGTCGCCGCTCCAGCGCGCCTCGCCAGCGGCCCAGTCGTAGGTCGCGGTCTTCTGGCTGCGTTTGACCAGCACCTTGTTGGTGTCGTTGCTGCTCAGCGGGCGCCACTGGTCGCCGCTGACCTCGAACACGGTGATCTGGCTGAGGTCGGCCAGCGCATTGCGCACGTTCAGGCTATAGCGCCAGCGCCCTTCGCCCTCGCGCGCGAGGGTCATCTGGCCATTGGCCTCCATGCCCATGTAGCTGGCCTTGTAGTCGGCGGTGAAGGGTTCGATGGCCCGTGCCGGCAGCACGGCCAGCGCCAGTGCGGTACCGAGCACCAGCACCGGTGCCTTCGACAGGGTGTTCCGGATCTTCGATGCAACGTTCATCTACTGCACTCCTGTGTAGTCCACCAGTCGCAAGTCGTACTTGTCTTCGCCGTCCTCGCGCTGGAGCATGCGGACCGGGGTCGGTACGCCGTGGGCGACCCAGATCACGGTTTCTTCGTCGTCCTGCGCGTCGCCGGTCTCGGGCGAGCGGGTCACGCGCATGGCGTTGTAGCTGAGGTCGCCCACCTCGACGCCCTCCATGTCGTCCGCGACGCGGTAGACGTGGGGCTTGGCGCGGCCGTTGTCGACGTAGCGGTAATGCAGGGTCGCGCCGGGCCGGGCGTCGCGGATCACCGCCAGGTTGATCAGCAGGCCGCTCATGTCCCCCGGTTCCAGCGGGACCGGGCGCTCGCGGCTCTCCTTGATGTCGCCGGTCCATGTCGCGCTGCGTCGGGACCAATCGTAGGTGCCGGTGGTCTGCTTGCGGCTGAACAGGGTCTTGCGGACCGTCCCCTGGCTGAGGGGCAGGAAGCCCGAGGCCGTGTCCTCGAAGACGGTGCTCTGCTCGGCGTTGATGCCGGCCAGGCGGAACAGGCCGCGACCGCCCATGTCCAGGTCGACGCGCCAGCGGTGGCTGGCCAACGGCGTCAGTTGCAAGGTGGCTTCGCCGAGCGCCTTGCCCCCGGCGAGGACTTCGTAACGCGCCTGGAAGGGCGCCAGCGGGGGCGCGGCTTCGGCTTCCAGCGCCGAGGACGCCTCCGGGAGGCCTTCGCCGACGCTGGGATCCTGCGCGGCCGCGTCGGAGGTACCGAGCATGCCCAGCAGCAGGAGGAGGGGCAGGGTGGAGCGGATCATGGGCACCTGTCAGGCCGTCGGGACATGCAGCGTATTGTCGGCACCCAACTGCAAGGGCGCGTGCATGGGGCCCCCGTCGACGCAGGGTCGCGGTCCCGAAAGGGTGATGCGGCCCCGCAACAGCGCGTCCACCGTGGCCAGCAGCAACGGATGCTCGCGTTCCAGCACGCGGGCCGCGAGGCGATCGGCATCGTCGCCCGCCTGGACGGGCACGCGGGCCTGGGCGATGACCGGGCCGCCGTCCAGTTCCGCGGTGACCACGTGCACGCTGGCGCCGTGCACCGGCACCCCGGCATCCAGCGCCTGCTGGTGGGTGTGCAGGCCCTTGAAGGCCGGCAGCAGCGATGGATGGATGTTGATCATGCGACCGGGACGCGCCTCGACGACGTTGGAATCCAACAGTCGCATATATCCGGCACAGACGATGAGGTCGGGCTGAACGCCGTCGACCAGGCTGAACAGCGCTTCGTCGAAGGCCCGTCGCGACTCGAAGTCGCGCGGTCGCAGCGAGCACGCCGGGATCCCGGCGTCGCGTGCGCGCTGAAGTGCGCCGGCCCTGGCGCGATCGGAGAACACGCCGACCAGCTCGCCGTCCAGGCGGCCGTCGGCGATGGCGTCGACGAGCACCTGCAGGTTGCTGCCGCGGCCGGAGGCCAGTACGGCGATGCGGCGCATCCGTTCAGCCGATCTTGACGCGGGCGTCGTCCGCGGCGGCCACGACGCGGCCGATGCGCCAGTTCGGCAGCGCCATCCGCTCCAGGTCGGCCTCGATCGCGGGCGCGTCGGCGGGGTCGACGACGAGGACGAAGCCGATGCCGCAGTTGAAGGTGCGCCACATTTCCTCGTCGGCGACGGCGCCTTCGCGCTGCAGCCACTCGAAGACCGGGGGTTGCGGCCAGCTGGCGGCGTCGATCTCCAGGCCCAGGCCCCCGGGGATCACGCGGATGATGTTCTCGGTCAGGCCGCCGCCGGTGATGTGCGACATGGCGTGGATGTCGTGGGCGGCCAGCAGCGCCAGCACCGGCTTCACGTACAGCCGGGTCGGGGCCATCAGCGCGTCGGCGAGGCGGGTGCCGTCGGCCAGGACGTGATCGCCCGGCTGGCCGGCACGGTCGTAGATGCGGCGGACCAGCGAATAGCCGTTGGAGTGCGGGCCACTGGAGGCGATGCCGATCAGCAGGTCGCCCTCGCGGCTGCGGCCGCCGTCGAGCAGCCGGGACTTCTCCACGCCCGCGACGCAGAAGCCCGCCAGGTCGTATTCGCCCGGCGCATACATGTCCGGCATCTCCGCGGTCTCGCCGCCGATCAGCGCGCAGCCCGATGCCTCGCAGCCCTGGGCGATGCCGCCCACGACCGCGGCGGCGGTGTCGATGTCGAGCTTGCCGGTGGCGAAGTAGTCGAGGAAGAACAAGGGCTCGGCGCCCTGCACGAGCACGTCGTTCACGCACATCGCGACCAGGTCGATTCCGATGCTGTCGTGGCGGCCGAGCTGCTGGGCCAGCTTGAGCTTGGTGCCGACGCCGTCGGTGCCCGAGACCAGGACCGGTTCCTTGTACTTGGCCGACAGGTCGAACAGGGCGCCGAAGCCGCCCAGTCCACCCATCACCTCGGGGCGGAAGCTGCGCTTGACCAGGGGCTTGATGCGTTCGACGAGTTCATTGCCCGCGTCGATGTCGACGCCGGCGTCACGGTAGGTCAGCGGGGTTTGGGGGCTGGTCACGGGCAGTGCTTCGACGGCGGGGAATGGGACATTTTAGCAGCCATGGCGGCCCGATCCGTCGTTCCTCCCGTCGAGCCCGTACCCGATCATCCCGCCTGCGATCGCGCGCCGGGGCGGGCGATCCGCGCCGCGTGAAGCGGACACGGCGGCGCCCGGCTGGCGGACGATTCCATTTTAGATGGACGTACCGGGCCCGCTGCGGCACCATTTCGGTGTTTCCGGAGCAAACCAGGCGGCGAATCCTGCATGAGTGGCGCAATCCGTACGGCCTTCCTGTCCATCACCGCGGCGATGCTGCTGGCCTGCCTCGCGCCCGTGGCCCAGGCCCAGCGCGTCGAAGGCGACCGCGCGCGGGCCGAGGACATCTACACGGCGGAAGTCGCGGTGCGCGGGCAGGCAGAGGGCGAGCGCAAGGCCGCCTTCGCCCGTGGCCTGGCCCAGGTGCTGGGCAAGCTCTCCGGCGATCGCCAGGCGGCGTCCGCGCCAGGCGTGGGACGCGAGCTGCGCCGCGCCGAGGACTACGTGGTCCATTACGACTACCGCCAGGACGAGACGGTGACCTCAAGCGGCGCCCCCACCTACCGCACCATGCTGGTGGTGCAGTACCAGGACACCGCTGTCGACGCGCTCGCCGCGACGCTGGGCATCCCGGTCTGGCCGCAGCCGCGACCCAAGCCGGTGCTGTGGCTGGCCATCGACGACGGTAGCGGCCCGCGCCTGGTCGGCCTGTCCAAGTCGGCCGTCGCCCGCACGGTGCTGGACCGCGCCATCCAGCGCGGTTACCGCCTGGGCCTGCCCACCGGCAACGCCGCCGAGCAGGCCGTCGTCGGCGCGATCTGGCGTGGCGACACCGCGGCCGTGGCCCGGGCCTCGCAGCGCTACAACCCGCCCATGCAGCTGGTGGGCAAGCTGTACCGCGATGGCGGCGGCTGGACCGCGGACTGGATCTTCGTCGATCGCGGCCGCGTGCTCGCCCGCTGGTCCGAAAGCGGCGCCGACGCGCGCCAGGTCATGGCCACCGGCGCCGACGGCGCCGCCGACGCCCTCACCAAGCGCTATGCCAAGCGCAGCGCGGTCGGTCCGGCCGGCAGCTACGCGGTGACCTTCGAGGGCCTGGACAGCGCCGACGACTACATCCGCCTGTCCGGGTACCTGCAGGGCCTGGCGGTGGTGCGCGGGATCAAGCCGCTCAAGGCCACCGCCGACAGCGTGGTGCTGAAGCTGGAGCTGCTCACCGGCCTGGCCGGCCTCAAGCGCATGGCCGATGGCGACGACGTGCTGGTGCCGGTGGAAAGCCTGGCGATGCCGGACGGCCTGCCCGAACCCCTGCCGGAGCCGGGCCCGGTACTGCCCGAGGACGACACGCTCGACGAACCGCCGGTCTCGGCCCCCAGCGTCTACCGGGTGCGCTGATGCACGAGACCGACGCCATGGACGACATCGCTCGATTCCTCAAGCGGTTGCAGTGGGGCGCGGTCGCGCTGGCCGCACTGTGGCTGGTCTGGGCGCTGGCGCCCATCCTCACGCCCTTCGTGCTCGCGGCCCTGCTGGGCTGGCTGGGCGACCCGCTCGTCGATCGCCTGGAGCGCTCGGGGCGCTCGCGCAACATGGCCGTGGGCCTGGTGTTCACGTTGATGGCACTGCTGATCATCCTCGCCCTGGTGATCCTGGTGCCGATGATCGAGCGGCAGGTGGTCACCGTCGTGGAGATGATGCCCAAACTTCGCGACTGGCTGCTGGGCACCGGCCTGCCGTGGGTTGAACAACGCACGGGGCTGGAACTGAGGGGGTGGCTCGACCCGCAGCGCCTGATCGAGCTGATGCGCGAGCATTGGCAGCAGGCTGGCGGCGTGGCCGCGACCTTCTTCGGCTACGTCTCGCGCTCGGGCTTCGCGCTGGTGACGATGGTCGCCAACGCCGTGTTGCTGCCCATCCTCACGTTCTACTTCCTGCGCGACTGGGACAAGCTGGTCGAGCGCGTCGGCCTGCTCGTGCCGCGCGACCACGTGCCGACCGTGCGACGCCTGGCGATCGAGTCCAACGACGTGCTGTCGGCGTTCCTGCGCGGACAGATCCTGGTGATGCTCGCGCTGGGCGCGATCTACGCGATCGGCCTGTCGGTGGTGGGCCTGAAGGTGGGCCTGCTGATCGGCATCGTCGCCGGCCTCATCAGCTTCGTGCCCTACCTGGGTACGGCGACGGGCGTGGTGCTGGGGTTGATCGCGGCCTTCATCCAGCCCGGTGGCGACCTGACCCTGGTCCTGATGGTCGGCGGCGTGTTCGTCGTCGGGCAGATGCTGGAGGGCTACGTGCTGACCCCGCGCATCGTCGGCGACCGGATCGGCCTGCATCCGGCCGCGGTGATCTTCGCCATCATGGCCGGCGGCCAGCTGTTCGGCTTCCTCGGCATGCTGATCGCCCTGCCGGTGGCGGCGGTCGCCAACGTGCTGCTGCGCTTCGCGCAGGAGCGCTACACGCACAGCCGCCTGTACGCCGGCGAGCACGCCGAGGTCCTCGACACCGGCAGCACGCCGGCCGAGGCGCTGGCGGACCCGGGCCCGGATCCGAAGTGAGTGTCCCGCAGTTGCCGTTGGCGCTGCGCTACCCGCCGGACCAGCGATTCGAGACCTGCGTCGGCGCCCCGGCGGGTGCGCTTGCGCAGTTGCAGGCGCTTGCCGATGGTGGCGCGGGCGAATGGCTTTACCTCGCCGGGCCGGCCGGGGTCGGAAAGACGCATCTGCTGCTGGCGACCTGCGCGGCGGCTGAGACCGCCGGCCGCCGCGTGGCCTACCTGCCCCTGGCCGCGGCCGCCGGCCGCCTGGGCGACGCCCTGCAGGCGCTGGAAGGCAACGACCTGGTCGCGCTGGACGGCCTGGAGGCCATCGCCGGGCATCGCGAGGACGAAGTCGCCCTGTTCGACGCCCACAACCGCGCCCGCGCCGCTGGCGCCTGCCTGCTCTACGCGGCGCGCGGCAACCCGGTCGAACTGGCCCTGGGCCTGCCCGACCTGCGTTCGCGGCTCTCGCAGTGCATCCGCGTCAACCTCTCGCCCCTCGACGATGCCGGCCGACGGCAAGTGCTGGCCCAGCGCGCCCAGCGCCGCGGCCTGGTGGTGGACGATGCCGCGCTGGACTGGCTGTTGCGGCGCAGCGGCCGCGACCTGGCCGGCCTGACGGCGCTGCTCGACACCCTGGATCGCGAATCCCTGGCCGCGCAGCGGCGGGTGACGGTACCGTTCCTGCGGCAGGCGTTGGGCCTTGGGGCGACGCGCCCCGGGGCAGACGGCACCTGAACGCCATGGGCGCGCGAGGCGCGTCCGGGGCGCTCAACGGCAATCGTCGGCGATGTCCTTCCACACCACCGGCTCCCAGTAGGCGTTCCGGCGGATGCGGTCGCCATCGAGCCCGTCGTCCAGGAAGCGTGCACCCAGCAGGTGCCGGGTACCGGGCTTCACCTCGACCACCACGGTCTTGGCCGCGCGCGCACCTTCGCGGCGCAGCAGTTGTTCGCGCATGCGGAGTTCCACCGGGTTGAAGCGGATCGACTCGATCCGTTCGGCCACCGTGATCGCGTGCATGCCGGCAGGGAGGCGGTGGCGGTTGGCGTCGATCGGAAGGCCGCCGCCGTCGATGCTGATGATCTCGACCGGGTACAGGCGGTCGCTCACATGCGGCAAGGTCCCGCGGTTGCTGACGTAACCACAGCCGCTGGGCGGCGGCGTGCTGCGTTCGACCGGGGCCGTGTCGGACAGTTCCAGCACCTGTCCATCGCGCGAGACGGTGGCGCGGATCGCGCCACCCTGCGCGAGCGCGGCCTGCATGACCGCGTTCGGCTCCAGCGTGTCGGTCAGCGAGCGGCCGTTGACCGCCAGCAGGCGATCGCCGACCCGCATGCCCATGCGGTCGGCATTGCCGCCAGGGGTGATGGCCAGGACCGCGACGCCCCGCGTCTCGGGCCGGCGCACGTCGATGACCGCGTCCAGCGCGCTCGACTGCGCGCCAGCGAGCATCGCCGGCAGGGCCGCGGCGGACGGCAGGTCCGCCGCGATCGCGGGCAGCGCCCATGAACCCAGGACCAGGACGAGGGGTGCGACGCGGAGAAGGCCGGGCTGGCGTCGGGTGTTCATGACGAGGTACCCCCGTTCGCGCCGCCGGACGGGGCGAGGTCATGCACGAGCCGCGAGCGCGCCTCCCACAGGGGGGCGACTTCGGCATCGCTGGCGCCGCGCGCGTAGGCGGTCTGCAAGGCGCGGTCGATCGCCTGCAGCTTCAGGTGCGTCGCGTCTCCCGCCGCGCGTCCGGCACCGTGCCCGGCGGCGGCGATGCGTGTCGTGCTGGCGTCCGTTGCGCCGTCCAGGCGTGATCCGTCGTACCCCGGCAGCGCGATGACCGCGACCAGGCCCAGGGCCAGGACCGAGGCCCCGATCCGCAGGACGCGGCTGCGGCGCGCCTGCGACGCGCGCAGGCGGCTCTCCAGCGAGGCCGGCGGCAGCGGTTCGGGCAAAGCCTGCAGGTGTCGGCGCAGGCGTTCGTGGTCAGGCTCGGGTGCGTGCATGGGGTTCGGTCGCGTTCAGGACGTCGTTGTCGGGATCGAGGTTCTCGCGCAGTCGGGACAGGGCGCGGGAAATCTGGGATTTGGACCAGCTGGGACTGCGGTCGAAGCGTTCGGCCAGTTCGGTGTGTGACCAGCCCTCGACCTCGTGCAGCCATACCAGGGTACGGGCCACCGGGTCGAGGCGTTGCAGCAGGGCGCCGGCATCGACCTGCCGCGCGGCGCTGCCTTCGGCGCCGTCGGCGACGGCCGCCACGTCCTCGTCCGCGTACAGGTGTGCGTGCTCGCGACGCATGCGGTCGATCGCGGCATTGGCCACGACCTTCTTCAGCCACGGGCGCACCGGCCGGTCGCTGCGCAGGCCGCCGATGAAGCGCAGCATCTTCATGAAGGCGTCATGGGTGAGGTCCTCGGCCGCGGCGGGGTCGCCGGTCAGTCGCAGGGCGAGCGCGTGCGCCGCCGCCGCGTGCCGCGCGTACAGCTCGGCGAAGGCCTGGCGGTCGCCCCAGCGGGCTTTTCGCAGCAGTTCGGGTTCATCCACGAGTCGGGTGACGGCCTGGTCCATTGGCATGGATACGCGCCGGGGCCGGAAAGCGTCGCATGGCCGGCGCGAAGACCGGGTGGCGAGGGCGTTCAGGCACCGTCCGTGGCCAGGCGCGCATCGAGTTCGGCCAGGCGTTGCGGCGTGCCGACATCGGTCCATTGCCCGCGGTAGTGCTCACCGCCGACCTGGTCTCCGGCCATCCTGGCCGACAGCACCGGCGCCAGGCGGAAGCGGGGGCGGCCGCCGGGGGACTCGTGCGCGCCGATGATCGCCTCCCAGCCTGCCAGGACCCCGGGACGGAATACGCCGAGCCCTGCATAGGTCAGCAGGGGCTCGCCCGCGGCCCGGACCCGTCCTGCGGCGTTGAGGGCGAAGTCGCCGCGGGCGGCCTGCGCGGGCGGATCGACCAGGACCAGGTGGGCCAGGCCATCGGGTTCGCGCGGCAGGCGGCGGAAGTCGTAGTCGGTCCAGACATCGCCGTTGACCAGCAGGAAGGGCGCGTCGCCCAGCAGCGGCAGCGCATTGAACATGCCGCCGCCGGTTTCCAGTGGCGTGTCGCCTTCGTGCAGGAAGTGCAGCGACAGGCCCCAGCGTCGCCCATCGCCCAGGGCTGCCGGGAAGCGGTCGGCCAGCCAGCTGGTGTTGACCACCACGTCGCGCACGCCCAGCGCCGCCAGTTTCTCCAGGTGCCACTCGATCAGCGGCTTGCCGCCCACCGACAGCAGGGGCTTGGGCGTGTGCTCGGTGAGCGGCCGCATGCGTTCGCCAAAGCCGGCGGCGAAGATCAGGGCCTTCATCGCGACTCCGCCAGGCGCCGCTCGAAGGCCGGGCGCACGCGTGCGTCGAGCAGCTCCCGCAGCGGGTGCAGCGCGGGATGGCGGGGCAGCACGTCGTCCAGGTAGGCCAGGAAGCGGGGCGCATCGGCCAGGTATTTCGGCTTGCCGTCGCGATGGTGGAGGCGGGCGAAGATGCCGAGGATCTTGAGGTGCCGCTGCACGCCCAGCCAGTCGGCGTCGCGCATGAAGGCGTCCAGCGAAGGCACCGGCAGGCCGGCGTCGCGGGCGCGGGCGTGGTAGCGCGCCAGCCAGTCGTCGACGCGTGCCAGCGGCCAGCTGAGGAACGCGTCCTTGAACAGGCTCACCGCGTCGTAGGCGATGGGGCCGACCACGCAATCCTGGAAGTCGAGCACCGCCGGGCCTTCGTCGGCGGGCATCAGGTTGCGCAGCATGTAGTCGCGATGGGTCAGCACGCGCGCCTGGGCGAGCGCATTGTCCATCAGGCGTCGCTGGACCAGCTGCAGGCGCTCGGCATCCGCGCAGTCGAGCGCCAGGCCCAGGTGTTCGCCCAGGAACCAGGTTTCGAACAGCCCGGCATCGCGTTGCAGGAGGGCCTCGCCGAATAGCGGCAGGTCGGCCGGCGGGGCGATCCGCTGCAGCCGGACCAGTTGCGCGATGGCGGCGTCGAAATGGGCGTCGGCCGATGCCTCGTCGATCAGCTGTGCGAGGGTCGGGCCGCCGAGGTCCTCCAGCAGCAGGAAGCCGGCGTCGCTGTCCTGCGCGAGCACGCGGGGCACGCGCACGCCACCCTCTTCCAGGAGCCGGTGCATCGCCAGCCAGGGGCGGACATCCTCCAGGCCAGGGGGGGCGTCCATGACGACCATGCTCGGCGACGTCCCGGTGCTCCGCCAGTAGCTGCGGTGGCCGGCGTCGTACGAGGCACGTTCAAGGCCGAGTGCGGGCACGCCGCTGGCCGCGCGCGCCCAGTCCAGGCGCGCGGCATCGCGCGGCGGTGATTCGATGGATGCGTTGGGCGTGGGCATGCGCGACGGGGCGGTTTCGACAGCCCACAGGATAACGCCCGGGACGCGGCGCTTCGCGCGCCGCGGCTCCGGGCGCGAGGTCAGCCCGCGCGGCGTGGGGCCGTCTGGCCTAGAGCGTGGCCAGCCACTCGTCGTCCGAGCCTTCGGCAACTTCTTCGAACAGGAAGGTCGACAGGTACCGTTCGCCGGTGTCGGGCAGCATCGCCAGCAGCACCGCGCCTTCCGGGGCCTGTTCGGCGACCTGCAGCGCGGCGGCCACCGTGGCGCCGGCGGAGATGCCGACGAAGATGCCTTCCTCGGCGGCCAGGCGGCGCGAGGTGTCGCGGGCCAGCACGTCGTCGATCGGCAGGATCTCGTCGGCGATGTCGCGGCTGAGGACCTCGGGCAGGAAGTCGGGCGTCCAGCCCTGGATCTTGTGCGGCTGCCATTCCTTGCCCGACAGCAGCGCGGCGCCGGCGGGTTCGCTGGCGATGACCTTGAGGTCCGGGCGCGCGGTCTTGAGCACCTCGCCGGCACCGGTGATGGTGCCGCCGGTGCCCCAGCCGCTGACGAAGAAGTCCAGGCGCTTGCCGGCGAAGTCGCGCAGGATCTCCGGTCCGGTGGTGTTGCGGTGGTAGGCGGGGTTGGCCGGGTTCTCGAACTGGCTGGCGAGGAACCAGCCGTGCTCGCGCGCCAGTTCCGCGGCCTTGCGGACCATGCCGGTGCCGCGCTCGGCGGCGGGCGTGAGGATCACCCGGGCGCCATACGCGCGCATCAGCTTGCGGCGCTCGATCGAGAAGGTTTCGGTCATCACCGCGACGAAGGGGTAGCCGCGGGCGGCGCAGACCATCGCCAGGGCGATGCCGGTGTTGCCGCTGGTGGCCTCGACCACGGTCTGGCCGGGCTTGAGCACGCCCCGCTGCTCGGCGTCCAGGATGATCGCCAGGGCCAGGCGGTCCTTGACCGAGCCGCCGGGGTTGAAGGATTCCACCTTCGCGTACAGCGTCACGTGGCTGGGCGCGATGCGGTGGAGCTTGACGATCGGCGTGCCGCCGATGGTGTCCAGGATGCTGTCGTACAGGGCCATGGGGTGCTCCGGTTTCAGATCGTGTCGGGCAGGCGGCCGGTGCGGCCGCGTGGTCGGTAAGACGTAGGGATCACGCGGCTTCGGCCATCGTGGAATCCCGCGGGGCGGGACTGTCGAGCCGCAGCGGCTCCGGACCGAACCAGTGTAGGGCCTCCGCCGATGCGGCCACTTCACCCAGGATCAACAGTGCGGGGGCCTTCACGGCGTGCCGCGCGGCGGCTTCGGGCAAGGTGTCCAGCGTGCCGGTCACCACGCGCTGGTCGGCACGGGTGCCGTTCTCGACCAGGGCGAACGGCGTGCCGGGCGCGCGTCCGTGGGCGATGAGTTGTTCGCGCAGGCGGGTCAGGCCGGAGACGCCCATGTAGAAGGCGAGCGTCTGCCGCTCGCGGGCCAGCGCCGGCCAATCCACCGGATCGGTGCCGTCGCGGCCGAGCGCGGTGACGAAACGCACCGACTGGGCGTGCTCGCGATGGGTCAGGGGCACGCCGGCATAGGCCGCGCAGGCCACGGCCGCGGTGATCCCCGGCACCACCTCGAAATCGATGCCGTGCGCATGGAGCACTTCCAGCTCCTCGCCGCCGCGACCGAAGACGAAGGGGTCGCCTCCCTTCAGGCGCACCACGCGCTTGCCGGCGCGGGCGTGCTCGACGAGCAGGGCGTGGATGCGGGCCTGGGTGGCCTCGTGGTCGCCGCCGACCTGCTTGCCGAGCTCGATCCTGTCGGCGTCGCGGCGCGCCAGCGCGAGGACCTCGTCGCTGACCAGACGGTCGTGGAGGATGACGTCGGCCTCGTTCAGCACGCGCAGGCCGCGCAGGGTCAGCAGGCCCGGGTCGCCCGGTCCCGCGCCGACCAGGGCGACGCTGCCCCGCGAGGGGGATGCTTCCGTGGCCAGCGCGGCGTCGAAGGCCGCCTGCGCGGCGCGGGTATCGCCGCGCCGCAGGTGCGAGGGTACCGGTCCGGCGAGCAGGGCGTCGAAGAAGCGGCGACGCGCGCCGATCTCCGGGAAGCGTTGGCGGATGCGCGTACGTTCGCGGTCGAGCAGGCCGGCCAGGTCGCCCAGCGATTCGTCCAGTTCGGTCTCCAGGCGTTCGCGCAGGTGGCGCGCGAGCATCGGCGCGCCGCCGCCGCTGGAGATCGCGACCTGCAGCGGGCCGCGTTCGACGCGCGAGGGCACCTGCACGCTCGACAGCGTCGCGTCGTCGACCACGTTGGCCCAGACCCGGCGGGCCTCGGCCGCGGTGGAGACCGCGCGGTTGATGATCGGGTTGTCGGTGGCCGCCACGACCAGCCACGCGTCATTGAGCCAGTTCGGATCGAAGCGTCCGGCGATGTGTTCGACCCGGCCCTCGGCCACCAGCGCGGCCACGCCGGGCTCGAGCGTCGGCGCACCCACCACCACGCGCGCACCCGACGCCAGCAGCGCATCGATCTTGCGCCGGGCCACGGCGCCGCCGCCGACCACCAGCACGCGGCGGTCGCGAAGGTCGATGAACAGGGGAAACAGGGAGGCGGGCATGGCATCGGGCCGGGGCAGGGATTGCAACGCTAGGCCCTGCTCCCCGGATGCGGAAATGAGCAATCGCCCGGCCGCCATGCCGAGCCGTCATAAGCGCGGGCCATCGCGCGCTGGACGGGTCGGGGGGCTTGGGCTAGTTTCGTGGCTGTCCTGCATGCACTCCACCGGCATGCCTCCATCCGCCCTGTCGCGCGCCTGCGCGGACCGGAGACCGGAACCGCGTCCATGACCCTGACCCAACTCCGCTACCTCGTGGCCATCGCCGACTCGGGCCTCAACATCACCCTGGCCGCCGAACGCGTGCACGCGACCCAGCCGGGCCTGTCCAAGCAGCTCAAACAACTGGAGGAGGAACTGGGCTTCCAGCTGTTCGTCCGCCGTGGCCGCAGCCTGGAGTCGATCGCGCCCGGCGGCGAGAAGGTCCTCACCCACGCACGGCGGATCCTGGAGGAGGCGGCCAACATCCGTGCCTATGCCGCCAACGAGCGGGGCGAGCATGTCGGGCGGCTGGTGCTGGCGACCACGCACACCCAGGCCCGGCACGTGCTGCCCAGCGCGATCGCCGCGGTCAAGCGCGAGTTTCCCCGCATCAGCGTGCACCTGGAGCCGGTGGCCGACGGCGAAGTGCTGGAGCAGCTGGCCCACGGTGCCGCGGACCTCGCCGTCCTCAGCACCGCCGGGCAGGTGCCCGATGCGGGGCTGGCGGTGCCCCTGTTCCGCTGGCGGCGCATGGTGCTGGTGCCCGCCTCGCACCCGCTGGCGCGCCTGCGCCGCACGCCGACGCTGACCGAACTGTCGCGCCACCCGCTGGTCAGCTACGAGTCCTCGATACGCCCGGAGTCGTCGTTGCGGCGCGCCTTCGCGAGCGAAGGTGTCGAGCCGCAACTGGCGATGACCGCGCGCGACGCCGACCTCATCAAGACCTACGTGCGGGCGGGCATGGGCGTGGGACTGCTCGCGGAGATGGCCCTCGACGCGCAGGGCGACAAGGACCTGGTGGCCATGCCGGCGCCGGATGCGATCCCCGAGTGCACGGCCTGGGCGGTGTTGCCGCGCTCGCGCGTGTCGCGCGACTATGCCCTCGAACTCATCCACGCGATCGCCCCGCAGCTCGATCGGCACGACCTTCGCCGCGTCCTGGAAGGCAATGCCGAGGCCGATTGGCCGTTGCCGCCGACCTGGATCGAGCTGAGCCAGCCGATCACCCTCTGAGCGCCAGGCCCTTGCCAGCGCGCGGGGCGCGTGCGAAGCCCGCCGTCCCCGCGACGCGTGCGCGGGCGTCGGCGCTCAGGCGGCTTCTTCGGCGGCGACGGGCTCGTCGTCGAAATGCAGGCCGCATTCGCGCTTGAGTCCGAAGAAGCGCGTCTCTTCGGGGTTCATGCCGTCCTCTAGCCGACGCGTGGTGTGGACGTCGCCGATCGAGACGTAGCCTTCGTGCCAGAGCGGGTGGTAGGGCAGGTCGTGCCGGTCCAGGTACTGCCAGATGTCGCGGTCGGTCCAGTCCGCCAGGGGGTGCAGCTTCCAGCGGCCGTCGCGCAGCTCGAGGAAGTCGATGCCCGCGCGGCTGCGCGACTGGTCGCGGCGCAGGCCGGCGATCCACGTGCGCACGCCAAGCACCGACAACGCCCGCTGCATGGGTTCGACCTTGTGCACGCGGTTGTACTGGCCGATCGCCTCCGCACCCAGCCGCTCGAGCTGCCGCGTGCGGCTTTCGGGCCAGGCTTCGCTAGGATCGGGCTGGAAGACCTTGAGGTTCAGGCGCAGGCGTTCGCGCAGCTCGCCGATGAAGACATGGGTTTCCGGGAACAGGTAGCCGGTGTCGACCAGGACGACCGGCAGGTCCGGCGCCTGGCGGGTGGCCATGTGCAGCGAAACCGCGGCCTGCGCGCCGAAGCTGGAGGACAGCGCATGGTTGCCGGCCGTGTTCTCCAGCGCCCAGGCGATGCGGTCGGCGGCATCCAGCCGGCCCAGCCAGCGGTTGAGGTCGGCCAGCGCCTTGGGGGATTCGGCGGCGGTGATGGGGTCGGGGGGGGGAGTCATGTCGTCACCTCGTAGTGCGAGGGGTGCGAATACGCCACCACGTCGCTGCGCACCAGGAAGTCGCCGAAGCCTTCGTCGGGATCGCGTTCCTTGGCGTAGCGCGCGAGCAGCGCGTCGAGCTCGGAGAGGATCTGCGCCTCGTCGATGTTCTCGCGGTGCAGGGTGTTGAGCCGCTGGCCACGGTGGTCGGCGCCGAGCATGAGGTTGTAGCGGCCGGGGGCCTTGCCGACCAGGGCGATCTCGCCCAGGTAGGGGCGCGAACACCCGTTCGGGCAGCCACTGACGCGCAGGTTGATCGCCGCGTCGACCAGGCCGTGACCGGCCATGAGCGAGTCGATGCGCGACACCAGCGCCGGCAGGTAGCGCTCGGCCTCGGCCATCGCCAGGCCGCAGGTGGGCAGGGCCACGCAGGCGATCGCGTCGCGCTGCAAGGGGGTGGCGCTGCGGTGGGCGTCGAGCGCATAGACCGCGACCAGGGCGTCGATCGCCTGGCGCCGGGCGGCTGGGATCCCGGCAATCACCAGGTTCTGGTTGGCCGTCATCCGGAACTCGGCGCCCTCGCCGTGGCCCTCCAGCAGGCGTGCGATCTCGCGCAGCCCACTGAGGTGGCGCACGGTCTCGTCGTCGACGATGCGACCGGCCGGCAGCGCCAGGGTCAGGTGCCAGCGACCATCCTCGCCTTCGATCCAGCCGAAACGGTCGTTGTTGTGTTCGAAAACGAACGGACGGGCCGGGGCGAGAGCGAACCCGGCACGCCGTTCAACCTCATCCCTGAAAGCCTCCAGTCCATGGTCGTCGATCGTGTACTTGAGCCGCGCACGCTTGCGCACCTCGCGGTTGCCCCAGTCACGCTGGGTGGTGACCACCGCCACCGACACCGCCTTCAGGCCTTCGGCCGGCACGAAGCCGATCACGTTGGCCAGGCGTGGGTAGGTCTCGGCATCCCCATGGGTGGCGCCCATGCCGCCGCCGACGGCGACGTTGTAGCCGACCACGCGGCCGCGCTCGATCACGGCGATGAAGCCCAGGTCCTGGGCGAACACGTCGACGTCGTTGAAGGGCGGGATCGCGAACCCGATCTTGAACTTGCGCGGCAGGTAGGCCTCGCCGTAGATGGGTTCCTCCACCTGCGGCGTGCCGGCGACCTGCTCCTCGTCCAGCCAGATCTCGTAGTACGCGCGGGTGTTGGGCAGCAAGTGCTCGGAGACCGCCGCGGCATGCGCGTAGACCTCGGAATGGGCAGCGGACTGCAGCGGATTGGCGGCCACGGCGACATTGCGGTTAACGTCGCCGCAGGCCGCCAGCGTGTCGATGAGCGCGGCGTTGATCGCCTGCATCGTCGATTTCAGCTCGGTCTTGATGACGCCATGGAACTGGAAGGCCTGGCGCGTGGTGATGCGCAGGCCGCGTTCGGCGAAGGTGGTCGCCACGTGGTCGAGCTTCAGCCACTGCGTTGGCGTGACCACGCCGCCGGGGGTGCGGGTGCGGATCATGAAGCTGTAGGCCGGCTCCAGCTTGGCTGCGCGGCGTTCCTCGCGGATGTCGCGGTCGTCCTGCTGGTAACTGCCGTGGTACTTGATCAGGGTCTGGTCGTCTTCCCGCAGCGCGCCCGTCAACGGGTCGGCGAGGCTTTCGAGCAGGCTGCCGCGCAGGCCGATGCTGGCGCGCTTGATGTCTTCGACCGAATGCGTGCTCATGTCAGTAGACGTCCCGTGCGTAGCGACCCTGCTGCTGCAGGCGGGCCAGGTAGTCCTCGGCGTCCTCGGCCGAGCGGGCGCCATGCTCGACGATCACGTCCAGCAGCGCCGCATGCACGTCCTTCCCCATGCCGATCGCGCCGCACACGTAGAAATGGGCGCCTTCCTCGAGTCGCGCGTACACCTCGCGCCCCTGATCGCGCAGCTTGTGCTGCACGTAGACCTTGTGGGCCTGGTCGCGCGAGAAGGCCAGGTCGATCCGGTCCAGGTGGCCGTCCCTGAGCGCGCGCTGCCACTCCAGCTGGTACAGGAAGTCGGTGCGGAAGTGCGGATTGCCGAAGAAGAGCCAGTTGCGTCCGCTGGCGCCGGTGATGGCGCGTTCCTGCACGAAGGCGCGGAACGGCGCGACGCCGGTGCCTGGACCCACCATGATGATGTCCCGCGTGGGGTCGGCCGGCAGGCGGAAGCGTTCGTTGGCCTCGACGTAGACGGGCAGGCGGTCGCCCTCGGTGGCGCGGGCGAGGAAGTTGGATGCGCAGCCCCAGCGCGACTGCCCGTCGACCGCGTACTCGACGTGGGCGACGGTCAGGTGGATCTCGTCGCCGGCGTGCTTCTGGCTGGACGCGATCGAATACAGGCGCGGAGTCATCGGCCGCAGTGCCGCGACCAGCGAGGCCGCGTCCCATTGGGCGGGATGGCGCTGCAGAAGGTCGATCACCTGCTGCTCGTCGAACAGACGGGCCAGGGCGTCACGGCCGTCGGGCTCGAGCAGCGCCCCCAGCGCCGCATCACCGGCGCGTTCGGCGTGCGCGGCAAGGAACGGGCGCGAGAGGCGCGTGAGCTCGCGCTTGTCGCCCAGCCATTCGCGCAGCGGACGAGTCTCGTCGGCCAGGTCGACGGCCTGGTCGCCATCAAGGCCCAGCGCGTCGAGCACGCCCTGGACCAGGGCTGGCGGGTTCCGCGGCCAGATCCCCAGCGCATCGCCGGGCTCGTAATGCAGTCCCGAGTCCTCCAGGGACAGTTCGAAATGGCGGACGTCGCGTCCGCGCGGCGTACGCAGGCCGCCGGGGGCGGACAGGGCGTGGCCGGCGAGCAGTTCCGCATCGAAGGGACGGTCGCGGTCGAAGGCCGGCGCCGCGGGCAGCGGCCGCAGGGGCGTGACGGTCGCACTGCGCGCCGGGCTGGCCTTGGCCAGCGCCTTGGCGGCCTCCACGGCGCGTGCCATCCAGGGCGTTGCGACGCTGTCGATGTCGAGGTCGGCATCGCCGCGTTCGAACAGCCGGCTGGCGCCCAGCTCGGCCAGGCGCGCGTCCAGCACGCGTCCGATCTCGCAGAACTGCGGGTAACTCGAATCGCCCAGGCCGAGCACGGCGAACTTCAGCTCGGGCAGCTTCGGCGCGCGGCGTCCGCGGATGAAGTCGACCAGGCCGATGGCGTCGTCCGGGGGATCGCCTTCGCCCTGGGTGCTGATGACGATGTAAAGCTGGCGTTCGTCCTTGAGTTCGCGGGTCGGGTAGGCGTCCGCCCGCAGCAGGCGCACGCTGGCGCCGGCGGCCTCGCTCTGCGCGGCGAGTTTCTCGGCCAGGCGCTTGGCATTGCCGGTCTGGCTGCCGTACACGATGGTCAGGGTCGGCGACGCCGTCGCGCCAGTCACCGGGGCCGCGATGGCCGGCGCCGGGCGAGTGACCAGGGCCTGGCCGCGGGCCAGGCCGGCGGCATAGCCCGACAGCCACCACAGGCCGGAGCCGTCGAGGCCGTCGGTCAGCTGGTTCAACAGGCCGGCCTGCTGGTCGGTCAGGGGCGCGGGGGCGGGGGAGGCGGGCATTGCGGTGGTTCTCGGGCGATTTCCTGGGCTCGAGACTAAGGACCGGCCCGGACCACCGGAAAGGATGCGTGGTTATGCGGTTATGCCTTTCGCGAACTTCCGGCTGCCGGGAGCGCCCTCGATACTGCGGCGACGCAACATCGCGCCCCCCATGCCGAATGCCATGGAACTCCCCCCCGATCTCCTCTACTACATCGCCATTGGTGTCGCCGCACAGCTCGTCGATGGCGCGCTCGGGATGGCGTATGGCGTCACGGCCTCCAGCCTGCTGCTGGGCCTGGGGGTGCCGCCGGCGGTGACCAGTGCCACCGTGCACGCGGCGGAGTGTTTCACCACGGGCGCGTCGGCGGCTTCCCACCACGCCTTCGGCAACATCGACAAGCGCCTGTTCCGTCGCTTGCTGCTGCCGGGCGTCGTCGGCGCCGGCGTCGGCGCCTACCTGCTGGCCAGCCTGCCGGGCGAGGCGATGCGCCCCTGGATTGCCGGATACCTGATGCTCATGGGCGCGGTGATCATCATCAAGGCCTTCAGGGCCTTTCCTTCCCGGGAAGTCACCACCCACATGGCTCCGCTGGGCTTCTTCGGTGCGCTGGTGGATGCGATGGGAGGCGGTGGCTGGGGGCCGATCGTCGCCAGCAACCTGCTGGCCCGGGGCAACGAGTTCCGCCTCACGGTCGGCACGGTCAATGCCGTCGAATTCTTCGTGACCCTGACCGCCTCGCTCGTGTTCCTGCTCACGCTTGGCCTCGAGCACTGGGACGTCATCCTCGGCCTGGCCCTGGGTGGCGTGATCGCGGCACCGTTCGGCGCGTGGCTGGTCAAGCGGGTCCGCCCCCGGCCGATGCTCGTCTGCGTGGGACTGGTGGTCATCGGCCTGAGCCTGCGCACCCTGCTGAAGCATCTGGGCGTGATTTGAGCGACGATGCAAGCACCATGCGCGGGCTCTCCACCCCTTTACCCATTACATAAGCGTTGCCTGAAATGTCATTAGAAGAGCTGTCCCATCTCGATCGACTCGAAGCCGAGAGCATCCACATCCTTCGCGAGGTCGCCGCCGAGTTCCAGAACCCGGTGATGCTGTATTCGGTCGGAAAGGACAGCTCGGTCCTGCTGCACCTGCTGGTGAAGGCCTTCGCCCCGGCGCGCCCGCCCATCCCGCTGCTGCACGTCGACACCGGCTGGAAGTTCCGCGAGATGATCGCCTTCCGCGATCGCCGCGCCGCCGAGACCGGGGTCGAGCTGCGTACCCACACCAACCCCGAGGGCCTGGCCCAGGGGATCGGGCCGTTCACGCACGGCGCGACGGTCCATACCGACGTGATGAAGACACAGGCGCTCAAGCAGGCCCTGGGCATGTGGAACTTCGACGCCGCTATCGGAGGCGCCCGACGCGACGAGGAGAAGTCGCGCGCGAAGGAGCGCATCTTCAGCTTCCGCAACGCCCAGCATCGCTGGGACCCCAAGGCCCAGCGCCCGGAGCTGTGGGACGTCTACAACACCCGGGTGAACAAGGGCGAGAGCGTGCGCGTGTTCCCGCTGTCCAACTGGACCGAACTCGACGTCTGGCTGTACATCTATCGCGAGAAGATCCCGGTACCGGACCTTTATTTCGCCGCCGAGCGCCCGGTGGTCGAGCGCGATGGCGCCCTGATCATGGTCGACGACGAGCGCATGCCGCTGGCCGAGGGCGAGGTGCCGCAGTTGCGCAAGGTCCGCTTCCGCACGCTGGGTTGCTATCCGCTGACCGGGGCAATCGAGTCCGGGGCCGAAACGCTGGAGAAGATCATCGCCGAGATGCTGGTCTCGACCACGTCGGAACGCCAGGGCCGGGTGATCGACCACGATCCCACCGCGTCGATGGAGAAGAAGAAGCAAGAGGGGTATTTCTGATGGGCGTCCACGACAACGGCACCCAGGACGCCGCGGCCGCGGTCGCCGCCTACCTGGAGCAGCACGAGAAGAAGGGCCTGCTGCGCTTCATCACCTGCGGCAGCGTCGACGACGGGAAGAGCACCCTCATCGGTCGCCTGCTGCACGACACCAAGCGCCTGTTCGACGACCAGTTGGCGGCGCTGGAATCCGACAGCCGTCGCCATGGCACGCAGAATGGCGAGATCGATTTCGCCCTGCTGGTCGACGGCCTGTCCGCCGAGCGCGAGCAGGGCATCACCATCGACGTCGCCTACCGGTTCTTCAGCACCGAGCAGCGCAAGTTCATCGTCGCCGACTGCCCCGGCCACGAGCAGTACACCCGCAACATGGCCACCGGCGCATCGACCGCCGACGTGGCGGTCGTGCTGGTGGACGCACGCAAGGGCCTGCTCACCCAGACCCACCGCCACAGCTACATCGTTTCGCTGCTCGGCATCCGGCACGTACTGCTGGCGGTCAACAAGATGGACCTGGTCGACTACGATCCCGGCGTGTTCGACGCGATCGTGGAGGGCTATCGCGCGCTCGCCGCGGATCTGGGGATCGAGCACGTCCAGGCCGTGCCGCTTTCGGCACTGAAGGGCGACAACCTGATCGAGCGGTCGGCCGCCATGCCCTGGTACGAAGGACCGAGCGCGCTGGAATACCTGGAGAGCGTCGACGTCTCGCGAACGGACAGGGACATCGGCTTCCGGTTGCCGGTGCAGTGGGTCAATCGGCCTCACCAGGATTTCCGCGGCTTCGCCGGCACGGTGTGCGCCGGTGAAGTGCGTCCTGGCGATGCCGTGGTCACCCTGCCTTCCGGCCGGCGCTCCCAGGTGGCGCGCATCGTCACCGCAGATGGCGACCTGGACCGCGCCGTGGCCGGCCAGGCGGTCACGCTGACCCTGGACGACGAACTCGACATCAGTCGAGGGGACGTCATCGCCAGCGCGAGCCAGCCGGCCGAAGTATCGGACCAGTTCTCCGCCCACGTGTTGTGGATGGGCGAACAGGCGCTGCTGCCGGGTCGGCCCTACTGGCTCAAGATCGGCGCCCGGCAGGTCAGCGCCACCGTCACCGAGATCAAGCACAAGGTCGACGTCAACACGCGCGACGAGCTGGCGGCCAAGCATCTTGCGCTCAACGAGGTGGGGGTGTGCAACCTGCACCTGGACCAGCCCGTCGCGTTCGAGGCCTACGCCGACAACCGCAGCCTGGGCGGTTTCATCCTGATCGACCGCATCAGCAATGCCACGGTCGCCGCGGGCACGCTCGACTTCGCCCTGCGTCGCGCCGCCAACATCCACTGGCAGCACGTCGATGTCGACAAGACCGCCCGTGCGGCGAGCAAGGGGCAGGTCGCGCGCTGCGTCTGGTTCACCGGTCTGTCGGGCTCCGGCAAGTCGACGATCGCCAACCTGGTCGACAAGCGCCTGCATGCCCTCGGCCACCATGCCTTCGTGCTCGACGGCGACAACGTGCGCCATGGCCTCAACAAGGACCTGGGCTTCACCGACGAGGATCGCGTCGAGAACATCCGGCGCGTGGCGGAAGTGTCGCGCCTGATGACGGACGCGGGCCTGATCGTGCTGGTGAGCTTCATCTCGCCGTTCCGCGCCGAGCGCCGCCTGGCCCGCGAACTGTTCGCCGAGGGCGAGTTCATCGAGGTCCATGTCGACACGCCGCTGGAGGTCGCCGAGCAGCGCGACGTCAAGGGTCTCTACGCCAAGGCGCGCGCGGGCAAGATCCCGAACTTCACCGGGATCGACTCGCCCTACGAGGCGCCTGAAGCCGCGGAGCTCACCCTGGACACGGTCGCCGAGGACGCCGAGGCGCTTGCCCAGCGCGTGATCGACCGCCTGCTGGGCTGAGGGCCGTTCGAGCGCTGGATGGAAAAAGGGCCGGATCCCCTGGGATCCGGCCCTTCTGCATCGGAGGCAGCGCCGCTCAGCAGCAGCCGTGGTCGCCGTGGCGGGTGCCGCTGTCGGGGGCCACCGCGGCGCCGCGGGTCTCGCCGCGCTCGCTCGCGAGGTGGTGCTCGGCGATGACGCGGGCCACGCAGGCGGTGACCCGCTTGCCCATCGGGATGTGCAGGAACTCATTGGGGCCGTGGGCGTTGGAATGCGGACCCAGGACGCCGGTGATCATGAACTGCGCGCCCGGGAACTTCTCGCCAAGCATGCCCATGAAGGGGATCGACCCGCCTTCGCCCATGTACATGGCCGGGGCGTCGTAGAACGCCTGGCTGGCGTCGTCGATCGCCTTGAACAGCCATGGCGACATCGCCGGCGCGTTCCAGCCCGTCGAGGCCTTCTCCAGGTTCAGGGTGACCTCGGCGCCATTGGGCGCGTCCGACAGCAGGGCGGTCTGCAGCAGTTCGCCCGCGCGGGCGCCGTCCAGCGTGGGCGGCAGTCGCAGCGACAGCTTCACCGCGGTATGCGGGCGCAGCACATTGCCGGCGGAGTCGAGCGACGGCATGCCGCCGATGCCGGTCAGCGACAGCGCGGGTCGCCAGGTGCGGTTGAGCACCAGTTCGGCCAGGTCGTCGTCCATCGGCGACAGGCCGTCGACCAGCGGGAACTTGTCGTAGACGGCGGTGCCCAGCACCTCGGCGGCCTGCCGCGCCTGCTCCAGGCGCTCGGCGGGGATATCCACGTGCAGGCCGTCGAGGGTGATGCGCCCGGTCTTCTCGTCCTCGATGCGCGACAGCAGCTGGCGCAGCAGGCGGAAGCTGGACGGCACGATGCCCGAGGCGTCGCCGGAGTGGACGCCCTCGTCGAGGACCTTCACGCTCAGGTTGCCTCCGGCCAGTCCGCGCAGCGAGGTCGTGCACCACAACTGGTCGTAGTTGCCGCAGCCCGAATCCAGGCACACGACCAGCGATGGCTTGCCGATGCGGTCGGCGAGGTGGTCCACGTAGGCCGGCAGGTCGTAGCTGCCCGATTCCTCGCAGGCTTCGATGATGACCACGCAACGCGAGTGCGGGAGGCCCTGGGCCTGGAGCGCCATGATCGCGGTGAGCGAGCCGAAGATCGCGTACCCGTCGTCCGCGCCGCCACGGCCATAGAGCTTGTCGTCGCGAAGCACCGGCTTCCACGGGCCGAGGTCGTCGTCCCAGCCGGTCATCTCCGGTTGCTTGTCCAGATGGCCGTACAGCAGGATCGAGTCCTCGTTGCTGCCGCCGTTGCTGGCGGGGATGTCGATGTAGATCAGGGGGGTTCTGCCCTCCAGCCGGACCACCTCGAGCTGCATGCCGGGGATGTCCTGCGCGCGCGCCCAGGTTTCCATCAGGCGGACCGCGTCGTCCATGTACCCGTGCTTGACCCAGTCGGCGTCGAACATCGGCGACTTGTTCGGGATGCGGATGTACTCGATGAGCTGGGGCACGATTTCGTCATCCCATTTTCCGGCGACGAAACGTTCGACCTGGCGGGTATCCATGGTGGCGGACCTCGGTACTGAAAAGATCGCCCATCTTAACGCCTGGCATGTGTAGGACTTTTCCTACCCCACGCTGCGTTCATTTCCGATCCATGCCGGCTGGTTTGCCGATACCGCCCCATTCGCGTGGGCGCAACACTGGGGACGTCGCCGATGAGAGGCCCGGGCCCATCATCATGAACCGTACGGAGTGGGACATGAGTCCGTTCAAGCCGATCCTGAAGTCCGTCGCGCTCGCGCTGCTGGTGGTGTGGGCGGTGCTGACGGGCGTCGTGCTGGCGGCGGAGCGGGTCGACATCAACACCGCCGACGCCGACCGCCTGGATCGCGTGCTGACCAACGTCGGCCCCGCGCGCGCCGCGGCGATCGTCGAGTACCGGCGCCTGAACGGCCCGTTCCGCAGCGCGGAGGAGTTGGCCCTGGTCCGGGGAATCGGCCTGAAGACCGTCGAGAAGAATCGCGACCGGATCGAGGTTGGCACGCCGCGGGCACACCGTCCCGCCAGCGCGTCCGGTGCCTTGCCGAGGATCGTGCCCGTCACGCCCTGATTGGGCGCGAGGGGAGCCACAGGAGCTGCCTCCGCAGGGACGCGTGGGCGGCGGATGTCAGGGCAGGGAGCCCGGAGGAGTCAGGCGGAGTGCCTGGACATGGATGTACACCGCCCGGCGTGGAAGGACCCACGATCGGGCGGCCCGGCGGGCGCTGCGCAGGACGTGCAGCGCCGCCGGTCGCGCCGATACACTGTCGCGCATGGGGCATGACACCGAGATCCACGGCGACGGCGTGCTGCGCGTCGTGCCGGCCAACGAGTACCGCCGCGTGCGTTGGAAAAACGGGCGCGGCTGGACGCGCGAGGCGGTCCAGGGCCGTCTCGTGCAAGGACCGGGAGGCCCGGCATTCCCGGAAGGCAGCGACCAGGACGCCGGCCCGCAGCTTGGCGACGGGAATGCCGATCGCAGCGCCTCCGATGACGCCTGGGACTGGCGCCTGTCCATCGCCGAAATCGACGAGGACACGGCGTATTCGTGTTTTCCGGGCATCGATCGCGAGCAGATGCTGCTCTCGGGCAACGGTCTGCGCCTGCGCATCGGCGGGCATGCCGTGAGCCTCCTGCCGCCGCACGACCGCCACGTCTTCCCCGGTGAGGCGGCTGTGTTCGCGGAGCTGGTCGATGGACGCGTCCAGGCCATCAACCTGATGTGGCGGCGCGGCCGCGTGGCGTTGCAAAGCTGGTTCAGGCCGCTGGTCGGTCCGATGCTGGTTTTCGCCGACCCCGCCGAGACCTGGGTCGTCCATCTCGTCTCCGGTCACGCCGACCTGGACCGGGCGAACGCAACCCCCCGGCTGGAGGCCGGCGACACCATGGTGCTGCAGGGGCTGGGACACCGCCGGCGCTGCTTGATCGAAGGCGCGGGCAGCGTGTTGCTCGCGCGCATCGCGCCGGTCTCCGTCGATGGCGAAGCGGCCGCGGGGCCGTCGGCGACGCCTCAGTAGATGTCGCGGCGGTAGCGTCCGGCCTCGACCAGCGCGTCGACCCCGGCGTCGCCCAGGGCCTCGCGCAGCGCCGCGTCCACCCCGGGCGCCATGCCTTCCAGGCTGCCGCACACATGGATGGACGCGCCCTCGGCGACCCAGCGCACCAGCCGCGGCGCCTGCTGTCGCAGCGCGTCCTGCACGTATTTCAACGCCCCCGGATCGCGCGAGAACACCAGGTCGAGGTGCTCGATCTCGCCGGCGGCCGACCAGGCCGCCAGCTCCTCGCCGAAATGCAGGTCGTGCGCGCGGGTACGCTCGCCGAACAGCAGCCAGTTGCGATGGTGGCCGCGTTCGCTCCGGGTCTTCAGCAACGCGCGCAGCCCGGCCAGTCCGGTGCCGTTGCCGACCAGCACCAGGGGACGGTCGTCGCTGGGCGCATGGAAGGCGCTGTTGCGGCGGATGCGCAGGTCGATGCGGGCGCCCGGGGGCGCATGGTGGGTCAGCCAGCCGCTGCCGCTGCCCAGGCGGCCGTCGTCGTGCCGTACCTGGCGGATGAGCAGGACGAGCGCGCCTTCGCCGGTCGTGGACGCGATGGAGTACTCGCGGTGCGGCAGTGCCTGCAGGGCGTCGACGATCGCCTGCGCATCGCCCGGCGCACCTGGCGGCCGCGTCGCGGGCAGGCGCGAGGCCGCCAGGGCGTCGCGCAGGCGCATGCCGGTCTCGCCGGAGCGAACGGGTTGGTCCCCGTCCAGGCCGCTCGCCAGCAACCAGGCGTCGACGTCGGCCGCCGCATGGCGTGGGCCCACTTCGGCGATGTCGCCGGCCTCCCAGTCCAGGTCCGTCGCATCGTCGGGGCGAAGCGACACCGCGTAGACGGGGCCGCCCGGGCTGCCGGGATTGAGGTGGCGGCGTTCGAGCAGGCGCCAGGGACGGTAGGCCGGAGGGCTCCAGTCCGGAATCCCGGTATTGCCGCCCAGTTGCCCGAGGTGCTGTTGCCATGCACGCAGGGCCCCCGGGTCGCCGTTGTCGACCTCGATCAGGTCGAACAGCGGATGCGCGTGGCTGTGGCGGAGCCATGCGTCCAGCGCATGCCCGAACGCGCAGTACGCCTGGTACTCGCGATCGCCAAGGGCCAGCACGCCGTACTGCAGGGCGCCGAGCGCGGCGGGCGACTGCATCGCGCGGCGGACGAAGGCCAGCGCGGTGTCGGGTGCGTCGCCTTCGCCCGTGGTGCTGGCGATGAACAGGACCCGGCGGGCCTGCGCGAGCTGCTCGATGTCCAGCCTGCCCAGGTCGGTCACGCGCACGGACTGGCCCGAGTCCCGGAGCGCCTGTGCGCTCAGCTCGGCGAGGGCCTCGGCATGGCCGGTCTGGCTGGCGTGGACGACCCACCAGTCCGCCGCCGTTTCCGTCGCGGGCGCCACCCGGGCCACCCCAGACAGGCGGCGTTGCAGCACCACCAGGCCGGTGAAGCCCGCCCACAGCAGGGCGACAGCCGCGGCGGCCCAGGCGCGCACGCTGCCGGGTGCGCGCCACTGCAGGGGCTCCACCTGCCAGCCGGCCAGGGCGATGCACAAGACCAGCAGGCCGAGCACGACGACGGCCTGGCCCAGGGTCGAGGCCTCGAGGCGCGGCTGCATCCGCCCGGTGTTCATGGCGTGGGCAGGTGGCGGGCGAACGCCGGCGTCATGCGCTGGCGGAAACCCTCGCCATCGTGGACGAAGAACAGCACCGCGAGATCGTGGTCCAGCGCGTAGCGCCAGCCCTCGTGCGGGCCCAGCACGCTCATCGCGGTCGCCAGGGCGTCGGCCTGCATGCAGTCGCGGTGCAGGACGGTGACCGAGGCGAGCGCATGCGCGACCGGGCGTGCGGTGCGCGGGTCGATGGTGTGCGAGTAGCGCTGCCCGGCGTCATCGAAGAAATGCCGGTAGTCGCCGGAGGTCGCCATGGCCAGGTCCTCGAGTGCGACCACGATGCCGTCGTCGCGGGCCGTGCCGTCCTGCGGGTCGGGGCGCTCGACGGCGACATGCCACGCGCGCCCCTCCGGGTGGCGTCCGCGTGCACGCAGCTCGCCGCCCACCTCGACAAGCCAGGCGGTGCTGCCGCTGGCGTCGAGGTAGTCGGCCACGCGATCGACGGCGTATCCCTTCGCGATCGACGACAGGTCCACGTACAGGCCACCCGGCTGGATCGCCACCCGGCGCGCCGGATCGATCGCCAGGCGCTGCCAGCCCGTGCGCGGCCTGGCCGCGGCGATCGCCGCCCCGGTGGGCGCGGCGAGGCGTTCTCCATCCGGGCCGAAGCCCCAGAGATTGACCAGCGGGCCGACCGTCGGGTCGTAGGCCCCGCCGGTGTCGGCCGCCAGCGCAAGCGCCGCCTGCAGCACCCGGAAGAAGCCCTCCGGCAGCACCTGCGCGGTGCCGGCCGGCGCGGCGTTGAAGCGGCTGATGTCGGAGCCGGCCTCCCAGGTGCTCATCTCGGCCACGACCTCGTCCAGCTGCCCCTGGATGCCGGCGCGCAACGCCGCCTCGTCGCGGTCGGAGGCGACGGTCACCTGCCAGGTGGTGCCCATGCTCTGGCCGGCCAGGTGCCGGACCTGCCCCGCCTGGGCCGCCAGCGGCCAGAGCAGGAGCGCAAGCACCAGGGCGAGGGCGGGGCGCACGACGGACGCGCCCTAGAGCGGCAGGACTTCGAGGGTGGCGACGTAGCTGGCGCGACGCTCGCCGGCGCCGGGCAGCGAGGTCTTGTCGTCGCTGTGGCTGGTTTCCATCCAGTACATGCCGGCGGTCGGCCAGGTCACGCTGAACTTGCCTTCCGCGTCGGTGGTCAGGGTGATGGTGTCCTGCTGGTCGCGATAGCGGGTCGCGCCCGGCACGATCTCGATCTCCAGCCCCGCCGCCGGCTCGCCGTCGAGCAGCAACTGGAACTGCGCCGCCTCGCCGGCGTAGAGATCGTTGGGGTGCGTGACGGGCGCGAGCTCGAGGCCCTGGCCGGTCGGCTTGAACACCGCGGTCGTCGGGGCACCGACGGTCACGAAGGTCTCCACCCGGCCGGCGCTCTCGGAGGCGCGCACCTGGGTCGCGCGGGCGGGGAGGGCGGTCTTGAAGTCCGCGGCGCTGCCACGCCAGCGCTTGTTCTCGCCGTCGAGGACATAACTGGCGAACATGCCCTGGTTGACCATGGCCAGCCGGTAGGTGCCTTCCTGCGCCAGCTCCAGGTCGAACACGCTGCGCAGCTTGCCGGTCGACGCGTTCTGCGGCGACACGCGGCTGCCGTCGGGCGCGGTCACCTGCAGGCGCTCGAGCGCGAGCGGCACATGGTTGAAGTAGAACAGGTCGTTGGACACGGCGGCATCGACCGTCATCCAGGCGCCCTTCTCGGAGAACACCGTCTGCGAGGGCTGCAGCCAGGCCTTGTGGGCGAACGCGGTGGGGGCGATGCCGAGGGTGAGTGCGACGGCGAGGGCGATGTGGTGGAGTTTCATCGGTATCTCCTGCGGGAAGGGGGCGTCGTGGAAAGCGGCCGGTAAAGGACCGCTCAGGGCGTGAGGGAAAGCGTCACCGCGCCGAGTTCGCTGGAACCCGACGCCTGCTTCCGGGCGGGCGCCCGGACCGGCCAGCTGAAGGGGATGCTCACGACCTCGCGGCCGCCGACTTCGCGGGCGGCTTCCACCACCAGGGTGTAGTCGCCCGGGGCGAGGTCGGCGAGCGGTGCCTGGCCGCTCCTGAAGCTGAGCTGGTGCTGGCCGGCGGGCCGGGTCGCGCCGCTGACGCCGTCGACCGGCATCTTCAGCGTGCGTCCGCTGCGCCGCCACCACTGGCGCATGTCCTTGAGCCACTTGGTGCCCTCGCCGTCGCGCATGTCGACGTCGTACCAGACGGCGAGGTTGGCGGCGACGCTGTTGTCGGGGCGCTCGACCCACACCGCGACGTAGGGCCGGTGGTACTCGGCCACGTTCAGGCGCGGGATCTCCAGGCGGATGTCCATGTCGGCGGCCGCGGCCGCGAACGGGGCGAGCAGCATCAACATCAGGGCAGTGCGGGACGGCTTCATCGGGGGCTCCGTTGGATGGGCGGGTGCGTCAATGCATGAACAGGATGACCACGAGCGCCGGCACCGCCAGGCCCGCGGCCACCAGCGGCCAGGTCGAGCCGCGCTGGCGCGCGTGGAGTTGCAGCAGCCACAGCCCGGTCAGCGCGAACAGCAGGCAGGCGATGGCGAAAATGTCGATGAACCAGCGCCAGACCGCCCCGGTGTTGCGGCCCTTGTGCAGGTCGTTGAGCCAGGCGATGGTGCCGCGCGTGGTCAACTCGTATTCGACGGTGCCGGCGTCGCGGTCGATCGCCAGCCAGGCGTCGCCCCCGGGGCGGGGCAGCGAGACATAGACCTCGCCTTCGGACCATTCCGCCGCGCGTTCGTCGACGCGCACGCCCAGTTCCGCGTCCAGCCAGCGGCGCAGGCTGGCGGGCAGCGGTGCGTCGCCGGCAATACCGCCCTGCAGGGTCTTGAGGACGCTGGTGGGCAGTTCGCCGGTGACGCTGGTCACCGTCGGCTCGGCCTCGATCTGCGCGGCATGGTTGAGCGTGATGCCGGTAACCGTGAACAGCAGCAGGACCACCAGGCTGACCGCGGCGCTGATCCAGTGCCACTGGTGCAGGGTGCGCAGCCAATAGCCGCGGCGCTGCTGTGCGGTGGCCGGTGCGGCCGGGCGGGATGCGGTCAAGCGTGGGGTTCCGTCGAGCGCGGTCGGGCGGGCCGCGTATTACAACAAAAATGAGAATTAGTCGCAATTGCGAACCGCCCGCAACTGCGCGCGGCGCTCAGGTTTCGCTCCAGCGCCTGAGCAGGTTGTGGTACACGCTGGTCAGCCGCAGCACGTCCTCGCGGGCGGCGCCGGCCGCCGTCAGCGACTGGATCGAAGCGTCCATCTCGAACAGCAGGCGGCGCTGGGCGTCGTCGCGCACGAGGCTCTGCACCCAGAAGAACGACGCCAGGCGCTCGCCGCGTGTCACCGGTTCCACGCGGTGCAGGCTGCTGGACGGATACACCACCAGGTCGCCAGCGGGAAGTTTCACCTCGTGCTCGCCGTAGGTGTCGTGGATCACCAGCGCGCCGCCGTCGTAGCTGTCCGGATCGCTCAGGAACAGGGTGCAGGACACGTCGCTGCGCAGGTGCATGGCGGGCATGCCCGGCGGGGTCGCCAGGCCCATGACCGCGCCGTCCACGTGGAAGCCGTACTGGCCACCGCCGCGATAGCAGTTGAAGCGGGGTGGCAGGGTCCGCGCCGGCAGGGCCGCGGCGAAGTACAGCGGGTTGCGCGCCAGCGCCGCCAGCACCTGTCCGCCAAGGGCCTGGCGCAGCGGCGCATCATCGGGCAGCTGCAGGTTGTGCTTGACCTGGGCGCCCTGCGCACCGACCGTCGCACGGCCATCGGTCCAGTCGGCGGCGCCGAGCGCGTCGCGCATCGCCGCGACTTCTTCCGGTCGCAGGACGTCGGGGATGTGCATCAGCATGGCAGGCTCTCCGGAAATGGCGACGCCTCCCGCGGGGGAGGCGCCGGCCGTCCGTTCCTCGGCTTTCGCCTCAGAAGCGGTAGTTGACCGTCAGCAGCGCCGATCGCGGCTGCCCCGGGGTGTAACGGTAGCCGCTCTTGTTGATCGCGGCGACATACTCTTCGTCGAACAGGTTGTAGACGTTGAGCCGCAGGTTCCACTGCTCGCTGAAGGCGTAGCTGGCGACCGCGTCGAACACCCAGTAGTCCTCGGCATGGGCGGGCGTACCCACGGCGCCGTCGTTGCCGCGCTTGAGCTCGCCGGAATAGCGCGCGCCGCCGCCAATGGTCAGGCCCGAGTCGAACGCATAGGTCGACCAGGCGGTGAAGGCGCGGTCCGGGGTGTAGGTCAGCTCGTTCGAACCGTCGACGGCGACGCCGGGGCCCTCGATGACTTCGGTGTCCATGGTGGTGAAGCCGGCCGACACGGCCCAGGCGTCGGTGATCTGGCCGACCGCGCTCAGCTCGATGCCGCGTACGCGCTTCTCGCCGTTCTGGTAGTACTGCTGGTCGGTCGGATCCTGCACGATCTCGTTCTCGATCGTCGTGTCGTACAGCGCCGCGGTCAGCAGCAGCGAGTCGCCGGCCAGGGTCCACTTGGCGCCGACTTCCGCGGTCTTCGCCTTCTGCGGGTCGAACGCCGGGTTGTTGGCGCTGTTGGCGGAATTGCTCAGCTCGAGGCTGCCGCCGCCCGGGGGCTGCTGCGAGATGGCGTAGTTGGCGTAGAAGCTGGACGCGGCGGTCGGCTTGTACAACGCGCCGAGCTTCCAGTTGAACAGGGTGTCGGAGCTCTCGGCGTCGACGTTGGGCAGCACGGTCCCCACCGGGAGGCCGTTGCAGTCGGGGCCGCGACGGCCGCCGCAGGCGGCGAAGTTGCTGAACTCGCTGTCGTAGCGGTCCACGCGCAGGCCGCCGTTGAGCTGCCAGCGCTCGCCGAACTTGACGGTGTCGAACAGGTAGGCCGAGACCGTGTCGGTACGGCCTTCGCCGTCGGCGCCGGTGCGGCCCCAGCGCAGGCCGCCCACGTGCGGGTCGGGCGCGTAGAGGTTGGCGTCGGGCCAGGCGCTGCCGTCGAGGGCGCCCATGCCGGTGATGTCGAGTTCCTCGCGGGTGACCTCGACGCCGGCGGTGAAGTCGTGCGTCACCTCGCCGCTGCCGAACGAGCCGGTCAGGCTGGTCTGGTTGGTCGCGATGGTGTTGCGGTTGTCCTTGAAGGTCGGCAGGTTGCGCGTGATCGTCCAGCCCGAGGGGTCGGCCAGGTCCGGGGTGGTGAGGTTGCCGGCGCCGCCCATGAACGCCGTCAGCATGTACTCCTGGTGCGAGCGGCCCCAGCGCGTGGTGTTGCGCAGGATCATCGCGTTGTCGAACTGGTGTTCGACGTGCAGGCTGAGCATGTCCGCGGTGACGTCGTCGTAGTCCGACAGCGTGCCGTAGTAGTTATCGCGGTCGACCTTGGGCGCGTCGCCGATCTCGGGACGCGTGGGGTCGGGCGAGGTGTAGCCGGGCAGGCCGATCGTGGAGACGCCGCCGTCGGGGATGTTGTCCTGCTGGACGTGCAGCAGGTCGAAGAACACGCGGGTGGCGCCGTCCAGGCCGAAGCCGAACGAGGTCGCCACGCCCCAACGGTTGTTCTCGACCACGTCGCGGCCGGGCACGTCGCTGTCCTGCGCCATCAGGTTGACGCGGAAGGCATTGCCGTCGCCGAAGGTCTGGTTCCAGTCGGCGGTGGCGCGTTTCTGGTCGTCGGTGCCCAGCGACAGCGACGCGGCGCCGGCGTTGCGCAGGTAGGCGTGCTTGGTCACCAGGTTGACCGAGCCGGTGGGGGAACTGCGGCCGGTATCGGTGCCGGCGGGGCCCTTGGTCACCTCGATCTGCTCGACGTTGAAGATGTCGCGGGTGATCGAGCCGACGTCGCGCACGCCGTCCACGAAAATGCTGCTGGAGCTGTCGAAGCCGCGCATGTAGATCGCGTCGCCGGTGGTCGTGTTGCCGTTCTCGCCGACGTAGAAGGTGCCCACGCCCGGGCTGTTGCGCAGGGCTTCGGTCAGCGAGGTCGCGCCCTGTTCGGTGAACAGGTCGTTGCTGATCACGTTGATCGTCTGGGTGGTGTCGACCAGTGGCTGGGTGAACTTGGGCGAGGAGAGCTCCTCGTTGAGGTAGCGCTTGACCCGCTGCCCGTGCACTTCCAGGTTCTCCAGGGTCTTGGTGTCGGCATCGGCGGCGACCTCGCCGGCGGCGTGCGCTGCGATCGGCGCGCCCAGCGCCAGGCCGGTCAGCAGCGAGGCGGCGCCCAGCGAGCGGGCCGTGGAGGGGCGGGGGTGCTTGCGACTCTTGATGTAGGACATTTCAAATCCATTGACGTGCGAGCGCCCGGCGCGGGGCCGGGCAGGGGAGGCGTTCGGGATCGGGGCTGGCCGGCTGCGCGGGGCAGGCGCTGGCATCCCTGTTCAGGGCGACATTAGAACGCAATCAAGAATGATTCGCAATAGCTTTATCGACAAAAAGGTGTCGAAAAGCGCCCGGACGAATGGGCGCGCGGCCCGTCAGCGATCGTCGCGGGTCCAGACCGCGCCGTCTGCGACGCGGGTGGGGAACTTGCGCACGGGCGTGTAGGCCGGCGGATTGAGGCAGCGGCCGTCGCGTACGTCGAAGCGGGAGCCGTGCAGCACGCACTCGATGGTCGCCGCCTCGCCGTCGAAGGGGCCGGCCGACAATTCGAAGTCCTCGTGCGAACACATGTCTTCGAGCGCGTAATAGTCGCCGTCGTAGTTGCACACGAAGATCGGCGTGTCGCCATCCCAGGCGACGGTGGACTCGCCGGGCAGCAGTTCCGAGGTGGCGCAGACGCGGATCCAGTCGCTCATGTGGACGTCCAGGGGGGCGTGGGTCGGGTCAGGATGGCGGCGCGCCGGGCGCTTGTCACCCCCGCCGATCACAAGGCCTTTTCGAGGACCTCGAAGCGCAGGTCGGGGCGAAGCGGGATGCCGAAGCGCTCGTCGCCGTACGGGAAGGGCTTCTTGACCCCGGTGCGGCGGTAGCCGCGGCGCTCGTACCACGCGATGAGCTCCTCGCGCACGTCGATGACCGTCATGCGCATCGCCGGCAGCCCCAGGGTCTCGCGCGCAACGCGTTCGGCTTCGGCCAGGACCACGCTGCCCAGGCCGCCGCCCTGGCGGATGGGGGCGACCGAGAACATGCCGAAGTAGCCGGCGCCATCGACGTCGGCGACGTGCGCGCAGGCTTCCATGGCACCGTCCACCTCGGCCACCAGGACGTGGCTGCGCTCGCGCTGGATGTCGGCATGCAGGACCAGCGGGTCGATGCGCTGGCCTTCGAGCAGGTCGGCCTCGGTCGTCCAGCCGGCGCGGCTGGCGGTGCCGCGGTAGCAGGAGGTGACCAGGGCGACGAGTGCGGGGATGTCCGCCTCGGTGGCGAAGCGGAAGCGGGGCGCGGTCGATGCGTTCATGCGAGCAGCTTGCGGACTTTTTCGATGGCGGCGACGAAGGCATCCACCTCGTCGTGGGTGTTGTAGAAGGCCAGGGACGCGCGGCAGGTGGCCGCGACGCCGAAATGCTGCATCAGCGGATGGGCGCAGTGGTGGCCCGAGCGGATCGCCATGCCCTCCAGGTCGAGCAGGGTCGCCAGGTCGTGCGCGTGCGCGCCCTCGACCAGGAAGCTGATCACGGCGGCCTTCTCGTTGGGCGCGCCGAAGATGCGCAGGCCTTCGATGCCCGAGAGCGCCTCGGTGGCATGGGCGAGGAGGGCCTGTTCGCGCGCTTCGATGTTCGCCATGCCCAGCGCCGAGAGGTAGTCGACGGCGGCGCCGAGGCCGACGAAACCGGCGATGTTGGGCGTGCCGGCCTCGAACTTGTGCGGCGCGTCGTTGAAGACGGTGCCTTCGAAGCGGACTTCCTTGATCATCTCGCCGCCGCCGAGGAAGGGCGGCATCGCCTCGAGGTGCTCACGACGCGCCCACAGCGCCCCCGTGCCCGTCGGGCCGCTCATCTTGTGGCCGGTGACGGCATAGAAGTCGCAACCGATCGCGGCGATGTCCAGCGGCCGGTGCGGCGCGGCCTGCGAACCGTCGACCAGGGTCGCGATGCCGCGCCTGCGCGCTTCGCGGCAGATCTCGCGGACCGGGTTCACGGTACCCAGCACGTTGGACACGTGGGTCAGCGCGAGCAGCTTCACCTCGGGCGTCAGCAGGCGGTACAGGGCGTCCAGGTCGAGGTCGCCGCGGGCGTCGAGCTCGGCGACCCTGATCGTCGCGCCGGTGCGTTCGGCCACCAGTTGCCAGGGCACGATGTTGGCGTGGTGCTCCATGCGGGTCAGCACGATCGCGTCGCCGGGCTTCAGGCGCGGAAGCGCCCAGGAATAGGCGACCAGGTTGATCGCGAACGTGGTGCCGCTGCACAGCACCAGTTCGTCGGCGCGCACGTTCAGGAACTTCGCCAGCTTGCCGCGCGCACCCTCGTAGGCCTCGGTCGCCTCGGTGCCGAGCGCGTGCACGGCGCGGCTGACGTTGGCGTTGTGGCGGCGGTAGAAGTCGTCGGTGGCCTCGATCACCGCCGAGGGCTTCTGCCCGGTGTTGGCGGAGTCGAAGTAGACCAGCGGCTTGCCGTGGACCCGGCGTTCGAGCACGGGGAAGTCGCGGCGGACCGCCGCCCAGTCGATGCCGGTGTGCGTGCTGGCCGTCGTGGCGTTCATGCGGCGTCCCCGTCGAGGCGCGCAAGCGCCGCATCGAGCCGTTCGGCAAGCGCGTCGCGCAGGCCGGCCTCCTCGATCACCGACAGGGTCTCGCGGCAGAACGCCGCCGTCAGCAGGGCGCGGGCCCGGTCGGCCGGCAGGCCGCGGCTGCGCAGGTAGAACAGTGCGGTGGGGTCGAGCTGGCCGACCGTCGCGCCATGCGCGGCCTGCACTTCGTCGGCATGGATCTCGAGTACCGGCTGGCTGTCGATCTCGGCGCCTTCGGACAGCAGCAGGTTCTTGTTCGACAGCATGGCCTCGGTGCCGTCCGCGCCCTCGCGGATCAGGATGCCGCCATGGAAGGCCGCCCTGGAGCGTCCCGTGCCCAGGCCGCGCCAGGTCAGTTCGCAACGGCTGTCGCGACCGCCGTGGTCGATCCCCAGCCGGGTATCCAGGTGGCGCCGGCCGGTCGCGAGCAGGACGCCGTTGGCGTGCGCGGTCGCGCCCTCGCCCTGCAGCGCGATGTTGAGTTCGTGGCGGGACAGCGAGGCGCCCAGCTCCAGGTCGATGCGCTCGTAGCGTGCCCCGCGCGCGAGCACGGCATCGGTACGGGCGAGCAGGGTCGCGCCGTCGTCCTCGTCCTGCACGCGGGCATGCGCGAGCGTGGCGTCGATGCCCAGGTGGACGTGGGCCAGGTGGTTGCACAGGTGGCGGTGGGCGCCTTCGCCGAGGTGGTGCTCGACCACGGCCAGGCGCGCGCCCTCGCGCAGCTCGACCAGGTGGCGCAGGTGGCTGGCGCGCTCGGCGCCGTCGGCGGTACCGACGAAGACCAGGTGGACCGGCGCGTCGACCGCGACGCCGGCATCGACGCGCAGCACAGCGCCCTCGACCGCCAGCGCGGCGTTGAGCCGGGCGAAGATCTCGTCGTCGCGCTCGAAGCGGCGGGCGAGGAAATTGGCGTCGCGCGGGTCGTCGGAGGCCAGCACCGCGGAAAGCGGCTGCAGGGTCGCGCCGGCGGGCAGGCCGCTGGCGTCGCTGTGCGCGGCGTCCAGCACGCCGTTGACGAATACCAGGCGCGGCGCGGGCAGCGCGGCGATCGCGGCGGGGTCGAAGGCGGCCGGCGATGCGGCGGGCGCGGCGAAGGCGCGACGCTCGAGCGCGCGCAGGGGCGTGTATTTCCAGGCTTCGACGCGGGCATGCGGAAGGCCCGCGCCGAGCGCGGCGTCGAGCGCGGCGCGGCGGCTCGCGCCCAGGCCCGCCCGGTCGCGGTCGGCCAGGGCGTCGAAGCTGTCGCGGAAGGAGTCGAGGAGCGCGCCCATGTCAGGCCGAGGCCTCCGGTGCGATCCGGTCCTTGATCCATGCGTAGCCGTGCTCTTCGAGTTCAAGCGCCAGCTCCGGGCCGCCGGTCTCGACGATGCGGCCGTCGGCCAGCACGTGGACCACGTCGGGCTTGATGTAATCGAGCAGGCGCTGGTAGTGGGTGATGACCAGGAAGGCGCGGTCCGGCGAGCGCAGCGCATTGACGCCTTCGGCGACGGTCTTGAGCGCATCGATGTCCAGGCCCGAATCGGTCTCGTCGAGGATCGCCAGCTTCGGTTCGAGCAGCGCCAGCTGGAAGATCTCGTTGCGCTTCTTTTCGCCGCCGGAGAAGCCTTCGTTGACGCCGCGATGGAGCAGCTCGTCCTTCAGGTGCAGCACCGCCAGCTTCTCGCGCACGCGCTTGAGGAACTGCATGGAGTCGAGTTCCTCCTCGCCGCGCGCCTTGCGCTGCGCGTTGAGGGCCGCGCGCAGGAAGTAGGTGTTGTTCACGCCGGGGATCTCGACCGGGTACTGGAACGCCAGGAACATGCCGGCGGCAGCACGCTCCTCGGGTTCGAGCGCGAGCAGGTCGCGGCCCTCGAACTCGACGCGGCCGGCGGTGACCTCGTAGCCCTCGCGGCCGGCGAGGATGTTGCCCAGGGTCGACTTGCCGGCGCCGTTGGGGCCCATGATCGCGTGCACCTGGCCCGGCTGCAGGTCGAGCGTGAGGCCCTTGAGGATTTCGCGGCCGCCGATGGAGGCGTGGAGGTTTTCGATCTTCAACATGGTCGTTTCCGTGTGGTTCTTGAGCCCCGCCGCCATCTCGGGAGAGGGATTGGGGAGAGGCTGCGGCGGCGCGGCGGTCGGGTGTGCCGTCGCTCCGGGGTTCCTCGTCCGGTCTTTCGGGTCCCCTTCTCCCGCCGGGAGAAGGGATAAAATCAGCCGACGCTGCCCTCGAGGCTGACCTCGAGCAGTTTCTTGGCTTCCACCGCGAACTCCATCGGCAGCTCGCGGAACACGCTCTTGCAGAAGCCGTCGACGATCATCGACACCGCGTCCTCCTCGCCGATGCCGCGGCTGCGGCAGTAGAACAGCTGGTCCTCGCTGATCTTGGAGGTGGTGGCCTCGTGCTCCACCGTCGCGTCGGGGTGCTTGACCTCGATGTAGGGGAAGGTGTGCGCGCCGCACTTCTTGCCGATCAGCAGGCTGTCGCACTGGGTGTGGTTGCGCGCGCCGGCGGCGCCGCGATCGACCTTGACCAGGCCGCGGTAGGTGTTCTGCCCGTGGCCGGCGCTGATGCCCTTGCTGATGATCTTGCTCTTGGTGCGCGCCCCGACGTGGATCATCTTGGTGCCGGTGTCGGCCTGCTGGCGATGGTGGGTGAGGGCGACGGAGTAGAACTCGCCGACCGAGTCGTCGCCCAGCAGCACGCAGGAGGGATACTTCCAGGTGATCGCCGAACCGGTCTCGACCTGGGTCCAGCTGACCTTGCTGCGTGCGCCCCGGCATTCGGCGCGCTTGGTCACGAAGTTGTAGATGCCGCCCTTGCCGTTCTCGTCGCCGGGGTACCAGTTCTGCACGGTGGAGTACTTGATCTCGGCGTCCTCGAGCGCGACCAGCTCGACCACCGCGGCGTGGAGCTGGTTCTCGTCGCGCATCGGCGCGGTGCAGCCCTCCAGGTAGGACACGTAGGCCTGGTCCTCGCAGATGATCAGCGTGCGCTCGAACTGGCCGGTGTGGCCGGCGTTGATCCGGAAATAGGTGCTCAGTTCCATCGGGCACCGCACGCCCCTGGGGATGAAGACGAAGCTGCCGTCGGAGAACACCGCCGAGTTCAGCGCGGCGAAGAAGTTGTCGCCGGTGGGCACGACGCTGCCCAGGTACTGGCGCACCAGTTCGGGGTGCTCCTTGATGGCTTCGGACATCGAGCAGAAGATCACGCCCTTCTCGGCAAGCTCCTTGCGGAACGTGGTCCCGACCGACACCGAGTCGAACACGGCGTCGACCGCCACGCCGGCCAGGCGGGCGCGTTCGTGCAGGGGCACGCCGAGCTTCTCGTAGGTGTCGAGCAGCTCCTGCGGCACCTCGTCCAGCGAGGCGTACTTGGGGCCCTTGGGCGCGGAGTAATAGCTCAGCGCCTGGAAGTCGATCGCGGCGATCTTCAGCTTGGCCCATTGCGGCACCGGCATCGTCAGCCAGTGGCGATAGGCCTCCAGGCGCCATTCGGTCATCCACTCGGGCTCGTCCTTCTTGGCCGAAAGCGCGCGGATGATGTCCTCGTCCAGGCCCGGCGGCAGGCTGTCGGACTCGATGTCGGTGATGAAGCCCGCGTCGTACTTGCGGCCCAGCTGCGCATGGATGTCGCGGTTGGTGTCCGGGAGGACGGGGGCGTCGGTGATCTCGGTGGCCATGGGGCTGCCTACTGTCTCAAGCGTTGGCGAGGCGCAGGTCGATGCGCCTCGGGTCGGGTGGGGGCGAGGCCGGTCCGGCCGCCGTCGGCGGGGCCAGCATCTGCGCCAGGGTCACGCTGCGCAGCGCGGCGACGACCACGTCGTTGATGTGGCGCCAGTTGGCGCGCACGCCGCACTGGGCCTCGATGCTGCAGTGGCTGCCGTGCACGCTGCACTCGGTCATGCCCAACGGTCCTTCCATGGCCTCGACCACTTCGATCAGGCCGATGCCGTCGGCCGGGCGCGCCAGCCGGTAGCCGCCGTTGGCGCCGCGGAAGCCTTCGACCAGGCCGGCCTGCGCCAGCGGCTTGAGGACCTTGGACACCGTGGGCGCTTCCAGGCCCGCGCGATCGGCGAGCCCGGAGGCGCTGAGCACCTCGTCCGGGCAGGCCGCGAGCACGGTCAGCACGACCGTCGCGTAGTCGGTGAGTTTGGTGACGCGGAGCATCGTGGGGGCGCTCGTGAATCAGTACCGGAATTGTACGGATTCGAGCCGCCCGCGCCAAGTCCGCGCGCGCATCGGTTCAGGCTGGGAGGCGGCGCGGTTGGCCGCCGCCGCGAGGTTCAGCGACCGCCGGGGCTGGCGGCGACGGCCGGGCCCTCCTGGGGCGCGGCGGGCAGGACCAGCTGCATGTAGGGCGGGTCTGGCCGTTGCCCCGGGGGCAGGTACGCCGGGGCCGGTGCGCCGGCCGGGCCCAGCGACTTCACGAAGCGGTAGATGGCGCGGCGATCGTCCTCGGCCATCGCGCGCAGGAGGAAGTCCGGCATGATCGGGCGGGTGCGCAGGTTGGCCGTGTAGGCGAGCCAGCCAGCCTCGTCCATGCCGTCCACGCGCATGCGCAGGTTGCTCGCGTAGGTGGTGCCCCAGGGACCGGCGTAGCCCAGCGGCGAGCCCGTCAACCACTCGGCCTTGTCGACCTCGCCCTGGCGCTCGGCGTAGCCGGCGGTGTGGCAGTCGTTGCAACCGGACATGCGGACCAGGTATTCGCCGCGCTCGAGCAGGGGATCCTCGCCGTGCGGCGCGGCGGGCGCCGGCGGATCGACGGGAGTGGCGCCCGCGGTGGCCTCGGGGGGCGTCGGCTGGCAGGCGGCGAGGGCGGCGAACAGGCAGGACAGGGACACGATGGGCAGGAGGGAGCGGTGGCGCATGGCGGCGATCCGGTGTGTGGGCCTGGATTCCACAACGCCGGCCGGGGTCCGTGGCGGCCAGGGGTTGGCCGTCGACGGGTGTTCCGGGTCAGAATGCAGGCAAGCCAACCTGGACACCCCCATGCCGAGCAAGATCGTCGCCCGCCGTTCCCAAATCCATGGCAATGGCGTTTTCGCCAAGGCCGCCATCAAGAAGGGCGAGCGCGTCGTCGAGTACAAGGGCAAGCGTCGCACCCACGCGGAAGTCGACGCCGGCGATACCGGCGATGTCGATTCCGGGCACACCTTCCTCTTCACGCTCAACGACGAGTACGTCATCGACGCCAACGAGTCGGGCAACGTCGCGCGCTGGATCAACCACAGCTGCAAGCCCAACTGCGAGGCGATCCTGACCGAGCACGAGGGCGACGACCGCCGCCGCGACCAGGTCTTCATCGAGGCGATCCGCGACATCGAGCCGGGCGAGGAGCTGTCCTACAACTACGGCATCACCCTGGCCGAGAAGCACACCCGCGAGCTCAAGGAGATCTGGGCCTGCCGCTGCGGTGCGAAGAAGTGCACGGGCACGATGCTGCAGCCGAAAAAGAAGAAAAAGAAGAAGAAGCGGTGATTCGTGATTGGCAATTGGCAATTGGTGATTGGTGATTGGTGATTGGTGATTGTCGCAGGGGGGGTAGTCGCTCCTGTCCGTGTCGCTGGTTCTCGCGCCAATCACGAATCACGAATCCTCCAATGGCCAAAAGTGCGATGGCATCGTCACGGCGCATCGGCATACTGGGCGCTCCCCTCGACAGGAGCCCGACATGAGTTCGATTGAAGGCAAGGTGGCGGTCGTGACCGGCGCCGCCAGTGGCATCGGCAAGGAGATCGCACACGAATTGTCGCGCGCTGGCGCGGCGGTGGTGATCGCGGACCTCAACCTCGAGGGTGCCGGGGCCGTGGCCGATTCGATCACCGGGGAAGGTCGGCGCGCGATGGCGGTCGCGATGGACGTCACCGACGAGACCGCGGTCGAGGAGGGCATCGCGCGCGCGGTGGAAACCCTGGGCCCGATCGACATCCTGGTCTCCAACGCGGGCATCCAGATCGTCAACCCGATCGAGGAGTACCGCTTCGACGACTGGCGCAAGATGCTCGCGATCCACCTCGACGGCGCCTTCCTGACCACGCGCGCGGTTCTGCCGCACATGTATGCCGAGGGGGCGGACGGCAAGGCCCGCGGCGGCACGGTGGTCTACATGGGCTCGGTCCATTCGCACCAGGCCTCCAAGTTGAAGTCGGCCTACGTGACCGCCAAGCATGGCCTGCTCGGCCTGTCGCGCACCTTGGCCAAGGAAGGCGGCGACCGTGGCGTCCGCAGCCACGTCGTCTGCCCGGGCTTCGTGCGAACGCCGCTGGTCGACAAGCAGATCCCCGAGCAGTCGCGCGAGCTGGGCATCAGCGAGGAGGAGGTCATTCGCAACGTCATGCTCGGCCAGACGGTGGACGGCATCTTCACCACCGTCGAGGACGTCGCGCAGACCGTGCGCTTCCTGTGCGAGTTCCCCAGTGCCGCGCTGACGGGACAGAGCATCATCGTCAGCCACGGCTGGCACATGCAGTAGCCACGGCCAGCGCCATGCCCGCCGCCACGGCCGCGCCGCTCCCCGACAACATCGCCCTGGTCCTGCAGGGCGGCGGTGCCCTGGGGGCCTACCAGGCGGGGGTGTACCAGGGCCTGCACGAGGCCGGCGTGGCCCCGGGCTGGCTGGCGGGCATCTCGATCGGCGCGTTCAACACCGCGATCATCGCCGGCAATCCGCCGGGGCAACGCGTGGAGGCCCTGCGCACGTTCTGGGAGACCATCTCCCAGCCCTACCTGTTGCCGGCGACGACGCTCGGCCAGGAGGCGCGCCTGGAAGGCCTGGGCGAGCATGCGCGCGCCTGGCTCGATACCTGGGAGGCCTGGCGCGCGCTGGCGGAGGGCCAGCGTGGCTTCTTCCACCCGCGCGGCTGGGACGCAGGACTGAGCGGGCAGTCCCCGTTCGATGCCGCCGGCCCGCAGTCGGCGAGCTGGTACGACACCCGTCCGATGGTCGAGACGCTGGAGCGGATGGTCGACTTCGACCGCCTCAACGATGGCGGCGTCCGCGTCTCGGTGGGCGCGGTGAACGTCGCCACCGGCAACCTGGAGTACTTCGACAACACCCGCATGCGCCTGGACGCGCGGCACATCCTGGCGTCCGGGGCACTGCCGCCAGCCTTCCCCGCCGTCGAGATCGACGGCGCCTTCTACTGGGACGGGGGGCTGGTCTCGAACACGCCGCTCTCCTACGTGCTGTCCGACCCGCGCCGGGCGGACACCCTGGTCTTCCAGGTCGACCTGTGGAGCGCCCGTGGCGACCTGCCGCAGAACCTGCTGGACGTCGCCGAGCGGCAGAAGGAGATCCAGTACTCCAGCCGTACCCGGATGGTGACCTCGGTGCAGCGCGTCGACCAGCACTACCGGCGGCTGCTGCGCGAACTGCTGGACGCCATCCCGGCCGAGGCGCGCCAGTCCAACCCCTGGGCCCGGCACGCAGCGGACCTGGCCTGTGGCAACCGCATCTCGGTGATCCAGTTGATCTACCGCGAGCGGGCCCGGATCGGCCATTTCAAGGATTACCAGTTCGGGCGCGTGGCCCTGCGCGAGCACTGGAAGTCGGGGCTGGTCGACGTCAACCGGGCGCTTGCGCACCCGGAGTGGCTGCGCCTGCCGACCGGCGAGGATGCCTTCGCCAGCCACGACGCGACCGCGATGGACGCCGACTGAGCGTCCCGCGGGCCGGACCGGTGGCGACCTGCATCCCCGGCCATTGGGCTTCGATGCAGGCGGGACGCGAAGGGTTGCCATGACTTGTGCCAGTCGGCGCGGGCGCCGGGCGCCGGTAGTCTGCGCGGCATTCCCCGACCGTCGATCCCATGCGCCCCCTCCAGACCCTCGTCCTGCCCTTGCTCTTCCTGCTGCCCGTCCTGCAGGCGCGTGCCATCGAAGTGGACGGCCGCATCGATCCGGACGAGTGGGCAGGCGCGACGCGGGTGACGGACTTCCGCAAGGTGCAGCCGCTGAGCCTGGCGCCGGGGTCGCTGCCGACCGAGGCCTGGGTGCTGGCCACGCCCGAGGGCCTGGCGGTCGGCTTCCGCAACACGCAGCCGCAGTCGGTCACCTGGACCCGCCAGCGCGTGCAGCGCGACTTCAGCGCGCAGGTGGACCGGGTCAACCTGATGGTCGACTTCGATGGCGATGGCCGCACCGGCTACAACTTCACCGTCGCCTCCACCGGCGGCATCACCGACGCGGTGATCACCAACGAGAACCAGTTCAACGACGACTGGGACGGCAACTGGCGCCACGCCGTCTCCGAGGAGGCGGACGCGTGGTCGGTGGAGATGCTGATCCCGTGGTACATCGCCCCGATGCGCGCCGGCGAGGACGGCACGCGGACGCTCAAGCTGCAGCTCGACCGCGTGGTCGGCTCCACCGGCGAGCGCATGGCCTGGCCGGGCGCGAGTTTCGAGCGTCCGCGCTACCTGTCCGAGTTCGCCCCGCTCGAGATGCCCCAGTACAGCCAGTCGCTGCTCGCGGTGACGCCCTATGCCTCGGGCCTGTACGACAACATCGGCGGCGAAAGCGACTTCGAGGCGGGCTTCGACCTGTTCTGGAAGCCCAACGGCCAGTTCCAGCTGACCGCGACGGTCAACCCCGACTTCGGCCAGGTCGAGAGCGACGACCTGGTGATCAACTTCGGCGCCACCGAGACCTTCATCAGCGACAAGCGCCCGTTCTTCACCGAGAACCAGGGCATCTTCGAGTTCACCACCCCGTCCGACTACAGCCAGCTGCTCTACACCCGCCGCGTCGGCGGTCCGGCCGACGACGGCGACGGGGCCGGCGACATCGACGCCGCGGTGAAGCTCAACGGCAGCCTGGGCGCGACCAAGTACGGGCTGTTCCTCGCCGACGAGGCCGACGAGGCCGGGCGTAGTTTCGGCGCCCTGCGCGTGGTGCGCGATTTCGACACCCAGAACCTGGGCGCGATGCTGACCCGGGTCGAGCGGCCCTGGCTCGACCGCGAGGCCACCGTGCTGGGCGTCGACCACGACTGGCGCCCCGGCGAGCGCCTGATCGTGCAGACCCGCCTGATCGGCAGCCAGATCGAGCAATCGGGCGACACGCGGCGCGACAACGGCGCGACGGTGTTCGCCAACTACGAAATGGACGACGGTTGGCGGCAGCAGTGGCTGGCGATGCACTTCGGCAACGGCCTGCAGATCAACGACTTCGGTTACCTGTCGCGCAACAGCCTGAACTACGCGCACTGGGAGCTGCGACGCCGCTTCACCGGGCTGCCGGAGGCCTCGCGCTACGCATCGAAGGAATGGCGCGGGCGCATCAGCGGCACCGACAACGACCACGGCGACCGCCTGCAGCGGCAGTTCCGGCTCAGCCGGCAGGGGCAGCTGCGCGACGGCAGCGCCGAGTACGCGCAGATCAATGTCAACTCGTCGGGTTACGAGGACCTGCTGACCCGCGGCAACGGCATCCTGCGCGTGCCTTCCAACTTCAACGCGTATTACGAGTACGACCGCCCGCGCAAGGGCAACTGGGCCTGGGAGCTGGACGTCAACATGTTCAGCGGCGGCCTGGCGGGCAACGACGAGGTCGGCTACGACTTCAGCCTGGAGCCGCGCTACTTCTTCAGCGACGCCTTCGCCGTCTATGCGGGGATGTTCTACCAGCACCGGCCCGACTGGCTGGTCTGGCAGCAGGACAACCTGATCGGGTCCTTCGACCAGGAGCGCCTGCAGTTCAGCGCCGGACTGGACTGGACCATCGACGGTCGCCAGGAATTGCGGGTGAAGCTGCAGGCCATCGGCCTGGACGCGGAACTGCTGCAGGCCTATCGCGTCCAGCCGGGCGGCGAGGCCGTGGCCAGCAACGATCCGGTCGACGACTTCAACGTGCGCAACCTCGGCTTCCAGGTCCGCTATCGCTACGAACTGGCCCCGCTTTCCTACCTGTACGTGGTCTATGGCCGCGGCGGCTACGAGCAGGCGCCCTACTCGGACGGGACCTGGCCGTTGCTGGAAGACAGCTTCGGCCTGCACGACGACGAACAGTTGCTGGTCAAGCTGTCCTACCGTTTCGAACTCTAGCCGGGCGGGACGGCCTCGCCGGGCCGCCAGGCCTCCGGCACCAGGACCGAGAATCCGTGGTCGCGCACCGTCTTGCGGTTGAGCCGGAGCAGGGCCTTGTCGCGACTGACCAGCCAGCGTGCCCCGCAGGCGCGGGCCAGTTCGAGGAACTTCTGGTCGTCCGCGTCGCGGCAGCGCGGTAGCGGCGGCGCGTCGATGGCGTGGCCGTCGTACGGCCGCGTGAGCGTGTCGAATTCGCGCAGCAGTGCCGCCTGCCGCGCCGGGTCCAGCGCGAGCACGGGATAGTCGAGTACGCGGCGCCATTCCTCGCGGCAATCGGCGTCGGTGAATGCCGCCAGACGGTCCTCGCCGAGCGCGGTCCGGATCGCGCCGATGCGCGGGTCCTCGAACACCAGCAGGTCCAGCCAGGCATTGGTGTCGAGGACGATGGGCGTCGCGCCGGCGGCCGTTGGACTCATGCGGCGCACACGTCGAAGGACGGGGGCGTGCCGCTCATCGCGTGGGCGCGTCGTCGGGCACGAGTGTGCGGCGGCGGGCTTCGACGGCAGGCCAGTCGCGCTTGCGCGCTTCGGTGAAGGCCCACCATGGCCGCGCATCGTCGTTCTCGGCGAAGGCCACGGCGGCCATGAAGGTGTCCAGCACGCAGGGGTCCTGGCGCAGGCCGCTCAGCCGGCACAGCTGCAGGTAGAGCCCGGCAGGGTCCTTGCCCTTCAGGTCGGCGGGGGCATCGATGCCAAGGGCGCGCAGGTCGCCGGCCATCGCCGGCCCGATGTTGGGGATGTCGACGAGGCGGTGGGCCTGCGCAAGCGTGCGTGCCTTGGGCATGGTTCAGCTCCGTGGTCGAAGGGCGGGGCGCAGGCCCGCCCGCGGCGCCGTCGCGGCGAGGACGGCGGGCAGCGTGGGCGCGTCGAGCAGCGGCATGGGGCGACCTCGGCAGGGCAGGTCAGTCTACTCGTCGTCGTGCCGCGGCTTGTAGGCCTCGACCAGTTTCTGCTGCACCTGCGTGGGCACGGGCTCGTAGTGGCTGAAGTCCAGCGAATAGCGGCCGCGCCCGGCGGTCACCGACTTCAGCTCGGCCGCGTAGCCTTCCAGTTCCGACAGCGGCACCTGCGCCTTGACCACGATTTCGCCGCCGCGCAGCGCGTCGGTGCCATGGATGCGCGCGCGCTTGGCCGCCAGGCCCCCGCTGATGTCGCCCATGTGCTGCTCGGGTGCGTTGACCTCCAGCTCGACGATCGGCTCGAGCACCTGCGGCCGTGCCTTCCCGACCGCGTCGAGGAAGGCCTTGCGGCCGGCCGCCACGAAGGCCACCTCCTTGCTGTCGACCGGGTGGTGCTTGCCGTCGTAGACGATCACCCGCACGTCCTGCATCGGATAGCCGGCCAGCGCACCGCCATCGAGCACCTGGCGCACGCCCTTCTCGACCGCCGGCAGGAACTGGCCGGGAATCGTGCCGCCCTTGACCTGGTCGACGAACTCGAAGCCCTCGCCCCGCGGCAGCGGCTCCACCCGCAGGAACACCTCGCCGAACTGGCCGGCGCCGCCAGTCTGCTTCTTGTGGCGGTGGTGGCCCTCGGCGCGGGCACCGATGGTCTCGCGATATGCGATGCGCGGCGGCCGCGATTCGACGTCCACGCCGTGCCGTTCGCGCAGGCGGTCGAGGTTGATCCGCAGGTGCAGGTCGGACAGGCCGCGCACGACCGTCTCGTTGGTCTCGCTCTCGTGCTCGACCACGAAGCAGGGATCTTCTTCCGCGAGCTTGTGCAGGGCCGACGCCAGCTTCTGCTCCTGGCCCTTGCGGGTCGCTTCGACGGCCAGGCCGAACATCGGGCGCGGGAAATCCAGCGGTGCGAGGTGGATATGGTCCTCGTCGTGGCTGTCGTGCAGGACGGCGTCGAAGTGCAACTCGTCGACCTTGGCGACCGCCGCGATGTCGCCGGGGACGGCCTGGTCGACCTCGGCGTGGTCCTTGCCGGCGAGCTTGAACAGGTGGCCGACCTTGAAAGGCTTCTTGCCATCGTCGATGAACAGCTGGCTGTCGCGGCGGACCGTGCCCTGGTAGACACGGAACACCGCGAGCTTGCCGACGAAGGGATCGTTGACGATCTTGAAGACGTCGGCGATCACGTGCGCGGCGGGGTCGGGGCGGGGCTCCAGCGGGGTCGCGTCGGGCCCGGTGCCCTTGGCGAAGGGCGGGGGATTGGCCTCGCCGGGGTGCGGGAACAGGCGCTCGGCGACGTCGAGCAGGGCAGGCACGCCGACGCCGCTGCGCGCGGAGCAGAACAGCACCGGGACCAGGTGGCCTTCGCGCAGGCACTGTTCGAAGGCATCGTGCAGTTCCTCGCCGGACAGGCCGCCCTCGCCGAGGTCCAGGTAATGCTCCATCACCGACTCGTTGACCTCCACGACCTGGTCGATGATCTTCTGGTGCCAGTCGGCGACAGGCCCGAGATCGCTGTCGCCACTGGGCGAGGCGAAGCAGTCGACCACCGCGCGGCCGCCGTCGGCGGGGAGGTTGAGCGGCAGGCATACCGGGCCGAAGGCCTCGCGCAGTTCGTCGAGCACGCGCCCGCAGTCGGCGCCTTCGTGGTCGATCTTGTTGACGACGATCGCGCGGCAGAGCTTGCGTGCGCGGGCGTACTCCATCATCCGCCGGGTCCCGTACTCGACGCCGTGGTCGGCGTCGACGACCAGCAGCACGGTCTCCACCGCCGCCAGGGCCGACAGCGCCGGGCCGCGGAAGTCCGGGTAGCCCGGCGTGTCGAGCAGATTGACGTGGACGCGCCGCCCGGACGCCGACTTGTGGTCGATGGACGCGATCGCGGCGTCCAGCGAGTGGCCGCGCGCCTTCTCCATGGGGTCGAAGTCCGAGACCGTGTTGCCGCGCTCGACGCTGCCTGCCGTCTGGAGGGTGCCGCCGGCGTGCAGCAGGGCTTCGAAGAGGGTGGTCTTGCCGGCGGCGGGGTGGCCTGCGAGGGCCACGTTGCGGATGTCCTGCGTACTGTACGACATGGGGCCGTGCCTCCCGTTCGAGGTGGGAGTCCGGCCATCGACGGCCGGGCTCCTGCGGAAATACCGCAGTTCGGGCGTCATGGCTGTCCGCGTCGGAAGCGCTGCCATCCGAGGGCGGTGTGCGCTCGGCGGGCGGTCATGGCGGGATCCGGCCGAAGCCGGGCCCCAAGGCTCGCGCCAACCGGGCGCCGGGTCAAGGGGGCGGGCGCCGGGGCGCGCAGCCGCGTCCCCTCACGTGCCGCCCGCGCCGCGCGTGCCACCATGCGGCGGCATCGGGCCGAGGGGCTCCGGCCCCGGCGCGCGCGCATGCGACCCCCGGAGAGTCCTCCCACGGAGACACGAGACATGGCATTCAAGCGATACGCCGACGCGGTCTGGCAGGGCGACCTGCAGGCCGGCGCGGGCACCATGAGCACCCCCCAGAGCGGCCTGTTCGCCGACCAGGCCTACTCCTTCAAGACCCGCTTCGGCGAGCCCGGCGAGTCCGGGAGCCGCGGCACCAACCCCGAGGAACTGCTGGCCGCCGCCCATGCCGGCTGTTTCAGCATGGCCTTGTCGGCCGTGCTGGGCAAGGAAGGCTTCACGCCCGAGCGCATACAGACCCGTGCCGAGGTGTCGATGGACCCGGGCATGGACCCGGGGCCGACCGTGACCGGCGTGAAGCTGGTCGTGGAAGCCGCCGTCCCGGGCATCGATGCCGAGCGCTTCCAGTCGATCGCCGAGGCGGCCAAGGCCGGCTGTGTGATCTCGCGCGCGCTGTCGGTCCCGGTCAGCCTCGACGCGACGCTGGCGTCCTGAGCCTGCTGCGCATGCCGAACCCGCGAGCCGGCCATGCGCTGCTGTTGCATGGCGCCGGCGGAGGCGGCTGGGAGTGGGCGGTCTGGTCCCGGGTGTTCGAAGCTGCCGGGCTGGTGGTGTCCGCGCCCGACCTGCTGCCGGTGGGCGACGGCCTGGCGGCGACGGGCCTGGACGACTACCGTTCCCAGGCCGATGCAGCCCTGCGCGCGTTGCCGCGGCCGCGGCTGCTGGTCGGCGCCAGCCTCGGCGGCCTGCTCGCGGCCGCGATCGCGCCCGACAGCGCCGATGCCCTGGTCCTGGTCAATCCCTTGCCCCCGGCACCCTGGGCCGCGGCGCTGCCGGCGCGCGACTGGGCCGGGCGGGTGAGTTGGGGTCGCTTGGCGCGCCTGGACTCGACCCGTCGCGCGATACCCGATGCCGAGCCGGCCACGGCGCTGTTCGCGTTCCGCCGCTGGCGCGACGAGTCCGGCCAGGTGCTGCGGCAGGCGCACGCCGGCCTGGCCCTGTCCAGGCCCGATTGCCCGGTGCTGTGCATGGCGTCGATCGACGACGACGACGTGCCCCCGGGCCTGACCGGCGCGCTGGCCCATGCCTGGGGGGCGGACATGGTCACGCTGCCCGGTGCGAGCCACGTGGGTCCGCTGCTGGGCCGGGAGGCGGCGGCCTGCGCCGAAACGGTGCTGGCGTGGTGGGCGCGGTCGGCGCCCGGCGTCAGGTCCCCGGCCAGTCCAGCTCGCCGCTGAGCACGTCGCAGGCCTGGCCGCCGGACCAGATGTCGCCCGCCGCGTCGATGCGCAGGTGCAGGCGCGCGTCGTAACCCACCTCGCGTCCCTGGCTGGCGACGTAGCGACCGCCCTGGCCCGGGACGGTGTCGTTGTGCCCCAGCCAGGCCGCGAGCGTGGCATTGGCGGCGCCGGAGGCCGCGTCCTCGAAGCGGGCACCTGCGCCGACGAAGGCGCGCACGGCGAGGTCGTGCTCCTGCCCGGCATCCGCATGGGCGAAGGCGAACACACCCATGCTGTCGGTCGCGGCGGCCAGGGTGGCGACCGCGTCCCAGTCGGGCGCGGCGGCGCGAAGCGTCGCCTCGTCGGCCAGTTCCACGACCCACCAGCGACGGCCGCCGTCCATCAGCGCGGGCGGCAACCGCCCGGGGGCGACGCCCGGCAGCGCGGCGGCGATGCGGCCGTCCCCGTGCGCGGCGGTTTCGGCCACCCGGGCACGCGGTGCCCGCACCGCGATGCGGCGTTCGCGGCCCGATCCGGTCACCGCCAGCGGCAACACGCCCGTCGCGCCTTCCTGCCACAGCAGGCCGTCGACGGGGGCGGCGATGCCGGCCTCCATCACCACGTGCGCTGTGCCCACGCTGGGGTGCCCGGCGAAGGGTACTTCCCGTTGCGGGCTGAACATGCGGATGCGGTAGCTCGCGCCGGCTTGTGTCGGAGGAAAGACGAAGGTCGTTTCAGGCAGTCGGGTCCAGCGGGCGATCGCCTGCATGGTCGCCGCGTCCAGGCCTTCGGCATCGGGGATCACGCCCAGGGGGTTGCCGGCCCCCGGGCGATGGGCGAAGACGTCCAGCTGGAGATAACGACGGGGCATATCGAAAGAGGGTCCTGGGGCGATGCGGGGGAGGGAGTTCGACTAGAATCGCGGTTTGGCGTCGCTTCGCTGGCGACGCCGGGCGCCGGCGCGGTGCGGTCCCGAGGGGATGCCGCCGACCGGTGATTTTAAGGGCTACGGGCGGAGCGCGCCCGATCCCATCGAACCTATCCATATAACTCAGAGGCATGGTGGTGGCACAAGGACAGCGTTGGGTCGTACTCAAGTTCGGCGGGACCTCGGTATCGCGCCGCAATCGTTGGGACACCATCGGACGCCTGGCCGCCAAACGCATGGCCGAGGAAGACGCGCGCGTGCTCGTCGTGGTCTCGGCCCTGTCGGGCGTGACCAACGAGCTCACCGCGATCTGCGCGGGCGACGGCGTCCCCGCGCGCATCGAGGCCCTGGTCGAGCGCCACCGCGCGTTCTGCGGCGACCTCGACCTGGACGCCGACGATGTCCTGGGCGAGCGCTTCGGCGTGCTGCGCGCCCTGGGCGCCGACCCGCGCGCGGCTGCGCTGGCGCTGGACTGGCAGGCCGACGTGCTGGCCCAGGGCGAGCTGATGTCGTCCACGCTGGGCGCGGCGTACCTGCGCGCGCAGGGCCACGACTTCGGCTGGTGCGATGCCCGCGACTGGCTCGACGCGGTGTCCCTGCCCAATGCCAGCGAGTGGTCGCAGCGGCTCTCGGTCAACTGCCAGCGCGAGGTCGACGCCGGCTTCGGCGAGCGATTCGCCGCCCAGCCCACCGCGATGTTGATCACCCAGGGCTTCATCGCCCGGCATCGCGACGGCAGCACCGCGGTGCTCGGACGCGGCGGCTCCGATACCTCGGCGGCCTACTTCGGTTGCCTGCTCAGGGCGCAGCGGGTCGAGATCTGGACCGACGTGCCGGGCATGTTCAGCGCCAACCCGCGCGAAGTGCCCGATGCACGCCTGCTGACCCGGCTGGACTACGCCGAGGCGCAGGAAATCGCCACCACCGGCGCCAAGGTCCTGCACCCGCGCTCGCTCGGCCCCTGCCGCCACGCGGGCGTGCCGATGGCGATCCTCGACACCGAGCGCCCCGAGCTGCCGGGCACCCGCATCGACGGCGCCGCGGCCACCCTGCCCGGCGTCAAGGCGATCAGCCGTCGCAACGGCATCGTGCTGGTGTCGATGGAAAGCGTCGGCATGTGGCAATCGGTGGGCTTCCTGGCCGACGTGTTCGAGCGCTTCCGTCGCCATGGCCTCTCGGTGGACCTGATCGGCTCGGCGGAAACCAACGTCACCGTGTCGCTGGACCCCAGCGAGAACCTGGTCAGCACCAACGTGCTCGAGGCGCTGTCGGCCGACCTGGAGGAGATCTGCCGGGTCCGGGTCATCGTGTCCTGCGCCGCGATCACCCTGGTCGGTCGTGGCATGCGCTCGATGCTGCACAAGCTGTCCGGGGTCTGGGCCGCGTTCGGCAAGGAGCGCGTGCACCTGATCTCGCAGTCGTCCAACGACCTCAACCTGACCTTCGTCATCGACGAGGCCGATGCCGACGGCATGCTGCCGTTCCTGCACGCCGAGCTGATCGACAGCGGCGCGATGCCGGTGCACGAGACCGAGGTGTTCGGTCCGCGCTGGCGCGAGATAGAGGGGCAGTTGCGGCCCAAGCCCACGCCCTGGTGGATCGGCGAGCGGGACCGCCTGCTGGGACTGGCCGAAGGCCCGACCCCTCGCTATGCCTACCACCTGCCGACGGTGCGCGAGCGTGCCCGCCAGCTTGCCGCGATCGACGCGATCGATCGCCGCTACTATGCGATCAAGGCCAATTCCCACCCGGAGATCCTCAAGGCCCTGGTCGCCGAGGGCTTCGGCCTGGAATGCGTGTCGCTGGGCGAGTTGCGGCACGTGTTCGCGGTCCTGCCCGGCATGGATCCCGCGCGGGTGCTGTTCACCCCCAGCTTCGCCCCGCGCGAAGAGTACGAGGCCGCGCTTGGCATGGGCGTCACCGTCACCCTCGACAACGTCGAGGCGCTGCGCAACTGGCCCGACGTGTTCCGTGGCCGGCGGCTGTGGCTGCGCATCGACCTGGGCTTCGGCGACGGCCACCACGAAAAGGTCACCACCGGCGGCAAGACCTCCAAGTTCGGGCTCGCGGCGGGCCGCGTCGACGAGTTCGTGGAGGCCGCGCGCGCGCTCGGCATCGGCATCGTGGGCGTGCACGCGCACCTGGGCAGCGGCGTGGAGACGCGCGCGCACTGGCGGCAGATGTACGACGACCTCGCCGGCTTCGCGCGCCGGATCGGCACGGTCGAAGTGCTGGACATCGGCGGCGGCCTGCCGATCCCGTACGGCGCCGACGACGAGCCCTTCGACCTGCGCGACTGGGCCGAGGGCCTGGCCGAGGTCAAGGCCATCCATCCGGCGTTCCAGCTGACGATCGAGCCGGGGCGCTTCCTGGTCGCCGAGGCCGGCGTGCTGCTGTCGCGGGCCACCCAGGTGGTGGAGAAGGACGGTATCCGGCGCGTTGGGCTGGACGCCGGCATGAACGCCCTGGTGCGCCCGGCGCTCTACGATGCCTGGCACGAGATCGTGAACCTGCAACGCCTGGATGCGGCGAAGGACGGCGCGTTCGACGTCGTCGGGCCCATCTGCGAATCCAGCGACGTGTTCGGCCACCGCGTGCAGCTCCCCGACGGCACCGCGCCCGGCGACGTGATGCTCGTCGCCGACGCCGGAGCCTACGGCATGAGCATGGCCAGTACCTACAACCTGCGGGCCTTGCCGGCCGAGGACGTGATTGAATGAGTGACACCGTGGACACACCGGCCAGCGGATCCTGGAAGTTCCAGCGCGACGCGATCGAAGCCTTCCGGTTCGTGCGCTGCGAATTCGATGCCGATACCGGCGTCGCGCGCCTGGTCTATGCCTTCGACGACGGCCCCGAGCTGGTCGAGACCGTCACCGTGCCCGGCGCGCCGTTCGCGCTCGAGGGCGAACGCGCACGGGCGGTGGAGCAGGCCCTGCGCCTGCTGCACCTGGTCGCGGGCGTGAGCTACTACAAGGCGGCGGTGCCGCGCGCGATCCGCATCGAAGGCTACGGCATCGACGCGGCGACCGCAGCGTTGCTGGACGACATCTATCTCAATGGCCTGGGCGAATTCGCCTACCGCAACGGACTGGACCTGCACGGCCACATCCGCTTCCCGGCCGACGGTGAGGCGCACACGCCTGCGCCCGCGCTCGGCCTGCGCCGGCATGCGCTGGTCGCGATCGGCGGCGGCAAGGACTCGCTGGTCAGCATCGAGGCCCTGCGCGGCCTGGGCGTGGAACAGACCGTCAGCTGGATTGGCGGCTCGCAATTGATCCGCGCCTGCGCCGAACGCACCGGCCTGCCGATGCTCAACATCGGGCGCGCGCTGGCCCCGGCCCTGTTCGAGTACAACCGGCAGGGCGCCTGGAACGGACACATCCCGGTGACGGCGGTGAACTCGGCGATCCTGGTGCTGGCCGCGCTGCTGAATGGCGTCGACCAGGTGGTCTTCTCCAACGAGCGTTCGGCCAGTTACGGCAGCCTGATCCTCGCGCCCGACGGCAGCGTCACCGGCGAAGTGAACCACCAGTGGTCGAAGGGCTGGGCGTTCGAGAAGACCTTCGGCGAGTACGTCGAGCGCCATGTCGCCGCCGACCTGTCCTATTACTCGCTGCTGCGGCCGCTCAGCGAGCTCGCGGTGGCGCGCCAGTTCGCGCGCGGCGACCGCTACGACGGCCATTTCTCCAGCTGCAACCGCAACTTCCACATCCTCGGCGAGCGACCGGCGAACCGCTGGTGCGGCGTCTGCCCGAAGTGCCATTTCGTGTTCCTGGCCCTGGCGCCGTTCATGCCCAAGACGCGACTGGTCGGCATCTTCGGCCGCAACCTGCTCGACGACCCGGCGCAGACCGCCGGCTACGACGCCCTGCTCGAGTTCCGCGAGCACAAGCCCTTCGAGTGCGTGGGCGAGGGGCGCGAGTCCCGCGCGGCGATGGCCTGGCTGGCCACGCGCGCCGAATGGCGTGGCGATGCGCTGGTGGAACGCTTCATCCGCGAGATCCTGCCGCAGCTCGATCCCGAGGCGCTGCGCATCGAGCCCCTGCTGGTACCCGACGAGGAACACCGGATCCCGGCCCCGTTGGCGGAGCGCCTGGGTGCGTATTTCGCAGCTTGAGTCGCTCGTCGCCGCGGGCGGCCGCCTGGCCCTGTGGGGCTGGGGGCGCGAAGGCCGCGCGACCCATGCCGCGCTGCGGGCGAGCGCCACGCGGTTCGGCGCGGTCAACGACGCGCCGCTGCCGCTGACGGTGTTGTGCAACGCTCAAGAGCGCGAGTCCATCCTCGCACTGGCCGATCCCGCATTGCAGGTGGAGGTCGACGTCGACGCCGAGCGCCTGTCGCGCTTCGACCTGGTGGTGAAGTCGCCCGGTATCAGCCCGCACCGCCCGGAGGTGATCGCCGCCCGGGCGGCCGGCACGCGCTTCACCGGCGCCACCGCGATCTGGTTCGCCGAGCATGCCTCCGGCACGGGCATCGTCGAGCATGCCGTATGCGTGACCGGCACCAAGGGCAAGAGCACCACCACCGCGCTGCTGGCGCACCTGCTCAGGGCGGGCGGGCACCGTACCGCGCTGGCGGGCAACATCGGCATGCCGCTGCTCGAGTTGCCGGCGCACGTGCCGGTACCGGCCTACTGGGCGATCGAACTGTCGAGCTACCAGACCGGCGACGTCGCCGACAGCGGTGCGCGCCCGGACGTGGCGGTGGTGACCAATATCTTCCCCGAGCACCTGGACTGGCACGGCTCGGAGGCGCGCTACATCGAGGACAAGCTGCGACTGGTGACCGACGCGCGGCCCAGGATCGCCGTCCTCAATGCCGCCGACCCGCGCCTGTCGCGCCTGTCCTTGCCCGAAAGCGACATCCACTGGTACGGCGACGCGCGCGGCTGGCACCTGCGCGACGACATGCTCTGCCATGGCCAGGCGCGGATCCTCGACACCGCCGGCCTGCCCTTGCCGGGGCGTCACAACCGCAGCAATCTCTGCGCAGTCCTCGCGGCAATCGACGCGCTGGGCCTGGACGCGCGCGCGCTGGCGCCGGCCGCGGCGGGCTTCCAGCCCCTGCCGCACCGGCTGCAGTCGCTGGGCGTGCGCGAGGGCATCGAGTTCGTCAACGACTCCATCAGCACGACGCCGCACGCCACCCTGGCGGCACTGGAGTGCTTCCGGGACCGTCGCGTGGCGGTCCTGGTGGGCGGCCATGACCGCGGCATCGACTGGGGTGACTTCGCCGATGCAATGGCCAGGCAGGCGCCCATGGCGATCGTCGCGATGGGGCAGAACGGGCCGCGGATCGCCGCCCGCCTGGCTGGATTGGCCACTGGAGGCCGCTTCCGGCTGGCCGAGGCCGAGTCGCTCGCGGACGCGATGGCCATGGCCGTCCGCGCGCTGGAGGGGGAGGGCGTCGTGCTGCTCTCGCCCGGCGCGCCCAGCTTCGGCCCGTTCCTCGACTACGTCGATCGCGGTCGCCGCTTCGCCGCCCTGGCCGGGTTCGACCCCGAGCGCATCAGTACCATCCAGGAACTGGGCATCCACTGAAGGCGGCGCGGCGGCGCCCTCCACCCGGCGCTCGCGACAGCCGCGCTATCCTCGGGATCCCTTCGCCCGGAGACGTCCCATGCGCCGCATCCTCCTTACCCTCGCGGTCTCGCTCGCCACCCTGCCGGCCGTGGCCGCGATCCAGCAGGCGCCCCTGGAGTGGGCGAGCGGCGACAAGACGTTCAGCGGCGTGCTCGTCTACGACGACGTCGGCAAAGCCCGGCCCGGCGTGCTGATGGTGCCCAACTGGATGGGCGTCACCGATGCGGCGATCGCGCAGGCGCGCGAGGTCGCCGGCGCCGGCTACGTCGTCCTGGTCGCGGACATGTACGGCAAGGGCATCCGGCCCGCCGACAGCGACGAGGCGCGCAAGCAGGTGCAGGCCGTGTTCGCCGACGGCGGCGTGACCGCCCGGCAACGGGCGGGCGACGCGCTGGCGGCCCTGCGTGGACAGGCCGGGCGACTGCCGCTCGACGCCGGGCGCGTGGCCGCGATCGGCTACTGTTTCGGCGGCACGGTCGCGCTGGAGATCGCGCGGGCGGGCGCCGACGTCGACGGCGTGGTCAGCTTCCATGGCGGCCTGGGCTCGCCCGCGCCGGCCGGTGCGCAGTCGCCGGTCGCCACCTCGATCCTGGTCCTCAACGGGGCCGACGACACCTCGGTGCCCGACGAGGCCATCCTCGCCTTCGAGCAGGAGATGGATGCCGCCGGGGCCGACTGGCAACTGGTCAACTTCAGCGGCGCGGCCCACTGCTTCACCCATCCCGAAGACGCCGGCAAGACCGGCAACTGCCGGTACGACGCGCGCTCGGCCCGGCGCGCGTTCGAGATGATGCGCGACTTCCTGGGCGAGCGTTTCCAGGCCCCGGGCGGCTGAAGCCCCGGACTCAGTGGTCGCGGCTGACCGCGTAGCGCGCCAGCCCGCGCAGGGCGGCGACGTACGCGTTGTCGGCCAGCCCCGACAGGCTGGCCTCGGCGGCATCGGCATACGAAGCGGCGCGACCGCGGCTGTAGCCCAGGCTGTCGTGCGCGCGGATCGCGTCGAGCACCTCGGGCAGGGCGCCGGTGTCGCCGTGTTCGACCGCCTCGCGCAGGCGCTGGCGGGTGGCGCCATCGGCATGGGCCATCGCATGGATCAGGGGCAGGGTGGCCTTGCCCTCGGCGAGGTCGTCGCCCAGGTTCTTGCCCAGCGTGTCCGCGTCCGAGGCGTAGTCGAGCACGTCGTCGGCGATCTGGAAGGCATAGCCCAGCTGCAGGCCGTAGTCGTGAAGGGCGTCGCAGGTGGCCGCGTCGGCGCCGGCGATGAGCGCCCCCAGGCGTGTCGCGGCGGCGAACAGCACCGCGGTCTTGCGCTCGATGACCCGCAGGTAGGCGGCCTCGTCGGTATCGGGATTGCGCACGTGCAGCAGTTGCAGCACCTCGCCCTCGGCGATTCGGTTGGTGGTGTCGGCGAGGATGCGCATGACCTCCATGCGGTCGAGCTCGACCATCAGCTGGAAGCTGCGCGAATACAGGAAGTCGCCGACCAGCACGCTGGCCGCGTTGCCCCAGACCGCGTTTGCCGTGCGGCGGCCGCGGCGCAGGTCGGATTCGTCGACGACGTCGTCGTGGAGCAGGGTCGCGGTATGGATGAACTCCACCACGGCGGCAAGCTGGTGCGCGTCCGGCCCGCGGTGGCCCAGGGCGCCGGCGGCCAGGAGCAGCAGCATCGGCCTCAGGCGCTTGCCCCCGGCACCGACGATGTACTCGGCGACCTGGTTGATCAGCACCACGTCGGACGCCAGCCGGCGGCGGATCAGCGCGTCGACCGCGCCCATGTCCTCCCGGGCGAGCGACTGGATGGCGGCGAGGTCCGGCGACGCGGCCTGGGCTTGGACTGACATGGAGTTCCGCTGGCTTGGAGTCGGCGAATTATAAGCGGAGTGGTCGACTGGACGGGCGTGGGCTGCGTGCGCGACGGCCCCTCGCGGGGACGTGAGGGGCACCGGGCCAGCGGCGATTCAGGAAAATCCTACAGTGCTGCAGGCGCCCGCCTGATGGCGCGGGAGGGGAGGGTATACTGCAATGTCGGTCCCCGGTGGCACGAGCGGGGGCATTCCCGGACTTCAAATTAGGACCCATCCCATGGCACGCGGCATCAACAAGGTGATCCTGGTCGGCAACCTCGGCAACGACCCCGAAATGAAATACACGCAGGGCGGCATGGCCATCTGCACCCTCAGCGTGGCGACCAGCAGCGTGCGCAAGGATCGCGACGGCAACAGCCAGGAGCGGACGGAGTGGCACCGGGTCAAGCTGTTCGGGAAGCTGGGCGAGATCGCCGGCGAGTACCTGCGCAAGGGGCGCCAGGTCTACATCGAAGGGTCCATCCGGTACGACAAGTTCACCGGCCAGGATGGCGTCGAGAAGTACTTCACCGACATCATCGCCGACGAGATGCAGATGCTCGGTGGTGGCGGTGAAGGTGGCGGCGGTGGCGGCGGTGGTCGTGGCGAGTATCGCGGTGGTGGCGACCGTCCTTCCGCGCCGCGCCAGCAGGCATCGCAGCCGCGCCGCGAGGCGCCGCCGGCCAAGTCCAACGACTTCGCCGACGACTTCGCCGACGACGACATCCCGTTCTGAGCGCGGCCGCCCTGGGCGCTGGCCCGCGCGACCGTACCGATTGCATCGAATCCCAGGGGAGTGCCCGAGTGCCCACATGGCTTGTGACTGGCGGTGCCGGTTTCATCGGGGGTAATTTCGTCCTGGGCGCCGTATCGCGCGGCGTCCGGGTCATCAACCTCGACGCGCTGACCTACGCAGGCAACCTGGACACGCTGGGCCGCCTGGAAGGCAACGACGATCACGTCTTCGTGCGCGGCGACATCGGCGACCGCGACCTCGTCCAGCGCCTGCTCGCGGAGCACCGGCCCGACGCCATCGTCAACTTCGCGGCGGAAAGCCACGTCGACCGTTCCATCGACGGCCCCGCCGCCTTCGTCCAGACCAATGTCGTGGGCACCCTGGGATTGCTGGAGTGCGCGCGCGACTACTGGAAGGGCCTGGAGGGCGAGCGGCGCGACGCGTTCCGCTTCCTCCATGTCTCCACGGACGAGGTGTACGGCAGCCTGGGCGAGTCGGGCCGCTTCAGCGAGACGACGCCTTATGCGCCCAACTCGCCGTATTCGGCGTCGAAGGCCGCCTCCGACCACCTGGTGCGCGCCTTCCACCACACCTACGGGTTGCCGGTCCTGACGACCAACTGCTCGAACAACTACGGTCCGTACCAGTTTCCGGAGAAGCTGGTGCCGCTGGTCATCGCCAAGGCGCTGGCCGGCGAGCCAATCCCGGTCTACGGCGACGGCCTGAACGTGCGCGACTGGCTGTTCGTCCAGGACCACTGCGACGCGATCGAACGCGTGCTCGAGAAGGGACGTCCCGGCGAGACCTACAACGTGGGCGGCAATGCCGAGCGCGAGAACCTCGTCGTGGTCAGGACGATCTGCCGCCTGCTCGACGCGCGCCGCCCACTCGCGGACGGGCGCGCGCGCGAGTCGCTGGTCACCTTCGTGGCCGATCGTCCGGGACACGACCGGCGCTACGCGATCGACGCGGGCAAGCTGCGCGACGAACTCGGGTGGGAACCGGCCGTGGGCTTCGACGAAGGCATGGCCCGCACGATCGACTGGTACCTGGCCAACGGCGACTGGGTCCAGCGCGTGCTGGACGGCAGCTACCGGCTCGAACGCATCGGCCAGGGCTGAGGAGCACGACACATGGCACGCAAGGGCATCATCCTCGCAGGCGGCTCCGGCACCCGCCTGTATCCGGTCACGCAGGCCGTCAGCAAGCAACTGTTGCCGATCTACGACAAGCCGATGATCTATTACCCGCTCAGCGTGCTGATGCTGGCGGGGATCCGCGACGTGCTGATCATCAACACCCCGCACGAGCAGCCGTTGTTCCGGAACCTGCTCGGCGACGGCTCGCAGTGGGGCATGCGCCTGGAATACGCGGCGCAGCCCAGCCCCGACGGCCTGGCGCAGGCGTTCCTGATCGGGCGCGAATTCCTGGCCGGACAGCCCAGTTGCCTGGTCCTGGGCGACAACATCTTCCACGGCCCCGGACTGACCGCCCTGCTCAGGCGCGCGGACGAACGCCAGGCGGGCGCAACGGTCTTCGGATACTGGGTGAGGGATCCCGAGCGCTACGGCGTGGCCGAGTTCGACAGCCAGGCCCGCGTCGTCAGCCTGGAGGAGAAGCCGGCCCAGCCGCGTTCGAACTACGCGGTCACCGGCCTGTACTTCTACGACGGTCGCGCCAGCGACTTCGCCGCCGAACTCAGGCCCTCGCCGCGGGGCGAGCTCGAGATCACCGACCTCAACAAGCGCTACCTGGCGTCGGGCGAATTGCACCTGGAGCCGTTGGGCCGTGGCTACGCCTGGCTCGACACGGGGACCCACCAGTCCATGCTCGAGGCCAGCAACTACATCGAGACGATCGAAGCACGACAGGGCCTGCGCGTGTGCTGCCCGGAAGAGATCGCCTGGAACAACCGCTGGATCAGCGATGCCGACCTGGTCGAACTCGCCAGGCCCTTGTCCAAGAACGGCTATGGCGAGTACCTGATGGGCCTGGCCCGGCGGGGGTTCGTGCCATGAAGGTCATCGACACCGACCTGCCCGGGTGCCTGGTGATCGAACCGCAGGTGTTCGGCGACGAGCGTGGTTTCTTCTTCGAGTCGTTCAACCACGACAAGCTGGCCGCGCATGGGCTGTCGCCCGCCTTCGTCCAGGGCAACGTATCCGCCTCCAGCCGCGGCGTGTTGCGGGGGCTCCACTACCAGTGGCCCAACCCCCAGGGCAAGTACGTTTCGGTCGTGGAGGGCGAGGTCTGGGACGTCGCGGTCGACATCCGCCGCGGCTCACCACACTTCGGGCAATGGACCGCGGTCCACCTGAGCGCGGAGAACAAGCGCCACTTCTGGATCCCGGAAGGCTTCGCGCATGGCTTCGTCACGCTGAGCGAGCGCGCGGTGTTCACCTACCTGTGCACCGCCACGTACGATCGCGACGCCGACGCGGGGATCCGCTGGAACGATCCGACGCTGGGGATCGACTGGCCCGTGAGCGAGCCGCTGCTTTCGCCCAAGGACGCGCACGCACCCTTCCTGTCCGGACTCGACGAACACCGGCTCCCGGTCCACGCGCCATGAAGTCGCTGGTGATCGGCGCGAATGGCCAACTCGGCCATGCGCTCGTGCGGAGCCTCTCGACGCTGGGAACGGTGGTCGCGGCGACCCGCGATGGCGAGCGGGTCGGGGGCGGTCGTTGCGAGGCTGTGGACCTGGCCGATGGTGCCGCGATCGGCTCGCTGATCGAGCGCGTGCGGCCGGACGTGGTGGTCAATGCGGCTGCCCATACGGCCGTCGACAAGGCCGAACAGGAGCCCGACGTGGCGTTCCGGATCAACGCCCAGGCCCCTGCGGCGATGGCGCGTGCCTGCGCGAGGCAGGGCATCGCGCTGGTCCATTACTCGACCGATTACGTATTCAACGGCGGCGCCCATCGCCCATACACCGAGGCCGACCCCACGGATCCGCTGGGCGTGTATGGCGAAAGCAAGCGTGCCGGCGAGCGGGCGCTGGCCGAAAGCGGGGCCCGCTACCTGGTGCTGCGCACCGCGTGGGTCTATGGCCTGCATGGCCACAATTTCCTCAGGACCATGCTGCGCCTGGGCGCCGAGCGCGACGAACTGCGCGTCGTCGACGACCAGGTCGGCACCCCGACGCCCGCCTGGCTGATCGCCGACACCACCGCCGCCATCCTGGAGAAAGGGATCCAGGCCGATGGCATTCGCCACCTGACCGCACGCGGGCAGTGCAGCTGGTGCGATTTCGCGGTCGCGATCATGGACGAGGCCACCGCGTCGGGAATCCTGCCCCGCAAGCCCCGCGTGGTGCCCATCCGCACCTCGGAATACCCGACGCCGGCCCGTCGCCCCGCCTATTCAGTCATGGACGTGGGCCGTCTCGAGCAGGAATACGGTCTCGAACTCCCTGACTGGCGCGACGCGCTTTCGCGCACGCTCGCGCCCCAAGCGGCGCCCTGATCGGGACGGGCGCCGGCTCACCGGCGCCCGTTTTCCGCTAATCTCCGGTTCGGGCCGCGGGGAGCGGCATCATCGAAACGGGCCGGGTTGCCGGGCGCGCCCGCATGCCGCGCGCGTCCAGTCGAAGGTTCCACGGAGACAGGGGTAAAAGGATGAAGAAGTGGATTGCGGCGTCGATGCTCGCACTGGTCGCCACGACGGCGTCGCCGGTCCGGGCGGTCGACCTGGATGCCTACGTGAAGCGCGACAGCTTCACGGACATCAAGATTTCGCCGAACGGCGATTACTACGCGGCCACGGTGCTGCTGGAGGATCGCACCGCGCTGGTCGTCCTCAATCGCGAGACGCTCGAGGTGACAGGCAACTTCACCCTCGAGCGCAATACCCATGTGATCGGTTTCCAATGGGTGAGCCCGGAGCGCCTGGTCATCAGCACGGCACAGAAGTTCGGCCTGCTGGCCCAGCCCCTGCCCGATGGCAACCTGTATGCGATCAATGCCGATGGCAGCCGCGCCGAGATCCTGGCGGGCCAGTCGGTCGCCAGCCCCGGGCCGGGCACGACCATCAAGCCCAAGAAGGTCGAGCCGGTGCAGGCCTACCTGGTCGACGACTTGCCGGCCGAGGACAAGTTCGTCGTGGTTTCGATCACGCCATTCAACCAGGATCCCTTCACCCGCGCTGACCGGATGGACGTGTTCACGGGCCGTCGCATCCAGCTCGCCGCCGCGCCGGTGCGCAATGCGAGGATGACGACCGACAACGCCGGCGAGGTCCGGTTCGCGATCGGCGCGGACGTCGACAATGCGCTCAAGCTCTATTACCGCGCCAAGGCCGGTGCCGACTGGGAGCTGATCCGCGACGAGGACGTCAATCCGCTCATCGAACGTCCCGTCGGCTTCTCCGCGGACGACAACGTGGCCTATTTCATCGCTGAACGGTCCCAGGGGCCAGATGCCATCGTCGCCTACGACGTCGGCAAGTGGGATGCTCCGCGCGAGGTTGCGCGCGATGCCTCCGTGGACCCCGATCACCTGATCTACCGCAACAACACCCACCAGCCAGTGGGCGTGATGTTCATGGGCGGCACGCCGCGGACCGCGTTCTTCGACCCGGAGTCGAGCGAGGCCCGCCTGTACAAGAGCCTTGAGGCAGCATTCCCGGGCCAGGCGGTGTCGGTGACATCGACGACCGACGACAACCGCCTGGTCCTTGTCGCCGTATGGAGCGATACCTCACCCGGGGATTACTTCCTCTTCGACACCGTTGCGAAAAAGGCGAACCACGTGGTGAGCCGGGCGCAGTGGATCGACCCCGACGCCATGGCGCGCATGCGCTCCGTCACCATACCCGCACGCGATGGTCTGCCGCTCCAGGCTTACCTGACCGTACCCGCGGGAAGCGATGGAAAGTCGCTGCCGACGATCGTGCTGCCCCATGGGGGACCCTACGGCATCCGCGACTACTGGACCTTCCAGCCCGAAGTACAGATGCTTGCCGACGCCGGATACGCCGTGCTGCAGGTCAACTTCCGCGGGTCGGGGGGCTTCGGCAAGGCATTCAAGCAGGCCGGCGCCCGGCAATGGGGCAAGGCCATGCAGGACGACCTGACCGATGCCACGCGCTGGGCCATCGAGCAGGGTCATGCCGACCCCGCGCGCATCTGCCTGTATGGCGCCAGCTACGGCGCGTACGCTTCACTGATGGGCGTCGCCAAGGAACCCTCGCTGTACCGTTGCGCCGCGGGTTACGTGGGCGTCTACGACCTCCCTGCCATGCAGAAGCAGGATGCGCGCGACAGCAGCAGCCTCGGCAACTGGTCGAAGGACTGGGTCGGCGATGTCGATACCCTCGGCGACGTCTCGCCCAACCGGTTCGCCGAGCGGATCAAGGTGCCGGTGTTCCTGGCCGCCGGCGGCGAGGACGAGGTCGCGCCGGTGACCCACACCGAGATGATGGAACGCGCGCTCAAGCAGGCCGGCGTGCCGGTCGAGTCGCTTTACTACCGCGACGAAGGCCACGGCTTCTACAAGGAAGAGCACCGCCGCGAGTTCTACACGCGGCTGCTCGCCTTCTTCGCCCGGAGCCTGGGCGGCGAGGTCGCGACCACGGGGTCGACGCAGCAGGGCGCCGCCGGCAACTGATCGCCGGCCTGCCGCTCGCGGCGCGCCATTGCCGCAAACAGGAAGGGCGCCCCGCGGGGCGCCCTTTTTTTCGCTGCCGGCGTCCTATTTGACGCCGTGCATCCAGCGCCTGGCCAGGGGCGTGAGCAGCAGGAACACCACACCCGAACCCACGCCGACCCAGACCATCAACCAGAACAGGTCCGAGTACTTGCTGGCGGCCTCGGCCATGTCGAGGGTGGCGCCTTCGGCGACCTCGATCGACGCCAGCTTGCCGAAGCCGGCCGCGAGTACCTCCGAATAAGCGGTCGCCAGCCAGAAGGCACCCATCATCAGGCCGACGACGCGGGCCACCGACAACTGGGTGACCGCGGAGAGGCCGATCGGCGACAGGCACATCTCGCCGATCTCCAGCACGAAGTACGCCAGCACCAGCCACCACACGCTGGCCATGGCGTCGCTGGCACCGGCGTACTGCGCAGCGGCGACCATCGGCAGGAAGGCCAGGCCGGCGAAGACCAGGCCGATGCCCATCTTGGCCGGCTTGCTGGGGTTGAGTCCGCGCTTCTCCAGCCACGGCCAGAACCAGGAGAAGATCGGCGCCAGCACGACGATGAAGAACGCGCCCAGGAAGGTCAGCGAGCCGGCGGTCTGCTTGACGAGCACGATGTCGTGCGCAATCGCCACGAACAGGCCCACGCCCATCAGCACCACCAGGCCCTTGGCGACGTCGCCGCGGCCGCGGTCGCTGGCCATCAGCGCGGCGATCATCAACGGCGGACTTGCCGCGAGCGCGTACACCGCCCAGGGCAGGGCCGGGACGTAGGCGTTGTCGGCCGCGCCGAACAGGTCCTTGGTCAGCAGGCGGTCGGTGAACGTCACCCAGGAGCCGTAGGTCTGCTCGTAGAGGGTGAAGAAGATCAGCACGCCGATGATCAACAGCACCAGGGTGATCATCTGCTGGCGCTGCACGCGGTTGCACTGGGTGACCAGGAAGTAGACGAACCACACCGCGAGCAGGAGGGCGATGATGTGCATCGCGCCGTGCACCGTCCAGGTGCGCTGGATCAGCTGCCAGACGATGGCGACGCCGCCCAGGCTGCCCAGGTAGATCCACCATTCGCGGCTGAGCGGGCCGACGCGTTCGCGCAGCTTGTCCGGGTCGTTGGGCTCGGCGTGGCCATGCAGGTACTTCTGGCCCCAGACGAACATCACCAGGCCGGCCAGCATGCCGACGCCGGCGGCACCGAAGCCGTAGCTCCAGCCGTAGGTTTCGCCGAGGAAGGCGCAGATGAGCGATGCGAACAGGGCCCCGACGTTGATGCCGGCGTAGAACAGGGTGAAGCCCGAATCGCGGCGCGGATCGTTCTCCGGATAGAGGCGGCCGACGATGGTGGAGATGTTCGGCTTCAGGAAGCCCACGCCCATGATGATCAGCGCCAGCGAGAGGTAGAACACCTGCAATGCGCCTTCGTCGCGGACCACCTCGCCGGCGACGATGCGCGCCTGCTCGCCCTCGAAGGCCATGCCGATGTGCCCCAGTACCAGCAGGATGCCGCCCAGCAGCACCGCCTTGCGCATGCCCAGGTAACGGTCCGCGAGCAGGCCGCCGATCACCGGGATCGCGTACACCAGGCCGCCGTAGGCACCGAGCAGGTCGTAACCGGCGTCGTCGCCGAACAGGTGGTACTTCAGCAGGTACAGCAGGAGGAGGGCCTTCATCCCGTAGAAGGAGAAGCGTTCCCACATCTCGGTGAAGAAGCAGACGAACAGGCCTTTCGGGTGGCCGAGGAATTCGTCGCGATCGTGCGCGACGGCTTGGGCTTCTGGCACTGGGCACCTTGTGGATGGCAAAGCTCGGCCGAGTATAGCGGCCCGCCGACGGCACGCCCGGGCGGTCCGGGCATGGCGTCGGGCGCCGCCGCGATGCTGTGCTGCAACATCGAAAGCGGCCGTCGGCGGCATGACGCCCGGCCTTTGCCCCGGCGCGCGCGCCGGCCTACCATCGGGACTTTCGTCCTGTCGGAGTCGTCCATGGTCCTGCGTCACGCCTTACTCCCGCTGCTGGTCGCCGCAGCCTCGTCGGCCACCGGATTCGGCGCCCATGCCGCCGAACGCGGCTTCGACGTGCGCGACATGGCCGGGCTCGACCGTTACGCCTCGCCCGTGCTGTCGTCCAATGGCCGGCACCTGGTGTTCGCCAAGCGCGTCGCCGACCTCGACGCCAACAGCGCCACCAGCAGCCTGTGGATCGAGGACCTGTTCGCGCGCGACGCGGCGCCCCCTGTGCGCCTGACCCCCGAAGGCTGGAACGTGAATTCGCCGGCCTTCTCGCCCGATGGACGGACGGTCTACTTCCTCAGTGCAAAGTCGGGCTCCTCGCAGCTCTATGCGATCGATGCCGGCGGCGGCACGCCGAGGCAGGTCACCGACCTGCCGGTCGATGTCGGCGGTTTCAGGCTGTCGCCCGGTGGCGACCGCGTGGCGGTCAACGTCGAGGCCTTCGCCGACTGCGCGGGCGACCTGGCCTGCACCGCCGCACGGCTGGACAGCCGCGCGGCATCCAAGCAGAGCGGCGTCGTCTACGACCGCATGTTCGTGCGCCACTGGGACACCTGGAACGACGGCCGCCTCAACCGCGTCTTCGTCGCGCCGCTGGGCAAGGCGCCGGTGAAGAGCGCCACCCTGGTCGGTGCCGACCTGGTCGCCGACGTGCCCTCCAGGCCCTTCGGCGACAGCAGCGAATACACCTGGGCGCCGGACGGAAATACGCTGGTGATGAGCGCGCGCCTGGCCAACGCCGGTGAGCCGTGGTCGACCAATTTCGACCTCTACCAGGTCGCCGCCGACGGGTCGGGCAGCGCGAAGAACCTGACCGCCGCGAACAAGGCCTGGGACACCGGCGCGACCTTCAGCCAGGACGGCGGCACCCTCTACTACACCGCGATGAAGCGTCCGGGCTTCGAGGCCGACCGCTTCGGCCTGATGGCGATGGACATGGCGACCGGCGCCACCCGCGAGATCGCCCCCGACTGGGACCGCTCCGCCGGTGGCATCGCCCTGTCGGCCGACGGCGGGACCATCTACACCGCCGTGCAGGACATGGGCGAGCATCCGCTCTACGCGGTCGACGTCGCCAGCGGCGAGGCGCGCAAGCTCGTGGGCGGCGGCACCGTGTCATCGGTGCAACTGGCCGGCCCGACGCTGGCGTTCACCCGCAATGGCCTCAAGACCGGCGACGTGATCTACGCCGCCACCCCGGAGGGCGAATCGCTTCGCGCGATCACGCCGTCGGCGGGCGAGATGCTGGAGGACGTGCGCTTCGGCGACTTCGAGCAGTTCAGCTTCAAGGGCTGGAACAACGACACCGTGCATGGCTACGTGGTCAAGCCGTGGAACTACCAGGAAGGCCGCGACTATCCGGTCGCCTTCCTCATCCACGGCGGGCCGCAGGGCAGCTTCGGCGACGGTTGGAGCTACCGCTGGAACCCGCAGACCTACGCCGGCCAGGGCTACGCGGTGGTGATGATCGACTTCCACGGCTCGACGGGCTACGGCCAGGCCTTCACCGACGCCATCAGCGGGCACTGGGGCGACCGGCCGCTGGAGGACCTGCAGAAGGGCTGGGCCGCCGCCCGGGCGAAGTACGACTTCCTGGACGGCGACAAGGCCTGCGCCCTGGGTGCCAGCTATGGTGGCTACATGGTCAACTGGATCGCAGGCAACTGGAACGCGCCCTGGAAGTGCCTGGTCTCGCACGACGGCGTGTTCGACCAGCGGATGATGGGCTACGCGACCGAAGAACTGTGGTTCACCGAATGGGAGAACGGCGGCACGCCGTACGAGAACCCCGAGGGCTACGAGCAGTTCAATCCGGTCAACCACGTGAAGGACTGGAAGGTGCCGATGCTCGTGATCCACGGCCAGCTCGACTACCGCATCCCGGTCGAGCAGGGCCTGGGCGTGTTCACCGCGCTGCAGCGACAGGGCATCGAGTCGAAGTTCCTGTACTTCCCGGACGAGAACCACTGGGTCCTCAAGCCGCAGAACAGCGTGCAGTGGCACGATACGGTCAACGCCTGGCTGAAGCAGCACATCGGCGACTGACGCCGCGCACGCCCGGGCATGCGTCGCGCCACCGGCGCCGGCGCATGGCAAGGGACGCCATGCCCGTGTCCCCATCGCCTCCCGCCACCGGCGGGAGGCAGCGACATGGCCAGCGCCGCGGGGCGCTGGCCGGGTCGACACCCTGACCGACAACGGGAGCCTCCATGGCCGCAGCCACCGACCCGACCACCAGCGCCGCCCTGATCACCAACGACGCCGTCGTCATGGGCCTGCTGGCCATCACCCTGGGCCTGATCTTCTGGACCTCCTCGCGTCCCGACGGCTTCTGGAAGAAGTTCTACACCTACGTGCCGGCCCTGCTGCTGTGCTACCTGGTGCCGGCGATCTTCAACAGCATGGGGCTCATCGACGGCAACGCCTCCGGTCTGTATCCCGTCGCACGGGACTACCTGCTGCCCAGCGCGCTGGTGCTGCTGTGCATCGCCATCGACCTGGGCGCGATCCTGCGCCTGGGGCCCAAGGCGGTGATCATGTTCCTGACCGGCACGATTGGCGTCATGCTGGGGGCGATCGTCTCGTTCGCCGTCATGGGCCTCGTCCACCCGGAGACCGTGGCGGGCGACACCTGGCGCGGCATGACCACGGTGGCCGGCAGCTGGATCGGCGGCGGCGCCAACCAGGCGGCGATGAAGGAAGTCTTCGAGGTGGACAGCGACCTGTTCGGCCAGTTCATCGCGGTCGACGTGCTGGTGGCCAACGTGTGGATGGCGATCCTGCTGTTCCTGGCCGCGCGTTCGGAGGCCTTCGACCGCTGGACGCGCGCGGACACCTCCGCGATCGAGGACATGAAACGGCGCATCGAGGCCTACCAGGCCGAACACTCGCGCATTCCCAGCCTGGCCGACCTGATGATCATCCTCGCGGTGGGGCTCGGGGCGACGGGCCTGGCGCACTTCCTCGCCGATCCGCTGGTGGCCTGGATCGGCACGTTGCCGGCGGAGTGGCGGCTGGCCGACTACAGCCTAACCTCGGGCTTCTTCTGGATGGTGGTATTCGCGACCACCATCGGCCTGGCGCTGAGCTTCACCCGTGCGCGGACGCTGGAAGGCGCGGGCGCATCGAAGGTGGGCTCGGCGATGCTCTACGTGCTGGTCGCGACGATCGGCATGCACATGGACATCGGCGCGCTGCTGGACAAGCCGGGTCTCTTCGCGCTGGGGCTGATCTGGATCGGCGTGCATGCCGGCCTGCTGCTGCTGGTGGCCAAGCTGATCCGCGCGCCGCTGTTCTTCATGGCGGTGGGGTCGCAGGCCAACGTCGGCGGCGCGGCCTCCGCGCCGGTCGTCGCCAGCGCCTTCCACCCGGCGCTGGCGCCGGTGGGCGTGCTGCTGGCGGTGCTCGGATACGCGCTGGGAACCTACTGCGCGTACCTCACCGGACAGATGTTGCGCATCGTGGCGACTTGATCGGCGTGTCCGTGCTGCATCGCAACACCCGGGTCGCGCGCGCTGCAACTTTAGTCGCAATGCGCGTTTAGCGGGGCGCTGTCGGCTTCCAATCCCGTCGCCGAGGTTCCATCCTCGACCGGGCACCGCCACCGCCGGTGCCCAAGAGGAGGGTCCGCCATGAATGCCGTTGTCCTGATGCTCGTTGGCCTCGCCACCATGGCGCTGGGCTTCTTCTTCTACTCGAAGTTCATCGCCGAGAAGATCTACCGGCTCGATCCCAACTACCGGACCCCGGCGCACGAGTTGCGCGACGACGTCGACTTCGTGCCGACCAACAAGTTCGTGCTGTGGGGGCACCACTTCACTTCGGTCGCAGGTGCGGCGCCGATCGTCGGGCCCGCCATCGCGGTGATCTGGGGCTGGCTGCCGGCCTTCCTGTGGGTGACGCTGGGCACGGTGTTCTTCGCCGGCATCCACGATTTCGGCGCGTTGTGGGCCAGTGTCCGAAACAAGGGCAAGTCGATCGGCACGCTGACCGGCACCGTGATCGGCACGCGCGCGCGCAACCTCTTCCTGGTGGTGATCTTCCTGCTGCTGCTGATGGTCAACGCCGCGTTCGCGGTGGTGATCGCCAACCTGCTGGTCGCCAACCCGGCTTCGGTCATCCCGACCTGGGGCGCGATCGTGGTGGCCCTGTTCATCGGCCAGGCGATCTACCGCTTCAAGGTGCCGCTGCTGTGGCCCTCGATCATCGGCGTGGTGGTGCTGTACGCGCTGATCTTCGTCGGCCAGTCCTACCCGATCACCCTGCCCGAGTCGGTGATGGGCTTCGGCCCGAAGGCGCAGTGGATCATCCTGCTGTTCGCCTACGCGGGCATCGCGTCGCTGCTGCCGGTCTGGGTGCTGCTGCAGCCGCGCGACTACATCAACGGCCTGCAGCTGTTCGTCGGCCTGGGCCTGATGTACGCGGCCACCCTGTTCTTCCACCCCACCATCGTGGCACCGGCCATGAACGCCAACGTGCCCGACGGCACGCCGGGCATCGTACCCCTGCTGTTCGTGACCATCGCCTGCGGCGCGATCAGCGGCTTCCACGGCCTGGTCGCCTCCGGCACCAGCTCCAAGCAGCTCGACAAGGAAACCGACGCGCGTTTCGTCGGCTACTTCGGCGCGGTGGGCGAGGGCATGCTGGCGCTGGCGGCGATCATCGCCTGCACCGCGGGCTTCGCCACGCTCGGCGAATGGGAAGGCGTCTACGACAAGTTCGGTTCCGGCGGCGTGGTCGCCTTCGTCAACGGCGGCGGCAACATCCTCGCCAACGGCCTGGGCCTCGATCCGGGCCTGGGCAGCACGATCCTGTCGGTGATGGCGATCCTGTTCGCCGCGACCACGATGGACACCGGCCTGCGCCTGCAGCGCTACGTGGTCCAGGAAGCGGCGGAGATCGTCGGCGCGCGCCCGGTGCAACAGGGATGGGTCGCGACCCTGGTGGCGCTGGCGACCTGCCTGGCGCTGGCCTTCGGCGCCGGCGGCGACGGTTCCGGTGGCATGGTCATCTGGCCGCTGTTCGGCACCACCAACCAGCTGCTGGCCGGCCTCACGCTGTGCATCCTGTCGGTGATCCTGATCAAGCAGCGCAGGCCGGTCTGGTTCACCGCGATCCCGCTCGCCTTCCTGCTGGTCATGTCGCTGCTCGCCCTGCTCGTGCAGCTGGGCAAGTTCTACGCCGACCAGAACTGGCTGCTGCTGGGCATGGACATCGTCATCCTCATCGCGGCCCTGTGGGTGGCGTTCGAGGCCATCATGGCGATGGCGCGCGGCGCGGGCGGCGAAGCGGTGGCGGAGTCGTCCTGACATGGCAGGCGGGACGCCCGGCGAGGATTCCCTGCTGCAGAAGCTGGCGGCGGGGCTGCAGGAGTTCTACGCGGCCCCCTACCGGCGCACCTTCGCCCGCGCGCGTCGCGACGAGGACGACCTGTTCATGCTGCTGGTGTTCGCCGAGACCCTGGGCGTGCCCAATCCCGCGGCCTGCTACACGATGGAGCTGATGCCGGTGATGTACGAACGCTTCCACGACTGGCATCGCCGCATGGGCCTGGAGCGCTCGCCGCTCGACCACGTCGGCTGCTGCTGAGGCCGGGGGCATGCTGCGGAGCCTGGCGCGCGCGCGACGCGTCCTCTTCATCGGCGGCAAGGGCGGCGTCGGCAAGACCACGGTCGCCACCGCCACGGCGCTGGCCGCGGCGCGCGAGGGCCGCCGCGTGCTGCTGGTCTCGACCGATCCTGCGCACAACCTCGGGCACCTGTGGGGCTGCGGGATCGGCGCGCGCGTGCGGCGGCTCGCGCCCAACCTCGACGGCCTGGAGCTCGACCCCGAACAGACCGCGCGGGCCCACCTGGAGGAAGTCGGCGCGGCCCTGCGCAAGCTGATGCCCGAGCACCTGGGCAGCGAGGTCGACAAGCACATGGCGCTCTCGCGCGAGACGCCCGGGATGCACGAGGCCGCCATGCTCGAGCGCATCGCCGAACTCGTCGAGCAGGGCGACCGCGAGCACGACCTGCTGGTGTTCGACACCGCGCCTTCCGGCCACACCGCGCGCCTGATGGCCTTGCCTGAGATGATGTCGGCGTGGGTCGACGGCATGCTGCACCGCCAGTCCCGGAGCCGTCATTTCGGTGAGGTGTTGCGCGGACTGGGTCGCGACGACGACGTCGGTCGCCAGGCCATCGGGCCCATGGAAGGCACGCGCGCCGGGGCGACGGGCGACCCCACGGACGCGCGCGACGACCGCATCCGCAGCCTGCTCAACCGCCGGCGCCATCGCTTCGAGCACCTGCGCGGGGTCCTGGCCGATCGCGAGCGCACCGCCTTCGTCATCGTCCTGACCGCCGAACGCCTGCCGGTGCTCGAGACGCTGGAGCTGCACGCGCAACTGCAGCGCTCGGGCATCCACGTCGGGGGGCTGGTAGTGAACAAGCGATCACCGCTCGATGCCGGCGAGTTCCTGGCCCATCGCGCGGCCCTGGAGGCCGGGCACCTGGGGGAACTGGCGCGTTCGTTGCCGGGGGTGCCGCTGCTGGAGCTGCCGCTGCTGCCGGGCGAGCCGGTTGGCCGCGATGCCCTGGAAGCCTTCTCGGCCCGGCTCCCCGGCTGATCGTCGCGCGCGGGCGCGCGCCTAGAGCCAGCCCACCCGCTTGAACAGGCGGTACAGCAGGTAGCTGGTGGCGGCGAGCACGCCGATCAGCACGGCGTAGCTGTAGCGTCCCTGCAGCTCGGGCATGTGCACGAAGTTCATTCCGTACCAGCTGGTGATCAGCGTCGGCGCGGCCAGCAGGGCCGCCCACGCGCCGAGGCGCTTGACCGTCTCGCCCTGCTGCACGGTCACCAGCGACAGGTTCATGCTGACCGCCGCGGTGAGCATCTCGCGCAGCATGTCGGTGATCTCGTTCATCCGCAGCACGTGGTCGAGCACGTCGCGGAAGTAGGGCTGCAATTCGTCGTGGATCAGTGCGTGGCGCGAACGCGTGAGTTGCCCCAGGACGTCCTGCAACGGCGAGACCGACATCCGCAGGCGGGTGAGTTCGCGCTTGAGCACGTACAGCTTTCGCACGGTGCCGTGGTGGAAGCCGTCGCCGAGGATGTCGCGCTCCAGGCGGTTGAGCTCGTCGTCGAACTCGTCGACGATCGGCCGGTAGTTGTCCACGATCATGTCCAGCACCGCGTACAGCGCGGCGCCGCTGCCGTGCTGCAGCAGTTCCGGCTCGCGTTCCATCCGCGCCCGCGCGGGCGCGTAGCTGATCGAGGCGCCATGGCGCACGGTGACCAGGTAGCGTTCGCCGACGAACATCTGGGTCTCGCCGAAGCGGATCGCGTCGTCGATCCGTTGCGCGGTGCGCACGGCGATGAACATGGAGTTGCCGTAGCCCTCGATCTTCGAGCGCTGGTGGGCGTTGTGCGCGTCCTCGACCGCGAGGTCGTGCAGGCCGAAGACGTCCTGCAGCTGTTCCAGCAGGGCTTCGGGCGGCTGGTACAGGCCCACCCAGACGAAGCTGCCGTCGTCGCGGGCGAGCACCCCCTCTATCTCGTCGAGGCTGATCTCGCGCCGCTCGCCGTCGCGTCCGTACGCGACGCAGTTCATGAGGCTGCTCGGGGTGCCCAGGGTCATGCGGCCATCCTGCCCGCTGCGACGATGGGCGGCAACCGGCTTATGCCGCCCGCGGCGCTGCCTTCGATCGCAGCGCCACCCACAGGCCGGCGTGGATCGGTCCAAGCAGGACGATCCAGTGCAGGTTCTGCTGCGGACTCACCGGCAGCCAGTAGAAGAACAGGCCGACCACCGGCAGCAGCGCGACCGCGGCGAGCACGAGGTCGAACAGGCGACCCGCCGGGCGGCCGCGTGCGATCCGCCAGCCGCCGGGCAGCAGCAGCCAGCACAGCGGCGAGAGCAGGAACAGGTTGCGGTTGGCCCAGCCGAAGCGGTGTTCGGTCCCGAACCAGATGAACAGCATCAGCGCGCCGAGCGTGCCGGCAAGCGTCCACACGGGCAGCGCGCCGGCGGCGACCAGGCGCGGTCGACGCCGGGCCAGCCAGGCCGCGCCGTAGCCGAGCAGGGCGCCGGCCAGCGCCCACGGCCACCACGCGCGCGACTGCTCGACCGGCTCGGGCGGCAAGCGCTGCGGCAGCACGTCCTGCTCGGCCGCGACCAGCGGCTTGCCGGTGGCGGGATTGTCGACCTCGCGCAGCGCGCTCGACAGGCGCATGGGCACGAACGACTCGCCCCAGAGCGGCTGCGGCACGTCAGCGGCCGGGCCCAGGCCGATGTCGAAGCCCAGCCACATCCACGGGGCCGGCGAGGCCAGCCGCAGCGCCTCGCTGCGGAAACTGGTGCCGTGCGAGCGCCCCTGCGTCTGCCGGGCCAGGCCGCCGTCGAGGGTGGCGTCGAGCGCATCGCGCACGCGGGTGGAGCAGTTGTCGGTGAAGTAGTCGTAGCGGTAGTGGGCGTTCTCGGGGCGGGCGTTGTCCGCCAGCGACGCGGCCAGGGCGCGCGCCTGCGCATCGGTCAGGGCCAGCCATTGGATGGACACGCCGCGGCCGACCTGTTCGTAGTAGCGCAGGTCCTGGGCGAGCGGCAGCGCCACCAGCTGGTAGCGCATGCGGCCCTTGACGAAGCGGGCCACGAAATCCGGCTCGGTCGGGTCGAAGTAGCCGAAGTTGTAGGCCGTCGCCTCGCCGCTGTCGGGATCCTCGACGAGGATGGCGTTGTGCCCGAAGCGCTCGAAGAAGATCTCGCCCGGCTGCATCGTGACCACGCCGATCCGCGGCGCGTGCCCGGCCTGCGCCCAGGCGCCGGCGCTGAAGACCAGGAGCAGCCAGAGCAGCGGCAGGCGCAGCATGGCCCGCCGCCGGGCCCGGCGGCCGTCACGCATCGCCGAGGATGCCCACGTGGAAGGCATGCACGCGACGGGCGTCGGCGCTGGAGACGCGGAACACGAAGCGACCCAGCGTGAGTTCCTCGCCGGCCTCGGGCAGGTGCCCGATCGCCGCGATCACCAGGCCGCCGATGGTGTCGTACTCGTCGTCGTCGAAATCGGCGCCGAATCGTTCGTTGAAGTCGTCGATCGGGGTCAGGGCATCGACCACGTACTGGCCGTCGGCCTGCGCCGCGATCAGCGCGTTGGGGTCCTCGGCGTCGTCGTGCTCGTCGTCGATCTCGCCGACGATCTGCTCGAGCACGTCCTCGATGGTCAGCAGGCCGGCGACGCCGCCGTATTCGTCGATGACGATGGCCATGTGGTTTCGGCTGAGCCGGAACTCGCGCAGCAACACGTCCAGGCGCTTGGATTCGGGGATCAGGACCGCCGGGCGCAGGAGCTCGTGGATGCCGATGGGGCCCTCGTCGTCGCCGGCGACCACCGCGCGCAGCATGTCCTTGGCCAGCAGGATGCCGAGGATCTCGTCCTTGTCCTCGCCGTGGACCGGGAAACGGGAATGGCCCGACTCGACCACCTGCTTCATCAGCCCGGGCAGCGGCTCGTCGGCCGGCAGCACCACCATCTGCGAGCGGGGGATCATCACGTCGCCGACGCTGAGGTCGGACACGCCGATCGCGCCTTCCATCATCGCCAGTGTGTCGGCCGCGATCAGGCCGTCGGCCTGCGCGTCGCGCAGCAGTTCGACCAGGTCCTCGCGGGTGGTGGGTTCGCCCGACAGCGCCGAGCTGATCCGGTCGAGCCAGGAGCGCCGCTTCTCGTGCGGCTTGTCGCTGGCGTCGCTGGGGTAGGTACTACTGTCGTCCTCGGACATTGCATCTGTTCAAACGCCCGCGGGGGTTGGGCGTCGGGGCGAGTCTACCGCGGAAACGGGGGCTTGCGCCTCTCCCGGCCGGTCGGCCGGCTCACGCCACCCGGTACGGGTCGGCGATACCCAGGGAGGCGAGGATCTCGCGTTCGAGCTGCTCCATGCATTCGGCCTCGCGTTCGTCCTCGTGGTTCCAGCCCAGCAGGTGCAGGGCGCCGTGGACGGTCATGTGGGCGTAGTGCGCGGCGAGCGGCTTCTTCTGGTCGCGGGCCTCGCGGGCGACCACGGGCGCGCAGATCACCAGGTCGCCGAGCAGCGGGAACCTGACGTCGCTGGGCAGGCCTTCGGGCAGCTCGGCGGGGAAGCTGAGCACGTTGGTGGCGTAGTCCTTGCCGCGGAAGTGGCGGTTCATCGCGCGCCCTTCGCGGACGTCGACGATGCGCACGGCCAGGTCGGCCTCGCGGATGCGGCCGGCGAGGGCGGCCGCCACCCACTTGCGGAAGCTCACCGCGGCCGGGATCCCGGTGCGCGGGAGCCCGTAGGTGACGCTGACATCGAGTCGTACGGGACCTTGGGTCATGGCCTGTGTTCAGCCCTTGGCGCCGGACTGGGCGTCCGTCGCATCACGTGCATCGTAAGCGTTGACGATGCGCGCGACCAGCGGGTGGCGGACCACGTCGCGCGACTCGAAGAAGGTGAACGAGATGCCATCGACCTCGTGCAGCACCTCGATGGCGTCCTTGAGCCCCGACTTCTGGTGGCGCGGCAGGTCGATCTGGGTCATGTCGCCGGTGACGACCGCCGTGCTGCCGTAGCCGATGCGCGTCAGGAACATCTTCATCTGTTCGATGGACGTGTTCTGGGCTTCGTCGAGGATGACGAAGGCGTCGTTCAGGGTGCGGCCGCGCATGTACGCCAGCGGCGCGATCTCGATGACGTTCTTCTCCAGCAGTTTGACGACCTTCTCGACCCCCAGCATCTCGTAGAGCGCGTCGTAGAGCGGGCGCAGGTAGGGATCGACCTTCTGGGTGAGGTCGCCGGGGAGGAAGCCCAGCTTCTCGCCAGCCTCCACCGCCGGGCGCACCAGGATCAGGCGGTGCACGCGGCCTTCGTTCAGGGCCTCGACCGCGCTGGCGACGGCGAGGAAGGTCTTGCCGGTACCGGCGGGCCCGATGCCGAAGTTGATGTCGTGGGTGGCGATCGCGTGGAGGTACTTGGCCTGGTTGGCGCCGCGGCCGCGCACGGTGCCGCGCTTGACCCGGATGGCGACCTCCTGGGGCGCGTAGTCCTGCGCCATGCGGTCGGCGCCGGCTTCGGCCAGGCGCAGGTGGATCGCCGGCTCGTCCAGGGTCTCGTGGACGGCGTCCTGCCACAGGGCGTGCAGGAGCTTTTCGGTGCGCTTCACCGCGCCCTTGGCGCCGGTGACCTTGAAGATGTTGCCGCGATTGGCGATCTCCACGCCCAGGCGGAGTTCGAGCAGGCGCAGGTGCGCGTCGAACGGGCCGGCCAGGTTGGCCAGGCGTTCGGCGTCGGCGGGATCGAGGGCGAATTCGGACGTGGTGGCGCGGGAGGCGGAGTCGTTCAATGCGTGCTCGGCAGGGAAGGGGGCGGGACGGGCTGATCGGGAAGATCAGGGCGAAACCCGGGAAGGACAAGGGGCACTAGGCCGATGTCGACCGGCGACGCCATGCCCACGCGCCGCACAGGGCGACCAGGATGCCGCCGACCAGATAGGTCCAGGCCACTGCGTCGGCTCCCCCGGCGCCGTCGCGGTACGCGCGCATCGCGAAACGGAGCATGCCCAGCAGGCCGAGCGCGAGCAGCCAGAGGGCCAGGGCCTGGTCGCGGAGGCGGAGAGTCGGTCTGGGGGCGTCCTGGGGCATCGTGGCGGCGGCGGCGGGAGGGCGGGCTGGCAGGATAGCGCCGCCGGCGTTCGGCCGGCGTGACCCGACGCGGCGGGCCATGGGGCGGGCGGCGAGGCACTTGCAATTAAATTAACTGTTTAATTAAATATGAGCATGACCCCGCCCCCGCACCCCCCGCATCCCCAGGCCCGCCCCCGTCGCACCGCGGACGCGGCGCCCGGCAGGCGACAGCCCGGTCGTCCCGGCGCCGACGCGCCCGACCAGCGCGAGCGCGTGCTCGACGCGGCGATCGCCTGCTGGGTCGAACACGGCATCGCGGCGACCACGCTGCGCCGGATCGCCGACCGGGCCGAAGTCAACCCGGCGCTGTTGCACTACTACTTCGGCGACAAGGCGCAACTGCGCGAGGCGGTGATCGAGGCGCGCATCCTCCCGGCGTTCGAGGGCCTGCGCGCGCGCATCGCCGGTGAAGGCAACGACGTCGCCGGCCTGGTCGCGGGCTTCGTGCAGGGCGTCGGCGCCCTGGTCGCCGCCCATCCCTGGTTGCCGGCCCTTTGGGTGCGCGAGGTCCTGTGCGAAGGCGGCGGGCTGCGCGACGTCCTGTTCGAGCGGCTCGGGCCGCAGTTGCCGCTGATGATGGCCGGGCGCTTCGCCGAGGCGCGCGCGCGCGGCGAGCTCAACGCCGACCTCGATCCCCGCCTGCTGATGGTCTCGCTGGTGGGCCTGACGCTGTTCCCGATCGCCGGAGCGCCGGTATGGCGGCAGTTGTTCGGCGCCGGCGACCTGGACTTCGACGCCTTGCGCCTGCATACGCTGGCGCTGCTGGACCGCGGGCTCGAATTGCCCGCCATGCCGAGTGAGGAAACCCGATGAGGCATCGCACCCTGTTGGCCTGCCTGTTGGCCACCGCGACGCTGGCCGCCTGCGGCCGGGACGCCCCGCAGGCGCTGGGCACGCTCGAGCGGGACCGCATCACCCTGCCGGCACCCGCGGCCGAGCGCATCGTCGCGATCGACGTGCGCGAAGGCCAGGTCGTCCGCGCCGGCGAACGCGTGATGCAGTTGGAGACCACGCGGACCCGGTCGCGGCTGGAAGCCGCACGGGCGCAGGCGCGGCAGGCCGGCGAGGCGCTCGCCGAACTCGAGGCCGGGCCGCGGAGCGAGTCGATCGAGCAGGCCCGGGCGCAGCTGGCGGCTGCCCGTGCGCAGGCCGCCGACGCGCAGGCCTACTACGCGCGGCTGCAGCCGCTGGGCCGCCGCCAGCTCGTCGCCGCGGCCGACGTCGACCGCGCGCGCGCCGCCGCCGGCAATGCCAGCGCCGCGGTGCGCCAGGCCGAGGCCGCACTGCTCGAGCTCGAGCATGGCAGCCGCAGCGAAGCCATCGCCCAGGGCGTCGCCGCCGAAGCCGCGCGCCGGGCCGAAGCCCGGGCCCAGGCCGTCGACCTGGCCAAGCTCGATGTCCTCGCGCCGCGCGATGCGTTCGTCGAGCAACTCCCCTACGAACTGGGCGACCAGGCCCCGGTCGGGGCGCCACTGGCGGTCCTGCTCGTGGGCGATGCGCCGTTCGCGCGCGTCTACGTGCCCGAGCCGATCCGCGCCTCCATCCGCGTGGGCCAGAAGGCGCGGGTGCGGATCGAGGGCCGCGACGACGCCCTCGACGGCGAAGTCCGGATGATCCGCGGCGAGCCGAATTTCACGCCGTACTACGCACTGACCGGCGAGGACGCCGCGCGCCTGAGCTATGTCGCCGAGATCAGCCTCCACGGCGAGGGCGTGCAGGCGCTGCCGGTCGGCGTACCCGTGACCGCGACCTTCCCGGGGGCGCGCGATGGGGGCGGGGAATGAGGCGCGAATGCCTGCCCGAGGTGCTGTACGCGACCTTCACCCGCCGGGCCAACGGCACCTTCGGCCATGTCGTGCCGGAACCGGGCCGACTGCGTGGGTGGCGCTGTCGTCGCGCGGAGGCCGGGTCGCTGCCGCCCGTCCTGCTCCCGGACCATGCCTGCTGACATGACCGGCGCGAAGTCCGACGACGACACCCCGATGGCGATCCGCGCCCGCGGACTGACCAAGCGTTTCGGCGATCTGGTCGCCGTGGACGCGGTCGATCTGGGCGTGCCCAGGGCGCAGGTGTACGGTTTCCTGGGGCCGAACGGATCGGGGAAGTCCACCACCATCCGCATGCTGTGCGGCCTGCTCACGCCGACCAGCGGCGACATCCGGGTGCTGGGCCTGGACATTCCCGCGCAGGCCGAGGCGCTGCGGCAGCGGATCGGCTACATGACCCAGCGCTTCTCGCTGTTCGAGGACCTCTCGGTGCGCGAGAACCTTGAGTTCATGGCCGCCGCGCAGGGCGTGCCGCGAAAGCGCACGCGCGCGCGGATCGACGACCTCGTCGAGCAGTACCACTTCGGCGACCGGCAAGCGCAGTTGGCCGGCACCATGAGCGGCGGACAGAAGCAGCGCCTGGCGCTGGCCGCGGCGGTGATCCACGAGCCCGAGCTGCTGTTCCTCGACGAACCGACCAGCGCGGTGGATCCGGAGTCGCGCCGCGACTTCTGGGAGAAGCTGTTCGAACTGGCCGATGCCGGCACCACGCTGCTGGTGTCGACCCACTACATGGACGAGGCCGAACGCTGCCACCGCCTCGCGATCCTGGACCGCGGCGCGCTGGTCGCCGATGGCACCCCCGCCGAGCTGACCGCACGGCTGGCGGGCCGGACGCTGGAGGTGCAATCGTCGCGGCCGCGCCGAGCCAAGCGCCTGCTCGCGGGGGTGCCGGGGATCCTGAGCGTCGCCCAGATCGGCAACGCGCTGCGGGTGCTGGCGGGCGATGGCGAGGATGCGCAGGCACGCATCCGCGACGCCCTGCGCGAGCAGGACGGCGAAGCCGGAGTCGAGCGGGTCGAGCCGAACCTGGAGGACGTGTTCGTCGATGCCACGCGCGGCAGCGAGACCCATCGCGAGCTCCATCCGGCGCGTGACGCGGGGGGCGGGGCATGAACTGGCGCCGCTTGTGGGCGATCGTGGTCAAGGAACTGCGGCAGATGGGCCGCGACCGCGTCACCCTGGCGATGATCATCGGCATCCCGGTGATGCAACTCGTGCTGTTCGGCTATGCGATCAACCTCAACCTGCGCGGGCTCGACGCCGCCATCGTCGACGAGTCGGGCACGCGAGCGTCGCGCGAACTCGTCATGGACATGCTGGCGACCGGCGTGATCGAACCGGTCGCCCGCGCCGACACGCCCCGTGAACTGGTGGACATGCTGCGCCGGGGCGAGATCAGCGTGGGCGTGGCGATCCCCCGCGATTTCGAGCGTCGCCGCATCGAGGGGCGCGAGCTGGTCCAGGTGATGGTGGACGGCAGCGACACCGTGGTGCAGAGCGCCGCGGTGCAGCTGGCGCAGATGCCGGTCGCCGCGCCCACCGCCGGGGCCGCCGCCGCACCGGGGCGGGTGGCGCCGATCGGCGTGGTGGCCTTCTACAATCCCGAGCGGCGGTCGGCGGTGAACATCGTCCCGGGCCTTATCGGCGTGATCCTGACCATGACGATGGTGCTGTTCACCGGCGTGGCGATCGTTCGCGAGCGCGAGCGCGGCAACATGGAACTGCTGATCGCCACGCCGATCAGCCGGGCCGAACTGATGATCGGCAAGGTCCTGCCCTATGCGGTGATCGGCCTGGTGCAGACGAGCGTCGTGCTGTTGCTTGGCGTCCTGCTGTTCAAGGTGCCCGTGCTGGGCAGCGTGCTCGACGTCTACGTGGCCTCGATCCTGCTGATCCTGGCCAACCTCACCCTGGGCCTGCTGATTTCCACGCGCGCCCGGTCGCAGTTCCAGGCCATGCAGATGACCTTCTTCGTGTTCCTGCCCTCGATCCTGTTGTCGGGCTTCATGTTCCCCTTCGCGGGCATGCCGCGGCCGGTGCAGTGGCTGGCCGAGGTGCTGCCGCTGACCCATTTCCTGCGCCTGATCCGCGGGGTCATGCTGCGCGGCGCCAGCCTGTGGGAACTGTGGCCCGACGTGCTGGCGCTGCTGGGTTTCACCGCCGTGATGATGACGCTGGCGATCCACCGCTTCCGCAAGCGGCTCGACTGAGGCCGTGCTTCAGTCGGCGGCCTTGCGCAGGGCGACCGCGTTCATGCAGTAGCGCAGGCCGCTGGGCGGCGGGCCGTCGGGGAACACGTGGCCCAGGTGGGCATCGCAGGTGTTGCAGACCGTTTCCACCCGCTGCATGCCATGGCTCTCGTCCAGCCGGTAGGCGATCGCCTCGACCGTCGCCGGTTGCGTGAAGGAGGGCCAGCCGGTCCCGGAGTCGAACTTCTCCCCGGCGTCGAACAGCAGGCTGTCGCAGCCGATGCAGTGGTAACGGCCCGGCTCGAGCAGGCCGCACATCGGATTGCTGAAGGCCCGCTCCGTGCCCGCCTCGCGGGTCACGCGGTACTGTTCGGGGCTCAGTTGCGCGCGCCATTCGGCCTCGCTCTTCTCGATCCGGCGCGCGGGCCTGGGGTTGCCCTCGCGGGCGAATGCGATCACGTCCTGCCACTTGAGCATCGGGGCTGTCCAGGGAAAGGGATGCCCACTACTTTGTCACAGCGCCCCGGCTACCGTGCATGCACCACCGTCACCCGGGTGCCTGTCGATGCCGCGCCAGAAGTTCGAGTTCGCCAATGCAGTCGGCCAGACCCTGGCCGGCTTGCTCGAGACCCCGCTGTCGGGGCGTCCGGAAGACTGGCGCTACGCCGTCTTCGCCCATTGCTTCACCTGCGGCAAGGACATCGCCGCGGCCACCCGCATCAGCCGGGGCCTGGCGGCGCGCGGCATCGCGGTGCTGCGCTTCGACTTCACCGGACTGGGCGGTAGCGACGGCGATTTCGCCAATACCGATTTCTCGTCCAACGTGGCGGACCTGCTGGCGGCCGCGCGGGCGCTCGAGGCACGTCATTCGGCCCCCAGCCTGCTGGTGGGCCACAGCCTGGGCGGTGCGGCGGTGCTGGTGGCGGCGCAGTCCCTGCCCGCAGTGAAAGCGGTGGCGACGATCGGGGCCCCGGCCACCGCCGATCACGTCAAGCACCTGTTCGCCGACGTGGAGGCCCGTGTGCGCCGCGATGGCGAGGCGACCGTCGCCCTCGGTCCGCGGCACTTCAACATCCGCAGGCAACTGCTCGACGACCTCGACGCGCATGCGTCGGCGGCCCACATCAGGGCGCTCGGGCGCCCGCTGCTCGTGTTCCATTCGCCGCTCGACGCGGTGGTCCCCATCGAACAGGCGGCGCGCATCTACGACGCGGCCCTGCATCCCAAGAGTTTCATCTCGCTCGACCGCGCCGACCACCTGCTGTCGAAGCAGGAGGACGCGGAGTACGTGAGCGCGACGCTGGCCGCGTGGGCTGGACGCTACCTGGGCCTCATGGCGCCGCCGGCGCGGCCGCCAGGGACCGTGGAGGAGGGCGAGGTGCTGGTCACCGAGCTCGACAAGCACTTCCTGCGCGGGCTCTACAGCGCCTCGCACGCGCTGCTGGCGGACGAGCCCTTGGGTGCCGGCGGCAGCAACCGCGGTCCCACGCCCTACGACCTGCTGCTGATGAGCCTGGGCGCCTGCACGTCGATGACCCTGCGTCTGTACGCGGAGCGCAAACGCTACCCGCTGGATGACGTCGACATCGAACTCGTCCACGAGCGTGTGCACGCCCGGGACTGCGCCGAGTGCGCCGAACGCGATGGCCATGTCGAACGCATCACCCGGCGCGTGCGCCTGGTCGGCGAGCTCGACGCGGCCCAGCGCGAGGACCTGCTTCGCATCGCCGATCGTTGCCCGGTCCATCGCACCCTGGCCAGTGCGCCGGCGATCGTGACGCACCTCGTCGACTGAGGCCGGAGCGGCGGGTCCGGGCGGGGCTTGATCCGGCGGCAGCCCGTCGCGCACAGTCGCAGGCCTGTCCGGAGGGAGATCGAGGATGCGTATTCGTTGCCTGGCCCTGGCGGCCGCCCTGGCGATGACGGCAGGCGCCGTGCACGCCGCCGACGTGACCGTGTTGAGTGCACGCAGCATCCACACCATGGAAGCCGACGCGCCCCACGTGCAGGCGATCGCCTTCGACGCGGGCGGACGGATCCTCGGGACCGGTTCGGTCGAAGCGCTCGCGGCACGCTATCCCGATGCCCGACGGCTGGACCTGGGCGACGCCACCGTGGTCCCCGGCCTGATCGACGCACATGGCCATGTCGCGGGACTCGGGATGACGCACCTGACCGCCGACCTGGTCGGCACGCGCGACAAGGACGAGGTACTGGCGAGGTTGCGGGCCTTCGCCCGCGACCTGCCCGCCGGGGCCTGGCTGGTCGGTCGCGGCTGGGACCAGAACGACTGGCCCGAGCGCGACTTCCCGACCGCCGCCGACCTCGACGCGGCATTCCCCGACCGCGCGGTCTGGCTGGAGCGGATCGACGGCCACGCCGGCTGGGCCAACAGCGTGGCCATGCGCCAGGTGACGCGCGACCTCGCGGGCGACTGGCAACCCGAGGGCGGGCGCATCGTCCGCGACGCGACCGGCCAGCCGACCGGCATCTTCGTCGATGCCGCCGCGTCGCTGGTCGACGATGCGCGGCCGCCGCTGGACGAAGCGCTCGCCGAACGCGCGCTGGTGCTGGGCATGCAGGATGCAGTGGCGCATGGCCTGACCGGGGCCCACGACGCCGGCGTCGACCTCGCGGGGCTCGACCGCTACCGGCGCCTGGCCGACCGTGGTGCGTTGCCGATGCGCATCACCGCGATGGCCGCGGGCGACGGCGACGCACTCGACGCGCTTTGCCGCGACGGCGTCTACCGTCACCCGGCCGGACGGCTGCGGATGCGCACGGTGAAGGTCTACGCCGACGGCGCCCTCGGCAGCCGCGGGGCGGCCCTGCTGGCCGACTACAGCGACGACCCCGGCAATCGCGGCCTGATGGTGACCTCGCCCGAGGGCCTGCACGCGGTCGCCCGCAAGGCGATGGCCTGCGGCGTGCAGGTGGCCACCCATGCGATCGGCGACCGCGGCAACCACGAGGTGCTCGAGGCCTATGCGGACGTCCTGGGCGATCGCCGCGACGGCGACCATCGCTGGCGCATCGAACACGCGCAGGTGCTCGCCGCCGACGACCTGCCACGACTGGCGCGGATGCACGTGATCGCCTCGATGCAGCCGACCCATGCCACCAGCGACATGCCCTGGGCCGAGGACCGGCTGGGGCCCGTGCGCATCGTCGGCGCGTATTCCTGGCGCCAGCTGCGCGACAGCGGGGCGCGCCTGGCCCTGGGCTCGGACTTCCCGGTCGAATCGGTCGACCCCCGCCTGGGCCTGCATGCCGCCACCACCCGCGCCGATTCGCAGGGCCTGCCTGCGGGCGGCTGGCGCCCGGAGGAAAAGCTCACCGCCTTCGAAGCCCTGCGCGGCTTCACGATGGACGCCGCGTTCGCCGGCTTCGCCGAGAACGAGGTCGGCAGCCTGGCCGCGGGCAAGCGCGCGGATTTCGTGGTGTTGGCCGAAGACCCGCTGGCGATCCCGCCCTCGGGCCTGCGCGATCTGACCGTGCTGGCGACCTATGTCGACGGGCGGGCGGTGTACCGCCGGCCCGAGTAGGCCGTGCCGGTCCGCGTCCCCCGGCTCAGGGGCGCGACACGCCGGCCGCGACGGCCCCCGGCGCATGCGCGCGCCGCGGCCCCCAGAGCCCGGCCCACCACGTCCCGGCCAGCGCGGTGGCCGCGCCGCCGAGCAAGTCGATGGCGTAGTGCTGCCCGGTGGTCATGATCGTGGGGAACAGCAGCGCGGGCAGCCAGATCCAGCGCCGCGAGGCCGGGTGCTGCGCCGCGAAGGCGATCATCACCACGACCGGGATCGTGATGTGCCCCGAGGGGAAGCAGGTATAGGGTTCGTCCAGCGCGTACAGGAGCTCCCATGCCCATCGTGTCGCGCCGTCCAGCGCGTCGGGCAGGGCATGGCGCAGGATGCGCGTCGGCCAGGCCAGCCAGACCAGCATGTTCAGGCCCATGGCGAGTGCGTAGGACTTGAACGTGGCCCACAGCACCGCCTTCGAGCGCAGGCCCAGGGCGAGGAACGGGTTGATGCACAGCAGCAACCAGTACGGCCAGATCGTCCACGCATGCCAACCCACCGCCTGGTCGAGCGCGGTGACCGGCAGCAGCGTGGGCGGCCGCGTGGGATGGGCATTGATGAGCAGGTAGAGCGCGGTGTTCAGGCAGACCACCGCCACGATCGCAAGCAGGCGGTGGCGGACGTCCAGGTCCGCGTCCGCTGCGCTTGCGTCGTCCGTCATCGATGCGTCGCCTCAGGCCTGCGCGTCTTCGTCGATGGCGACGACCCGGCCGCGCAGCGAGTTGCTCAACGCCCCGGTGATGGCCACGTCGACGAAGCGGCCCACCAGGCGCGGGTCGCCGGGGAAGTTCACCGAGCGCATGTTCTCGGTCTTGCCGGTCAGCTCGTTGGCATCCTTCTTCGAGGCGCCGACCACCAGCACCTTCTGCACGCTGCCGACCATCGCCTCGGAGATGCGCCTGGCATTGGCGTTGATCGCGGCCTGCAGGCGCGACAGGCGGGCATGCTTTTCCTCGCTCGACACGTGGTCCTCCAGGTCCGAGGCCGGCGTGCCGGGGCGCCGCGAGTAGATGAAGGAGAACGACTGGTCGAAGCCCACGTCCTCGATCAGCTTCATCGTCTTCTCGAACTCCGCCTCGGTCTCGCCCGGGAAGCCGACGATGAAGTCGGAACTGATCGAGATGTCCGGGCGGACCGCGCGCAGCTTGCGGATCTTCTGCTTGAACTCCAGTGCCGTGTAGCCGCGCTTCATCGCCGACAGGACGCGGTCGGAGCCGGACTGCACCGGCAGGTGCAGGTAGTTCGCCAGCTCGGGCACGTCGCGGTAGGCCTCCACCAGCGAGTCGCTGAACTCCAGCGGGTGCGAGGTGGTGAAGCGGATGCGGTCGACGCCGTCGATCTCGGCGATCGCGCGGATCAGCAGGCCCAGGTCGGCGACGTCGGCCTCGTCGCCCTCGCCATAGGGGCCCCGGTACGCGTTGACGTTCTGGCCGAGCAGGTTGATCTCGCGCACGCCCTGCGCGGCGAGGTCGGCGACCTCGACCAGGACGTCCTCGAAGGGACGGCTGATCTCGGTGCCGCGGGTGTAGGGCACGACGCAGAAGGAACAGTACTTCGAGCAGCCCTCCATGATCGACACGAACGCGCTGGGGCCTTCGGCGCGCGGCTCGGGCAGGCGGTCGAACTTCTCGATCTCCGGGAAGCTGATGTCCACCTGCGGCTGCCGCTGCTCGCGCCGGGCGCGGATCAGTTCCGGCAGGCGGTGCAGGGTCTGCGGACCGAAGACCAGGTCCACGTAGGGCGCGCGCTTGATGATCGCCTCGCCCTCCTGGCTGGCGACGCAGCCGCCGACGCCGATCAGGACGTCGCGACCGCCTTGCTTGAGCGCTTTCCAGCGGCCGAGCTGGCTGAACACCTTCTCCTGCGCTTTTTCGCGGATCGAGCAGGTATTGACCAGGATCACGTCGGCTTCTTCGACGTTCGCGGTCAACTCCAGGCCGTCGGAGGCGGCCAGCACGTCGGCCATCTTGGCCGAGTCGTACTCGTTCATCTGGCAGCCGTGGGTCTGGATGAAGAGCTTGCCGGAGGGCTTCGCCGGCGCGGGGCGCACGGGCGAGGAGGGGGCCGAGGCGGTCGGCAGGGTATGGAGGTCGGACATGTGGGATCCCGGGGGTTCGGTGGTTATTCCGTGCCGGACAGCACTGCAGGGGCGGTGATTGTAGCGGCCGGAACGGGCCCGAAGTCGCGTTTTGTTGGACAGGTATTGGCAATTCAGGCGATTTGGAGTGACACTCGCGCCCATGAAGGGGGGCTTCACACTACTGGGGATGATCTGCCTGTTCGCGGCCATGCCGGCCGTCGCGGGCACGATTTACCGTTGCGAAGGCGCCGATGGCGTCCCGAGCTATGTCAGCAAGAAGGTCGCCGGCGCCCGCTGCTCGGCGGTCACCAGCTACCGGCCGGGGCGCAGCTCGCCCTCGGTGCCGGTGACGTCCTCCAGCCTTTCCCAGCCCTCGCGCCCGGCCACGGTGGGCAGCGCGACCCCGGCCAACCCGGTCGCGGGCTCCCCGGCCTCCGGGACCGTGCAGGCCAGCGACAGCCCGGCGATGACCAATGCCGCCCCCATCCAGGCCGTCAACCGGGGCGCGTCCGGCTCGCGCGTGGTCTCCGGCCAGGTGTACTCGTACATCAAGGACGGCGTCCGCCACTACACCAGCCGCAAGCCGGCCGGCGTGGCCAACGCCAGCGCCGTGCGGACCATCAAATACAGCTTCATCGAGACCTGCTACGCGTGCTCGGCGAGCAGTGGCGTCAACTTCGGCTCCATTCGCCTCAACACCTCGGCCTACAGCAACGAGATCGCGGCGGCGGCGCGGCGCCACGGCGTCGACGAGGCGATCGTGCGGGCGGTCATCCACGCCGAGTCGGCGTTCAACCCCAACGCGCTCTCGCATGCCGGCGCCCAGGGGCTGATGCAGCTCATCCCCGCCACGGCCCGGCGCTTCGGGGTCAGCAATCCCTTCGACGCCAGCCAGAACATCGAGGGCGGCGTGCAGTACCTGGCGTGGCTGCTAAAGCGCTTCAACGGCGACCTGACCCTGGCCGCGGCCGGCTACAACGCCGGCGAGGGCGCGGTGGACAAGTACAACGGCGTCCCGCCCTACAGCGAGACCCAGCGCTACGTGCAGCGCGTGGGCGTGCTGGCAGAGCGCTACCGCGCGGCCACCCTGCAGCGCTGAAACCCCCTGTTCGTCGCCGGAAGGCCGTCGCAGCGGCCTTTGCGCCCGTCCGTGCGCGCGCCGGGAGCGTGACGGGCATCGCGGATGCATCCAAGGATTGTCGGCTCGTTAAGGCTTCCGTTACACTTTCCCGTCTTTATAAGCCGCGAGCCGTCGCCAGTGGCGGGCCCGCGGTGAACTTCGATATCAAGATTTGCGGAGTGCCGGATGGCCAACCAAGGGGTCAACGATCCTATCCATGAACCCGTCAACACCGGCCGACGCCGGTTCCTGACGGCGACCACCGCCGTGGTCGGCGCCGTAGGCGCGGGTGTTGCGGCTGTGCCGTTCATCAAGTCCTGGAACCCCAGTGCGCGCGCCAAGCTGGCCGGCGCACCGGTGACCGCGGACATCACGGCCCTGCAGGAAGGCGAGCGGCTCGTGCTGGAATGGCGCGGGCAGCCGATCTGGATCGTCAAGCGGTCCAAGGCGATCCTCGAGGCGCTGCCGACCCTGGACAGCCACCTGCGCGACCCGATGTCGGAGAACCCCGACCAGCAGCCCGCCTACGTGCTCGAGCACGACCCCGAGCTGCGCTCGATCAAGCCCGAGGTCTCGGTGCTCGTCGGCCTGTGCACCCACCTGGGCTGCTCGCCGGAGATGAAGGCCGAGATCCGGCCCGAGCCGTTCGATCCGGAGTGGAAGGGCGGTTACTTCTGCCCCTGCCACAAGTCGCGCTTCGACATGGCCGGCCGCGTGTTCCAGGGCGTCCCCGCCCCGACCAACCTGGTGGTGCCGCCGCACTACTACGAGAACGACACCACCATCGTCATCGGCGTCGATCCGCAGGGGGCCGCGTAAGCCATGTCCAACATCATCACCCGTACCGCCAACAACGTCTTCGACTGGGTCACCGCACGCGCGCCCGGCATGATGCCGGCCTACCGCAAGCACATGACCGAGTACTACGCGCCGAAGAACTTCAACCTCTGGTACTACTTCGGGTCGCTCGCGATGCTGGTGCTGGTCAACCAGATCCTGACCGGCATCTTCCTGACGATGCACTTCAAGCCGTCCGCGGCCGAGGCGTTCTCGTCGGTCGAGTACATCATGCGCGACGTCGAGTGGGGCTGGCTGATCCGCTACATGCACTCCACCGGCGCCTCGCTGTTCTTCATCGTCGTCTACCTGCACATGTTCCGCGGCCTCATGTACGGCTCCTACCAGAAGCCGCGCGAGCTGGTGTGGATCCTGGGCATGCTGATCTACCTGGTGCTGATGGCCGAGGCCTTCATGGGCTACGTGCTGCCGTGGGGCCAGATGTCGTTCTGGGGCGCCAAGGTCATCATCTCGCTGTTCGGCGCGATCCCCGTGATCGGCGGTGGCCTGGTCGAGTGGATCATGGGCGACTACCTGCCCGGCGACGCCACCCTCAACCGCTTCTTCGCGCTGCACGTCATCGCGCTGCCGCTGGTCCTGCTGCTGCTGGTCGTGCTGCACCTGGGCGCCCTGCACGAGGTGGGTTCGAACAACCCGGACGGCGTCGACATCAAGAAGGGCCCGAAGGGCAACCGCTGGGACGCGAACAAGCCCAAGGACGGCATCCCGTTCCACCCGTACTACACGGTCAAGGACCTGTTCGGCGTCGGCTTCTTCCTGATCATCGCCGCCTTCATCATCTTCTTCGCCCCGGCGTTCGGCGGCTGGTTCCTCGAGCACGACAACTTCGTCGAGGCCAACCGCCTGGTCACGCCCGAGCACATCAAGCCGGTCTGGTACTACACCCCGTACTACGCGATGCTGCGCGTCGTGCCGGACAAGCTGGGCGGCGTGATCGTGATGTTCTCGGCGATCGCGATCCTGTTCCTGGTGCCGTGGCTGGACAAGGCCAAGGTGAAGTCCTACCGCTACCGCGGCGTCTTCTCCTGGGTGATGCTGCTGGCCTTCGCCTTCGCCTTCGTGTGGCTGGGCAAGATCGGCGCCGGCCCGGGCACCGACCCGGTCGAGACCATCATCGGTCGCGTCCTGACCTTCTTCTACTTCGCTTTCTTCATCTCCATGCCGCTTTGGACCAAGCTCGACCGGACCAAGCCGGTGCCGGAACGGGTGACGATGCATGACTGACACCACCGCCAAGCACCGAACCGACCGAACCGACCGGACCCTGACCATCGTGAAGAAGTTCGCCCTGTCTTTTGCTGGAGTCTTCGTCGCCGCGATGCTGGTTTCCGCCAGCGCCGCCGCCGCGGAGGGTGGCGCCGTCGAGCATGCCGGCACCGACCTTGGCGACCGCGCGTCCCTGCAGCGCGGCGCCCACCTGTTCATGAACTACTGCTCGGGCTGCCACTCGCTCAAGTACCTGCGTTATTCGCGCATGGCCGACGACCTGGGGCTGACCGAGCAAGAGGTGATGGACAACCTCAACTTCACCGGTGCCAAGTTCGGCGAGCAGATCCAGGTGGCGATGACGGCCGAGCACGCGAATGCCTGGTTCGGCAAGATGCCGCCGGACCTGAGCCTGATCGCCCGCTCGCGCGGCAGCGACTGGATCTACACCTACCTGAAGTCGTTCTATCTCGACGAGTCGCGGCCGCTGGGCTGGAACAACAAGCTGTTCCCGAACGCCTCCATGCCGAACCCGCTGTGGGAGCTGCAGGGCCTGCAGCACGCCGAGTACGGCGAGCCGGACGAGAACGGCGAGCGCCACGTCACCGGCCTGAAGGTCACCGAGGCCGGTACGCTCGACACCGCCGGCTTCAACCAGGCGGCCCGCGACATCACTGCATTTCTCGAGTACGCCGGCGAGCCGGCCGCCCTCAAGCGCCACAGCCTTGGCGTCTGGGTGATCCTGTTCCTGACGGTGTTCACGCTGCTGGCCTGGGTGCTGAAGAAGGAATACTGGCGCGACGTGCACTGACCCGGGGGAACCGCCGATGCGTCAAGGCCCCGGCCGGGCGCATCGCAGCCGTCGGGGGCTTTACTGACAGGCGGCGGGCAGGCAGTCTCGAGACCGTGGCGACCGACCACAAGGGGTGGGCGGCGTCTTGATGACGGGTGGGCGCGGCAGTGCCCGCCGGTCCCAGGAGAGGTCGATGATGGCGGCAAGTCCCCGTATGCGAAATGCCCTGACACTGTTTTCCTCGACCGACTGCGTCCTGTGCCATCGGGTCCGGCTGGTGCTGGCCGCCAAGGGCGTCACCTACGATCTGATCCCGGTGGATCCGCAGAACCCGCCGGAAGACCTGATCGACCTCAACCCGTACCACTCGGTGCCGACCCTGGTCGAGCGCGAACTGGTCCTGTACGCCGCCAGCGTGGTCAGCGAATACCTCGACGAGCGCTATCCGCACCCGCCGCTGATGCCGGTCGATCCCTTGTCCCGCGCCCGACTGCGGCTGGCCATGCTGCGCCTGGAGCACGACTGGGTGCCGCAGGTTCAGGCCATCCAGCTGGGCAACAAGGCCCAGGCCGACGCCGGCCGCAAGCGCCTGAAGGACCTGCTCACCGCCTCGGTCCCCCTGTTCAAGGCCAGCAAGTTCTTCCTGAACCCGGAAATGAGCCTGGCCGACTGCGCGATGGCGCCGATCGTCTGGCGGCTTCCGGCCCTGGGCGTGGCCCTGCCCAAGGACGCCAAGGCGATCGAGGACTACGGCAACCGCATTTTCCGCAGCCCCGGCTTCTCGCGCAGCCTGACCGAGGACGAGCGCAAGCTGAACGAATTGCCGGTCTGATCACACCGGCCCTGCGAAGATCCGTGCGGGGCGCCGCGTCGACGCCCCCGGTAGGCCCGCCTGCCGCGTTCCCTGTGCTGACGAAGGGGTAAGGATCATGAAGACGCAGATTTGGCTGACCGGCGTGTCGCTGACCGTCGTGCTGGCGTTCGTGCCGGCCTGCGCGGGCGTACTCGACCCGCATTGCACGCCCGCCAAGGCCGCCAAGAGCGCCGCGGCGAAGGCAACGGTGGGCGTGGGCGGACGGTGCGATGCCAAGGAAACCATCAAGGACACCGCCGACGACGCCCTCGACCTGGACCTGGATGCGGACGACGCGAAGGACAAGCTGGACGACGTACGCGACAAGGCGGACGACGCCCACGACAAGCTCGACGACGCCGTCCACGACCGCGGCGATCGCGACGACTGACCTCCCGGGCGGCGTCCGCGCACGGGCCTGCCCCGTCACCGGCATCGACAAGCGCGCGCCGGGCCTGCAAAGTAGCAGGGCCCGCAGGGGGCGCGCGGCAACGCTTTTTTCTCGACCCGGCAGTAAATGCGCAATGACTGATGACTCACCCGGCATGACCAGCCACCGCCCCTACCTGCTGCGGGCGCTGTACGAGTGGATTGCCGACAACGACATGACCCCGCACCTGCTGGTGGACGCCACCCGGCAGGGCGTGCGGGTGCCGTCCCATGCGGTCAGCGAAGGCAAGATCGTGCTCAATATCGCCCAGCGCGCGGTCTCGCACCTGGAAATGGGCAACGAATCGATCGACTTCAGCGCGCGCTTTGGTGGCGTCAGCCAAGCCGTGTCGGTGCCGGTGAGCGCGGTGCTGGCGATCTATTCACGTGAAACGGGGCAGGGCATGGCCCTGCCCGATGACTCGGCGATGGCGGGCAGCGGCGGCGACGCCGGCCCGGACGAGGCGAGCGGGGACGACGTCGCGGGAAGCCCGTCGTCGCCGGCCTTGAGCGCGGTGCCCAGCGAGCGTGCCCCGGACGGGGATGGCGACGGCGACGACGACGGCCCGCCTTCCGGCCCGCGGCGTACCGGCCACCTGCGCGTGGTCAAGTAGGCGCGCCAGGGCGCTGGGGCCGTTTCAGGGCGTCGTGCGCCCGTCGGGCAGCGGCGGACCGCTGAACACGACGAGGCGGTCGCCCCGCAGCACCATCCGACCCGAACGGCGGTCCTCGCCGTCGACCGAATAGTCGAAACGGAAGCTGCGCTCCAGGCCCAGCCTGCCGTCCTCGTGGCGACACAGGCGCAGCCCGTGCGCATGCACGGTCTGGTCCAGCCATTGCACGCCGGCCGCTCTGCAGGCCTCGCGGCCCAGGCGCTCGGCCTGTTCGGCCGCGGCACGCGCGGCATTCCACCAGGCATAGCCGATGGCACCCAGCAGCATCACCACGATCGCGGTCGGCATGGGGGTTCCGGGTCAGTGCGGCGCAGGGCCGAGCTTGAGGGACAGGTCGATCGCGTGGACATGCTTGGTCAGTCCGCCGATCGAGATGTAGTCGACCCCGTCCTCGGCGATCGCGCGGAGGCCGGCGAGGTCGACGCCGCCGGAGACTTCCAGCGGAATGCGGCCGGAGAACGGCGCGGCGCGCGCGATCGCGACCGCCTCGCGGCGCATCGCCGCGCTGAAGTCGTCGACCAGGATGCGATCGCAGCCTGCCTCGAGCGCCTCGCGCAGCTGGTCGATCGATTCGACCTCCACGATCAGCGGCAGCGTGGGATGCATGGCGCGCGCGCCGCGGATCGCGGCCGTGAGCGAGCCTGCGGCACGCACGTGGTTCTCCTTGAGCATCACCTGGTCGTAGAGGCCCATGCGGTGGTTGACCCCGCCGCCGGTGCGCACCGCGTATTTCTGCGCCTGGCGCAGGCCGGGCAGGGTCTTGCGGGTGTCGAGGATGCGCGTGCCGGTGCCGCGGACGGCGTCGACGTGGGCCGCGGTGACGGTGGCCGTGCCGCTCAGGGTCTGCATGAAGTTGAGCGAGGCGCGCTCGGCGCTGACCAGGGCGCGGTTGCGCCCCTGCAGGGTCGCCAGCACCGTGCCAGCGTCTACCCGCTGGCCTTCCGCGACCCGCCAGTCGATGCGCACGAGCGGGTCCAGTGCGCGGTGGCAGGCGTCGAACCACGGCCGCCCGCAGACGACCGCGTCCTCCTTGCACAGCAGGTAGGCGACGTCCCCGGCATCGGGGAGCAGGGCGGCGGTGACGTCGCCGCTGCCGATGTCCTCGGCCAGGGCCGCGGCCACGTCGGCCTGTACGGCCGACGCGGGCGGGGGCGCGACGTCCGGCGCGTTCATGCCGCGGCGAAGCCCGCGATACCGTCGGTGGCGATGGCGTCCTCGGCCAGCAGCACCGGGATGCCGTCGTCCACGCGGTACACCGTGCGGCGGTCGCGGGTGACCAGCGCCTGCGCCAGCGGCGCGGCCTGGGCGCTGCCGTCGCCGCGCAGGGCCGTGCCGGCGTCGATGGCGGCGTTGACGGCCTTCAGGCCCGCGTCGTCGAGCAGGGCGAGGGGCTGGCGGGTGGTCGGGCAGACCAGGAGGTCGAGCAGCTTGCGATCCATGGCTTCACGTCGGTTCGGGAGGGAATGCGGCGGCACGGGAGCGCTGAACTACTCTGGCCGTGCCAACCGGCCTAGAATACCGTTTTGACGTTGGGCCAAGCCATGACTGATAGCAAGGCCGCGACCGACGCCCAGCCGCTGGTGGGCATCGTGATGGGGTCGCGTTCGGACTGGGAGACCATGCAGCACGCCGCTGCGAAGCTCGAAGCGCTGGGCGTGCCGCACGAGGTACGCGTGGTATCCGCGCACCGCACCCCTGACGTGCTGTTCGACTATGCCGCGACCGCGCGGTCGCGTGGGCTGCAGGCGATCATCGCCGGCGCCGGCGGCGCCGCCCACCTCCCGGGCATGCTCGCCGCCAAGACGCCGGTGCCGGTGCTGGGCGTGCCGGTGCAGAGCAAGGCGCTCAACGGCATGGACTCGCTGCTCTCGATCGTGCAGATGCCGGCCGGGATCCCGGTGGCGACCTTCGCGATCGGCAACGCCGGGGCCGCCAATGCCGCGTTGTTCGCCGCCGCGATGCTGGCGCCGACGCATCCGCCCATCGGCGAGGCGCTCGACGCGTTCCGCCGCAAGCAGACCGACGACGTCGCCGGCAACGACGACCCGCGCCAATGAGCGGCGGCACGATGACCACCGTGGGCATCCTCGGCGGCGGCCAGCTGGCGCGCATGCTGGCGCTGGCCGGCGCGCCGCTGGGCCTGCGCTTCAAGGTCATGGACACCTCGGCCGAAGCCTGCGCCGGGCAGTTCGCGCCGATGGTCGTGGGCGATTACCGCGACGATGCGGCACTGGCCGAGTTCGCCTCCAGTGTCGACGTCGCCACCTTCGACTTCGAGAACGTACCCGCCGAATCGGCGCAATGGCTGGCCGAGCGCTTCCCGGTGTTCCCCAGTCCCCGTGCGCTGGCGGTGGCCCAGGACCGGCTCGCAGAGAAGACCCTCTTCCGCGAGCTCGGCATCCCGGTGCCGGACTTCGCGCCGATCGACACGCGCGAAGACCTCGACGCGGCGCTGGCACGCGTCGGCGTGCCGTGCATCCTGAAGACGCGCCGGCTGGGCTACGACGGCAAGGGGCAGTTCCGCATCCGTTCGCTGGCCGACGCCGACGCCGCCTGGGCCGCGCTCGGCGAGCAGGCCGCTACCGTCGGCCTGATCCTGGAGGGCTTCGTCGCCTTCGACCGCGAGCTGTCGGTGGTGGCCGTGCGCGGCCGGGACGGCGAGTTCCGCACCTGGCCGCTGACCGAGAACTGGCATGTCGACGGCGTGCTCTCGGCCAGTCTGGCGCCGGCGGTGGCCGACGACGTGCTCACCGCGACCGCGTTCGACTACGCCCGCGCGCTGGCCGAGGCGCTCGACTATGTCGGCGTCTTCGCCCTCGAGCTGTTCTGCCGCGATGGCGAGCTGCTGGCCAACGAGCTGGCGCCGCGGGTCCACAATTCCGGCCACTGGAGCATCGAAGGCAGCGAGACCAGCCAGTTCCAGAACCACCTGCGCGCCGTCCTCGGCCTGCCGCTGGGCGACACGCGCATGGTCGGCCATGCGTGCATGCTCAACTGGATCGGCGCGATGCCCGATGCCGGCCCGGTGCTGGCCGAGCCGGGCGGGCACTGGCACGACTACGGCAAGTCGCCGCGCGAGGGCCGCAAGGTCGGCCACGCGACCCTGCGCGCCGACGGCGTTGCCGACCTGGGCCATGCCCTGGAGCGCGTCGGCCGTGCCCTGGGGCGCGAGGCGCAGGTCGCGCCGGTCATCGCCCGCCTGGGCTGAGTCCGGGGCGGCCGCGCCGCCGTCCGCCCCAACGCAGGACGGCCGGGTTGCCCCGGCCGTCCTGGTGGTACCGGTGGATCGCCCGCTTACTTCATCTGCGAGGCGATGAACTCCCAGTTGACCAGGTTCCAGAACGCGTCCATGTACTTCGGGCGCGCGTTGCGGTAGTCGATGTAGTAGGCATGCTCCCACACGTCGCAGGTCATCAGCGGGGTGTCCTCGCCGGTGAGCGGCGTGGCCGCGTTGGAGGTGCTGACCAGGGCGACGGAGCCGTCGGCGCGCTGCACCAGCCAGGCCCAGCCGGACCCGAAGGTGCCGACGGCGGTCTTGGTGAACTCGTCCTTGAACGTCGCGAAGTCGCCGAAGGCCTTGTTGATCGCCTCGGCCAGCTTGCCCGTCGGCTCGCCGCCACCGGCGGGGGACAGGCAGTTCCAGTAGAAGGTGTGGTTCCAGACCTGCGCCGCGTTGTTGAACATGCCGCCCTGCGACTTGCGGACGATCTCTTCCAGCGACAGGTCGGCGAACTCCGTGCCCTCGATCATCTTGTTGAGGTTGGTGACGTAGGTCTGGTGGTGCTTGCCGTAATGGAAGTCGATCGTCTCGCCGGAGATGTGCGGTTCCAGCGCGGTGCGGTCGTAGGGCAGGGCAGGCAGTTCAATCGCCATGGGGGGCTCCTTGTGGCTCGATTTGGTTGGCTGAAGGCGAACCCTGACGTGCCGGCGGCGGCCACGTCCAGGACTTCTTGAGGGCTTACAATAGGGGCAGTCGGCGCAGGCGGGATCGGCCGCGAGCCTCTCGACTGACCGCCCCATTCTATCCCCACCACGTGTTGGCGCACCGTCAAGCCGCGCAACAGCCCATTCCAGGAGTAGTCGATGTCCGTGCTCGAACGGATCCAGGCCGAGGTCGAGGGCCACCCGATCGTGTTGTTCATGAAGGGGACGCCGCAGTTCCCCATGTGCGGGTTCTCCAGTCGCGCCATCCAGGCGCTGACCGAGGCCGGCGCTACGCAGCTGCATACCGTCAACGTGCTCGAGGACCCGGAGGTCCGCGCCAACCTGCCCCGGTTCTCCAACTGGCCGACCTTCCCGCAGCTGTTCATCCATGGCGAACTGATCGGCGGTTGCGACATCACCGTCGAGCTGTTCGAGTCGGGCGAGCTGGCGCGCATGATCAGCGAGACGCAGGCATCGTGAGCGACGCATCGCCGCAGGCGGCCGACCCGGGCACGCGCCTGGACGGCCGGGTGGTGCTGGTCACCGGTGCGCACGGCGGGCTGGGCAGCGCCGCCGCCCGGGCCTGCGCCGAGGCCGGCGCGACGGTCGTGCTGCTGGGCCGCAAGCTGCCCAGGCTCAATCGCGTGTACGACGCCGTGGCCGCCGCCGGCCCCGAGCCGCTGCTGTATCCCTTCGACCTGGAGGGCGCGGCGCCGGACGATCATGCCGAACTGGCGGCGCGGATCGAATCCGAGCTTGGCCGGCTCGACGGGCTGCTGCACTGCGCCGCCGAGTTCCGCGGCCTCACCCCGCTGCCGCAGACCGACCCGGCGCAGGTGGCGCGCGCGATCCACGTCAACCTGACCGCGCCGGTCTGGCTTACCCAGGCCTGCCTGCCCGTGTTGTCGAAGGCCGCCGACGCGGCGGTCGTGTTCACCCTCGACGCGCCCGAGCGGGTCGGCGGCGCCTATTGGGGTGGCTACGGCCTCGCCCAGCACGGGCTCGCGGCCGCGGTCGGCATGCTGCACCACGAACTGATCGGTTCGAACATCCGCGTCAGCGGCCTGCGTCCCGGGCCGATGCGCACGCCGCTGCGCTCACGGGCCTATGCCGACGACAACGATCCGCGCACGCGCGATCCGTCGGTCTACGCACCGGCCTGCGTGACCCTTCTATCGGCGCGGGGCGGCGTGCACCGCGGCCAGGTCTGGAGTCCTCCGGCATGACCATCGCATCGGCGGCGCTGTTGCTGTTCCTGATCCTCGATCCGCTCGGCAACATCCCCATCTTCCTGAGCCTGCTGCGCAGCCTGCCGCCCCGGCGGCAGCGCATCGTCCTGGCCCGCGAGCTGCTGATCGCGCTGGCGGTGCTGATGATGTTCCTGTGGGGCGGCAAGTACGCGCTGGAGCTGATGCACCTGCGCCAGGAGTCGGTGTCCATCGCCGGCGGCATCGTGCTGTTCCTGATCGGCATCCGCATGATCTTCCCGCGACCGGAGGGCCTGATGGGCGAACTGCCCGACGGCGAGCCGTTCATCGTGCCCATGGCCATCCCATTGGTGGCGGGGCCATCGGGGATGGCGGCGGTCATGCTGATGGGCAGCGACGACCCCACCCGGCTGGGCGACTGGAGCATCGCGCTGCTGATCGCCTGGGGCGCCACCGCGGCGATCCTGTTCTCGGCCACCCTGCTCTACAAGTTGCTGGGCGGACGGGCACTTTCGGCCATCGAACGCCTGATGGGCATGTTGCTGGTGGCGATCTCGGTGCAGATGTTCCTCGATGGTCTCGGGACTTACCTGCAGATCGCCGCACCTTGAGCGAACTTGACGTCTTGTTCAGGTCCGTGTGAGGGGCGTGGGCCAATTCGATGACTTTCTTCACGATACTGTAACGTAGGGATCGTAGCGTGTTAAAGTGCCGTTAACCCGGAGGGGCGCACTGCGCCAGCCGGGCTCTAGCGGATGCACTTTGCTGATCGATGCGGGCGATGCGTTTCCGCTGCAAGGAAGCGTTCGCCTGCCAGAACTCCACGTTATTCGAGGCCCCGCCATGACCCATCCGAACCGTGTCCGGCTGTCCAGGCTTACGCTTGGCCTGCTCGCCGTACTCGCCACCGCTCCCGTCTTTGCCCAGAGCACGTCCGCCGGTATCGGCGGCGTCGTCACCGATGCCAGTGGGCAGCCCGTCCAGGGCGCCAACGTCACCATCACCCACGTCGAGTCGGGCACGGTGAGCCGGACCACCACCGACGACAGCGGTCGCTACAACGCGCGCGGCCTGCGCGTGGGCGGTCCCTACACCGTCACCATCACGGCGGCCGACGGTGAGACGACGACCGAGGACAACGTATACCTCGACCTGAACCGGGTGAACGCGATCAACGCGCAGCTCGACGGCGGCGACGCGGTCCTGCTGGACACGGTTTCGGTGACGGCCTCTTCCGACCTGTACTCGGTCTTCAGCCCCGACAACAAGGGCGTGGGCACCTCGGTCGCCGGCCGCGTGCTGGAGCTGACCCCGCAGGCGAACCGCTCGCTCGACGACGTCGCGCGCCTCGATCCGCGCGTCCAGGTGACCGACGCGGGCGATGGCTCGATCTCCGTCGCCGGCGTGAACAACCGCTTCAACAACATCTCCGTCGACGGCATGTCGCAGGGCGACCCCTTCGGCCTGAATGCCAACGGCATGCCCTACATCGGCACCCCGATCTCGGTCGACACCATCGACGCCTACGACATCAAGGTGGCCGATTACGACGTGGGCTCCGACACCGTCGGCGCCACCGTCAATGCGGTGACCAAGTCCGGTACCAACGAGTTCCACGGCTCGGTGTACGGCGCCCTGCGCGACGCCGACTGGATGGGCGACCTGGACGGCGACGGCTACCAGGGCTTCGACAACGACCGTACCTTCGGCGCCACCCTCGGCGGCCCCATCCTCAAGGACCGCCTGTTCTTCTTCGGTTCGTACGAAGAGCAGACCATCAAGAACTTCGGCGGCTCGGCCACCTCCGACGGCGTCGCCAACGGCGACGTCACGCAGGCCGACGTCGACCGCGCGATCGCCATCGCCGAGAGCCTGGGCATGCAGCCTGGTTCCTACGGCGCCACCGGCGTCAACCTCGAAACCAAGCGCTACCTGGCCAAGCTGGACTGGAACATCAGCGATTTCCACCGCGCCAGCCTGACCTACCAGCAGACCGAGGAGTTCCGCCCGTCGCCTTACGACGCGTTCTCCGACACCGTCGTGCTGACCAGCCACTGGTACAACATCGACAACGTCACCAAGAACACGTCGCTGCAGCTGTTCAGCGACTGGACCGAGAACTTCAGCACCGAAGCGAAGATCAGCTACAACAAGTTCGACCAGGTCAACGGCAATCCCATCGACCAGCCCGAGGTCGAGATCGAGACCGCCAACGGCGGTTCGATCTTCATCGGCGAGGACAACAACCGCCACGAGAACCAGATCAACACCGAGCGCGTCTCGGCGTCGATCTTCGGTACGTACTACGCGGGCGACCACGTCATCAAGGGCGGTTTCGACTACCTGCGCCACGACGTGTTCAATCTGTATGGCCGCGACCTGCATGGTTCGTACGTGTTCGAGAGCCTGGACGATTTCGCGGCGGGCGACTACGACGTCTACAACCTGCGCACGCCGGCCCCCGGCTTCGGCGTCGACGACACCGCCGCCGCGCTGGTCTACAGCCAGTGGAGCCCGTACCTGCAGGACACCTGGCAGGTCAACGACAACCTCTCGCTGACCTACGGCGTGCGAGTCAACATCCCCAGCGTCGACAAGGCCCCGGTCCGCAACGACGGCTTCGAGCAGGCCTTCGGTTTCCGCAACGACTACAAGCTCGGTTCCGACAACAAGGTCGTCCTGCCGCGCGTGTCGTTCAACTACATGTTCGACACCGATCGCTTCATGCAGCTGCGCGGTGGCCTGGGTTCGTTCCAGAGCGTGCCGCCCTTCGTGTGGCTGGCCAATCCGTACCAGAACAACGGTGGCATGACCGCCGTGTCGTATCGCGTGTTCGACCCGACCGAAGCGCCGTTCAGCCCCGATCCGTACAACCAGAACGTGCCGGCCGGAGGCAGCCCGTCGAACCAGATCGACACCATCGACCCGGACTTCAAGCTGCCGACGGTGTGGAAGGCCAGCCTGGGCTTCGACGCCGAGCTGCCGTGGTACGGCATGATCGGTACGGTCGAGCTGCAGTCCATCCAGGCGCGCGACGCGGCGTTCTACAAGGCGCTGAACATCGGCCAGGCCCAGGGCACGCTCGCCGACGGCCGCGAAAGCTACTGGTGCACGCTGGGCAACACCTCCAGTTCCAACAAGAACTGCGGCCGCAACCCGGACTACAGCTTCAACTCGACCGTGCTGGACAACACCGACAAGGGCGGTTCGAACTCGCTGACCCTGTCGCTGAGCAAGCCCATGTCGAACGGCTGGTACGGCAACATCAGCTACACCTACACCGATGCCGACGAAGTGGGCTCGGATGCCAGCTCGCAGGCATGGTCCAGCTACCAGTACGTCTCGCGCGTCAACCCGAACCAGGAGATCGCCACCACCGCCAGCCGCGAGATCCCGAATTCGATCAAGGCGTCGCTGGGCTGGGAGCACGCGTTCTTCGGCGACTACAAGTCCAGCGTCTCGCTGTTCTACTACGGGCGTGACGGCCTGCCGTACACCTGGCTGGTCAATGGCGACGCCAACGGCGACGGCATCTTCCAGGATCCGGCGTACATCCCGCTGGTCAACGATCCGAACGTGAGCTACGGCGGCGCAACCGCGGAGCAGATCGAAGCGTTCCACCGCTTCATCGCCAACGATCCCTACCTGCAGGCGCACCGTGGCCAGATCGCCGGTCGCAACGAAGGCCGCCTGCCGTGGGTCAACCAGCTCGACCTGGGCCTGCAGCAGGAGTTGCCGGGCTTCTTCGCCGACCACAAGTCGACGATCCGCCTGGACATCTACAACGTCCTGAACCTGCTCAACAAGGACTGGGGCGTCACGGACGAGATCGGTGGTTTCGATACGCGCTATCTGGCCCGGCTTGGCGGCGTGAACGCCGACGGCACCTACGTCTACGACCTGGGCACGCCGGACAACCCGAGCTGGCAGGACCTGCGTCCCTACGAGGGCCGCGTCCCGCGCGTGGTCTCGCGTTGGGCGGCGCAGCTGACCCTGCGCTACGAGTTCTGATCCCAGCGCTGTGCGCATGGAACGGCCGGGGATTCCCCGGCCGTTTTTTTTTGCGCGGCCTGCGCTAGAGTCGTCGCAGACCAGACGACACGAAAACGAGAAGAAGAAATGAGCAAAGAAGTCCCCGCCAGCCTGCCCACCGTCAACGCGCGCATCCACCCCAGCGGTGCGCTCGACATCCTGTCCCGCGACGAGGTCGCCCGCCTGCGCGACGCGTCGACCGGCATGCACGACCTGTTGCGCCGCTGCGCCCTGGCGGTGCTGACCACCGGCAGCGTGTCCGACGATCCGCGCGCCGCACAGGCGCAGTACGCCGATTTCGACATCCAGGTGCACCAGCAGGACCGTGGCATGCGCATCGACCTGGCCAACGCGCCCGCGATGGCCTTCGTCGACGGCGAGATCATCCGCGGCGTGGCCGAACTGCTGTTCGCGGTCGTGCGCGACCTGGCCTTCACCGCGATCGAGCTGGGCGAGGCCTGCGGTCGCGACCTCAACACCAGCGCCGGCATCACCGACGGCGTCTTCGACCTGCTTCGCAACGCGCGCATCCTGCAGCCCACCGATCCCCGCCTGGTGGTGTGCTGGGGCGGCCACTCGATCTCGCGCGACGAGTACATCTACACCAAGCAGGTCGGCTACGAGCTGGGCCTGCGGGGCCTGGACATCTGCACGGGCTGCGGCCCCGGTGCCATGAAGGGCCCGATGAAGGGCGCCAACATCGCGCACGCCAAGCAACGGCGCGAGCACCCGCGCTACATCGGCGTGACCGAGCCGGGCATCATCGCCGCCGAATCGCCGAATCCGATCGTCAACCACCTGGTGATCCTGCCCGACATCGAGAAGCGCCTGGAGGCCTTCGTCCGCATCGGCCACGGCATCATCGTGTTCCCGGGCGGCGTCGGCACGGCGGAGGAGATCCTCTACCTGCTGGGCATCCTGCTGCGCGAAGAAAATGCCGGGCTGCAGTTCCCGCTGATCTTTACCGGCCCCACGGCGTCGGCGGCGTACTTCGAACAGATCGACCGCTTCCTGCGGCTGACGCTGGGCGAGGCCGCGACGTCGCGCTACGAGATCATCATCGCCGACCCGGCCGCGGTGGCGCGGCGCATGACCGCGGGCATCCGCAAGGTCCGGGAGCAGCGCATCGCGCAGAAGGATTCGTTCTTCTTCAACTGGTCGATCGACATCCCGCTCGAGTTCCAGCAGCCGTTCCGGCCCACCCACGAGGCGATGGCGGCGCTGGACCTGCACAAGGGCCGCAAGCCGCACGAGTTGGCGGCCGACCTGCGGCGTGCGTTCTCGGGCATCGTCGCCGGCAACGTCAAGGAAGACGGCATGCGGCGGATCGATGCGCACGGACCGTTCGAGATCCACGGCGACCCGGAGATGATGCAGTCGCTCGACGCGTTGCTGCGCGCATTCGTCGAGCAGCGGCGCATGAAGATCGACGGCGACTACGACCCCTGCTATCGCGTCGTCGCCTGAGCCCCCTCGTGCAGCGCCCATCGCCCCTGGGCGGGGCGCTTCAGTGGCCGTTGACGGGCAGGCGGACGGTGGCGACGTAGAGGTCGCCTTCCCGTGAGGTGGTGACGCTGCCCTTGCCGCGGGTGAGCGCCTCCACGCGCTCCTGCGCGGCGTTCAGCCCGACGTTGTGCCCCGGTCGCGCGTCGCGGCCGCTGCCGGGCACGGGATTGCTGATGCGTACGATCACGCGCGCGTCCGACGTGGTGACCGCGACCTCGATCGTGCCGCCCTTCGGCAGGCGCTCGATGCCGTGGCGGATCGCGTTCTCGACCAGGGGCTGGATGGTCAGTGCCGGTACGGTCACGTCGGGTAGCGAGCGGGGCAGTTTCCATGCCACCTGCAGGCGCTCGCGGAAGCGCAGGCCCTCGATCTCCAGGTAGCGGCGAGCCAGGTCCAGTTCGTCCTGCAGCGGGATCTCGTGGGGGCCGGCGAGGGCGGCGCGGAACAGGTCGGACAGGTCCAGCAGCAGTTGCTCCACCGCCTCCGGGCGCTGGTGCACCAGTGCCGCGCCGGTGTTGAGGGTGTTGAACAGGAAGTGCGGCCGGATGCGCGCCTGCAGTGCCTCGAGCTCGGCCTGCTTGGTGCGGATCGCGAGCTGGCGGGCCTGCCAGTGGTTCTGGAACGTCGCCAGGCCGAGCAGGGCCACCGCCAACACGATGCCGGTGAAGCGCAGGGCGAGCCCGTCCCAGCCGTCCTCGGCCAGCGGCCAGTCCGGTCCGAGCGTGAAGCGCGCGACCGCGAGCACCAGCCACGTGTTGACCAGCAGCAGGCCCATCGCCGTCCAGGCCAGTTGCTGGGGAGGACGTAGCGAAAGCCGCCCGCGGAACAGGTACAGGGTGAGCAGCGTCAGCAGCGATATCCACTGGATCAGCAGCGACGCCAGTCCAAAGTAGACCCAGCGGTTCCCGCTGGCGCCGGGGGCAAGCGCGAGCACGCTGGCGAGGCATTCGCCGACCAGCAGGACCGAAATCAGCACCGGCGGCTGCCACAGCGCGTCGAGGGGCTGCAGCGAGGGTGGCGGGCGTGTCGGCATGTCGGCTTTCAAGGGCGCATCCAGGTCGTCGGGTGACGGGGCGTCGCGTGCCACCGCTGGAGCGGCCGTGAAGCCCGTCCGTCGGTGCCGGGTGGCGTTGCCGCCTGCGTCCCTTTACGTTACCCGAACGGAACCGTGCCAGGGGATAGCCACGTGCCAGCAATACCCGTCAGGTCACCCAGCGCCGCTTCGCGGTCGGGGGGCTTCACCGTCATCGAACTGATGGTCGCCATCGCCGTCCTGGCGATCCTGGTGGCCATCGCCACGCCCAGCTTCGTGGGCGTGATCAACAGCAATCGCCTGGCGAGCCACGTCAACGAATTCGTCGGCGCGGTGCAGACCGCCCGGATCGAGGCCGTGCGCCAGAACCGCCGGGTGGCGGTCTGCCGCAGCGCCGACAACGCGACCTGTTCGGCCGGCGCGGCCTGGACGGGCTGGATCACCATCGCCGACACCAACGGCAACGGCGCCTTCGGCGCGGGCGACACCGTCCTGCGCACCGGCAGCGCGAAGGCGCCCGTGCAGGTCAGCGTCGGGGCCACCATCACCAACAACAACAATGCGATCGTGTTCCGTCCGGACGGCCTGGCCTACGACACCAACGGCGCCCTCCTGGTGGGCGCGGTGACGGTCTGCATGCCCACCGACAAGCCCCGGATGAACCAGCGCGTCGTCAACATCGCCACCGGCAGTCGTGTGTCGACCACCCAGGCCAACGGTGCGGGAGCCTGTCCATGAACATGCGTGGGATCCATTCGGGCAGGGCGCCCGCCGCCCGCCGTCGTGCCCGGGGTGCCGGCCTGATCGAAGTGCTGGTGGCCGTCCTGGTGATGGCGATCGGCCTGCTCGGCATTGCCGCCATGCAGGCGACCGCGTTGCGCAACAGCCAGAGCTCGACCGAGCAGAGCATGGCCGTCGTCTACAGCTATTCGATCATCGACGCGATGCGCGCCAACCGCGACGCCGCGCTCGCCAATGCCTACAACATCGGCATGACCTGCGCGCCGCCCGCCGTCGGCACCCTGGCGCAGACCGACCTCAATGCCTGGCTCACCTCGATGCAGCAGGCGCAGTCGCTCGGGCCGGCGGCCTGCGGGCAGATCCAGCGCAATGGCGACATGTTCATCGTGACGGTGCGCTGGGACGACCGCCGCGCCACCGGCGCTGCCGCCGCCGACAATAAATCCATCGAAACACGGACCCGGCTATGACCTCCAGGCGCAATCACTCCCGTCGGGCCCGCGACATCGCCGGCTTCGGCCTGATCGAGCTCATGGTCGCGCTGGTGCTGGGCCTGCTCATCACCGGTGCGGCGATCAGCGTGTTCCTGTCCAACCGGCAGACCTATCGCACCACCGAGAATCTCGGTCGCGTGCAGGAAAGCGCGCGCGTCGCCTTCGAGCTGATGTCGCGCGACGTGCGCGAGGCGGGCGGCTTCCCCTGTGCGCGCAACCTGCCGGTCGGCAATGTCCTCGAGAACCAGGCGGCCAACTGGTATACCCAGTGGAGCGGGGGCATCGAAGGCGTCGACGGCGCTTTCGCCAATGGCAACCCCGCCAACCGCGTCGCCAATACCGATGCGGTCGAGCTGAAGTCGGGTGCGACCGGAGGCGTCACCGTCACCAGCCATAACGCGACCTCCGCACAGTTCAAGGTCAATACCGTCAACCATGACCTGCACGACGGCGACATCGTCATGGTGTGCGACTACCGCCAGGGCTCGATCGTCCAGGTCACCAACGCACAGCCGGGCACCAACGAGACCGTCGTGCACAACCCCGGCGGCGGCGTGGCCGTGCCGGGCAACTGCACCAAGGGCCTCGGCGTGCCTGTCGACTGTTCCAATCCGCTCGGCACGGCGTATACCTATGGTGTCAACTCCATGGTCGCCAAGCTCCACGCTTCGCGCTGGTACATCGGCACCAACGGCAACAACAACCGTGCCCTCTACCGGCAGAGCCTGCGCACCGTCGGCGGCGCCGCCACGGCGGTGTCGGAAGAGGTGACCGAGGGCGTGCGCGACATGCAGATCACCTATCTCCTGCCTGGCAACGCCGCCTACGTGAATGCCGGTGCCGTGGGCGCCCGCTGGAACGAGGTACTCGCCGCGAGGATCGAGCTGACGCTCGAAAGCCCCGAGGCCGTGGGTACCGACGGCAACCCCCTGCAGCGCACGCTCGTACACACCGTCTCGCTCCGGAACCGCAGCTCATGAAACGCGTCCACATGCCCACGTCCCCGCGCCACGCCCAGGAGGGTGCCGTCCTGATCGTGGTGCTGATCCTGTTGCTGGTGCTCACCCTGTTGGGCCTGGCCAGCCTGCGCGGCACGGTGATGGAGGAGCGCATGACCGCCAACCTGCGCGACCGCGGCCTGGGCTTCCAGGCGGCCGAAGCGGCACTGCGCGAAGCCGAAGCCCGGATCCTGGCCAACGGACATGCCGGTTTCCCCGCGGCGGGCGCGGGCGGCTGCAATGGACCGCTGTGCGACACCCCCGACGGCATCCAGGCCGATCGCTGGTGGAATGCCGCCGCCGCCTACTGGACGAATGCGAATGCCGGGGTAGGCAACATCGCGATCAGGCCGCAGTACTTCGTGGAATACATGGGCGAGGCGCCCAGCTGGCCCAAGTGCGACAGTGAAATCCCCGTGCACCCGCTTTGCCTGAAGCCCCGCTACCGTGTTTCGGCGCGCAGCAGCGCGGACGATCGCGCGACTGTGATCCTGCAATCCAACTTCGCCGGACCCTGATGGAGACCGACGTGAATATCCCCCGTATCCGCAAGAACGCCCCGCACCTGCTGCAGGCGGCCACCGTGGCCTTCCTGGCCACCCTGATGGGCCTGCCCGTACAGGCCGCGTTGACGGTACCTCCGGTGCCACCGCGCGCGGGCAACGGCGTGCCGCCGAACATCCTGTTCATCCTCGACGATTCCGGCTCGATGTCGTTCGAGAGCATGGAGAGCGCCACCGTCCCGTCGGTGACCTCGCCCACGATCACGAACAACACCTACGTCTCCAACACCATCTACTACAACCCGGCGATCACCTACCGGCCGTGGATGATGTCCAACGGCACGCGGCGCACCGGTGGTACCAGCTACAACGCCGTCTATCCCAGTTTCAATTACGTCACCGGCAACACGATCAACCTCGGCAACAGCAACGACTGCGAGTACGAGGACCGCAACGGCAGCAACACCCAGGTGTGCGGCGGCACGCAGACGTTCTACGTGCCCAAGAACCCCGCCAGCACCTCGGCGACCTACCTGTCGAGCGGCGCGAACTACTGGCGCTACCGGATCCTGGACAACAGCAACGGCGGCAATTCCGGCCGGGTGCAGCGCTGCGAGCGTGTCGGCAACAGCTGGACCAATTGTTCCTACAACACCCCGACCGGCCGCACCGAGGCCCAGGAACGCGACAACTACGCGACCTGGTTCTCCTACCATCGCACCCGCATCAAGGCCGCCAAGGCGGGCTCCAGCGAGGCGTTCCAGACGCTCGACGGGGACAAGTACCGCGTCGGCTTCACGACGATCTGGGGACCCAATGGCAGCGGTCCCGACAATCCGGAATTCCTGATCCCGGTGGGTACCGACAACGGCCTGTTCCGCGGCAGCAACCGGACGACCTGGTTCAGCTACCTGCACGGCGCGCGCGGCTACAACGGCACGCCCTTGTTGCCGGCCCTCGATCGCGCCGGCGGCTACTACTCCAATGCCTCCGACAACGGTCCCGGTGGCGGCCTGAAGAACAGCAACGGCCAGCAGTTCGCCTGCCGTCAGAACTTCGCCATCCTGACCACGGACGGTTTCTGGAACAACGGCTCGTCCGGCAAGGGCGATGCCGACAGCACGGCGGGCGCCACGATCACCGGCCCCAACAACGCCGACTACACCTATTCGCCCGTCAGGCCCTATGCCGACAACCGCGGCACCACGCTGGCGGACGTCGCGATGTACTACTGGAAGACCGACCTGCGGAACGACCTGGACAACATCGTGCCGCTGTCGCCGGGCAACCCCGCCTTCTGGCAGCACATGGTGACCTTCGGCATCTCGATCGGCCTGCAGGGTACCCTCGATCCGCAGACGGCCGTGACCGCGCCCGGCGCGAACAACGACCTCACCGACGGCGGTCTGTCCTGGCCCAATCCGCTCGACGCGGAAGACAACCATCGCATCGACGACCTGTTCCACGCAGCCGTCAACAGCCGCGGCAAGTTCGTGGCGGCGAGCGACCCGGTTGCCTTCGCGCAGGGCCTGCAGGACGCGCTGGCGGCGATCGCCAACACGACCAGCTCCAGCTCGAGCGTCTCGGCCAACAGCTCCTCGCTCAGCAACGACACCACGCTGTTCCAGGCCAGCTACATCGGTGGCCAGTGGACCGGCGAACTCCGCGGTCTCGCGGTCAGCTCGACCGGCATCGACGAGACCACGCCGAAGTGGGAAGCGTCCAAGAAGCTGCCTGCGTTCGGCAGCCGGAAGGTCTTCACCTTCGAGCCCACGCTCAGCGCGGGCGCCACCTTCCCGACGGTGACGCAGACAGTAGGCCTGAGCACGGCGGTGTCGCCGGCGCCGGCCAACGGCCTGGCCGTGGCGAACTACGTGAAGGGCGACACCTCGCAGGAAGTGCGCAACGGCGGAAGCTTCCGCGATCGCGTCAGCGTGCTGGGCGACATCATCCACAGCTCGCCTTACTACCTCGAGGACAACGACACCGTCTTCATCGGCGCCAACGATGGCATGCTGCATGCCTTCAACGCGACCACGGGCGTGGAGCGCTTCGCCTATGTGCCGCGCGGCGTGACGATGCCCAACTTGAAGACGCTGACCGACACCGCCTACGTGCACAAATATTTCGTCGACGGTCCGGTGATCGTTTCGACCAAGACCCAGACCCCGAACAAGAACATCCTGATCGGTACGCTGGGCCGCGGCGGGCGCGGAATCTTCGCGCTCGACGTGACCAATGCCGCCAGCTTCGGTGCGACCGACGTCAAGTGGGACATGGACGCGATCCCGCAGATGGGCAGCGTGCTTGGCAAGCCCTTCATCGCACGCCTCAACAACGGCAAGACCGGCGTGGTGGTCGGTAACGGCATGAACAGTCCGGGCGACAAGGCCTACCTGATAGTGCTCGACATCACCGATGGTTCGGTCATCGCGACGATCCCCACCGACGATGTCGCCGGCAATGGCCTGTCCTCGCCGCAGGGCTGGGACGAGGACGGCGACGGCGACGTGGACTACGTCTATGCCGGCGACCTGCGCGGCAATGTCTGGAAATTCGACCTCAGCGAATCCAACACCGGCAAGTGGGAGTCCGCGAACAAGACCGGCAGCACCCCGGTGCCGATGTTCGTGGCGAAGGACGCCAGCGGCAACCGCCAACCGATCACCGGCGGCATCACCGTCGCGATCGACCCGGCCACCTTCAAACGCTGGATCTTCGTCGGTACCGGACGCTACATCACCGATACCGACCCGCGCGACAAGTCGGTGCAGACGATGTACGGCCTGATCGACGAGGGCGCCACCATCAACTCGCGGGCCAACCTGCAGGAGCGGACGACGGTGGCGGTGTCCACCATCGACGGCCGCACGGTGCGTGGCTTCGAGGCCGCGAGCACCGCGCTGCCCCTGGACAAGAAGGGCTGGTTCATCGACTTCACGCCGCCTGCGCCGGGCACCGCGGAGGGTGAGCGGATGATCGGCGATCCGGCCGTCGTCGGTACCGTGCTCGCGTTCTCCACGATCATTCCCAGCGACGATCCGTGCACGCCGGGAGGCCGGGGCTTCATCAACGCGATCAATCCGTTCACCGGTGCCAGCGTCGCGCAGAACTTCTTCGACGTGGACGGCGACGGCAGCTACACCGACGACACCGTGGGCGGCATGCCGGTGGGATCGGTCGACACCGGCGTGGGCATGAACACCGACGGCGTCCTGCTCGACAAGATCCTCGGTGTCGGCGGCTCGAAGGGCAATACCGGTTCGGTCGGCGTCAACAATCCGGTCGCGCCGGGCCGAATCTCCTGGCGCGAAATCCTGAGGAACTGATGAGCATGCAGACAATGGGCACTTATGCGCGCCGGGGCACCCGGCGCTCCGGGAACACGGGATCGGCGGTGGGCGGTTTCACCTTGATCGAATTGATGGTCGTCGTGGCCGTCATCGCCATCCTCGCGGCCATCGCGATCAGCAGCTACGACTGGGCGGTGGTGAAGAGCCGGCGTGCGGCGGCCACCGGTTGCCTGACCGAGCGCGCCCAGTTCATGGAGCGCTTCTACACGACCAACATGTCCTACGTGGACGCGGCGGGCAACCCACCCGCGCTCGCGCCCTGCGAGGCCGACGTCGCCAATTTCTACAACGTCGGTTTTTCGGCCGCTCCCGCCCCCTCGGCGCGGGCGTACTCGCTGCAGGCGGTGCCCCAGGGCAAGCAGGCCTCCAAGGACACCAAGTGCGGCACCCTGACGATCAATTCGCAGGGCCTGAAGGGCGAGTCGGGTACGGCGGCTTCAGCCGACGACTGCTGGTAAACCGCCTCAAGAGCCCCGTGCCTGGGGCTCACACGACAAAAAGCCCGCCTAGGCGGGCTTTTTGCTTTCTGGTGTCTGGCGCCCGAAGTTGGACTCGAACCAACGACCCCCTGATTAACAGCTGTTCCAGAATCCCCTTCAACCCTCACCCAGCAACGCTCGCCGCTTGCCCGGGCCAGTTAGAATCAGCAGTTCGCAGTCCAAATTGGCTACGATATGGCTACGCTGCCAAAGCAATCCATAGGGGCCGCCTGAGCCCGTAGAGGAGGGGAACATGTCCGAGCGGGTCTGCGCGCCTTTGGATCAAATTCCGGATGCTCTGGCAAAGACGGGGTTCATCCTTGAGCATCAAGTTGCCCAGGAGTTCAAAAAAGCCGGATGGGCAACGATTGGTGGCCGTTTCTATGCGGATGATGTCGATGGACGGGCGAGAGAGTTAGACATAGTTGCTTATCGCACCTATAAGTCTAAAGAGCTTGACGTCGTAACTGGCGTTCTTATCAGCTGCAAGAAGGACGAGGAAACGACCTGGGCCTTTCTCACAAAAGATAAGCCTAAATACGATCCCAACTTTGATTGGAATCCCGTTCACTACTGGACGGATGTTGAGCCGCTACGCTCTTATCTGGCGAGTGACCCGTGGAAAGAGAAGTACATTACCTCCGCAGGAAAGCTTTACGACGAAAACTTCAGAGCCGCTCGGGATGTCTTCGCATTTCAGCAAGTCGCCTCGCTTAACGTCGCCGCCCGGAATGACAAGGCAATCTTTAACTCAATTGCGTCCCTGATGAAGGCGCTTGATCACGAGGTGGAGGCTGTTCCGAAACGCGCCAAAGGCCGAAAGCGCCTCTACTATTTCTCACTTGTCTCGGTCGTTGATGCCCCAATGGTCGACGTCAGCTACTCGGGAGAAGCGCCTGTAGCGGCGGAAGTGGCGCGCCTGACGCACCTTGCGCGCTATATGGTTCGAAGGCGAGACCTATCTGCCCTCATTCATTTCGTTCGAAGCGACAAGTTGCCGCAGTTTGTGGCGGCGCTTTCCAAGCTCGCGGATTTCAATGCGGCCCACATGACAAAACTGTTGGCTACGTCGTATGAGTCGATCCGCTGGAACGAAAAAGTTCGTGCGCATTTCGCGGATAGATTGAAGTGGCGGCTCGTCCTGAGAATTAACCAAGCTCTGCGCAAGAATGGAATCCCAGCTCCAAAGGTTGAGGACATGCGCATTGATTTTGAGGAGGGCCGGCTTAAGATTCTTATCGACACCTTCGACGGCGACGAATTGGAAATTCTCAATTCTGACGAGCCTTTGAAGACCCAAACCGCCAAGCTTTTAAAGGATGCCGCACGATACGAGGGCGACTTCGAATTCGAAGCCGACTTCCCCTTCTAGATGGGTCCGAATCACGATGCGTTATCCACGGACAGAGCTACCCGAAGCCCGCGCGGCGGTTCGGCGCCTCTGCCGAACCGAGCCGCCGCGCGGGTTGCTTCGCGCAGCGGAGCAAGGCTGTGGAGTCGGTGGGCAACGCGTACTTGACGACGCCGCGAGCCCTGTGGCAGCTTTGTCTCACACAAGTAGTAAATCGCAGCGCATAGTCGCGAAGTCGTGGTCGCGTCCACGACCCTCCAGAGCAGAAATAGGCAGGCTCTGGGGTGATGAAATAGATGCGCACTCATCTCGGGCCTGCCCCCTCCTTGTGATTTCCCGCAGCCATGCGGTGGAGTCATTTGGGCGCTCGAATGCCGTGACTCCTCCGCGCTTACCGGAGTCACGCTATGTCGATCAATTCAACCTCCTGCGGGCCGCTGGGCGCTGCATGCGATGTCGCGCAAGCGACACGCATGGGCGCCGGAGGCCCGGTGGTCGAGCAAGAGCCCCGTCCAGTAACACGGGGCGAAAGTCACACACACACCACGGCGCACGTAGATTGGTTTGCCTGCACGTTCCTCCCGGGAAGCGCAGGACTTGGCATTGTCGAATCTGTCTTCCTCCTCCCTCGCGCCGACTGGGTCAAGCGACCGGGAGGCTGGCAGGGTTACGACACGAGGATTGACCTTGGCGGGCTTGGACTGCTTGGCTACGGTGGTGAGCATCAGCGGGGCACCGTGCATCTGGAGCTCAACGCACTGGGCTGTGCTCGCGTCCGAGATTGGAACGCGGTGAAAGTCTGGTGTGAGGCTTACGGCGTACGAATCACCCGCGTAGATCTTGCCCACGACGACTTCACCGGAGAGGTTGTCAACGTGTCGCAGGCGCGAGCGTGGTTCCAACAGGGCCAGTTCACTACGGGGGGGCGTGCGCCCACTGCACGGTTGCTGGACGACCTCGGCTCCGACCGGGGCAAGACGCTCTACGTCGGGCAACGGCAGCACGGCAAGCTATGTCGCGTCTACGAGAAGGGCAAACAGCTGGGCGATAAGCAAAGCCCATGGTGTCGCGTCGAGGTCGAGTTCCGTGGGAAATCGCGCGTAATTCCCTATGACGTCCTCGTAAGGGCAGGGGACTACCTTGCCGGTGCGTATCCCTGCCTTGCCTACCTTTCGAAGCGCCAGGACAAGGTGCGGACCCTAAAGAAGTCCGCTGAAATTGGCTATGCCCGGATGGTTGAGTGCCTGCGAACGCAGTACGGCCCGGCACTAAACGCCATGCTCCGCGTGGAGGGCGGGGACCCCTTCGCGGTGCTTGAACAAGCCGTACGGCCGGGCGTGCCCAAGCGCCTCGCAAACCTGCCGCTGCCCCGACGAGGCAGCCGGGAAGGCCACGCAAAGTGATCACCCTCACCCTGCAAGAGGCCGCCGACCTGCTCAAGCTGCATCCGGTGACGGTTGCGGAGCGCGCCGCCGAAGGACGCATCCCTGCCGCCAAGATCGGCCGGCGGTGGGTGTTCATCCAAGATGACCTCATCGGCTACGTTCGGGCACACTACAAGCGGCGAGCGTTGCAGGGTGACAGCTCGGAGATTTCACAATGTCACTCTACAAGCGCAAGGACTCACCGTACTGGTGGGTCAAGCTCACGGTCAGCGGTCATCGCGTGTCGGAAAGCACTGGGACTGCCAACAAACGGCAAGCTCAGGAATACCACGACAAACGACGAGCGGAACTGTGGGAGCAGCAACGACTCGGCATAAAGCCGCGTCGGTCGTGGGATGAGGCGGTACTTCGGTACCTAGGTGAGGAGGTGAAGAAGAAGTCTGTTGGCGATGACAAGCTGCACCTTCGTTGGTGGCAGCCTCGACTCGAAGGCATGTGCCTGACCCAGATCACCCGTGATGTGGTGGACCGGTACAAGCAGGAAAGCCAGCGTAGCGGCGTCAGCGATGCAACTACGAATCGGCGTCTTCAGGTCTTGCGTGCAATCTTGAGGCGGGCCGCATTGGAGTGGGACTGGCTCGACAAGTTGCCTCGGTTCCGTCTGTTGAAGGAACCGCAAGGTCGCGTCCGTTACCTGACGCGAGAGGAGGCCGGGCGGTTGCTGGCTGAACTGCCGGAGCACTTGCGGGCCATGGCGCGTTTCTCGTTGGCAACGGGTTTGCGCCAAGGCAATGTCAAGGGGCTGCGCTGGGCGAAGGTCGATCTGGAACGTTGTTCCGCGTGGGTCGAAGCATCGGAGGCCAAGGGCAAGCGGGCAATTCCCGTTCCCCTGAACGCCGAAGCGATGCGGGTCCTCGAAGAACAGCGCGGGAAGCATCCCGAGTGGGTCTTCACGTTCCGGGGTCGGCCTTTCGAGTTCAAGACCAGCACGAAGGCATGGAGGAGGGCGCTACAGCGGGCAGGGATTGAGAACTTCCGCTGGCACGATCTCCGCCATACGTGGGCCAGCTGGCACGCCCAGAGCGGGACACCGATGCATGTGTTGCAGAAGCTCGGGGGGTGGCAGACCCCGGCCATGGTCCAACGCTACGCACACCTCGGCATGGATGACCTGAAGCGGTACGCAGAACAAGTTCAAATGGAGGAATCGAGCAGCGGCTACGATTTGGCTACGCCAGAAATGAAGAAGGGCCGCCGAAGCGACCCTAAATCATTGAAATTTTTGGCGCCCGAAGTTGGACTCGAACCAACGACCCCCTGATTAACAGTCAAGTGCTCTAACCAGCTGAGCTATTCGGGCGGGGACGTGAATTGTAAGGCCTCCAGAGCCGGGGTCAAGCCCTTTGGCGGCACGTCTTCAGGGCGCGCAGTCTTGGCCTCGCGGCAGGCGTTCGGTCCGAGGCCGTCCTGCATTGTTCACGATTATCCGGTGGGTGGCGCCCTTGCGTGGGGTGCACACTTCGATGGTCAGGTTGTGCCCGGCGGACCAGCCGTCGGGGCTGAACCGCACCCGGCTGCGGCCCGGCGTGCTGCGAATCGACAGGCCGTGGCCGACGCGCCCATCGTGTTCCAGGACGCGATCGGCCTTCACGGGTGCCGCCTGCCTGTCGGGATCGGCGTAGACGATCCATCCCGATTCCCATACGCCGTCGGTGCGGCAGTGCTGGCCGTCACGGCTGGGGCATACGGTGACCGGGTGCCCCAGCTTCACGGCCGCGAGGCGGCCCAGGGCGAGGGCGGTGGTCAGCCGATGCCGTGCGGCCGTCGCGGCGTGTGCCTCCAGCAGGGCGCCGAGCGGTGGCGATGCCAGGGCCGCGACGACACCCAGCACCGCCATGGCCGCCATCAGCTCCACGAGGGTGAATCCGCGGTTCAATGAGTTCCGGTCCATGCTTGCCTCCCTGGCCTTCGCTGGAGCCAGACTAGGCCGGCCGGCGGGGTGCGTCTGTCAGCAGACCCCGGACGCGGGGGTAGGAAAACTCCGCGGCGTCCCCATTCCTTTGTCTGACTACAATGGAGCCGACACCGCGATCGCCATGACTGACGCCTCCCCCGACAACCGTGTCGCCGATGCCGCTGCCGGACTCGATTCCCGCGGCTTCCGCCTGGTCGCGCCCTATACGCCGGCCGGCGACCAGCCCCAGGCCATCGAACGCCTGGTGGCCGGCTTCGAGGGCGGCCTGGCCCACCAGACCCTGCTGGGCGTGACCGGCTCCGGCAAGACCTACACCATCGCCAACGTCGTCCAGCAGGTGCAGAAGCCGACCCTGGTGATGGCGCCCAACAAGACCCTGGCGGCCCAGCTGTACGGCGAATTCAAGGCCTTCTTCCCCGACAACGCGGTCGAGTACTTCGTCAGTTACTACGACTACTACCAGCCCGAGGCCTACGTGCCCTCGTCGGACACCTTCATCGAGAAGGACAGTTCGGTGAACGAGCACATCGAGCAGATGCGGCTGTCGGCGACCAAGGCCCTGCTCGAGCGCCGCGACGCCCTGATCGTCTGCACGGTCTCGGCGATCTATGGCCTGGGCGACCCGAACGAGTATTTCCGGATGGTCCTGCACATGGTGCGCGGCGAACGGATCGACCAGCGCGAGCTGATCCGGCGGCTGACCGAGATGCAGTACACCCGCAACGACACCGAGTTGCGGCGCGGTACCTACCGCGTGCGCGGCGAGGTCATCGACGTGCATCCGGCCGAAAGCGACACCGAGGCGCTGCGCATCGAGCTGTTCGACGGCGAGATCGAGCAGCTGACGCTGTTCGACCCGCTGACCGGCGAGACGCTGGACAAGGTCCAGCGCTACACGATCTACCCCGGCTCGCACTACGTGACGACACGGCGGACCGTGCTCGACGCCATCGATACGATCAAGGAGGAGCTGCGGCTCCGCCTGGAGCAGCTGTATGCCGACAACCGGCTCGTGGAGGCCCAGCGCCTGGCCCAGCGCACCCAGTTCGACCTGGAGATGCTGGCCGAGGTGGGGTACTGCAACGGCGTGGAGAACTATTCCCGCCACTTGACCGGGCACATGCCCGGCGAGCCGCCGCCCTGCCTGTTCGACTACCTGCCGCCCGACGCGCTGCTGGTGATCGACGAGTCCCACGTCACCGTTCCCCAGGTGGGCGCGATGTACAAGGGCGACCGCTCGCGCAAGGAGACGCTGGTCGAGTTCGGCTTCAGGCTACCCTCGGCGCTGGACAACCGCCCGCTGAAGTTCGAGGAGTGGGAAGGCCGCTCGCCGCGCGCGATCTTCGTCTCGGCCACCCCCGGTCCCTACGAACTGAAGCATTCCGGCGACGAGGTGGTCGAGCTGGTGGTGCGCCCCACCGGCCTGATCGACCCCGAGGTGGAGATCCGCCCGGTCGCGACCCAGGTCGACGACGTCCTGGGCGAGATCCACGAGCGCGTGAAGCTCGGCGACCGCGTGCTGATCACGACCCTGACCAAGCGCATGGCCGAGAACCTGACCGAGTACCTGGGCGAACACGGCGTGCGGGTGCGTTACCTGCATTCCGACATCGACACGGTCGAGCGCGTCGAGATCATCCGCGACCTGCGCCTGGGCAAGTTCGACGTGCTGGTGGGCATCAACCTGCTGCGCGAAGGCCTGGACATGCCCGAGGTCTCGCTGGTGGCGATCCTGGACGCCGACAAGGAAGGGTTCCTGCGCTCGGCCGGCTCGCTGATCCAGACGATCGGCCGCGCGGCCCGCAACGTCCGTGGCAAGGCGATCCTGTATGCCGACCGGATCACCAATTCGATGCAGAAGGCGATCGACGAGACCGACCGCCGTCGCCAGAAGCAGGTCGAGCACAACGCCGAGCATGGCATCACCCCGACCTCGGTCAACCGGGCGGTGATGGACATCATGGAAGGCGCGCGAACCGAGCCCGATGCGGCGCGAAGCCGCGGCCGCGGTCGCAAGGTGGCCGACGACACGCCCGATTACGCCGCGATGGAGCCCCGCCAGGTGGCCGCCCGGATCAAGGCGCTGGAGCAGCAGATGTACCAGCACGCCCGCGACCTGGAGTTCGAGCAGGCCGCGTCGGTGCGCGACCAGTTGCGCCAGCTCAAGGAGCGCGGGTTCGCGGGCTGAACCCGGCAACGGGCCCGGATGCGACGAAACCTATTGTCGGGCGGCGCAGGCTGGGATACACTGCGCGCCCCTCGTCGGGTGGTTCGACGACGAATGGGCGGTTAGCTCAGCGGTAGAGCACTACCTTGACATGGTAGGGGTCACAGGTTCGAACCCTGTACCGCCCACCAGATTTGGTGAAGAAAGCCCCCGGTCCTCCGGGGGCTTTCTGTTTCTGGCGTCCGCAGCGGCGAGGGCGGTCATCAGGGCCGCAGTCGCAGGGCGTGCAGGCGTTCGTACGCGGGCCGGCAGGCCTCGGCGACGGCCCGCGCCGCGGGGGCCAGCCCGATCTCGCGCGGGCGGGGGCGCTCGAACCCGGTGGACTTCCAGACACTGTCGTACCAGTAGGGCGCCCAGATGCCGTCGCTGTCGCGCGGCCCGGCGGGCCAGGCCAGCATGCGCGTGCTGAAGGCGATCCCGAGGCGCTCGCACAGGGCCCTGAGGTGGGCTTCAGGGGCCTGCAGGAAGTCGGCGGCGTCGATCACCGGCGGGGTGGCACCCGCGGCGGTGAGTTCGGCATGCAGGCGGTCCTGCTGCAACAGGCCAATGTCCTCCGGGGCCACCGTCGCCCGCGACTGCAGATAAGACGCCACTACTTCGATGGGGTCGCGCACCAGGAACACGTTCGCCAGGCCGTGGATCCAGTCGTGGTCCATCTCCGGCAGCAGGTGGTGGCTCATGTGCTTCTGGTACCAGATCGGTGCACCGTCCGGGACAGGGCCGGAGGCCAGCGCTTCGACGACGTGTCGCCAGTCGGTCTCGCCGGCGGCGATCACCGCCGCGGCACCCGGGTGGTCCAGCCCGGTCCGCGCCAGGTAGGCCGCGTAGAGGGGCTCGTCGCTGACCACGCAGTCCGGCCGGTTCTCCCAGGCCCGCATCATCGCCGTGGAGATGTTGCGCGGGCCGCTCCACATCGCGATCCGCAGGGCGCTCACGCCAGCCGCTCTCCGGCGCGGAAGGCGATGTCGCGGGCCACGCGCTCGCGGTACAGCCCCTGCAGGCGCTCGACCATCGGCCCGGGGCGGCCGTCGCCCATGACCCGTCCGTCGACCTGGCGGACAGGCACCACGCCGGCGAAGGTCCCGGTGACGAAGGCCTCGTCGGCGCCGTAGACCTGGGTCAGGCTGAAGTTCTTCTCGAACACGGGGATGCCGGCGTCGCGGCAGGCGCCGATGACGTTCTCGCGGGTGATCCCGCCCAGGCAGTAGTCGCCGGTCGAGGTCCAGACCTCGCCCTTGCGGACAATGAAGAAGTGGGTGGAGTTGCAGGTGGCGACGAAGCCGTGCGGGTCGAGCATCAGGCCTTCGTCCGCGCCGGCCTCGGTGGCCTGGATGCAGGCGGTGATGCAGTTGAGCTTGCTGTGGCTGTTGAGTTTCGGGTCCTGAACGTCGGGGAAGCCGCGCCGCACGTGGACGGTGAACAGGCGCAGGCCGGTCGCCAGCGTCTCGGGCTTGGCGACCTTGTGCTCGGGGATGATGACCACCGTCGCCGGCCCCACGGTCACCCGCGGGTCCTGGTAGGGCGTCCGCTTCACGCCGCGGGTCACCATCAGGCGCACGTGCACGCCGTCGTGCATGCCGTTGGCGGCCAGGGTCTCGTAGAGCGCGGCGGTGAGCGCCCGCCGGTCCAGGCCGATGTCCATGGCGATGGCGCGGGCGCCTTCGTAGAGCCGGTCCAGGTGGGCGTCGAGGAAGGCGGGATGGCCGCCGACGATGCGCAGGCCCTCCCAGACCCCGTCGCCGAGGACGAAGCCGCTGTCGAACACCGACACCGTCGCCTCCGCCCGGGGCTTGAGCTGGCCGTTCATCCAGATGCGGATGTCGGCGTTGCGCGGGTCGTCGTGGAACTCGTGGATGCTGTGGGCCATGCGGCGTGCCTCGGGTCCGGTCGTGGGCGGGGGCTTATCGGCCGGCGCCGTCTTCCACCGCCTGCCAGGTGCGCAGCAGGTTGCCGCCCAGCAGCTTGCGGATGTCGGCATCGGAGTAGCCGCGCGCCTGCAGGCCGGCGACCAGGCGGGGATAGTCGGCCACGGTCTTCAGCCCGCTGGGCAGGTTGCCGCTTACGCCGTCGAAGTCCGAGCCGATGCCCAGGTGGTCGATGCCGACCAGGGCCACGCCGTGGTCGACCTGGTCGAGGACGGCGTCGATCGGCACCGTGCGGTTGGGGTGCGAGGCCTTCCATTCGGCGTCGAACTCGGCCTCGGTCTGCAGCGGCTGGCCGGCCGCCGCACGCGCGGCATTGGCCTGTTCCCAGGCCTCGGCGGCGACGAAGTAGTCCTGCAGGTCCTGCGCGGAAGCCGGATCGACGAAGCCGTTGCCGAAGGCCAGCTGGACGACGCCACCCTTCGCGGCGAGCTGCTTGGCCAGCGCGTCGCTGATGTTGCGCTCGAAGCCCGGGGTGAAGTGACGGAAGGCCGAGTGCGAGGCGATCACCGGCACGGTGCTCAGCTCGATTGCCTGGGCGGCGGCGTCGTCGGAGAGGTGGGAGACGTCGACCATGATGCCGAGGCGGTTCATCTCGGCCACCGCCTGCCGGCCGAGCGGGCTGAGCCCGTTCCACTTCTTGTCGCGCTGGTAGGAGGAATCGGCCAGCGCGTTGTTGGCACTGTGGGCCAGGGTGATGTAGCGGATGCCGCGGTCGAAGAAGAAAGCGATGTTCGACAGGTCCTTGCCGATCGGCGCGCCGTTCTCCATGCCCAGCGGCAGCAGCACCTTGCCGCCCTTGCGCAGGCGCGCCACGTCGCCGGGCGAGCGCAGCAGGGCGAATTTGTCGGGATGGCGCTGCACCAGCGCCTCGACCGCGTCGATCATCTGGTTGGCCACGCCCCACGCGGTACCGGCCTCGTCCTGGCCGGCCGAGGTGTAGATCGACATGAAGGCCACGTCCAGGCCGCCGGCCCGGGCGCGCGGGTAGTCGAACTCGCGGTCGGGCGCCTCGCCGTCCAGGTCGGCCCACTTCGACATCAACTGCCCGGGGGCATCGATGTGGGTGTCGACGATGACCGCGTCGCGCGCCAGCTTCTCCGCGGCCGGCGTGGCCTCGGCCGCGGCGGCCGTCGAGATCGCCAGCCAGCCGATCGCCAGCCCCAGTGGAATGCTCAAGCCTGTACGCATGCGGGTCGTTCTCCAATGTGAAGGGATGCCGGGCCCCCGGCGGGACGTCCCCAATGTAGCGGTCCGCGCGCCCGGATGCAGGCCCGCCGCCGCACCCGGTCCCCGTGGACCGTCGGCGGGGCCAGCGCGATCGTGCCCGTTTGATTGACTTGCGGCCCCCGGGCCACTAATTTGACGGTCCCCACGAGCAGAACAGGTGGCCCGCGGCAACCCGCCGGCCGAGCGTGCGACATGAGCACTACCACTGCCCATCGCTGAACCGCCCGAGGCCCCTGCACGCGCCGGCGCCCTCGTGGCGCTTTTTTTGTGCCTGTTCTTTTCTGCCACCACATATGTGATCCGTGATTCAGGCGCTTGATCGCGCTTGCCAATCACGAATATCCAATCACCAATAACGGTCTCCGTAATGATCACCATCACGCTCCCCGACGGCAGCCGCCGCGAGTTCGTCAATCCCGTGTCCGTCATGGACGTCGCCCAGTCCATCGGACCGGGGCTGGCCAAGGCCACCATCGCCGGCGCGGTGGACGGCAAGCTGGTCGACGCCAGCGACGTCATCGACCACGACGCCGCGCTGCGCATCATCACCGCCAAGGACGAGGAGGGCGTGGAGATCATCCGCCACTCCTGCGCCCACCTGGTCGGCCACGCCGTGAAGCAGCTGTACCCGGACGCCAAGATGGTGATCGGCCCGGTCATCGACGAAGGCTTCTATTACGACATCTACAGCGAGCGCCCCTTCACGCCGGAGGACATGGCCGCCATCGAGCAGCGCATGAAGGAGCTGATCGACCAGGACTACGACGTCATCAAGAAGATGACCCCGCGCGAGGAGGTCATCCGCGTGTTCGGCGAGCGTGGCGAGGACTACAAGCTGCGCCTGGTCGAGGACATGCCCGACGAGACGCAGATGGGCCTGTACTACCACCAGGAATACGTCGACATGTGCCGCGGCCCGCACGTGCCCAACACGCGCTTCCTGAAGGTGTTCAAGCTCACGCGCATCTCCGGTGCGTACTGGCGCGGCGACTCCAAGAACGAGCAGCTGCAACGCATCTACGGCACCGCCTGGGCCGACAAGAAGCAGCTCAATGCCTACATCCAGCGGATCGAGGAAGCCGAGAAGCGCGACCACCGCAAGATCGCGCGCCAGCAGGACCTGTTCCACCTGCAGGAAGAAGCCCCCGGCCTGATCTTCTGGCACCCGAAGGGCTGGTCGATCTGGCAGGTCGTCGAGCAGTACATGCGCCGGGTGTACCGCGACAGCGGTTACCAGGAGGTGCGTTGCCCGCAGATCCTGGACGTCTCCCTGTGGAAGAAGTCCGGCCACTGGGACAACTACCAGGAGAACATGTTCTTCACCGAGTCGGAGAAGCGCACCTACGCGCTCAAGCCGATGAACTGCCCCGGCCACGTCCAGGTGTTCAACCACGGCCTGCACAGCTACCGCGACCTGCCGATCCGCTACGGCGAGTTCGGCGCCTGCCACCGCAACGAGCCCTCCGGCGCGCTGCACGGCATCCTGCGCGTGCGCGGCTTTACCCAGGACGACGGCCACGTCTTCTGCACCGAGGGCCAGGTCGAGGCCGAGGTCACCGCGTTCCACGCCCAGGCGATGAAGGTCTATGCCGACTTCGGTTTCAGCGACATCCAGGTGAAGCTGGCCCTGCGGCCTGAATCGCGCCTGGGCGACGACGACACCTGGGACAAGGCCGAGGACGCCCTGCGCGCGGCCCTGCGCGCGGCCGGGGTGGACTGGGAGGAACTCCCGGGCGAGGGCGCGTTCTACGGCCCGAAGATCGAATACCACCTGCGCGACGCCATCGGCCGGACCTGGCAGCTGGGCACCATGCAGGTCGATTTCATGATGCCGGGCCGGCTGGGGGCGGAATATGTCGACGAACACAGCCAGCGCCGCCACCCGGTCATGCTGCACCGGGCCATCGTCGGCTCGATGGAGCGTTTCATCGGCATCCTGATCGAGCACCACGCCGGCCAGTTCCCGGCCTGGCTGGCCCCGGTCCAGGCCGTCGTCATGAACATCACGGACGCCCAGGCAGACTATGTCGATGGCGTTCGGAAAACCCTTTCAAATCAAGGCTTCCGGGTCCAGTCCGATTTGCGGAACGAGAAGATCGGCTATAAGATTCGCGAGCACACGCTGCAACGGGTGCCTTATCAGCTGGTGGTCGGCGACCGCGAGCGCGAGAATGGCATGGTCGCAGTGCGGACGCGAGGAGGGGAGGACCTGGGCACGATGACCGTCGCCGAGTTCGCCTCACGTTTGCGCAGTGAGCAGGTCGGCGCCGAAGGCGAAGGCTGACCCCGCAGTAGATTCACGGCACCGCCCCCGGCATGAACCCCGGGGCCGGCCCAACCCTCATTGGAGATCGCACAATCAGTACCCCCGACAAACCGAACCGCAGAAACCATGAGATCCGCGTGCCCCGCGTGCGCGTGATCGGTAGCGATGGCGAAATGATCGGCGTGCTCACGCGCGACGAGGCCCTCGGCCGCGCCGAGGACGAAGGCATGGACCTCGTGGAGATCCAGCCCAACGCCGATCCGCCGGTCTGCCGCATCATGGACTTCGGCAAGTACAAGTTCGAGTTGCAGAAGAAGGCCAACGCGGCCAAGAAGAAGCAGAAGCAGGTCGAGATCAAGGAAGTCAAGTTCCGTCCCGTCACCGACGAGGGCGACTACCAGATCAAGCTGCGCAAGATGCGCGGTTTCCTGGAGGAAGGCGACAAGATCAAGGTCAACATCCGCTTCCGTGGCCGCGAGATGAGCCATCAGGAGCTGGGACGCGAAATGGCGGCCCGGATCGAGGCCGACCTGGGCGAGGACATCGTCATCGAGTCGCGCCCGCGTCTGGAAGGCCGCCAGATGGTGATGATGATCGCGCCCAAGAAGAAGCAGTAGCCCGGCCGGCGCCTGGCTGAACCGCCTGGCGCCGCCAAAGCCACTGATTCGCAAGGAAAACATTGCAAGCCCGGCGAGCACCCGTCATACTAGGCGGCCCGGTTCGCCGGGTTTGTTGTTTCCGGTGGTTCCGTGCCGCCGGGTGACGACGTTCAGGACCTGTCGCTGATTCGTTTTGGATCAATGACTTACAAGCCGGCAAGGGCAGGACGGAAAGCGTGGCGCAGCCACCGCCCAGGCCAGTGACAAACATTCCGAAAGGACCCCGTTATGCCCAAGATCAAGACCCACCGGGGCGCGGCCAAGCGTTTTCGCAAGACCGCTTCCGGCAAGTACAAGGCTGGCCACGCCAACCGTAGCCACATCCTCACCAAGAAGGCGACCAAGCGGAAGCGCAACCTCCGGCAGACGAACCACGTTCGTGCCGAGGACGCAGGCCGTCTGGACCGCATGCTGCCGTATCTCTGAGGAGGACTGAAAAATGGCACGAGTCAAGCGTGGCGTCACTGCACGACGCCGTCACAAGAAGATCCTCAAGCAGGCCAAGGGCTACTACCACGCGCGCCGCAAGGTGTTCCGCGTTGCCAAGCAGGCCGTCACCAAGGCCCTGCAGTACGCCTACATCGGCCGCAAGCAGAAGAAGCGCAACTTCCGCTCGCTGTGGATCACCCGCATCAATGCCGCGGCCCGCATCAACGGCCTGAGCTACAGCCGCTTCATGAACGGCCTGTCCAAGGCCGGCATCACCCTCGACCGCAAGGTGCTGGCGGACATCGCCGTGCACGACGCGGCGGGTTTTGCCGCGCTGGCCGAGAAGGCGAAGGGCGCGCTCGCAGCGTAATTGTCACCGAAGGGCGCCCGCGCACCGCGCGGCCGCCCGGCCGGACAATGCAGTACACGCATGGGGAAGGGCGCAAGTCCTTCCCCATGTTCGTTTTTGGCGCGGGTGGATAGATGACTGGAATCGAATCACTGACAGACCGGGCGCTGGCCGAGATCGCCGCCGCCGACACTTCGGCCGCGCTCGAGGCCCTTCGCGTGGGGCTGCTGGGCAAGTCCGGCAGCGTGACCGCGCAGCTCAAGCAACTGGGCGCCTTGCCGGCCGACCAGCGCAAGGCCGCGGGCGAGGCGATCAACCGGGCCCGCGATGGCCTGGCGACCGCCCTGGCCGCGCGCAAGGCCGAACTCGACGCCGCCGCCCTGGAGGCGCGCCTGGCGACCGAGACCCTGGACGTCACCCTGCCGGGCATCGATGCCGGTCGTGGCGGCCTGCACCCGGTCAGCCGCACCCTCGAGCGCATGGCCGAGATCTTCGCCCGGCTGGGCTTCGAGCTCTCCGACGGGCCCGAGATCGAGGACGACTGGCACAACTTCGAAGCGCTCAACTTCCCCCCGCACCACCCCGCGCGGGCGATGCACGACACCTTCTACATGGCCCCCGACGGCACGGGCACCCCGCGCCTGCTGCGCACGCACACCTCCGGCGTGCAGGTGCGCTACATGAAGGAGCACTCGCCGCCGCTGCGCATGATCGCGCTGGGCAAGGTCTACCGCAGCGACAGCGACCAGACCCACACGCCGATGTTCCACCAGTGCGAGGGCCTGCTGGTCGACGAACACGCCAGCTTCGCCGACCTCAAGGGCACGCTGACCGAGTTCGTCCGCGCCTTCTTCGAGCGCGACTTCGAAATGCGCTTCCGCCCCAGCTACTTCCCCTTCACCGAACCCTCCGCCGAGCTCGACATCGCCTGGCAGCAGGCGGACGGCACGACGCGCTGGCTGGAAGTGCTCGGCTGCGGCATGGTGCACCCGAACGTGCTGCGCAACGTCGGCATCGACCCGGAGAAGTACACCGGCTATGCCTTCGGCATGGGCGTGGAGCGCCTGGCGATGACCCGCTACGGTGTCGACGACCTGCGCGCGTTCTTTGAAAACGACGTCCGCTTCCTCAGGCAGTTCGCTTGACGGCCGTGATGGGTGATGGGTGATTGGTGATTCGTGGTTTCACGAGTTGAATGCCAGTCCGCGTCTCCCCGTTGCGCCCCTCGAATCACTCATCGCGAATCACGCATAACGGCTTCGATACATGAAATTCAGCGAGAACTGGCTGCGCCAGCACGTTCCCACCTCCGCCGACCACGACAGGCTGGTGGCCACCCTGACCGCGATCGGCCTGGAGGTCGAGGACGTGGCGTCGATGGGCGATTCGCTCGACGGCGTGGTGGTGGCCTGCATCGTCAGCGCCGAGAAGCATCCCGAGGCCGATCGCCTGCAGGTCTGCCAGGTCGACACCGGGGACGGTCGGGTGCAGATCGTGTGCGGCGCGCCGAATGCGCGGCCCGGCCTGAAGGCGCCGCTGGCGAAGGTCGGCGCGGTGCTGCCCGGCGGCATGGCGATCAAGCCGGCCCGGCTGCGTGGGGTGGAGTCGATGGGCATGCTGTGCTCGGCCAAGGAGCTGGGTACCGACGTCGATGCCTCCGGCCTGCTCGAGCTGCCGGCCGACGCGCGGGTCGGCCAGCCGATCGCCGAGTGCCTGGGCCTGCCCGACGCCAGCATCGAGATCAAGCTGACCCCCAACCGCGCCGACTGCTTCAGCGTGCGCGGGATCGCCTACGACGTCGCCGCCGCCCTCGGCGGCCAGGTCGAACCGCTCGAGGCCGCGCCGGTGCCGGCGGCCAGCGCGATCGCGCCCCAGGTGCGCCTGGAGGCCGGCGAGAAGGTGCCGCGCTTCGTCGGGCGTGCGATCGACGACGTCGACGCCGGCGTCGACACGCCGCTGTGGATGGCCGAGCGCCTGCGTCGCAGCGGCGTGCGGCCGATCAGCTTCCTGGTCGATGTCACCCAGTACGTGATGCTGGAGCTGGGCCAGCCGATGCATGCCTTCGACCGCGACCGCCTGGTCGAGCCGGTCGTGGTCCGCCATGCGAACGCGGGCGAAGCGCTCAAGCTGCTCGATGGGCGCACGGTGGACCTGGACGGCGACTTCCTGGTGGTCGCCGACAGCCAGGGCGGCGAGGGCGCCCGCGCAGTTGCCCTGGGCGGCATCATGGGCGGCCACGACACCCGCGTCACCGACACCACGCGCCGGGTCTTCCTGGAAGCCGCGCACTGGGTGCCCTCGGCCATCATCGGCCGCAGCCGGCGCCTGGGCCTGCACACCGACGCCGGCCACCGCTTCGAGCGCGGCGTCGACCCCGAGCTGCCGCGGATCGCGGTGGAGTACGCCACCCGCCTGATCCTGGACATCGCCGGCGGCGCGCCCGGCCCGGTGGTCGAGGTGGCGCGCGAGGGCGACATCGCCCGGCCCGGGGCCATCGTCCTGCGCCGCGAGCGCCTGGCCCGCGTGCTCGGCGTGCGCGTGCCCGACGACGAGGTCGAGCGCATCCTGCGCGCGCTCGGCCTGGCGGTGGACACGGTCGACACCGGTTGGCGCGTGGTCGCGCCGACCCGGCGCTTCGACATCGCCATCGAGGAAGACCTGATCGAGGAGGTCGTCCGCATCCACGGCTACGACGCCGTGCCGACGACGCTGCCCGCTGGCGCGTCGCGCCTGGCGGCACCGGGCGAGGGCCGTGTGGACCTGCCCACGCTGCGCCGCCACCTGGTCTCCCGCGACGCGCTGGAGGCGATCAACTACGCCTTCGTCGACCGCGAGCTGCTCGAGGCCTGGTCGATGGACGCGGGCGCCGTGCCTCTGGCCAATCCGCTGAGCGCCGAACTGGGCGTGATGCGCACCGCGCTGGTCCCCGGCCTGGTCGCCGCGCTGGGGCGCAATGCCGCGCGCCAGCAGTCGCGCGTGCGCCTGTTCGAGGTCGGCAACGTGTTCGCCGCCAACCCGGCGGGCGGTGCCCGCGAGACCCTGCGCGTGGCGGCCGCCGTATGCGGCAGCGCCGGCGCCGAGCAGTGGGGCCAGCCGGAGCGGCCGGTCGGCTTCCACGACCTCAAGGGCGACCTGGAGAGCCTGGCGGCATTGGCGGGCGCGCGCCTGTCCTTCGTCGCCGCTCAGCCGGCCTGGGCCCATCCGGGCCGTTGCGCGGACGTCCTGCGCGACGGCGTGCGGATCGGTTGGCTGGGCGAGCTGCACCCCCGCCTGCGCGAACTCCTCGAGCTGGACGTGCCGGTAGTGGCCTTCGAGATCGACCTCGTGCCCTTGGCTGAACGGGCGATCCCGCGCGCCGGGCGCATCTCCAAGTATCCGTCCGTCCGCCGGGACCTTGCGTTCGTCGTCGCCGAAGGCCTGGCATGGGCGACGGTTTCGGCCTGCGTGGAAGCCGCCGCGGGCCCGGTGCTGCGGGATCTGGTGCTGTTCGACCAGTACCAGGGCAAGGGGGTGGAATCAGGATTCAAGAGTCTCGCTATGGGCTTGATTCTGCAGGATGAATCCCGCACTCTCACAGACCGTGACGTGGACGGGATCGTGGCCGCAGTGACGGCTTCGCTCCAGCGCGAGCACGGCGCGGTCATCCGCGGCTGAGGCTGAGGCAGGGGATAGAAATGGCATTGACCAAGGCGGAAATGGCCGAGCGACTGTTCGACGAGGTCGGCCTCAACAAGCGCGAGGCGAAGGAGTTCGTCGATGCATTCTTCGACGCGCTGCGCGAAGCGCTCGAGCAGGGACGCCAGGTGAAGCTGTCGGGTTTCGGGAATTTCGACCTGCGCCGCAAGAACCAGCGGCCGGGACGCAACCCCAAGACCGGCGAGGAAATTCCGATTTCGGCCCGCACGGTGGTGACCTTCCGTCCGGGCCAGAAGCTCAAGGAGCGTGTGGAGGCCTATGCTGGATCCGGGCAGTAATCGCGAGCTACCGCCGATCCCGGCGAAGCGCTACTTCACCATCGGTGAGGTCAGTGAGCTGTGCGACGTGAAGCCGCACGTGCTGCGTTACTGGGAGACCGAGTTCCCGAGCCTCAACCCCGTCAAGCGCCGCGGCAACCGTCGCTACTACCAGCGCCACGAGGTGCTGATGGTCCGCCAGATCCGCGCGCTGCTCTACGAGCAGGGCTACACCATCGGCGGCGCCCGGCTGCGGCTGGAAGGGGACTCGGCGAAGGAAGAGTCCGCCCTGAGCGGCCAGATCATCAAGCAGGTGCGGATGGAACTGGAGGAAATCCTCCAGCTGCTGCGCCGCTGACGCCACGCCGGCCGCGCCGGCACGCAAAAAAACATCGAAGGGATCGTTCCGGGCATGGCCGGAAGTCCCGACACTGGTTATACTTGCCGCCCGCTCGACCCAAGCGTCGGCGGCCGAAGCAGCATTCGGGGTGTAGCGCAGCCTGGTAGCGCACCTGTCTGGGGGACAGGTGGTCGTCGGTTCGAATCCGGCCACCCCGACCAATTTCCCCTTCGTGTTCAATAGGTTGAAGCGCCGCGCAACGCGGCCGAAATCGCCTTCACCCTATTCCCACCCTATTCCCACCCTATCCGGGCCGCTTGATGCCGGTGGTCACGTCCTGCCAGGGCGGCTCGTGCCCCTCAAGGTAGTGCTCCGTCATGGACGCGCTGGCGTGTCCCATGAGCGCCTGCACCTGCGCGACTGACCAGCCGGCTTCCTGCAGCAGCGCGCCGCCCAGGCTGCGGATCTCGTGGAAGGTCGGCGGGTTGTCGCCGCCCACCTCGGCCGCGTCCCGCGCCTTCGCGAATGCACGCGACAGCTGCTCGGGCAGTACCTGGGTGGCGTGCTCGCGGCCCTTGGCGCGCAGCCCCATGGGCCTGGCCTTCTCCGGCAGTCGGTGCACGATGAAGGGTGACACGACGTCGTCGCGCGCCTGCGCCAACACGCCTAGCGCCTCGTCGCTGAGGGCGATGCGCAAGCGCACGCGTGTCGAGCCCTCCGTCTTCGCCGGCACCACGTGGAGCATGCCGTCACGCACGTCTGCGAAGCGAAGCGACACCACGTCCTCGCGCCGCAGCAGGGTGAGCAGCGACAGGTCCATGGCCACCTGGAGCCACCGCGGCGCCTGCTGGCTGATGGCGGCATAGTCGGCCGCGGTCAGGCGCTCGCGCTTGCGCTGGTGGCCGAACTTGCGGGTCTGCATCGCGGGGTTCGAATCGATCCAGCCCTCTTCGACGGCGCAGGCGAGAATCCAGCCCAGCACCAGCCGAATCACCTGCCGGCTTCTTGTCGACTCGGTCTCGCCGCGGATGAACTCGGCGCAGTCCTTCACGCCCAGGGACTCGAGGTCGCGATCGCCGAGGCCGCGCTCAATGCGCTTGATGGTGATCTCGTACTCCGCGGCGGTCTTCGGCGCCCAGCGGCGGCCCGGGATGTCGTCCCGGCGGAACACCTCGATCGCGTCGCGCACCACCTTGCCGGCGCCGACCACGCGCGCGACGAGGTCGTCCGGCGCCGTCAGCAGTGCGTTCGCCTTCTTCGCCGCAGCGAACGCGCGGGCCTTGTCGCGGCCCAGCCACGTCTCCCGCTTCGTCACCGGGTTCCGATACTTGAACCCGTCGCGGTTCGGGTAGAGGTTCGGCGGCCAGCCAATGCGGCGCCTCGAGCGGGCACGTCCCATCATCGGAGGTTACCCCGCTTCCAGAATGCGCTGCACGAGGTCGTCGTCGCCAGCGAGCCAGGCGGTCTCGTCGATGTACCAGGTGCCCCCGACCTTGCGACCGGGCAGCTTCCCGTCGCGCAGCAGACGCAGGACGTTGAGGTGGGAGGGCGCCGACTCCGGATCGAAGTGGCGCGCCAGCCAGACGGGGACTGCTACGAGATTCATCACCCTTCCCCCGTTCCAGGCGGCGAGGGGGCGGCCCCGCCCCCTGCGAATCCGTACTTGCACGCCCCGAGACAATCGCATCGGGTTCGATGCGGGCATTTCACCTCCGCCACCGGCTTGAAGTTCTCCCAAGAGCTTCCCGGCTGGCCCGGCTCGTTACTTCCGGTGCAGGCGTTGACGTGATTGGTCGCCTTCGGGCATCGCTTGTTGCCGCAGTTCGGGCACATGATGAAGCGCATGTTGGTCGGCGTGTTCGGCCTGCATGTCTCGCACCAGCACATCTCCGTACCTGGCGGCGAGGGGAGGGGCATCCAGTGGGTCGGGTAGCAGGCGCTATGCCCGAACATCGTGGCCGCCGCGTCATCGGGGCAGTCGATTGGGCGTAGCGCGATGTAGCTCTCTCCGATGCCGCTCTCGTGGACAAGGATCGGAGTAACCCCATCCTTCGGCGCAGTCTCAATCGGCCGCCACGTCCCTGCGATTTCCCCCGACTCCACCGCAGCGAGCAGCGCCAGGGCGCGGGTGATGCGCGGGGATCGGCGGTTCCATGCGGCGATGGCTTCGGCCTCGCTGCTGTATCGGTCCTCGACTCTCGTCACGCATCCGGGGTTGCCGCAGTCGGCGACCCACAGCGTGCGCTCTCGATTCAGCGGGTAAATCTCCGGCTCCGTCGTGTCGCAAAACGGGCACGCGGCCAGATCGTTGATGGCTGAGTCTGGCATCACTCTCCCTCCTTTGCTCGGGCGGCGTCGATTTCCTCGTCCCACTCGTCAGCCTCGCGCCTCTCAAGAAGCAGGAACTTCGTCACGAGATCGGCCTTGTCTTTCAGCCACCGATACCGCTCCGCATCCTCCCGCAGCCGCGCCACCTCGGCCTCTAGCTCGGTGATGCGTTCCTGTTGACGCTTTGATCTGCGCTCGTTGACTTCTTCCATCAGGCGGCAGGTTTCCTGAAACGCCTTCAGCTTTTCCACAGTCACGACTGGCGGGTGTTCGTTTGGCTTGTCCATCACCCCTCCTCGCCGGGCTGGCTGGGCTGCGTGAGGGCGGCCAGTGCCGCGTCCAGTGCCAGCCCGACCATTCGCGCATCAGGCTGGTCACCATCGCCGCCACGTCGCCAGTCTGCGAAGTAGCGCAGCGTTGCCAGCGTCTTGTCTCGCGCCAGCACGCCGACAGGCCACGCCTCATCGACCACAACCGGCGCGGGGTGGGCGTCGAGCATCGGAAGCCAGCCGACAGGGGTGCCCTTGCCCTCGATGAAGTGATCGTGCGACCAGCACCAGCCAGCGAACTTCCATCCTTCGTTCTCGCCGGTGTTGTCGTCGGTGCAGGCGCCGATGGTCGGTGACGGTTCAGGCGAATCCTCGGTTGCATGGTCGGTGAAATCGACCAGCAAACGGATCATTGTCCCGTCCTTCGGTGCAGTGCTCATCGATCGCCAAGCCACCGCCTCCCCCGAACCGGCAGGCTCGGACAGGGCTGCCATGATTGCGCGGATTGCCTGTCTGTATGCGCCCCGCCCACTTCGGATGGTTGCGGCAATCGCCACATATCCGTCTTTTTGAAACTCCGCAGCCAGCAACTCCCGCGCCCGCTGCTCTGTCGCGTTCATCGCGCACCGCCTTGGGACTGGTGGGTGAAGGCGGCGAGTGCGGCATGCCGGTTGGCGATTGCTTCCTCGATTCGAGTGGACGCAGACTTCCATTCCTCGTCGGAAACATCATCAGGATCAACGCCTGTCGTGAACTCCCACAACCGCCTTGCTTCGTCGTATTCCATATCCGCCTCCACCAGCCGCATCACGTCCTCGTGCGTGTAGGGGGTGGGGTCGACGGGCTTGGTGATCGGGTGGAGTCCGAACGTGACGTAATACTCGAAGTCGCTGTCACCAGGTGCGGGCATCCTCGATTCTTCGAGGCAATGCCCCATCAGCTCGCCGTAGTAGATGCGCGGCGGTTCGTTCTCCCACCCGTAGTCAGCAGCGGAGTCGCTTGCGTCGAAGAGCATTCGCTCGGCAGCGCTGCGCGCCTCGTCCAACGTCGCGAAGGTTCCAAAATCCCCCTCGCTGGCGTCCGCCGCAAAGTACCTGTCCACCGCCTGCGCGGCCTTCTGTTCTTCGATGCTCATACTCCCTCCGATTCCTGGGTGTGGTGTGGGTGTCGGTTACCCCAGCAACCCCACGTCCTCCGGGTGCACGCGGTACAGGTGCAGCGGGCAGGCGAAGGTCGGGGCCGGCCTCGGCGCGGCGTCGTCCCACTGCCCATCGGCGGAGGAAGTAGCTCCCGGGACCAGGTGCCAGATCTGGATGCGGCAGCCGGCGGCGTGCGCGGCCTTGAGTTGGTCGATCGTCATTGCGGCTTCCTCGTGAAGATGCGGCGCCACCAGGGCAGGTTGAGGTAGAGGCGGAGCCGGATGTTCTCGTCGGTCAGGGCTTCCACGGCTTCGCGGAGCTGATCCTTGCGGGGCTGTTTCATGCGGCGGGGTGCCTTGGGGAAGAGCTGGGTCATGCGGCGAGCCGTTCCGGCATCTCGGCCGGGTCCAGATTCGCGCGCGCGATCGCGGCCAGCGGCGGCGGGCTGACACTGTTGCCGACCATGCGCACGGCGTGGGTGTTGGAGATCGGGCGGCCATCGGCCGTGCGGTCAATGACGTAGTCACGCGGGAAGCCTTGGGCCCGGAACAGCTCGGCCGGCTTGAGCATGCGCAGCTTGATGTCGACGATCACGTAGGGCGTGCCGTGCACCATGACCGTGACCAGCGCCATGCGGTCGCGGGTGGTGACGGTGTCGAGCGGGTCGCGGACGTCGAGGGCCTGGCCGTTCCCGTAGTAGTTGACCAGGAAGGCGGCGACGCGGAGGGCGCCTGCTTCCTGCTCGGGATCAAGTTGTGCGAGATCTGCGGACACCACGCCGAATCGCGTCGCCCCTGCAAGGATCGTTGGCACCGGTTCCCGCAAATCGTTACCCACCACGTTCTGTGCCATCGCCGTCAGGAAAGCCGACATCACTGCGAGGGAGTGCGCGGCGCCGGCGGGGCGCTTGCAGTCACCGCCCGCGGTGATCGTCGGGACCGGGTCGGTGACCGGGTGGCCGGTGCTGTCCCCCTTGAACTTCACCAGCGCAGGTGCGACCAGCGCGAAGTGCCCGCCCTTCACCCCGGCGCACTGCGTCCGCAGGGGCTCCATCGCCGACCAGGTGCGGCCGTTGCTCGCGTTCGCGAACTCGGTCAGGAAGAAGGGTTCATCGGCCTGCAGGACGTGGCGCACGAGGCCCTTAGCGATGCGCCGCATAGTCGCGTCCGCTAGCGGCCGGGGGCGGTCGAAGATGCTCCGGCCGAGGTCGCCGAAGTCGATGCTGTCCGCCGCCGTCGCCGGCTTTTGCAGACCCGGACCAGTCCCGTGGGTGGGCTCAGGCCAGACGATGGCCTCGCCGTCGCGCCGCGCCACCAGGAACAGCCGCTCGCGGGAGGTGCCGGCGCCGTAGTCGCTGGCGACCAGCTTCCGCCACTCGACCACGTAGCCCAGGGCCTCAAGCGCGGCGATGAACTGGCGCCACGTGCGGCCGGCGTGGCCCTTGTCCGGCACCAGCTGCTGACACTCGACGGGAACGCGCTCACCGGGCACGGCGACGGTGCCGTCCATCTTGAGCACCCGGCCGGTGGCCTTGTCGCGCTTGGCCACCAGCGGACCCCACGTCAGGATCTGCCAGACGTTCTCGAGGCTGATGATCCGCGGCGCCGTGTTGGTGCCGTAGAGCGCGTCCGCGCGCAGCAGCTGACCGACCCACTTCAGCACCACCCAGGTGAGCGCGCGGATCTTCCGGTTGCGCGGCTGGCCGCCCTTGGCCTGGCTGAAGTGCGTGCAGTCCGGCGAGGCATGGAACCAGCCCACGGGCCGGCCGGCGACGTCGCGCCGCGGGTCCGCGTGCCAGATGTCCTCGCGATGGTGGTCGGTCAGCGGGTGGTTCGCCGCGTGCATGCCGATTGCCCAGGCGTCGTGGTTGTAGGCCAGCGCCGGATCGACCCCGAGCGCCTGTTTCAGTGCCTCGGAGGCACCGCCGCCGCCAGCGAACAGGTCGACGACGATCTCGCCGGGCCTGAGCGCGGACAGCTGCGGGGCGGGGAAGTTGAAGGAGCGGGATCCGTCAGCCATCAGGCAGCCCTCGCGAAGCGCCCGGCGCGGTCGCGGGCCTGGCGCATGGTGTGGGTGGGGACGTAGCGCCGGCGCGCGCGCTCGGCCGCGGCCTCGCGCTCACAGGCGATGCAGGCGTGGTGCAGGCCGTCGCGGCTGCGCCCGGGGCGCCGGTCCGGGTAGAACTCGGCGGCGGACTTCCAGCGGGTGCAGGTGCTGCAGGCCTTCATCCGCGTGCCTTCCGCTGTGCCTCGTCGCGCAGCTGCTCGAGCGTGTGGAGTCGGTTCCGGTCGAGCTGGCTCTGGTAGCCGCCCTGCGGCGCGCGGAACCGGAGCTGCTGCAGCGCCCAGTCCAAGGCGTCCAGCTTGTCCTGCGGGTGGATGTCGCTCATGGATGGTTCCTCGCCTTCGTGAGCAGCATGGAGGCCGTGGCTTGCGCCAGGCCGTATTTGCGAACTAGGTCGCGCGGCCGGAGGATCGCGAGCAGTGCGGGGCGATCCTTGAGCATGTCGACCAGCGCCGCGTTCCGGCGCTGCGGGTCGGAGATGCGCGCCAGCAGCGGCATGTCCGGTAGGTCCTCGGCGGATACGCCGCCCATGACCGAGCCGGGGAACCATCCCCAGCCGGTCGGGGCGTAGACCAGGGTGCTCATGCGGCCTTCTTCTGCGCGGCGCGGGCCGGCGCCGCCTCGACGATCTGCCCCAACTTCGTGCAGATGGCGGGCAGGTCGGCCAGCGCATAGAGCTTCGCCGCACGCTCGCTGCCAACCGGCTTGAAGCCGATGGACGCCAGGCCTTGGGCGGTGATCGATATCGGCGCGATCAGCTCGTTCAAATCACCGAGCTTGATGCGAGCCCCTGCCGGCGTGGGCGCAGCGCCGGCACTCGCAACGGACGCCACGGTGCTTCGTGCCGTGGCAACAGGCTCGGCCGCTGCGCTGGCCTCCGCGTCCGCTGGGGGGGTGGGGGGGGCCTTCTCGGCCTCGCGCGCCTGCGCCGCTTCGAGCTGCTCGCGCTCCAGCCGCTCGGCCTCTTCCTTTCGGATGCGCTCGCGCTCTTCCTCGAGGCGCTTGGCCTCCCGGGCCTCGAAGTCGGCGATGCGCGCGGCGACCAGGTTGCCGAGGTCCTCGGGCGACTTGCTGGCGCACAGCAGGATCCGGTCCGCGAACAGGCTGGCGTGGTCATCGTGCTTGGCGAGGATCGCCACGTTGGCGCGCACGCGCTCGGCGGTCTGGCTGGAGGCGATCTTCGCATTGGCCACCGTCGCGTCGACGGCGTCGCGCATGCTGGTGAACGACTTCTTGCCCTTGATGGCGGCGGCGAGGTCGGCGGTCAGCGTCGCCGGCAGCGGGATGGCGTGCTGACCGAGCGAGCTGTTGATCTGGTCCACGTGCGCGCGGACCGCCTCGCGGCCTGCGGTGAGGATCTCGGTCCGCACGGCCTCCTTCCGGGACTTCACCAGCTTGTCGAGCTCCAGGCGCTTGGCGCGCGCCTCCGCGCTGATGGCGTCGATCGTGCGGAACAGCTCGTCGATGCTGGCGGTCTGGCCCAGGGCATGCTGCTTCGCGGCCTTCAGCTGGTCCTCGATCTCGCCGCACCACTTCACGGTCTTCTCCGCGTCGGCGAAGTCCTGGTCCGTGGTGAGGTCGGTGCTGATGCCCTGGAACACCGCGATGGCGGCATCCTTCCACTGGTGGAGGTTCGACGCGGTCACCATGCCGGTGACCTCGATGTGCAGGGCAGGGAGCTGGTCGGGGGCGCGGCCGACGGCCTCGGGCGCCGCCGCGGGCTCGGTCTGATAGCTGTCGACGTCCAGGTCGAACTGCTCCCAGCCCGCGATGATCTCGGCGCGCAGTTCCGGGTCTGGGGTGTACCAGCAATGCCGCTCCTCGATCAGGTCGCCGGCGGCGTCCCACTTCGATGCCATGAAGAGCACGCGCTCGGCACCGGACACAAGGGCCTGCTGCTCCATCTGGACCCGATAGAGCTTCGGCAGGTCGGCCCCCGTGCAGCCGTCGACCATGGCGGCGCGCAGCTCGTTGTTGAGCGACTTGTGTTCCCACGCCGTGTCCTCGAGCAGGGTCAGGCCGTCGAAGCTCGCCGAGTAGATGCCGCCGTCGGCGACGCCCACGCACGGAAACAGCTCTTCACCGATGATCTCTTCGGCGAGCGTTCGTGCCCATGCCTCGAAGCGGTGGCCATCGTCGAATCGCTTCTGCGTCGCCGCGTCGACCTCGGGGACGATCCCAGTGGCGACTTCCCGGAGGAGGTCCTGGCGCGACTTGTACGGGCTGCAGCCGAGCATCGCCGGCGCATCGCTGGCGTTGTAATGCTGGGCGCGATGAGCATGCCATTCGGGGGTGCCCTGGGTGAGCTGGACGATCTTCATGCCTCGTCCTCCTCGCCACCGTCCGCGGTGAATTCTTCATCCTTCGGCGGGTTCCGGATCTCGTGGAGCTGCTTCTCGGTGAAGCGTGACTTCGTCTGCAGCACTGAGATCAGCTCGTCGGCGGTGCGCTTGCCGCTCTCGATGATTCCCCACCAGGTCGGGAGGTTTTTTTCGAAATCGGACTCGGAGTAGAGCGGCAGCTCGGTGTTGACCACTTTCGCGACGACGCGGTCCTGTTGCTGGGCCGGGGGCGCGTCCTCGAGCTCATCGGGTGTGTAGACGCCCAGCAGCGCCTCAGGGGCGTATCGTCGTGCCCACTGTCGCGTGCCACGGTAGACCAGCATGTCGTCGGGCTGCTTCTTCCACTGCTCGTTGCCGGTCTTCCAGTTAGCGACGGTGCCCTCGACTGTCTGGTCGACGCCAGCGCCTCGCGGACGACCGGTGACCTTGACGGCTCGGTTATCGCCAGTTCCGCTGAACTCGTACTTCAACCTGCCCTCGACAGCGCCCATGGCATACAGCGCGGCGGCGACGAGCTTGCCCTCGTAGCAGAGCTTCCCGTGGACCACAGACGTGGCCTGGGCGACGCTGGCCGCGTCCATACCCCAGCGCTGCGCCTGCATCACGATCAGCAGGCAGTCGCCTGGCTTTCCCTGCAAATGCGCCGGGATCAGGCTTGCCTTGGCCATCACGTCAGCCAGCTGCAGCGCATCGGCGATGGAGTTCGGGACCAGCGCGTTCATGCGCGACCCGGTGGATACCGGCGCTTGTACCGGAAGAGTGGCAATGGCGTTCATGGTGCTCCTTCGAATCTATGCAGGGACGCGCTCAGGCGGCGTCGGCGATGGGCGCGGAGGGCTTGGCCTCGACGCGCGTGTAGGGGTACTTCTCCGGGAACGGCTTGATGTGGGCGCCGAAGTGGCGGCCCTTGGACTCGGCCTCCTGGAAGGCGGCGAAGTCGTCCGCGGTGAAGTTCGCGTAGTGGTAGAGGCTGCTCGGCTCGCCCTTCCAGGTCTTGAAGCGGATGGCGAGCGTGTTGGTTTCGGGGTCGTGGCCGATGGCAGCGATCTGGCTGGAATCGACGTCGTTCAGGGCAATGCGGTTCATGGCGATGGTCTCGGCGGCGGCGGAAAAGGTCCCGGTAGCCCTCCGGGGCTGCGCCGGGCTGATCGTCTTTCGACTCCAGCGAGGGCAGCGGCTTTGCCGGGCGAGGGGGCGCCCGGGTACGCGCGTCAGGCGGCTTCGCGGGAGTCTTCGGGATCACCCTGGGCCTGGCGCTTGGGGGGAGTGACGGTGAGGCGCACGTCCTCGCGGACGAACGCTTCGCACAGCTCGCTGACTTCGTCCTGGCCGACGTTCGTCGAGGCCGTGAACGTCAGTTCGACGCTCCCGCCTTCCAGCGGCGCGACGACGAACTTCTTGAGCTTCACGTCGACCAGCAACAGCGGCTCGACGTGGTCCATCAGGCCGGCGATCTCGATCTCGTAGCCTTCGAACTCGTGCGACAAGCGCAGCGGCTCGATGGACGGGTGCTTCACCGCGACGAGCTGGTCGCCGCCGATCTCGGGGATATCCGGCTGTTCACCGCGCGACGGCTTGCGGAAGATGTCCTTCCTCAGCCCGGGCTCGAGCTGGTCGAGGATCGTGTTCTGCGCCCGCAGGCTCAGCTTGATGTCGGCCGCGAGCTCGCGCTCGTCGCCGTGCCGCTCGATGCGGGTGTTGAGGTTGACGAACGTGGCGTCGTGCTTGTCCAGGGTGAGCATGGGTGGTCCTCAGTGCTTGACGCAGGTGGAGAGCGCGCGGCGTACCGCATAGGCAGCCAGGCGCACGGGGTTGGGTTGCTGGCGCAGGTCCTTCGTGACCGGGCGCAGGCCGCGGCTGGCGTAGAAGCGGGCCCACGCTCGGTCACGCGCCACGGGATCGCGGAAGCGGTTCACGCGGCCGGCCTCGGGTAATCGCTCGATACGATGGGCTGGCGAAACACCCGCTTCGCCATGGCCACCGCGGCGCCGACGGACGAACCACCGGCCATCAGCCGCCTGGCCTCGGCGTGCGCAGCCCTGAGGGTCGCGGCGTTGGCGCCAACCGCCTTCGCGCGCTCGGACAGCGCGCCTCGCGCGGCGTTGAGGAAGCGCGGGTCGGAACCGATGGGAATCACGTTGCTCATGTCCTACTCCTCGTTCGATTGATTGACTGGGCACGCGTACGGCACCGGCGCCGCAGGGCACGCGATGTCGCTGATTCGGGGGGAGGGAAGGGCGCCTGGCGCGTTTCGCGGGTCGACCGCGGCGTTCAGCGCCGCCTGGAGGCGGCCGACGTCGGCGCGAGACATCGTCACGGACACCGTGGCGCCGCCGTCCTTGATCCAGAGCACTATCGATCCGAACTCGAGCTCGGCGTTGAAGGACAGGTGGCGGGGCTCGTCGCAGCCTATGTGGACGAGGCTGCTCATGAGAGGCACCTCGCGGCGATCAGGGCCAGGCTGGCGCCGAGCGCGATCCAGAAGCCGCGGCGGGCATGCCATTGGCTGGTGCTGGTCATGCCGCACCCCCGAGCACGCGCTGCATCGTCGCCCGCGCCTTCTCCCGACGCTCGTAGGCCATCTGCAGGTCGTGCTTCATCGCTGGGGTCTTGCGGTCGTAGCGCGCAAGCCGGGCGATGTTGGCCGTCTCCACCTGGTCGCGACGGAAGGCGATGCGCGCCTCGCGCAGCAGGGTGGCGGCGTCCTCGGCGACGCGGGGGAGGGTGGCCACGGCGCTCACGAGTCGAGCCCCTTGAGGACCTGGCCCAGTTCCGCGTCGGCCTGAGCAGCGCTCGCCAGCTCGGCGCGCAGGTTCAGCTCGGCAGTCGCCTCTTCGATCGTCAGGCCACGGTTGTTGACCAGGATGGCGGCGTGGATCTCGTCGCGCTGGTCGGCGTTCAGAAACTCCGGCTCAAGCGGCGGAAGGACTTCGGTGGCGTGTCGCATGCCCATCTCCCTGTCGGGGGCCCCGAAGTGGGGCGATGGGCTGATTGTTATGCGGAACCGGATAAGTAGTCAATCCGGAACGGGATAATTTCATACAAAAACCGACGAACGGTAGCTTCCGGCCTGAGCCGTTGGAGTCGGTACGTCTAGATTGCCGCCCTACCGGCTGCCAATTGCGTGGCGGCTACCTTGCTGTGAAAGGCATTGGTCAACCTTGTCTGGCAGATCGCCAACGGGTCCTTCCCAGTTGACCGCGCTGCCAGAAGGAAACGGCCAGAACTGCGTGAGGATCTTCTCTCCAGCCCTAAGCTGAGCCAAAAACTGGCGACCATCGTCCTCGTAACTCCTCGTGGTCACCTGCTCGATCCGAGCACGAAAGCTTACCGGCTCGTTCGTGTCGACTCGGATCTTTGAGATCGAACCCGGATAGGCCTTCCCCACAATGCTGAAGATCACCTCGCCATCCATCACTATCACCAGGAGCCCACCCTTTTCAGGAGCGGTAGGCGAAATCAGGCAAGAGGAAGAATTTGCCATGGGATCCACGCGACTTTCTGACTTCCAAAATACCTGCGCGTCAGTCTTGCTGTAGGACCCTTCAGGGCCGTCAGCATGCGCAAAAGAACTCATCGCGGCTACGGCTATGAGTAGCACCCATGGCGCTGCGGCATTCGTATTCATCTCAGCATCCCGATTCTCTGACCAGACCAGCCTCGTCGAATGCAATTCCCTCGATTCGGCACTCGCGTCCACGTTCCATCTTCTCCAGTAGTTGAGTGAGTTCCTTGTCGCTGAGACATTCCATCACGCCCATGACTTCCGCAGTTTCTTGGCGGATCAGCCAGTTCAGCCAGTACATGTTGCCCAGGTCGCGGATCCTTCCGTAGACGACGTCACGCTGTAAAGCATTGAGGCCTGGCGCGACTGTCGAACCGACGACACTGAGGTGTCGCACCTTCGCTCGGACCTTTCCACCTCGACTGGCTGCAATCTCCCGGGCAAGAGCCCTGATTTCCTGTTGATCCACCTTCTACCCCCTCGCTTTGGAACGAATCTCCGCGATCACCTTCTTGGCCACTTCGGGCAGGTCGGACGCTTCGGGGAGCCGGCTTCTGGCCTGCACCAGCATGAGCGCTTCGGCAAGGAAGTCTTCGTACTGCTCTTCCGACACTTTGTCGAGAGAGATGTCCCGCAAGTAATCCGCCACCTTGATCGCAAAACCGATCATGCGTCCGTTCAGTCCCGCTGGCTGAGACGAGGCAACGGGCCCCGCGGTCAGGTCCTTCGTCATGAGGTCCGACAGGGAGACGCCAAGGACCTGGGCGACTGGGGCGAGCATCTCCGGGTTGGGCTTCTTGATGCCGCTGGGCTTGTCCGGGTTCATGTACCGCTGCAGCCAGCTCTGCTGGATGTCGGCGGCGATAGCAATGCTGTTCAGCGCTCTGCCGTCGGCGAGGTGGAGGATGTTGCGTCGTATCTGATCCATATCCGCATGTTCATGGATACCGTTCGTCGGGCGATATTCGGATAGGGATTGCCAAGCTATCCGGAACGGGATAACTTTCCTGCCCATGACTCCCTCAGAAGCCATCGGGCACCTCAAACGCGCGCGCATGACCGAGGTCGCCATCGCGGCGGCCGTGGGGGCGCGTCAGTCCACGATCAACCGGATCGCCAACGGGCACATGAAGCCCAACTGGGAACTTGGCCAGGCGCTCGTCGCCTTGGCAAAGGCCACGGAGATCCCGCCGGCCAACGACGGGCAGGACCTTCCCAATGCCGCGTGAAGACGCCCCAGCTACCGTCGCCAAGCGCCGGATCCATCCCACTGCGCAAAGGCAGGAGCAGGCCTTGGCCCGCTCCCGTGCAGCGCAGATGGTTGCCGTCAACGCGTTCTTCGACCGAGTTGCTACGGCACTTGGCGTTGAACTCGAGCAATCGTCTGGCTCGCCGTCACATTGCCCGGACTGTGGGCCATCAACTGCTGAACAAGGATCTTCGCCCGCTGAAACAGATCTCGGCGCTGATCTTGGGGAATTGCCTTGATGGTCTCGACCATCAATGCCTCGAGTGCCATCAGGTGCCCCTGGAGGGCGTCGAACCGCTGGTGCTCTGAGTTTGGATCGATGTTCATGTCCGTCTCCGGTCAGTTGGTTGGGTCGCACCTCCAACTGTACCGGCAGGCGGGCGCCCGCACTTCCTGAATCCATCGGCTCGATCCTTCGGGGTCGGGCCTTCATTACGCCCTGATGGGCTTGGCAACAGAAGGCAACGCATGGCAACCGATGGAAACCAAAAGGTGCTGAAGCTCGTCTGGGGCGTCCACAACGCCCCGAAGGACGCGCCGGACAAGGTCGTCCGCCAGTGTGAGAGCGAAGCGCAGGCCCTGGCCGTGGCGATCGCTGCCGGGCACCACAAGCTGGCCTATGTCGCGGCCTCGGTGGGGGTGTCCGTGGCCTACCTGTCCCGCCTGCAGAACGGCAAACGCCCCATTCCCGAGAAGCTGGTCGGCCCGCTGTGCTCGGCGACCGGCTCCAACCTCCTGCGCCAGTACCTCGACCTGCAGCGCGCCATCGAAGGCGTGAGCGAGGTCGACCGTCTGGCCCGCCTGCTGAGAGAGGCCGCCTGATGCGCCACAACGCCGCCGCCCACCACCCGACCCGGGAAACAGCCCGCATCCGCTGGCCGCGCAACGCGACCGAGCGCGCCATCCAGGCGGTCATCTTCAACTGGCACATCGCCGGGATCCTGCAGGAACTGCGGAGGGGTGGCTGATGGCCAGGATCCGCACCATCAAGCCGGAGTTCTGGACCAGCGAACAGGTCATGGACCTTTCGCCGAGCGCGCGATTGCTGTTCATCGGACTCTGGAATTTCTGCGACGACGCCGGCATCCATCCGGCCAGCACGAAGCGACTAAAGGCCGAAATCATGCCCGCGGACGACGTGCGTTCTGAGGATGTTCGGCGAATGATCGACGAATGCATAGGCGTCGGACTGGTTCGTGAGTACGAAATCGACGGAGAGCCTTACTGGGCGGTCACCGGCTGGCATCACCAGAAGATCGACCAGCCGTCGTACAAGTACCCGAATGAGGATGGAACGGTTCCAGAAGGTCCGGCAAAACGTCGTCAGGCGAGCAAATCTAAGAAGGGATCGCAGAGTGATCGTCGAACGCTCGGCGAACGTTCACCCCCGGAAGGGAAGGGAAGGGAAGGGAAGGGAGAGGAAGGGAAAGAGCAATCCTCCCTTCGGTCGGATTCGTCCCCGCCGCTGGCGCTGAGCGGCGACCCCTCGCCACCTGCTGACCTCAAGGCTCGCCAGGCCTCGAGGATCAAGCAGATCGCCGAGCAGGCCCAGGAGGCCTACAACCGGATCCTCGCCAAGCCGCAGGGGAACCTGCCGAAGTGCACGATCCTGAACCGTCCGAGGTTGAAGGCGGTCGAGAAGGCGATCCCGACCTGCAGGCAGATTTGCCGCGACCTCTACGGCAGCGACCGCGTGACCCCGGAGTTCTGGAGCGACTACTTCGAGGAGGCGAGCCGCGACGACTTCCACGCCGGTCGCAAGCCAGGCGGCCCGGGCCATGAAGGCTGGTCGCCGGACTTCGAATACCTGCTCCGTGACGGCGTCATGGCGAAGCTGTTCGACCGCGCGCAGAGCGAAGGGGAGGCCGCTGCATGAACGCGATGATCCGCGACGAGCGCCAGGAGAACCGCCACGCGGACCTGGTCCAGCTGCGCTTGCCGCCGCAGGCGATCGAGGCCGAGCAGGCGGTGCTGGGCGCGCTGATGATCAAGCCCAAGGCCTGGGACGAGGTGTCGGACCTGCTCACCGCCGACAGCTTCTACCGCCGGGACCACCGGCTGATTTGGGAAGCGATCGAGACCCTGCACAAGGCGCGCAAGCCGTTCGACGCCATCACGCTGGGCGCGTGGTTCGAGGACATGGGCTTGGGCGAGCAGGTCGCCGGCGGCGCCTACCTGATCGAACTGGACAGCACCACACCGTCGGCCGCCAACGTGCGCGCCTACGCCGAGATCGTTGCCGAGAAGGCAATGCTGCGCAGGATGATCGACGTCGGCACCGACCTGGTGAACGACGCCTACTCGCCGGAGGGGCGGCCGTCGGTCGAACTGATCGGCCAGGCGCAGACCCGGATTGGCTCGCTGATGGAGAACGAACCCTGCGACCTCGAGCCGGTCCAGTCGGTCATGCAGCGGGTCTTCGACAACCTGCAGGACCGGCACCAGCGCGACACCGAGATCCACGGCCTCAGGACGGGCATCGATGACCTCGACCGGCTGCTGGCCGGCATCCGACCCGGCCAACTGGTGATCCTCGCGGCGCGGCCGAAGATGGGCAAGACGACCCTGGCCCAGAACATCGCCGAGCACTGCGCGATCGAACAGAAGCAGCCGGTGGCCGTCTTCACCTTCGAGATGAGCCCGGAGGAGTTGGGCGACCGCATGCTCTCGTCCCAGGGAGGCGTCGATGGCAACCGCGTGCGCTCCGGTCAGCTCGATGATGTCGACTGGGCGAACGCCGACCGGGCGGTGAAGCGGCTCCGCGGCGCCTCCCTGCTGATCTCGCGGCCGCGAAGTGCGCGGGTCGAGCACATCGTCGCCCAGGTGCGCCGGCAGCATGCGCGCCAGCCGCTGGGCCTGGTGGTGATCGACTACCTGCAGCTGATCGAGGTGCGGGGCGACAACCGGTCCGCGGCGTTCGGCGACGTCACCCGGGCACTGAAGCTGATGGCCGTCGAGCTGGGCGTCCCGGTGATCCTGCTGTCGCAGTTGAACCGCGGACTGGAGTCCCGGAACGACAAGCGACCGGTGCCGGCCGACCTGCGCGACTCCGGCGCGATCGAGCAGGACGCCGACGTCGTGATCTTCATCTACCGCGACGAGGCCTACGACAAGGCGACTCGTTACCGCGGCACCGCCGAGATCATCGTCGCGCTCCAGCGCAACGGGCCCAGTGGCGACGTCCGCGCCAAGTACCAGCCGGAGCTGTTCCGCTTCAGCAACCTGCCGATCGACTGGGAACCGGCGCCGCTGCCGGAATCGGATGGGGAGGGCGGCACGCGCCGGCGCGGCTTCCGCAAGGTGAAGGGTGGGAACGCGGCCGCCGACCGCGCGGCGGGTGACGAATGAGCCTCACCTCAGCCCAGAAGAAGATCCGCGCCAAGCGCGCACGCCGGCCCATCTACGTCACCTGCATGCGACTGGTCGACCCGAGCACCGGCGTCGAGTACGGCGCATTCGTCCCGTCGCACCCGATCGATCAGCGCTTGGCCAAGGAACGCGGATTCCGCGTCGGCCGCGAGTACCGGGCAGAGATCAAGCAGGCGAGGGAGGGCTGGCAGCACCGGCTCATCCACAAGATCGGCCAGCTGATGGTCGACAACGTCGACGGCTGGGAGGACCTGCGTAGCCACGACGCGGTGAAGCGGCTGCAGCGCGAATCCGGGACCTGCTGTGAGGAGCTGGAGATCGACGTGCCTGGTGTCGGCGGGCTGATGGTCAAGCAAGCCGAGAGCCTGGCATTCGATGAAATGGAGCAGGACCGGTTCGAGCAGCTGTTCGACGGCATCACAGAGCACATCGGGAGCAACTACACCCAGGTCCTGCTGGATGACGTTCGCGCGGAGTTCTGGAACATGGCCGGCACGCGGAGGGCTGCCTGATGCACAGCAAGAACAAGCGCCCGATGACGAAGGCCGAGCGCGCCCACGTCGACCGAGTCAGGCAGCTCCCGTGCTCCGTGTGTGGCGCGAGCGGTCCGAGTGAGGCACACGAGCCCGTTCAGGGCTTCTGGTTCATCTCGATCGCTCTGTGCGCCGACTGCCACCGCGGCAGCGTCAACGGCCTGCACGGCCAGCGGGTCATGTGGCGGGTCCACAAGCTGGACGAGTGGGGCGCGCTGAACATCACCATCCGAAGACTGGAGGAAGCGGCATGACGCTGAAGTTCATGGGCCGCGAGTTCGACGGGCCCTATGCGTTCCGCCAGGCCTTTCCGGCCTTCGCCGCGCCCGACGCGGTGCGGGCGGTGCAGGCCGGCTGCCAGTCGCCCACCGAAGTCGAAATCTACTGCTGGCGTCGCCGGCAGAAGAGCTACCAGAAGGCGCGCGACGGCGCACACAAGAGCCCATTCCGCGAGACGTTGGCGAACCTCGCGAAGGCACCGAAGCGGAGGAGCAAGGCATGACCATGCGAGTGACATTCGGCATCGACCCAGGCCTGACCGGCGCGGTCGCAGTACTGCTGGACGGAGAGCCCGGCCCGCTGATCGACATGCCCACGCGGGAGGTCGGCGATTGGGGAGAGGTAGATGCGCAGCAGCTTGCGCTGTTCCTGCGTGATCAGCGAGCCGCGCACCCCGGCGCCTACATCAGCGCGTGCGTGGAGAAGGTGGGGGCGAGGCCGGCGGACGGCGGCACCAGCGCGTTCCGATTCGGTGAAACCGCGGGAAAGATCAAGGGGGTCCTGGAGGCCCTGGGCATCCCGTACTCGCGCGCGATCCCCGCCGTGTGGAAGCGCGGCATGGGTCTGATCGGGACGGAGAAGGACGCGGCACGACTGCTGGCGATCCGGCGCTTCCCTGGAGCCGCGGACAGGCTGAAGCGGAAAAAGGATGGCGGCAGGGCGGACGCGCTGCTGATCGCGCTGCACCACGAGAACACTCAGCTGCAGGGGAGGGCGGCGGCATGACGGCTGAGAAGCCGCGCCGGCGGTCGAAGGTGCAGGTCAAGTTCCGTCTGCCGAAGGCCACGCACGAGGCGCTGACAGCGATCGCCGCTGCGCGTGGCCTCAGCCTGACCGAGGTCATCAATGGGGCGGTGGACGCGTATGTGCATCCGGTGAAGCGACGCATCCGCCAATGGCCGATGCCACCAACGGATCACGCCGCATGACCCTGAACCCCGACAACCTGAGTCGGCCCGAATCGTTCGTTATGGCCCGACAGGCGAAGCGCTACCGCGCCGCGCTGCGTCGCCGCGGGCTGTGCGCGTTCTGCACCTGCAGGGTCGTGACCTTCGGGGTCGTGCACTGCCGCGGCAATGAAAGCCGCCAGCGCGGCATGTGCCAGGACGATGGCCGTCTGCCCCAGTTCCGCCTGGACGACACCACGCTCGAGGAGTTCCGTGATGCGGCATGAGGGGAGGTTTCCATGAGCCAGACCGATGCGTTCGGCGCCTACGTGCGCACGCGGCTCGAGGGCTGGGGCCGCGAGTTCGCGCTCCACCGCGACTGCGAATACTTGGGCCACCAGTCGAAGAACATGCTGCAGGTGCTGATCGAACACCGCGGCGAGATGCCGGGTCGAGTGACTGGGTTCAAGCCAATCGAGGTCAATCAGGAAGCGCTCCAGATTGAGTTCATCGTGTCGGACATGGCCAGGACCCAGCGCGAATTGGCGTGCGTGCTGCGCGGCTACTACTGCGGCAGCGGCCGGAAGAAGCACGAGCGAAGGGACACAGCGAACCAGCTCCTGCAGGCCGTGGGTAGCACGCCGGTATCGGCTCGCCACTTCCTGACCTTGCACGACGTGGGGTTTGCGCACGTACGGGGCGTGCTCGTGGGATTGGCCATCGCCGCTTGACAGGTGCGCACCTCTACCGTAGTTTTTCAGCCACTGTGGGGTATTTGCCCCATGACGAAGCCCTGACCTAACCGGTCGGGGCTTTTGCGTTTCAGGCCGGCGGCGGCCTGGCCCGGGCGGCGGATCCCATGAAGACCGACCTGCCCGGGCACCCTACCGAGGACCCGCGATGCTCCCCTCAGCCCGTCAGATCTTCGAGGCGGTGGGATGCTCGTGGGCGACTGCCCAGCGCTTCGAGGAGCCGATCCGCGAGGCGTGCAGGCTGTACCAGATCAACACCCCGGCGCGGGTCGCGGCGTTCCTTGCCCAGACCGGTCACGAGTCGATGAGCCTGTCGCGGACCGTCGAGAACCTGAACTACAGCGCCGCGGGGCTGCTGGCGACGTGGCCCAGCCGGTTCACCAGGCAGATGGCCGAGGACATGGCCCATAAGCCCGAGGTCATCGCCAACCACGTCTACGGCGGCCGTCTCGGCAACGACACCGCCGGCGACGGCTGGCGCTACCGCGGCCGGGGCCTGATCCAGGTGACGGGCGAGGTGAACTACGAGGCGATCACCGAGGCGCTGCACGAGCGCATGCCGACCGTGCCGGACCTGGTGCTGAACCCGGAGAAGCTGGAGGAGCCCTTGTGGGCCGCCCTCAGCGCCGGCGCCTACTGGGACGACCACGGCCTGAACGAGCTGGCGGACCTGGGCCGCTTCGACAAGATCACCACGCGGATCAACGGGGGCCAGCACGGCAAAGCCGACCGCCGGGCCCGCTACAGCCGCGCGATGCGCGTGTTCGCGCACTGAGGCATGCCGATGGAAGTCCAAAGGGAAGGCGACGGGCACTGGCGCTTCGCACTGGGGCCCGTCGAGAAGTGGATCGTGGCAGTAGCTGCCAGCGTGCTGGTGTCCGGCGGCCTCTGGTTCGCCAACAGCCTGACGACGCGCCTGGACAGGCAGACCGAGCGCCTGCAGGCCGTGGTGACGCAGCAGGCCGTCACGAACGGGCAGATCGCGACGCTGTCGGCGCAGCTGGCCGACGTGCCGGCGCTGACCCGGGAGATGGCGCAGGCGAAGGTCCAGATCGACCGCAACACCCAGGACATCAAGGAACTGAGGCAGACGAGGGGCCTGAGATGAGCGAGCAGCGTTTCGATTTCACGAAGGTCATGCGCCGGTTGTCGACCTGGCTGGGCCTGGCCTCGGCCTCGGCCACCTCCGGCCTCGCGGCGTACGCGCTGCTGAACGAGGCCGCGCAGGCGGCGTTCCCGCAGTGGGCGCTCGCCGGCATGGGCCTGGTCGCGGTGGTCTCGGCCATCCTGATCCCGGTCGCCACCAGCTTCAGGCAGAAGGGCCTGCCCTGATGGGCCCTGGCGCGATCATCCAGGCCGTCGTGGCCAGCGCAATCGCGCTGCTGCTGTTCTTCGGCGGGCGCTCTTGTGGCGCCGCCTCGGTGTCCGACGACCGCGCCGAGCTGAAGGAAACCCTCAGCGCGTGCGATGCGCGGGTGGATAGCCTCGAGACGAGCCTGACCGAGATGGTCGCCATGTACGACGATGCCAACGCCGCGACGGAAGCCGCCGAGGAGAAAGCCGAGGCCTGGCGCATTCGCGCCGACGATGAGGCCAAGCTCGCCGCGGATGGAAGGCGCCGGCTGCAGGCAGAGATCCACGCGCGCGACGAAGAGCTCGCCGAGTTCAAGAAGGACCCCACCTGCCGGGCCCAACTGGAGGCACGACTGTGCGCAGCGCTGTACTGATCGCGATCGCCCTCATGGCCGGCTGCCGCAGCTGCCCGGACATCAAGGTGCCCGAGCTGGTCCGTGTGCCGGTGCCGACCATGGTGCCGGTGCCGGCCGAGCTGACCGAGCCTTGCGCGCAGGTGGCCAAGCGGGACAACACCGTAGGCGAGGCCGTGCGGCTGGCCAACGCCCGCAAGGCTGCGCTTGAGGAGTGCTCTAAGCGTATGAGCCAGATCCGTTCACTGGGCACCGAGGTGAAGCCATGAGCCTGACCGATCGACTGAACCGCATGGAGGCCACCATCCGCCAGCAGGGCCAGCAGTTGGCGGAGCTGGCGCAGCTTGTGCAGCACCTATTCAACATGCGGCTGGACATGGGCGAGGCCATGCCCGAGGACGATGAGCTCGAGCCCGAGCGCGACCTGGATGGCAACGTGTACGGGCGCGAGCGCGACCAGAGCCAGAGCCTCGATGGGTAGGCTCACCACCCTCAAGCCTCGTGTCGCCACGCTCGGCGATCGCCTGCAAGCCCCGGCAGAGCAGAACGGCTACGGGCAGGGACGAGGCGGCCGGCCTTGGCGCAGGCTCAGGGCCCAGGTCCTGAAGCGCGACGGGTTCATGTGCCAGTGCGAGCAGTGCCAGGGCCGCGTCCTGATCGCCCACGAGGTGGACCACATCACGCCGGTGTTCGAGGGCGGCACCGATGACCCGAGCAACCTGCGGGCCATCAACCGCGACTGCCACAGCCTGAAGACGCAGGCAGAGGCTAAGCGGGCACGAGGCTGAACGGGGGGGCGGGGCGAAAGTTCAGGCAGCCCTTCGCCGGACACCCGCCGCCCACTCACGCAGAGGTTTTTTCTTCGCCCGAGATTTCGGGCTGAACAGGATTTATGCGCAAGAACTCGAAACCCGGCCGACCGGCCTACAAGCCGACTCCGGTGAGCCGGAGAAAGGTCACGAATGCGGCGGCCGGCGGCATGTCGCACGAGGAAATCGCGATCGCGCTGGGCATCTCGCGCAACACGCTGGAGAAGTACCACGCAGCCGACCTGTCGAACGGCGCGCTCAGCCGGCGGATGGAGGTGCTCGACGCGATGGCTCGAACTGCTCTGAAGGGCAACGTCTCGGCGCAGAAGTCGTTCCTGGCAATGACGCCGACGCTCGCCGCGCCGCCGGTGGACAAGGAGAAGCCGGTCGGGAAGAAGGAGCAGGCCAACCGTGACGCGGTCACCGCGGCGGATGGCACCGAGTGGAGCGACCTGCTGCCCGACGGCGTGACGCCGATCCGACGCCAGGCCTGACGCGATGGCGTGGGACCTGAGTTGTCGTGACTGGTGGTCGCGGTTGCAGGCAGGTCGATCACTGGTGCCGGGGCTGCCGCTGTGGACTGCGGAAGCCGAGCGGGCCGTCCGGGTATTCAACAAGCTGCGCCTGGCCGACGTTCCGGGAACGCCGACGATGGAGGAGGCCGGAGGCGAATGGTTCCGCGACATCGTCCGTGCCATGTTCGGGTCGGTCGACCCTGCCACGCGCGAGCGGATGATCCGGGAGCTGTTCGCCCTGGTCCCGAAGAAGAACAGCAAGACCACCGACGGCGCGCTGCTGATGGTGACCGCGCTGCTGCTCAATCAGCGGCCCCGGGCTGGCTACGTGATGACGGCACCGGTACAGGACGTGGCGCAGCTGGCGTTCGACGCTGCAGCTGGCGCGATCGAGTTGGACCCGGTGTTGGACAAGAAGCTGCACGTCCGCCACCACCTGAAGACGATCATCCACCGGGAGACGAAGGCGGAGCTGGAGATCATGACGTTCGACCCGTCGGTGCTGACGGGCCAGAAGATCAGTGGCGGGGCGCTCATCGACGAGTTGCACGTGTGCGCGAAGATGGCCAAGGCGCCCAAGGCGCTGCGCCAGATCCGCGGCGGCATGCTGCCGTTCCCGGAGGCGTTCCTCGCCTTCATCACCACGCAGAGCGACGAGGCCCCGGTCGGGATCTTCGCCGACGAGTTGCAGAAGGCCCGTGACATCCGGGACGGCAAGCGCGAGGGCGCGATGCTTCCGGTGCTGTTCGAGTTCCCAAAGGAACTTCAGGAGTCGAAGGATCGGAAGTGGGAGAGCCCCGCGCTCTGGCCGCTGGTGACGCCGAACCTCGGGAAGTCGATCACGATCCAGCGCCTGCAGTCGGACTATCAGGAGGCGAAGGACACCTCGGAGGTCGAGCTTCGCATCTGGGCTTCGCAGCACCTGAACCTCCAGATCGGCGTCGCGCTCCACGCCGCGGCATGGGCCGGCGCCGAGTACTGGGAGGCTCAGAGCGAGCTAGGAATCACGCTCGAAGAGTTGCTGGAGCGGTGCGAGGTCGTCGACGTCGGCATCGACGGTGGTGGCTTGGACGACCTGCTCGGGCTGGCGGTCGTCGGCCGGGACAAGGAGACGCGCGACTGGCTGGTGTGGAGCCGCGCCTGGGCGCACCCGTCCGTAATGGAACGGCGCAAGGCCGAGGCTGAGCGTTTCAACGACTTCGCCTCAGACGGCGACCTGGTGCTGGTGCAGCAGATCGGCGAGGACGTCGAGCAGGTGGCGGACATCGTCGCCCAGATCGAAGAGTCCGGCCTGCTGGACAAGGTAGGAGTCGACCCCGCGGGGCTCGGCGCAATCTTGGATGCGCTGGAGGAGGCCGGCGTTCCGAAGGACAAAGTGGTAGGCGTGTCGCAGGGCTGGAAGCTCACCGGCGCGATCAAGACGGCCGAGCGGAAGCTCGCCGAGGGCACGCTGTGGCACGCGGGGCAACCGCTGATGGCGTGGTGCGCAGGTAACGCGAAGGTCGAACCGAGGGGCAACGCGATCGTGATCACGAAGCAGGCTGCCGGCACGGCGAAGATCGACCCGCTGATGGCAATGTTCAACGCGGTGACGCTGATGTCGCTGAACCCAGCGGCGGCGCCGTCGATCGACGACTTCCTCCGGAGCCCGGTAATCGCATGAACAGCACGATCCTAGTCGTGATGCTGCTGCTGGTGCTGGGCCTCGGCCTCGCGGTCGCGGGCGTCTACTTGCTCGCCGGCCCCGGCTGGGCACTGCTGACGGCTGCCTCCGGCCCCCTCGGACTCGCGAGCGTCATCTTGCGAGGTGCTCGCCGTGGGTGACTTGGCAACGGCAATCGCTCGTGGACTGGAGCCTGAGCAGCGGGCGACCGGACCAGGCGGCGTAAAATCTGCACTGTTGAACTGGTTTGGCTTCCGGTTCACCGACTACTCGCAATGGGCCGCGTTCTATGGTCGCGAGGCGGCGACCGGCGAGCGGGTTACCGCTGAGCGAGCGATGCAGCTGGCCGCGGTGTATCCGTGCGTCCGGCTCATCTCCCAGCGCATCGCGACCCTGCCGCTAAACCTTTACCGGATGACGGAGACCGGACGGCAGTTCGAGCGCAAGCACCCGCTCAACCGGCTGCTGCGCATGAAGCCGAACGCCAGAATGATCGCCCCGGTCTTCTGGGAGGCGGTCTATTCGTCCATCCTGCTACAGCGCGGCGCGTACCTTGAGCCGAAGCGCCAGGGCGCCGGCGGCATGTCGTCGATCGAGTTTCTCCATCCATGCCGGATCGCCCGGCACGGGGACAAGTACAAATACACCGAGCGCGACGGCACCACGCGCGAGATCGGGGCCGACAAGGTCTGCTACATCCCGGCCTTTACGACCGATGGGGAGAACGGCAGGAGCGTCATCGAGCACGGCATCGAGGTCATGGGCCTGGCGATGGCAGCGGACAAGGCTGCCGGCAACACCTTCCGCCGCGGCCTGATGCCGACGACCTACTTCAAGTTCCCGAAGATCCTCAACCCCACGCAGCGAAATGATGCGCGCGAGCTAATCGAGAACCGGATCTCCGGCGCCGTCAATGCGGGTAAGCCGGCCATCCTCGAAGCCGAGATGGACGTCGGCACCATCGGGATCAACCCGAACGACGCGCAGCTGCTGGAGTCGCGCAACGTCTCGGCGGAGGAGATCTGCAGCCTGTTCGGCGTGCCCCCGACGATGATCGGCCGTGGCGACAAGGCCTCCTCCTGGGCGAGCTCGTCGGAGAACCTGAACCTGTGGTTCCTCGCCTACACGCTGATGCCGTGGATGAAGCGGGTCGAGACGGCGATCTGGGATGCGTTCCTGACGCCGGCTGAGCAGGTCGACCTGTACGCCGAATACAACTTCGAGGGGCTGCTGCGCGGCGACAGTGCGGCGCGCCAGGCCTTCTACGCCTCGGCGCTTCAGAACGGCTGGCTCAGCCGGAACGATGTACGGCGACTCGAGAACCTTCCGCCGATTCCGGGCGGCGACATCTACACCGTGCAATCGAACCTTGTCCCCATCGAACAGCTCGGCAATCAGGACGCCGGGGCGAGCGTGCGCTCCGCCCTGATGAACTGGCTGAAGCAGGAGGAAGCCGCATGAACACCAGGCACATTGAACGAAAGGACGGCGCCCCGAAGCTGAAGCACTTGGCTCTGCCTTTCGAGGTGAAGAGCGTTGACGCTGAGGGCCGGTTCTCTGGCTACCTCGCGGTCTTCGGCAATCGTGACGCCTACGGCGACACGATCCGCAAGGGCGCATTCAAGGCGACGCTGAAGGATCACGCAGCGAAGGGCCGGAAGGTCGTGATCCTCTGGCAGCACCGGTGGGATATGCCGCTCGGCGTGTTCGACGTGCTGAAGGAAGACGACACGGGACTGTATGTCGAAGGCCAGCTGCTCGTAGCCGATGTGCGACAGGCGGCTGAGGCGCACGCGCTCATGAAGGCCGGCGCCATCACCGGCATGTCGATCGGCTTCGAGACCGTCGGCTACAAGGTCGACAAGGACGGGAATCGCGAGCTCACGGAAATCCGACTCTGGGAAGGCTCGATCGTGACCTTCCCTGCGAATGAAGAGGCGCGGATCGATGCCGTCAAGTCAGCACTGGAGGCCGGCAACCTGCCGACCGTCCCAGAATTCGAGAAGTTCCTGCGCGAGGCAGGCTTCTCGAAAACCCAGGCCGTCGCCATCGCCAATGGCGGCCTGGTGAAGTTGCTCCGGAGTGAGTCCGGCAACACCGAGGCGAAGAACCCGGTCAGCTCTGCGCTGGCCATCCTTCGAAGCAACTAAGGAAACCTCCCATGAAATTCGATTCCCGCTGGGCCATGTGGGCCCTGGTGGCGGTGGCACTCGCCTGCGTGATGGCGTTCGATGCTTCCGCTGGTTACCTGATCGCGCCGGCCGCTGCCGTTGCCTTGGACGACCTGCCCGAGCTCGCGAGCGAGTTCAAGACGGCCGTCAAGGATTTCGACGCCAAGGCGAACAAGCTTTCCGAGGCGATTGCCAAGGCCGATTCCGACGTCAAGGAGCACGGCAAGGTGCTGGACGAGACGAAAGGCTTGATCACCGAGCTCGGTAACAAGCACGAGCAGGCCGAGAGGGAGTTCGAGGCCCGTCTCCACGCGCTCGAGCAGATCCGCAATGCAGCGAACGACGACCCCGAGCAGCGCAAGTCGCTCGGCGAGATGTTCGTCGAGTCCGACGCCCTGAAGCAGTTCGCATCGAAGGGTCGCCACAAGGGCATGTCGGCGCCGATGGAGCTGAAGGACATCACCTCGGTCGAGGCCTCGGCTGGTGATGGCATCTGGTCGTACCGCGACCCCGACATCGTGTCGGACCCGTACCGGCCGCTGATGCTGCGCAGCCTGATCCCGACGGTGCCGGTGAACTCCAACCTGGTCGAGTGGGTGCAGACCAACGTCCGCACGAACAATGCCGGCCCGGTGTCGGAGACCGGTACGAAGCCGAAGTCGGACCTGACGTTCGACAAGAAGCAGTCGGCGGTGAAGAAGATCGCCCACTACTTCAAGACCTCGTCTGAGGTTCTCCAGGACATGCCGCGTCTGCAGGCCGAGATCAACACCGAAGGCTTCGAGATGCTGCGCCAGGAGGAGGAGGACCAGCTGCTCGAGGGCGACGGCACCGGCGAGAACCTGCTCGGCCTGATTCCGCAGGCCACGGGGTTCGACTACGGCCTGGTCAACTCCGGGGACACCCGGGTCGACGTGCTGCGTCGGGCGATCCTGCAGGTTCGCCAGTCGTTCTACTCGGCCAGCGGCATCGTGCTGAACCCGGCCGACTGGGCGGCGATCGAGCTGATGAAGGACGGCGAGAATCGCTACCTGTTCAGCTCGGTCACCAACGGCGCCGAACCGCGCCTGTGGCGCCTGCCGGTGGTCGAGTCGGATGCGCTGGCCGAGGGCGAGTTCCTCGTCGGCGCCTTCCGCCAGGCCGCCACGATCTACGACCGCATGGTCGCGGCCGTGTTCGTGTCGACGGAGAACGAGGACGACTTCATCAAGAACATGGTCTCGATCCTGTTCGAAGAGCGCCTCGCGCTCGCGGTGAAGCGCCCGCTGGCCTTCGTCCACGGCAACCTGTCCGGCCAGTCGGCGTAAGCCTCTGAGCTCTGTGTCACTCGCGGGGCCGGTCTTCGGGTCGGCCCTGCTTCTTTGAGGTGATCCCATGAAACAAGCAATCTCGAAGGCGGCCTTCCGGCGCGCCGATACGGGTGAGCGCGTTCGTCGCGGGCAGGCAATCAAGGGCGACGACAAGTACATCGACGATCTGGAGCGGGGCGGTCTTGTCTACGGCACGAAGGCAAAGCCAGGCGCGCCGGAGGAAAAAGGCAACCCTTCGAAGGCCGCTGGCGGGGCGAAGAAGTCGTCTGCATCGCAAGCGGCCCAAGCCTCAACCAAGAAGACTGCGAAGCCGTCCGCCGGTGGCGAGAAGGCGGACAAGGCCGACGAGTAATCGTCACGAACACGACGTTCCGGCTCTGCCCTTGGGCTGACGTATTGTTCGCGATGGACGGTGATTGGTGGAAGGTCCACCACGCAGAGGTCGCCACTACCTTCACTGGGGAGCGGCTTACCTGCAGTAGCGCTGTCACGCGACTCGGGCTCCGCCAGCTGAAAGTCAACGGTCGAGCGTTCAATCCATTCGGCAACAGCGGGGCAGGGGCAATCGTGCTGGCGAAGCTTTTCGGCGCGGGTCGAATCCTGCTTCTGGGTTACGACTGTCAGCACACCGGCGGACGCACTCACTGGCACGGCGACCACCCTCCGGGTACTGCCGGCAATGCAGCACCCAAGACCGTGCGGAAGTGGCCTGGTCAGTTTCGGCAGGTGCGACAACACATGGGCCGGATCCCGGTCATCAACGCGACTCGCGAGACGGCGCTGGACGTCTTCCCGCGGGCTGAACTGGAGCAGGTGCTGGCATGAGCTATGTCACTTTGGCTGAGGCGAAGAAGCACCTGCTGGTGATCCACGACGATGACGACGAGATCATCCAGCAGTACATCGACGCTGCCGAGAGCTACGCGGCCGGGTACATGAATCGTGCATCGATCGCGGACGAGCAGGAGTGCCCTTGGCTTTTCGCCGACGGATGTGTGAGCTCCTCGTCGTCGTCTGAGCCGCTGGGCGAAGTCCCGGCGGGCGTGAAGCAGGCGGTCCTGCTGCTGGTGGGCGAGTACTACGAGAACCGGACGCAGGGTGTCACCGGGACGATCTACTCGAAGATGCCTGCGGTGGAGTCGCTGCTGCACCAGCACCGGGTAGGCCTGGGAGTCTGACGTGCTGAACCCGGGACGCCTGCGACATCGCATCACCTTCCAAGAGCTTTCGAGCGAGCGGGACAGCGAGGGCGTGCTGCAGGAGTTCTGGCAGAACGTCTGGCTCGACAGCGAGACGGAACTGGCCAACGTGCCGGCCGAGGTGCTGACCGGACCCGGCCGTGAGTTCAGCGCCAGCGGCGCAGTGCAGGCGGAGGTCGCGGCTCGTATCACCTGCCGGTGGTTCCCTGGCCTGCAGCAGTCCTGGCGGATACTGTGGGACGGGGAGGAGTTCGGCATTGGCAGCGTGGAGGTCGACCGCACCGCGCGCCGCGAGTACCGGATGAAGTGCACCGCTGGGCCGTCGGCTGGCCAATGAGGATTCTCCTGGCCGCCAAGCACGCGCCGCTCGGGCGCCGGCAGATCGGCGGCGTGCAGAGCTGGTGCACGACGGTCGCCGCGTTACTGGGGCGGTTGGGTCACTCGGTTGCCATGTGGGGGCCTGAGCTGCCCGTCCCGCGCGACCGGTTCGACCTGGGCATCATGGCAAACCTCGGCGACACCGCGCCGGCGGCTGGGCTCTGCGACCGAGTGCTGAACGTCTGCCACGGCATCATCCCGGCAGAGGCACCGGTCGGTGACCGGGTGGTGTTCACGTCCGAGGGTATCCGCGACCACTGGAACGGCTCGGGGCCGGTGATCCGGCAGCCGATCAACCTGGACTTCTGGAGTCCGGCTGTCGTGGTGCGCGAGAACCTGACCCGGTTCAGCTATCGCGGCGGGCTCGGCTTCCTGCCGGCGGTCGCCGCGGACCTGAGCCTGCAGTTCCGGCACGTCCGGGACCTGGGCGGCGTGGAGCTGCGGCACATGCTGCGGCGCTCTGTGTGCGTGCTCGCAACCGGACGCGCGGCGCTGGAGGCGATGGCGTGCGGCGTGCCGGTGGTGATTTGCGACCACCGCAGCGCCTACCAGGGACCGCTGCTGGACCCGGACACGCTCGGGTCGATGGCGCGAAACTACAGCGGCCGCGGCGGGGTTGAGCCGACGCCGGAGATCGTCGCGGAGGCGGTGCAGGCGGCAGTAGGGCGCGGCAGCCTGCGCGACCACGTTGCCCAGCACCACGATGCAGGCACTGTGACCAAGCAGATTCTGGAGGCTGCCGGATGTTGACCCTGCTGACCGCCACCGGCGCCAGGCCGCAAGCATGGGGGCTGTGCGAGCGCCTGATGGCCGCGCAGGACTACGCCGGCCCGGTGCGCTGGGTGATCGTGGACGACGGTCCGGAGCCGCAGCCGGTTGCATTTCGGCGCGATGGCTGGACGCTGGAGACGATCCGGCCGACGCCGCACTGGCAGCCCGGCCAGAACACGCAGGCGCGAAACCTGCTGGCAGGCATGGAGGTGGTCGGCGCCGGGGAGCGCGTGGTGGTGATCGAGGACGATGACCACTACGCCGCGGACTGGCTGACGCACGTCGCCGGCGAACTGCAGCGCGCAGAGCTGGTCGGCGAGCGCCGGAGCCGCTACTACAACATCGCCACGCGCCGCGCGCGGGAGATGGGCAACACCGGACATGCAAGCCTGTGCGCGACTGCGATGCGCGGCGGTGCGCTGGATGCCTTCAGGCAGGTCCTGCGCACGAATCTCACCGGCATCGACATGCAGCTCTGGCGCCGGCACCGCTCTCGTCACCTGTTCGACGGTAACCGGGTGGTGGGCATTAAGGGGCTTCCGGGCCGCGGCGGGATCGGTATGGGGCACCGGCAGGACTTCGGGACACCTGATCCGGGTGGCCAGGTCCTGCGCAACTGGATCGGCGACGGAGCGAGGCACTACCTGTGAAGGTCGAGTTCAACATCACCGGCGTCGACGGCATCGTCCAGACCCTGAAGTCGCTTCCTGAGGAGGTGGTTTCAAAGCGAGGCGGACCTGTGAAGCTTTCGCTGGCCAAGGGCGCGCGCTACCTGCGCGACCGCGCACGGGAGAACCTGAGGCGGTCAATCGCCATCGGTGGCAGCCGGTCGACCGGTGAGTTGGAGAAGCGCGTCATCGCCAGTCGAGGGAAGAAGCCATTCGGCACGAAGGGCGAGCGGTACCTGGTCCGGGTCAAGCGGCGCGACTACATCAATGCCGACGGAGTGCGGACGAATCCCCTGATGACCGCGAACCTGCTCGAGTACGGGTCCCAGCACCAGCCGGCCACGCCATGGCTCCGGCCGGCGCTGACGGAGAACGGACAGGCGGTCGTGACGCTGGTGGTCGACGACTTGAAGAAGCGGATCGATCGCGCGGTGGCGCAGTTGGCGTCCCAGAACAAGGCGCGCGGCTGATGTTCCCTCCGGTTTACCAGACGCTGCGGGCGAACGCGACGGTGCTGGCGCTGGTGGGAGAGAGCATCGGCATGAACATGCCGGCTGAGACGCCGCCGCCGTACGTGACCTGGTTCATCGTCACTGGCCAGCCGCACGACACCTTGAGCGAAGCACCGCAATCGGACTTCACCAGCGTGCAAATCGACTGCTACTCCGGCCCCACGGCTGAGCGCACGGTGCGCGACCTCGCCGAAGCGGTGCGCGCCGCGCTGGATTCGGCGGGGGTGCACAACAGGGTCGTGGTGAACCTGCGCGAGCCTGACACGAAGTTCTACCGAGTCGGTATCGAGGCCGACTTCATCACCCAGCGCTGATCGGCGCGACAACCGAAGTTCCACCCCCGGCCCGATGAGGGCTTTTTTCATGCCCGACAACAGGAGGGGCAATCACCATGAGCGTCAAAACCCAAGGTTCCGAGTTGTTCATCGCCGACACCCTGTCGAGCAGCGTCGCGGCGGTGCTCAAGATGGCATGCCCGACTGGCATCACCGGCCTGGGCGGCCCCGCCGACCAGATCGACACCACGTGCCTGGACAACACCGAGGACCGTTCGTTCGTGCGCGGTCTCGGCAATCCGGGGCAGGTCTCCGTCCCGTTCGTCCTCAAGCCGTGGGAGACCTCCCATCAGGTGCTGTTCGACCTGAAGGAAGCCGGGGACACCCTGTCCATGATGATCTGCCTGAGCGACGGCAGCGATCCGCCGACGCTGGACAGCAACGATGCACTGGCGGCTCCGGCTGACCGCACGTCGTTCGGCTTCAGCGGCTACATCGCCGACGTGAACCTGGACATCGCAACGAACGAGGTCGTGCGCGGCACGCTGACCATCCAGCGCTCCGGTGCGGTCACGCCGTACTGGAACGGCCCGACCCCGTAACGGCTGACTCTGCTATGGGGTGGGCCTGGGGCGGTGTCTAGCCGTGCCGTTCCCGCCACCCCGCTCACATTTGGAACGGCTATGACCATCGACCTCAAGGCGCTGGGCGCCTTCACCAGCGACGAGCTGGTACCCCAGGAAGTCACCATCGGCGACACGACGGTGACGGTTCACGTCCGGGTCCTGCCATCGATCGACGTTGACCGGTTCGTCGAAGAGACCCGAGATCCGGACCGCGAGATCCGGATCAATTCCCTGCCTCGCGTTCTGGCCAAGGCCATTCGAGACGAAGAAGGCAAGGCGATCTTCACCGCGGACGCCGCGCGCAGCCTTAGGCCGCTGGTGCGGAAGGAGTTCGTCCGCGCCTTCCAGGCGGTGAACAACCCGCAGAAGGATGGCGACTCGGGAAACGACTAGCCCGCAAGGGCGGGCTCTGGTTCCTGTGCACGCTCGGCCTGGCGCTGGGGAAGTCCCTTGGCGAGATCCGGCAGATGTCGCCGGCCGAGCTCGACGTCTGGCGTGAGTTCTTTCGGCTCTACCCGTTCGACGACCACCACCGCTACCACCGGCCTGCCGCGCTGGCTTCGGCATCAATGGGTGGTGACTTCCAGAAGAAGCTCGACTTCCTCTCCCCGCCGGTGTTCGGCGACCAGTACTCCGAGGCGGACATCGCGACGATGCGCGCCCTCGGATTCGATCCTTCCACGAGGCCCTGAGCAATGGCAGCCGGCAGTGTAGTCATCGACCTGATCATGAAGACGGGGGGGTTCGAGACGGACTCGAAGCGCGCCGAGCAGCGCATGCGGGCGCTGGAGAAGGAGGCCAAGCGCGTCGGTGCCGCGATAGGTGCTGCGTTCGTGGCAGGCGCGACGCTGGTGGTGACGGCGCTGAAGCAGTCCATCGACCACATGGACGAGCTTTCGAAGGCAGCGCAGCGGGCGCAGATGCCAACCGAGCAGTTCAGCCAGTTGGCCTATGCCGGGTCCCTCGCCGACGTGGCGGTGGAGGACCTGACGAAGAGCATGGGCAAGCTGGCCAAGGCCCAGGGCGATGCGGCGCGCGGCCTGACCGAGCAGGTCGATGGCTTCAAGGCCCTAGGGATCGAGTTCAAGAACGCAGACGGTTCGCTCCGGCCGACCTATGAGGTATTCCTCGACTTCGCCGACGCCTTCCAGAAGCACCGCGGATCGCCCGAGATCATGGCGCTCGGCATGCAGGTGTTCGGTCGCTCGTTCCAGAACCTGATCCCACTGCTGAAGGACGGCCGCGCCGGGCTGGAGGCGATGGCTGACGAGTCGGACCGTTTGGGGCAGACCATCACGACGGAAGCCGGTCAGGCCGCCGAGGCCTTCAACGACAACCTGACGCGGCTGAAGGGCGCAGCGACCGGGCTTGCGAATGCTGTCGCGAGCGACCTGTTGCCCGACCTCGAAGCGCTCACGGACGAATGGGCCGACTCCGCGAAGAGCGGTGACGGGTTCAGCGAGACGGCAAAGGACATCGCAGACGTCATCCGGACAGTAGGTGGCGCCGTGAAACTTGCGGTCTGGCTCTTCACCACGTTGACCGAGAAGCTGGACGATGCGATTCAAGGCTTCTACGGCCTTGCCGAAGCAGCGAAAGGAGTCGCAAATCTCAACTGGGATCAGGTAACTCGGGGGCTCGGTCTGGCCGCTCAAGGCGCCACGTCGTCCGTACTAGGTCGACCAGAAGGACCCAAGAACAGGAACACCACGAACTTCACCATCATCCGGCAGTCTACGGACCCGCGCTTCTCCAACGTCAACACGCCGGGTGCCCCTGTCGACCCGCTCGTGATAGACCCGCCCAGCAAGAGCGGCGGTAAGGGCGGCAAGAGCGAAGCCGAGAAGGCGGCCGAGTCGCTCGAGCGCGCCTACCAGTCGATGAACGACCAGCTCGACCAGCAGATCGCGCTGCACGGCGAAGTAAGCGAGGCCGCGCGCGTGCGCTACGAGCTCGAGCATGGATCGCTGACCGCCCTCGACGCGGCAAAAGCCGCACAGCTGATCCAGGACGCCGAGCACCTGGACATGCTGGACCTCATCGCCGAGCACGAGCAGATCGTTGCCGACGCCGCGCGCGACGTGGCGGAGGAGCAGGCCCGCCGGCAGGAGCAGGCGCAGGACGTGCTGTCGGCAATCCAAGAGGAGACGCAACTGGTACAGATGTCGGCCGACGCCCAGGAGGTCTGGAACAACCTGAAGTGGGCCGGTGTCGACGCTGAGTCCGAGTTTGGGAAGGCCATCATCGAGTCCACGCAGGACCTGCAGCGCCAGCGCGACATCATGGACGACCAGATCGATGCCATGGACGGGCTGCGCGGCGCGTTCCGTGGGTTCTTCGGCGACCTTCGCGAGGGCGAGGGCATCATGGGGGCACTGGAGAATGCCGCCGATCGATTCCTCGACGTGCTGATGGATATCGCCGCGCAGCAGTTGTCCGACAGCCTGCTGGGGAAGGACGGGGATCCTGGTGGTGGTAGCTGGGGGGATGCCATCGGTAGCTTTATCGGCGCGGTCTTCGGCGGCGCCCGCGCCACCGGCGGCGACGCCATGCCAAGGCACGCGTACCTGATCGGCGAGCAAGGGCCTGAACTTTTCATCCCGCGTACCGCTGGCACGGTGCTCTCGAATGGACAGACCCAACGCGCCATGGCCGGCGGCCGTGGCCAGTCGAACAACGTCAGCGTGGTGGTTCAGGGGCAAGTCGACTACCGGTCTCGCCAGCAAATCGCGCGCGAAACCGAGCGCGCGCTCCGTGAGTCGCAGAGGAACAATTGATGTCCGAGTATCTGCCGGCTTTCATCCCGACGTGCGAGGCCTATGGCTGGACCGGCGGTCCTGAGTTCAGGACGCGGCTGGTCATGTACAAGAACGGGCGCGAGCGCAGGAACGCCGACTGGCAGCAGCCCCAGTTCTCGTTCGAACTTCCCTTCCAGAACATCACCCAGGCGCAGTACGCGCCGATCTTCAGTATGTTCCTGAACCGCCGGGGACGCTGGGGCGTGTTCCTCTACCGCAATCGCCTGAACTACTCCGCCGACAACGATCTTGTCGCCGTCGCGGAGGCCGGCCAGACCGAGTTCCAGCTGGGAAAGTGGAGCATCATCGAGGGCGTGGGCTTCTACCACCAGGTCTATGCGCTGTTCGTGCCTGACACGGACGGATCAGCGATCGAAGCCGATCCCACTGTCACGGTCGACGGCGCCGTCACCACGGCCTTCACCGTTGACCACGAGCGCGGGCTGGTGGTCTTCGACAGCCCGCTGGCGGGCGGGGAGGTGGTCCGGTGGTCAGGGCAGTTCGCGCACTGGGTGCGCTTCGACGCTGACACGCTGCCGTTCTCGATCGACAACGCCACCCGGGACGACGGCGCGGGCCCTTACGTGGTGAACGGCTCGGTCTACCTGCGGGAGATGCCGGCGCCCGAAGAGGTGGCCTCGAGCGGCTCATGATTCGCTACGTCCATCCCGCCTTGCTCGCCGAGCTGCAGCGCGGCGCGACCACGCTTTGCACCCTGCTGCTGATCCGCCCGGTCACGCCCGGGATGAGCCCCTATGGGCTTACGGACACGAACCAGTCCGTGCGGTACAACCCCGGCACGGGCGAGGTGCTGTTCTCGGCCCCCATCGGTTTCGAGGCCTCGCTGGTCGAGGCGCAGGCAGACCTGTCGGTCGCCAACGCCGAGGCCCGTTCCCTGATGCCCGTCTATGACGTGCCCGTTTCGGAGGAGTTGATCAACGCTGGGCAGCTCGACTATGCCGAGTTCGCGCTCTACCTGGTCAACTACGAGGACCTGACGACCGGCCGTCACATCACGCTGCAGGAGGGGACGATCGGCAAGGTCTCCGTCCGCGACGATGGCCTGAGCTTCATCAACGAGTTGCGCGGCCTGGCGGCGCAGTTGAAGCAGGAGGTCTGCTCCAAGTACACGAAGACCTGCAGGGCGATCGAGGGCACCCAGGAGCTCGGGTCGCTTCTCCCCGGGCCGCAGGTGAGGCGCGACTGGTGCGGCGTCGACTTCACGGTCTACCTCAAGACCTCCACGGTCTCGGCAGTCGGCCTGGAGAACACCCTGAACTTCCGGATCGACCCCGGCGACGTCGACAGCGAGTGGGACGTGAACGCGTTCGTGCCAGGCCGGGTGATCTTCACGACCGGACGGAACGCAGGGCGCACCCTGGAGATCATGGGCAACACGGCCGACGGATGGATCACCCTCCGACACGAGGCCGGATTCCCTATCGAGGTCGACGACGAGCTCGAGTATCGGGTGGGCTGCACGTTCATCGCGCGCGACGCGGAGAAAGGGTGCCTGGCCCACGCTGGCTCCGGCTGGATCGACGTGTTCAAGGGCTATCCCGACATCCCGACCGAGAACGCGGACCAACTGTCCACGCCGGGCGCCGCGGTCGGCCCGGCAGGCGGCGGCGGTACCAGCGTCCCATACGCGACGGTCGAAGCATGAGCCGCGTCGTTTCTCAGGCGCGAACCTGGCTCGGGGTTCGCTACCTTCACCAGGGGCGCAACCGCTTCGGTGTCGACTGCGTCGGCATGCCGCATGGGGTCTACCGCGAGCTTGGCGTCGACCTGCCGGACTTCCGCGCCTACGGCACCGAGGCTGACCCGGCCGAGCTTCTCGCGCGCCTGCGCGCCGCCCTGGGCGATGAGGTGGCGATCGCACCGATCTCGGCCGCCAGCCTCCTGCCAGGGGACATCGTGGTGTTCCACTTCCCGCGGTCGGGCATCCCGCGGCATCTTGGCATCGTCGCCGACCGCGCCGGCGGCGGCCTGAACTTCATCGAATCCAACGGGAACGAGGGGCGCGTGATCGAACGTCGGCTTGACGACCGCTACCGAGCGCGGATCACGCACGTCTTCCGGAGGCCCGTGTAATGGCCCGCCAAGCGCTCACCGTCGCCGGCTACGTTGCCGGCTTTTTCTTGCCTGGCGGTCCAGCGGTCTGGGGCGCGATCGGCGCAGCCGTCGGCAGCTACGTCGACCCGCAGGTCATCAAGGGACCGCGTCTGGGCGAAGGACAGGAGAACACCGCAAGCGAAGGCGGCTTCCGCCCGATCGTCCTGGGCAAGGGCGCCGTTGGCGTGTGCATGATCCACCAGGGTCCGCTGATCAAGCGCACCATTCGCCAGCGCCAGAGCAAGGGCAGTGGGACGGAGACGGAACAGGACCGCTTCTACCGCACGATGGCCTTCGGGCTCGGCGAGTCGGCCTATCCCGACGACGGCGTCATCCTGCTGCGGCTTTGGATAGACGGGAAGCTTCGGTACGACGTGACCCCGACCAGTCAGATCGCCGCCGAGTCGGCCGAGTTCGCCCAAGAGTTCACCTTCTACCCGGGCAACAACTCCCAGGACCCGGATCCCGACCTCGAGGCCTACATGGGCGCCGGCAACGTCCCATCGTACCGGGGCGGCGCACCCTACATCGTCTTCCCCAACTACGACGTGACCAGCAGAGACGGGAAGGCGCCGCAGATCAAGGCCGAGATCGCCTCGGCGGGGCAGACGGCTCCGCTCGTCGACACCGTCTGGGCCCGCTTCGGCGGTTTTCGCGTCTCGCTCGATGGCCAGAACTGGAGCGCGTGGAAGCTGCCACCCCCGGTCAACGCCTCCAACCTGATTCCGACCCCTGAGCGCTACATTCTCTACGGCAGCAGCGGTTCCTATTACTGGACGGACGACGCCGGCGACAACTACACCGCGGCGACCGGCGCGGGGCCTTCTGGAAGCGGAAGCGGGCAACTGGGCCAGTGCTCCCCCGACGGGCAGACGATCATCATCTCGGGCGGCGTCCAGAACTGCCGCAAGAGCGTCAATGGCGGGCTGCAATTCGTCGAGGTCGGCAAGCCTGCGCAGGGCTGCTTCCAGACGCTATACCTCAACGGTGCATGGGTAGCGGTCCAGGACTACCGGCTGTTCCGGAGCCCCGACGAGGGCGGGACCTGGCCGCTAACGTACAACGTTGGCGCCGGCTACACGCTCGTCTGCGCATGGTCCAACTACTTCGAGATGATGGTGGGCGGCACTCAGTCCGGTGTGCCGTTCGTCGGGCGCTCCACCGATGCAGGCGACCTGACGCCCGAGACGCTCCCGACGTTTGCTTCGGCCACCCAAGTCACGGCAGTGCACTACGGTGTGATCGATGGCGAGCCCTACTGGGTCGTCGGCACCGATTCCGGCGAGCTTGCCTATCGCTCGTCCGGCGCTTGGATCCTTGCGAACGACGCACTGCCTGATCGCGTCACGTCGATCACGTTCAATGGCACCGGGTTCAGCGCGGTATCTCGCGACAACGGAACGGGCACCCAACGGCAGGTCACGGTCTACAGCGCGAACGCGGCGGATTGGGACGTGACGGCCGACGAGACGGTCGCCGAGTCGACCTTTCCGATGCTGGCGTCGTTTCCTCCCGTGGGAGGCGCGTCGAGCGCGGAGAAGGTGCTGCTCTCGACGATCGCCACCTGGCTCCACGACCGGGTCGACGTCCCGAGCACGAAGATCGACGTGTCGGAGCTGACCGACCTGGTCGAGGGCGTCGTCCTCGCCGGCGACTACAGCGCCGCCGACGCGATGCGCACCTTCATGACGCTGTACTTCTTCGACGCGGGCGAGTTCGATGCTGGTTCCGGCTATCGCCTGAACTACGTCAAGCGCGGCGCGGACGCGGTGGTGACCCTCACCGAGGACGACATCATCGAGGGGCCCGAGGACTGGGAGCGCGAGGACAGCTACGAACGGCCTAAGGTGCTGCACGTCGCCTACCAGAACCCGATCGCGGACTATGGCGCGCCCAACATCTCGATCAAGCGGACCTCGCCGGACGCCCTGGTGGTGGGCGAGCGCTCGGCGTCCGTGCCCGTGGTCTTCAGCGACGCAGACGAGATCACGCGCCGCGCCGACATCATGATGACGGTGATCTATGCGGAGATCGCCGGCACTTACGAGATCGTCCTGCCTGACAGCCTGCTGGCGCTGCCGCCGACGGTCGTGATCGGGTTCAGCATCCGCGGGAAGGTGCGCCGGCTGCGCATGACGGGCTGGCGCTACGGCGGGGGCGTCATTCGCACCGAATGGATGGCCGATCGCCAGTCCTGCTACACCTCTAACGTGAGCGGCTTGCCGGCGGTGGCCACCACGCCGCCGCCGCCAAGCATTGTCGGCGCTACGGTTGGCGTCGTGCTGGACATCCCGGCGCTCGCGGACAGCCTCGACACGCTGCACCAGGGCGTCGCGGCGGTAGGCCAGACGGAGGCGTGGTGGGGCGCTACGCAGCAGCGGAAGCTCGAGGCGGACACCAGCTTCTCGAACGTGCTGGCCCTCAACCCCCCAGGCTCGGTCATCGGCCTCACCCAGGGCACCGTGACCGCGGCCAGCCCGCACTACACCGACACGACGAACACGATCACCGTTGACCTGTACAGCGACGACGAGATCGAGACGCTGACCCAGCAGCAGTTCCTGAGCGAGGGTGGCGCCTTCGCGCTGTCCTGGGATGACGGCGGGGTGCGCAGGTGGGAGGTCATGCAGTACCGAGACGCCGTGAAGGTCGGCGAGCGGACCTGGGAACTGACGTACCTCGCGCGCGGCCGCCTGAACACGGTTGCCGCGGAGCATCCCCCGGGCTCGCTGTTCGTGCTCCTGGACTACGGGATCAGCTTCATGCCGATGCAGTCGGCCTGGATCGGCACGGACATCACACACCGGACCGTGTCGAACGGCCAGCTGCCAGAGAACGCCGCCTCCTACGTGGAGGAGTGGACGGCGCAATGCCAGGTCGAGTTCCCGGTCGCGCACCTGTTCGCCGAGAAGGACGGCGACACCCTCGAGCTGTCGTGCGTGCCGCGGCACCGCTTCGGCACCGAGGTGCGGCCTGTCCGGTCTCAATACTGGATTGGCTACCGCTGGACCGCTACCGACGGCAGCAACGCGGTCCAGGTGGACACCCTCACCGAAAGCACCAGCATCGACGTCACCGGCTGGTCGACCCCCATCACCGTCACCGTCGCTCAGCGCAACAGCTACACGGGCGCGGGCGAGACCGTTTCCGAGGAAGTTACCTGATGAGCACACCTATCAGCCCAGGCGCCCCGTGGCAGTCAGGCACGAACGAGAACAGCCTGCCGGCGAACGACAACGTGCTCAGGCATGCGATCTTGGACGGACTCGTAATCAGCGAGAGCACGGACGCCCAGCCGGGCAGCCCCAGCGACTACGACATCTACATCATGACGGGTTCCGCCACGGGCGCGCAGTGGTCGACGTTCGATGAGTTCGACCTCGCGATCTATGCGGAAGGGACGTGGATCGCGTACGCGCCGTCGCTAGGTATCCGCGTGAACGTCGCCGGCACCCTGAAGCAATGGAACGGCTCGGCCTACGTGGATGCCGCCAGCGGCGGATCGGCCTCAGCGCCGACGGTGACGACGGTCAGCAGCAGCAGTGGCACGCTGACAATCGACCTGCAGGGTGGCACGCGCAAGTTCTTCAAGACCACGCTCACCGAGAATGTCTCCACCCTGGCCTTCAGCAACCTGCCGGCGGCCGGCTTCGCAGCCGAGTACGAACTGCACATCACCCAGGACGGTACCGGCTCGCGCACCTTCGCCATCCCGGCCAGCCACAAGGCCCTGGGCGGCTCCGATACCGCGATCGCATCCGCAGCGGCCGCGGTGACCGTGCTGTCGGCGGCGACGGTCGACCAGGGCACCACCTGGCGCTACGCGATGCAGGAGTCCGCGTAATGGGCTTGCGCCGGCTCATGATGGCTCAGCCCACGGGCGGCGATCCCTATTTCGGGAGCGTCACCTCGCTGCTGCACATGGAAGGCGCAAATGGCGGGACCACCTTCACGGACATCAAGAGCAACACCTGGACGCGCACGGCAAGCGCGGTGACGAGCACGGCCCAGGCGGTGGCGGGCTCATCGTCCATGTTCGTGGCGTCGGGCAACATCCAGTCGACGACAGCCATAGGCGGTGGAGGCGTAGGCACCGGCAACTTCACCATCGAGGGATGGTTTCGTGCCACGGCGACAACCGCGCGCGGGCTGTTTCACACCGCGCTGTCGGGGAGCGCGGCAGGCATCGCCGCCGGCTGGGACCAGACGTCGGGCATGTGGCAGGTCTACTTCAACGGCTCCGTGTTCAGCAGCAGCGCGACCTCGCTGACGCTCAACACCTGGATCCACTTCGCTCTGGTTCGCAACGGCACGTCCTGCGTTCTCTACATCAATGGGACGGCGGTGGTCTCCTTTACCAGCTCTGCCAACATCACGGCCGCCGGCATGACGGTGGGCGCCTACTTCAACGCCAGCTTCCCATGGGTCGGCTACATCGACGAGTTCCGCATTACGAAGGGGGTAGCCCGCTACACCGGAGCGTTCACGCCACCATCCGTGCCGTTCCCGAACAGCTGAGCGGACACGAAGTGGCGTGCCCGCTTCGATCGAGAGCGCAGCTATCGACTCACGCTACTGCGTGAGTTTCGCGACGATCTCCTCAGCATGCTTGTCGATCATGCCGCCGGTGGTGCCCCACGCGGTCGCGTTCGTGCTTTCGACCTCGAAGGCCCCAATCTGCTTCCCTTCACCATCGAACACGCGCACGCGGCTGCGCAGGCTGTCGCGGCCGGCCATGATCCCCACCATGAAGCGCGCGCCGCCGTGGCGCATGTAGTAGTTGGTGATGGTGATCTCGACCGGGATCGCCGGTCCTTCCGGCGTGGCAGCGAGCCTGCCGGCCGCCTGCAGATGCTCGTCCAGCGATTCGCGCAGCATGGCCAAGCCCTCGACGCTGGCCTCCTCGGTGTTGAGGATGGTGTAGCGGAACGGCAGATCGGCCGGCGCGGTTATTGCCTGATGCGTCACGCTGTTGGTTGCGCAGGCCGAGAGCAGCGCAAGCACGCCGAGCAGGATGGCATTTCGAAGCATGGTGGTTCCCCCTGTGGAATCGAGCCTGAAGGGTACACCGGTGCCGGCGCGGGTGGGATCGGACGAATCCTCGGGCTCGGGTCGGAAAAGTCCTACACGCCGGCGCGGCGCGCTCCGATGGCTGAGGCCGGTAGTGCAGGGCATGCTCTCTCCCGGCGAACAGGGCGGGCCTCAGGCCATCCGCCGTCCTGGGCCCCGGTAGGGATGCCGGGGCTGCCATCCCATCGAGTGCGACGTCCGGGCGTAGCATGGCCGCATGCTCCCCGACGGATTCAAATGGACGAAGCGCAGCCAGTACGACGAGGAGGGCACCGCCGTGGTGCTGGGCGACGCCCAGGTGGCCATGCTGCTCGAGCGCGTGGATGGCGGCTGGGTCGCGCGCCTCAACTCACACTGGCCCGTCGACGCGCCGCTGGTGACCCGGCGATGCCAGAGCAAGGCCACCGGTACCGCCGGCATTGAAGCCTGGGTCTGCCGCCACGAGGCGCGGCTCAGGGCCGAGGCCGGCGCACTGGCCAAGGTGGCGCCCCACGGGCGTAAACTCGCCCCATGAACGCCAACCCCTACGCCTCCCTCGATGACCTGCTCGAGCGCTGCGACGCGCTCGAGGCCCAGCTCCCCGCGCTGCGCGCCGAGTACCCAGAGGAGGGTGACTTCTGGAGCGCCTTCGCCGGCATCGCCGACGAGATCATCGAGGACGCGAACCGGGCGGACGCCGGCGGCGACCTCAACGCCGTGCACTGGCTGCCGGTGAACGGCCGGCTGGTCGAGATGCTTGACGCCCTGGGCATCGCCCACGACCTGCCGCGCGTCGGGTAGGCGTCCTCAGGCCATCGCGGCCATCACCCTATCCGCATGCAACCCATTGATGGATATGGGCATGAATCGTCGCTTATGAGACCCCCAAATCCGGGTGATTCCGCAGCAGATTCAAAGAGATAGGCGCGACAGCGCAGCTGTCTGGGGGACAGGTGGTCGTCGGTTCGAATCCGGCCACCCCGACCAAATCTGAATGAGCGACCAACAGCCGGGACTTCCGGCTGTTCTTGTTTGCGGGGCGCTTTGCTGTACTTCGCCGCATCCCCCCGCAAGGACCCCGGCATGCGCATCCGTTCCCCGTTCCGTCCCGCACTCGTGCTGGCGGCGTTGTTGCCCATGGCGGCCAGCGCCCAGGACGCCGCGTCCCCGGCCGTGCCCGTCGCCGTGCCCTCTCCGGCGATCCGCGATATCGATGCGGTGGTCGTCAGTGGCGTGGTGCCCGGGCCGGGCCTGTGGCGGGTCAGCCGCGACGGCCACGAGATGTGGGTCCTGGGCGTGCTGTCGCCGCTGCCGCGGCGGATGGAGTGGGAGGCGCGCGATGTCGAGGCGGTGGTGGCGCGTGCCAACGAGGTGATGCTGGCGCCGAACGTCGATGTCGAGGCCGACGTCGGCTTCTTCAGTGGCCTGGCGCTGGCGCCGCGCCTGATTGGCGCGCGCAGGAACCCCGGCGACAAGCGCCTGGAGGACCTGGTGCCGCCTGCCGATTACGCGCGCTGGCGGACCCTGAAGGCGCGCTACATCGGTCGCGATGGCGGCATCGAGCGCTGGCGCCCGATGTTCGCCGCGCTCAAGCTCTATGGCGAGGCGGTCGAGGACGTGGGCCTGGAAAGCGAGCCGGACGTCGCCGACCGCGTCGAGCGCATGGCCCGGACGCACGGCGTCACCCTGAGCAAGCCGGGAGTGGAGGTGCGCATCGACGACCCCAAGGCCGCGATCGAGGAGTTCAAGCAGGGCCGCATCGACGACCTGGCCTGCTTCACCCGCACCCTGGACCGGCTGGAAACCGACCTGGGAATGATGCGCGAACGCGCCAATGCCTGGGCGGTGGGCGACCTCGAGGGCCTGCGGGCCTTGCCCTACACCGACCAGTTCGAGGCCTGCCGCGACGCCGCGCGCAGCATCGAGGCCCTGCGCAGCCGCGCCGGCGACATCGGCGGCCGCCTGCGGACGGAGTGGCTGCGCGAGGCCGAGCGGGCCTTGTCCGCGAATACGACCACCCTGGCCCTGCTGCCGATGCGTGAACTGCTGACCGACGACGGCCTGGCCGCGGCCCTGCGCGAGCGCGGCTACCGCATCGAATCGCCCGACGAAATCGCCGCGGTGGAGGCCGATGAGGCCGTGGAGGCGTTGGCGGAGCCGGCGGAGGCGGCCGCCACGGCCGACTGAGCGCGGGCCTCGCGCTGCGCGCGCAGCTGCACCAGCAGGCCGTGCAGCATCTCGGTGGACAGGCCGTGCAGGGTCAGGCGGAAGCCCGCGCGCAGGGTCGACATCGGCACCAGCGGATGCCGGTTGTTGAGCAGCACCAGGTGGTCGCGGGCATCCAGCAGGGTCGCTGCGTACAGGCCGATGGTCTCGTCGAGTTGAAGCGAGTTGGTGGCGCGCCAGAAGTCGCTGTCCGTGAGCAGCAACTGGTAGATCGGCGTGAACAGCTCGATCGAGCTCTGCAGGTCGAGGAAGTTGCGCCGCCGCCTCGGCATGTCGTCCAGCGACAGCGCTGGCTGTTCGATCATCGACAGGTCCGGGTCGTCGACGTGGCCCAGCTGCTGGCCGGCATCGCGCAGGCCCTGGTTGAGCCGGATGATGAAGTTGTAGAGGTTCAGGTCGTGGATGAGGAACATCTCCTCGCGCACGTCGCTGATCCGCGCCGGCGTGAGCGGGTGGGTCGGCACCTCGACCGGCGCGTTCTTCGCAATGAAGCCCAGGACCTGCGAGCCCAGGTGGAAGTGGCGCAGGATCAGCCAGTTGGCTTCCGGGCGGATGAAGTTCTCCATGCCCCAGGCCAGCAGCCGGTGCAGGAAGCGCGAGAACGCCAGCTTGCGCGGGGTGAACACCTTCACGACCTGGATCAGCACGATCAGGGTACGCGCCAGCGGGCGCACGAAAGGCAGGATGTACTGGCGCGAGGCCGAACTCGAGTCGGACAACCAGGCGCGCTTGACGGTCTCGTCGATCGGCGTGCTGCGGTCCAGGTACATCGCCAGCCACGGGCTGGGGTCGCGCGGGTCGTGCGCCTGGTCGAGGAAGTCGGGTGCGTGCTTCATGCGCGTGCGCTACTCCAGGTCGATCGCGAGGTGGTCGAACTGCATCAGGTACAGCTCGGCGGTGCGGCGGGCGGTGTCGATGATCGCACGCGCGCCGCGGCCGTCGGTGTCGTGCTCGAACACGATCTCGACCGCGCGCAGCCAGCGCGCCAGGTGGTGGGCATCGTTCTCGCCATGGTATTCGAGGAAGCGGAAGGCGTCGGCCGGCAGCGCGAGGCTGGCCTTCATCAGCGGCAGCAGGGCGGGGATGATGCGTTGCCCGGTGCCTTCGATGATGTAGATCGCGCCGAGCAGGCCCAGCGGGTTGGGCGTCGCGGCCAGTGCATGCAGGTAGCTGTTGAGGGCTTCGCCGCCCGGATTGCGGCGCAGGGCATCGAGCTCGGCGACCTCGCCGCCCGCCTTGCGGTAGTCCTCGAACAGGATCATGTAGTCGTCCTGCTCGTCGCCGGCGTGGGTCTCGATCAGGCCGGCCAGCGCTTCGTACGGTGCACGCACCGAAGCCGCGCCCTCGCGCATCCACTTGCTGCCCTCGCGGACCTGCGGGATCCAGTGTTGCATCCACTGCCGGTAGTCCTCGATAGCGAAGCGGCGCTCGCGCAGCTTTCGGATCATCGGCGTGCGCCACGCGCGCGATCGGTAGTCGTGCCAGATCGTGGCCAGCTCGCCCAGCAGGTGGCGCAGCGCCGCCGGCGCGTCGGCGGGATCGTGCGGGGGGGCGATCATGTCCGGTGCCGGTCGTGGCGTGGCGGCCGGGGCGCTGCGTTCGACGGGAGCCTCGTCGGCGGCCTCCACCTCGAGCATCACGAAGGCGACGGTGAAGCGGCCCGATTCCGGGATGAAACACAGGATGCGCTCGCCCGGCTCCAGCGCGTGGGTACGGCGGAACTCGTCGAGCATCACGAAGATCGAGGCCGCGCCCGTATTGCCGCGTTGCGTGAGGTTGCTGTACCAGCGCTCGCGCGGGATGGCCAGGCCGGCCTTGGCCATCAGCTCCTCGACCACCGGGGCGAAGCGTTCGGACGAGTAGTGGCACAGGAAGTGGTCGACGCGGTCGGGCTGGATCCAGCCCGCATGGCAGAGCGAGGCGTACTCGTGCACGCCGACGTCGAACAGGTGCGGCAGCAGGCGGATGTCCTGGCGCAGGAACAGCGCGCCATCGGCCTCGGCATCGCGCCACGCGGCGTAGTCCAGGTGCGAGCGCGCACGGTCGGGCGTGAGGCCCAGTTGCATGCACACCGGATAGTCGCCGGCGAAGGAGCGCTGGTGCATGAAGCGCAGGCGCAGGCGCACGCCGTCGTGGCGCGGCGCGGTCGAGGTCAGCTGCAGGGCGCCGGCGCCGTCGGACAGCATCCAGCGCAGGAAATGGGCGTCGAAGTCCGCGTCGTAGTCGCGCCCGGCGTAACGCGAACGCTTGAACAGCCGCGACGGCATTTCCGCCGCCGCGACCAGTGCGCGCTCGTGCGCGCCCAGTTCGACCGCCGCCGCGGCGCTTTCCCAGGCCGCCACGCCGGAGGCGCAGATACCATGGCTGGAGTGCACCTGCATCGGCGGTGCCGCCAGTTCGCCGTGGACCATGCTGGCGAAGCCGGGCATCAGCGCGTCGCCACCCGAGGTGCCGCAGGCGAGCAGGCCGATCTCGGGCAGGCGGCTGCCGGCGTCGGCGAGGCAGTCGTGGATCGCGCGGACCGCCATGCCTGCGCAGGAATGCACGGTGCGCCCGTCCGCGTCGATGGCGTAATGGCGCGACTGGATGCCGTTCTCGGCGAGGATGCGCCGCTTGATACGTCCGGAGATACGGTTGAGGGGCGCAATGAAGGCGTCCATGGCCGTGTTGTCGACGGCAGCGCCGGGGAGGAAGCGTCCGGTGCCCTGGAGCCAGGTGCGATGGAAGACAGTGGGCATCAACAATCCTTGTGGGAACGGGGCGCAGTCGCCGGGGCGAGGCGCAACGAACGTGAACGATAGCGCGGCACGAACGGCGCCAGCAGGAACACGCGGGCGACGTACGCAGGGAACGATGGCTCGAGCAGCCGCGGATCGATGCGCGCGCGGTATTGGCGATGGAGTCCGGGCAGTTGCGACCAGTGCGCGCGTGCGTGCGCATGGTGGGCCGTGTGCAGGCCGATGTTGAACAGCAACGGATTGAGCACGCCCTCGAAGTTGCGCGCGCGGGCCAGCGGTTCGCGATCGTCCGCGTGCGCGTGCTGCAGGTAGTTGGCCGCCAGCAGCCAGTGCAGCCCGAACAATTGCGGGACGATCACCAGTAGCAAGGCCTTGCCCGGGTCGAGCAGGATCAAAGTGGCCCAACTGCCGATCCAGGCAAGGTATTGCAGGGCATACCAGCGCCACGCGCCGGGATGGCGGGCGCGCATCCGGCGCAGCCAGGCCAGCACCAGGGGATAGACCGCGGTCAGCGCCTGTAGCGGGTGCAGCATCCAGCCCGCCAGGTGGTTGTGGTCGCCGAATCGCCAGGTCCGCGCGACGTCGCGCGGACCGTGGTTGTGGCGATGGTGGTTGAGCCGGTGCGCGGGATGCATCGCGCAGGTCGGGTGGCCCTGCAGCAGGGTGATCGCGAGGTCGGTCGCGCGATTGGGACCGCGCCGCGTCCACATCGGCAGGTGCGCGTGGTTGTGGTGGATGACGGTGATGCCGACCGCCAGGAACAGGCTGGCGGCGAACGCCAGCGGGTGGAAGCCGTGGTGCCATTGCCAGGCCATCGCCAGTGCCTGCGTCGCGAGATAGGCCAGGCTGCGCAGGTCGTGCCGGTCGCGCAGTGGCCCGAGCGGCTGCAGGCTCATGGGGCGTGCTCCCCGGTGCCGCCCCTGCGCTGTCGTGCGATCACGGCATCCGCCGCGTCGAGCGGGAGCACGCTGCCGAACATGCGGTCGAAGACCTCCAGCAGGAAGCCGTAGTTGCCGTGGTAGCACGCATGGTGGAGGTGGTGGCGCCGGCTGGCGGCGCGCCAGCCGCGCGCCGGTGCGTGCGCGCTGGCCTCGTAGTTCGCATGCCCGAGGTTGTTGAGCACGATGCTCAAGACCGGCAGCGCCATCAGCGCGGCGAAACTGAAGTCGTGGACCAGCATCGGCAGCAGCGGCACGCTGCCCAGCATCGCGGCTTCCACCGGATGGAAGGCATAGGTCGACCACGGCGTCGCCACGTGCGAACGGTGGTGCATGGCGTGGAAACGACGCAACGCGCGGGTGTGCAGCAGCCGGTGGCAGGCGTAGAAATGCAGCTCGTTCCAGAAGAACAGCAACACGATCTCCAGGGCCACCTGCCAGCCGGTTGGCGCGTCGGCGAGCCCGGCCCAGCCCAGGCGCAGCATGCCCCAGGGCACGACCAGGCCCAGGCCGAAGACCAGGATCGAGCTGGCGGACGCACGCAGTTCGCGCTGCAGCTGCACGCGCGTCACCGGCCGCGGGTCGAGGCGGCGGCCATAGCCAAGGCGGCGCATCGCGGACGCGAGCAGCATGGAGAGGGCCCCGGTGCCGAGATAGAGCAGGCTGAACCACGCCACGCCGACGGCCATCACGACCCAGGCATCCTGCGCGACGAACCATGTCCCCATTGCCTGCTCCTGCCCCGATGTCTGCCGGACCGCACCGGCGTGCCCACCCCCGCGGGTGCGGGGGCGCCGCTGACTCACATGCGTGGATTCAACGCGAAGCGCTCTGCAGGGGCGGCGTGCCCAGGTCGGGCCAGCGCGCCAGCACCGCGGCGCGGATGCCGTTGGCGTCCAGGCCCGACTCGGCCAGCAGCTCCTCGCGGCTGGCGTGGTGCTGGAAGGCGTCGGGCAGGCCCAGGTGGACGATCGGCAGGCTCACGCCCTCGGCTGCCAGCAGCTCGGCGACGCCGGACCCGGCGCCGCCGGCGACCACGTTGTCCTCGATGGTGACGAAGCCCTGGTGGTCGCGCGCGAGGTCCAGCACCAGCTCGCGGTCGAGTGGCTTGACGAAGCGCATGTTGACCAGGGTCAGGCCAAGCGACGCGGCGACTTCCGCGGCCGCGGGCACGACCGCACCGAAGGCGAGCAGGGCGACGGGACCACCGCGCTGGCGCAGCTCCGCCTTGCCGATCGGCAAGGTGTCGAGGTTGTCGCGCACGGCGACGCCCGGGCCGGTGCCGCGCGGGTAGCGGACGGCGGCGGGGCCGTCGTGGTGGTGGCCGGTGGACAGCATCATCCGGCACTCGTCCTCGTCGGCGGGCGCCATCACCACCATGTTGGGCACGCAGCGCAGGTAGCTCAGGTCGAGGTTGCCGGCATGGGTCGCGCCGTCGGGCCCGACCACGCCGCCGCGGTCGATCGCGAACAGCACGTCGAGTGCCTGGATGGCGACGTCGTGCACCAGCTGGTCGTAGCCGCGCTGCAGGAAGGTCGAGTAGATCGCGCAGACCGGTTTGGCGCCCTCGCAGGCCATGCCGGCGGCGAGGGTGACCGCATGCTGTTCGGCGATGGCGACGTCGAAATAGCGCTGTGGATGGGCCTTGCTGAAGCGCACCAGGCCCGAACCCTCGCGCATGGCCGGGGTGATGCCCATCAGCCGCGGATCGGCGTCGGCCATGTCGCACAGCCAGTCGCTGAAGACGTCGGTGTAGGTGGGCTTCTTCGCGCCGGCTTTCTTCACCATGCCCTGCGCGGGGTCGAAGGGACCGACCGCGTGGTAGCCGATCTGGTCGCCCTCGGCGAGTTCGTAGCCCTTGCCCTTGGTGGTGATGATGTGCAGCAGTTGCGGGCCCTTGAGGGTCTTGAGCGTCTTCATCGCCGCGAGCAGCGACGGGACGTCGTTGCCGTCGATCGGGCCGGTGTAGTGGAAGCCGAGTTCCTCGAAGAAGGTGGAGGGGACGAACATCCCCTTCCAGTGCTCCTCCCAGCGCCGGACGAAGCGCGCGGGTGCGCCGTGCTTGTCGCCCAGCAGTTTCTTGCCGCCTTCGCGCAGGGCATTGAGCGTGCGGCTGCCGGTGAGTCGGCCCAGCATGCGGGTGACGCCGCCGACGTTCTCCGAGATCGACATCTGGTTGTCGTTGAGCACCACCAGCAGGTTGGGTTCGGGCGTGCGGCCGTCGTCGCCCATGCCGCCGGCATGCGCGAGCGCCTCGAAGGCCATGCCCGCGGTCATCGCGCCGTCGCCGATGACCGCGACCACCTTGCGGTCGTCGCCCTGGCGCTGCAGCGCGATCGCCATCCCGAGCGCCGCCGAGATGCTGGTCGAGCTGTGGCCGACGCCGAAGGTGTCGTACTCGCTCTCTTCGCGCTTGGGGAACGGCGCGACGCCGTCCTTCTGCTTGACCGTGTGGATGGCGTCGCGGCGTCCGGTCAGGATCTTGTGCGGGTAGGTCTGGTGGCCGACGTCCCACACCAGGCGGTCGACCGGGGTGTCGTACAGCCAGTGCAGGGCGACGGTCAGCTCGATCACGCCGAGGCCGGCGCCGAAGTGCCCGCCGACGCGCGCGACCTGTTCGATGAGGTAGGCGCGCAGTTCGTCGGCGATCGCGGGCAGTTCCTCTTCCGGGAACTGGCGCAGGTCGGCGGGGACCTGGATGCGGGACAGGCGCGGGTAGCGTTGCGGATCGATCATTACGACGACGGCTTCCTCGCTGCGGCATGCAGCGCGTCCGTCATTGTCCTGCGGTCAAACGGGAGGGGCAAGCGCAAGCGTGAACGCGCCATGCCTGCCCGGGGCGCGCGGGGCGGGCACCGGGCCCGCCCCGGAGCGGTCAGCGTCCGCGCAGGCGACCGAAAAGGCCCGACTTGGCCTGGTCCGCCTCGGGTTCCGGCTCGCGGTACTCCTCGGCGAAGCCGGTAGCCAGGTTGGCGTTGATGAAGTCGGCCACGTCGGCCTCCGGCACGCCACTGGCGGCGGCGATCTCGCCCAGCGTCGCCGGCCCCTTCATCATCACGGTCGAGATGCGGAAGTGCTTGGGATATTCGCGCTCGGTCTGGGGCCACTTGACCATGTGGAAGCGGCTGTCGATGCCGTATCCGCCGACGACGCGGCCCTGTCCGGCCAGCAGGCCGCCGAGCCAGGCGAGCCGGGTCAGCGGCTGGGCCTCGCCCGCGCCCTCGACCGCCGCACGCCAGGCGGCATCGTCCAGGGCCTGGAAGTCGCTCGCCGACACCGGGCCCTCGAACAGCGGCGCGAGCGGCTTGAGCGCCGTGCCGGCGTGGTACTGGCCGGCGGGCGCATCGATCAGGACGGTCTGCCCGCCGCGTTCCAGCCGGACGCGGCCCTGGACCCGGTTGTCCACCAGCCACACCGCCAGGCTGCCGGCCGTCGAAGTGGCGGGTTCGGGGGCGCGGGCTGCCGGTGCGGGCGCGGGCGTCGCGACGGGGGGCGGCGCCACTGCAGGCGTCGGCGTGGGGCGCGGCGGGGCGGCGGGCGCGGCGGCGGCCACCGGC
>NZ_JACHTF010000054.1 GCF_014145325.1 Marilutibacter spongiae
GGAGCTGGAGCCGCTGCCGGAGGCGCGGGTGACGTCGCACTTCGACCTGTCGCTGGCGCTCCACGAAGACGGTGACGCCATCGCCGGCGAGCTGGAATACGCCAGCGACCTGTTCGAGCCGGCGACCGTGCAGGGATGGATCGACGCCTATGCCCGGCTGCTGGGCGGCATGGTCGCCGACCCGGCGACCCCGGTCGCGCGCCTGCCCTTGCTGGACGCAGCGCAACGCCAGCACCTGCTGCACGGGGTCCATGGCGCCTCTCAGGCCTTGCCGCACGCCAGCGTGCAGGCGGCGTTCGAGGCTCGGACCGATGCCACCCCCGACGCGCTTGCGCTGACGGGCGAAGGCCGCCAATGGACCTTCGATGCCCTGGACCGCGCCGCCAATCGCCTAGCCCATGGCCTGCGCGAGGCCGGGGTCGGCGCCGACGCGCGCGTGGCGATCTGCGCCCCGCGCAGCGCCGGCTTCGTGGTCGCGATGCTGGCCGTGCTCAAGGCCGGCGCGGCCTACGTGCCGCTGGAGGTCGATGCCCCGGCCGCGCGCCTGGCGCAGCTGGTGG
>NZ_JACHTF010000007.1 GCF_014145325.1 Marilutibacter spongiae
ACTCCAGCGTCCCGTCCGCGCGCCAGCGCACCAGGTCGCCCGTGCGGTACATCCGCGCACCCGCCTCGCCCGCGAACGGGTCGGCCACGAAACGCTCCGCCGTCAGCGCCTCGCGCCCCAGGTAACCACGCGCCACGCCCGCCCCGCCGATGTGCAGCTCGCCCGACACCCCCACCGGCACCGGCTGGCCATACGCATCGAGCACGTACAGCCGCGTGTTCCATAGCGGCCGGCCGATGTGGACGCCAACCGGCTCGCCAGCCTCGAAGCGCGCCCAGGTCGAATATGTCGTCGTCTCGGACGGGCCATACAGGTTCGCCACCGCCGTCGCCGGCGTCGACGCGAAGATGCGTTCGACCAGTTCGTCCCTGAGGGCTTCACCGGCCAGGTTCACCGTGCGCACCGTCGCCGGGACCCGGCCACTGTCGAGCAGGGCGACCATCGCCGAGGGCACGGTGTTGAGCAGCGTGACGGGTGGCAGTTCCGCCGTCTCGGCCAGCTCGAGCAGGTCGCGGACCAGGGTGAGCGAGCCGCCACAGGTCAGGGGCCCGAACATCTCGAACACGGACAGGTCGAAGCTGATCGAGGTCGAGAACAGGGTGTTGGACCACTCCTCTGGCGAAAACGACGCATGCGCCCATGCCAGGAGGTTGACGGCGTTGCGGTGCTCGATGGCCACGCCCTTGGGCGTACCGGTCGACCCGGAGGTGTAGATCACATAGGCGAGATGGTCCGCGCGCGGGCCATCCTCGGCCAGGCAGGAGGCACCCTCGGCGGAGCCGGCCCGCATCAGCGCGTCGGGCGAGCGCAACCCGATGCCCTCCAGCCGCAGCGTGCCCAGCACATCCGCCGGCGCGTCGTCGGTGAGCACCAGGCGCGGCCCGCTGTCGTCGAGGATGCCCTGCAGGCGCTGGCCGGGATAGCGGGGATCGAGCGGCACGTAGGCACCCCCCGCCTTCAACACCCCGAGGATCGCGGCCACCATCGCCGGCGTACGTTCCATGCAGATGGCCACGCGCGTTTCGCTGCCGATGCCGCAGGCGCGCAGTCCGCGTGCGATGCGGTCGGCCCGGTCGGCGAGCTCCGCGTAGGTCATGATCTGCCCGCGGTACCGGATGGCGGGCGCGGCGGGCGAGCGTGCAGCCTGGGCGTCGAACAGGGCGGACAACGACGCGGCACGCGGGATCTCCACGGCGGTGTCGTTGAACGTCTCCAGCAAGCGATGCCGCTCGCCTTCCCCGAGATAGGGCAGCGCCGAGACGCGGGCGCTTGGCGACTCGGTCATCGCCAGCAGGATGGACTCGAACGCGGCCGCCAGGCCGGACACGGAGGCGCGCTCGAAGCAGTCCGGATCGAAGACGAAGTCGCAGCGTATGCGTTCGGTCAGCTCCATCGCATGGAGCGACAGCGGCAATCGGTCGTTGGCGACACGGTGGTGGTGCGGAAAGGCGTGCACCGTCATCCCGCCCCAGCGCGACACGGGCGCCGAATCGGCTTCGGGCTCCCACAGGGCACGGAGTTCACCCGCGTGGCGGGGGTTCTGGTAGACGAACGAGGTCTGGAACAGCGGATGCTCGCCGCTGTCTCGACCCGCGCCCAGGCGCTCGACCAGCATCGGGAAGGGATAGGCCTGGTGCGCGATGGCCTTCAGGACGCCGCGCCGGGTGCTGCGCAGGAGTTCGGCCACCGTCGGATCGCCCTTGAAGTCCGCGGGCAGGGCCACGAGGTTGACGAAGTCGCCGACCACGCGCTCCCAGTCGCCGCGCGAACGCCCGGGCAGCGCCGAGCCCACGACGACCCGCTCCTGCCCGCTGTAACGGTGCAGCATCACCTGGTAGGCGCACAGCAGCACGGCGAACACCGAGCCGCCATGCGCGGACGCGAGGGCCTTGACCATCCAGCTCTGTCGCGGCGAGAGGGTCAAGGTGTGGAAAGCCTGTTCGGCGGCGCCGCGCCGGGAACGCGGCCGGTCGACCGGCAGTGCGAGCACGTCGGGCTCTTCCGCGAAGAGCTCCCGCCAGTACGCCAGCTTCCGCTCCGCCGCGGGCGAGGCCAGCCAGTCGCGTTGCGCACGTGCGTGGTCGAAGTAGCGGTGGCGTCCGTCGTTCCGGGGGGGAGCGGCAGGCGCGTCGCCCATCAGCGCCTTGAGCTCGTCGAGCATCACCCAGTAGGACCAGCCATCGCAGACCAGATGGTCGAACGCCAGCAGCAGCACCGACTCTTCCGCCGTGCGGCCATACAGAACGGCGCGCATCAGCGGTTCGCAGGGGTCGGTGAAGGGCCGCCATGCCTCGGCATCGACGCGCCGCCGCAGGCTCTCGTCGTCCAGTCCCGCGACATCGACGCGTTGCAGGGGCTCCAGCAGTGGATCGGCAGGCATGATCCATTGCACCGGCTCGCCGTCTTCGCGGCGGGCGATCCGCGCGCGCAACATCGGATGGCGCTCGACCAGGGTGGCGATGGCGGCGCAGAGCCGCGCCGGATCGATGCCGCCCCTGAGGGTGGCGACGAACACATTGTTGTGGTTGCCCCGCGCTTCCGGGTCCAGCTGGTAGAGGAACCAGCGACTTTGCTGGGTCGCCGCCAAGGGCACCCACTGGCTGTCCATGTCCATCTTCGCGTCCGTATCCATTCGTGCTTCCCTGCCCTGTTCCCCCGAACGAAGCCGCCGCCTCGCTCCCTGCAATGCCGACCGCTCCACGGTCGACGCACCCCCTCCGCTCAGGCGCTTGGGCCTCCCGCGGGCGCGTGGGCGGCGCCGTGGCCGCGGGCGCACCACCAGGCCAGGCGCGCGCAACGGTGCCGTCCGCGCTGGCCGCGCGGCGCCGGGGCTGGAGGACTGATGATCGCGGCGTTATGTGTCATTCCGGCCTCATGCCACCGTCGCATCGACCGGACGCGGCCCGGGCGCGACGCGCCGGCCGTGGTCGTGCTGTTGGCTGGCGACCTGCCGCGCGCGGGCGAGCGTCGCTCCCGACAGGTTCCTGTCGGTGATCCGGCCGTCCTCCATGACCACCAGCTGATCGGCTACGTCGAAGTAACGATCGTCGTGGCTGATGACGACCACGGCCTTGCCGCGCTCCTTCAGTCCGGGGAGGATCGCGTTGTAGAAGAAGGCCTTGAAAGCGGGATCCTGGTCGGCCGCCCACTCGTCGAACAGATAGAGCTCGGCGTCTTCGAGGTAGGCAGCCACCAGCGCCAGGCGTCGCTTCTGCCCGTCCGAAAGCGCCAGCGTGGTGAAACGCCCGTCGCGATACTCCACCTTGCCCGCCAGGCCCAGCGCGACGAGGTGCGAGTCGACCTCGTCCTTGAGCTCCGCGCCCTCGCGGCCGAGGACGCGATCGAACAGGAAGTAGTCGGAGAAGATCGCCGACACGCCCTGCCGGAAGCCGGCGATGTTGGCCGGGCCCAGGACCTCGTCGTCGAAGCGCACTTCGCCGTCGAGGCGCTGGTAGTGCATCGTCACCAGCTTGGCGAGCGTCGACTTGCCCGAACCGTTGCCGCCCACTATGAAGGTGATCTCGCCCTTGCGGATCTCCAGGTCGAGCGGACCGATCTCGAAGCCCGCCTCGCCCGCGTCGTCGAGATAGCGGTAGCCCACGCCTTCGAAACGCATCGCCTGCCAGTCGCGGCGCGGCGCCACGTCCCGCGCCACGGCCTCCTCCGGGATCCGGGCGAAGAGCGCGTTGAGTTTGCGAAGCGCGATCCTGGCCATCATGATCTGCGGGATGAAGTTCAGCAGGATCGCGATCGGGCCGGTGACGTAGAGCAGCGCCATGATCACGCCCACCAGCTCGGGTCGCGAGATCGCGTGGTAGTTGACGAAGACGAAGGCGGTGGCGCCGATCACGAAGAAGGTGATCAGGTCCCCGTAGTTCTGCGCGATGCGCATCACCGTCTGTCCGGTCTTGCCGTCGTCGCGCACGCGATGCTCGGCCTCGGCGAGCACCCGGCGGAAGTAGTCCTCGCGGCGCGCATCGTTGAGCTTGAGCTCCTTGGCGCCATGGACCAGTCCGCGGATGGATTCGTGCAGCCCGTCGAGATGGTTGCGCGCGCGCACCAGGTAGCGCCTGGCGATCAGCGCGGGCACCTGGTAGGTGACCACGCCGAAGCCGATGCAGCCCATCACGAACCAGAACACCGGCGCGTTGAGGTACAACAGGTAGCCCAGCATGCCGACCAGGGTGACCATGTTGGTGAACAGGTCGGGCAACAGCCGGGCGCCCGCGACCACCATCGGCACGTCCGAGGTGATCGCCGCGACGAGTCGCGGCATGCCGACCTTCTCGAGCTCGGCGATCGGCGCCGACGAGACCCGCTCGTACAGGCGACGGCGCATGTCGGTGGAGACGTCCAGCGACAAACGGATCAGGATGACCTGCGAGGCCGTGCGTGCCAGCAGGATCAGCACGCACAGCCCGAGGAAGGACGCGGCGAAGCCGAAGTTGCTGATCTCCCAGCCCAGCACGTAGGCCTTGTTGTCGCGCACGCCAGGAAAAGCGCCGGGATCGGCCAGGGCGGCGAGGACCAGCGGGATGATGCCCGCGTAGGCGATGCCGGCGATGGCGCCAAGCAGCAGCGCGGCGAACATGCGGTTGGGCGCCTTGGCCGAGAATGCACCGAACATGTTCATTGCGATGTCCCGGTGGCGGCGGATGCGCGCGCGCGCGGCAGGAGCTCGAGCGTCGAGGCGGGTACGCCGCCCGCATCGCCCATCTCGAGGAAATCGACGTCGCGGAACGGTTCGACCATGTCGTCGTAGTGGCCGCTCAGCAGGTGGCCCGACTGGCCGGTGGAGTTCATGTACAGGTGGCGAACCCGGGCGGGCGTCATCGCGAACAGCTGCCGGAAGCCGGCGCCGAAGTCCTGGACGTAGCCGTTGCCCGATGGGTCGGGCTCGAAGCTCGCGACGTTGACCGTGTCCGGCGTGCCGCCGGCGCCGATGCGGCGTTCGAACACGCGCTTGAGCAGGCGACTGTCGCTGAACGGCACGTGGCGGTAAAGCGTGCGATGCACGTCGCCCCAGGCCCAGTCGTCCATCGAGTCGTCCGACTCCAGCTTGGCCAGCTCGCGCAGGGCCCGGTCCAGGGCGACGTCGATGACTTCGTCGCAGGATTCCCGCTCGTCGGGCGTGCCGCGGTTGTCGCACCACGCACCGGTGGGATCGTCGAGCATCTGGCGAAGCGCCTGCGGTCCGACGGACTGCGCGAGCGCCTGCAGGACGCGGCGCTCCTGGGCGGCGTTCCAGTAGCCGCGCGTATCGTCGGCCAGGAGCGTCTTTCGGACCTGTCGCGTCCACTCGTTGAATATCGTCGCTGCCGGGCTGGCGGCATCCATCGACCCGTTCCACTCGCGAAGGTGGGCGAACGCGGTGCGTTGGGCGTCGTTGTTGGGTTCGTGCTCGAGCAGCCGGGCCAGCAGCGCGAGGGCCGGCTCGCTGTGCTCGTCGGCCTGGATGCGCGCCATCGTCGACAGGTCCACCGGCTTGCCCGCGCCGATGGCCTCCTCCAGCAGCAGCGTGATGCGGTCGGCGCGCCCCGGGGGCGCCCAGTCCTTGGAGATCAGGTAAGGATAGGCCGCATCCACGGGCTTGTTGTTCGCCGACACCAGGAAGCCACTGGGCGGGTTGTAGGCGCGCGGGAGCGCCTCGAACGGTACGTGCCCGGTCCAGTCGTGGGCATCGGTCCAGCCCGGGACGGGGATCGTGCCGTCGCCTTCGCTGCGCACCGGTATGCGCCCGGCCGAAAGCATGCCGATGTTGCCGTGGCGGTCGGCGTAGAGCATGTTCAACGCGGGCACCACGTGGTGGCGCAGCGCCTCCTCGAAGTCGCTCCAGTCGCTGGCATAGTTCAGCCGCAGGAACGATTCGTACGAAGTGTCGTCGTCGTCGAGGCCCGTCCAGCGCAAGGCCGCGGGCTGGCCAAGGGCCTGGAACAGGTCGCTGACGATGGGCCCGTGGCGCGAGGCGCGGACCCGTATCTCCACCGGTCGCAAGGGGCCGCGGAGCTGCTCGGGGAAGTCCTGTCGCACCTGGATCGACTCAGTGCGCGACTGGAAGCGCAACCAGGCCTCGCCCGCGCGGTACTGCGTGGGATCGTCGGTCCTGGGCTGCTCGAAATAGAGGTCCTGCACGTCGGCCATCAGGTTCGTGCCGCCCCATGCGATCGACTGGTTGCGCCCGAAGATGACCACCGGCAGGCCGACGAGGGTGGCCCCGGAGGCGTCGAGCCGGTCGCCCTTGAGCGACGCCATGTACCACAGGGACGGGATCTGCAGGCCGAGGTGCGGATCGTTGGCCAGCAACGCTCCAGCGCCGGTCACCCGGCCCGATACCGCCCAGGCATTGCTGCCGACGAAGCGCCCGCCGATGCGCAGCTCTTCCTCGAGGGAGGCCTGGAAACCGGACATCCGCGCATAGGCATCGACGTCGCCGGGCGCCAGCACGAGCTGCGACGTGGCGCCGGAGGCTTCGTACTCGGGGAACAGCAGCGCCATGCGTCGCGCGTCGAAGGCCTGGCCCGCCACCAGGCGCTCGAGTTCACGCGACTGGTTGCCGGCGAGGTTGAGCGCGAACACCTTGGCCCAGGCCAGCGAATCGTAGACGGTCCAGGGCTCGGGCTCGATGCCGAGCAGGAGGAACTCCGGTGGCAGGGGATGCCCGGACGCCAGGTACTGGTTGACGCCATCGGCGTAGGCCTGCAGCGACGCACGCGCCTCACCACCGAGCGAAGACCACGATGCATGGGCCGCGCGCTCGAGCCCCAGGGTGCGGAACCAGATGTCCTGCTGCACGCTCTGCTTGCCGAACACCTCGCTCAGGCGTCCGCCGGCGATGCGGCGCTGGAGTTCGAGTTGCCAGAGGCGATCCTGCGCGTGCGCGTATCCGAGCGCGAAGAACGCGTCGTGGTCGCTGGCGGCGGTGATGGTGGGGACGCCATGGCGGTCGCGCTCGACGACGACCCGTGAGCGGAGGCCCTCCACGCTCGCCTGCCCCTCGACGAGCGGCAGGCTCCTGGCGAGGAGCCAATAGCCGTATCCGATGGCCAACAGCGCAGGCAGGACGACGAGCAACACCAGTCGAACGACCAACGGATACCTACTGTACATCCTGTACATGCCCCTTCCCTGATGTCCTAGCTTCGCATGCCGCGATCCCGGATGGGAAGAGCGCGGCGCCACCTGCCATCACTGGCGGGCACCACGACCAACCGACCCGGGGCTTCCCTCGCGATCCACCGATGCCGCCGGATCGCGACGCTTCCGTCGCCATCGGTCCGCATCAACATACGCCCCTTGGATGACACACTATTACAGATCCGGCGTATTCGAAAGCGGGGAATCGGCGCGTCCTCCGTTCAGCCTGTCGCGCACGGCACGGGACCGCGGGTGGTGAATCCGTGTCCACCCTTGGAGTCTCGTGTTCCGCAGCCAGGACGAACGCGGGAAGCGCCCGCGGGGGGACACGACGCGACCCGCGGCGGGACGGCGTGCCCGGGCCGGGCCCGCTGCGCGGCCGTTGCGGGACGGTTGGGCGCGTTCAGTCTTCCGGCTGCGCTTCAAGGTCCCGGATCAGGGCCTTCATTTCGTCGATCTCGCGGACCTGGGCGTCGATGATGCCGTCGGCCAGCTCGCGGACGCGCGGGTCGGAGATGTGGGCACGGCGACTGGTCAGCACGGCGATGGAATGGTGCGGGATCATGGCCCGCATGTAGGAGACGTCGTCGACGGTCTCCTGGCTGCGCACCAGCCACAACGCACCCGCGAACACGAGCGCGCTGCCCGCCAGGATCGCGATATTGGCGCGTGCGTCGTCGTACATGCCCAGCATGAACAGGAGCATCACGACGGCCATCGAGGCGCCCATCACCATGGCCATGTATGCGCGCGTCTCGCTGAAGAACACGTGGTCCAGGCTGTAGGTGTTCAGGTACATGAGCCCGAACATGACCAGGGTGGACGTGGCGATCATGGCGGCGAATTTCGCGTACTTGTTCATTGGATCGAATCTCCTTCAAAGGACATCATGAATGGGCCCCGGGGGACCGCTCCGGGCTCGCCCCGTCGGCGGGCACCGGATCGCCCCCCGGATCGGCGACCGCACCGTGCCTGAGCCGCAACGCGTTGGAGATCACCGAGACAGACGACAGGCTCATCGCAAGCGCCGCGACCATCGGGCTGAGCAGCAGGCCCAGCCACGGGTACAGCACGCCGGCCGCGACCGGCACCCCGATGCTGTTGTAGAGGAAGGCGAAGCCGAGGTTCTGTTTCATGTTGCGGACCGTGGCCTCCGACAGCGCACGGGCGCGCAGGATGCCGCGCAGGTCGCCCTTGACCAGGGTCACCTGGGCGCTGGACATGGCCACGTCGGTGCCGGTGCCCATGGCGATGCCGACGTCGGCGGCAGCGAGTGCCGGCGCGTCGTTGATGCCGTCGCCGGCCATCGCCACGCAGCCGCCCTCCTCCTTCAGGCGCTTGACGAGGGCCGCCTTTTCCTCCGGACGCACCTCGCCATGGAACTCGTCGATGCCGAGCCTGCCGGCAATGGCCCGCGCAGTGGTCTCACCGTCGCCGGTGGCCATGACCACGCGGATGCCGGCCTCGTGCAATGCATCGATGGCCGGCTTGCTGGACGCCTTGACTGGATCGGCGACCGCGATCAGTCCATGCAGTCGCCCGGCGACGGCGAGGAACATGACGCTGGCGCCCTCCTCCCGGAGGCGCTCGGCGGCCTCGCGCATGGGCGCGGGATCGATACCGGCTTCTTCCATCAGTCGACTGTTGCCGAGGACGACCTCGCGCCCGGCGACACGGCCGCGCACCCCCAGCCCGGTCACCGACTCGAAGTCCTCCGCCGCCTTCAACGAGAGGTCGCGTCGGCGCGCTTCCTCGACGATCGCTTCGGCAAGCGGGTGCTCGCTGCCCTGGTCCAGGCTCGCCGCGACCTGCAGGAGCGCGTCCGGTTCCACGCCCTCGATCCCGATCGCATCGTGGAACGCAGGCCGGCCTTCGGTCAGGGTGCCGGTCTTGTCGACCACCAGCACGTCGACCTCGCGGAAGCGTTCGACCGCCTCCGCGTCGCGGAACAGCACGCCGACGCTTGCGGCGCGGCCGGTGGCGACCATGATCGACATCGGGGTGGCCAGCCCCAGCGCACACGGACAGGCGATGATGAGCACCGACACCGCGTTGAGCACGGCGAAGGTCCAGGCGGGCTCCGGACCGAAGAAGCCCCATGCGAAGAAGGTCGCCACGGCGGCCGCCAGCACCGCGAGGACGAATCCGTAGGCCACCTTGTCGGCCATGCGCTGCATCGGGGCACGCGAGCGCTGGGCCTGGGCGACGAGCTGCACGATCCGGGCCAGCACGGTACCCGAACCGACCTCGTCCGCGCGCATCACCAGGCTGCCGTTGCCGTTCATCGTCGCGCCGATCAGGGCATCGTCGACACCCTTGGCGACCGGCATCGCCTCGCCGGTCAGCATCGACTCGTCCACGCTCGAACGTCCTTCCAGCACGGTGCCGTCGACCGGCACCTTCTCGCCGGGCCTGACCCGCAACCGGTCGCCGACGTGGACGTGCGCGAGCGGGACGTCCTCCTCGGTGCCGTCGTCGCGCAGGCGTCGTGCCGTGGTCGGCGCCAGGCCAAGCAACGCCTTGATCGCCGCGGAGGTCTGCGAACGCGCACGAAGCTCCAGCAGCTGCCCCAGCAAGGTCAGCGACACGATCACCGCAGCGGCTTCGAAGTACACGCCCACCCGTCCATGCGACTGGAACGAAGCGGGGAAGATGCCCGGGGCGACGGTGGCGACCACGCTATAGAGGTAGGCCGCGCTGACGCCGATCCCGATCAGCGTCCACATGTTGGGGCTGCGATTGCGGATCGACGCCACGCAGCGCTCCAGGAAGGGCCAGCCCGCCCACAGCACCACCGGCGTGGCGAGTACCAGCTCGATCCAGCTGCGCGCCCCGGCGTCCGGTACGGGCAAGTGCTGGCCGAACATGCCGAGCACGAACACGATCGCGCTCAGCGGCAACGTCCACCAGAAGCGCCGACTGAAATCGCGCAGTTCGGGATTCTCTTCGTCCTCCAGGCCGGGCATCTCCGGCTCGAGCGCCATCCCGCACTTGGGACAGGTACCCGGCCCTTCCTGGCGCACCTCCGGATGCATCGGACAGGTGTAGATGGCGCCGGCCGGGGGCGTTGGCCCGGCGTCCCCGGCCGCGCCGTCCTTTCCGTCGAGATGGCGCGCCGGATCGGCCTCGAACTTCTGCCGGCAACGATCGGAACAGAAGTGGTACGTCTCCCCTTCGAATGTCGCCTTGTGGGGGCTGGTCGCCGGGTCCACGTCCATGCCGCACACAGGATCGGTGGCATGGCCCGCACGGGCCTGCGCCTGCTCCGCGCCACAGCAATGGCCCGTGCGATCGTCTTGATGGGCGCCGTTGCTCATGCCCCGTCCTCCGCCAGTGCGTTGAGGATGGGGCATCGATCAAGCGCGCCGTGCCCGGGACAGGCGTCGACCAGGCTGCGAAGGCCGTCGCGCACGCGCGCCAGTTCGAGCATGCGCTGCTCGACATCGCGCAGCTTTTCCTGCGCGGTGGCCTTCAACGTGGCCATGTCGTCGTCGCGGTTGTCCGACAGCGCCAGCAGTTCGCGGATCTCGACCAGGGTGAAGCCAAGCGCCTTCGCCCGGCGGATGAAATGCAGGCGCGACACGTCCTGGTCGTCGAACAGGCGATAGCCGGAGGGCAGGCGCGAGGCCGGACGCATCAGTCCCTGTTGTTCGTAGTACCGCACGGTGTCGATGCCGACGCCGGTCCTGCGGGCGAGTTCTCCGATCTTCATGCAGTGCTCCGTCCGTGTCCGGATGTGGGGATCGCTGCAGTCTGCAGGCTGGACCATGGTCCAGAGTCAAGCCCCCGCCCCGCCCTGCCCCCATGGGGCCGCGGGGCGGGACACGCTCAATGTTGCACGTAGACCGTGGTCGATCCGTCAGCGTCGACACGCTCGACCGCGAACGGCACCTTGCGGCCATCGGGCATCTCCATGCCCGGCGAGCCCATCGGCATTCCCGGCAGCACCAGGCCGCGGGCGTCGATGCGCTCGGTGAGCATGCGCTTGACGTCTTCCGCCGGCACGTGGCCCTCGACGAAATAGCCGCCGACCTCGGCGGTGTGGCACGAGCCCTTGCCGTACGGGATGCCGAGGCCGCGCTTGAGCGCCTCCAGCGCGTCGGGCGCGTGCTCGCGCGTCTGGACCCTGAAACCGGCGTCGACCAGGTGCTCGACCCACAGCGTGCAGCACCCGCAGGTGGGGCTCTTGTGGACGATCACCGGGGGCCAGTCCGACGCGGCGTCATGGGCCTGCGTCCCGGCAGGCCCGGGTGGTCGCGCGGTGTCGCTCGCGGGCGCTGCGGCAGGCATCGCCGCCGACGGTGCGACGACGGAGGCCTGCGCGAAGCCGGCGGGCGAGCCGCCCTCGGCACAGGCGACCACGCCACTTCCGATCGAAAGCGCCAACAGGATGCGCGTGGACATGCGCCTTGCCCGGCGCGGATCAAGTCGTTCGTTCATGCTGTCCTCCTTGTTCAGAACCAGAAGCGCAGGCCCATGACCAGGCGCGTGTCGTCGCGGTCTTCGCCCCCCGCCACCCGGTAGTCGGCGGTGCCCCCGTAGGCCCGCTCCCAACTCACGCCCACATAAGGCGCGAAGCGCCGGCTGAACTCGTAACGCAGGCGCGCGCCGGCTTCGAGGTGACCCAGCCCACTGCCGATGCCACGACGCGGGTCGTCCTTGCCGTTGAATTCCGCCTCGGCCGACCATTGCAGGATCAGGCGATTGGTGAGCAGCGTGTCGTACTCGGCTTCGAACGTCGCCGCGCTCTGCCCCGACTCGCCCAGGTACGCAGTCGCCGACACTTCGAACTTGTACGGCGCCAGGCCCTGCACGCCGAACGCGGCGAATGTCTGCGACGGCCCCTCGCCACCGAAGTCGTGGCGGATGCCGGCCACCACGTCCCACCAGCGGGAAATGCCGTGGCCGTAGAGGACCTCCAGGTCGGCCGACTCGGTGCCGGCGTCGCTGCGTTCGCCCTCGCTGCGCAACCAGACCCGATCGACGTCGCCGCCGATCCATGCCAGCGCTTCCCAGGCGGTGCCGGTCCCGTGCTCGTCGGCGTCCCAGGCCTCCAGGCGGTCCATCGACCAGTAGCTGTGCACGCTGTCGCCGTGGGTGGCGTGGGCATGCAGGTCGGGGAATGCGGCACGCAGGTCGGCCTCGCTGATGGGCGGGATCGGCGTCCTGGGTGCAGCGGTCGCGGACCCGGGCCCGGACACGCCATGTCCCATCGCGGCATGGTCCATGCCCGAGTGATCCATCGTGGAGTGGTCCATTTTCGAATGGTCCATCGCCGCCTGTTGCGTGGTCGGCGGCACATGTCCGGGAGCCTCGGACGGATCGTCGCCCGGCGCATCCTGCGCGGTCGCGGATGTCGCGGCACGGTGGTGGGCATGGGGGTCCTGTGCCCGGGCCATCGACGACCAGGCGAGAGTCGCCAGGGCCGTGGCGAGGGCGACGGAAAGCGTCGCGTGTTTCGATACGGGGGCGTTCATGCCTCGATCCTCACTTCCCGCATCATCCCGGCTTCCATGTGATACAGCAGGTGGCAGTGGTAGGCCCAGCGACCCAGTGCGTCGGCGCGCACCCGGTAGCTGCGTCGCGTACCCGGCTGCATGTCCACGGTGTGCTTGCGCACCATGAAGTTGCCGTCCTCGTCCTCCAGGTCGCTCCAGACGCCGTGCAGGTGGATCGGATGCGTCATCATCGTGTCGTTGACCAGCACGATGCGAAGGCGTTCGCCATAATTCATCCGCAGCGGTTCGGCGCTGGCGAACTTGATGCCATCGAAGGACCAGGCGAACTTCTCCATGTGCCCGGTCAGGTGCAGTTCGACCGTGCGCCCGGGATCGCGGCCGTCCGGATCCTCGAACCGGCTGCGCAGGTCGGCATAGCTGAGCACGCGCCGGCCGTTGTCGCGCAGGCCGACGCCCGGATCGGCAAGGCGGGGCTCGGGCGCCATCGTCTGCATGTCGACGAGCGGATTGCCCGCCTCGCTGGCCGGATGCGACTGCATGCCGCCGCCATGCGACATGGCCGACATGTCGTGGCTGCCGCCGTGCCCCATGTTCGCACCGCAGCCGCCTTCCATGCCCTTCATCGCGCCCATGTCGTGGTCCATGCCGCCCATGCCGCCGTGACCCATGTCGGCCATGGTGAGGATGGGACGCGGGTCGACCGCCGGCACCGGCGCACGCAGGCCTTCGCGGGTCGCGAGCGTGCCGCTGACATACCCGGTGCGTCCCATGTCCTGCGCGAATATCGTGAAGGCGTCCTGCCCGCTCGGCTCGACGATGACGTCGAAGGTCTCGGCGACGGCGATGCGGAATTCATCGACGGTGACCGGGTGCACGTACATGCCGTCGGAGGCGACCACCGTCATCTTCAGCCCGGGGATGCGGACGTCGAAATACGTCATCGCCGAGCCGTTGATGAAGCGCAGGCGGACCTTCTCGCCGCTGCGGAACAGTCCCGTCCAGTTGCCCAGCGAGGTGGTGCCGTTCATGAGGTAGGTGTAGGTGTTGGCGTTGACGTCGGACAGGTCGGTCGGCGTCATCCGCATCTCGCCCCACATGCCACGGTCGTCCAGGGTGTCGGCCAGGCCCTTGCGTTCGACGTCGCGCACGAAATCGCCGACAGTGCGCATGTAGGTGTTGTCGTAGCTGGCCATCTTCTTGAGACGCGCGAACAGGGCCGACGGATCCAGGTCGGTCCAGTCCGAGAGCATCACCACATGATCGCGATCGAAGGCGAAGGGTTCCGGTGCGGCCGGGTCGATCACCAGTGGACCGTACAGGCCGGCCTGCTCCTGGAAACCGGAGTGGCTGTGGTACCAGTAGGTGCCACCCTGGTTGACGTCGAAGCGGTAGTGGTAGGCCTCGCCGCGGCCGATACCGTCGAAGCTCAGGCCGGGCACGCCGTCCATGTTCGCCGGCAGGATGATGCCGTGCCAATGGATGGACGTGGCATCGCCATGCATGGAGCCCGGCGGCAGGCGGTTGTGCACGCGCAGGTTGACGGTGGTGCCTTCGCGCCAGCGCAGCAGCGGCGCGGGAAGACGGCCATTGACGGTGATGGCCGGTCGCGTGCGGCCGGTGAAATTGACCGGCGATTCACCGATGGCGAGATCGAACTCGGTGCCGGTGAGCACCGCGCCCGGCGTTGCTGCCGGCGACGACCATGCGCGACCGGCCCAGGGGGCCAGGCCGGCGACGACGCCACCGGCGGCCAGGCCCTGGACGAAACGCCGGCGCGAGAGGGCGCCGGGGACTGCGTCCGCGCCCTTGGGGGAAAAGAAAGACATGCTGGACTCCGTGGGAGCATCGACGGGACCTTCCGCAACGGAAGGCCGGCAGGCGGCCGCTCGACGGGCCATCGCGGCGAAGGCCGCGACGGCGATCGAGCCTGGCACGGCACGAGGGTGCCGGACGGGCTCAGGCGATCGGCGGTCGGATCAACTGCGTGCGCAAGGGGTCGGGCGCGCCTTCGCCGGTGCGATCGAGCCGCAGCGGTCCCGGCGTTGGCCGCATCGCCGCGAAAACGGCCGGAGGCAACGCCGAAGCATGTAAAAGGCAGGCGCAGACGCAGCTGTCGCCCGCGCAGCAGTCGTCGCCACCGGCATGGCCGGCGTGCGCCGCCAAGGAGGAGGCGTCGGCGTCCGCGACGGGCAGTGGCGTTCCCTCGTCGTGGCAGGGGGCCGACGCAATGGCGACCGTCGCCTCGTGCCCCGTCCCCGCATCGGCCGCGGTGTCGTGGATGCCGGCATGCACGAACGCCATGCGCACCGACGCCGCCGCGCCACCGGCTCCATTGAGGACCAGCAGCAGCGCGACCAGGACACGCAACGCGAGCGAACGGAGAGGCATGGGCAGATCGTACGCCAGGACGGGTTAACGGCGCGAATACTGCGCCATCCGTGCCGACCGCGGCAACTCTGGAGGGCGCCCGGAGTCCTTGCGCCCCGGCCCCGTCGAAACGCGGGGCGCGAAAAAGCAGAAGCCCGCGCAAGGCGGGCTTCTGCTTCGGTGTATGGCGTCCCCACGGGGATTCGAACCCCGGTCGCAACCGTGAAAGGGTTGTGTCCTAGGCCTCTAGACGATGGGGACGAGGTGTTGCTTTAGAGGTACTTCTATTTCCAGGAAAGTGGTGGAGCCAGGCGGGATCGAACCGCCGACCTCTACAATGCCATTGTAGCGCTCTCCCAGCTGAGCTATGGCCCCACGTGCTGGAAAGACGGCTATGTTAGGGGTCGTTTTCGAAGTCGTCAAGCGGTTTTGATGACTTCTTCCGAAACAATTTCCGGCCCATGCAAGGTCGCGATGCCGTGGCCGCGTTCGCCCAGGTATTCGAGCCATTTGCCCAGGAAGGTGTTCATCCGCATGCGGTGCCCGACCACCTCGGCAGGCGGCGGATACAGGCCGATCACGTCCTGCCAGCGCCGCCCGATGTAGCAGTGCGTGGCCTCGAGCTGGCGTGTGTCGTGGTACACGCGCAGCCATGCCGAGGGATCGGGCTCGCCGGTCACCGGGTCGGGCATCGCGTAGGTCAGGCGCAGCTCGGTCGTGTAGCGGTGCTGCTCGATCACGTCCAGGTGCAGGTCCAGGCCGTCGCCCACCGAGGAACGATGCCGGCCGACGGCCAGGCGCGCCGGCGCGAACAGGCGCTGGAAACGCCCGTGGTTCTCGCCGTAGAGCCCCATCAACCAACCGAACCGGTTGAGGCGTGGGAGGCGTTCGGCGGTGGTGGCGAGCATCGGCATGGCTTCGATCCTACACGCGCATCGACGCCCGCGGCAGCGTTGACCGCGGCCGTCGTGGGGCATACCTTCAGGATTCACCCCGCGCGAAGGCGCGTGCCGGTTCCCTGCCCCGGCTCAGAACATCTCGCGGCGGATGCCCAGGGTCGACAGGACCTTGCTGGAGATCTCCTCGATCGAGGTATGGGTGGTGCTCAGCGTGGGGATCCGCTCGGCACGGAACATCATCTCCGCCGCGGCCACCTCGCGCTTGCAGGTCTCGAAACGCGCGTAGCGCGAATCGGGGCGTCGCTCCTGGCGGATCTGCTGCAGGCGGACCGGGTCGATGGTCAGGCCGAACAGCTTGTTGCGGTAAGGGCGCAGGCGGGGGGGCAGCTGGTCGTGCTCCAGGTCCTCCTCGGTCAACGGATAGTTCGCCGCGCGGATGCCGTAGTGCAGCGCCAGGTAGACGCAGGTCGGCGTCTTGCCCGCCCGCGACACCGCCACCAGGATCAGGTCGGCCTCGGCGTAGTCGATGCTGGCGCCGTCGTCGTGGGTCAGCGCGTAGTTCATCGCGTTGATGCGGCGGTGATAGGTCTCGAAGTCGACCAGGCCGTGCGCTTGTCCGACCGCATGGCGGCGGGTCTCGCCGAACTCCTCCTCCAGCGGTGCGATGAACGGGGCGAACACGTCCAGCAACAGCCCGCCGCTCTCCTCGAGCACCGCGCTGACCTTGTTGTCGACGCAGGAATTGATGATCACCGGGCGCACGCCGTGCATCTCGGCCGCCTTGCGGATGCGCTCGGCGGCCTCCCGGGCGCGCTCGACGCTGTCGACGAATGAGATCCGCTCGCTGACGAAGCGGGTCTCCTGGAACTGGGTCAACAAGGTGTGGCCAATGGTCTCGGCGGTGATGCCGGTGCCGTCGGAAACATAGAAAACCGGTCGCAAACCCATGCCTGGCTCCCCCGGAGAATGCCGTGCCCATACGAAAAAGCCCGCCGGATCAACCTTGTAAGCGCCCGGCGCACAGGCGATCATAGCGGCTTGTCCGCGGGACATGTGCGCCCGCCCCGCCCCAGCCCCGATGTCGCGCCGTACCAGGAGTCCCCCGTCTTGAAAGAGAACATCCTCTGGCTGCATGAGTTGCGCCTGTCCGACCTCGCCCGCGTAGGCGGCAAGAACTCCTCGCTCGGCGAGATGATCGGCAACCTGGCCAACCTCGGCGTCTCGGTCCCCGGCGGCTATGCCACCACGTCGGAGGCGTTCAAGTCCTTCATCGAACACAACAACCTGCACCAGCGCATCTTCGACCGCCTGGCCACGCTCGACGTGGAGGACGTGCCGGCGCTGACGGCCGCGGGCGCGGAGATCCGCGGCTGGGTGACGGATGCGCCGCTCCAGCCCGACCTGGACGCGGCCATCCGCGAGGCCTACCGCCGCCTCTGCGACCAGAACGGCGGAGGCGAGGTCGCCGTCGCGGTGCGTTCCTCGGCGACCGCCGAGGACCTCCCCGATGCCTCGTTCGCCGGCCAGCAGGAGACCTTCCTCAACGTGACCGGCGAGGACGACGTCGTCCACAAGGTCAAGGAAGTCTTCGCCAGCCTCTACAACGATCGCGCGATCGCGTACCGCGTCCACCACGGCTTCAAGCACGAGGACGTGTTCCTGTCGGCCGGCGTGCAGCTGATGGTCCGCTCCGACGTCGGCGCCTCCGGCGTGCTGTTCACCCTGGACACCGAGTCGGGCTTCCGCGACGTGGTCTTCATCACCTCCAGCTATGGCCTGGGCGAGATGGTGGTGCAGGGCGCGGTCAATCCCGACGAGTTCTTCGTCTACAAGCCCACCGCGCGCGAGGGTCGCCCGGCGATCCTGCGCCGCGCGATCGGGGCCAAGCAGCTGCGCATGGTCTACTCCGACCAGCCCGGCGAGCGCGTGCGCATCGAGGACACGCCGGCCGAACTGCGCAACCGCTTCTCGATCGACGACGCGGACGTGCACGAGCTGGCCAAGCAGGCGATGGTCATCGAGAAGCACTACGGCCGCCCGATGGACATCGAATGGGCGAAGGATGGCGTCAGCGGCAAGCTCTTCATCGTCCAGGCGCGCCCCGAGACGGTGAAGTCGCGCGCCAAGGCCACCCAGATCGAGCGCTTCCAGCTCGGCGAGCGCGGCCCGGTGATCTGCGAGGGGCGCGCGATCGGCCAGAAGATCGGCAGCGGCGTGGCGCGCGTCGTCCGTTCCCTCGACGACATGAACCGCGTGCAGCCCGGCGACGTGCTGGTCGCCGACATGACCGATCCGGACTGGGAGCCGGTGATGAAGCGCTCGGCGGCGATCGTCACCAATCGCGGCGGACGCACCTGCCATGCCGCCATCATCGCCCGCGAACTGGGCGTGCCGGCCGTGGTCGGCACCGGCAACGCGCTGGACACGATCCAGGACGGCCAGGTGGTGACGATCAGCTGCGCCGAGGGCGACACCGGCTTCATCTACGACGGCGCCCTGCCCTTCGAGCGCCACACCGCCGACCTGGAGCACATGCCGCCGGCGCCGCTCAAGGTGATGATGAACGTCGCCAACCCCGAGCGCGCGTTCGACTTCGCCATGTTGCCCAATGCCGGCGTTGGCCTGGCCCGACTGGAGATGATCATCGCCAGCCACATCGGCGTGCATCCCAAGGCCCTGCTCGAGTACGACCAGCAGGACGCCGAGACGAAGAAGCGCATCGACGAGCGCACCGCCGGCTACGGCAACCCCGTCGACTTCTACGTCGACCGGCTGGCCGAGGGCATCGCGACGATCACCGCGTCGTTCGCGCCCAACCCGGTGATCGTGCGGCTCTCGGACTTCAAGTCCAACGAGTACGCCAACCTGGTCGGCGGCAGCCGCTACGAACCGCACGAAGAGAACCCGATGATCGGCTACCGCGGCGCCAGCCGCTACGTCGACCCGGCGTTCTCGGAGGCCTTCGCGCTGGAGTGCCGTGCGGTGCTGAAGGTCCGCGAGCAGATGGGGCTGACCAACTGCTGGGTGATGATCCCGTTCGTTCGCACCCTCGACGAGGGCCGGCGCGTGGTCGAGGTGCTCAAGGCGAATGGCCTCGAGCAGGGCAAGGACGGGCTGAAGATCATCATGATGTGCGAGCTTCCGTCCAACGCGCTGATGGCCGAGGAGTTCCTGGAGATCTTCGACGGCTTCTCGATCGGTTCCAACGACCTGACCCAGCTGACCCTGGGCCTGGACCGCGATTCGGGCCTGATCGCCCACCTGTTCGACGAGCGCGACCCGGCCGTCAAGAAACTGCTCGCGATGGCGATAGCGACCGCCAAGGCCAAGGGCAAGTACGTCGGCATCTGCGGCCAGGGCCCGAGCGACCACCCCGACCTGGCGCAATGGCTGATGGAACAGGGCATCGATTCGGTCTCGCTCAACCCCGACACCGTCGTCGACACCTGGCTCAAGCTGGCCAAGGCCAAGGATGCCGCGAAGGGCTGAAGCGGCGGCATGACGCAACGCTAACGCGCCGGCATCTATGCTGGCCGCCACAACCGGAGCCCCGCATCAAGCGGGGCTCCGCATTTGAAGAATCCGGAGATGCGAATGGAGTGGTTCAACGACCTCGAGTCGACGCAGGTGACCGCGTTCCTGGTGACGTGGGGCATGAAACTGTTCTGGGCCCTGGTGATCTTCGTGATCGGCATGCGGCTGGTGAAATGGGTGGCGGGACTCGCAGAGAAGGGCCTCACCCGCGCCCAGGTCGAGCCGACCGCGGTGATGTTCCTGCGCAAGGTGGCCTATGTCGCGCTGCTGGTGCTGCTGGCGCTGACCTCGCTGAGCATCCTCGGCGTGCCGATGACCTCGGCCTTCGCCCTGCTGGGCGCCGCCGGCCTGGCCGTGGGCCTGGCCCTGAAGGATTCGCTGTCGAACATCGCCTCGGGCGTGATGCTGGTGACGCTCAAGCCCTTCAAGGTCGGCGACGTAGTCACGATCAACGGCGAAACCGGCAAGGTCGAGTCGATCAGCATCTTCCAGACCCGTCTGCGCGGGCCGGACAACAACACCATCGTGCTGCCCAACAGCCTGATCACGACCGACTCGATCATCAACCTCACCCCGGACGTCATGCGCCGCGTCGAGATCGTGATCGGCATCGGCTACGGCGACGACATCGACGAGGCACGCAGGATCGCGCTGGACCTGATGAACGGCGACAAACGCGTGCTAGCCGAGCCGGCGCCCGACGTGCTGGTCTACGGACTGGGCGACAACAGCGTCAACCTGGGCATCCGCTGCCACGTCGGCAACGCGGACTACTTCGTCACCAAGTGCGAGCTGACGGAGTGGATCAAGAAGGGCTTCGACCGGGCGGGCGTCAGCATCCCGTTCCCGCAGCGCGACGTGCACATGTACCACCACGTCGACGGCCAGGTGATCGAGGGCGCACCGCTGCCGGCGGCCGTGCAGGAGCGCCTGGCGGCGCCTCAGGATCCGGCCGCCGGCGCCTGAGGCGCGAGCAGGCCCGGCGGCGGCGCTCAGGCGCCGTCCAGCCCCGACAGGCGTCCCATGAAGCCGCGGTAGTGGCGCAGCTCGGCGATGGAGTCGTGGACGTCGCTCAGGGCCGTGTGGCGCGCCTGCTTCTGCACGCCCGACAGCACGCTGGGCGCCCAGCGGCGCGCGAGCTCCTTGATGGTGCTCACGTCCAGGTTGCGGTAGTGGAAGTGGCGCTCCACCGCGGGCATCAGGCGATGCAGGAAGCGCCGGTCCTGGCAGATGGAGTTGCCGCACATCGGGGAGGCGCCCGCCGACACCCACTCCTGCAGGAACGCCAGCGTGCGCGATTCGGCCTCGGCCATGTCCACGTCGCTCTCGACCACGCGCTTCCACAGGCCGGAGCCGCCGTGCTGCCGGCGGTTCCAGTCGTCCATCGCCTGCAGGCACGCCTCGCTGTGGCGGATCGCCAGCTCGGGGCCCTCGGCCAGGATATCCAGGTTTGCGTCGGTCACCAGCGTCGCGATCTCGAGGATCGAGTCGTTGTCGGTATCCAGGCCGGTCATTTCCAGGTCGATCCAGATGAGCCGGTCGCCCTTCCCTGTCTTCGTCGTCATGTCTCGCCGCTGCTGTCGTGTCCGGGCATGATAGCGGCAACCCCGCCATCGCGTACCGACATGCTCCAGGACGCCGCCGCCCACTACACCATCCTGACCGCGATGCTCGCGCCCGCGTTCTTCCTCACCGCCACCGCGTCGTTGCTGATGTCGGCGAACGCGCGCCTGGCCCGCGTGATCGACCGGGCGCGGACGCTCCTGCAGGAGCTGGAGAGCGCATCGGATGAGCAGGAGCTTCGCAGGATCGAAAGCCAGATCGCCATCCAGCGGCGGCGCAGCCGGATCACGCTGTATGGCGGCCAGCTCCTGTACATCGCCGTCAGCTGCTTCGTCGGCACCAGCCTGACCGTGGCCGCGGACGCCTTCCTGGGATACCGCTTCGTGTCCGCGCCCACGGCGCTCGCGGCCCTGGGCGTGACCATGCTGCTGGCGGCGAGCGTGCTGCTCGCCTACGAGTCGAGCCTGGCCGTGCGCGTCATCAACGACGAAATGGACCACGGCCACGCCCGGGCCACGGCCCGGCGGACCCGCGGACGCTGATCGGGCTAAAGGGACCGGCCGAACACGATCGCGAACTTGCCGGGGCGCCCTTCCCACTTGGCCGCATCCGCCGGCGGCTCGCCCTTGCGGGTGATCACGGGTGCGTGCGCCGACTGCTCGGCGGCGAACGCGATCCAGGGCCCCAACGCGTCCTCGTCGTCGCGCTGGATCGCCTCGACGGGACACTCGGGTTCGCAGACCCCGCAGTCGATGCAGGCCTCCGGGTCGATGACCAGCATCGCGTCGAGCTCGTGGAAGCAGTCCACCGGGCAGACCTCCACGCAGTCCATGTACTTGCAGCGGATGCAGTTGTCGGTGACGACGTAGGTCATGAGCGGGAGCGCGTTGCATTGATTGTCCGCTGATGTTGTCTGACAATATCACGCAATGCAAGCCGCCACGCCCAAGCCAGGAACCGCCACCGCCATCGCTGCGGTCGAACCACCGTCGGCCGTGGACGCGGTCGTCGACGCCATCACCCGTGCCGTCCGCGACGGCCAGTTCGTTCCGGGACAGCGCCTGGTCGAGCTGGACTTCGCTCGTCGGCTGGGGGTCTCGCGATCTTCGGTACGCGAGGCGTTCCAGCGACTGGTCGCCGACGGGCTGCTCGCCGCGATACCCAACCGCGGGGTCACCATCCGCCAGCTGTCGCGCGAGGAAGTCGAGGATTGGTTCGAGGTCCGGATCGCGCTCGAATCGCTCGCCATCCGCAAGGCCACGCCCGTACTCGCGGGCGATCCGGCGGTCCTGTACTTGCTTCTCGATGCCATGGACGAAGCGGTCGGCGATGGCGACATCCGTCGCTACTCGGACCTCAACCGCGAACTGCATGAACGCTGCACGCGCGCTGCCGGCAACCCCCATCTGGCCACCCTCCTCGAGCGGCTCGGCCATTCGATCCACGGGCTGCAGTTCCGCTTGATGGTCGAGCCCCGCAAGGCCTTCGACACGCATGCGCAGCACCATCGGCTCGTGCAGGCCATCCTCGCGAACGACGCGGACGCTGCAGAAGGCGCGGTGCGCGCCCACCTGGAAACCACGCGGCGCCTGATCCAGGCCCTGCCCGACCACCACTTCGCCTGACACCCGGAAGGACACGCCGATGCCCGCTGCCCCGACCCACGACTACGTGCCCATTCCCCTGCCCGACTACGAGGAGCTGCCGCTCGATGCGATGCGCGCCAACGCGCTGGCCTTCCATGCACGCATGCGCACGCGCCATAGCGTGCGCGACTTCGACAGTCGACCGGTGCAGCGCGACATCATCGAAACCTGCCTGCGCGCCGCGGGCACCGCCCCCAATGGCGCCAACCACCAGCCCTGGCATTTCAGCGTCATCGGCGACGCCGGCATGAAGCGCCGGATCCGCGAGGCCGGCGAGCGTGAGGAGCGTGCGTTCTACGAGGGCAAGGCGGGAGAGGAATGGCTGGACGCCCTGAAGCCGCTGGGGACTGACGCCGACAAGCCCTTCCTGGAAGAAGCGCCCTGGCTGATCTGCATTTTCGGCGAGCGCAAGAGCGTCTCGGCGGACGGCGTGCTGCGCAAGAACTACTACGTGCCCGAGTCGGTGAGCATCGCCACCGGCTTCCTGATCGCCGCGCTCCACCATGCCGGGCTGGCCACGCTCACGCATACGCCCAACCCGATGAACTTCCTCAACGAAGTCTGCGGGCGGCCGGCGCACGACAAGGCGTACATCCTGCTGGTGGTGGGCTACCCCAGGGCCGGTGCGACCATTCCCCGGCATGCGACCGAGAAGCGGTCGCTGGAAGAGATCGCCAGCTTCTTCTGATGGGCTTCAGCCTGCTCGGGGCTTGCCGCGCTTGGCCCTGAAGTAGGCGGTCAGCCGCGCACCCGCCTCCTCGCCCAGCACGCCACCCGCCGCCTCGACGCGGTGGTTGTGCCGCGGATCGGCCAGCAGGTCGAACACGCTGCCCGCCGCCCCCGTCTTGGGATCACTGGCGCCGTAGACGACGCGCGCGACGCGCGCGTGGACCATCGCCATCGCGCACATCGCACAGGGCTCGAGGGTCACGTAGAGCGTACTGCCTAGCAGGCGGTGGTTGCCCAGGCGCCGCCCGGCCTGGCGCATGGCGACGATCTCGGCATGCGCGGTGGGGTCGTGCTCGGTGATGTTGCGGTTCCAGCCCTCGCCCAGCACCTCGCCCGTGTCCGAGACCAGCACGGCGCCGACGGGGATCTCGTCGTCCTCGCGTTCCGCCCGCGTGGCCAGGGCCAGGGCATGGCGCATCCAGCGTTCGTCTTGGGTCATGCGCTCAGTCATCGGCGGCATCGACCAGGACGTCGAGCAGGGCCGCGTGGAAGCGCGCCGGCGCCTCGACCTGGGGCGAATGGCCCAGCTCGGGGAACTCGACCAGGGTCGCCTCGGGGATCGCTTCGGCCGCCTGCCGGCCCAGCACCGGGTAGTCGCCCAGGCGCGCGGCAACCTCCGGCGGCGCGCGCCCGGCGCCCGGCGCGGTCCGGTCCTTGCCGCCGATCATCAGCACGACAGGCACGCGGATGGACCCGAACTCGTGCACCACCGGCTGGGTGAACAGCATGTCGCTGGCCAGGGCCTGGTTCCAGGCGACCTGGCGTCCGCCCGGCCCGGCATACATGCCGGCGAGCATGTCGACCCAGCGGTCGTACTCCGGCTTCCACGCGCCGTTGTAGTAGAAGCGCGACTGGTAGGCCTTGATGGAGGCGGCGTCGGTACGCAGTTCCCCCGCGAACAGGGCGTCGATGCTGGCATAGGGCACGCCCTTGGCCTGCCAGTCTTCGAGCCCGATCGGGTTGACGAGCACCAGGCGCTCGACCGCATCGGGGAAATCCAGCGCATGGCGCGTGGCCAGCATGCCGCCCATCGAGTGGCCCACGACGATGGCCCGCTCGACGCCGGCACCGGCCAGCAGCGCGTGGGTATTGGCTGCCAGCTGGTGGAAGCTGAACTGGTAGGCGGCGGGCTTGCTCGACTTGCAGAAGCCGACCTGGTCGGGGGCGATCACGCGGAATCCGGCGTCGGACAGCACCCCGATGGTGGCGTCCCAGGTCGCCGCGCAGAAGTTCTTGCCGTGCAACAACACGACGGTCCGGCCGTTGGGTGCGCCAGCCGGCGGCACGTCCATGTAGGCCATCTCCAGTGCCTGCCCCTGAGACTGCAGGCGGAAGGTCGACACCGGATACGAATAGTCGAAGCCCTCCAGCCGCGCGCCGTAGGACTGGGCCTGGGCCACCGGTCCGATCGCGGCCAGCAGGACGGCCAGGACCCCGTGCTTCATTGGCTTGCTCCGATTCGCCTACAGGTGGAACGCGCCCGCGTCACTCCCACTCGATCGTCGCGGGCGGCTTTCCGCTGATGTCATAAACAACGCGAGAAATACCGCGCAACTCATTGATAATACGGTTCGATACGCGCCCAAGGAACTCATAGGGCAAGTGCGCCCAGTGCGCGGTCATGAAGTCGATGGTCTCGACCGCGCGCAGCGCGATGACCCATTCGTAGGCACGGGCGTCGCCGACCACGCCGACCGACTTCACCGGCAGGAACACCGCGAAGGCCTGGCTGGTCTTGTCGTACAGGCCGGCCTTGCGCAGTTCATCGATGTAGATGTGGTCGGCCTTCGCCAGCAGCTCGGCGTACTCGCGCTTGACCTCGCCGAGGATGCGCACGCCCAGGCCAGGGCCCGGGAACGGATGGCGGTAGACCATGGACTCGGGCAGGCCGAGCTCGACGCCCAGCCGGCGCACCTCGTCCTTGAACAGCTCGCGCAGCGGCTCGACCAGGCCGAGCTTCATGTGCTCGGGCAGGCCGCCGACGTTGTGGTGGCTCTTGATGACGTGGGCCTTGCCGGTCTTGCTGCCGGCCGATTCGATCACGTCGGGGTAGATCGTGCCCTGGGCCAGCCACTTGGCATTGCGCAGCTTCGACGACTCTTCGTCGAAGATCTCGACGAACAGGTTGCCGATGATCTTGCGCTTGGCCTCGGGGTCGGACACGCCTTCGAGGGCGCTGAAATAGCGGTCGGCGGCGTCGACGCGGATGACCTTGACGCCCATGTGCTCGGCGAACATCGCCATCACCTGGTCGCCCTCGTTCCAGCGCAGCAGGCCGGTATCGACGAACACGCAGGTCAGCTGCTCGCCGATCGCCCGATGCAGCAGCGCAGCGACCACGGACGAGTCGACGCCGCCCGACAGGCCGAGGATGACCTCGTCGTCGCCGACCTGTTCGCGCACGCGGGCGATCTGGTCCTCGATGATGTGGGCGGCGGTCCAAAGGGTCTGGCAGCCGCAGATCTCGGTGACGAAGCGGCGCAGGAGCACCTGGCCCTGGCGGGTATGGGTGACCTCGGGATGGAACTGCACGCCGTACCAGCGCTTGTCCTCCAGCGCCATCGCCGCGACCGGGATGCGCTCGGTGGTGGCCGTGACCGTCCAGCCCGGCGGCGCCTTGGCGACATGGTCGCCGTGGCTCATCCACACATCGATGCGCGGGCGGCCGTCGTGGTCGCTCAGGCCGCCCAGCAGGGCGTCGTGCGCCACCAGGTCGACCTCGGCGTGGCCGAACTCGCGGGCGTCGGCCGCCTCGGTCTCGCCGCCCAGCTGCGCGGCCAGGGTCTGCATGCCGTAGCAGATGCCCAGGATCGGCAGGCCGGCGTCGAAGACCTCCTGCGGCGCCCGCGGCGCGCCTTCGACGGTGGTCGACTCCGGTCCTCCCGACAGGATGATGCCCTTCGCGCCCCACGCGGCGATTTCCGCCGGGTCGTGGTCCCAGGCCCAGATCTCGCAATAGACGCCGATCTCGCGGATGCGGCGGGCGATCAGCTGCGTGTACTGCGCGCCGAAGTCGAGGATCAGGATCTTGTCGCTATGGATGTCGGTCATGGTGGGTGATGGGTATTGGGTGATGGGTGATTCGATTGGCGGCAACGGCCTGCGGTCCGGATGTTCGCGAATCACGAATCCCCGAATCACCAATCACGCCGTGCCGGCGTCAGCCGGCACGGTAGTTCGGCGGTTCCTTGGTGATCTGCACGTCGTGGACGTGGCTCTCGCGGCTGCCGGCATTGGTCACGCGCACGAAGCTGGGCTTGCGGCGCATGTCCTCGATGGTCGCGCAGCCGACGTAGCCCATGGTCGCGCGCAGGCCTCCGGCGAGCTGGTGGACGACGTTGCCCAGCGGGCCCCGGTAAGGGACGCGTCCCTCGATGCCCTCGGGCACCAGCTTGTCGGCGTCGGAGGCGTCCTGGAAATAGCGGTCCTTGGAGCCCTGCTCCATCGCTCCCAGGCTGCCCATGCCGCGGTAGCTCTTGTAGCTGCGCCCCTGGAACAGCTCCACCTCGCCGGGGGCTTCCTCGGTGCCGGCGAACAGGCCGCCGACCATGACCGTGGAGGCACCGGCGACGATCGCCTTGCCGATGTCGCCCGAGTAACGGATGCCGCCGTCGGCGATCAGCGGGATGCGGTCCTGCAGCGCCTCGGCCACCATGGCGACCGCGGTGACCTGCGGCACGCCGACGCCGGCAACGATGCGGGTGGTGCAGATCGAGCCGGGGCCCACGCCCACCTTGACCGCGTCGGCACCATGGTCCATCAGGGCCAGGGCGGCGTCGCCGGTGACGATGTTGCCGCCGATGACCTGCAGTTGCGGGAAGGTCTTCTTGACCCAGCGCACGCGCTCGAGCACGCCCTGCGAGTGGCCGTGCGCGGTGTCGACCACCACCACGTCCACGCCCGCGGCGGCCAGCGCCTCGATGCGCGCTTCGGTGTCGCCGCCCACCCCGACCGCCGCGCCGACCAGCAGGCGCTCGCTGCTGTCGTAGGCGGCGTTGGGGTTGTCGCGCTTCTTCTGGATGTCCTTGACCGTGATCAGGCCACGCAGTTCGAAGCCGTCGTTGACCACCAGCACCTTCTCGATGCGGTGCTTGTGCAGCAGCTCCAGCACTTCCTCGTCGGACGCGCCCTCGCCCACCGTCACCAGGCGTTCCTTCTTGGTCATGATGTGGCGGACCGGATCGTCGAGCTTCTTCTCGAAGCGCATGTCGCGGCTGGTGACGATGCCGACCAGGGTGCCGCCATCGACGACGGGGACGCCGGAGATGTTGCGCGCGCGGGTCAGGTTGATGACCTCGCCGATGGTCGTCTCGGGACCGACGGTGAACGGCTCCTTGATCACCCCGGCCTCGAAGGTCTTGACCTGGGCGACCTGGGCGGCCTGCGCCGTCGCGCTCATGTTCTTGTGGATGATGCTGATGCCGCCGAGCTGGGCCATCGCGATGGCGAGGCGCGCTTCGCTGACCGTGTCCATCGCCGCCGACAGGATCGGCAGGCGGATGCTGAGGTCGCGGGTGAGGCGGGTCGTGAGGGAGACGTCCTTCGGCAGGACGGTGGAATGCGCCGGAACGAGCGATACGTCGTCGTAGGTAAGCGCTTCAGCCTGGATGCGCAGCATGGGCGGGCCCGGGGAGGATGAAGCGCGTCATTGTAACCTGTTCGGCCCCCGCTGGCGCTGCCCCGTGGGGCAACCGAGCGTTCCAGCGGCGGCGACGACGGCGCCGGCTTGGCCGCCGTTCAGCGAACGCGCTCAGGCGGCGTCGCCGTCGGCCGACTCCGCCGCCTCCAGGGTGTTCTGCATCAGCGTGGCCACCGTCATCGGCCCGACGCCACCCGGTACAGGGGTGATCCAACTGGCGCGCTGCAGTCCCGCCTCGAAGCCGACGTCGCCGACCAGGCGGCCATCGTCCAGCCGGTTGATGCCCACGTCGATCACCACCGCGCCGGGCTTGACCCACTCCCCGGGGATCAGCCCCGGACGCCCGACCGCCACCACGAGGATGTCGGCGCCGCGCACGGCCGCTTCCAGCACGTCGGGCGGGGTGAACTTGTGGCAGCTGGTGACGGTGCAGCCGGCGATCAGCAGTTCCAGCGCCATCGGCCGGCCGACGTGGTTGGACACGCCGACGATGGTCGCGCTCTGGCCCCGCACGGGGCGGTCGGTGTAGGCCAGCAGCGTGGTGATGCCACGCGGGGTGCAGGGGCGCAGGCCGAACTGGCGCAGGGCCAGGTGGCCGACGTTTTCGGGATGGAACCCGTCCACGTCCTTGGCCGGGCTGATCCGGTTGATCAGCGCGGTGGCGTCGCGCCGGTCAGGCAGCGGCAGCTGCAGCAGGATGCCGTGGATGGCAGGATCGGCGTTGAGGCGGTCGATCAGCGCCAGCAGCTCGGCGTCGCTGGTATCGGACGGCAGGTCGTGGTCGATCGCGCGGATGCCGACCTTCTCGGCCGCCCGGCGCTTGTTGCGCACGTAGACCGCGGACGCCGGGTCGTCGCCCACCAGCACGACCGCCAGGCCGGGCCGGGACTTGCCGGCGGCCAGGCGCGCGTCGACCTGCGTCCTGAGCGAGTCGAGCAGGTCCTCGGCGATGCGCTTGCCATCGAGGATCCGTGCGGTCCCGGCCAGCGCGGCGGGTCGGGAGGGTTGCGGGTCGGTCATGCGGTTTCCGGGAGGCTGCGCTAGAGTCGGGGCCCGCCATTATCGCCCATCCGGCCGACGAGGCCGAGCCCGACGGACGCACCATGACCGACATCGACCACGAAACCCTCCACCTGGAGGCCGCGGCCTTCCGCCGGCTGCGCGACCACCTCATGCAGGCGCGCCCGGACGTGCAGAACATCGACCTGATGATCCTCGCCGGCTTCTGCCGCAACTGCCTGGCGGACTGGTACCGCGAAGCCGCCCAGGCGCGCGGCATCACCATGAGCCGCGATGAGGCCCGCGAGGCCGTCTACGGCATGCCCTTCGCCGAATGGAAGGCGCTGCACCAGCGCGAGGCGACCGCCGAACAGCTGGCGGCCTTCGAGGTGGCGCGGAAGCGGGAATGAGCGCTGGCCGGACAGCCCTGGGCACGCTGCTCGCCCTGGCCTTGGGCTATGCCGCCCTGTGCGCCTGGCTGTATGCCGGGCAGCGCCAGATGGTCTATTTCCCGGCCGCGACGCGGGTGGCGGCGCGCGAGACGGACTTCGTGCTCCGGCACGAGGGCGAAACCCTGCGCGGCTGGGTGCTGAACCGGGACGCCGAACGCGCCCTGCTCTACTTCGGCGGCAACGCCGAGGCGGTCGCCGCCAACCGCGCGGCCTTCGCCCGCTGGTTCCCCGAACACGCGGTCTACCTGGTGGCCTATCGCGGCTACGGCGCCAGCACGGGCACGCCGGAGGAAGCGGCACTGGTCTCGGACGCGCGTTTCCTGTTCGACGTCGTGTCCAGCCGGCACCGCTCGGTCGACGTGATCGGTCGCAGCCTGGGCAGCGGCGTCGCCAGCCAGCTCGCCGCCAACCGCCCGATCGCACGCCTGGTCCTGGTGACCCCCTTCGACAGCCTGGCGGCCGTCGGACAGGCGCATTATCCGTGGCTGCCGGTGCAGTGGCTGGCACGCGACCGCTACGACTCCGCCCGCCACCTGGCCGATTACCGGGGCCCGGTGCTGGTCGTGCGCGCCGAGCACGACGCGCTCATCCCGGCCGACAGCACGCGGCGCCTGGCCGAGGCCTTGCCGCAGCCGCCCCGGATCGTGGTGCTCGAGGGCGCCGGGCACAACGGATTCGATGCCGCCCCGGCCTATGCGCGGGCGCTGCAGGCCTTCCTGGACGACCGCCCCGCCAGCGACTGAGGACCGCTCAGTCGCGCGGCACGGGCACGCCGCTGGCCGGCTTCGGGCAACGCGGCACCCCCGAGCCCACCACGCAGTTCACGCAACACTGCTGCGGCCGTGGCGGGCCGTCCCAGGCCGGGGTCGACGGCGGCGCCAGCATCGGCAGCCCGGGCTTGAGCTTGAGCAGCGCCGCCCAGTTCTGCTCGTTGAAGCTGCAGCCCTTCGGGTTGGCCGGGCTGCAGGTGGCGTTGCGGCCATGCGGCAGGTTCCAGAAGCGCCCGTTGCGGTTGACCGGCAGCATTCGCATGGTGACGCTGTGCTGGACATTGCCGCCGACCAGGTCGGCCTGCCTGCCGTCCACGTTGACGACGACATCGCAATGCATCGCAAGTGAACTGGATGGGTTCGCGGCCAGCCAGCGCACCAGGCCCGCGTGACCATCGACCGAGGATGCGTCGCCACGCACGAAGCAGAGCAGGTCGCCCCTCGCCGGCGCGGCGTTGTCGGGGTCGAGCAGGGTGAACGGACTGTCGGGATTGCGATAGGCATCGCGCACGTAGTCGACATGGCTGGGAGACGACCGGAAGCCCGGCACGCCCGACTGCACCATCACGTATGAGATGAACGCCGCCGACCAGGGGGTGTCGATCAGGAACCCACGGCAGTTGGGCGATGCATAGCTGTTGTTGTTGACGAACTCGCAGGTGCTCGCGCCGGGACGTGAGGCCATCGCGTGCAGCAGGCCGCTGCCGCGCCAGTAATCGACCACGCGTTTCCAGGCGGGCGTGACACCGTCGCTCAGGGGCGCGGCTTCCATCTCGGCGGCGCCGGCGCTGGCCAGGCGGCCGTCGGTGTCGATGAATGGCTCGAACCACAGGCGGTTCTCGCGGCAGGCGACCGCGGAAATCCGTGTCGGCAGGTCGCGCGCGTGCGCAGGGTCCATGAACCCGCAACCGGCTGCGAGCGCGGCGCCCGGCCACCCCAGCCATGCGGCGCACGCGAGCAGCGCGAACCCCACGACCTGTCCTGCCAGACCCCTGCTCCGCATGGCGCAATCCCCGCTCGACCGGCCTACATCGTTCCAGAGCCGATGTCGCCGGCGGGTGAGCGCCACGCGTCGACGGTTTCAGGCACCGCCGCAGAAGCGGGCGTAGTCGATGTAGCCGGGAAAGGCACGACCCGCCGCGCAGACCGGGCAGTCGGGGTCGGCGGCCAAGCGCGTTTCGCGGAAGCGCATCGCCAGCGCGTCGAAATGCAGGAGCCGACCCCGCAGCGGCTCGCCGAGGTCGAGCACCAGCTTGAGCGCCTCGGTGGCCTGGAGCATGCCGACCACGCCCGGCAACACCCCCAGCACACCCGCCTCCGCGCAGTTGGGCGCATCCTCCGGCGCTGGCGGTTCGGGAAACAGGCAGCGGTAACAGGGTGCGCTGCCGCGGTGGCGACCGGCATCGAACACGCTGGCCTGGCCCTCGAAGCGATGCACGGCGCCGTAGACCAGGGGCTTGCCGAGCTTCACGCAGGCATCGTTGAGCAGGTAACGGGCCGGGAAATTGTCGGCGCCGTCGATCACCACGTCGGCCGCGCCGATCAGGGCCTCGACGTTGTCGGAGGTGATGCGTTCGGGAAAGGTCTCGATCCGGACGCGCGGGTTGAGCGCCGACAGCGCCAGGCGCGCGGACTCGACCTTGGCCATGCCGACGCGGGCCTCGGTATGCAGGATCTGCCGCTGCAGGTTGCTGCGGTCGACGACATCGTCGTCGGCCAGCACCAGCGTGCCCACGCCCGCCGCGGCCAGGTAATACGCTGCCGGCGATCCCAGGCCGCCGGCCCCGACCATCGCGATGCGGGCCGCCTGCAGGCGCTGTTGGCCGGCTTCGCCGATCTCCGGCAACCGCAGGTGGCGCGAATAGCGCTCGAAGTAGTCGCGGTCGCCGTCGGGCCGCTCGATGGGGAGCCCCTCGGCCATCCAGCGCTCGGTCCCACCTTCGACCGAAGCCACGTGGGCGTAACCGGACTCGACCAGGGTTTCGGCCGCCTTGAGCGAGCGCCCCCCCACCTGGCAGATCAACAGCAGCGCCTGCCCGGCCGGCACCGCGTGCGCGGCCAGTCCCTGGGCGAGGCTCCCAAGCGGGATCCCCACTGCCGACGCCGCGTATCCGAGGGCGCGCTCATGCGACTCGCGCACGTCCACCAGCAGCGCGCCGGCGCGCTGCCGGCGCAGCGCCTCCTCCGGCGCGATGCGTTCGATGCGGGCCTCACGCATACACCATCACCTCGACGGCACTGCCGGCAGGCAGCGATTGCGGGCCTTCGGGGACCACGATCAGCGCATTGGAGTCCGCGACCGCGCGCAACCGGTTGGAGCCGGTCGCCGGATTCGGATCGGCCCACAACACGCCGTCGTCCGATGCGAAGAGTCGCGCGCGCTGGAACTCGCGCCGCGCATGCGGCTTCTCGATCCCCGCGACCAGCCGCGCGCGCCAGGCAGGGCGCGCCTCCCCGAAACCCTGCATCGCATCGACCAGGGGCCGGCCCAGGGCCAGCCATGTCGCCAGCACCGAGACCGGGTTGCCGGGCAGGCCCAGGAACCGGCAGCGGTCCATGCCGCCGAACAACAGCGGCATGCCCGGCTTCATCATGACCTTCCAGAAGTGGACCTCGCCGAAGCGCTGCAGCACGGCCGGGATATGGTCCTTCTCCCCCGCCGACACCGCGCCGCAGGTGATCACCAGGTCGAAGGCGCAGGCCGCGTCGCGAAGCGCGACCTCGACCTGGCGCGGCTCGTCGGGCAGGCGCGGCCACGCCGTGGGCTCCAGGCCTTCGGCGCGCAGCAGGCCCATCAGCAGTTCACGATTGCTGTCGTGGATCTGGCCCGGCTGCAACGGCAGCCCGGGCTCCACCAGTTCGTCGCCGCTGGTGAAAACCGCCACCGTCGGCCGGCGCGAAACCGCCAGGGCAGGCAGGCCCAGCGACGCGGCCAGCGACACGCGCGCCGGCGACAGGCGCTCGCCGGCATGCAGGACCGTGTCGCCTACGGCGACGTCCTCTCCGGCGTGGCGCACGTGGGTGCCCCGCGCCATGCCCCCGGGGACCCACACGACATCGCCCGACACGCGCGCGTCCTCCTTGACGACCACGGTATCGGCACCTTCGGGCATGGGTGCGCCGGTGGTGATCCGGAGGCCCTGCCCGGTCCCGACTGCCCGTCCCGTGGCCACCCCGGCGAACTGTTCGCCAACGAGCGCCAGCGAAACGCCCTCGCCTGCCAGGTCGGCATGGCGCACGGCGAAGCCGTCCATCGCACTGTTGTCGAACGGCGGCAGCGCGATCGGCGCCACCACGTCGGCAGCCAATGCCCGTCCATGGCAATGGCGCAAGGGCACGGTTTCCGTCTCAAGGCGGTGCCGTGCGCCGACCTCGCGGACGATGGCCAGGGCGTCGTCGAAGCCCAACCGGGTCGGGAAATCATGGCTCATCGGGCAGGTGCCTCCACCGGCGTGGGGATCGGCAGGCCGGCATTGGCCAGGTCCTGCGGGGTGTTGAGGTTGCCCAGGCGCACGCCCGGCAGGCGGCAGGTGGGCATCCCCAGGCGCGCCTGCAGGTCATGGACGGCCAGGCGACCCGCGTCCAGGGCGTCCGATACCGCCGGGCGCAACCTGGCCACCTCCCAGAGCGCCACCAGCGGCTGCGGGCCCTCGTCGTCCGCGGCCACGCCCCCGCTCGCGCCGACCGTGTCCAGCAGCACGTCCAGGCCCGGCTCCAGCGCGACCAGGTCGACCGGCAAGGTCAACAGCCACGGCGTTTGGCAGGCCGCGGCCAGCGCCGCGATGCCGGCCAGCGGTCCCTGGTCCGGCCGGCGGTCGGGGATCGCGCGCAGGCCCAGATCGCGATAGCGACCGGCATGGGTGTTGGCACTGACGAGGACGGGCCAGGCCCGGCGCGCCAGTTGCCCGGCCAGCCATGCAACCTGGGACTGGCCATCGCGCTCCAGCCAGGCCTTGTCGACGCCGCCCAGTCGCGTGCCGCGCCCGCCGGCCAGCAGGCCGACGGTCACCGTATCGGGGGAAACTCTTGCAGGCATCGCAGACCCGGCGCGCAAAGTGCCATTGTGCCGCGCCCATCCGGGGCCGGCCAGCGCGAAAGCGGCGATCAACGACGCTTGACGTGCTTGATCAGCCGGCGCTTCTTGGCGATCTGCCGTTCGGTCAGCGTGTTCTTCTTCCCCTCGTAGGGATTGCTGCCTTCCTTGAAGACGAAGCGCACCGGGGTACCGACCAGCTTGAAACGCTTGCGGAAGAAGTTCTCCAGGTAGCGCTTGTAGCTCTCGGTCAGGGTGCGCAGGCGGGTGCCGTGGATCACGAAGGTCGGCGGATTGGTGCCGGAGGGATGGCCGAAGCGCAGCTTGGCCACGTGCCCGCGCACGGTCGCCGGCGGGTTGCTGGCATAGGCGGCCTCGAGCGCGTTGTTCACCTCGGTGGTGCCGAACACGCGCGTGGCCGACGCATGCGCGCGATGCACCGCGCGGAACAGCTCACGCAGGCCGGACCCATGCTTGGCGCTGATGCGCACCGCTTCGGCCCAGCTGACGAAGCCGAGCTTGCGGGCCAGCATGGCCTCCGCCTGTTCGCGCTGGTAGTCGCTCAGGCCGTCCCACTTGTTGATCGCCACCACCAGGGCGCGGCCGGCATCGAGCGCCAGCGCCAGCACCGTGGCGTCCTGGTCGGTCACGCCCTCGGTGGCGTCGAGCATGATCACCGCCACCTGGCACTGCTCGATCGCCTGCAGCGTCTTGATGATCGAGAACTTCTCGACGGCCTCGTCCACGCGGGACTTGCGGCGCACGCCGGCGGTGTCGACGAGCCGGTACAGGCGCCCGTCGCGCTCCATGTCGATGGCGACCGAGTCGCGCGTGGTGCCGGGCACTTCGGAGGCGATCATCCGCTCCTCGCCGAGCAGGCGGTTGACGAGCGTCGACTTGCCCACGTTGGGCCGGCCGATGAAGGCGATGCGGACACGGTCGGGATCGCTGTCGAGTTCGACCTGCGCGCCCTCCTCCGGCAAGCGCCCGATCACCTCGTCGATCAACTCGTCGATGCCCCGCCGATGCGCGGACGAGACGTCGACGGCATCGCTGAAGCCGTAGCGAGAGAATTCGTTGATGGCCGCGTCGCTGTCCAGGCCGTCGGTCTTGTTGACCACCAGCAGGGTCGGTCGCGCGGTCTTGCGCAGCCAGGCCAGGATCTCGTCGTCCAGCGCCGAAGCGCCCTCGCGCCCGTCGACGATGAACAGGACGAGGTCGGCCTCTTCCGCGGCGGCGCGCGCCTGTCGCGTGGTCGCGCCGACCAGGCCCTCGTCCTCGCCGGCGATGCCGCCGGTGTCGACGACCGCGAAATGCCGCCGCCCCTCGGGGCGGCAGACCCCGTAATGGCGGTCGCGGGTCACGCCCGGCTCGTCATGGACAAGCGCGTCCCGGGTGCGGGTCAGGACATTGAACAACGTGGACTTGCCGACGTTGGGGCGGCCGACGAGGGCGACGAGCGGAAGCATAGGACGAGCCTGGCAGTGTGCAGTCGCGGGGCCGGGAGACGCCCGCGGTGGATGGAAACGACAACGGTCGGCAGGCACCGGGGCGCCCGTCGACCGTGGCAGTGTGTATCAAAGCGCGGGCGCGCGCATCCGGACCGCCCGCGGGGAGACCCGGTCGACCCCATCGGGGCCCGACCGGGATGCGTCGCCTACCGGAGCGCGAACGCGCTCAGCCGGCCATCGACGTTCTGCACCAGGAGGATGCCGTCGGCCACCACCGGCGCGGCCCGCAGGGGATCGCGACCGGCGCGGACACGCGCCGCGAACTCGCCGTTGTCCAGCTTCATCCAGTGCAGGTAACCCTCGAAGTCGCCCACGACGGCGTAATCGCCCTGCACCGCGGCACCCGTCGGGCTGCGGCGCGCCAACGCGGGCTGCTGCCAGAACGCCGAGCCGCTGCGCTTGTCCAGCGCATAGACGCTGCCCGTCGGCGAGGAGACCACCAGGCGGTCGGACGCGACGCCGATGCGGCCGGCACCGCCTTCCTCGGCCGCCCACAAGGGTCGGCCACTCGGTCCGTCGATGGCCAGGGTGCGGCCCTCATAGCTGGTGGCGAAGATGATCTGACCGTCCAGGACCGGCGTGCCATCGACATCGGACATGCGGTCGAGTTCGGTGCGGCCTTCCTGCTGCCCGACTGCCTGTTCCCAGAGCGGGCGACCATCGTTGAGGGACAGCGCCGACACCGTGCCGTCGTCGTTGCCGACGAAGACGAAGCCGGGGCCGAGCAGCGGCGCGTCGTTGCCGCGCACCGAAAGCGCCGGGACGTCGTGGTTCCAGAACCAACGGCGCTCGCCGCTGGCGGCGTCGAACGCGGTCACGCGGTTGTCGTTCGAACGCACCAGCACCAGGCCCATGCCAATCGCCGGCGCGGCGATGACTTCATTGGGCACCTGCGCCTGCCAGCGCTCGGCACCGGTCTCGGCATCGAGCGCGATGACGACGCCATCGAGCGTGCCCAACACGACCAGGCCGTCGCCGACGCCGGGACCGCCGCTGACCGGCAGGTCGCTGTCGTAGTGCCACAGCCGGTTGCCGCTTTGCAGGTCCAGCGCCGATACGCCGCCCTTCACCGCGGCAGCATAGACGCGCCCGTCGAGCACGACCGGGCCCTGGCGGGCGCCCATGCGGCCCTCGCCCTTGCCGACGTTTGTCGACCACAGCTCGGCGACGGTCTGGCTGGGAGCGAACTCCACCAGCTCGGCCGGCTCGTTCGGCTTGACCTTGCCACCGCCGAACCAGCCCTTCACGGTGCTGCAGGCGGCCAAGGCGAACACGCAGGACACCACCAGGGTGCCACGGATCAGGAAGGACAGCGGACGCGTGGGAGCGGACTTCATCAGGACTTGGCCTCGTCTTCGGCAGGCGTACCACCGACTTCGGTGAGTTTGAGTTCGAGCAGGCGGCGCAGCGGCGACCCGACATCCATCTTCGCCAGGGCTTTCTCGTAGGCACCGCGGGCGGCGTCCTGGTCGCCGAGGGCGTAGTGGGCGTCGCCCAGCACCTCAAGGCCACTGGCACTGTCCTCGGCCGCCACCAGGCGGGCGGCCTCCTCGGCCTTGCCCGAATCGATCAGCAGGCGGGCCAGGCGCTGGTCGATCACGGCCTTGAGCGCCGGATCGGCCTGCTGGATGCCACGCAGGGTGGCGATCGCCTTGTCGGCCTCGCCAGCGGCGGCCTGCGACTTGGCCAGTTCCAGCGCGGCGAGTGTCGAAAGCATGCCCGGCTCGAGCGCGGCGCTCAGTTGCGCGGCGTCGGCCTGCCCGGCGTCGATGGCCTCGACGGCCACGGAATACCGGTCGGCCTCGGCCAGGCGCTTCTGGGTGGCCTGCTGCTGCCACCACTTCCAGCCGCCGATCGCCCCGAGGCCGAGCGCGATGCCGCCCAGCAGGCCCAGCGCATTGTTGCGCAGCCACTGGAGCACGCGCTCGCTTTGTTCGTGTTCGTCGAGAAGTTCGTCGATTGCCATTGGGTCTGAGCTACCTGCACGGTCGGGGGAAACACCACAGCCGGCCTTGCGGCCGGCTGTCGGGTCCCGGTCTCTGGCCTGGGCCAGTGGAGGGATTCAAGCCGCGATGGCCGGAATCGCTTAGTCCGATGCCGGCACCACGGAACCGTCAGAGGATAGCTTAAAGCGCGCCACCGTGCCTCGACTGAACGGTGCCAGATCGAGGGATTGGCCGTCGGCGGTGACGTCGACCGCGGCGGCATTGCCCAACTTGACGCTGGCGACTTCGCCCGCCTCGAAGCGGCGTTCCTGGCCGGCGGCGAGCAGCCCCTTCTCGACCGAGCGGCCCTCGGCGTCGAACAGTTCCACCCAGCTCTCGCCGTTGAACTTGAGCACCAGGTCGCCCTCGCCATCGTCGACCGGCGAGGTGCGCGGTGTCATCGACGCGACCACCGGCGTGCGGCGCACGACCGGCGCGTGGCTCGGCTCGATCGGGGCCGGAGAAGGCGCCGCGAGGTCGTCGGGCACCTCCAGCGACTGCGTGGCCGGCGCCTTCCGGCCCAGGTGCGGGCCCGTGTAGTACCAGACGGGCACCGCCAGCGCGAGTGTCATGACGATATAGACCGCCCGCTTGGTGGCCTGCTCCAGGACGCGGCGGTATCGCGGCGTGTGGGTATAGCTCACCAGTTCGGGCGGCGCCACCGGCGCGACTTCCGCCCGGTCCAGGCAGGCATCCACGTCGAGGTCGAGCTTGAGCAGGCGCGCATAACTGCGGAGCTGCCCGCGAACGAAGATCGTCGCGCCCAGGGCGCTCCAGTCGTCGTTCTCCAGGGCCTGCACGATCCTCGCCGGCATCTTCAGCCGGGAGGCGACTTCCTCGCGCGTGAGACCGGCGCCCTCGCGGGCCAGCCGCAGGCGATCGCCGCAACTCAAGTCCGCGCCCACGGACGCCGGGCCGGATTGGGTTGGGTTCAACTCATTCATGGTGTACCACTCTCCCCCGTATCGGAGCCCACCGCAGCCGGGAACTCCGCCCTCAGTCTCTGAACATAGCGATCCGCGGCGGCGTTGTCGCCGAGTTGGCGCTCAATCTGTGACGCAAGCATCAGCGCTTGCGGGTCCGCCGGTGCCGCGGCCAGCCTGCGCTCGGAAAAAGCGCGTGCCTGGAAGGCCCGGCCGGCCCGGAACTCGCGTTCGGCCATGACCCCGAGCGCCACCGGATTGGCCGGGTCGACCTTCAGCGCGGCCTCCAGGTACTGCCCCGCGCGAGCGGACATGCCGGCCTTGTCGGCGCAGGCGCCGGCGTTGGCCATCGCGAACGACGGCGTGGCATAGCCCGGGTCCGCCAGCGCGCGGTTGAACCAGTCCAGCGACTCGCCCTCGCGCCCGGCCTGGCGGCACATCCAGATGCCATAGTTGTTGAAGCTGGTGCCGCGCGGGTAGACCTCGGCCGCCTTGCGGTAGTAGTCGCCCGCGCTCGATTCGCGGCCCCGCCGGGATTCCACCGCCGCCATCAGGGTCAGGCCGGCGACCGAATGGTCGTCGAAGCGGATGGCCTTGCGCGCCGCGGCCTCGGCATCGTCCAGGCGCCCCTCGGCCAGGGCCTGCTGGCCCTCGCGCGCCGCCAGCAGCGCGCGGGACGAGGATTGCCCGCGATCGCCGTCGCTGGCCTGGTAGTCGGGCGCCACCTGGGTGTAGTCGACGTCGCTGAGGTCGGGCCGGACGAAGCTGAGGCGGCTGCAGGCCCCGGCGGCAAACAGCACCAGCGCGGAAAGGATAAGTGGGCGGGCCAGTCGGGCCAGCCCGGTCGAAGTCATCGGCAATCGGGCTTCACGCCGCGGCATCACCTGCTCCCTGCGACTGCAGTGTCTTGAGGAAAGCCGCCTGGCGGCGGGTCTTGTCGGTCACCTGGCCCTTGAGCTGGCCGCAGGCGGCGTCGATGTCGTCGCCTCGGGTGCGCCTGACCGTGGTCAGCACGCGCGCGTCCTGGAGCAGCTTCTGGAACACGTGGATGTCGGCGTCGTCGGAGCGCTCGAAACGCGTGCCCGGGAAGGGATTGAAGGGGATCAGGTTGACCTTGGCCGCATCCTTCATCTGCACCGCGTTGCCGAACTGCCGCATCAGGCGGGCGAGCTCGCGGGCGTGCTGGGGCTGGTCGTTGACGCCCTTCATCAGGGTGTATTCGAAGGTGATCGACGAACGCGGCTTGCGCTTGACGTAGCGCTGGCAGGCCGCCATCAGCTCGTGGATCGGGTACTTCTTGTTGAGCGGAACCAGCTCGGTGCGCAGCTCGTCGTTGGCGGCATGCAGCGATACCGCCAGGGAGACGTCGCTCTCCTGGCCGAGGCGGTCGATCATCGGCACCATGCCGGCGGTCGACAGGGTGACGCGCTTGTTGGCCAGGCCGTAGCCCAGGTCGTCGCGCATGATGCTCATCGCGCGGACGACGTTGTCGAAGTTGGCCAGCGGCTCGCCCATGCCCATCATCACCACGTTGGTGAGGCGGCGCTGCTGGTGCGGCACGTTGCCCAGGTGGCGCGCGGCGACCCAGACCTGGCCGATGATCTCGGCCGTCGACAGGTTGCGGTTGAAGCCCTGGGTCGCGGTGGAGCAGAACTGGCAGTTGAGCGCGCAGCCCACTTGCGAGGACACGCACAACGTGCCCCGGCTCTTCTCGGGGATGTAGACCGTCTCGATCGCGTTCTTCGCATCCATGCCCAGCAGCCACTTGTGGGTGCCGTCGGCGGAGGGCTTGTCGAACAGGACGATCGGCGCGCGCACCACGGCGCGCTCCTCGAGCTTGGCGCGCAGCACCTTGCCCAGGTCGGTCATGTCGGTGAAGTCGGTGACATGGCGGTGGTGGATCCACTTCATCACCTGGTGCGCGCGGTAGCGCTTCTCGTCCAGCTCCTGCTCGAAGAAGTCCTCCAGCGAGGTGCGGTCGAGGTCGAAGATGTTGCGGCGGCCGTCGACGCCCGCCCCCGTCCTGGCGGAAGGCGGAGCCGCTGCCGGCTCCGCCTTCGCCGCCTGCCCGTCGAGGTCCACGACGGCATCGGCGGCGACCGGGTTGGCGGTGCCGTCGTGCGCGTTCGGGTTGTCGTGCTGGATGGACATCGTCGGGCGTGCGTGTGGGATCAGCGTGCGAACACGTCGGTGGCCGGGAAGAAGTAGGCGATCTCGATCGCGGCATTCTCCAGGCTGTCGGAACCGTGCACCGCGTTCGCGTCGATGCTGTCGGCGAAGTCGGCGCGGATCGTGCCCGCCTCGGCTTCCTTCGGGTTGGTCGCGCCCATCAGCTCGCGGTTCTTGAGCACGGCGCCCTCGCCCTCGAGGGCCTGCACCATCACCGGGCCGGAGATCATGAACTCCACCAGGGCGTTGAAGAACGGACGCTCGCGGTGCACGGCATAGAAGCCTTCGGCTTCCTGGCGCGACAGCTGCTTCATCTTCGCGGCGACGACCTTCAGGCCCGCCTTCTCGAAGCGGGAGTAGATTTCGCCGATGACGTTCTTGGCGACGGCATCGGGCTTGATGATCGAAAGGGTGCGCTCCAGCGCCATGGAAATTTCTCCGGGTAGGCGGGCCGCTCTCGCCGGATCCTTGGCGAGTGCCCGAGAGTAACAGAAAAACCCGTGCAGTGGCACGGGTTTAGCCGATATGGCTGCGGTAATTCTAACGAATTGACGACGCGCTTGTCACCGGAAGTCTGAACCATCCCCGGCAGCGGCCTCCATTGACGACCGCCCCGCCCGCGCCTACGATCAAACAAGCGTTTGATTCATTACGCCCTTCCCTCCCCACACGAGACGCCCATGGCGGCCACTGCCCCTGCTCCGACGCGGCACTTCTCGACCAAGGACCGCATCCTCGGCGCCGCCGAAGAACTGTTCGCCCAGTTCGGCTTCACAGGCACCTCGCTGCGCCAGGTCACCAGCCGTGCCGACGTCAACATCGCCGCGGTCAATTACCACTTCGGCAGCAAGGAGAACCTCGTCAACGAGGTGTTCCGGCGGCGCATGGACGACATGAGCGCCCAGCGCCTGGCCGCGCTGCGGGCCGCGGTGGCGGATGCGCCGGGCGAGCTCGAGCCCATCCTCGCCGCGTTCGTCGAGCCGGCCCTGGCTCTCGCCCAGGACCGCCACGGCGGGGCATCCTTCGTGCGCGTGGTCGCCCGTGCCTACGCCGAGAAGAACGACAGCCTGCGCAAGTTCCTGTCCGACCACTACGGCCACGTACTGCGCGAGTTCGCCAAGGCCATTTCGGCCTGCGTCCCCGCCCTGAGCAAGGAAGAGCTGTACTGGCGCCTGGACTTCCTGGCGGGGGCACTGACCTATGCCATGGCCGACTTCGGCCTGATCAAGCGCCCCGCGGGCGTCACCGAAGCCGCCCACCGCGAGCGGGCGGCCCGCGAACTGATCCGCTTCGCCGCCGCCGGCTTCAAGAGCTGAGCCTCTTATTTTATCGTTTTACAACAAGGACTTGAAAGACATGTCTAAGAACATTTCTGTACGCCGTGCCGCGGTCCTGGGCGCCGGCGTGATGGGCGCCCAGATCGCCGCCCACCTCACCAATGCCGGCGTCGACACCGTGCTGTACGACCTGCCGGCCAAGGACGGCGACCCGAACGGCATCGTCACCCGCGCCATCGCCAACCTGGCCAAGCTGAGCCCGGCCCCGCTGGCCGACAAGGCCCTGGCCGCGCGGATCACCCCGGCCAACTACGAGACGGGGCTGGAACTGCTGCAGGGGTGCGACCTGGTCGTCGAGGCGATCGCCGAGCGGATGGACTGGAAGCAGGACCTCTACCGCAAGATCGCCCCCTTCGTGGCCGACCACGCGATCCTCGCCAGCAACACCTCGGGCCTGGGCATCAACGCCCTGGCCGACGTGCTGCCCGAACAGCTGCGCCACCGCTTCTGCGGCGTGCACTTCTTCAATCCGCCGCGCTACATGCACCTGGCCGAGCTGATCCCCGCCCGCTCGACCGACGCCAGCGTCCTGGCCGGCCTGGAAACCTTCCTGACCACCACCCTGGGCAAGGGCGTGGTCATCGCCAAGGACACCCCCAACTTCATCGGCAACCGCATCGGCGTGTTCTCGATGCTGGCCGCGATGCACCACACCGAAGCGTTCGGCCTGGGCTTCGACACGGTCGACGCGCTGACCGGCCCGCTGATCGGGCGCCCGAAGTCGGCCACCTACCGGACCGCCGACGTGGTGGGCCTGGACACCATGGCCCACGTCATCAAGACCATGGCCGACACCTTGCCCGAGGATCCGTGGCACAAGTACTTCAAGGCCCCCAAGTGGCTGCTGGGGCTGATCGAGAAGGGCGCACTGGGCCAGAAGACGCGCGCCGGCGTCTACACCAAGCAGGGCAAGGACATCATGGTCCTGGACCTCGAGGCGCAGGGCTACCGCCCCACGGCGGGCGAGCTCGATCCCGAGGTCGCCGCGCTGCTCAAGGAACGCGATCCGGCCCGGAAGTTCGCCGCGCTGCGCGCCAGCGCGCACCCGCAGGCGAAGTTCCTGTGGGCATGCTTCCGCGACACCTTCCATTACAGCGCCTACCACCTGGAGTCGATCGCCGACACCGCGCGCGACGTCGACTTCGCGATGCGCTGGGGCTACGGCTGGTCGATGGGCCCGTTCGAGAGCTGGCAGGCGGCCGGCTGGAAGCAGGTCGCGGAGTGGATCGCCGAGGACATCGTGTCCGGCGACGCGATGAGCGCCGCGGCGCTCCCCGACTGGGTATTCGACGGCCGCGAGGGCGTGCACTCCACCGACGGCAGCTACAGCCCGTCCCGCGACGCGAAGGTGCCGCGTTCGACCAACCCGGTCTACGCCCGCCAGCGCTTCCCCGACCCGCTGCTCGGCGAGCAGTTCCCGCAGGGCCGCACCGTGTTCGAGAACGACGGGGTGCGCATGTGGGTGGACGGGGCCGACGGCGATGGCGACGGCATCGCGGTGCTGGGCTTCAAGACCAAGATGCACACGGTCAACGACCAGGTGCTCGACGGCATCCAGGAGGCGATCGGCATCGCCGAGCGCGACTTCCGCGCCATGGTGATCTGGCAGCCGCGCGAGCCCTTCTCGGCGGGCGCCGACCTGTCCGGCGCGCTGGGCCTGCTGCAGGCGGGCGACGTCAAGGGCTTCGAGGCGATGGTGGCCAACTTTCAGGCGACCAGCCAGCGGATCAAGTACTCGCTGGTACCGGTGGTCGCGGCGGTCCGCGGGCTGGCGCTGGGCGGCGGTTGCGAATTCCAGATGCACGCCGCGCACACCGTGTTCGGCCTGGAGAGCTACGTCGGCCTGGTCGAGGCCGGCGTCGGCCTGCTGCCGGCCGGTGGTGGCCTCAAGGAGTTCGCGGTGCGCGCCTCCGAGCGCGCCGGCGACAGCGGCGACGTCTTCGCCGAGCTGAAGACGGCCTTCGAGAGCGTGGCGATGGCCAAGGTCGCGACCTCGGCGATGGAAGCCAAGGCCCTGGGGCTGGCGCGCGGGGACGACACGGTCGTGTTCAACGCGTTCGAGCTGCTGCACGTGGCCAAGGCGCGGGCGCTGGCGATGGCCGAGAGCGGCTACCGCCCGCCCCTGCCCGCCCGCCGGGTCCGCGTCGCCGGCGACGTCGGCATCGCCACCTTCAAGATGATGCTGGTCAACATGCTCGAGGGCCGCTTCATCTCGCCGCACGACTACGAGATCGCCAGCCGCATCGCGACCGTCATGTGCGGGGGCGAGGTCGACAAGGATGCCCTGGTGGACGAGGACTGGCTGATCCGCCTGGAGCGCGAGCACTTCGTCGCCCTGGCGCAGATGCCCAAGACCCAGGAGCGCATCGCCCACATGCTCAAGACCGGCAAGCCGCTCAGGAACTGAAAACAGCCGTGATGGGTGATCCGGAACAGGTGATTGGTGGAAGCCGGCTCGTGCTTCCCCACTCGCTTCCCTCATCACCCATCACCAATGACGAATCACGCTTTCGGAGAAAGCCATGAAACAAGTACAAGACGCCTACATCGTTGCCGCCACCCGTACCCCGGTCGGCAAGGCGCCGCGCGGCGTGTTCCGCAACACCCGGCCCGACGAGATGCTCGCGCACGTGCTGCGCAGCGTGGTCGCGCAGGCGCCGGGCATCGACACCAGCCGGATCGACGATGCGGTGATCGGCTGCGCCATGCCCGAGGGCGAGCAGGGCATGAACGTGGCGCGCATCGGCGTGCTGCTGGCGGGCCTGCCCAACACGGTGGCCGCCCAGACGATCAACCGCTTCTGCTCCTCCGGCCTGCAGGCGGTCGCCCTGGCCGCCAACGAGATCCGCCTGGGCAATGCCGACCTGATGCTGGCCGGCGGCACCGAGTCGATGTCGATGGTGCCCATGATGGGCAACAAGGTCGCGCTGAGTCCCGAGGTGTTCGCGCGCGACGAGAACGTCGCCATCGCCTACGGCATGGGCATCACCGCCGAGAAGGTCGCCGAGGAATGGAAGGTCTCGCGCGAGCAGCAGGATGCGTTCGCCCTCGCCTCGCACCAGAAGGCCATCGCCGCCATCGAGGCCGGCGAGTTCCGCGACGAGATCAGCCCCTACGAAGTGGTGTCGCACCAGCCCGACCTGGCCGGCAACACCGTTCGACTGCGCAAGCTGCTGGTCGAGAACGACGAGGGCCCGCGCCCGGATTCCTCCATGGAAGGCCTGGCCAGGTTGCGCCCGGTGTTCCGCAACGGCCAGTTCGGCGGCAGCGTCACCGCCGGCAACAGCTCGCAGATGAGCGATGGCGCCGGCGCGGTGCTGCTGGCCTCCGAGCAGGCCGTCAAGGACTACGGCCTGACCCCGCTGGCCCGCTTCGTCAGCTTCTCCGTCGCCGGCGTGCGCCCCGAGGTGATGGGCATCGGTCCGATCGCCGCGATCCCGAAGGCACTGGCGCAGGCAGGCCTCACCCGCGACCAGCTGGACTGGATCGAACTCAACGAAGCCTTCGCCGCGCAGGCCCTTGCCGTCATCCGCGACTGCGAGCTGGACCCCGGCAAGATCAACCCGCTGGGCGGCGCGATCGCCCTCGGGCATCCGCTGGGCGCGACCGGCGCGATCCGCACGGCGACGATCCTGCACGGCCTGCGCCGTCGCCAGCAGAAGTACGGCATGGTGACGATGTGCATCGGCACCGGCATGGGCGCGGCGGGCATCTTCGAATCGCTCTGAGCCACCCCGCCCGGCTGCAGCCGCCGGAACGCACGCGAAAACGGCGCCCATGGGCGCCGTTTTCGTTGCCGCCGGGACGGGCGGTCCTCAAGCCATGCGGGTACCGTTGGGCACCGCACGCTCGAGCGTTGTGAGCACGACGCCCGCCTCGGTCGGGAAGCCCGTCAGCAGGAACTCGGACATGAACCGGCCCACCTGCTTTGGGGGGAAGTTGAGCACGCCCACCACCTGCCGTCCCACGAGCGCTTCCGCCGCATAGAGGTCGCGCACCTGCGCGCTTGTCTTGAGCACGCCATGCGGTCCGAAGTCGACCCACAGGCGCCATGCCGGCTTGCGGGCCTCCGGGAAGTCCTCCACGCGCAGCACCGTGCCCGCGCACATCTGCACGCGCGCAAAATCCGCCCACTCGATCTTCGCCATTCCGGCTTCGTCCTGCGTCACGCCGTCGCCCTCCCTTCCCGCCACGCTTTCCATCCGTCGCGCGCCATGGCCCACCAGTAACTCGACTGGGCCGCGGCGAATCCCAGCGGCTTCATCGCCGACACCAGGCCGTAACCATCGAAGCGCCTCCAACGCGTGTCGCCTTCGGCTATGGCGCTGGCAAGCAGGTCCCCGGCATGGGTGCTCGGCGCGACGCCGTGCCCGCCGAACGCCTGCGCGAGCCACAGGCCCTCGCCAATGGCCCCGATCTGCGGCATCTGGTGGCGCGCGTAGCTCATGCGGCCGGACCATGCATGCTCGATCTCCACCCCGTCCAACTGCGGGAAGACCTTGAGCATGTCGCGGTACAGCAGTCGCCTGACGGCGCGCGGCGAGCGCTCGCGGATCGAGATCCGGCCCCCCCAGAGCAGGCGGGTGTCGGCGAGTGGGCGATAGTAGTCGAACGCGAAGCGGGTGTCGTAGACGGCCGCGCGCGTGGCCATCACCTCGTCCAGCCGATCCCCCAGGGGCGCGGTCGTCATGACATAGGTCGAGATGGGCAGCACGGCCGCGTCCACGTGGCGCACCAGGCCCGCCAGGTAGCCACCGCAGGCCAGTACGACCGTTTCGGCCTCGACGCTTCCCCCGGGGGTCTGCACACGCCAGCCCGCGCCCCGGCGCTGCAGGCCGATGGCCGGGGATGCCTCGTGGACGCAGGCGCCCCGCTCGACGGCCATGCGCGCCAGTCCATGCACGTACTTCAAGGGGTGGAAGTGGAACGCATCGCGTTCGAACAGGCCTTCGCCATAGCGCCTGGTCCTCAGCAGCGACGCCATCTCCTCGCGCGACAGCCATTCCCACGACACGCCATAGGCATCCGCGAGCAGGCGCTGGCGTTCGCGCAGGGGACCGGGATCGCGGAACCAGTTGGCCCAGATGACGCCGCTCTCGCTGAGCTCGCATTCGATGGCGCCCTGCCGGATGCGCCGCCGGATCAGCTCCACCGCCTCCCGCGTGCCCGCGTAGAGCTCGCGCGCCCGGACTGGCCCGAGGTCGGCAAGCAGGGTCGCTTCGTCCCGGGAATAGCCACCGAAGACGAAGCCGCCGTTTCGACCCGAAGCGCCGTGGCCAATGCGCCCGGCCTCCAGCAGCAGGACCCCGTCATGGCCGCGCTCCACCAGGCCGAGCGCCGTGTTGAGACCCGCGAAACCGCCGCCGATGACGCAGGTGCGCACCTCCCGCCGCCCCTCCAGGCTCGGATGCCGGTGGGACTGGAGCATTGGATCGGCGGCGTAATAGGTGTCCAATGGGGGCGACTCCCGGAGCGACCGGATGGCCGGCAAGCATAGGCGATGAAGACATTCGACACCCACCCCGCCGACCGGGCCTACCGCCGCCGACTGGCCTGGCTGTTGTCGATCGCCGCCTTGCTTGGCATGCCGATGCTGGCGTTCTTCGGGCACTGGCTCGGCGAGGTCGGCGAGTCCCTGCGACTGGCCTCGCCGCTGGAGCGCCGCCAGGGCCTGCGCGTCCTGCTTGCCGGCCTGGGCCTTGGCCTGGGCGCCGCGGCGACGGGCGTGGCCGCCGCGATCGGACGCAGGCGGCGCGACATCCTCGAGACCGCGACCCTGCCCCCGCCGCATTGGCGGACGATCCGCGACGTCAGGGTCCTGCGCGGTCCGCCCGCGCTGGCCTGGGGCCGGCGCCTGGGCTGGGCCCGCGACGCCGCCGCCACGATCGCGCTGGCCTCGCTGCTGGGATCGCTCTGGGCGCTGGCGCACTATGCCTGAGCCGGCGACCCGCACGACGGGCGCGAGCGCCGTCGGCGTGCGCTACTGGATCTCGCGAACGCCCAGTTCGTAGAGCGCGTCCTGCATCATCCGTGCCGCCGCGTCGCTGAGCTTCTCGTGGTCGAGCGCATAGCGGATCGTCGCTTCGATCAGCCCCAGGTGGGTACCGCAGTCGAAGCGCGTGCCCTTGAACCGGTACGCATTGACGGATTCCTCTTCCAGCAGCGCCGAGATGGCATCGGTCAACTGGATCTCGCCGCCCGAGCCGGGCGTGGTGGACTCAAGCAACTCGAAGATGCGGGGGGTCAATACATAGCGCCCGACGACGGCAAGCGTGCTGGGGGCATCCTCCGGCGCGGGCTTCTCGACCATCGCGGTGATACGCCCCTGGCGATCGGCGAAATCCTCGGTGGCGACGATACCGTAGCTTCCGGTCTGCGCCTGCGGCACGTCCTGCACCGCGATCGTGCTGGCGCCGCTGGCCTGCGCCGCGTCGGCCATCTGGCTCAGCGCGCCCGCGCCGCGATTCCAGATCAGGTCGTCGGGCAGCAGGACGGCGAAAGGCTCGTTGCCGATGACTTCCTTCGCGCACAGCACCGCGTGGCCGAGCCCCTTGGCCTCGGACTGGGTGACGAAGATCGCGGTGACGCCCTCGGGCAGCACATGCCGGACCAGCTCGAGCTGCTCGTGCTTGCCGGCCTTCTCCAGGCGCTGCTCCAGTTCATACGCCTTGTCGAAGTAGTCGGCGACCGCGTGCTTGTAGCGGTTGGTGATGAAGACCAGCGTGTCGCAACCCGCCTCGATGGCCTCGTCGACGGCGTACTGGATCAGCGGCCGGTCGATGATCGGCAGCATCTCCTTGGGAACGGTCTTGGTCGCGGGGAGGAATCGGGTACCCAGTCCGGCGACGGGGAATACGGCCTTGCGGATACGGCGTGCAGCGGGGGCTTGGGGCATCAAATCTTCCTGGCGTTGCGTGCGGGGAACGGTACGACCGTGGGACTGGGCAGCAGCGGATCCTCGGTGGCCTGTTCCGGAACGAAGTCCGGCACGGCCTCGCGGAGCAGGTCGGCGAGGCGTTCCACGTCGTAGGCCTGGGAGGCATCGCGCATGGCCGCGACCGCGTGGGCGATCTCCTTGGCGACGATCCGGCGCGGTTCGGCTTGGAGGATCTGCGGGTGCGCGGTGGGTCGGTAGCGCTCGTCGGCATGGAACAGGGTCTCGTGGAGCTTCTCGCCTGGACGCAGCCCGGTGTAGACCACGGCGACGTCGCGACCCGGTTGCTTGCCGGCCAGGCGGATCATCTGCTCCGCGAGCAGGCGGATCGGCACGGCCTCGCCCATGTCGAGGGTATAGATCGCCTCGTGGGTGCCGATCGCCGAGGCCTGGAGGATCAGCTGGCAGGCCTCGGGGATGGTCATGAAGTAGCGGGTCACGTCGGGGTCGGTCACGGTGACCGGGCCGCCCCGGCGGATCTGTTCGCGGAACAGCGGCACCACGCTGCCCGCCGAATCGAGCACGTTGCCGAAGCGGACGGTGACGAAACGCGTGTTCCGCTCCAGGGCCAGCGACTGGCACATCATTTCGGCCAGGCGCTTGGTCGCGCCCAGCACGTTCACCGGGTCGACCGCCTTGTCGGTGGAAATAAGGACGAAGGTGCCCACGCCCGCGTCGCGGCAGGCCGAGGCCACGGTCGTGGTCGCCAGGACGTTGTTGCGCACCGCCTCGCGGAGCTGCGTCTCCAGCAGGGGCACCTGCTTGTAGGCCGCGGCATGGAACGCCGCCTCCGGTTCGGACAGGCGCAGCGCGTGCGCGATGACGGCGGGGTCGCCGCAGTCGCCGAGCACCGAGATGTACTCCAGGTCCGGGAAGTCGCGCTTGAGCGCGGCCTCGGTCGTGGTCAGCGCCAGTTCGTCGATCTCGACCAGCGCGATGCGCCGCGCGCCGTGGCGTGCGCACTGCCGGCACAGCTCGGAACCGATCGAGCCGCCGGCGCCGGTCACGAGCACCGAGCGCGCACCCAGCCAGTGGCGGATGGCCTTCCAGTCGGGCAGCACCGGCTTGCGGCCGAGCAGGTCCTCGATCGCGACCTCCTTCAGTTCGCCCGGCAGCGAGCGCCCTTCCAGGACATCGGACAGCTTGGGCACCATCCGGAACGGCAGCCCGGTCCGCTCGCAGGCGATGACCACGCGCTGCAGGGCGGTGGCATCGGCCGAAGGCATGGCGATGACCAGCAGCTTGGCCGCGGTCTCCCGCGCGATTTCGGCGACATCGCTGACCTTGCCCAGGACCGGGACGCCCTGGACCTTGGTGCCGCGCATGCGCGCGGCGTCGTCCAGGAAGCCGACAGGCTGGTAGGTGCCCAGGCGGCGCAGGTCGCGGACCAGTGCCTCGCCCGCGTGCCCGGCGCCCAGGATCAGGATGCGTACCGAGGCCGCCGCGCTGCGCTCGGTGGAGCTGTCCTTCCACGCGCGATAGAGCAGCCTGGGGGCGCCCAGCAAGGCCATCAGGCTGAGCGGATACAGGACCAGCACGGTCCGCGACACCAGGTCCAGGCGGTTATAGAGGAACAGGCCCAGTGCGATCGCGAACAGGCCCAGCGCGCAGGCCTTGAAGATGTTCCAAAGGTCCGGGACGCTGGCGAAGCGCCAGAGGCCGCGATACAGGCCGACCTGCCAGAACACCAGCCCCTGCGCGGCGAGCACCAGCGCGATCTCGGTCGACCACAGGGGCATTTCCGGCGGATTGGGGAGGATGCCGAACCGCAGGCGGTGCAGTCCCTCCCACACCAGCCAGACCATGATCAGGTCGTGCGCCACCACCGCCACCCGGGGGGCGATCGCGCTCAATCGGTCGCGCCATGCACTCATTGGACTCGTATATCTCCTTATCAAGGCCGGGCGTGCCGGTCTCCATCGCGCTCGATGCCTTGCAGCCACAGCCACAAAACCGCGGCGGACGTATACCACGCGAGCAGGCTAAATGACATGAAGGACCCGGACGCATCGCGGCAATACCAGGCCACCGCGAGCCCCGCCGCGGCCACTACGCCATAGGCCATGGTGACGGGCACGTGGCCGAACCGGCGTGCCGCGACCTGGTAGGCATGCTGGACATGCGGTGTCCACCAGCGCTCGCCCCGCAGCATCCGCCGCGACAGCGTCAGCCCGGCGTCGACGAGGAAGGGCGCCAGCGGCAACAGCAGCCAGGCGGCCCCGTGGGCCCCGGTCGTCGCCACCGCCAGGGCGAGCAACGCGCCGATCGCGAAACCGAGCGCACCGCTGCCGACGTCGCCCATGAAGATTCTCGCCCGCGGGAAGTTGAACGGCAGGAAGCCCATGCAGGCGGCGACCAGGGCCATCGCCAGCGCATCGTGGGGACCGGCCAGGAACGGCAGGCAGGCCAGCACGACGATCACGGCCTGGGTGGCCGCGATGCCATCGATGCCATCCATGAAGTTCCAGATGTTGGTCAGGACCAGCGGGGCCAGGAAGCCCACCGCGACCGCCATCGCGCCGGCGCCCTCGCGCGCCAGCACCGCCGCGAAGACCGCTGCCGCGAGGGCATGGACCCCCAAACGCAGCCAGGGGGACAGCGGGCGATGGTCGTCCACCCAGCCCACCGCAGCGACGAGCCCCGTGCCCAGCCCGAACGCCAGCAGGATGGGCGACGGCCCCCGGATCGCCAGGAAGAGGGCCGCGAGGACCGTGCCGGCCACGATCGCGATGCCGCCGCCCCGGGGCGTGGGCACGCTGTGGCTTCGCCGCTCGCCGGGCGCGTCGAGCAGGCGCCGCCCGAGGGCGTAGCGACGCGCGGCCCAGGTGCCGATGGCACCCAGGCAGAAGAACACGGACAGCCAGAGGTACGGGCCGTCAGACAACGGCATAGTTCAGCAGCGGCTTGACCGAACCCCATTCCTTGCAGCTGGGGCATTGCCAGTGGTGGCTGCGGGCACCGAATCCGCAGCGGCTGCAGCGGTAGCTGGGATTGCGCACCAGCAACTGGTCGGTGATGTGCTTGAGGTCGTGCAGGGTCGCCAGTGGGTCGGCGCTCTCGGCCAGCGTCAGGTCGATCAGGGCCGCCTCGCCGCGCACCGACGGCCGGTCCTTGAGCTGGCGGGCGAGGTAGGCGCGCGCCGCGGCCACGCCCTCTTCGGCCTCGACCATGCGCGTCAGCGCCAGCACCGGGGCGATGCCGCGGTAGTGTTCGCACATTTCCGCCAGGAAGGTCCGCGCGCCGGTCGTCTCACCGGTGTTGGCATAGCAGGCCAGCAACGCCGGCAGGACTTCGGGCAGGTAGTCCGGGTCGGCACGGGCCACGCGTTCGAAGGCCCGGATCGCACTGGCATCGCGCCCCGCCTCGACCTCGATGCGGCCTTCGATCATGCCCGCGCGCACCGAGTTGGCATCGGCCTCGTAGGCCCGGGCGACCGCGGCGCGCGCGGCCTCGACGTCGCCGGCGGCGCGGTGGCGCTCGGCGAGTTCGCACTCGAACTGGGCGATCAGCTTGCCCATCGGCTCGTCGGTGGCCGCCTCGTAGCGACGCGCATTCTCGATCGCCTTGTCCCAATCGCGCTCGGACTGGTAGATGCCGATCAGGTGCCGCAGCGCCAGCGGCGCGCGCATGTCGAGCGCGACCAGGTCGCTGAACACGGTTTCCGCGCGGTCCAGCAGTCCCGAGCGCATGTAGTCCTCGCCCAGGGCCAGCAGGGCCTGCACCTTCTGCGCGTCGCTGAGGCCGGGGCGCTGCACCAGGGCCTGGTGCAGGCGGATGGCGCGATCGACCTCGCCGCGGCGGCGGAACAGGTGGCCCAGGGCGACCTGGGTCTCGAAGGTGTCCTTGTCGAGTTCGGCGATATGCAGGAACAGTTCGATCGCCTTGTCGGGCTGTTCGTTGAGCAGGTAGTTCAGGCCGCGGAAATACGTCGTGGACAGTCGGCTGACCTGGGTGCTGCTGTGGCGCTCGCCCCCACGCCGCCCGATGATCCAGCCGCTGACGGCCGCGACCGGCAACAGCAGGAAAAACCAGAACCATTCGCTGATGAAGGCCACGGCTCAGCGCCCTCCCTGGTCACCGGGAACCACCGGCTGCGGCGCGGTCGCTGCCCGGGGAACCGTTTGTCGCTCGAGCCTGCCGAGGCGGCGGCGCAAGGGGAGCACGACGCTGGCGGCGATCGCCAGCCCGCCCAGCAGCACGCCGGACAGCAAGGACACGATCAGGGCCACGCCCAGGGTGGTCGTCACCCGGGCCACGGCGAAGTCGATGTCGACCAGGTCCCGATTCAACGCCCCGAGGATGGCACCCACCGCAAGACAGACGAAAGCGATGATCAGGCGAATCAGGCGCATGGTGGCCTCGTGGTGCAATGGGGGTGGCACTAGCTTACCGGTGATCCCGGTACTCCAGAAGCCATTGAGGCATTCAATCGCGTCGCGAATGCGACACGGGACCCGTTCGGTCGAGGCGAGGAAGTGGTACTGCACCGACCAGCGAGGTCGGACGACGGACTCAGCCCGCGGTGTCGCCCTGCGGCATCACGTCGCTGACGCGCTCGCGCAGCTCCTTGCCGGGCTTGAAATGGGGCACGTGCTTGCCGGGCAGCGCGACCGACTCGCCGGTCTTCGGGTTGCGACCCATGCGCGGCGGCCGGTAGTGCAGGGAAAAACTGCCGAAGCCGCGGATCTCGATGCGGTCGCCGGTGGCCAGCGAGCTGCTCATCATCTCCAGCAAGGCCTTGACCGCCAGATCCACGTCATCGCTCTTCAGGTGCGCCTGACGTTGCGAAAGGATCTCGATCAGTTCGGACTTGGTCATGGGTGGGACGGGTCGCTCGCGTTGATAACTGGATTGAACGATCGCCAGGGGCGACCGTCATCCGGCATCGCCCCCCTGGACGAGTCCGGCACCTCAGTCAGGGCGGCCCGGCCATCGACCGGGCCGCCCTGGGTACTGCGGTTTGCTTCGACTTACTCGGACTTGCCGCCCAGCTGCTCGCGCAGCAGCGCGCCCAGCTTGGTGGTGCCGCTGGCGGCGTCGGCATTGGCGCGGTTGTAGTCGGCCACGGCCTCCTGCATCTCCGCGGCGTCCTTGGCCTTGATCGACAGCTGCATCACGCGGCCCTTGCGGTCCATGCCGATGAAGCGCGCTTCGATCGGATCGCCGGCCTTGAGGTGCTTGGTGGCGTCGTCGACGCGCTCTTCCGAGATGTCGCGGGCGGCGATGTAGCCTTCCACGCCGTCGCTCAGCTCGATCACGGCGCCCTTGGCGTCGACTTCCTTGACGGTGCCGCTCAGCATCGAGCCCTTGGCGTTGGACGCCATGAACTGGCCCAGCGGATCCTGTTCCATCTGCTTCAGGCCCAGGCTGATGCGCTCGCGCTCCGGATCGACCGCAAGGACGACGGCTTCGAGCGTGTCGCCCTTCTTGAAGTTGCGGACCACGTCCTCGCCGGTGGTGTTCCAGCTGATGTCGGACAGGTGGACCAGGCCGTCGATGCCGCCGTCCAGGCCGATGAAGATGCCGAAGTCGGTGATCGACTTGACCTGGCCCTCGACCTTGTCGCCCTTCTTGTGGATGACCGCGAAGGTCTCCCACGGGTTGGAGCTTACCTGCTTCATGCCCAGCGAGATGCGGCGGCGCTCCTCGTCCACGTCCAGGACCATCACCTCGACGTCGTCGCCCACCTGGACGATCTTCGACGGGTTGACGTTCTTGTTGGTCCAGTCCATCTCGGAGACGTGCACCAGGCCCTCGACGCCCGGCTCGATCTCGACGAACGCACCGTAATCGGTGACGTTGGAGACCTTGCCGAAGACGCGGGTCTGCGACGGGTAGCGGCGCGAGATGTTGTCCCACGGATCCTCGCCCAGCTGCTTCAGGCCCAGGCTGACGCGGTTGCGCTCGCGGTCGTACTTGAGCACGCGCACTTCCAGCTCCTGGCCGACCTCGACCACCTCGGACGGATGGCGCACGCGCTTCCAGGCCATGTCGGTGATGTGCAGCAGGCCATCGATGCCGCCCAGGTCGACGAACGCGCCGTAGTCGGTCAGGTTCTTGACGACGCCCTTCAGGACGGCGCCCTCGACCAGCTTCTCCATCAGCTGTTCGCGCTCGGCGCTGTACTCGCTCTCGACCACCGCACGGCGGGAGACGACGATGTTGTTGCGCTTGCGGTCCAGCTTGATCAGCTTGAACTCCAGCTCCTTGCCTTCCAGGTACGCGGAATCGCGGACCGGGCGCACGTCGACCAGCGAGCCGGGCAGGAAGCCGCGGACGTCCTTGATGTCGACGGTGAAGCCGCCCTTCACCTTGCCGCTGATGCGGCCGGTGATGGTGTCGTTGTTCTCGAGCGCCTGCTCGAGCTCGTCCCACACCATCGCGCGCTTGGCCTTCTCGCGCGACAGCACGGTCTCGCCGAAGCCGTTCTCGATGGAGTCGAGGGCGACCTTGACTTCGTCGCCTTCGGCGACGTCGATCTCGCCGGCGTCGTTACGGAACTGCTCGATCGGCACGATGCCTTCGGACTTCAGGCCGGCGTTGATCACGACCACGTCGCCACGGACCTCGACGACGGTACCGGTGACGATGGCGCCCGGCTTCAGCTTCGCCAGGTTCTGCTGGCTCTGCTCGAACAGTTCTGCAAATGATTCGGTCATTGTTTGGATACTCGGTTGAACACACGGGCCGGGGGCGTGCTTGACGAGGCACTCGATGCCGCCGACCCACCCGTTGAGATATGGCGCGATGCGGCTACGCCACGTGCATGGATTGATCCGCCGCGGGATTGCGGCGGGGCTGGTTGCCTGCGGCGGGATGCCGGCCCCGGGGCCCTCAGCGGGCCACCTGCGCCAACACCTGCTCGACGACTTCCGGGATGCTCAGGCCGGTGGTATCGATGCGGACGGCGTCTTCGGCCGGCCTCAGCGGAGCCACCGCGCGCTGGGCGTCGCGGGCGTCGCGGGCGAGAATCTCCCGCAGCAGACCGTCCAATGTAACCGAAACCCCCTTGTCATTCAACTGCTTATAGCGCCTTTGCGCCCGTTCGTCGGCGCTGGCGGTCATGAACACCTTGAACGGGGCGTCCGGGAAGATCACCGTCCCCATGTCGCGGCCGTCGGCGACCAGGCCCGGCGGCTGGCGAAATGCGCGCTGACGGTCCTTCAGCGCGGCCCGCACCTCTGGGATCGCGGCGATCGCCGAAGCCGCCGCGCCGGCGGTCTCGGTGCGCAGTTCCCCGGTGGCATCGACGTCGTTGACCAGCACCCGCAGCTCGTCGCCGTCGTCGCGGAAGCCGATCCGGGTATCGAAGGTGCAGCGCACCAGGGCGCCATGGTCGTCGAGGTCGATGTCGGCCCAGCCGGCCGCGAGCCCGATGGCCCGGTAAAGGGCCCCCGAGTCCAGGTAGTGCCAGCCCAGGCGCTGGGCGACGAGTCGGCTGATGGTGCCCTTCCCGGAACCGGAAGGGCCGTCGATGGTCAGTACGGGGGTGTCGGTCGTCATGCGGGCATTATGTCCGCTCGCCGCGCCGTCGCCAGCCCGGCCACGCCCTCGGGCGGGTGCGGCGCATGAACCGTCGCCCACAAACACTTGATCGCCAAAGAAATAGCCTGCATAATTGGCGGCTTGATTCTCTTAACCCCGTTTGCCGAGGTCTGTCATGAAGGTCCTGTCCTCCCTGAAGTCGGCGAAGTCCCGTCACCGCGACTGCAAAGTCGTCCGCCGTCGTGGCAAGGTCTTCGTGATTTGCAAGTCGAACCCCCGTTTCAAGGCGCGCCAGCGCTGAGTCCGGGTTCGGCACTGCCGTAACGGAAAGGCCGCCGGAAGGCGGCTTTTCTGCGTCTGGGGCCCCTGGCCCGCCTGGCGTGCCACGGCCTGGGCCCGCTGCGTTCGCGTTCCGTGACGGCGACCCGCTGCCCGCCGGCGGCCCGTTGTGCATACAATCCAGCAATTCCATGCGAGGTATCGCCACGATGACGCTCTTCCGCAGCAAGCTGGCCGCCCTGTCGGTCCTGATCGCCCTGTCCGGTGCCGCTTCGGCCGAAACCCTCCTCATCGAGCGCGTGCAGGAAACCGCCAACGCGGCGCTGCCGGCCCGCGGCATGACCATGGCCCAGGTCGAGGCCAAGTACGGCGCGCCGAGCGAGCGCATGGATCCGCGTGGCGGCCAGAAGCGCCAGTGGCCGACGATCAACCGCTGGGTCTACCCCGCCTTCACCGTCTATTTCGAGAAGAGCCGCGTCATCGACGCCGTGGCCAACCAGGCCAGCGCCGACGAGATCGGCCCCAAGCCCCCGATCAACTGAGCCATCGATGCCCCGTAACGCGTTGCGCTTCCCCGCGGAGTGGGAACCCCAGTCCGCCGTCCTGATCGCCTGGCCGCATGCCGATACCGACTGGGCCGGGCGCCTCGACGGGGTCGAGGACACCTATATCGCCCTGGTCGCGGCGATCACCCGCTTCCAGCCCGTGGTGGCGTGCGTGGCCGATGCGGACGTCGAGGCCTACGCACGGGCCCGGCTCTCGTCGGCGCGCGTGGACATGGACCGCGTGCGCTTCATCGAGGCCGGTTACGACGACACCTGGCTGCGCGACTCGGGACCGATCACCCTGCGTGGCCCGGACGGTTACCGCCTGCTGGACTTCCGCTTCACCGGCTGGGGCGGCAAGTTCGAGGCCAGCCGCGACGATGCGCTGGTGGGCACGCTGGAAAACCTCCAGCTGTTCGCGAACAGTGAGCGGCAAGAGATTGATTTCGAACTAGAAGGTGGTGCCATCGACACCGATGGCGCCGGCACGCTGCTGACCACCTGGACCTGCCTGCACGAGCGCCATCCCGAGCTGGACCGGGACACCCTGGGCGAACGCCTGGCCACCTGGCTCAGGCAGGATCGCGTGCTGTGGCTGGACCACGGCTACCTGGAGGGCGACGATACCGACGCCCACGTGGACACCCTCGCCCGCTTCGCCGCGCCCGATGCCATCGTCTACCAGGCCTGCGACGACCCCGACGACAGCCACCATGCCGAACTCGCGGCAATGGCGCACGAGCTGGCCGCGCTGCGGACCGCCGACGGCCATCCCTACCGCCTGTTCCCCCTGCCCTGGGCCCGCCCGGTGATCGACGAAGGTCGCCGCCTGGCCGCGAGCTATGCCAACTTCCTGATCATCAACGGCGCGGTGCTGATGCCGGCCTACGGCGACGAGGCCGACGCGGCCGCGGCGGAGGTGCTGGCGCGCGCGTTCCCGGACCGCGAGATCGTCCCGGTGCCCTGCCGCCCGCTGATCTGGCAGAACGGCAGCCTGCATTGCATCACCATGCAGTTGCCGGAAGGCGTGCTGGGCTGAGCCCGGCAATCCTGCCCCGAACCTCCCCCCGTTGGCGCCCCTGGCGCGCGTCGCTCCCGACCACGGGGCCTGCACCCCGTATGCATACAATGCCGGCATGAAGACCAAGACCCTGCCCGTTGCCCTCATCCAGGAAAAGAACCACGGCGGCGCCGGGGAGAACCTCGCCGTCATCGAGGATCGCGTGGCCGAAGCCGCCCGCTCGGGCGCCCGGCTCGTGCTCCTGCAGGAGCTCCACAACGGACCGTACTTCTGCCAGCACGAATCGGTGGACGAGTTCGACCTCGCCGAGCGCATCCCGGGGCCCAGCACCGAACGCCTGGGCGCCCTGGCCCGGGCACATGGCGTGGTCCTGGTCAGTTCGCTTTTCGAGAAGCGCGCCGCCGGCCTTTACCACAACACCGCGGTGGTCTATGAGACCGACGGCCGGATCGCCGGCAAGTACCGCAAGATGCACATCCCGGACGATCCCGGGTTCTACGAGAAGTTCTATTTCACGCCCGGCGACCTGGGTTTCGAGCCGATCGACACGTCCGTCGGTCGCCTGGGCGTGCTGGTCTGCTGGGACCAGTGGTATCCCGAAGGCGCGCGCCTGATGGCGCTGGCGGGCGCGGAGTTGCTGCTCTACCCCACCGCGATCGGCTGGGACCCGGACGACGCGCAGGACGAGAAGCACCGCCAGCGCGATGCCTGGGTGCTTAGCCACCGGGGCCACGCGGTCGCCAATGGCCTGCCGGTGCTCAGCTGCAACCGGGTCGGCCACGAGGCTTCGCCGCTGGCCGCGTCGGGCATCGACTTCTGGGGCAACAGCCACGTGCTCGGGCCGCAGGGCGAGTTCCTGGCCGAGGCCGGCACCGATCCCACGATCCTGATGGCCGAGGTGGACATGCAGCGCAGCGAACACGTCCGCCGTATCTGGCCCTTCCTGCGCGATCGCCGGATCGACGCCTACGGCGACCTGCTCAAGCGTTACCGCGACTGAGGCAACGGGCCCGATGCCCCCGTCCACCGACACCCACCCGCGCGTGCGGGCCGCGACCGAGGCCGACCTGCCCGCGATCACCGCGTTGTATGCGCAGGAGGTCCGCGAGCGGGTGGCCACCTACGAATACGAGGTCCCAAGCCTGGAGGACATGCACTCGCGATGGCGCCGGCTGGTGGACCACGGGTTTCCCTACCTGGTCGCGGAAGCCGCGGACGGCTTCGCGGGCTACGCCTACGCGGGGCCGTATCGCAGTCGCATCGGTTACCAGTGGACGGTCGAGAACGCGATCTACATCGATCCCGGCCAGCAGGGGCGCGGCGTGGGCCGGGCATTGCTCCAGGCCCTGATCGACGCCTGCGAGGCACAGGGCTTCCGGCAGATGGTCGCGGTGATCGGCGACGGCAGCAACGCCGCTTCGGTCCGCCTGCACGAGCGCCTGGGCTTCAGCACCGTCGGCGTCTACCGGGGCCTGGGCCGCAAGCACGGGCGCTGGCTGGACACCGTGCAGATGCAACGCGCGCTCGGCGCGGGCGATGCAAGCGCGCCCCCGGGTCCCGCCGTGCCCCACTGGCCGGGTTGACCCCCCGACAGGCGGTGCTTGCACGTTTTTGAACGACCGTGCTATTTTTTCTGCGTGAATGCACTGACCGCTACCTCCAAGGGCGTCGCCACCCGCGACAGCATCATCGACCGCGCCTACGGCATTGCCTGCGCGGGCGGCCTGGAAAGCCTCTCGATCGGTCCGCTGGCGCAGGCGGTGGGCATGTCCAAGAGCGGCGTGTTCGCCCATTTCGGTTCGCGCGAAGACCTGCAACTGGCCGTCCTGGACAATGCCGCCGCGCGCTTCTTCGACGCCGTCCTGGTGCCTGCGCTGAAGGCCGAGCGGGGCCTGGACCGGCTGCGAGCGATCATGGAAGGCTGGTTCGACTGGGTCCGCCAGAACGAAGGCGGCTGCCTGCTGGTGGCGGCGGTCAGCGAGTACGACGACCGCCCGGGCGCCCTGCGCGACCGGGTCGTGGCCCAGCAACGGCGCCGGCGGCAGGACATCGCCCGCGCCGCAGGCCATGCGATCGAGCGCGGGCAGCTGGATCCGGCCACCGATCCCATGCAGCTGTCCTTCGAGCTCTACTGCCTGGCCCTCGGCGTCCACCACGATGCCGGCCTCTTCGGGTATCCCGACAGCCTCGCGCGCGGCCTGGCGGGCCTCGACCGCCTGCTGCAGCGCCACGCGCCGACCTCCCCCTCCTGACCTGAGCCGACCTCCCCCACGAGGATGACCGTCATGCCCCGCCCTCCGTCAAAAATTAGCACGACCGTTCGAACTAACCTGCAACTGGCTATCCTGCGCATGGGATTCCGCGTGGCCAGCGCCTTCGCGCCGGACGCGGCCGCGGTTCGCGCGGGGCGGCTGTTCGGCACGCCGATGCGGAGCTCGCACGCGCGAGCCCGCCAGGCACCGCGCCATGGCGCCCGCGAACGCCGTATCGAGGTCGGCGACCATCACGTCCAGGCCTACGTCTGGGGCGATCCCGCCACGCAGCCCTATGTACTGTTCTCCCACGGCTGGTCCAGCCATGGCACCCGGATCGCGAGCTGGCTGCCCGGGCTGCGCGGAGCCGGCCTGGCGGTCGTCGCCTTCGACCAGTACGCGCACGGGCTCAGCCCGGGCGACTTCGCCACCCTCCCCAGTTTCGTCGAGCACCTGCTCGCGGTCGGGGCGCACTTCGGGCCGCCGCGCGTGCTCCTTGGACACTCGCTCGGTGGCGCGGCAGCGGTCCTGGCGATGCAACGCGGGCTCCGCGCCGATCGCGTGGTGCTGGTCGCGCCGGCCGCCGACCCGATCGACGCCGGCCTGCGCTTCGCCGGCATGATCGGCCTGGCCCGCCATGCCTGCCTGCGCATGATGCGCGGCTTCGAACGTCGATACGGCATCAAGTTCGCCGGCATGCAGGCCCACCGCGTCGTACCGGCCCTGGGGTGCCCGGCGCTGGTGGTGCACGACCTGCGCGACCGCGAGGTGCCCTGGTGCGAAGGCGAGCGCTACGCCCGCCACTGGCCGCGGGCGCGGCTGCTCAGCACCGAGGGGCTGGGCCATCATCGGATCATGGACGACGCGGGCGTCATCGACGCCGCCTGCGCTTTCGTACAGGGTCGGCCTGTCGGCGAGCGCGTGGTGTCCAGCCCCAATCTCCCGTTCGGTTTGGCCTGAACCGCCCGAATCGCGACATCGATCGTGCCGAAGTGCCGCCGGGAACACGCCACGCCGGCTTGTCTGCTTCATCATGGCCCCAATATCGACGGATCGGCCCGGCCGAACGTCCCGCCATGAGAGCCACGATGACCGATACCCCCGCCACCGTCCCCACCGCCGACGCGCCGCACTGGCGCGACCAGCCGCACGAGGTCGTCGAACGCGATGGCGTCCGCTACACCCTGCTCGGGACGGCCCATGTCTCCCAGGCCAGCGTCGACGCGGTGCGCGACGCCATCGGCAGCGGCGAGTTCGACACCGTGGCGGTCGAACTGGACCCCCAGCGCCTGCAGGCACTGACCGATCCCGACGCCCTGGCACGATTGGACCTGGTGGAGGTCATCCGCAGTGGCCGTACCGCGCTGTTCGCCGCCAACCTCGCGCTGGCGGCCTACCAGCGACGGCTGGCCGAACAACTGGGCGTGCAGCCGGGCGCGGAACTCAAGCGCGCCGTGCTCGAGGCGCGCCATCGCGAACTGCCGGTGCACCTGATCGACCGCGAAGTCGGGCTGACCTTCAAGCGCGCTTCCGCCCAGCTCGGCTTCTGGGGGCGGGCGAAACTGGCCGGCGGCCTGCTCGCCGGTCTGCTGGTCGACGAGCCCGTGGCCGAGGACGACATCGAGAAGCTCAAGACCGGCGACATGCTGGAGTCCAGTTTCAGCGAGTTCGCCAGCGACACGCCGGCGCTCTACGACACGATCATCGACGAACGCGACCGCTACATGGCCGCGCGCCTGCGCGAGAGCACGGCCAGCGACGCTGGCGCGGGCCCCGCCCCGCGCGAGGTGCTGGCCGTGGTCGGCGCCGGCCACCTGCGCGGCATGGCCGGCTACCTGCGCGAGGAAGACCGCCCGGCCACGGCCATCCGCGACGAGCTGGAGGCCCTGCCGAAGAAGAGCGACGTTCCGTGGTTCACGATCATCCTGACCACCTTCGTCCTGGGCGGCTTCGCCTGGGGCTTCTGGCAGGGCGGCATCGACGTCGGCTCCGACCTGCTGCTGCAATGGGTGCTGGCCACTGGACTGTTGGGCGCTCTGGGCTGCGCGATCGCCGGCGGGCATCCCCTCAGCATCCTGGTCGCGTTCGTCGCCTCGCCGATCACGCCCCTGCACCCGGCGCTGGCATCGGGGACGCTCAGCGCGCTCACCGAAGCCTGGCTGCGCAAGCCCACCTATGCCGACTTCATGGCCCTGCGCGAGGACGTCGGCACCCTCAAGGGCTGGTGGCGGAACCGCGTGGCCCGGGTGCTGCTGAACTTCTTCCTGACCAGCCTGGGCACCGCCATCGGAGTCTGGACCGGCGGTTTGAGGATGCTGGGCAAACTGGTGGGCTGATGCCCTCGACCGCGCGCACCGAAGGCGTCGTGGCAGGGATCGGCCACCGGACACGGAAAAAAGAAGGGCGCCACCGAGGGAGCGCCCTTTCTCTTTGTCGACCGGCCGGGACCGTCAACCCGCACGCCCGCGGGAGCGGCAGGTCGGCGCGGGGTCAGTCCACGTGCAGCGCCGTCACCGACGCGACATCGCCGCGGACGTCCTTGCCGCGTGCCCGCCTCACGATGCGGATGACGCCGTTGCGGGCATCGTCGAGCAGGGCGTAGATGGTGGGCAGGAACATCAGGCTCACCACGGTCGAGAACGCCAGGCCGCCGGCCACCGCGCGCGCCATCGGCGAGTACTCCGCGCCGCCGAGCACGACGGTGTCGCTCAGCGAGATCGGGATCATCGCCAGGATCGCCGTGCCCATGGTCATCATGATCGGGCGCAGGCGTTCGCGACTGCCCTCGACCAGGGCATCGGTGCGCGACATGCCGCGCCGCCTGAGGTTGTTGATGTGCTCGACCATCACGATGCCGTTGTTCACCACCACGCCCATCAACACCAGGATACCGATGAAGGCCATGATGCTGAACGCCGTGCCGGTGATCCAGAACAGCCAGAACACGCCGAACACCGAGAACAGCACGCAGCTCATGATCGCCGCCGGGAACAGCAGCGACTCGAAGACCGCCGCCATCACCACGTAGATCATCACCAGCGCCAGCAACGTGTTGAACATCATCTGGTTGACCGCCTCGTTGTCGCGCTCGAACGCACTGCCGTCGAAGGAATAGCTATAGCCCGGTGGGAACGCGACGGTCTTGAGGGTCGACTCCAGTGCCTTGCGCGCATCGGGCGTGGTGGTCTCCCCTGCCAGGTTCGCGGCGATGGTGACGGTCGTCTGGCGGTTGTAGCGGTTGATGTGGGTGGCGGCCGGCACGACGTTGACGTCGACCATGCTCAGCAGCGGCACCGAACGCCCGTCGGGCGATCGCACCATGAAGCTCTCCATGTCCTCGACGCCGTAGGTCTCCGCGCCGGCGAAGCGCACCCACACCGGCACTTCGGTCTGGCCGCGGCGGAATTCGCGCAACTGGGCGCCACGCAGGGCCAGGCCGACGAAGCTGGACACCTCCTGCACGCTGAAGCCGAACGCCGCGGCACGCTCGCGATCGACGGTGACGATGAGCTCGTTGTTGGTGTCGCCGGCATCGATGCGGACGTCGCGCAACTCCTTGCGCGCCGAAAGGATCGGCACGATGTCCCGCGCGATCTCGCTCAACACCTTCGTCGAGTCGCCCACCAGTTGCACCTGCACGCCCTCGTTGCCGCCGTCGCGACCGCCCTGGCCGCGGATGCCGACTTCCATGCGCGCCGACTTCGGCAATTCCTTGCTGATCGTCTCGGTCAGCGGCTTGATGTCGCCGATCGAGTCGTCGAAGGTGATCATGGTGCTGGCGTCGCCCTGCTCGCTGTACCACGAGTAGATCTGCTTGATGTTCAAGCGCTCGCGGTTCGCTTCCAGGTACTTCTCCACGCGCAGGACCTCGTCGGAGATCTGCTCCTTGGTGTAGCCGCCGTTCCACTGGTAGTAGAGCTGCGCTTCCTTGCCGCCCCCGCCGCCGAACATGTCGAACTTGGTCTGGGTCATCGGCACGATGCTCAGCGCCACGATCAGGATGATGCCCAGCACGCTCCAGCCGCGATGTTCCAGGGTCCAGCGCAGGACCCGGGCGTAGCGCCGTTGCAGGCGCGAGATCAGGCCCTTCTCGTTCTGCACCGCCGGCGGCGTCTTCATCCGCGCCGACAGCATCGGGATCAGGCTGACCGCGACCAGCCACGACGCCAGCAGCGACACCGAGATGGTGATCGCGATCTGGGCCATGAAGATGCTGATCTGGTTGGTTTCGCCCAGCAGGTTGGGCAGGAACACGATGCAGTGCGACAGCGTGCCGGCCGACAGCGCGATGGCGACGTGCCGGGTGCCGACGATCGAGGCCTTGACCGGGTCGTTGGGCATGCGCTCGCGCTCCTGGTAGATGCTCTCCACCACGACCACGGCGTTGTCGACCAGCATGCCGACCGCCAGCAGCAGGCCCATCAGGGTCAGCACGTTGAGGGTCACGCCGAAGAAATGCATGAAGCCCAGCGTCATGACGAAACAGATCGGGATCGCCAGCGTCACCATCAGCGTGGACGGCCAGTGCCGCAGGAAGAAGAACAGCACCGCGATCGACAGCAGCAGGCCGATCGCGCCGGCCTCGGCCAGCTCGACCAGCGAGTCGGTGACCTCCTCGCCCTGGTTCTGGATGACCTTCAGGTCGATGTTGTTGAGCTCGGGCGACTCGCGGATCTCCTCCACCGTCGCCAACACCTGCCGCGAGACCTCGACCAGGTTGGCGTTGCGCTCCTTGTAGATGTCCAGGCCCACCGCCACGCGCCCGTCCAGGCGACGGCCATAGTCCATGCGCGCGGGCTTGAGCCGCACCTCGGCGATGTCCGACAGGCGCAGTCCGCGCTCGTTGAGCACCAGGTTGCGAAGCTCGTCGAGGGTACGGATCTCGCCGATCGGCTGCACCCGCAGGCGCAGGTCGGCGTCCTGGATCTCGCCCGCGGACACGGAGAAGTTGACCGTGCGCAGGCGGCTGTTGAGGTCGTTGAGGTTCACCCCGTGCGCGGTCAGGCGCTCGGGGTCGATCGCGATCTCGACTTCGTTCGGCGGCGCGCCGCTGACCTCCACCCGCGCCACGCCGGGCACGCGCTCGATGCGCCGCTTCATCTCGCGGTCGATCAGGTCGTAGGCGCCGGTCAGGTCGGTGTCGGCGGCCAGGCGAACGCGAAGGAAGGCCTCGTCGCTGGTCGAGAACTTGTGCACGAAGTAGCGCTGGAAGTCGTCCGGAAGCTCGTCGCGGATCGCGTCGATCCGCTCGCGTGCTTCCGAGGCCGTGATCGAGATGTCCTTGTCCCAGTCCGAGAACTCCATGAACACGTACGCGCCGTCGGCCTGGGCACCGCCGCCCATGCGCTTGATCCCGCTCAGGGTCGCCAGGGCCTCCTCGACCGGGCGCAGTACCGTGCGCTCGACCTCCTCGGGCGTGGAGCCCGAGTACGGCAGCTGCACGAACATGAAGGGCGCGGAGACGTCCGGCAGGGCTTCCAGCGGCAGCCTCACCGCGGCGATCAGGCCGATGACGAACATCGACACGAACAGCATCACCGTGGTGACGGGACGCTTCAGGCTGAGCTCGGCGACGCTCATGCGGGCTGTTCTCCATCGGCATCGGCGCGACCGCCAGCGACGGTACCCGCGGCCGCGTGCAGGCCACGACGGCCACGCTCGCGATAGTAGGCGTCGCCACGACGGTCGAGGAGGTCGTACACCACCGGGATCACCACCAGCGTCAGCAGCGTGGAGACCAGCAGGCCGCCGATGACGGTGATCGCCATCGGCGAACGCACCTCCGCGCCCTCGCCCATCGCGATCGCCAGCGGCAGGAAGCCGAACAGGGTGCACAGGGTGGTCATGGTGATCGGGCGCAGGCGCGAGCGCGCACCCTCGACCAGCGCATCGCGCTTGCTCTCACCGGCCTCGCGCAACTGGTTGACCTTGTCGATCAGGATGATCGCGTTCTTGGTCACCAGGCCCACCAGCAGGATCAGGCCGATGAACACCACCACCGAGATCGAGTTTCCTGTGACCAGCAGGGCCAGCACGGCGCCGACCATCGCCAGCGGGATGGTGAACAGGATCACGAAGGGGTGCAGGAGCGACTCGAACTGCGACGCCATCACCAGGTAGACCAGGAAGATCGCCAGGCCGAAGGCAAACACCAGCGACTTCACCGACTCGGCCAGTTCCTCGCCCTGGCCGCCGATGTGCATGCGCACGCCGGCGGTCAGCGGCTGCGCGGCGACCATCGCCTCCACGTCCTTGACCGCGGTGCCCAGGTCGATGTCGCGCAGGTTGGCCGACACCACCGCCACGCGGACCTGGTCGGCGCGATGGATCTCGCTCGGGCCGGTGGTCGCGACGACGTCGGCCACCGCTTCCAGCGTCACCGGCCGGCTGCTGCCGGGGTTGACGACCAGGCGGCGGATGTCCTCGACCGAAGCGCGGTCCGATTCCTGCGCGCGCACCAGCACGTCGATCTTGCGGTCGCGGAAGCTGTAGCGGGTCGCGACCTCGCCGCGCACCTTGCGCACCACCACGTCGGCGATCTGGCGGGTGGTCAGGCCCAGGGCACCGGCGCGATCCTGGTCGAAACGGATCTGGATCTCGGGGAAGCCCTGCTCGACCGTGGAGGTGACGTCGGCATAGTGGGCGTTGCCGCGCAGCATCGCCGCCATCTGCTTGCCGGCCTGTTCGATGGTGGCCAGGTCCTCGCCACGCAGCTCGATCTCCAGCGGCGTGGAGAAACTGAAGAGCTCCGGCCGGCTGAAGTCGACCTCGGCGCCGGGATGGCCCTCCATCGTGGCGCGCAGGCGCTCGGTTTCCTCGGCCTCGATCTTCTCGCTGCCGCCATCGGCCATCACGATGCTGATCTTGCCGATGTTCTCGCCGCTCTCGGTCGGGTTCGCGTCCAGACGCGTGCCGGTGCCGCTGACGCCGAACATCGCGTGGATGCCCGGGTCGTCGGCATGCCGGCGCTGGATGTCCTGCACGAGGGCGTCGGTGTCGCGCAGCGGCGTGCCGGGCGGCAGCTTGACGGTCATCTCGAACCGGTCCTGGGCCAGCTGCGGGATCAGGTCCGCACCCAGCATCGGCACCAGCGCGAGCGTCGCCAGGAAGGCGGCCAGGGCGACACCGAGCACCAGGCCCGGGCGGCCGAGCGCCGCCGGGAGCAGCTTCAGGTAGCTGCGCTCGGCGCGGTCGTAGGGCGCCATCGCCAGGTCGCTGGCCTTGCGCATCACCGGGCCGACGACGGCCGCGATGCCGCGCCAGATCCGCACGAACACCCAGGCGATGCCGAACAGGCCGCCGCGCGTCGCGGCGCCCACGCCGCGGCCGGTGGCCGCGATCGGCTTCTGAAGCTTGGACGACGGCCGCCATTGCGGATGCGCCGGCTCCTCCGGGAACGCCATCGGCGGGCGCCCCTTCAGCGAGCTGAGCATCGGGATCAGGGTCATGGACACCAGCAGCGAGATGCCGATCGCGAGCGCCACGGTCAGCGCCTGGTCGCGGAACAGCTGGCCGGCGATGCCCTCGACGAAGACGAGCGGCAGGAATACCGCGATCGTGGTCAGCGTCGAGGCGACCACCGCCATGCTCACTTCGCGGGTGCCGACGATCGCCGCTTCGAGTATCCCCAGCCCGCGCTCGCGGGCCTTGGCGATCGACTCGAGCACCACGATCGAGTCGTCGACCACCAGGCCGGTGGCCAGCGCCAGGCCGCCGAGCGACATGACGTTGAGGCTCAGGTCCATCTGCCCCATGAAGAAGAAGGTGGTCACGATCGACACCGGCAGCGACAGGCTGATGACGAAGGTGCTCCAGCCGTCGCGCAGGAACAGGAAGATGATCAGGATCGCCAGCACGCCGCCGATCACCGCATCCATCTTCACGTCGCTGATCGCGTGGCGGATGAACTGCGACTGGTCGTCGATGACGGTGAGTTCGAACTCCGGCGGCATCGAGTCCTGGATCTGCTTCAGCCGCGCCTGCACGGCATCGGCGGTGGCGACGGTGTTGGCGTCGCCTTCCTTGTAGATCGCCAGTTCGACCGCTTCCTTGCCGCCCAGGCGGATGATCGCCTCGCGTTCCTTGTAGCCCTGGCGCACGTCGGCGACGTCCTTCAGGCGCACCGGCATGCCGCCCGCGGCGACGCTCTGCCCGGCCGAGGACGCGCTCTGCACCGAGGCGGCCGCGGCCATCGCGCTGGCGTCGCCGGTCGCGGCCGCGACGCGCGCCATCTGCTCGGCTGCGCTGGCGGCATCGCCGCCCCCGCCGCTCTGCGTGGTCACCAGCATCTCGCGGATCTCGTCGACGCTGGCGAACTGGTTGACCGTGCGCACCAGGTAGCGCTGCGAGCCCTCTTCCAGGCGACCGCCGGAGACGTTGACGTTCTCCTGCTGCAGGCGGTTGATCACGGTCTCGATCGGCAGGTTGAGCTGGGCGAGCTTCTGCTGGTCGATGTCGACCTGGATCTCGTCCTCCAGGCCGCCGCCGATCTTGACCGCGGCCACGCCTTCGACCGGCTCGAGCTTCTTCTTGAGGTCGTCCTCGGCGAAGCGGCGCATCAGGGTCAGCTGGCGGATGGCGTCGCCGCCCTCGCGCGCGCTCAGGGCCAGGCGCATGACCGGTTCGGTGGAGGGATTGAAGCGCAGCAGCACAGGCTGCTCGGCTTCCTGCGGCAACTGCAGCACCTCGATCTTGTCGCGCACGTCGAGCATGGCCTTGTCCATGTCCGTGCCCCACGCGAACTCGAGCACCACGTCGCTCTGGCCGGTGCGCGAGACCGACTTCAGCTTGCGCAGGCCCTTGACCACGCCCACCGACTCCTCGACCGCCTCGGTGATGAGGGTCTCGATCTCGGTCGGTGCCGCGCCGGTGTATTCGGTGCGCACCGTCAGGGTCGGGAAGCTCAGGTCGGGCAGCAGGTTGACCTTGAGGTTGCCCAGCGAGATGAGTCCGAACAGCAGCAGGCTGATGGTGAACATCGCGATCGTGACGCGACGGCGGGTGGAGAACTCGACGAGGTTGAAGGCAGCGGGCGCCTGCGGGTCGCCGGGGTTGGCATCGCTCACTTTGGGATCGCTCACGTGGGGCTCCGGCGCTTACTGCTGGGTCGTTTCGTCGCCGGCATCGCCGGCTTCGTTGGCCGCGACGGCCTTGTCTTCCGCGCCGGGGGCGCCGATCACCTGGACGATGGAGTCGTCGCGCAGGGCCGACTTGCCGGCGGTGACGACGCTGTCGCCCGCCTCCACGCCCTCGCGCACCTCGGCCCACTCGCCGTCGATGTAGCCCAGCTTGACCGTGACCCGGCGGACCTTGCCGTCGCGCACCACGAACAGGGCCGGGTCGTTCTCGCCCTCGATCAGCGCGTTGCGCGGCACGACGAGCGCATTCGCGCGCTGGTCGTAGTCGATGCTGATGCGGCCGAACATGCCCGGCTGCAGCACCTGTTGGCTGTCGAAGGCGCAGATCACGCGGAAGGTGCCGCTGCCGGCATCGACGACGGGCGCCACGCGGTCGACGGTGCCCTCGAAGACCTTGCCCGGCAGCGCGTCCACGTGCATGCGCACCGGCAGGCCGGCCTTGAGCGTGGCCAGTTCGCGCTCGGGCACGTTGAGGGTGGCCTCCAGGCGCGAGATGTCGACGATGCGCAGGATCGGCGTGTTGATCTGGACGAAGTTGCCCGGCTTGATCGAACGCGAGGCGACCACACCGGAGATCGGCGCGGTGACGTTGGTGTACGACAGCTCCAGGTTGGCCAGTCGATTGGCCGCGCGCGCGTTCTCCAGGTCGTACTTGAGCTGGTCGGTCTCGTTGGCGCTGATCAGCTTCTGCGCCGACAGCTGGCGGGCGCGCTCGTAGTTGTTCTGCAGCTTGGTCATCTGCGCCGCGGTCTGCGCCGCCTGCAGGCGGGCGCGGTCCGCGTCCAGGCGCACCAGTTGCTGTCCGGCCTTGACCGCCTGCCCTTCCTCGACCATGACGTCGAGCGCGACGCCGGAGGTCTTGGCGATCACCTGCGACTCGGCCAGTGCTTCCAGCGCCGCGGTGCCGGTGTAGCTCGCGGCGATCGGGCGATGGGTGGCCTGGGCGACTTCGACCGGCACGGCCTCGGCGGCCTTGTCCTTGCCTTCCTTCGCCTCGGCCTCGCCGTTGCCCCCCTTGCAGGCGGCCAGGACCAGGCAGGCGACGAGGATCAGGACGGCATTGCGGGCGCGGAACGAGCCGCGGGAAACGCCTTGGGCTGGGAGAGGGAGTTGCATGTGGGGGGCCCCGATGGTGGTGGTGCCGGCCGATGTATGCCGGTGTTGTAGATAGGTATATCACTAGACACGAAAAACCCCTCGTGTCGAAGGTCATGGTGACTGTCGCCATGCCCTGTTCATGGGCGCGGGACCGTCCCTGCGCACGGCAGTCGCGCGGCCCGCCCGGTCGTTCCGGGCGCTCCGCGCGACATCGTGGTGGGATGGATGCATGCTCCGGCGGGAGCGTTGCATTGTCATGTCCCAGTGGTCAGGGATCGCCCCCGGCCTCCGGGCGCGCACGCAAAGCTAAACAGCGCGCGCCACGCAGGCTATACTGGCCAGATTGCGCGCGGCCGGGCGCCCCGGGACCTGCCTCCACGGCATCCGGGACACGGCCGGCCAGCCTTTCCAGCCAGCCATTCGAGATTGCGGACATAGACATGATGCGACCGCTGACGATCGCCGCCAGCCTTGCCCTGACCACCCTGCTGGCCGCCGCGCCGGTACGTGCGCAGGACGAAGCCACCCCCGCCCCGGCCGCCAACGCCGCCAGCAACGGCGCCCTCCAGGGCGACGCCGGGAAGGGCAAGATGCTCACCTACACCTGCCAGGGCTGCCACGGCATCACCGGCTACAAGAACGCCTACCCGAGCTACCGCGTCCCGCGGATCGGCGGCCAGTCGGCCGAGTACCTGGCGAACGCGCTGCACGAGTACCAGAAGGGCACGCGCCAGCACCCGACGATGCAGGCCCAGGCGCAGAGCTTCTCTGACCAGGACATCGCCGACATCGCCGCCTTCCTGTCCAGCATCAAGTGAGCCCGCAGACGACCATGACGACCAAGATCCGCGCCATCGCCCCTGCCCTCATCGCACTGGCCTGCCTGGCCGTGGCCGCCTGTTCCGGCGGCGGCGAAGGCGAACATGCCGCCGAAGGCGAGCACGCCGCCCCGACCTCCTCTTCCGCCGGCTTGCCCAGCGGCAACGTCAGCGCCGGCGAGCAGCTGGCCAGCACCAAGGGCGAGGCCACCGGCCAGTCCTGCGTGGACTGCCACGGTTCGGAAGGCAACGCGCCGATCGACGCGACCTACCCCAAGCTCGGCGGCCAGTACGCCGACTATCTGGGCCATGCCCTGCAGCAGTACCGCAACGGCCAGCGCGACCACGCGCTGATGTCGAGCCAGGCCCGCAACCTGACCGACCAGCAGATCGCCGACCTCGCCGCGTATTTCAGCTCGCGCGAGAGCCAGCTGCGCGACCTGCACGGTGTCCACTGAGGCCGGCTTCCACCGGACCACGCAAGAAGGCCCGCGATCGCGGGCCTTTTTCGTTTCGCGGCTTGCCGCCCGGCGCTCGCGACGGGTGTCGGGGTCCGGCGACGCAGGACGGCGCCGCCATGGTGGCCACGCGGGCGCGGGCGGGCTCGCTGCACGCCCATCCGCCCCTGCGCCTGCCAAAGCCCCTGCCATGGGGCGCGCGGCACCGGGCGCGTGGCCTCAGCCGCCGTCGTCGGGCCGGATGCTGCCGTTGTCGTCCTGCAATGCGGGCTTGAACGGGATGTCCGGCGGCGGTCGAGCGGTGGCCGGCTGCTCGTTGAGGTTCGGGTCGCTGATGCCGCAGGCACCGCCGAGCGCGAGCAGCGACACTGCGCACTCGACCTTCTTGCCGGTACCCGGGATGGGGATCGATACCGTCTTGATGCCGCGGCGCACCCATTCCTGCAGCAGGTTCTCGTTCGGCCGCCAGTAGCGGTCGAACAGTGTCGGCTCGTAGCCGACCGGCGGGCGCTTGAGCCAGGTGCCGTTGCGGTCGAGCGAGGTGATTTCCTCGGTATAGGCCCCCGGCGGTTGCGCGGGCGCCGCCGAGCCGGGCTGCTCGCCCAGCCGAACGCTGCCATCGCTGTTGAACAGGCCCGGCCCGTCGTTGCCGCGCTGCCCCCCCGGCACGTTGCGGTCGGATGCGCCAAAGTCGTCCGAACGCGCCGGCGTCGGCCAGCCTCCGGGCGCGGGCGTCGGACGGGGTCCGCCGGAGGCGGCAGCGGAGGGCGCGGTGGACGCCGTCGCGCCCGGCGCCGTGGGCGGTTGGACCGGCGTCTGCGCGCCTTCGCTTGCCACGACCGGCGCCGGCGCGGTCGCGCTCGGCGCGGATGCCGACGGACTCGTGGGCGTGTCCGGGGCCGACGGCGCTTCGCGCGGCGCCGGCTGGGGAATGCTTCTCTCGCGCACGGCGACCGGCTCGCTGGCCTGCAGGGCCGGTGCGTCGATCGCGGGGGCCGGCCGGGCGTTCAACTCGGGACGCCGTACCGGCGTGGGAACGTCCCGTGCCTGCACGGGCATGGCCTCGCCCTCCAGAGCCGGCGCCGCCACGACCTCGCGTGCCTGCACCTCGAGCACAGGGGGCGTCGGGGCGGCTTCGGGCACCGGGACATCGCGTGGCTGGACCGCCGGCTGTTCGCTGACCAGCTCGGGCGCGTCCAGGGTGGGCGCCACCACCGGCGTGGGCGGCGGCAGGAACACGGCATCGGTCGTATCCGGCGCCGGCTCGCTGACCATCACGCGCTGTTCGACCGTCGGCGCCGGCGGACGCGGCGTCGGCACTTCACGCTCGACGACCGCGCTGCTGGGCGCGGTGAGTTCGGGCGGCGGCGTGCTCGCATCGACCGGGGGCAACACCGGCGGGGGCCGCTCGGCAGGCGCGACGGGAGTGACCTCCGCGGTCGCCGGCGGCCGGGGCGCGGGCGTTTCGACCGGGCGCGGGGACGGCGTGGGCGGCGCTGTCTCGACCGGCTCGGTTACCGGCGTCCCGGGCCCGCCACCGGGGGGTTCCGGCGTGCCTTCGCCGACATACTCCACCTGCACCACCAGTTCTTCGCCCTCGGCGGCGGGTGGCTCCATGCGTGCCGGTGCGAACAGCAACCACAACAGCATCACGGCGAAGAAGGCATTGAGCAGGAGGGACAGCACGCCCGATGCGATCCGGAGCCCGCGATCCCCGGCAGGCGCGTTGGACACGTCCTGGCGCAGGACCGACTTGAACGCCTGCCAGCGCCCCAGGTCGCGGAACGGCCCGCGCGCCGGCGGCGCGGGCTGGCGCGCCAGCAGCAGCGCGACCATCGCCTCGGCCGGCGCGCCGCTGACCTGGCCACGCGCTTCGCGCATGGCCTCGAACCACTGCGCCCAGCCCGGCGGGAATTCCCCCGGGGGGTGTGCGCGTCGGTGGGTCAGCCGCAGCTTGCGCTGGACGGCATCGATGAGATCAGCGGCCGAAAACATGCCGCCCGGTGCTCAGGCCGCCGGATCGCGGCTGATGTAGGGCGCGGTGCCGGTGTCGTGGTCGGTCGCGTCGCGCACCGCCGTCACGCCGGGCACCTTCGACAGCAGCGTGGTCTCGATGCCCTGCTTGAGGGTGACATCGGCCATGCCGCAGCCATGGCAGCCACCGCCGAATCGCAGGTAGACGACGCCTTCGGCCGTGACCTCCTGCACCTCGACGTGGCCGCGATGCTGGGCCAGCTGCGGGTTGATCTCCTGCTCCACGATCCAGCGCACCCGCTCGACCAGCGACGCGGACTCGGCCGGCGCCTCGCCCTTGATCCGAGGCGCACGGATCTGCAGCTGGCCTCCGGTGGCGCGGGTTTCGTAATCGATCTCCGCCCCGTCGAGGTATTTCGTGCTCGCGCTGTCCAGCCAGAGGGTGAAGCCCTCGCAGTCCACCGCCCATTCGTCGCCCGCCAGGTCGGCCGGCTCGGCGAACTCCAGGCGCACGTCGGCGCTGGGCGTGCCTGGCCTGACGGCGGACAGGCGGACGCCGAGGCCAGGCAGGGCCTCGCGCTCGATCAGCTTGCGGAAATGCGATTGCGCGGATTCGGAAATCTGGATCATGGCGGTATTCTAACGGGATGCACGCGCCATCGCGCCGCCTCCCCGCCTACTGGGGCAGGATGCTTGCGGACCGTTCATCTGGACGCGTCCGGCCGCCGCCCCGTCATGCAAGGACCGTCCACCATGAACGACCTCATTCCCCTCGCCCAGGCCCATTGCGTCCCGCGCAGCGGCAAGGAGCACCGCCTCAGCCAGGCACGCATCCGGGAGCTGATGCCGCAGTTGCCGGGCTGGTCGCTGGCGGAAAACGAACACGCCCTGTGCAAGACCTTCACCTTCGACAACTACCATCAGACGATGGCCTTCGTTAACGCGCTCGCCTTCATCGCGCACCGCGAGGACCACCACCCCGACCTGGGCGTGCACTACGACCGGTGCGTGGTGCGCTTCTCCACCCATGACGTGGGTGGCCTGAGCGAGAACGACTTCATATGCGCCGCGAAGGCCGAGGCCCTCGCGGCCTGACCCCGCCCCCCGGAGCACGACATGCACCTTTCCACGCCGCCGCGTCCCGCCCTCGTCGTCGCCGCTTTGCTGGCCGTCGCCGGCTGCCAGCCCGCCGACACCGGGGCGCCGGTCGTCCGCTCGACCGAAGTGATGGCGGTGCACACCCCGCCACCGGACTATCCGCTCGACCTGTCGTGCAACGACGTCGGCGGCAAGGTCACGATGAAGGTCGTGGTCGGCCCCGAAGGCACACCGACCGAGATCGTGGTGCTCGCCGGCAGCGGTGCCGAGGCCCTCGACGCCGCGGCCCGCGACGCCGTGCAGGCCTGGGAGTTCAAGCCTGCCACGCGCAATGGGGCGCCCGTGTCGCAGACCATCCAGGTGCCGATGAACTTCACCCCCACCCCGGATTCGGAACTGTGCCTGGCACGCGACCAGCGCGCGCCCAACGAGCTGTGATCAGCCGGACAGCGCGTCCAGCACGGCCGACAGTTCCGGTGGCAGCGGGGCATTGAGCAGGTAGGGCACGCGACCGTCGTCGAGGCTGAACTCCAGCGTCGAAGCATGCAGGAACATGCGCTTGAGGCCGGCCTGTTCGCGCAGGCGCCGGTTGACGTCGGCATCGCCGTACTTGGGGTCGCCGGCGACCGCATGGCCGATGTGCTGGGCATGGACGCGGATCTGGTGGGTGCGCCCGGTTTCGATGCGGACCTCGCAGAACGAATGCCCGCCGCGCCGTTCGATCACGCTGAAATGGCTGAGCGAGGGCTTCCCGGACGGATTCACCTGCACGTGGCGCTCGCCGCCCTGCCGCAGGCCGACGTGCAGCGGCGCATCCACGCTCATCACGCCATCGGGCATGCGTCCGACCAGCAGCGCCAGGTAGCGCTTGGCGATGCGCTGGCCCTTGACCGAGGGATCCTCGCGCATCAGCGCCTGCAACTCGGTCAAGGCCGAGCGCTTCTTGGCGACCACCAGCAATCCCGAGGTATCGCGGTCCAGGCGGTGCACCAGCTCCAGCGACTGTCCGGGGCGGAGCGCCCGCAGGGTTTCGATGGCGCCGTGGCTGATGCCGCTACCGCCGTGGCTGGCCACGCCGGAGGGCTTGTTCAGGGCCAGCAGGCGCGCGTCCTCGAAGACGATCGCCGCTTCCATCGCCGCCAGGAAGCCCTTCGGCGGCGGCACTGTCTCACCCTGCTCTGCGACACGGATGGGCGGCACCCGCACCTCGTCGCCGGCCTCCAGCTTCCGCTCGGCCTTGGCCCGGCCCTTGTTCACCCGCACCTGGCCGGAGCGGACGATCTTGTAAATCAATGACTTGGGCACGCCTTTCAACTGCCCCAGGAGGAAGTTGTCCAGGCGCTGGCCGGCACGGTCTTCGGGGACGCGCACGATACGTGCGCCGGCGCGGGCTTCTGGGGCGTCTGGAAGGCTCATTCTCGGGGCTTATCTGATACACTCGCGACGCGAGCTAAGGTTTTGATTTCGCAGGAAGTCGACCCGCCAGTTCCAATCCCGTCGCGGCACGTCCGCAACGCCTGGAACCCGCGGAGACACGGGGCCGAAAGCCCGGCCTGCGAATCCGTCCGCGTCTGACCCCTGTCCTCGGGACAGCCATGTTAGCAAGTGCGGCCGGCGGAACCTGCGTTCGCCGGACGGGTCAAACCGTCAAGATGAACAAACCACCGCGTGGCGCGACGGCTCCGGCCCGACCGCCATCGGTCCCTGCCCCGATGATGCCCGCATCGCCGGGGCTCCAACTGGAAAGCAACAACAAGCGCTCCCGCGGCGTGCCGTGGTGTCGTAGCGCTGGAAATTGAAAGCCTTGCCGGCGCGCGCCACGGGCGTAGCGACGGCAGGGCCGCAGTGTCCAGAGGCGAAACGCCATGGCGTTCCGCGCGGTCGAAGCGCGCGAGGACGCAACAATGAAGCGAATGCTGATCAACGCAACGCAGGCAGAAGAACTGCGTGTCGCGATCGTGGACGGGCAGAACCTGTACGACATCGACATCGAACAGCCGGCCCAGGAACAGAAGAAGTCCAACATCTACAAGGGCAAGATCACCCGACTCGAGCCCTCCCTCGAAGCCGCCTTCGTCGAATACGGTTCCGAGCGCCACGGCTTCCTGCCGCTGAAGGAAATCTCCCGCGACTACTACCAGTCCGGCGTCGACCACAACAAGGCGTCGATCCGCGAGCTCCTGAAGGAAGGCCAGGAAGTGGTCGTCCAGGTCGAGAAGGAAGAACGCGGCAACAAGGGCGCGGCCCTGACCACGTTCATCTCCCTGGCCGGCCGGTACATGGTGCTGATGCCCAACTCGCCGACCGCCGGCGGGGTTTCCCGCCGCATCGAGGGCGAGGATCGCGCCGAACTCAAGCGCGCGATGGACGCACTGCAGATCCCCGACGACATGGGCGTGATCATCCGCACCGCCGGCGTCGGCCGCGATGCCGAAGAGCTGCAGTGGGACCTGGACTACCTGGTCAGCGTGTGGACCTCGATCACCGGCGCGGCGCTGAGCAAGCCCTCGCCGTTCCTGATCTACCAGGAGTCGCGCCTGATCATCCGCGCGCTGCGCGACTACATGCGCCCGGACATCGGCGAGATCCTGGTCGACACCGACGAGATGTACGCCGAGGCGCGCGAGTTCGTCGAGCAGGTCATGCCGCACAACCTGCGCAAGCTCAAGCACTACACCGACGACACGCCCCTGTTCAACCGCTTCCAGATCGAGTCGCAGATCGAGAGCGCCTACGAGCGCGAGGTGCGCCTGCCGTCCGGCGGCGCGCTGGTGATCGACCAGACCGAGGCCCTGACCGCGGTCGACGTGAACTCCGCGCGCGCCACCAAGGGCGGCGACATCGAGGAAACGGCGTTCAACACCAACCTGGAGGCGGCCGAGGAGGTCGCCCGCCAGATGCGCCTGCGCGACCTGGGCGGCCTGGTCGTGATCGACTTCATCGACATGTCCTCCAACCGCCACCAGCGCGAGGTCGAGAACCGCCTCGCCCAGGCGCTCAAGCAGGACCGGGCCCGCGTCCAGGTCGGCCGCATCTCGCGCTTCGGCCTGCTCGAGATGAGCCGCCAGCGCCTGCGTCCGTCGCTGGGCGAATCCAGCCAGATCGTCTGCCCGCGCTGCGAAGGCCATGGCCGCATGCGCAGCGTCGAGTCGCTGTCGCTGTCGATCCTGCGCCTGGCCGAAGAGCACGCGATGAAGGACAACACCGGGCAGGTACTGGTGCAGGCGCCGACCGAGATCGCGACCTTCCTGCTGAACGAAAAGCGCCGGGCACTGAGCGAGATCGAGCAGCGCCACGATGCGCCCATCGTCATCGTCGCCGACGAACAGCTGCACACGCCCCATTACGAAGTCACCCGCATCCGCGAGAACGAGCTGGACGAGGAAAGCAACAAGCCCAGCTACCGCCGCGGCACGCCGCGCAAGCTGCCGACGCATGCGCTGACCAAGGCCCACCTCAACATCCCGGCGGCGCCGGCCGTGACCAAGGTCAAGCCGACCCGTCCCGCGCCGTTGCGCGAGCCCGCACCCGAAGCCGAACCCGCGCCGGTCGCGGCCGCACCGGTGGCCGCCCCGACCCATTCGGTCGGCATGGTCGAGCGCATCCTGCGCTTCTTCCGTGGCGGCACCTCGGAAGAGGCGCCCAAGCCGGCGCGCAAGCCCGAGGGATCTTCCAAGCGCGCCGAGCGTGGCAACGACCGCGGCGAAGGCCGGGGCGAGTCGCGCGGCAACAGCCGTCGCGATGGCCGCGACGGCCGCAAGGCCTCGAACCGTCGCGACGACGGGCGACGCGGCAACGGCCAGAAGGACGCCGGGCGCGACGCCACGCGCGAAGCGGCCAAGGCCAACGCGCCCCGCGACGCCAAGCAGGACGCCAAGTCCAGCGAGGCCAAGGGCGAATCGCGCCAGGGCGAGGGCCGCGGCCGTCGTTCGCGCGGAGGCCGCCAGGGCCGCCAGGAATCCGGCAGCGCCGACACCGTCGACACCCGCACGCAGAACGCGTCCGAGGCCGCCGAGACCAGGCCCGCTTCCAGGCCCCGCCCCGAGGCCCCGGCTGCTGCCGCGATCGCGGCAGCCCCGGCCCCGGAACCCGTGGTCGAGACCGCGCAGGCCGCTGATTCGGTCGCACCGACCCAGGATGCGAATGCCGCCAGCGCGGCACAGGGCGATGCCCAGGCCACGCCGCAGCACGACCCGAACGGCGCGCAGGATGGCGGCGAGGGCGGCGCACGCCGTCGTCGCGGCCGTCGCGGTGGCCGTCGCCGTCGCCGCAGCGGGGGTGCCGGTGAAGGCAACGAGTCGGGCGAGTCGATGACGAACGCCGACGAGGCCACGAGCACCGGCGCAACCGGGTCGCACCACGACGATGCCGACTCCGAGTCGCGGACCGCGGACGCGGAGGCGAAAGCACCGACCCCGGGCCCGACCGCAAGCTCGACGGCCGAGGAAGCGCCGGCGGTCACGCTCGACGTCAGCCGATCGCAGCCCGAGTTCGACTTCGACGACCTCCCCGCCCCCGCCGCCAAGGCCGCGGCACGCGCGGACGCGGCCCAGGCTGGCGCCCGGCGCGACGAGGTCGCCGCGGCTGCACCGCCTGAAGCCCCCCGTGCGGTGGCGGATACGGCGCAGGCAACTCCCGCCCCAGCCGAAGCCGAACCCGGCACGCGCGCGCAGCCGGCGACCGAAGCGGCTGCGGACGTGGCCGCGGCCGCGGCCGCGGGCGCCAGCGCAGCAGACCGCCCGGAAAAGGCCGAGGTCGCGTCCAGCGAAGCCGTGTCCCGCGAGGTCGTGGCAGCCGAGCCGGCGGCGACGCCGGCAGACGAGCCCGCAATCGCGGCCGAAGTGAACGACGCACCGGCCCCCCGCTCCGCGCCCGCACCGGTCGAAGCGGCGAGCAGCGCCGATGCCGTCGAGGTCGCAAGCGGGGTCGCCGAGGCCGAGGTCGCCCGCGAATCCGCGCCCGCCGACGTGGCCGCGACAGCGGTGGCCGCGATGCCCCGCACCGCGTCCCTTTTCGATACGCCGGCCACGACCGACGAGGCGACCGCCAGCGGCGACGCCGAGGAAGAAGAGGAAACCGTCGCGACCCAGGACGGTGACGCGAACCCGGGCGAAGCCGACAAGCGCCACGCCTGAGCGCACGCGGGGCGCCCTGGCGCCCCGCCTCGAAACCAGCGAACAGGCCGCCTCCGGGCGGCCTTTTTCGTGGCCGCGACGCTGGCCAGGGGGACGCCTAGCCCAGCAGGGCCGGGTCGCTGAGCCCGTGGCGATCGGCCAGCCGCGCCAGCGCGATGGCGTCCTCGACGCCCAGCTTGGCGAACAGGCGCCGCTTGTGCGTGCTGACGGTCTTGGGGCTCAGGCTCAGGCGCCGCGATATCTCCTCCTGGCGGATGCCCTGCACCAGCAGCATCGCCACCTCGAGTTCGCGCGCCGACAGCGCCTCGAAGGGCGAGCGGTCGCCGTCGATGCTCGAAAAGGCCAGGTGCTGCGCGACGCTGCTCGCCAGGTAACGCTTGCCGCGGGAGACATCGCGGACGGCATTGAGCAGCTCGCTGGCATCGCCGCCCTTGCCGACGTAACCGCAGGCGCCGCTGTCGAGCAGGCGGCGCGGCATGGGCCCGTCCTCCAGGACGGAAACAATGATCACCCGCGGACCGCCGGAGCGGACGATGCGCTCGGTCACCTCCAGCCCGCTCATCCCCGGCAGGTGGAGGTCGCACAGCACCACGTCCGGCGCCAGCCGCCGGATCTCCGGCAGGCCGGCGTCGCCGCTCTCGCTCTCGCCGACCACCTCGATATCGGTCTCGCCGGCCAGGATCATGCGCATGCCGGCGCGCACGAGCGCATGGTCGTCGATGAGGTACACCCGGATCGTCATCCTTGCACCACCTGCCTTGAGGCAATTCGTTCCGTGACTCCGCGGGAGGCTACGCGCAGCCCCGGACCCGCGCAACTTCGTGACCCCTGGCCTACGCCGCGGGCCCGCGACTGCGGCACACTGCGGGCAGACCTACAGGGGAACACCGCATGTCGATCCGCCACACCACCCTCGCCCTGCTCGGCCTCGCGCTGGCGGCCTGTGCGCACGCACCCGCCGACATGCCCGCGCCCCCACCGGGCAGCCTTGCCGACGCCTGGCGCCAGGACGTCGCCGCGATCGCGACCGCCGACGATGCGGACGGACGTCGCAAGGCCGTCGAACGCCGCCTGTCGGCGATCGGCCTGGACTGGCGGGCCGCGCCCTTCGCCCGCGAAGACGAGCGCGGCACCAACCTGCTGGCGCCGGTCGCGGGCATGGCCGATGCGCCGCTGCTGTTGCTTGGCGCGCATTTCGACCGCGTGGACACGGGTCGTGGCGCGACCGACAACGCCAGCGGGACCGCCGTCGTGCTGGCGTTGGCCGAGCGGCTGCGCGCACGCCCACTGGCCCACCACCGCGTCGCGGTCGCACTCTGGGACCTGGAGGAGCGCGGCCTGGTCGGCGCGCACGCCTATGTCGAACAGGACGGCGAGCGCCCGGCCCTCTATGTCAATTTCGACGTCTTCGGCTGGGGCGACACGATCTGGATGATGAGCCCCGACGCGGACGGCGCCCTCGCCCGTGCCACGCGCGAGGGCGCGCGCGAGGCGGGCATCGGGCTGTCGGTCGGCGAGCAGTACCCGCCCACCGACCACCAGGCCTTCCTGAAGGCCGGTTGGCCGGCGGTGTCCTATTCGCTGGTCGGCGCGTCCGAGATCGAGGGCATCCTGTCGATGTACGCAGGCAAGCCGCCGGCGACGGCGCCTCGGGTGATGGAAGTCATCCACAGCGAGCACGACACCGTCGAGAAGGTCGACGCCGAAGCCGCCGCGCGGGCACTGGACGTGGTCGAGGACGCCCTGCGCCGTTGGGACGCGATGGCGGGCTGAGCGTCGCCCCTCAGTGCTGGCGGGTCGCGGTCTCGCCGGGGCCACAGCCGTCGCAGCCACCGCAGGCGGTCTTGCCGGCGGCGGGCGTCGGCGCGATCCAGCGGCCCAGGCGCGCGGCCCAGGCCGGCCGTCCCGCCCGCAACAGGGGCACCGCGCACGCGACCCGCAGGCGCCGCATCGGCCCTGGCAGCTGCCGGTTCAGTACATGGACGGCACTGGCAAGCACCGCCAGCGCGATCGCCACGTACTGCGCGAACAGCGAGGCATCCATCATCCGGCCCCCAGGGCGACGGCGATCTGGTAGGTCGCGAACGCGGCCAGGTAGGCCAGCCCGAACAGGTAGCCGGCGCTGATCGCGACCTGCTTCCAGGAGCCCGTCTCGCGCTTGATCGTGGCCAGCGTGGAGATGCATTGCGGCGCGTAGATGAACCACACCAGCAGGGCCAGCGCGGTCGCCAGCGACCAGCCGTCGTTGATGATCGGCTTGAGCGCTTCGATCGCGGCATCGTCGTCGGTGAACGACAGCGCGTACACCGTCGCCAGCGAGGACACCGCCACCTCGCGCGCGGCCATGCCCGGGATCAGCGCGATGCAGATCTGCCAGTTGAAGCCCAGCGGCGCGAACACCGCCGTCATCGCATGGCCGATGCGGCCGGCCAGGCTGTAGTCGATGGCGGGTCCGATGGCGCCCTCCGGCGGCGCCGGGTAGCTTGCGAGGAACCACAGCAGGACGGTCAGGGCCAGGATGATGCCGCCGACCCGGCGCAGGAAGATCCAGGCGCGCTCCCACAGCCCGATCAGGAGATCGCGCGGATGCGGGATGCGGTAGGACGGCAGTTCGAGCATCAGCGCGTGCTCGCTCTTGTCGCGACGCCACTTCTTCATCACCCACGACACCACCAGCGCGCTGAAGATGCCGGCCATGTAGAGCGCGAACAGCACCAGGCCCTGCAGGTTGAACCAGCCCACCTTCTGGGCCGGGATGAAGGCACCGATGAGCAAGGTGTAGACCGGCAGGCGCGCCGAGCAGGTCATCAGCGGCGCGACCATGATCGTCGCCAGGCGGTCGCGCGGATCCTGGATCGAGCGCGTCGCCATGATGCCCGGGATCGCGCAGGCGAAGCTCGACAGCAACGGGATGAAGGACCGGCCCGACAGTCCCGCGGACGCCATCAGGCGATCCAGCAGGAAGGCCGCGCGCGGCAGGTAGCCCGATTCCTCGAGGGCGAGGATGAAGGTGAACAGGATCAGGATCTGCGGCAGGAACACGATCACCCCGCCGAGGCCGGCGATGATGCCGTCGGTCAACAGGCTGTTGACGGGACCCGCCGGCAGAACAGCGGCCGTCCAGCCGCCGAGCGCGCCGGTGGCCGCTTCGATGCCGTCCGCCAGCGGCGTCGCCCAGGCGTAGACCGCCTGGAAGATCAGGAACATCACCGTGGCCAGGGCCGCCAGGCCGAACGCCGGGTGCAGCAACCAGCGATCGAGCGCGTCGTCGATGCTCGCGGTGCGCCGCGGCATGCTCACCGCGAGCGCCAGCAGGCGCCGGGTCTCGGCGTGCAGCGCCTCGGCATCCTCGGCGGTGCCCTCCGGCATGCGTTTTCCCGGCGGCTGCGCGGCGGCGGTCATGCCGTCGAGCCGGGCCACCAGTTCGCGCGCACCGTCGCGCCGCACCGCCACGGTCGGCACGACCGGCACGCCGAGCTCGCGCTCGAGCGCCTCCAGGTCGACCCGGACCCCGCGGCGCTCGGCGGCGTCCATCATGTTGACCGCCAGCACCATCGGCTTGCCCAGCTCGCGCACCTCCAGGGCGAAGCGCAGGTGCAGGCGCAGGTTGGTCGCGTCGACGACGCAGATCACCACGTCCGGGGGCGCCTCGCCCGGATAGAAGCCGCGGCAGACGTCGCGCGTCACCGCCTCGTCGAGGCTGGCGGCATGGAAGCTGTAGGCGCCCGGCAGGTCGAGGATCGCGTAGCGGCGGCCCGACGGCGCGCTGAATGCGCCTTCCTTGCGCTCCACGGTCACGCCGCTGTAGTTGGCGACCTTCTGCCGGCTGCCGGTCAACTGGTTGAACAGCGCCGTCTTGCCGCAGTTCGGGTTGCCCACCAGGGCCAGGCGCATGGCGGCGGCGCTCATGCCGCCTCTCCCACGGCAGCGGTGGACACGCGCACGCGCGCGGCCTCGCTGCGACGCAGGGCGAAGCGCGTATAGCCGACCTGGACCAGCAGCGGCTCGGCCGAGAACGGGCCGGCCGCCATCAGCTCCACGCGCTCGCCGGCGACGAAGCCCAGTTCGCGCAGGCGACGGGCGATGGCGTCGTTGGGCAGCGCGTCCTCCACGCATTCGACCGTGGCCGCGGTGCGGCGCGGCAGTTCAGACAGCTTCAAATGAGCACCTGGGAGCAAATACGAATTGTTCTCAATAATAGCATCCTAGCGCCCGCCGCGAACGTGCCCGGATGTGGCCGCATCGTCCCCCGCCCCGGCCTCCGGCTATCATGAAGGGCTTACGGACATGACAGGTATGGTGCGCGGATGAACCCACCCTTGCTGAGCCGGACGGAGGGCGCCGTGGCGTACCTGCGGCTGAACCGGCCCGACCTCCACAATGCCTTCGACGCCGGGCTGATCGCGGCCCTGACCGGGTCGCTGGAAGCGTTGGGCCGCGACCCGGCGGTGCGGGTGGTGGTGCTGGAGGCCGAAGGGGCCTCGTTCTCGGCCGGCGCGGACCTCAACTGGATGCGCGGCATGGCCGCCGCCAGCGAGGCGGAGAACCGCGAGGATTCGCTCGCCCTCGCGCGCCTGATGCGCACCCTGGACGAGCTGCCCAGGCCGACCGTGGCCCGCGTCCATGGCGCTGCCTTCGGCGGCGGCGTCGGCCTGGTGGCCTGTTGCGACATCGCCATCGGCGCCCGCGGCGCGAAGTTCGGCCTCACCGAAAGCAAGCTCGGCCTGCTGCCCGCGGTCATCTCGCCCTACGTGGTCGAGGCGATGGGTCCGCGCCAGGCAAGGCGCTGGTTCGCCACCGCGGAGATCTTCGATGCCGACCAGGCCGCGCGGATGGGCCTGTTGCACGAGACCGTCGAACCCGAGGCGCTGGACGCGGCGATCGCCCGCCAGGTCGAGCTCCTGCTCAAGGCCGGCCCGATCGCCTCCGCGTCGGCGAAGGCACTGGTCCGCCAGGTCGCCTCCCACGCCGAGCGCGACCGCCACGATGCCGACAACGCGGCCCTGATCGCCCGCCTGCGGGTCTCGCCCGAGGGCCAGGAAGGGCTCTCGGCCTTCCTCGACAAGCGCAGGCCGCAGTGGGCCTGAGCGCCGCGCCGCGATCACGTCCATGACCGCCCCGATGGCCGCCCCCGCCGCACGTCCCGCCCGCCCGCCCCGCCCACCGCACGACGACGCTTCCGTGCGTCCTGGCGTCGTCCGTCCCGCCACCGAAGAGACCGCATGATGCCGCCCAAGCAGCCCCAGCCGATGTTCGACACCGTCCTGATCGCCAACCGGGGCGAGATCGCCTGCCGGGTGATCCGCACCTGCCGCAGGCTCGGCATCCGCACCATCGCGGTGTTCTCCGAGGCCGATGCCGATGCCCAGCACGTGCGACAGGCCGACGAAGCCCACTGCATTGGTGGCCCCCGGCCGGCCGACAGCTACCTGCGCGGCGACGCGATCCTCGAGGTCGCGCGCCGCACGGGCGCCCAGGCCATCCATCCCGGCTACGGCTTCCTCAGCGAGAACGCCGAATTCGCCGATGCGGTGGAGGCCGCCGGCATCGCCTTCATCGGCCCCCGCGCGGCCTCGATGCGCAAGATGGGCAGCAAGGCCGGCGCCAAGGACCTGATGCAGGCGGCCGGCGTACCGGTGGTGCCCGGTTACACCGGCGAGGACCAGTCCGCCGACCTGCTCCAGGCCGAGGCCGACCGGATCGGCTATCCGCTGATGATCAAGGCCGCGCACGGCGGCGGCGGCAAGGGCATGCGCATCGTCCGCGCCACCGGGGAGTTCATGTCGAACCTCGAGAGCTGCCAGCGCGAGGCCCGCAACGCCTTCGGCAAGGATCGCGTGCTGCTGGAGCGCTACGTCGAGAAGCCGCGCCACATCGAGATCCAGGTCTTCGGCGACAGCCATGGCGCGGCGATGCACCTCAACGAGCGCGAATGCTCGGCCCAGCGCCGTTACCAGAAGGTACTGGAAGAATCGCCGTCGCCGTTCCTGACCCCCGAGCTGCGCCAGGCGATGGGCCAGGCCGCGGTGCAGGCCGCGCTGGCGATCGACTACGTCAATGCCGGCACCGTGGAGTTCATCGTCGGCCAGGACGGCCAGTTCTACTTCATGGAGATCAACACCCGCCTGCAGGTGGAGCATCCGGTCACCGAGATGGTCACCGGGCTGGACCTGGTGGAATGGCAGCTGCGCATCGCCGCCGGCGAGGCGCTGCCGATGTCCCAGGACGCGGTCCGCCAGAATGGGCACGCGATCGAGGTCAGGCTCTACGCCGAGGACCCGGAAGCGGGCTTCCTGCCCGGCTCGGGACGCCTGGAGCGGCTGCGCCTGCCGGCCCCGGGCGCGCACGTGCGCATCGACTCGGGCGTGGTGGAAGGCGACACCGTCACCATCCACTACGACCCGATGATCGCCAAGCTGATCGTCTGGGACCTGGACCGGCCGCGCGCGCTCGCGCGCCTGCGCGACGCGCTCGCCGCGTGCGCGATCGAGGGCCCGAAGTCGAACATCGCCTTCCTCGAGCGCCTGGCCCGGCACCCGGCGGTCGTCGACGGCACGATCGACACCGGCTACCTGGACCGCCACCTGGAGGAATTCACCGCCGTCGACGAGGCGGTCGATGCGCGGATGCTGCTCGCCGCCGCGACCGCGCGCCTGATGGCGCAGGAGCGCGAGAGCCGCGAGCGGGCACTCGCCTCGCACGATCCCGGTTCGCCCTGGGCCACCAGCGACGGCTGGCGGCTCGGCCACGGCGGTCGCCGCAGCCTCGCGTTCCTGCACCGCGACCAGCGCCTGGAACTGCACGCGCAAGGCAGTGGCGGCGACTACCGCATCGAGTTCGACGGCCATGTCCATGAGGTCCGCGGCGCCCGTACGCTGGCCGATGGCGCCCTCGGTTTGCGTATCGACGGTCAGGGCCTGCGCGTTTCGGTGAACGTGGACGGATCGATGTGGGTGGTCCACGACGGTCGCCAGCGGCTGCGGCTGCAGTCCGTCGCGATGTACCGCCGCGAAGGGGGCAGCGACAGCGCCGCCGCCGACAACGTGCTCGCGCCGATGCCGGGGCGCGTGGTGGTGGTGAAATCGGCGGTGGGCGACACGGTGGTCTCGGGACAGGAGCTGATGGTGATCGAAGCGATGAAGATGGAGCTGAGCCTGAAGGCTCCCCGCGACGGCACCATCGCCCGCATTTCCGCCGCCGAAGGCGAATTCGTCGAAGCCGACGCCGTCCTCGTCGCCCTGGAGGTGGCGTGAGCCTGCCCGGCCCTGCCCTGCGCCGCACCGGTGCGGCGGTCCTGCTGCTGGTGCTTTCGGCATGTGGCCAGGACGTCGTCGACCCCGGCAAGGCCGCGGCGATCGCACCCGGCAAGACGGACGCCGGCACCGACGACGACTGCGACGACATCGCGATGGCACGGGCCCTGCCCGCGGCGACCATCATCGCCGGGCGGCCGCTGGCCTGGACGCAGTGTTCGGTCCAGGAAGTGGTCGCCAGTTATGGCGAGGAGGACGCCGACGGCAACGGCGATGACAGCTGCCGCATCGAGATCGCGGACTCGCGCTACCCGATCCCGGAGAGCGCCCGAGCGCTCGGCATGCAGGAAACCCTCGAGAACACGCGCGGGCTGATCCGCGAGATGGCGCGCGCCAACATCGAGATGCTGGCCGAGTCGCGCAAGTCGCTGGAGGGCGACCCGGTCATGCTGCGCGTGCGCGGCGGTCCGGCGGCGCTGCCGGTGGTCGGCAGCACGTCCAGTGGCGACGCGTATGCGATCTCGGTCCCCGCGTCCGCGGACGCCGAACCCGGCAGCGAGCCATTGCTGTCGGTGCTCAAGGACCGCTACGTGCTCACGATCGAATGCGACGCGCCGGTGCGGGACCACGACCAGGCCCTGGCCTTGTACGCGCCCTACCTGGGGGCGCTGGACCTGGGGGTGCTGCCATGACGCCGGCCGTCCGCATCGTCGAGGTCGGTCCGCGCGATGGCCTGCAGAACGAGAAGACGCAGGTCGCGACCGCCGACAAGATCGCCCTGATCGACCGCCTCTCCGCGACCGGGCTGCGGAGCATCGAGGCGACCAGTTTCGTCAGCCCGCGCTGGGTGCCGCAGCTCGCCGACGCGACCGAAGTCTACGCCGGGATCGCACGTCGCGAGGGCGTGCATTACCCGGTCCTGGTCCCCAACGAAAAGGGCTACGAGCGCGCCCGCGAGGTCGGCGTCGAGGAGATCGCCGTGTTCACCGCGGCCTCGGAGACGTTCAACCGCAAGAACATCAACGCCTCCATCGACGAATCGCTGGCGCGTTTCTCGCCGGTGCTCGAGCGCGCCCGCGAAGACGGCGTGCGCGTCCGCGGCTACGTATCGACCGTGCTGGGCTGTCCCTACCAGGGCGAGGTGCCGCTGGCCGACGTGGTCCGCGTGGCGCGGCAGCTGCACGCGATGGGCTGTTACGAAGTCTCGCTGGGCGACACGATCGGCGTGGGCACGCCCGGCAAGGCGCGCGACATGCTCCTGGCCGTCGCCGCCGAAGTGCCGATGCCGGCGCTCGCGGTGCATTTCCACGACACCTACGGGCAGGCGCTGTCGAACATCCTCGCCTGCCTGGAGGCCGGCGTCGCCGTGGTCGATGCCTCCGTGTCGGGCGCCGGCGGTTGTCCCTATGCCAAGGGGGCCAGCGGCAACGTCGCCACCGAGGACGTGGTCTACATGCTCCAGGGCCTGGGCATCGAGACCGGGGTCGACCTGGCCGCGCTGGCCGATACCGGACGCTGGCTCGCGGGCCGGCTCGGCCGGGAGACCGGCAGCAAGGTCGGACGGGCGCTGGGCGGCGGAGCCGGCTGATGAGCCGCCACCCGAGCGCATCGCCGCCTGCGGGCACCCCCCGGATGACGGGGGCCGGCACGGTCGATGCGCTCGACCTGGCGATGTCGCGCGACGACATCCCCGACGACATCCGCGCGCTGCTCGCCGATGCCCGCGACGCGCTGCACGCATCGCTGGAGACCGCCGAGCACGCGCGACAGCGCTACGACGCCCTGTTCGACGCGGTGCCCGACCCGGTCAGCATCATCGACCACGATGGCATCGTGCTCGACCTCAACAAGGCCGGCATCGCCGCCTACCGCCGCAGCCGCGGCGAGATCATCGGCCGGCCGATCCACGTCCTCAATCCGGACCTGCCGCGCGACCACCTCGTGCCGGTCCTGGAGACGCTGGACCGCGGCGACACCTACGTCATCGAAGTCACCAACATGCGCGCCGACGGCACGCGCTTCCCGGTGGAAGTCCACTCGGCGGCGATGCAGTACGACGGCCGTCCGGCGCTGGTCGCCGTCGCGCGCGACCTCAGCGGCCGCCGCGACGCGGAACTGCGCTATCGCGAGCTGGTGGAAACGCTGGACCAGGGCATCCTCGTGCAGGACGCCGCGGGCCATTACCTGTTCGCCAACGCCACGGCGATGCGGATCTTCGGCATCGGCAAGGGTCGCCAGCTGGAGGACGAACTGCAGCCCCAGCACTGGCGCATCATCGACGAGCACGGCCGCGAGATTTCGGCCAGCCAACTGCCGGCGCAGCGCGCCCTGCACTGGGGACGCACGATCGAGAGCACCCTGCTGGGCTTCTACCACCGCGAACGCCGCCACCTGACCTGGCTCTCGGTCACCTCGGTACCCCACTACCCGGCCGGCGGCGACCGCCCGCGCCAGGTCCTGTCGCTGTTCACCGACGTGACCGCGCTCAAGCGCGACAGCGCCCTGTTCGACCGGGCGCAGTCGTTGGCGCAGATCGGCGGCTGGGAATGGGACACCGGCCGCAACCACCTCTACCTCACCGACGAGGCCCAGCGGATCATCGGCAACCATCCCGCGCCACAGGACATGGACGGCCTGCTGGACTGCCTGCGCGATCCCGACCGGGCCCGCCTGCAGGAGGCGATCGCCCGGGCCCTGGCGACCGGTTACGGCATCGACCTGGAACTGGAGGGCGTGCGCGGCAGCGGCCAGTCCTTCTGGATCCGGGTCATCGGCGAGGCCATCGTCGGCTCGGCGCACAGCGCACGCCTGACCGGCACCCTGCAGGACATCACAGACCGCCGGCATGCCGAGGAGTCCCTGCGCCAACAGGCCCGTACCGACCCGCTCACGGGCCTGCTCAACCGCGACGCGATCCTGCAGGAGCTCGAGAGCTGGCTGGAGGACGCGCGCAACGCACAGATCGCCGTGCTCTACATCGACCTGGACCGTTTCAAGGTCGTCAACGACGTGCTCGGCCACGCCGCCGGCGACCGCCTGCTGGCGACGGCGGCCAAGCGCATCGAGCGCGTGGTCGACGTCGAGGGCCTGCTCGCGCGCTTCGGCGGCGACGAATTCCTGGTCGTGTGCATGCTCCACGACGATCCCGACCGGCCGGAGCGGCTGGCCGACGCGATCCTGGCCAGCTTCGCCGAGAACTTCCGCGTCGACGGCGAGGAGTTCAGCATCACCGCCAGCATCGGCATCGCCCGCTCGCCTCAGGACGGGATGGGGTCGCCCCAGCTGATCCAGAGCGCGGACGTGGCGATGTACGACAGCAAGCGTCGCGGACGCAACGGGCGGCAGAGCTTCACGCCCGAACTGGCCGAACAGCAGTTGCAGCGGCTGCAGCTTGAGACCCACCTGCGGCGCGCGGTGCGCAACGACGAATTCCACCTGGTCTACCAGCCGCAGGTCGACCTCGAGAGCGGCCGCCTGAGCGGCGCGGAAGCCCTGATCCGCTGGCGCAACCGCTCGCTGGGCGAAATGCGCCCGGACCGTTTCATCGACCACGCCGAGACCACCGGCGACATCGTCGGCATCGGCCGCTGGGTACTGAGGGAAGCCTGCCGCCAGCTGCGCGACTGGCGGCAGGACGGCCTGGCCATCGAGCGCATCGCGGTCAACGTGTCCTACCGCCAGTTCCTCAGCCAGGACCTGATCCAGAGCGTGCGCGAAGCCCTGGGCGAAACCGGCCTGGAAGGTCGCATGCTCGAGCTGGAGTTCACCGAGCGCGTGCTCATCGAAGACGAGCCCGACACCCGCCGGGCCTTCGACGAGCTCCGCGCCATGGGCGTGGCGCTGTCGATCGACGATTTCGGCGAGGGCTACAGCGCCCTGAACTACCTGCGCCGCCTGCCGATCACCGGCCTGAAACTCAGCCAGCTGTTCGTGCAGGGAATCCCCGACAACGAATCCGATGTCGCCGTCTGCTCGGCGGTGACCGGGATCGCCAACAGCCTCGGGCTCGGGGTCGTCGCCGAGGGCATCGAGCAGGTGACCCAGCGCGACTACCTGCTCTCGATGGGGATCCGCACCGGCCAGGGCTTCCTGTACGCGCCCGGCCTGATGCCCGCGCAGCTGCTGCAGCGCTACGCTGGGCAACCGCTGGCCCACTCGCGCTGAGCATGCCGGCGCGGACCTGCGCCCGGGCCCGGCGAGCGGGTAGAATCACCGGCTTCCCCAAGCCACTGGATCCCCTCATGCAGCTTGCCTCTTCCCTCGCCATCATCACCGGCGGCGTGTCCGGCCTCGGCCTCGCGGTTGCCGAGCACCTGGTCGCCCACGGCGGCAAGGTCGCCCTGTTCGACGTCAACGACGAAAAGGGCGCCGCGGCGGTGGCCGCGCTCGGCGAGGCGAACGCACGCTACTTCAAGACCGACGTGACCTCCGAGGACGGCGTGAGCGGCAACGTCGCCGCCGCGCACGAGTTCCTGGGCGGGCTGAACACCGTGGTCAACTGCGCCGGCATCCTCGGCGCGGGCCGCGTACTCGGCCGCGAGGCGCCGATGCCGCTGGGCAACTTCCAGGCCACCGTGATGGTCAACCTGGTGGGCAGCTTCAACGTCGCCAAGGCCGCCGCCCACCTCATGCAGCACAACGCCGCCGGCACCGACGGCGAGCGCGGCGTGATCGTGAACACGGCCTCGGTCGCCGCCTACGAAGGCCAGATCGGCCAGGCCGCCTACTCCGCCTCCAAGGGCGGCGTGGTCGGCATGACCCTGCCGATGGCCCGCGAGCTGGCCCGTTTCGGCATCCGTGTCATGACCATCGCCCCGGGCGTGTTCTGGACCCCGATGGTCGACGGCATGCCCGATTCGGTGCAGGAATCGCTGGCCGCGTCGATCCCCTTCCCCTCCCGCCTCGGCCAGCCGAAGGAGTTCGCCGACCTGGTCGCCTACATCCTCGGCAACACCTACCTCAACGGCGAGACCATCCGCCTGGACGGCGCGACGCGGTTGGCCCCCAAGTGAGGTGGTGATTCGTTATTCGTTATTCGTCGTTCGCAAGAGCGAAAAACCAAAAGCGATCACTGAACCCCAATCACCAATCACCAATCACGAATTACCAAGCTCATGAAAGCCAGCGATATCAAGAAGGGCAACGTCGTCGAGCACAACAACGGCGTGTACCAGATCCGCGACATCGAGCGCAGCTCGCCGCAGGGCCGCGGCGGCAACGTGCGCTTCCGCTTCACCATGTACAGCGTGCCGGGCGGCAACAAGACCGATGCCAGTTTCGATGCCGACGACGACCTGAAGGAAGTCGAGCTGAGCCGTCGCCAGGCCACCTATTCCTACCGCGACGGCGATGCCTTCGTGTTCCTCGACGACGAGGACTACAGCCCCTACATGCTCGACGCGAACGTGGTCGGCGACGACGCGGGCTACATCGTCCAGGACCTGGCCGGCTGCTACGTGCAGCTGATCGACGATGCGCCGGTGGGCCTGCAGTTGCCGCAGACCGTGGTGATGGAAGTGGTGGACACCCCGCCCGAGCTCAAGGGCGGGACCGCAACGAAGCGGCCGAAGCCCGCGCGACTCTCCACGGGCCTGGAGATCATGGTGCCCGAGTACATCAGCAACGGCGAGCGCGTGCAGGTGAACACCACGACCGGCGAGTTCTCCGGCCGCGCCGACTGACCCTTTCGGCGGGGGTGCGGCGGCGATGCCCCGCTCCCCGCGCCGCCATCGCGGCGCCCCGCTAGCGCACGGATGCTTCCGTGCGCGCCAGCCACTTGCGGGCCATCCGTTCCATCGACGCATCCGACGCCGCATCCATCGCGATCTCGCGGATGTCCCGCCACGCCAGCGCCAGTGACTCGTCGCTGACGACGAAGTCTTCGCCGCCCGTGGTCCGCACCACGTAGCGCACGTCGTAGTGCCAATGGCCCGGCACGTCGTCGCGGCCCGGGATCCAGTGGCGATCGATGTCGAACGGCAGGTCCTCCACCACCAGCCCAGGGAGCCCGGACTCTTCTTCCGCCTCGCGCAGGGCGACGCGGGCGAGGTCGCGATCCCCGTCCGCATGGCCGCCCAGTTGCAGCCAGCGCCCGAGCTTGCGGTGGTGGGTGAGCAACACGCGCTCGCCGGCCATGTCCACCAGCCAGGCCGAGCCGGTGAAGTGGCCCGCCAGCCGGCCCCTCACGAAGGGGTCCGCGGGGTCGTCGAGGAGCCCGGCGAACTGCATCGCCACCGCCTGTTCATCCGGCCAGCGCCGGGCGTAGTCGGCGAACAGGGCGGCCGGATCGGGTCCTGCGCCCTGGCGCGTCCCGATCGGACAGGGGGGGTGATGTTCTGGCATTGCGTTGAAGCCTTGCGGGGGGAAACGCGGGGGAGTATGCGCAAATCCAGCGTGTTGCGCCCTCCCTTGCTCACCTTTTCTTCACTGGGTTATGGTGGCCCGCCGCACGACTCGCCGTGCGCGCGATCCACGCCACGCGGGCGTGCTTCTTCCTTGGGGAACCGGATGCCGAACAACGCAGATGCACGGGGCCGTCCGGCCGCCAACGCCCATGCCGGGAACGCCCGCGGATGCCGCCGATGACCCGCTCGCCCAGCCTGCTCCAGGCCTTCCTGCCCCTGTTCTTCCTCGCCGCCCTCCTGGCCTGGGCGGTTCGCGTCTACGGTGCCGATGCGTCCTACGGCGCCAACCAGGTCTCTCTCATGCTCGCCGCCGGCGTCGCCGCCCTGGTCGGCCTGCGCAACGGCCTGCGCTGGGGCGAGATGCAGGAAAGCCTGGTGCACGGCATCTCGCTGGCGATCGTGCCCATCTTCATCCTGCTCGCCGTCGGCGCCCTGATCGGCACCTGGATCCTTTGCGGGACCGTGCCGACCCTGATCGTGTATGGCCTCAAGCTCCTGCACCCCTCCTTCTTCTATCCGGCCGCCTGCCTGATCTGCGCGATCGTGGCCCTGGCGATCGGCAGCTCCTGGACAGTGGCCGGCACGCTGGGCGTGGCCCTGATCGGCGTCGCCAGCGGCCTGCACATGTCGCCCGCGATCACCGCCGGCGCCGTCATCTCGGGCGCCTACTTCGGCGACAAGATGTCGCCCCTGTCGGACACCACCAACATCGCCCCCGCGGCCGCCGGCAGCGAACTGTTCGCTCACATCCGCCACATGGTGTGGACCACCGGCCCCAGCATCGTGCTGGCCCTGCTGCTGTTCACCGCCGTCGGCCTGGGCAGCACGCCCGCGCCCGGCACCGACAGCGGCTTCGGCGACCTGCCGGCCATCCTCGGCAGCCAGTTCAACCTGGGCCTGCACCTGTTGATCCCGCTGCTGGTGGTGTTCGCGCTGGCGGTGCTCAAGTTCCCCGCCTACCCGACGATCATGATCGGCGCGCTGCTCGGTGGCCTGTTCGCAGTGCTCTTCCAGCCCGAGCTTGTGGTCAAGCTGGCCGGCAAGGAGGGCCTGTCGCAGCCGATGGCGCTGATGACCGGCGTCTGGAGCGCGCTCGCCGACGGTTACAAGGCCAACACCGGCAACGCGGCGGTGGACGAGCTGCTCAGCCGCGGCGGCATGAGCAGCATGCTCAACACGATCTGGCTGATCTTCTGCGCGATGGGCTTCGGCGCGATCATGGAGAAGACCGGCCTCCTGGAGCGCATGGTCCGCAGCGTGCTCAAGGCCGCCAAGTCGACCGGCGCGCTGATCACCGCGACCCTGGCCACCGCGATCGGCTCCAACGCAGTCGCCGCCGACCAGTACATGTCGATCGTGCTGACCGGCCGCCTGTACCGCCCCGAGTACGAACGCCGCGGCCTGGCGCCGGTCAACCTGTCGCGCGCGCTCGAGGATGCCGGCACCATCACCTCGCCGCTGGTGCCCTGGAACACGTGTGGCGCCTACATGGCGGCCACGCTCGGCGTGGCCACGCTGGACTACCTGCCGTTCGCCTTCTTCAACCTCATCAATCCGATACTCTCGGCGCTGCTGGCCTACGCGGGCTTCAAGATCCTGCGCACCACGCCCTCGCCGAACGTCGTGACCCATTCCTGACCCACCGCCTCACGGCCCGAACCGACTACCGACACTGCATATGGAAAAGACTTCGATCCACGGCATGTGGTCCTCCCGCATGGCATTCATCCTCGCGGCCACCGGGTCGGCCGTGGGCCTGGGCAACATCTGGCGGTTCCCCTACATGGCCTCCGACAACGGCGGCGGCGCCTTCGTGCTGGTGTACCTGGCCTGCATCGCCCTGGTCGGCCTGCCGATCCTGATGTCGGAAGTGCTGCTGGGCCGCCACGGCCGCCGCAGCCCGGTCAATGCCCTGACCGACCTGGTCCGCGACCTCGGCGCCTCGAAGGGCTGGATCAGCATCGGCTGGATCGGCATGGTCGCCGGCGTGCTCATCCTGAGCTTCTACAGCGTGGTCGCCGGCTGGACGCTGCACTACAGCTGGCTGTACTTCTCGCAGCTGTTCGGCGCACCCGCGATCACCGATCCCGGCGCCACCTTCAGCGGCCTGCTGGGCAACCCGCTGGAACTTTCCGCATGGCACGCCGTGTTCATGGTGCTCACCGTGGCAGTGGTCGCGCTGGGCGTGGAAAAAGGCCTGGAGCGCGCGGTGCGCTTCCTGATGCCGGCCCTGTTCATCCTGTTGCTGACCCTGGTCATCTACGGCGCCACCACCGGTCACCTCAGCGAGGCCGCGGCATTCCTGTTCAAGCCCGACTGGTCCCAGATCAGCGGCCGCACCTTCATCGACGCGATGGGCCAGGCCTTCTTCACCCTGAGCCTGGGCATGTGCACGATGATGACCTACGGCGCCTACCTGCCCAAGGGCGTGTCCATCCCGCAGGTCGGCGTGACCGTGGCCCTGGCCGACACCGGCGTGGCGCTGCTGGCGGGCCTGGCGATCTTCCCGATCGTGATCTCCTTCGGCATCGACCCGCAGGGCGGCGGGCCGGGCCTGATCTTCACCTCGCTGCCGCATGCCTTCAACGCCATGCCCTTCGGCATCGCGTACGGCCTGCTGTTCTTCGCCCTGCTCTCGGTGGCGGCCTGGACCTCCTCCATATCGCTGATGGAGCCGGCCACCGCCTACCTGGTCGAGCGCGTCGGCATGACCCGTCGCAAGGCCGCGCTGCTGGTCGCGGGCATCTGCTGGATCGTCGGGCTGGCGACGGTGTTCTCGTTCAACATCTGGTCCAGCGTCCGGGTCCCCGAGGGCATGGGCGTGATCAGCAACAAGAACGTCATGGACATGATCGAGTTCGTCTCGAACAACCTGATGTTGCCCCTGGGCGGCCTGCTGATCGCGCTGTTCGCCGGCTGGGTGGTCAAGAAGAGCCTGCTCAAGGACGAACTCGACACCCTGTCGCCGGGCGTGCTGGCGCTCTGGCGCTGGGTGGTCCGGGTGGTGGCGCCGCTGCTGGTGCTGGCGGTGCTGATCAGTCCGTTCGTGCTCGACTGAACCGGCTTTGGGGCATTTGCGTTGTTGGCCTACTCCCGGGGGGCCAACAACGCCTAAACTTGGGGGCATGAGCGCTCTCCCCTACGACCCCGAACGCCTGTCCCATTGCACGGGCGAACTCATCGTCAACATCCGCGAGCTCGCCGCCCGGGGCTGGACCCCGGCCACGAGCAGCAACTTCTCGATGCGGATGGACGAACGGCATGCCGCCATCACCGTCTCGGGCGGCGACAAGGGCCGCCTGACCGAGGACGGCATCATGGTCGTCGACCTCGAAGGCAGGCCGGTCGCGACCGACCGCCGGTCCTCGGCCGAAACCCTGCTGCACACGCGCCTGTACCAGCGCTTCGGCGAGGTCGGCTGCGTGTTGCATACCCATTCGCTGGTGCAGACCGTCGCCTCGCGCCTGTACGCCGGCGCCGGCCACGTGCACCTGGAGGGTTACGAGCTGCTCAAGGCCTTCGCTGGCAACAGCACCCATGAAATGGCCATCGAGCTGCCGGTCCTGCCCAACAGCCAGGACATGACCGTGCTCGCCGCGCAGGTCGATGCCCTCCTGGACGCCCAGTGCATGTGGGGTTACCTGATCGACGGGCACGGGTTGTACGCCTGGGGCCGCGACATGGCCGAGGCCCGGCGCCACCTGGAGGCGTTCGAATTCCTGCTCGCCTGCGAACTCGAAACGAGGAAACTGAAATGAGCCGCCTGCGCATCTTCGGCGACGCCGATCCCGCGACCCCACGACTGTCGACCGACGATCCCGCGCGCATGGCCACGGAGCTTTCGCGCATCGGCGTCGCCTTCGAGCAGTGGGAGGCGCGGCAGCCGGTCGCCCCCGGCGACAGCCCGGAGGCCATCATGGACGCCTATCGCGGCGACATCGACCGCCTGGTCGCCGAACGCGGCTTCCGCTCGGTCGACGTGGTCAGCATCGCACCCGACCATCCCGAGCGCGCGGCGATGCGCGCGAAGTTCCTCGACGAGCACTTCCACAAGGAAGACGAAGTGCGATTCTTCGTCGCCGGCTCGGGCCTGTTCACCCTGCACGTCGACGACGCGGTGTATGAAGTGCTGTGCGAGGCCGGCGACCTGATCGCGGTACCCGACGGCACCACGCACTGGTTCGACATGGGCCCGTCGCCGAGCTTCGTGGCCATCCGCTTCTTCACCGAGCCCGATGGTTGGGTCGGCCACTTCACCGGCACCGACATCGCCCAGCGGTTCCCGCGCTACGAGAAGGGCCAGGCGCTGTGAGCGCCGCCAGCGACACCGCCCGCCGGCCGAAGGCGATCCTGACCGACATCGAGGGCACCACCAGCAGCATTTCATTCGTCAAGGACGTGCTGTTCCCCTACGCCCGGCGCGCCCTGCCCGCCTTCGTGCAGACCCGCGGGCGGGAGCCCGCGGTCCGCAAGTGGCTCGATGCGGTCGCCACGGAGAACGGCGGCATGTGCAGCGACCGGATGATCGCGGAGGTGCTGCAGGGCTGGATCGACCAGGACCGCAAGCACACCGCGCTCAAGGCACTGCAGGGCATGATCTGGGCGGACGGCTACCGCAGCGCGGACTTCACCGCCCACATCTACCCGGACGCCGCCGAGTCGCTCAAGCGCTGGCATGCCGACGGGATCCCGTTGTATGTCTACTCCTCGGGCAGCGTACCCGCCCAGCGCCTGTTCTTCGGGCACAGCGACGCGGGCGACATGACCGCGATGTTCTCCGGCTGGTTCGACACCGAGATCGGCGGCAAGCGCGAAGCGGCCAGCTACCGGCGCATCATCGAGACCATCGGCCTGCCCGCCGGGGACGTGCTGTTCCTGTCGGACGTCGTCGCCGAGCTCGACGCCGCCCGCGAGGCCGGCCTCGACACGGTGCTGGTCGACCGCCTGGAGGACTATCCGGACCCGCGCACGGGCGAGGCCACCCACGGCCACGCGCGGATCGAAGGCTTCGACGCGCTCGCCTGAGGCCCCGGGACGGCGGGTACTCTCGACGCTGCCTCAGTGCAGCGTCTCGCCCCGGGCCAACATCGCCACGAACTTCTCCGCGCGCGCCAACCGGGTTTCGGGCTTCTTCGCGGTGTGCACGCGCCAGCAGAAGGCATAGCGATTCGCCCGGTCCAGCGTCTCGAAGAACGCCCGCGCCTTCGCGTTGCCTTCAAGCGCCCGGGCCAGCGCCTCGGGCACCTCCATGCGGCTGGACGACGCGTAGGCAGCCTCCCAGCGCCCATCATGCCTGGCGGCGTCGACCTCGCGCTGGCCGCCGGTGCGCATGCGGCCGGCGGCGACCAGGGCCTCCACCTTCGCCACGTTGGCCTTCGACCACAGGCTTCGCGGACGCCTCGGGGTGAAGCGTTGCAGGAAGAACTGCGCGTCGAGACTGCGCTTCTGGCCGTCGATCCAACCATGGCACAGCGCCACGTCCAGGGCCTGGGCGTAGCTGATGCTGCGTGCGCCGCCGTCCTTCTTGGCGATCTTCAACCAGATCCCGGGCGAGCCTTCGTGCGCTTCCAGCCAACGCTCCCACGCCGCTTCCGTGGCGAAGCGCCTGACCGGCAGGTCCGTGGGCTGCGCGCTCATTCGACGCCCACCTCGCGCTCGACCAGGCGGTAGGCGCTCCACGCCTGCAGTTCGCCGCGCCAGCGGTCCCGGGCGCGTACCTCGATCCGGTGCTCGCCGGCCGCGAGGTCGGTCGGCAGGCTGCCCCGCCACAGGTGCTGCGACGGCTTGGCCTCAGGCGCGCGGTCGTAGCCACGCAAGGTCTCGGCGGCATCGTCGGCGAGGTTGGTCGCCAGGACCCTGGGATCGGCCTGCACGACGCGCGTCATTGGGGTCCATTCGCCGCCGTCGATGCGGTATTCGACCCGGCTGTCGGCATCGCCCATGAAGACGTTGGCGTACACCGCGAAGCCCGGCCAGGCACCGCGCCGCAACACCCGAGGCGCGTGCAACGACATGCCGCTGCGCTCGCCCGTCGCATCGCGCGCGGGCAGCCATGCGAGCCGGTAATCGCCGCCCGCATCGATGTCCATCCGAGCGTGGCCATTGGGCGTGCCGTCGCTCATCGTCGCGTCGGGAATGCCCTGGGCATCGGCGACGCCGGACCAGAACGCGCCGCACGCGGCGCCGACGTTGTATTCGTGCAGCGGCCGGGGGCCGTGCCATCCGCTCGAGGGCCCGTGCCAGACATGCTGCTGCACGTGCCCATGCCCACTCAACAGCAGTACGCGGTCGAACGGTTCGAGCAGGCGGAACAGGCGCGCGCGATCCTCGTGCCGGAAGGTCTCCCGTCCCGGCGCCGCATCGAAGAAGGGGATGTGCACGCCCAGGACCAGCAGGCGGTCGCGACGCGCGCCGGCCAGGTAGGCCTCGATGAAGCGGAACTGGTCCTCGCGCAGGCCGCCGACGTACGAGGGCGAAGCCCCGGGCATGTGCACCACGTCGTCGAACAACAGGAAGCTCGCCTGCGGCGTCTCCCAGGCGAAGGTGTCGGGACCGAAGTGGCGTCGGAAGGTCGCCAGCGAGGCCGAGTCGTCGGCCGCCCCCCCGTCGAGGTCGTGGTTGCCCGCCACGTGCAGCCAGGGCACGCCCAGGCGCACGGTCTGGGCGATCATCGCCGGATACAGGGACAGGTCGTCGTTGACGATGTCGCCCAGGCTCAGGCCGAGGTCGGCAGGCGCGTCGCCCGGTCCGCTCGACGCCAGGAGCGGTTCGACGATGTCGCGCGCGTAGTAGTCGACGTCGACCGTCGACTTGGGCTGGGGATCGGCCATGACGCGGACCTCAAGCGGGGCGTCGTCCGGACGGGCGTCGGCGCTCCAGAGGGCGAAATCGCCGCAAGCGGCGCCCGTCTCGTCGGGCGTCCGCCAGAATGCCGGCAGGCCGTTCGTGGCGTCGGGGACCCGGTAGCCGGGCGGCTTGACGATGAAACGCGGGCGATCGGCGCGGGCCTGCAGCCGGTAGCGCCCTTCGGCATCGGTTTCGACGATATCGACGCCATCGGACACGCGCACGCCGGCAACGCCCGGCTCGTCGGGGCCGTGGCGGCCGTCGCGGTCCGCATCGCGATACACGATGCCACCCGGGCATGCGGGCGCGGCCCTGGGCTGGCCCGGTATCGCCAGGGCGGCGGCAAGCACGAACGACAGTGCGAACGAAACGGACATCCACGTATCCCGGTCGGATCGATCCGGGAATTATGCCCGTGCCCGTCCGGTGTCGCTCAACGGATCTGGTGGCGTTGCTTGAGCACGTCGACCACGTCTTCGAGCGACAGCCCGCGCGCATGCAGCAGCACCAGCAGGTGGTAGAGCAGGTCCGCCGATTCGTTGCACAGCGCCGCCTCGTCCTGCACTACCGCGGCGAGCGCGGTCTCCACCGCCTCTTCGCCCACTTTCTGCGCGATCGAGCGCGTGCCCGCCTCGAACAGGCGCGTGGTGTAGCTCGCTTCGGGTCGCTCGAGCTGGCGCCGTACCACCACCTGCTCGAGTTCGCCGAGGAAGTTGCCCGGCGCCTGCCGGAAACAGCTGCGCGTGCCCAGGTGGCAGGTCGGCCCGCGCGGATGGACCAGGGCCAGCAGCGTGTCGTTGTCGCAATCGGCCTCCAGCGACACCAGCTCGAGTACGTTGCCGGACTGCTCGCCCTTCATCCACAGGCGCTGGCGCGTGCGGCTGTAGAAGGTCACCCGGCGGCTCTCGAGCGTCGCGGCCAGGGCCTCGCGGTCCATGTACCCCACCATCAGGACGCGCAGCGTGCTCGCGTCCTGCACCACGACCGGCAACAATCCGGCCTGCTTGTCCCAGTCGAGCGCCCCTGGTTCAGTCAACATGCCGCACCTCGATGCCATTGCGTTGGAGTTCGCGCTTCAATGCCGGGATGGCGATGGCGCCGGTGTGGAACACGCTGGCCGCGAGCGCACCGTCCACGTCGGCCACGCCGAATGCCTCGGCGAAGTGCCCGACCGCGCCCGCGCCACCCGAGGCCACCAGCGGCACGCGGCACAGGCGACGCGCCTGCTGCAGCTGTTCGATGTCGTAGCCCTGGCGGACGCCATCGCTGCCCATGCAGTTGAGCACGATCTCGCCGGCGCCACGTTCCTGCGCCTCGACGATCCAGTCGAGCGTGCGCCGAGGCAGCGCCCGGGTGCGCGACGGGTCGCCGGTGTACTGGCGCACGCGCCACTCGCCGTCGTCGTCGCGCAGGCTGTCGACGCCCACCACCACGCACTGGATGCCGAACTCCGCGGCCAACTCGCCCAGCAGTCCGGGCCGGTCCAGCGCGGGCGTGTTGACCGATATCTTGTCCGCTCCGGCGTGCAGCACGGTCCGCGCGTCCTCGACGCTGCGGATGCCGCCGGCGACGCAGAACGGGATGTCGATCGCGCGCGCAACCCGTTCGACCCAGTCGCGGCCCACGCAGCGCCCTTCGGGACTGGCGGTGATGTCGTAGAAGACCAGCTCGTCGGCACCCTCGTCGCGATAACGCAGCGCCAGTTCGACGATGTCGCCCATGTCCACGTGGTCGCGGAAACGCACGCCCTTGACGACCCGCCCATCGCGGACGTCCAGGCAGGGGATGATGCGCCGGCTCAGCACGCCGGGGCCTCCAGCTCGAGCGCGTCCGCCAGTTCGAAATGGCCCTCGAGCAGGGCCTTGCCCAGGACCGCGCCCGCGCAACCGGACTCGCGCGCGGCCTGGATGTCGGCGAGGTCGCGGATGCCGCCCGACGCCTGCAGGCGCAGGCGCGGGGCCAGTGCGAGCACCTCGCGGTACAGGGCCAGGTTCGGCCCGGCCAGGGTGCCGTCGCGGTCGATGTCGGTGCACAGCAGGTGGCGGATGCCGGCCGTGGAATAGATGCCCAGCAACTCGGCCAGGGTCAGTTCGCTGCGCTCGGTCCAGCCCGCGACGGGCAGGCGCCACTGGCCATCGGCGTCGCGACGCGTGTCCAGCGCGACGGTGAGGCGCTCGGCGCCATGCGCCGTGGCCCACTCGATCACGCGCTGGGGCTCGCGCACCGCCAGCGAGCCGACGACGACGCGGTCGGCGCCGGCGTCCAGGATCGCCTGCACGTCGGCGGCGCGACGCACGCCGCCCCCGGTCTGGACCTTGAGCGAAGTGCAGGCCTTGATCGAGTCGACCAGGGCGGCCAGCCCGAAGCCGCCGTTGCGCGCGGCGTCCAGGTCGACCAGGTGCAGCCATTGCGCGCCCGCCTCGGCGTAGTTCCGTGCCGCCGCGAGCGGCTCGACGGGATAACGGGTCTCGCGGGCGAAGTCGCCCTGGTGCAGGCGCACGACGCGCCCCTCCCGCACGTCGATCGCGGGCAATACGGTGAACGCACTCATGTCGCCTCCAGGGCGATGAAATTCTCGAGGATCCTCGCGCCGACGTCGGCCGAACGCTCGGGGTGGAACTGGGCACCGAAGCATCGACCGCGCCCGACCACCGCCGTGAACGGCTGGCCGTGCGTGCTCGTCGCCAGGCTGTCGGCGCCCACCGGTGCCGCGAAGCCATGCACGAAGTACGCATTCTGCCCGGTCGCCACGCCCTCGAGCAGTGGCGATGCAGCGACGATGTCCAGGGTGTTCCATCCCATGTGCGGGATGCGCAGCCCCTCGCCGCCCTCCATGCGGCGCACCCGGCCGGCGATCCGGCCCAGGCACTGGACATCGCCCTCTTCCGAGGATTCGTACAGCAGTTGCATGCCCAGGCAGATGCCCAGCAAGGGCTGCGACAACGAACGCACCACCTCGACCAGCCCGTGCGCGCGCAAGCGCGCCATCGCCGCGCCGGCCGCGCCGACGCCGGGCAGGATGACCTTGTCGGCGCCGAGGATGGTCCCGGCATCCGCGCTCAGCACCGCGTCCACGCCCAGGCGTTCGAGCGCGTACAGCACCGATCCGATGTTGGCGCCACCCGAATCGATCAGGACCACGCGCATCAGAGCACGCCCTTGGTGCTGGGCAACTCGCTGCCCTCGCGGCGGATCGCCTGGCGCAGTGCGCGCGCGACCACCTTGAAACAGGCCTCGACCTTGTGGTGATCGTTGTCGCCGCGCACCTGCAGGTTGAGGTTGAGCCCGGCGGTCTCGCACAGCGAGCGGAAGAAATGCGGGACCATCTGCACCGAAAGCGCGCCGACGCGTTCGCTGTCGAACCGGCCGTCGAACACGAAGTATGGTCGCCCCGAGAAATCCAGCGCCGCGCTGGCCAGGGTCTCGTCCATCGGCAGGGTGAAGCCGTAGCGCCCGATCCCGCGCTTGTCGCCCAGCGCTTCGCGCAGGGCCTGGCCCAGCGCGAGGGCGCAATCCTCGACGGTATGGTGTTCGTCGATGTGCAGGTCGCCCTCGCATTCCACGCGCAGGGCGAAGCCGCCGTGCTTGCCGACCTGCTCGAGCATGTGGTCGAAGAAGCCGATGCCGGTGCTCGCGTGGGGCTCGGCGACCCGGTCCAGGTCGACTTCGACCTCGATGCGGGTTTCGCGCGTGTCGCGCCGGACGCGGGCGACGCGCGGCGCGTCGGCCAGCGCGTGCGCGATGCCCGGCCAGTCCCACTCGCCGCCGAACTCATCCGTGCGCAGTTGGAAGGCACGGATGCCCATGTTGCGCGCGAAGGCGTTGTCGGTCTCGCGGTCGCCGACCATCGCCGAGCGATCCCAGTCGATCGATCGGTCCTTGAGGTAGTGCATCGCCAGGCCGATGGCCGGCTTGCGCGTGGGCGCGTTGTCCGCGGGGAAACTGCGGTCCACCAGCACCTCTTCGAAGCGGATGCCCTGGCTCTCGAACAGCTGCATCATCAAGCCCTGCGGTCCGTCGAAATCGGCCTGCGGATAGGCGTCGGTGCCAAGCCCGTCCTGGTTGGTGACCATGACGAAGCGATAGCCGGCATCGCGCAGGCGGAGCATGGCCGGAACGACACCCGCGACGAAACGCAGCTTCTCGAAGCGGTCGACCTGGTGGTCGGCCGGCTCCTCGATCAAGGTGCCGTCGCGGTCGACGAACAGCACCGGTGCCTTCGTGCCGCTCATGCGTCCACCTCCGCTTCGAGCGCCGCCACGACGGCGATCACGCGATCGTTCTGCGCCGGGGTGCCGATGCTGATGCGCAAGGCGTCGTCCAGGCCGGCCTGGGCACGCACGTCGCGCACGACGATGCCGGCTTCAAGCAGGGCGCGGAAGGCGCGCCCGGCATCGACCAGCCGCACCAGCAGGAAATTGCCGTCGGAGCGGTAGACCGTACGCACGCCGGGGGCGTCCGCCAACGCGGCGGCCAGCCGTCCACGCTCGGCGACGACGGCCTCGACACGGGCCGAGGTGACGGCGCGGGCGTCGTCGGCCAAGGCCTCGAGCGCGACCTGCGCGCAGGGCGAGGCGATCGGGTACGGCGACTGGCAGCGCTGCAGGACCTCGATGAGCGGCGCGGCGGCCACCACCACGCCGATGCGTGCGGCGGCCAGCGCGTGCGCCTTCGACAGGGTCCGCAACACGGCGATGTTGTCATGCGCGTCGATCAGCCCGATGGCGGACGCTCCGCCGGCGAACTCCACGTAGGCCTCGTCGACCACCACGACGGCCTGGTCGCGCAGGCGCGCGGCCAGCCAGGCGACGCGCTCAAGCGGGAGCGCCGCACCCACCGGGTTGCCAGGCGAGCACAGGAACACCAGGCGTGCGCGCGCGTCACGGCAACGCGCCTCCACGCCGTCGAAGTCGCAGGCGAAGCCCTGTCCGTCGTCGACCAGCGGCGCTTCCACGACCGGCACGCCGTGCAGGCGCGCGCAGACGGCGTACATGCCGAAGGTCGGCGGCGTGACCACGATGGCGTCGCCGCCGGGCCGGCACAAGGCGCGGATCAGCAGGTCGATGGCCTCGTCGCTGCCGCGACCGGCGAGCAGGCGCTCCGGTGCGCAGCCGTACAGACCGGCCAGGGCATCGCGCAGGCCCGGCGGCTGCGGTTCCGGATACCGGCGCAGCACGGCATCGCCGACACCCGCGTTCTCCCATGCCGATTCGTTGGCGTTCAACCAGACATCGCCGGTGATGCGTGCCTTGCGTGCCGACTGGTAGCCGGCGAAGTCGCGCAGGTCCTCGCGCACCAGGTCCATCACGCTCATGCCGCGGCCTCCAGGCGCAGGGTGACGGCGCGGCGATGCGCCTCAAGGCCCTCGGCCGAGGCCAGCTCGGCCGCGCAGGGACCCACCTGGGCCAGGCCCTCGGCCGAGACTTCCTGCACGGTGATCGCCACCTGGAAGCTGGACACGTTGACGCCGCTGCAATAGCGTGCCGCGCCGCTGGTCGGCAGCACGTGGTTGGTGCCGCTGCAATAGTCGCCCAGCGCTTCCGGGGCCCAGTCGCCGAGGAACACCGATCCCGCGCGGCGGACGCGGGGCAGCCAGGCACGCGCGTCGCGCAGGGCCAGGATGAGGTGTTCGGGCGCGTAGCGGTTGCTGATCTCGAACGCCTCGTCCAGGCTGGCCACGCGGACGAGGTGGGAACACGCGAGTGCCTGGCGGGCGATCCCCGCGCGGGGCAACTGCGCGAGTTGCGCACGCACCTGGGCGTCGACCGCGTCGAGCATCGCGTCGTCGTCCGAGAGCAGGATCACCTGGGAATCGGGACCATGCTCGGCCTGCGACAGCAGGTCGGCCGCGACGAAGCCGGGATTCGCCCCTGCATCGGCGATCACCAGCACCTCGGACGGACCGGCGGGCATGTCGATGCCGACCGCGCCGGCACCGGAAGACACCTGGCGCTTGGCTTCGGTGACCCAGCCGTTGCCCGGTCCGAACAGCTTGTCGCAGGCGGGCACGCTGGCCGTCCCGCGGGCCATGGCCGCGATCGCCTGCACGCCTCCGATCCGGTAGACCCGGTCGATGCCACACACGCGGGCGGCGTGCAGCACCGCCGGATCCGCGCGTCCGTCGGCGCGCGGCGGCGTGCACACCACGACCTCTTCGCAGCCCGCGAGCCGCGCGGGAATCCCGAGCATCAGCGCCGTCGACGGCAGCGGCGCCGAGCCGGCCGGCACGTACAGGCCGACGCGGGCGATCGGGCGCAGCATGCGTTCGCAGCGCACGCCGGGCGCGGTATCGAGTGCATAGTCCGCGGCCATGCCCGCGCGGTGGAAGGCCTCGATGCGTGCTGCGGCTTCCTCGATGGCGGTACGAAGCGCGGCGGGCAGCGTCGCCGACGCCTCGTCCATGTCGGCCACGCTGACCCGCGGCTCGTTGAGTACGATGCCGTCGAAGCGCTGCGTGTAATCGCGCACGGCCCGGTCGCCGCGCTCGCGCACGTCGGCCAGGATGGCCGCGACCTGTTCGCTCACGTCGGGGGCGTTCATTTCCGCCGGCCGCGCCAGCAATGCCGCGCGCGCGCCCGCATCGAGGCGGCTCCATTGGACCCGGTTCATGCCAGCATGCCCTCCACCGGCAGCACCAGCAGGCCACGCGCACCGGCACGCTTGAGCTCTTCCAGCCGCTGCCAGGTCACCGCACCGTGGCACAAGGCCTGCAGCGCCAGCCCGTCGCCGCCGTCGATCTGCATGACGGTGGGCGACTCGGCATCCGGCAGCAATGGCAGCAGGCCGGGCACGGCTTCGCGAGAGGCCTGGAACATGAGCAGCTTGCTGTGGCGCATGCGCAGCACCCCATCGAGGCGGCGCAGCAGCAGCTCGGCGAGCGCGGCGCGGCTGTCCTCGAAGGCCTTCACCGGCCCGGCCAGGACCGCCTCGCTCTCGAGCAGGGTGACCGTGGGCTTGAGCTGGTTGGCCGCAAGCGTGGCGCCGCTGGCGACCAGGTCGCAGATCGCGTCGGCCTGCCCCAGCTTGGGCGCGATCTCCACCGAGCCCGACAGTTCGACGACGCCGGCGTCCACACCCTGCGCGTGCAGCCAGTCGCCGAGGATGGCCGGGTAGCTGGTGGCAATCCGCAGTCCGGCCAGTTGTTCCGCCCCGCTCCATTCCCAGCTGTCCGGGATGGCGATCGACAGGCGGCAGCCGCCGAAGCCCAGCGAGCGCCACTCCCGGAACGCCGACGCGCCCTGGTCGCGGCGCAGCGCGATGTCCTGCTCGGCGAGGACGTTGCGGCCGACCACGCCCAGGTCGCAGACGCCATCGCGGATCAGGCCGGGGATGTCGTCGTCGCGGACCAGCAGCAGGTCGATCGGCAGGCTTTCGCCGTAGCAGAACAGGCGGTCGCGGCTCTCGCGCCAGCTCAGGCCGCAGGCGGTCAGCAGCGCTCGCGCTGGATCGGCGAGGCGACCGGACTTCTGGATGGCGATGCGCAGGCGGTCGCGACCGCCCTGTACGGTGGACTGGCTCATGCCGCCGACTCCCGGTTGCTGGACGGTCGGCTGCCTGCCAGCGCCGCGGCATAGCCGCCGGCGCCGCGCTCGAAGGTGCGCGCGACCCGCCCGATCGTGGTCACGCTGACCAGGGTGCGTTCGTGGATCTCCCGGTACGGCACGCCCTCGGCGACCAGCGGGACGACCCGCCAGCGGTCGGTCATGGCCTCGAGTTCGGCGGGGGTGCACAGGTCGACGAGGAACGCCTGCATGGCCTGCGTGGTACGCAGGCCCAGCATGGCCCTCGCCAGCTGGGCGATAGAATCCTCGACCTCGTCGTCGGTGTGTCGGCGCTTCATTGGCGGCTTCTAATGTATTAACGTGCTAATACGTTAAAGAAAACGTACCGGCGAGTCAATAACGGCGTGGGCGTCCCCGTTCAGCGCGCTTCCGCGGCGCGGCCCTGCAGTAGACTGCGCTCGGGATGGCCTGGAGGGACGGCCGGGCACGTCCAACACGAGGAACGCATCCAGGGAGCAGGCATGGGCCGAATACATACCGGGGCCATCGGGCTGCTGTGCACGCTGCTGTGCGTGCTGGCCGGCCTGTGCGCCGCCCTGCCCGCGCAGGCGCGCGACACCCTGTCCCTGGTCCCCGGCGACACTGTCGTGGGCATCAACCCGTACCTGGGCTACCTGCACGATGCCGACGCCCGCATACAGGCCGACGAGGCCGATCGGCTGCAGCGCAACGGCGGCTTCGCGGACGTGCCGCCGGGCAAGAATTCCTTCGGCTTCCAGTCCGGCGCGTACTGGTTCCATGCCCGCGTCCTCAACACCGATGCCGCCACCCCGCGATGGCTGCTCGTGCAGCAGTACGCCCTGAGCGACGACATCGAGATCCATGCCCGCTATCCCGACGGACACTGGGAACGCGCGTCAGGCGGCGACCACCGCCCCTTCCAGTCGCGCGCGATCCGCTACCGGCACCCGAATTTCTGGCTCGAACTGCCCCCGGACACGCCGGTCGACGTCTACGTGAGGATCCAGAGCGAAAGCTCCATGCAGATCCCGCTGGGCCTGTACACGCCGACCGCGTTCGCGGAAGTCTCGCGCGACGCCCAGTTCGCGATCGGCCTGTACTACGGCATCCTCCTCGCCCTGTTCTTCTACAACCTGGTGCTCTGGCTGACCACGCAGGACTCCAGCTACTTCTGGTACGTCTTCCATCTCACCGCCTTCGGGCTGGTGCTGTTCACGCTCAACGGCCTGGGCTTCGAGTACCTGTGGCCGCGCTCGCCTTGGCTGGCCGACAAGTCGGTGCCGCTGTCGATCTGCCTGGCCCAGGTGGGCGTGCAGCAGTTCGCGCGCAAGTTCCTCGACCTCGGCAACCGCTGGAAACGCGGCGACCGCGTGGGCCTGCTGCTGATCGCGGCGTTCGCCCTGCTGGGCATCGCGTCGGCCTTCCTGCCCTACCGGATCTCGGTGCCGATCGCCTCCGCGGGCGTGTTCGTCAGCACCGGCTGGGTGGCGGTGGAGGCGATCATGGTCCTGCGGCGCGGGTATGCCCCGGCGAAGATCTTCCTCGCCGCCTGGGCGGCCTTCCTGGTCGGGACGGCGATGTTCGCCGCGGTGGCCTTCGCGCTGTTGCCCAAGACCTTCGTCACCGAGTACGGCGTGCAGATAGGATCGGCGCTGGAAATGCTGTTGCTGTCGATCGCCCTGGGGCATCGCTACGCATCGCTGCGCAACGAGAACGAGCGGATCATCCGCGACGGCCGGCAGCAGCTGATGCACGAGGTGAAGGCGCGCACGAGCGAACTGCAGAACGCGCTGTCGCAGCTGGGCGATGCGCACGCCCGCCTGCGCGAATCCAGCCAGCGCGACGCCCTGACCGGCCTGTACACGCGCCGCCATTTCCACGAGCGCCTTCCCGCCCTGCTTCAGGAGGCGCGCGCCCAGTCGGCGCCGCTGTCGCTGCTGATGGTCGACCTGGACCACTTCAAGTCGATCAACGACGAGCACGGCCACCTGGCCGGCGACAGTTGCCTGCGCTGGGCCGCGCGCGTGCTGGCCGCCACCCTGCGGCCGGCGCATGCGGTCATGGCCCGTTTCGGCGGCGAGGAGTTCGTCGTCGCGCTGCCGGGCCACGACCTGGAGGCCGCCACCCGGCTGGCGGAAAAGGCGCGCCAGGCCCTCGCGGCCAGTGCATGCGACTCGGCCGACACCCCGCTGCGCATCACCACCAGCATCGGCGTGCACGAAGTGGACCTGGCCAACGACGAGGGCATCGACCAGGCGCTCGAGCGCGCGGACCGCGCCCTCTACCGGGCCAAGTCCGACGGCCGCGACTGCGTCAGGAGCGCGGGCGAGGCATTGCCCGGCTGAGGCCGGCGATCAGGCGTCCAGGCTGCGGGCGGCCGCGAGGACGGTGCCCTCCTCGACCAGGCGCACCGCCATCGCGACCTCGCCATCCATCGCCCGGTCTCGCTCCAGGAACGGGATCGCCTCGCGGATCGCCGCGTGGGCGGCGGCGACCGCGCGCCCCGGGCGGAACTCCTCGGATCCGGCCAGTTCCGCGCGCAGGCCCTCGACCTCGCGCAGGAACGCCCCACGCGCGGCGGCGTCGGTCGCCGGCGGGCCCGCGACCTTCGCGGCGAGGGCGTCGGCATCGCCCCGGCGCGCCAGTTCGCGCGCGGCGTTGATCATGTCCCGGCGCAGGTCCAGCGCCTGCGCGGCGGTGTACAGCTCCAGCCCCAGGACCTTGCCCAGGTCGGCGACCATGGCCAGCACGTGGCGCGCCTCGTTCGCGCCCATCGAGACGTGGTCCTCGGCGTTGGCGCTGGTCGGGATCGAATAGACCGAGGCCGGCATCGCCCGGCTGCACAGGTCGTTGACGATGGCCGCGGCGGTGTACTGCACGATCATGTGGCCCGACTCGGTCGCGTCCTCGTTGCCGATCAGGAAACCCGGCAGGCCGTCGTTGGTGGCCGGGTCGACGAGCTTGTTGAGGCGACGCTCCGAGATGCTGGCCAGCACCGGGATCGCGGCCTTGACGTAGCTCATCGCCAGCGCGAGCGGCATGCCGTGGAAGTGGCCGGCCGAGATCACCTGCTGCTCGACGTGCTCGGCCTCGGCATCCGGGAACACGATGGGGTTGTCGGTCAGCGCATTGAGCTCGACTTCGAGCACGCGCGCGGCCTGTGCCGCGGCATCGCGCACCGCGCCGTGCACCTGCGGGATGCAGCGCAGCGAATAGCTGTCCTGCGGCTGGTGCTTCTTGCCGCCACGGAAGGGCCGGAAGCGGGTGTAGAACTTCTCGCGGCCGTGGCGCTGGTCCAGGGGCACCCAGTCCCAGCCGATGTCGAAGCGCAGCGCCTGCGCGTCCGGCGTGGACCAGCTGCTGGGGAACCATGGCCGGAAGCGCGGCACCAGGTGGTACGGGATGTCCGACAGCGTCGAGCCATCGAGCAGGCGCCGCAGGTTGGACGCGACCTGGACCTGGCCTGGATGCGGCCGCAGCGCATGCACCTCTTCGGCGAACGCGCCGAGCCGGCCCGCGAAGGCATCGATGCTCATCGCCGCGGCCAGGTCGGCGGTATCGAGCAGTTCCTCCAGCCGATGCAGCGAGAGCACCCCGCAGGCAAGCATCTGCGCGGTGCCGTTGTTCAGCGCCAGGCCCTCCTTGTAGGAAAGCGCGACCGGCGCGAGCCCGGCCTGCGCCAGCGCGTCGGCGCCGGCCATGCGCTCGCCTTCGAAGAAGGCTTCGCCGCCCCCGAGCAGGACGATCGCCAGGTGCGACAGCGGGGCCAGGTCGCCCGACGCGCCCACCGAGCCCAGTTGCGGGACCACCGGCACGACGCCGGCATTGAGCATGGCCACCAGCGCCTGCAGCGTCTCGACGCGGATGCCCGAGTGGCCGCGCATGAGGGTGTTGATGCGGATGCACAGCATCGCGCGGACGATCTCGGGGGCGAACGGCTCGCCGACGCAGACCGCGTGGGTCACGATCAGGTTGCGCTGCAGCTCCTCGTGCAGGGTTTCGGCCGAGGCCGCTTCGCCGGGCAGTGCCTCGCGCAGGCGGTGCGCGCCCAGCAGGCGGTCGGCGTTGCTCCCGAAGCCGGTCGAGACGCCGTAGATCGGCTCTTCGCGGCGGACCTGCTCGGCCAGGAAGGCCGCGGCGCGTTCCACGGCCGGCAGCTGCGCGGCGGAGAGTTCGACGTGCGCGCCATACGCCACGTCGACCAGTTGGGCCCGGGACAGCGAACGGCCATCGAGCAGGATCGGCTTCATCTTGCGTGTTCTCCCTGGGTGGCCTGCCACCCTCGCCGGCGATCGCGACCGACCGCCCGCGCTTGCTTGAAAGGCCGCCGGTCCACGCTTGGCCCGGCGGTGGAAGCCCGCCGCATCGGCGCCTGCTGGCAGCGCCGGTGCGCGGGCCGTGTGTCCTCAGCGCCCGGACAGGGCGCGGCTTTGCTCGAGTTCCACGCGCAGGCTGCGCGCCAGTTCCTCGCGGGTGACCTCGAACTGCATCTCGCGCTTGAGGTCCTTGACCGCGACCACGCCGCGCGCGCGCTCGTCGTCGCCCGCGAGCACCACGAAGCGGATGCCCGCGCGCGATGCGTACTGGAACTGCTTGCCGATCTTGCGCGGCTCCATCTGCACCTCGGTGTTGATGCCGCCGGCGCGCAGGTGGCGGGCGATGTCCAGCGCGTCGGCCAGCATGTCGCCGTCCATCAGCGCGACCATGGCCTCGACGGTGCTCTCGGCGACGTCGATCACGCCCGCCTCGCGCAGCTGCCAGAACAGGCGGGTCAGGCCGATCGAGATGCCGACGCCGGGCAGCTTCGACTTCGTGTAATGACTGGCCAGGTCCTCGTAACGGCCGCCCGAGCAGATCGAGCCGATCTGCGGGTAGTCGTCCAGCGTGGTCTCGTAGACGGTGCCGGTGTAGTAGTCCAGGCCGCGGGCGATGGAGAAGTTGAGCGCATAGTGCGACTCGGGCACGCCCAGCGCCCTGACCAGCTCCAGCACTTCGCGCAGCTCGGCCACGCCGTCGCGGATCGCGTCGTTGGCATCGGGCAAGGCGTCCAGGCGCGCCATCGCGTCGGCGTGCGAGCTGGAGCGCACCTCGACGAACGCGAGGATGCGGTCGACCACCCCGGCGGCCAGCGCGAAGCCTTCGCCCTCGAGCGTGGCGCGCACGTGCTCGGCACCGCGCTTGTCCAGCTTGTCGACCTCGCGCAGCACCAGCGCCTGGCGCTCGGCGTCGGCGATGCCCAGCGACTCGAAAAAGCCGCGCATCAGCTTGCGGTTGTTGAGCTGGATGGTGAACTTGCCGATCGCCATTTCCGAGAAGACGGCGTGGATGACGGCGGGCATCTCCGCGTCGAAGCGCACGCTCAGCGCGTCCTTGCCGATCACGTCGATGTCGCACTGGTAGAACTCGCGGAAGCGGCCGCGCTGGGCGCGCTCGCCGCGGTACACGCGCTGCATCTGGTAGCGGCGGAAGGGGAAGGCCAGCTCGTGTTCGTGCTCAGCGACATAGCGTGCCAGGGGCACGGTCAGGTCGAAGCGCAGGGCCTGCTCGGGTCGGCCGCCGTCGGCCTTCTCCAGGGCGCCGGTGGACTGCACGAAATAGACCTGCCGCTCGGTCTCGCCACCGGACTTGGTCAGCAGTATCTCCGACAGCTCCATCACCGGGGTCTCGACCGGCAGGAAGCCGAAGCGCTCGAAATTGCGGCGGATCGTGTCCAGCAGGCGCTGGAAGGCGATCTGCTCGGGGGGCAGCAATTCCATCACCCCGGGCGGGGTGCGGGGCTTGATTGGCTGACTGGCCAAATGCAGGACTCCTGTCGGGGGCTGGCTCGACGTGGCGAGGGTGTCGCGAGGTGCGACGCTAGCCCTGCAGTTTACCGGCTGCGGCCGGCCCGCCCCAAGAACATGAAGGAAATCGCGATGAGCTATTGCCTCGCCCGGGGACGGTGGCTACAATGGCCCGCTCTGCTGTCGGGGTGTAGCTCAGCCTGGTAGAGCGCTACGTTCGGGACGTAGAAGTCGCAGGTTCAAATCCTGTCTCCCCGACCAACGGAATTCATTCCCCAGGAAGCCGGCCTCGCGCCGGCTTCCTGCGTTCCGGCCCCCGGATCCGGCGTACACGCCCGCCCCTCCCATGCGAAAACGGCCCGCCCGCGCGATGCGGGTCAGGCCGTCGGGTCACCGCGGCGCGGGTCGCCTCGTCAGGCCACCCGCGACTCCGGGTGGCGCACCTGGCCGTCGCCACGGACCACGTAGCGTTCGATCGTCAGCGACTCCACGCCCATCGGCCCGTAGGCATGCAGGCGCGTGGTCGAGATGCCGATCTCCGCGCCCAGTCCCAGCGCGCCGCCGTCGTTGAAGCGGGACGAGGCATTCACCATCACCGCCGAACTGCGCGTACCGCGCACGAACGCCTCGGCCGCGGCCGGGTCTTCGGTGACGATGACCTCGGTGTGGTCCGAACCATGCCGATCGATCTGGGCGAGCGCGCCGTCGAGGTCGTCGACGACCTGCATCGACACCACCAGGTCGAGGAACTCGGCGCCATGGTCGGCCTCTTCGGCCGGCACCACGCCTTCGGCCGCGGCCACCGTGCGCGCGCAGCCGCGGACTTCCACGCCCTTGCCCTGGAGGGTGGACACCAGCCGCGGCAGCAGGCCGTCGACCAGGTCCTGGTGGACGAGGATGCCTTCGAGCGCGTTGCACACGCCCGGGCGGCTGGTCTTGCCGTCCACCGCCAGGTCGATGGCCTTGGCCGGATCGGCGGCACGGTCCACGTACAGGTGGCAGACGCCCTTGTAGTGTTTGATGACGGGAACGCGCGCGTGCTCGGCGACGAAACGGATCAGGCCTTCGCCGCCGCGGGGGATGGCCAGGTCGACCAGGTCCGACAACTGGATCAGTTCCATCACGTGCTCCCGCGCCGTGTCGGTGATCAGCGATACGGCGGCTTCGGGCAGCCCCTTCTCGCGCAGCGCGGCATGCAGGCAGCCGGCGATCGCGGCGTTGCTGGAACGCGCTTCGGAACCGCCGCGCAGCAACACGGCATTGCCCGCCTTCAGGCACAGTGCGGCGGCATCGGCCGTCACGTTGGGCCGGGCTTCGTAGATCATCGCCACCAGGCCCAGCGGAAGCCGCTGGCGTTCGATCACCAGACCGTTTTCATGGGTCTGGCTGCGGGTCACCTGCCCCACGGGATCCTCCTGGGCAGCGACTTCGCGCAGGGCATTGGCGATGCCAGCCACGCGCGCTTCATCGAGCTTCAGGCGGTCGAGCATGGCGCCCTTGACGCCGTTCTCGTGCGCACGCGCCATGTCCTCGGCGTTCGCCGCCAGGATCGCGTCGCTGCGCGCATCGAGTTCCGACGCCATGCGCTCGATCAGGGCCCGTCGCCCCGCGCCGTCCAGGGCGGCGATGGCGTGCTGGGCCGTGCGGGCCTTTTCGGCCAGGTCTCGGACGTATCCGCTCATGCATTCTCCTCGGTGTTGAGCAGAACGAGGTCGTCGCGGTGGATCACGGACTCACCGAAGGTGAAGCCCAGCACGGCTTCGATCTCGTTGCTGTGGCGGCGCACGATGCGCCGCATGTCGGCGGCGCCGTATTGCGCCAGGCCGCGCGCCAACGCCGGCCCGTGGGGCTGTTCGTTGACGACTTCGATGACGTCGCCGCGGCGGAATTCGCCTTCCACGCGGACCACGCCGCCGGGCAACAGGGAGGCGCCGCGCCGGTGCAGGGCGGCGGCCGCGCCGCCGTCGACCATCAGGCTGCCGCAGGACGGCGCGTGGCGCAGCCACTGCTTGCGCGCGGTCAGCGGATCGGACTCGGCCATCAGCAGGGTGCCATGCAGGCGCCCGTCCGACAGGGCCCGGATGACATCGGCATCGCGCCCGCAGAACAGCACCGTGGGAATGCCGGCGGTCGAGGCCTTGGACGCGGCCTCGAGCTTGGTCAGCATGCCGCCGGTGCCCAGCTCGCCGGGATCGCCGGAGGCCGCGAGCAGCAGTTCGTCGGTGACCCGGTCGACCTTCAGGATCGGCGCCGCCGACGGCTCGTACTTGGGGTGCGCGGTGTAGAGCCCGCCGATGTCGGTCGCGATCATCAGCAGGTCGGCATCGACCAGCGAGGCCACCGCGGCGGCGATGTTGTCGTTGTCGCCCAGGCGCAGCTTGTCGATCGCGACGGTGTCGTTCTCGTTGACGATCGGCAGCGCGCCCACGCGCAGCAGCTCGCGCAGGGTGTTGCGCGCGTTGAGGTAGCGACGCCGGTTGAGCATGTCGTCGTGGCTCAACAGCACCTGGGCGGCGGGAATGCCGGTCAGGCGCTGCCAGAACGACACCAGCGTGGCCTGGCCGAGCGCAGCCAGGGCCTGGCGCTGGACGGGGCCGCTGTTGGTGGATTCGATGCGGCGGCGGCCGGCGGCGACCGCACCCGAGGACACCAGCACCACTTCGCGGCCCTGCGAGCGCGCCTCGATGATGAAACGTGCGAGCACCGCCGCGTAGCGGGGATCCAGCCCGTCCTCGCTGGGCAGTTTGTCCGTGCCGGCGAGCAGGCTGCTGCCGACCTTCAGGACCGCGCGCTTCCAGTTCGGCAGCGGTTGCGCGGCGAATACCGTCTGTTCCGCGCTCATCGCAAGGCCTCCAGGCGCTGCTTCAGGCTATCCAGGCGCAACGCGCCGGCGGCGCCCGGCGACACGCGGTCGTCCAGGCTGCGTTCGGGGTCGCCCTCGGCCCAGCGCGCCGGGTCGGCGGCTTCCCGGTAGGCCTCGCGGAACGGCATGCCGTCGCGCGCCAGCGACACCGCCAGGTCGGTCGCGTACATCGATGGCTCCAGCGCGTCGCGCATGCGCGCGGGCTGCCACTCCAGGTTGCGCAACAGGTCCGGCAGCAGGGCCAGCGCGCCCAGGCCGCGGCCGAAGGCGTGGAAGATCGCGCCCTTGGAGAACTGCAGGTCGCGGTGGTAGCCCGAGGGCAGCGACAGCAGCTGCTCGATCTCGGTGCGCGCCGCCGCCGCGGCGGCATAGCTCGCGCGCATCAGCTCGATCACGTCCGGGTTGCGCTTGTTGGGCATGATCGAGCTGCCGGTCGTGTATTGCGAGGGCAATTGCACGAACCCGTATTCGGCGCTGGTGAACAGGCTCAGGTCCCAGGCCAGACGGCGCACGTCGAGCAGCGCCGAGCACAGGGCCTCGATCGCGGCCATCTCGAACTTGCCTCGCGACAATTGCGCGTAGGTCGCCGACACCTGCAGGCGGCCGAAGCCCAGTGCGGCGGTGGTGTGGTCGCGATCCAGCGGCAGGTTGACGCCGTAGCCCGCGGCGCTGCCAAGGGGGTTGGCATCGACCCACTCGCGCGTCTGCGCGGCGCGCACGGCGTTGTCGATGAAGCCCTCGGCCCAGGCGCTCCACCACATGCCCAGCGAGGAGACCACCGCCCGCTGCAGGTGCGTGTAGCCCGGCAGCGGCACGCCCTGCTCCACCTCGGCCCGCGCCAGCGCGACCTCGGCGCATTCGCGCGAAAGCGCCGCCACTTCCGACAGCTTTTCCTTCAGCCACAAACGCGTGGCGACCAGCACCTGGTCGTTGCGGCTGCGCCCGGTGTGGATCTTCTTGCCGGTGTCGCCGAGGCGTTCGACCAGGCGCGCCTCGATCGCCGAGTGGCCGTCTTCGTGCCTATCGTCGAGGACGAAGCGCCCGGCGCGGAAATCATCGGCCAGTTCCTCCATCTCGGCGCAGAGGCGTTCGAGTTCGTCGGCGCCCAGGATGCCGATGCGTTGCAGGCCTTCGGCATGCGCGCGACTGGCCTGGATGTCGAACAGGAAGAATTCGCGATCGAGGACAACGTCCTCGCCGGCAAGGAATGCCTGGATGCGCGCGTCGACCTTGACGCCCGGCTTCTGCCACAGCAGTGGACTCATTCAGCAGTTCTCCAACACGGGGATGCCCGTCATTTCGTCCAGCCCGAAGGCCAGGTTGAGGTTCTGCAACGCCTGGGTCGCCGCGCCCTTGAGCAGGTTGTCCTCGGTGGCGACCACCACCAGGCGACGACCGTCCGCGGACACCGCGAAGCCGCCGATGTCGACATGGTGCCGCTGCGCGATCGCGCTGACCCACGGGGCTTCGTCGACCACGCGCACGAGCGGCTCGCCTGCATAACGCTGGCGATAGCGCGTCATCACATCATCCCGCTCGACCGGTGCGGCCAGCGGCAGGTTGGCCGTGATCGTCAGGCCCCTGAAATGCGGTGCTACATGTGGAAGGAAGTGGATCGGGTGATCCAACTGTCTGGAAACCTCGCGTTCGTGGACATGCCCCGTCAATGCGTAGGGCATCAGGTTGTTGCGTAAGGCGTCGGGATCGTTCTTGTCCGACGGCGTGGTGCCTGCGCCCGAATAACCGGAGACACCGAAGCACTGCACCGGCCCGTCGAGATCCGCGAGCATCGGCGCCACGGACAGTTGCATCGCCGTGGCATAGCAGCCCGGATTGCTGATCCTGCGCTGGCCGGTGTAGCGGCCACGGGTCAATTCCGGAAGCCCATAATACCAGCTTTCGTCGAACCGATAATCCGCGGACAGGTCGATGATGACCGGATCGACGGCGATGCCGCGTGAAATCGCGTCGTCGAATGCGTCCACGCACAGCTTCGCCTTGCCGTTGGGCAAGGCCAGCACCACCGCGTCCGCGCCGAGCGCGGGCAAGGCCTCGTGCGAGGGCGACGAGTAGCGCAGGTCGCCCGCGTAGCTGTCGATGTGCGCGGCGACGGGTTGGCCGTCGAGTTCGCGCGATGACACGTACGCCAGTTCGAACGCGGGGTGCGCCGCGATCAGGCGGATCAGCTCCGCGCCCACGTAACCGCGCGCCCCGACGATGCCGACGGTGATGCCCATCTCAGCGCCCTCCCATGGCGGCATGCCGTGCCAGCCTCGCGGCCAGGTGCCGCTTCACCGCGGGCCATTCGGATTCGATGATCGAGAACACGACGGTATCGCGGTAGCTGCCGTCGGCCAGCCGCTGGTGGTTGCGCAGGACGCCGTCCTGCTTCGCGCCGAGGCGCGCGATCGCCTCGCGCGAGCGCTGGTTGAACCAATGCGTGCGGAACTCCACCGCGATGCATCGCCACGCCTCGAAGGCGTGGGCCAGCATCAGCGCCTTCGTCGCGGTATTGGTCGACGTGCGCTGGGCGCGGGCGGCATACCAGGTGTAGCCGATCTCGACGCGCCGGTTGCCGGCATCGATGTTGCAGTAGCTGGTCTGGCCGAGGACGCGGCCGTCATCCCGGCCGACGACGACGTAGGGCAGCTGCTGGCCCCGTGCCCGACGCTGCAGGCAGCCCTCCACGTGCGCGGCCATCGCGTCCGGGTGCGGCACGCCGGTGTACCACAGCTCCCACAGGCGGCCGTCCGCGCAGGCGTCGGCGAGGCCGTCGGCGTGGTGGGACTGCATCGGTTCCAGGCGGATGCCCCCGCCTTCCAGCACCGGCGCTTCGTGCATGTGGGCGGGCACGTGGGGGGGCACGTTCGCGGTCATGCCTGCGCTCCCGCCGCCGGCCGGTCGTGCAGGGTCACCGGGCGCGTCGCGCAGTGCGCCACGCAGCGGCCGATCGCCTCGAAGCCGTCCATGCCGTACCAGAACACGCGCCACTTGCCCTGCCGCAGGCACCCGTCGGATTCGGAATGGTAGAAGGCGTTGACCGGATTGCCGTTGCGCGAGCGCCAGAACAGGCTCGGGTTCTGCTCGTGCATGACCTGCCAGACCGCGCGGCCGAGGCCCTCGCCCTGCGCATCGTCGAGCACGGCGAACTTGTCGAGGTAGGTCCCGGCATCCTCGGCGGTCAGGATCACCGCGGCGCGGTAGTTCTCGCTGACGTAGGCCCGGTGGAGGCGCGTGGTCTCGAAGTAATCGGGCACCAGCTCGCGACCGAAGGCCGACTCGATCAGGCCGCGCAGGCGCGGCAGGTCCAGCTCGTCCCAGCGCGAGACCTGCAGGACGCGCTCGCCGCGTCGCACCAGGGTGCCCGAACCCTTGTGGGTGAACAGTTCCTTCGCCAGTTCGGACGGCTTGGTGATCGAGACCGAGGAGGTCAGCGGCAGCGAGTCGAGCAGGTCCTTGATCTGCTCGATCTTCACCTTCATGCCGCCGTTGACCCAGGGCTGGGCGAGAAGGTGTTCGTACTCGGTGGTGAGGTTGATCGAATCGATCACCTTGCCGCGCTCGTTGAGCAGCCCCCCGGTGCCGGTCAGGAAGACGATCTTGTAGGGCTGGAGCATCTGCACCAGCTCGTTGGCGGCGAAGTCGGCGTTGACGTTGAGGATCTGCCCGCCGGCGGTCTCGCCCAGGCTGGCGATGACCGGGATCGAACCGGCCTTCAGGCTGGCCTCGATCGGCGCGAGGTCGACGCGCTTGACCTGGCCGACCATGCCGTAGGTGTCGCGGTCAAGGTACTCGGCCTCGAACACGCCCGACACGATCGACGTGGCGCGCGCGTCGAAGGCCTGCAGCGCTTCGACCAGCTTCAGGTTCTGGGCATGGAACACGCGGCGCACGATCGCCAGGGCCTCCGGCGAGGTGACCCGCAGGCCGTCGACGGTATGCTTCTCGATGCCCGCCGCGGCGAGTTCGCCATCGAGCTGGGGCCCCGCGCCATGGATGACGATGGGCGTCAGGCCGACGTCCTGCAGGAAGGCCAGCGACGAGGTGAGCGCGTCGAGGTCGTCGCGCAGGACCGCGCCGCCGACCTTGACCACGGCGAAGCGCTTGGCGTCGAGCTGCGAGAAGCGCTTGAGGTACTGCGAGATCTCCTTCGCGCTCGCCATGCTGGACAGCAGGCGGACGATGGTCTGCCGGGTCTGGATGTCGCGGCTGTCTTCGCGGATGTCGTTCATGGCGATGTTCAAGTCGGTCGCCCGGTATCGAGGATGCGGATGATGGATTCGGTGTAGCGCTGGAGCTGCCGCAGTTCGACCCACTCGTCGGCCGTGTGCGCCTGCGCGATGTCGCCCGGGCCGTACACGAATGCCGTCAGCCCCGCCTGCGAGAACAGCGAGGCTTCGGTCCAGAAGTCGACCGCGTTGCCGATCGGCAGGCCCAGCTCGTCGGCGAGGTCGCGTGCGTCCAGGCGCTTGCGCTCGGCATCGGCGACATCGCCGCCCGGCAACGAAGGACCGCGGAAGGTCTCCTCGTAGTGCGCCAGCGCATCGGCCCCGGCGAGACCGCGGAAGGTGTCGTGCAGACCATCGATGGACATCGACGGCAAGGGGCGGAAGCCGAAGCGCAGCTCGGCGCTGGGCGCGATCATGTTGGCCTTGATCCCCCCCTCGACCCGGCCGATGTTGAAGCGCAGCCCGGTCAGGCCGCCAAAACGCTGGTGGGCCTGCGCCTCGACGAGGTCGAGCGCGCGGCCGCCCCAGCGCATGGCCTGGTGCAGGGCGCTGGCCTGCATGGCGTTCGCCCCCGAGGCATGCCCGGCCACGCCCTTGAATTTCATCAGCACCGAACTGATGCCCCGGTGCGCCAGCACGGCCTCGCAACCGGTGGGCTCGGCGATGATCGCTTCGCGGAAGCCGTGGTCGCGCGCGAGGAAGGCGGCGATGCAACGCGGATCGTTCGCCTCCTCGTCGGTGCTGAAGAGGAACGCGGCGTCGCCTTCCGTCACCGAGGCCGCGGTCAGCAGGCCGGCCGCGGCACCCTTGATGTCGCAGGCGCCGAGGCCGATCGCGCGGTCACCGTCCACCCGCAGCACGTGCGGGTCGGCCGACCACGCCTCCGAAGACGGCACGGTGTCGAGGTGGACGTTGAACACGCGGGTGGGCGCGCCGCGCACGGCGAGCATGGACACCGCCCCGGCGCCATGGTCGACGACCTCGATGTCGAAGCCGTCCAGCTGCGCGCGCAGGTAGTCGAAGATGCCGCCGGTGCCGATCTCGCGCGGGGGGTTGCGCGTATCGAACCCGACCAGGGCTTCCAGGTGCTTGAGGGTCTTGGCCAGCACGTCGTCGCGTCCTCAGTCCTGCGCGGGGCCGCGGTTGATCTCGGCCCACAGCGTGCTGCTCATGCCGAACAGCTTGATGAAGCCCTCGGCCTCGGCCACGCCCCAGTCCGCGGCCTGGGCGTAGGTCGCGCCCTTGGCGTTGAGGATGTTCGGCGAGTCGATCGCGACCGCGTTGACGATGCCGCCGGTGGTTTCCAGCGTCACCTCGCCGTTGACCGTGGACTGGCTGGACGCGAGGAAGGCCTCCAGGTCGGTCTTGAGCGGATCATGGAAGAAGCCCTCGTAGACCAGCTCGACCCACTTGCGCGCGACGTCGGGCTTGAAGCGGTTCTGCTGCTTGCTCAGCACCGCTTCTTCCAGCGCACGATGCGCGGTCAGCAGCGCGAACAGGCCCGGCGCCTCGTACACGATGCGGCCCTTCAGGCCGATGGTGGTGTCGCCGGTGTACAGCCCGCGGCCCACGCCGTAGGCCGCGAACAGGCCATTGAGGCGCGCCAGCATCGCGTGGCCCGCGATCGCCTCGCCATCGAGCGCGACGGCTTCGCCGTTCTCGAAGCGGATCTTCACCCGCAATGCCTCGGCGGGCCACTCGGCGCGCGGCTTGCACCAGCCGCGCGCGCCCTCGCCCGGCGCCTGCCAGCGGTCGATCTCGCCGCCGGAGAGCGTCACGCCGAGGAGGTTCTCGTTGATGGTGTAGGCCTTCTGCTTGGCGCGCACGCCGAAGCCGCGCTCTTCCAGGTAGGCCTGCTCGTAGGCGCGGACCTCGGTGTGTTCCTTCTGGATCTCGCGGATCGGGGCGATGATCTCGTAGTCGCCCAGCGCCTTGACCGCCAGGTCGAAGCGAACCTGGTCGTTGCCCATGCCGGTGCAGCCGTGCGCGATCGCACGCGTGCCCAGTTCCCGGCAACGCTCCAACGCCGCCTCGACGATCAGGTAGCGGTCCGACACCAGCAAGGGGTACTGGCCCTGGTAGCCCTCGCCCGCCCACACGAAGGGCTTGACGAAGCCCGACCAGATCGCAGGACCGCCGTCGACGGTGACGTGCGAGGCCACGCCCAGCTCGGCCGCACGCTGCTCGATGAACGCACGCTCCTCGGCATCGACGCCGCCGGTGTCGGCGAACACAGTATGGACCTTCCAGCCGCGCTCCTGCAGGTACGGCACGCAGAAACTGGTGTCCAGGCCGCCGGAGAAAGCGAGGACGATGTCGTTGGCGCCGTGATTCGGGATTCGGGATTCGGGATTGGCGGGAGCGGTTTGCTGCGGCATGGGAGCGTCCAGGAATTTCGGAATGGAGGGATCAGTTCAAAGCGGAGGGCGTGGTCGGAGGGTCACGAAGCAACGATCACGAATCACCACCCCCCACCAGCGCGGCCATCACCGCCTTCTGCACGTGCAGGCGGTTCTCGGCCTCGTCGATGGCGATGCAGTTCGGGGAATCCATCACCGCGTCGGTCGCCTTGACGTTGCGGCGCAGCGGCAGGCAGTGCGAGAACACGCCGTTGTTGGTCAGCGCCATCTTGGCTTCATCGACGATGAAGTGCTTGTACTGGTCGCGGATGGGCTTTTCCGGCGCCCAGTTGCCGAAATACGGCAGTGCGCCCCAGCTCTTGGCATAAACGACGTCGGCGCCGGCATAGGCCGACTCGATGTCGTGGCTGACCTGCAGCGATCCGCCCGATTCGGCGACATTCGTGGCGGCCCAGTCCATGTAGCGCTCGTCGAGCACGTACTCGGGGGTGGGACACAGCAATGTCACGTCCATGCCCATGCGGGTGGCGATGGTCAGCGCCGAATTGGCCACCGCCGTATTGAGCGGCTTGGGGTGGTAAGTCCATGTGAGGACGTACTTCCTGCCGCGCAGGTCGTCGGTGCCGAAGTGCTCGCGCAGCGCCAACGCGTGCGCCAGCTCCTGGCAGGGATGGGTGATCGTCTCCATGTTGATCACCGGCACGGGCGAGTACTTGGCGAAACTCTTGAGGACGAGGTCCTCGCGGTCGCAGGCCCAGTCGACGAACTTCGGGAAGGCGCGCACGCCGATCAGGTCGACGTAGCGGCCGAGCACGCGGGCGACCTCCGCGATGTGTTCCTCGGTGTCGCCGTCCATCACCGTGCCGAGGTTGAACTCGATCGGCCAAGCGTCCTTGCCCGGCTGCAGCACCACCGCGTGGCCACCGAGCTGGAACGCGCCGAGCTCGAAGCTGGTCCGCGTGCGCATCGAGGGATTGAAGAACACCAGGGCGATCGAGCGGCCCTTGAGCTGCGCGCCCAGCTTGCTGCGCTTGAACCCGGCCGCCTGCACCAGCAGCGCGTCGAGGTCCGGGCGGGACCAGTCCTGGGTATTCAGAAAGTGCTTCATCGCGAGTTCCAGATGGGGGCGCCAGGCCGGCGCCGGTCGGAGGTTTGCCGGGCCAGAAAGCAGAAAAGCCCAGCGGTCAGGCTGGGCTTTTCTTGTGTCACCCGTTCGGGGGGCGACTCCAGAAACAGGCGATGACGCCTACCCAGCCAGTGTTGGCGGGTACGGTCGGCGCGCGCGCGAGGTCATGCCCGCCGCCATCCAGGCGGAGGTCAGAACGTCGGCGTCGGCGTAGTGGCGGCTCATCAGGACGCGAATGCTCGCATGCCGCCGGGCGACGCGCAAGCGGCCGCCATGGCCGCGGCGGGAGGCCGGACGATCACGGCCGCTCGGCCCCGGCCGCGACGGGCGTGATCGAGACCCGGATGCGGAGCCGGTTGCCGGGATCTTCCGGCAGGCGGGAGCGGAACTTGGCCCCCTTGTAGAGATAGTCGACGTCGTAGGCGATCGGGCGCTGGAACTCGCGCTCCACCGGCACCGACCGGCAGTTGGTCGTGCCGGCGGCCGCCGTGTCCTCCTCGTCGTCGTCGTTGCCGCGGGTGAACACGTCCTTGACCGCGCCGACCATGCGCGACAGGCGCGAGTCGCCCTCGTCCTCGGGGCGCGGCGTCTGGTCGCACTTCTCCTCGACCCGCGTCGCCGTCAGGGTCTGGTACACCGGCGTGACCCGCAACACCTGCGCGTAGTCGTAGCGTACGTTCTCGGCCTGGATGACGACGCGGTCCTGGGCAAACGCCGGGACGGACAGGGTCGCGACCAGCAGGAGGCATGGCAGGGGGAAGAGACGGGTCATCGCGCTCGCAGGGTCGTATCTGTTCAAAAATTGTAAATGCTCGCACCGCCGGTGGGGTGAACCTGTGCTGTCGTCCCGGCCCGGATCCCGGATGCGCGGACCGGCCCTCGTCCCTCCAACGCAGGCCGCGTGCCAGCGAGGCCGCCCAACCCGCTAGAATGGCGCGAACCCAAGACCCCGTGCCCATGAGTCTGCATCTCTACAACAGCCTGACCCGGCGGGTCGAAGCCTTCTCGCCGGCCGATCCGGCGCGTACCACCATGTACGTCTGCGGCCCCACGGTCTACAACTACGTCCACATCGGCAACGGCCGCGGGCCGGTGGTTTTCGGCGTCCTCGCCGACCTGCTGCGCCGCCGCTTCGGCACCCTCGCCTACGCCCGCAACATCACCGACGTGGACGACAAGATCAATGCCGCGGCCGCCGAACAGGGCGTGTCCATCTCGGTGATCGCCGAGCGATTCACCCGCGCCTATCGCGAGGACATGGCCGCGCTGGGCGTCGCGCCGCCCGACCTGGAGCCCGCGGCGACCGACCACATCGGGCAGATCATCGGAATGATCTCCACCCTCATCGAGCAGGGCCACGCGTATGCCGCCGAGGGCCACGTCCTGTTCGCCGTCGACAGCTTCGACGGATATGGCAAGCTCTCGCGCCGCGAACTCGAGGACATGCTGGCCGGCGCCCGCATCGAGGTCGCCCCCTACAAGAAGAACCCCGGCGACTTCGTCCTGTGGAAGCCTTCCAGCGACGCCCTGCCGGGCTGGGACTCGCCATGGGGCCGCGGCCGCCCGGGCTGGCATATCGAGTGCTCGGCGATGGCGGCCGCCCACCTGGGCGAGACGATCGACATCCATGCCGGCGGCGTCGACCTGCAGTTCCCGCACCACGAGAACGAGGTCGCCCAGAGCGAGTGCGCCCACGGCGGCAAGCCCTTCGCGCGCTTCTGGCTGCACAACGGCATGCTCAACTTCGACGGCGCCAAGATGTCCAAGTCCGTCGGCAACATCGCCCGGGTCCACGACCTCGTCCGCGAACATCCGCCCGAAGCCCTGCGCTACGCGCTGCTGTCGGCGCACTACCGCGGCCCGCTGGACTGGTCGGACGCGCTGATCGAACAGAGCGTGCGTACCCTGGACCGCCTTTACGGGACCCTGCGGGACCTGGCCGACCACCAGGTCGAACCAACGATCCCCGTCAGCGTCGAGAATGCACTGGACGACGATCTCAATACGCCAAAGGCGCTATCCGAGATAGCGGCACTCGCCAGTCAGGCGCGGTCAATCCTCGCCAATAGCAGCCTGGGGACGGCTGAGCGCGCCGAGCTCGCCAACCTCAAGGCCGACCTCCTCGGCGCCGGCCTGGCCCTGGGCCTGTTGCAGCAGGATCCGGCCGCGTGGTTCGCGCGCGGCGCGTCGGGCGAGGACGATGCGCGCATCCAGGCCCTGGTCGACGAACGCGTCGCGGCCAAGCAGTCGCGCGACTTCGCCCGTGCCGATGCGATCCGCGACACGCTCGCCGCCGAGGGCATCGTCCTCGAGGACACGCCGCAGGGCGTGCGCTGGGTCAGGCGCGCATGACCGGGCACGTCCCGGTCCCGCTCCCAGGAGTCTGCTTCCATGACTGACACGCCCTTGCCCGACACGCCCTTCCCGCTCGAGGCCACGCCCACCGACGCGCAGGCCGCGATTCGCGACGAGTTCGCCTTCTTCGGCGACTGGTCCGAGCGCTACCAGTACCTGATCGACCTGGGCCGCAAGCTGCCCGGCCTGCCGGACGACTGGAAGACCGAGACCCACCGCCTGCATGGGTGCCAGTCGATGGTCTGGATCGTGCCGCAAGGCGACGCCTCGCGCCTGGACTTCCACGCGATCAGCGACTCGGCGATCGTCTCGGGCCTGATCTACCTCGCGCTGCGCGTTTATTCCGGGCGCAGCGCGCGCGAGATCGTGGACACCGACGCCGACTACATCGCCGACATCGGCCTGGCCAAGCACCTCTCCCCGACCCGCAGCAACGGCCTCGCCTCGCTGCTTGCGTTCATCCGGGCCGAGGCCGCCCGCTACCTGTGACCGCGCCGGCGCCCACGGCCTGGGCGCTGCTGCGCAATCCCGGTTTCAGCGGCCTGCTGGTGTATCGCCTGCTGGCGATGCTGTCGTACCAGATCGTCGCGGTGACGGTGGGCTGGCACATCTACGGGCTGACCCGAGACGCGCTGGCGCTGGGCCTGGTCGGTCTGGCCGAGGTCGGCCCGTACATCGGCATGGCGCTGTTCGCCGGCTATGCCGTGGATCACTTCCCGCGCCGCAAGCTGGGCATGTTCGCCTGCCTGGGCCTGTGCGCGACCACGCTGTGGCTGGCCGGGGTCTCCAGCGGCCACGTGCCGGCCTGGGGCACGGCGGCGATCTACCTGGCGGTGGCGCTGAACGGCTTCGTCCGCGCCTTCCTGACCCCGGTCTACATGGCCCTGTTCGCGCGCGTGCTGCCGCGGGAACAGTTCGCCAAGGGCGTGGGCATCGGAAGCGTGGTCATGCAGGCCGGCCTGGTGGTCGGCCCGGCGCTCGGCGGCATGCTGATCGCTTGGGGCGGCACCACCCGGGCCTACCTGGTCGCGGCGGGCCTGGCCGCGCTCGCGGCGCTCGCGGTGCGCGTGCTGCGCGCGACCGAGCCCGTGCCGCCCAGCCAGCGCGAGCCGATCTTCCGCAGCATCGGCGCGGGGCTGCGCTTCGTATTCGGCCACCAGGTGGTGCTGGGCGCGCAGGCCCTGGACATGTTCTCGGTGTTGTTCGGCGGCGCGGTCGCCCTGCTGCCGGCCTTCGTCACCGAGGTGTTCCAGAGCGGGCCCGAGGCCCTCGGCATCCTTCGTGGGGCCCCGGCCGCGGGCGCCGTGCTGATGGCGCTGTGGCTGGCGCGCCACCCGCCCGACCGCCACGCCGGTCGCCTCCTGCTCGGTGCGGTCGCCGGGTTCGGGCTGTGCATGATCGCCTTCGCGCTGTCGCGGGAATTCTGGCTCTCCGTTGTCCTGCTGGGCCTGTCGGGCATGTGCGACAGCGTCTCGGTGGTGATGCGCAGCACGATCCTGCAGCTGGCGACCCCGGACGCCATGCGCGGGCGCGTCTCCGCGATCAACGGCATCTTCATCGGCTCTTCGAACGAACTGGGCGCCTTTGAATCGGGCGTCGCCGCGCGCCTGCTCGGGCTGGTGCCATCGGTGGTGTTCGGCGGCAGCATGACCCTCGCCGTCGTCGCCGCCACCGCCCGCTGGGCACCGCGCCTGCGCCGGCTGCAGTTGCGCGACCTGCACTGAACGCGACGCCCCGCGCACGGAGGGCGCTCCAACGAAAAAGCCCGGCCAGGAGCCGGGCTTGTCCGTGCCGGGTCGCGAACGACCCGGCGCGTGGCGTGGGCGTATGGGCTCAGTCGCCCATCTGCTTCTGCAGGTGCTCCCAACGCTCCTGGGCGTCGATGGTGCGCTCGGCGGTCAGGCGCGCCTCCAGGCGCTCCAGACCGATCTCTTCGCCGGTGTCGGCGCAGAAACCGTAGTCGCCGCTGTCGACGCGCTTGAGCGTGCTGTCGATCTTGCTGATCAGCTTGCGGTAACGGTCGCGGGTACGCAGTTCCAGCGAATTCTCGGTTTCGCGCGTGGCACGCTCGGCTTCGTCGCCGACGTCACGCACTTCTTCCTTGAGGTTCTCGATGGTCTGCTTGGATTCCTCGACCAGGTCCGCACGCCATTGCAGAAGGCGCTGGCGGAAATATTCCAGTTGCAGCGGACTCATGTACTCCTCGTCCGCCGTGGGCTTGTAGCCGGCCGGGAGGATCGGACGGCCGGTGGCATCATCTGTTTTATAGGGCACGACTTTATACTGCGTCTTGGGGGCGGGGGCTGGCGGACGCGCCGCCACCGCCACGGCTACTTTTCCGACCGGTCGCTTGGCCACGGCCTTCGCGCTCCGGGTCGGGGTGGGGGGTGTGGGCGCGGTCCGGGTGGCCGGACGGGCCGCCGGCTTCTTGACCACGCTGGTCCGTGCAGGCGAGGCCGGCTTCGGTGCCGGCTTGCTCGCCGCCGGCTTGGCCGGCGCCTTGCGCGCGGGCGCCTTTGCCGGCGCCTTGGCGGGCTTGCTGGCGGGCTTGTTCGCCGCCTTGGCAACCGGCGCCTTCTTGGCGACCACCTTCTTGGCGACGACCTTCTTCGCCGGAGCCTTCTTCGGTGCCGCGGCCTTCTTGGCCGGCGCTTTCTTCACGGCGGCCTTCTTCACCGTTGCCTTTTTCGCAACGGGCTTGCTGGCAACGGCCTTCTTGGCTGGCTTGGCCGCGGCGGCCTTCTTGGCGACGGGCTTCTTGGCGACAGCCTTCTTCGCCGCAGGCTTCTTGGCCGCGGGCGCGGCCTTGCGGGAAGCAGGCTTGGCGGGCTTCTTGGTGGCCTTGGCGGCCTTGGCGGGTTTCTTTTTCACTGCCACGGGCGACTTGTCCTGTTGAGGTTCCCTTGTGACGGGAAAGCGCGCTGTTATACCCTGCCACGGCTACTGCGGCAACCGCGACACCCGCGGGTTTCCGCCCCAAGGATCCGTGATCGACCGCCTGCTCATCGCCCTGCTGCGCCTCTACAAACGGTGGATAAGCCCGTTGCTGGGGCCTCGTTGCCGTTTTTACCCCAGTTGTTCGGAGTACGCGATGGAGGCGATCGGGCGGTTCGGAGCCCTCAGGGGCAGCTGGCTGGCGGCCCGTCGCCTTGCCCGTTGCCACCCGCTGCATCCGGGCGGCCTGGATCCAGTGCCGCCCCACCCCACGCATGCCCACTCGACCCAGGACCCCCCGCCTTGCCGTCATCCGCACGAACACTGATCGTCGCCCCCTGCCAGGTCGGCGAAGGCCACGAATTCCAGGGCGACCTGCGCGAGGGCTTCGCCCGATGAGGCGCGTCAACGGAGGCGTCATTGCGCGCGTATCGGCATTCGCCTTGCTGGCCGCCTGCGCCGCGGCGCCCGCGCAAAGCGATCGGCCCGCCGCCCTGCCCCCGCCCGGTCAGCCCGTCGCGCGGCCGGCGGCGATCAGCTTCCTGCCCACCTCAGTGCCGCAAGGCTCGCTGGTGATCGGCCTGGCCGACCCCGGTGCCCGTGTCGAGTACCAGGGACGCGTGCTGAAGGTCTCCGGCGATGGTCGCTTCGTGCTCGGCGTCGGCCGCGACGCGAGCGGTCCGGTGGAGGTCAGCATCCAGGTCGGCGATCGCCCGCCGCTGGTGCACCGGATCGCCATCACGCCCCGCGACTGGCCGGTGGAGAACGTCAACGGCGTGCCGCCCAGGACCGTGGACCCGCCCAAGGCCATCGCAGAACGCATTGCCCGCGAGCAGGCCGAAGTCACCCGGGCACGCACCCGCGACGACGAGCGCGACGACTTCGGCCAGGCGTTCATCTGGCCGGTACAAGGCCGGATCAGTGGCCGTTTCGGCAACCAGCGCGTCTACAACGGCACGCCGAAATCGCCGCATTCGGGCATGGACATCGCCGCCGCGAACGGCACGCCGGTCAAGGCGCCCGCCGCCGGCGTGGTGACCTACGCCAACCCCGACATGTACCTGACCGGGGGCACGGTGCTCCTGGACCACGGCCATGGCGTCAGCTCGAACTTCCTGCACCTCTCGCGCCTGGACGTGAAGGTCGGCGACCGCGTCGAACAGGGCCAGGTCATCGGCGCCGTCGGCGCGACCGGACGCGCGACCGGGCCGCATCTGCATTGGGGGATGAATTGGTTCAATACCCGAGTGGATCCATTGCTGCTGGTCGAGCACCAACGATGAAGGTTCGCGGCTGAAGCTGCCCGATGGATTGACTGCCCTCACGCGCGGCGGCGCGTTGGGCGCCCACTTCGCTCGAAGCATCACCTTGCGCGGTTCGATACTCGCGTGGACACCCTCTTGCTGGTCGAGCACCAGCGCTGAGTGATTCGGTCCGTAGGATGGGTGGAGCCGCAGGCGATACCCATCGTCGACTGGCCAACCCCGAGCGGTGATGGGTTTTGCTTCGCGCTACCCATCCTACCTCCGCGACGTGGACCTGCGCGCGCCCGGACGGGCAGATCAGGTTGCACGCAGGGCAAGGGAAAGGGCAAAGGCTGGATCCCAGCGTTCGCTGGGATGACGGACGAATTCCCCATTCCCCATTCCCCATTCCCCATTCCCCATTCACCATTCACCATTCACCATTCACCATTCCCCATTCACCATTCCCCATTCCCCGATCAAGCACCCGACCAGTCCTCCGCCTGCATCAGCCGGCCCAGGGGCTGGTGGGACGGTGAACGCGACAGGTCGCCTGGGCTTACGCCCTTGGGATTGACCACGCGTACCGGCAGGACGGCGTCGCCGACGGCCAGCAGGCCCTCGGGGACCGGCTCGGGCGCGCCCAGGCGTTCGCGCACGGCGCGGGCCGAGGCTTCCAGCGACTCTGCGTCCAGGCCGCCCCTCGCCTCGCCGACCTGCAGGACCCCCTCGGGCGGGAACACCGCGTTGGCCAGCGCCTTGCGAGGGCCCAGCAGCGCGCGGATCTCCTCGATCAGCCTGGGCACGTCCACGTCCCAGGGCTGGGACGTGTCCGGCGGCGGCGCGACGACGATCTGCGGGGCGAGGCGCCCGGCCGGCTCGGCATCGCATTCGGCGAAACAGCGATAGACGTACTCGCTGCAGACCATCTGCTGCGCATCGTCGGACAGCAGCATGTCGAAGGCCACGCGCAGGACGCCGCGCAACCAGATGGGCAGGTCCTCGAACACGCGGTTGCGCAGGGCCACGATCACCCCGATCACGGCAAGTTCGTTGGTCGCGTACGGCAGGCCAAGCAGGCTCTCGCCGTGCGCGATGACCCGCTCGCGATCCTCCCGCGCCAGCGGCGCCTCCTCGCGCGAGACCGGGCGGAAGGCATCGACGAGGTAGTAGCGGTCGGTCGCGGCGACCTTCTCGTGCACCTCGCCGCGGACGATGCCGCGGGTGACCGATTCCATGAGGCCGCCGTCGTCGGTGACGATCGCGGAGTGGCTGTAGATGTCGTTGCAGGTCCAGGCGATCAGAGCCGACAGTTCGCTGCGGCCGCGCAGCAGCAGTACGTCGCCGCTGCGCAGGCTGTCGATGGAAGTCAGTGGCTGCAGGGGCATGCGGGTCTTCTCATCCATACGACGGTCTCCTGGGTAGCCGGGTTCGGAAGCGGCATCGGCCTGGCCTGGACCGACGCGCGACGGCGTCAACGCGGGGCGCCGCTGGCCGCCTGCAGCATCGATCGGATATGGCCGGTCACCTGGTCGCGGCCGGCCGACTTGCTGGCGTACAGCGCGGCATCGGCGCGTTCGAGCAGGGCTTCGGCGCTCTCGTCCGGCAACAACTGCGCCACCCCCAGGCTGAGGGTGACGTCGAGCTGCAGGTCGTCGGTGGCGATCGGTCGGCAATTGACGGCCGAGCGCAGGTTCTCGGCGACGCCGATCGCCTCCTTGAGCGCGGTGTCGGGGAGGATCACGATCATCTCGTCGCCACCGTAACGGCCGATCTGGTCGTAGGTACGCAGGCGGTTGCGGGTACGCATCGCCACCAGCTTCAGGCATTCGTCGCCCGCCCGGTGGCCGTGCTGGTCGTTGATGCGCTTGAAGTTGTCGATGTCGAAGAAAACGACCGACAATGGTGCGCCCGAGTCGTGCGCCTCGGCGACCGCATTGCGCAGGTGCGACTCGATGACAGGGCGCGAGTTCGCGCCGGTGAGGGCATCGTAGGACGCCATGTGGCTGGCGTGGTCGCGGTCGCGCCGCAGTTGGTGCATCTTGCCGGTCAGGCCGATGGTCACGATGAGTCCCGACAGCATGAAGCCCGCCGGATACACATAGTCCAGCCACGGCGGCATGCCGAGCATCTCCAGGCGCACGGCCGCGCGCAGGGCCACCAGCAGGACCAGCGGCATCATCGCGAAGACCAGCAGCAGGGAGCCGTTCTGGCGCTTGCCCACCGCGACGATCATGGCCCAGATCACCGCGGCGATCGCCACCAGCACCACGGTGTTGGCGAGCGTGGGGATCAGGCCCGAGACGCTGAAGACGCTCCAGCCGATCAGGGCCAGCGCGGCGAGGCTGCAGACGGTCAGCACGCGGTTGACCCGGGGTTGGCGGTTCACCAGGTCCAGGTAATAGGCCATGAAGCTGTTGCTGCTGATGAAGGCCGCCAGCGCAAAGATCCGGCTGGCCCGCAGGTCCTGCCCCATCAGCGCGGACAGCGACTCGAACGCGCGCAGGTCGCCCCCGGTGCTGACCAGGTACAGGACCTGCCCGAACAGCGCCAGCATCAGGTACAGGTAACTGCGCTCGCCGATCCCGACCCAGAAACCGAACACCAGCACCGCCAGCACCAGGGTGGTCGAGAGCACGCCCACCCGCCAGCCGACGTAGGTGAGGTCCTTGCGGTGCGCTTCGCGGACGCCCTCCACCGTCAGCGCGATGCGCATGGGCGTGACGCATTGCAGGCGGAGGTAGACCGATTCGCCCCGGGCCAGCCCGTCGGGAAGCGGAATGAAGTGCCCGCGGGTGGAGTGGCTGAGGTCGGCGTCCGGGCCGACCAGGCTGGCCCGCACCGGCAACGCATCGCCCGGGCGCCAGGCCTGCACCGCGTTCATGTAGGGGAAGTTCAGGACCAGGCTTTGCCCCGGGCGCGGGGCGAGCGGTTCCCGCGCGGTCACGCGCCACCAGGAAATCCCGCGCGCGCGCTCCACGATCGCGGCCTGGCCGCGCGAGGGCGGGACCGGCACGAAGTCGGCGTCGAGACCGCCGGCCACGACCTGCGCAGGCACCGGGTCCGCACCGAGCCGGGCCACGTCGAAGTCCTGCGCGTCCGCCCAGGCGGACACGGTCATCAAGAGCAGCAGGATCGTGGTGTACCACGCACGATGCAATTCGCTTCCCCCCGGACGCCCCCCTGCCTGGCGAGATCGCATGGCAGCGTCGTCCGAGCATAGCCGATCGCCGGGCGCTGTTGTTCAGGTTTCGCTAACCGCAACGCGGCCCGCGACGGGCCGCCGGGAACGCATCCCGGCTCAGTCGACGGCAGGCCCCTGCCCGCTGATGCGGGCCACCGCATCGTGGGGATGCAGGCTTTCGTAGTGCTCGACCTCGGCGTCGAAGCGCTCCACGTGCGGGTCATGGGCCAGGACGGAGGCCACGCGCCGGGCGGCGTCTTCGCAGAACATCAGGTTGGCGGCATTCAATGCCGCGAAGGCCTGCTCGTCTTCGCGCTTGACCGCGGTCTGCACCGGCGTGCCCAGGGCCTGCTCGAGGGCGTCGATCAGGTTCGCCAGCGGCAGTTCCTCGAACTGCGGCCGCAACTGGATCCGCACCGAGGCCCGGCTGCGCTGCGCGTGCGGGGTCGCCGCCAGCCCGCGCTCGGAGGCCAGCCAGTCCCCGACCACGCCGACCGAGATCGGGCGTGCATCGGCGAAGTCGGCGTTGAAGCGCTCGGCATTGAGCTGGCGCGAGAGCGCCGCGGAAGCCGGACAGGTGCTGGAGTACTCTACCGAAAACGCCAGGCCCAGCCTCAGGTGGCCCTCGACGAGGTGGGCGTCGATTTCCACCGGATAGCGCTTCCAGCCGGCGTTGCCGCTGGCCAGGGCCGGCCGCAGGAGCATCTGGTCATGCCGGATCACCAGGCGCGCGGAGGTCGACAGGCCCTTCTGCGACTCCACCAGGGACTGCAGGATGCGACGCAGCCCGGCGGGGGTGACGATCTCGCTGGCGAACGCGTCCTGCAGGTGCAGATAGAGCCGCGACATGTGGATGCCACGGGCGTCGGGATCCTTCAGGTCGACACCGACGTCGACCGAGGCGGCGACCTGGATCGGTTCGCCGCCTGCACCGGCCACGCGTAGCGGCAGGGCGATGTTGGCCATCCCTACCCAGTCGAGCGCACGCGCCTCGGCGGCGGCCTCGTGGGCGACGTCGGGCAGGTGCCGGGCGGAAGTGGAAACGGGTTTCATGGCAGGTGACATGGGGGCGGCGTCGCCAACGGCAACTCAGCGTGGGGTGCCCCTATTCTACCGGCCGCGCCGCGCATGGCCCGAACGAGGGCGGAACGCTCAGTTCCGGGGGCCGCGGCGCGCCGCCCGCCAGCCCAGCAAGACCGCGGACCAGGGCTTCAGGGGCCGCGCGGGATCGGCCTGGCGCAGCCGCGCCCGCGCCAGGCGGGACCACAGCCGTCGCGGCAGGCCGGCCGGGGGCTGCGCGGGCCAGCGCTGCCGGAGCTGCTGCCGCCAGATCGCGACGGGATCGCCCTCGCCCGCCCGCGCGAACACCGCCATCGGCACATGGGCGTCGCCCGGCAGCATGCATCGCGACTGCAGCAGGACCGCGCTCACCGCGTCGCGCTCGGCCTCGTCCGCGGCGGCCGCGACCGCCGCAGGCAGCAGGACCCGCTCGACATCGACCACCGCCGCGGAGAACGCGGCCAGTCCGTCGTAGGCCTCGGCCATGTCGCGCGGACGCTCGCGGCTGCCAACAAGCCCGGGCAGCGCGGTGGCCAGGGCGTCCCAGGGCGCAGGTTGTTTCTGCAGCGCGAGGCCCAGCGGATGCCGCCGTCGGCCAAGCGACCAGCCCTGCAACTCTTCCTGCCACCAGGCCAGCTTGGCCTCGCCGGGACGCGCGTCCTCGCCCCGCCAGGCGGCGTCGGTCAGTTCCTGCAACAAGGCGGCCCAGGCCAGCGCCAGCGGACGCTGCGCGGCCGGCACGAAGACTTCCATGACGTTCCATTCCGGCCAGCGCTCGCGCCACTTCGCGACAAAGCTCTCCAGCGCGGCCTGGTCGGTATCCAAGGGCATGGCGACGGGGTCCACGGTGCTCACCGTACGGGCCAGCGCGCCGGGTCGACCAGGTCGCCGGGGCGCTCGACCATGCAATCACCGCCCCAGGCGAACGGATCGTCGCCGTCCTGCCGATAGCCCCACAAGGCCACCACGGAGGGCATCCCCGCCGCGCGCGCAGCCTCGATGTCGCGGGCGTCGTCGCCGACGTAGACGCAGTCGCCGGCCGCCAGGCCCATCCGCTCCGCGGCGACCCGCAGCGGCAGTGGATCGGGCTTGCGGACCGGCAGGGTATCGCCGCCGAGCAGGACCGCGCAGCGCGTCGCCCAGCCCAGGTGCGGCAGGAGGTCGCGGGCCAGGTACTCGGGCTTGTTGGTCACGATGCCCCAGGGGGTGCCCGCCGCCTCGAGCGCGGCGAGCATCGCCTCCACGCCCTCGAACACGCCGGCGTGGTGGCCGATGTGGCGCTGGTACTGGTCGAGCAGTTCGGGCACGCGCGACTCGCGCGCGGCGTCGTCCAGATCGGGGAAGGCAACCCGCAACATGGCGCGGGCACCGCGCGAGACATGCGGCCTGAAGGCCTCCAGCGCCATCGGCGCGAGCCCATGCCCCGCGCGCATGGCGTTGGCCGCCGCGAGCAGGTCGTGGGCGCTGTCGGCCAGGGTGCCGTCGAGGTCGAACAGCACGCCCCTGGGGAAGTCCGCCCGGCGGGCCGCCACGTTCATTCGGGTTTCACCGCGCAGGCCAGGTAGTTCACGTCGGTGCGCGAGACGATCCGCGCGGCGTTCCGCCAGGGCTCGTACATCAGGCCGCTGACATCCTCGAGCTGCAGGCCGGCGGCGCGCAGCCAGGCCGCCAGTTCGGAGGGCTTGATGAAGTCGCGGTACTGGTGGGTGCCGCGCGGCAACAGGCGGGCCACGTACTCGGCACCGAGGATGGCCAGCGCGAAGGCGGCGGCGGTGCGGTTGAGGGTGGACAGGAACAGGCGACCACCGGGCTTGAGCAGGGTCGCGCAGGCGGCGACGATCGCCGCCGGGTCGGGCACGTGCTCGAGCATCTCCATGCAGGTGACGACGTCGAAGCTGCCGGGGCGCTCGGCCGCCAGCGACTCGACCGACTGCAGCCGGTAATCGACGCGCACGCCGCTCTCCAGCCCGTGCAGGCGCGCCACCTTGACCAGCTCCGGGGCCAGGTCGATCGCGGTCACCGCGGCGCCCTCGCGGGCCATCGCCTCGCTCAGCAGGCCGCCGCCGCAGCCGACGTCGAGCGCCTCGACCCCGGACAGGGCCGCCCGGCGCGCGACATAGGCCAGGCGTGCGGGGTTGAGCGCATGCAAGGCCTTCTGCGGGCCCTGTGGGTCCCACCAGCGGTTGGCCAGGGCGCCGAACTTCTGCAGTTCGGCCTGGCTGACGTTGCGGTCTTCGCCGGCGACGGGCGTGGCGGTGGCATCGGTCATCAGTCGATCCGGATCGAGGCGATGCGCGAACGCCACTCGCGGGCGTTGGCGATCAGGGCATCGGGGTCGAGGTCGGCCAGGCGCCCGTCCTCGAGCTTGCGGTGGCCGTCGATCCACACGTCGGTCACCTGGTGGCGGCCGACCGCGTAGACCAGTTGCGAGATCACGTGGTGCAGGGGCTGGGTCTCGATGCGGGCCAGGTCCACGCAGGCCAGGTCGGCGCGCTTGCCCGCTTCGATCGAGCCGATGCGGTCCTCGAAACCGACCGCGCGCGCGCCGCCGAGGGTCGCCGCGCGCAGGGCGCTCGCGGCGCTGAACGCGGCCGCGTCGCCGGCGACCGCCTTGGCCAGCTGCGCCGCGGTGCGGGTTTCGCCGAACATGTCGAGGTCATTGTTGCTCGCGCAGCCATCGGTGCCGATCGCGAGCACGACGCCGGCTTTCTCGAAGCGACCGACCGGACAGAAGCCCGAGGCCAGCTTGAGGTTGGATTCGGGACAATGCACGACGACCACGCCGCGCTCGGCGCACAGGGCGATCTCGGCATCGTCGACCGCCGTCATGTGCACGGCGACGAGGCGGTCGGTCACCAGACCGAGCCGGTCGAGCCGCGCCAGCGGGCGCTGGCCATGCTTGTGCAGCGACTCCTCGACCTCGTGCGCGGTCTCGTGCGTGTGCAGGTGGATCGGCATGTCGAGCTGGTCGGCCAACATGCGGATGCGCTCGAAGCTCGCGTCCGACACGGTGTACGGCGCATGGGGGACGAAAGCCGTCGAGACCAGGGCATCGTCGCGCCACTGGTCGTGGACCTCGATGGCGCGGTCGAAATATTCGTCGTCGTTCTTCGCCCAGGCGGTCGGGAAATCGATCACCGGCAGGCCGACCCGGGCACGGAAGCCCAGGCGCTTGTAGACCGCGGCCTGCGCGTCGGGGAAGAAATAGTTCTCGTTGGCGCAGGTGGTGCCGCCGCGGAGCATCTCCGCGACCGAGAGGGTGATGCCGTCTGCGACGAACTGCGGCCCGATCACCGCCCCCTCGACCGGCCAGATGTGCCCCTGCAGCCACTCCATCAGCGGCAGGTCGTCGGCGATGCCGCGCAGCAGGGTCATCGGGTTATGGGTATGCGCGTTGACCAGGCCCGGGATGAGGGCCGAATGCGGCCGCGACACCACTTCGCGGGGCTCGAAGCGCTGGCGCGCCTCGCGGATCGGCAGCACGGCGACGATCTCCCCCTGGCGCACCGCCACGGCGTGCTGTTCGAGCACCATGCCATGGGGCACCACCGGCACGACCCATCCGGCTTCGATCAACAGGTCGCAGGCTTCGGCGGGGGCTTGGGTCGTCATCGTCATCCTTTCGTCGGTGGCCTCCGGACCGGAGGCGGGCTGTCGAGGGCGTGGCGCCATGGCCACGCGACCGTCACCCGCGACGCGGGTGCAAGGGCCCGGCCGCGGACAGACGCGGCGCGGGCCGGCAGGCGGGTGCGCGGCGGGTGGCCGGCCCCCTCCGGGGTATTACTTCACGCGGCTGACGTACTCGCCCGAGCGGGTGTCGACCTTGATGGTCTCGTCCTGGTTGACGAACAGGGGCACGCGCACCACCGCGCCGGTCTCCAGCGTCGCCGGCTTGCCACCGCCGCCGGAGGTGTCGCCGCGGACGCCCGGGTCGGTCTCGGTGATCTTGAGCTCGACGAAGTTCGGCGGGGTCACCTGGATCGGCGTGCCGTTCCACAGGGTCACCACGCACTGCTCCTCGCCCTTGAGGTACTTGCGGGCGTCGCCGACGCCGACTTCGTCGGCCTGGACCTGCTCGAAGTTTTCCGGGTTCATGAAGTGCCAGTGCTCGCCGTCGGCGTACAGGAACTGCATGTCGGTGTCGATCACGTCGGCCGCCTCCAGGCTGTCGGTGGCCTTCATGGTCAACTCGACCACGCGGCCGGACTTGATGAAGCGGTACTTGACGCGGGTGAAGGCCTGGCCCTTGCCCGGCTTGACGTACTCGGTGTCGGTGATGATGCACGGCTCGTTGTTGACGAGGATCTTCATCCCGTTCTTGACGTCGTTCATGCCATAGCTGGCCATTGCGGAACTCCTGCGATGCGTTCGTATTCGATTGTGATGGCGGGCCGGGCGACGCGAGGGCGGGCGCCCGGCCTGTAGAATGGCGGGCCGCGCAAACCGTCGGCCTCCCGGCATTGAATCCGTCGCACATGATACCCGCAGCCCCGGCCTCCATGCAGCCGCCCCAACCCGAGCGCCCCGCCCCGCCGCGCTGGCAGGCACTGTGGCGCGACGCCGTGCGCGATCCCCGCGAGCTGCTCGAGCTCCTGGGCCTGTCGGGCACCCTGCCCGGGCTTTCGGACGCCGCCGCGGCGCAGTTCCCGCTCCGCGTCCCGCGCGGCTTCGTCGCACGCATGCGGCCGGGCGACGCGCGCGACCCCCTGCTTCGCCAGGTCCTGCCGCTGGACGCGGAGATGCGGCCCAGCCCGGGCTTCAGCCTCGACGCGGTCGGCGACGGCGCGGCCCGCGCCGGCAGCGGCGTGATCCGCAAGTACCAGGGGCGCGCACTGCTGGTCTCCACCGGCAGTTGCGCGATCAACTGCCGCTACTGCTTCCGCCGCCACTTCCCCTATGCCGAGGAGGCGGCGGCGGCGGCCGGGTGGCGCGAGGCGCTCGAGCTGATCCGCGCCGACCCCGGCATCGACGAGGTGATCCTCTCCGGGGGCGACCCCTGGTCGCTGGCGACCCACAAGCTGGCCGAGTTCACCGATGCCCTCGCCGGCATCGCCCATGTCAGGCGCCTGCGCGTGCACACCCGGCTGCCGGTCGTGCTGCCCGAACGCGTCGACGCCGACCTGCTGGCCTGGCTGTCGGCGCTGCCTTGGCCGGTCGCGGTGGTGCTGCATGCCAACCATGCCAACGAATTCGACGCCACGGTCGACGCCGCGCTGGGCAAACTGCGTCATGCCGGTGCCACCTTGCTGAACCAGGCTGTGCTGTTGAAGGGCGTGAACGACTCGGTCGAGGCGCTGTGCGCGCTGGGCGAGCGCGGCTACCAGGCCGGCGTCCTGCCCTACTACCTGCATCAACTGGACCGGGTGCAGGGTGCGGCCCATTTCGAGATCGACGACGCGACCGCGCGGCAGTTGCACGCCGGGATTGCGGCGCGCCTGTCGGGCTACCTGGTGCCCCGGCTGGTGCGCGAGGTCGCCGGCGACCCGGGCAAACGGCCACTGTGAAAGACGCCTACCGCCCGGCATTCCCGACCGGGCGCCCAATCCCGATCCGCCCGCATGGACGCGCAGGCGGCTTTCTGACATAACAGGCACGGGGAGGAGAGACGACTATGCAATTTGGCAAAGACCTGCCGCTGCGACTACTGATCATCGACGACAGCGTGGAAGCCGCGGAGGCCATCGTGAACGGCTTGCGCAACCGTGGCATCGCGGTGAGGCCGAGCCGTCCGGAAAGCCCCGAGCAACTCGAGGAGCTCCTCGCCGGCCAGCCGCTGGACCTCGTGCTGGTGGCGCACGACGCGAAGGGCGTGACCTTCGAGGCCCTCATGCAGCGCGTGGACGCCGGCGGCAAGGACCTGCCCGTGCTGGTGCTCCACGACGACATCGACAGCATGCGACTGGTGGCCAATGCGGCCTCCGGGGCGCGCGGCATCGTCCTGCGGGGCCAGGCCGAACACCTGCACGACACCCTCGTGCGCGAGTGGAGCGACCTGCAGGCGCGGCGCGCCCTGCGCAAGCTCGAGACCCACGTGCGCGAGACCGAGCGCCGCTGCGATGCCCTGATCGAATCCTCCCGCGACCCGATCGCCTACATCCACGAAGGCATGCACATCCGCGCCAACTCCGCTTACCTGGAGATGTTCGGCTTCGAGGATTTCGAGGAGATCGAAGGCATGTCCCTGCTGGACATGGTCGCCTCGCAGCATGTCGACGAGTTCAAGCAACTGCTCAAGAGCCTGTCCAAGGGCGAAGCGCCGCCGCCGCGCTACGAGCTGACCGCCCAGACCCTGGACGGCGACCCCTTCCCGGCGATCATGGAGTTCACCGCCGCGACCTACGAGGGCGAGGCCTGCCAACAGGTCATCCTGCGTCGCCAGGAGCTCGACTCCGACCTGGAAGACGAGGTGCGCAAGCTGCGCCAGATCGACCAGGTCACCGGCCTTCTGAACCGCTCCAACTTCCTCCTCGCGCTCGAGGACAGCGTCGCCGACGCCGGCGAAAAGGCGGGGCAACATGCCCTTCTGCTCATCGAGCCCGACCATTACAACCGCATGCTCCAGGAAATCGGCCTGGACGCCGCCGACGAGTTGCTCGCCGCCTGCGCGGCGCGCCTGCGCGCGGCCCTGAAGCCCGACGACATCGTGGCCCGCTTCAGCGACCACCAGTTCGCCGTGCTCCGCCGCAACAGCGACCACGCCGCCTCGGTCGAACTGGCCGAGTCCGTGCGGACCGCGTTCGAAGGCGCCGTGCTCGAGGCCGGCAGCCGCTCGCTGAACGCCACCGTCAGCATCGGCGGCGTGCAGATCGGCCAGCGTATCGCCAATGTCTCGGCGGTCCTGGGCAAGGCCAGCACCGGCGTGCAGTCCGTGGTCGGCGTCGGCGGCAACCGGGTGGAGCTTTTCGACCCAGGCGCGGCCGACCGCGCCGAGGAAGAACGGGTCGAAGCCTGGGTGGCGCGCATCCGCGACGCGATCGACAACGATCGCTTCCTCATGCACTACCAACCCCTGGTCGGCCTGCATGGCGCCCCCGACGAGATCTACGAAGCCTACCTGCGCCTGCTCAACGAGCACGGCGAGCTGGTCCAGCCCCTGACCTTCCTGCAGATCGCCGAGGAGCACGGCCTGCTGTGGGAAATCGACCGCTGGGTGGTCGGACGCGCGATCGCGGTGCTCGGCGAACGCCAGAAGGCCGGCCACGACACCACCTTGCTGGTGAAGATCACCGAAGTCTCGCTGCAGGACGACAGCCTGCTCAAGCACATCGCCGACCAGATCGCCCGCCATGGCGCGGACGGCAAGCGCCTGGTGCTGCAGTTGCCCGAATCCAAGGTCTCCACCCACCTGCGCGCCGCGCAGTCCTTCCAGAAGGAAGTCGCCAAGCTGGGCGTGCGCATCGGCCTGGAGCAGTTCGGCAGCGGCCTGAACCCGTTCCAGCTGCTCAACCATTTCGATGCATCGATGATCAAGCTCGACCGCTCCTTCATGGAGGACCTGGCCGGCAACGCCGACAACCAGGCGCGGATCCGCGAGATCGCCGAGAAGGCGCGCGAAGGCGGCAAGCAGACCATCGCCGAGTTCGTGCAGGACGCCTCCTCGATGACGATCCTGTTCGGCGCCGGCATCGACTACGCCCAGGGCCACTTCCTCGCCCCCGCGGGTCCGGAGATGGACTACGAGTTCTGAGGGGGGTGGGTCTGGGGGGGGATTGGTAATTGGCAATTGGTGATGGGTGGGGAGTATCGGGACTGCTTTCGCCTGTGCAATACCGGGACACCCGCCGCACGAACACACGCCCGTACGATGGGTTGAGCCGTCGGCGATACCCATCGTCGGCTACCGCTGCCCTCACATGGTGATGGGTCTGCTTCGCGCGTCCCATGTCCCCCCTTCCCTCACTCCAGCGAACGCTGGGATCCAGCATTTGGCACAGCGCAGCAGGTCTAACCCCCGGCCCAGCGCAGCGCGCTGGGCGTTCGGCAAGACCGCGCGGCAGTGCCGCGCAAGCGGTCTTCCATCGGCTTCGCCTCTGGAGCCGTTGCGGGCTCGCGCTTCGCGCTGGTTTCTATCCCCGGCCCGGGCGCCAGCGCCCGGGCGTTCGTGGACGCGCGAACCGGTGGTTCGCAAGCCGCGTCCCCTCACCCCAGCCCAGCGCAGCGCGCTGGGCGTTCGGCAAGACCGCGCGGCTGTGCCGCGCAAGCGGTCTTCCATCGGCTTCGCCTCTGGAGCCGTTGCGGGCTCGCGCTTCGCGCTGGTTTTTGATCTCCCGGCCCGGGCGCCGGCGCCCGGGCGTTCGTGGACGCGCGAACCGGTGGTTCGCAAGCCGCGTCCCCTCACCCCCCGGCCCAGCGCAGCGCGCTGGGCGTTCGGCAAGACCGCGCGGCAGTGCCGCGCAAGCGGTCTTGCCTCACCCCAGCGAACGCTCCCGGGCGGCTTCCAGCGGCGCGTTGCGCAGCGACTCGATGCGCTCGGCCAGCGGCGGGTGGCTCATCAGCAGCCGGCGCAGGCCATGGGCCACGCCCCCGCTGATGCCGAAGGCCGCGACCTGCTTGGGCAGGATGCTCTCGCCGTAGGTCTGGGACAGGCGTTCGAGCGCCGCCACCATCTTGTCGCGGCCGGCCAGGCGCGCGCCGCCTTCGTCGGCCCGGAATTCGCGGTGACGCGAGAACCACATGGCGATCATGCTGGCGAACAGGCCGAACACCATGTCCAGGACGAAGACGATGACGTAGTAGCCGATGCCCGGCGTGTCGCGCCCGCCGTTGAGGTAGCCGTCGATCACCCGGCCGACCACGCGCGCCAGGACGATGACGAAGGTGTTGAGCACACCCTGGATCAGGGCCATCGTCACCATGTCGCCATTGGCGACGTGGCTGACCTCGTGCCCCAGCACCGCCTCGGCCTCGTCGCGGTTCATGGCCCGCAGCAGGCCGGTGGAGACCGCGACCAGGGCGTTGTTGCGGCTGGGCCCGGTGGCGAAGGCGTTGATCTCCGGCGCGTCGTAGATCGCGACCTCGGGCATCTTGATGCCGGCCGCCTCGGCCTGGCGGCGCACGGTGGCGACCAGCCATTGCTCGGCTTCGTTGCGGGGCTGTTCGATGACATGGGCGCCGGTGCCGCGCTTGGCCATCCACTTGGAGGTCATCAGGGAGATGAACGACCCGCCGAAACCAAACAGGGTGGCGAAGACCAGCAGGCCGGTCATGTTGCCGGGACCGCCGAGATTGATGCCGAACACCCCCTGCAACACCGACATCACGATACTGATCAGGGCCAGCACGGCCAGGTTGGTGGCCAGGAAAAGGGCGACTCTCTTGAACATGTGATCGATCCTCCGCGCCACGTGCGCGCTACGTCAGAAGTGTGGCAGGCTGCTGGCAATTTCAAGTGAATGCACACGTGACAGGCCCCGGTACAGCAGGCTTTCCAGCGACATCGCCCGGTTCGGCAACACCGCCCGGCTACCGCGGCCGCTTCGCGCCCTCGCCCACCGGCGACCTGCATCCGGGCTCGCTGCTCGCCGCGTTCGGCAGCTGGCTGCTGGCGCGGCATGCGGGCGGTGAATGGTGGCTGCGCGTGGAGGACCTGGATCCGCCCCGCGAGGTCGCCGGGGCCGCCGAACGCCAACTGGCCACCCTCGCCGCGCTCGGCCTGCACCCCGACGCACCGGTCGTGCGGCAAAGCGACCGCCACGCGCTCTACGCCGCCGCCCTCGAGCGCCTGCTGGACGACGGCCTGGCCTTCGCCTGCCACTGCACGCGCAGCGAACTGGCCGCCACCGGCGGCATCCATCGCGCCTGCGTGGCACGCAGCCGGCGTCGCCAGCCGGCCATTCGCCTGCGCGTGCCCGAGGCGAGCATCGTGACCTTCGACGACCTCATCCAGGGCCCCCAGCGGCAGGACGTGGCCGACGACGTTGGCGACTTCGTCCTGCGCCGTGCCGATGGGCTGTGGGCCTACCAGTTGGCGGTGGTGGTCGACGACGCCGAGCAGGGCATCACCGACGTGGTGCGCGGCGCCGACCTGCTCGATTCGACAGGCCGGCAGATCCTGCTCCAGCGCGCGCTCGGCCTGCCGGTGCCGCGCCATGCCCACCTGCCCCTGGTCACCGACGCTACCGGCCGCAAACTGTCCAAGTCCGAAGGCGCCGCGCCCGTGGGTCCGGGTGCGGTGCGGGCATCGTTGGTCGAGGCCTGGCGCGCCCTGGGCCAGGACCCGGAGGCACTGGCCGGCGCGGGCGATCCGCCCGGCCTGCTCGCCCTCGCCGCGGCGCGCTTCGACCCCGCGAGGATCCCCGTCGCGCTTCCGCCACGCGTGCAAACAATGCGATAACAGTCTTCACATATGCTGTCACCATCATGGACCCAGCGCCGCGCGGCGGCGGAACAGGAGAGGATCACATGCAGTCTCGCGTTGCACTCGTCACCGGTGGCACCGGCGGCATCGGCACCTCGATCATCAAGCGGCTGGCGGGGATGGGGCACCGCGTGGCCACCAACTACCGCGACGACGCCAAGGGCAAGGCCTGGCAGGAAAAGATGAAGGCCGAGGGCATCGACGTCGCGATGGCCAAGGGCGACGTGACCTCCGCCGAACAGGCCGAGGCCATGGTCCGCGACATCGAGTCGCAGCTCGGTCCGATCGAGATCCTCGTCAACAACGCCGGCATCACCCGCGACACGACCTTCCACAAGATGGCCGTCGACCAGTGGAACGACGTGATCTGCACCAACCTCAATTCGGTCTACAACGTGACCCGGCCGGTGATCGAGGGCATGCGCGGCCGCAAGTGGGGCCGGATCATCCAGATCAGTTCGATCAACGGCCTCAAGGGCCAGTACGGCCAGGCCAACTACGCCGCGGCGAAGGCCGGCATGCACGGCTTCACCATTTCGCTGGCCCGCGAGAACGCGCGACTGGGCATCACGGTGAACACGGTTTCGCCGGGCTACGTCGCCACCGACATGGTGATGGCAGTGCCCGAGGAAGTGCGCGCCAAGATCGCGGCGGACATCCCCACCGGCCGCCTGGGCGAGCCGGACGAGATCGCCTATGCGGTCGGCTTCCTGGTCGACGACCAGGCCGCGTGGATCACCGGATCCAACCTCGACATCAACGGCGGCCACCACATGGGCTGGTAGCCCCGCCGGGTGCGCGGCCGGCACGCATCCGCTGCCGGCCGCGACACCGGACAGTTGCAAGCCCCGAGGCGCTGCGCCATGCTGCAGGGCACCACGAACCCGAGTTCACGTTTCATGGCCGCAATCCGTGTCATCAAGAAGTACCCGAACCGCCGCCTCTACGACACGGAGATCTCCAGCTACATCACGATCGAAGACGTGCGCCAGCTGATCGTCGACGGCGAGTCCTTCGAGGTCCGCGACGCCCGCAGTGGCGACGACCTCACCCGCCAGGTCCTGCTGCAGATCATCGCCGAGCAGGAACAGGACGGCGAACCGGTGCTCTCCACCCAGTTGCTGAGCCAGATCATCCGCTTCTACGGCGACTCGCTGCAGGGCTTCATGGGCAGCTACCTGGAGAAGTCCATGCAGGTCTTCCTGGACCAGCAGCAGCAGTTCCGCAAGCAGATGGGCGGCATGATGGGCCAGACGCCCTGGGCGATGATGAACCAGCTGACCGAACGCAACCTGGCGATCTGGAAGGAATTCCAGCAGAACCTGTCCGGCAGCGTCGGCCAGACCCCGACCTCGCCGCCGGGCAAGCCCGAGGGCAAGCGCGGCTCGCGCTGAGCGCGACCGGCGCGTCCCGCGCCACCCGTCGGCACGCAGAGCTTCGAAGGGCGCCGATCGGCGCCCTTCCCGCATGGGGCGTCAGCGCGCGCCGTCGCCCTGGCAGTATTTCGCCCTGAACGCCTCCGCCTGCGGCATCAACGCCTGCAGCGCGGCGATGCGATTGTCCGGATCCGGGTGCGTGGACGCGAACTCGGGCGGGCGCTGACCGGCGCCCAACTGCCCCATACGTTGCCAGAGCGGGACTGCCTCGCGCGGATCGAAGCAGGCGGCCGCGGCCAGCATCAGCCCGACCTCGTCGGCCTGGGTCTCGTGGGCCCGGCCATAGGGCAGGATCAGCCCGTACTGCGCACCCGCGCCCAGCGCCGCCATCACCGCCTGCTGCTGTTGCGGGTCCATGCCGCCCACGGCCATGCCGGCGGCGACCTGGCCCATCTGCACCAGCTTCTGCTGCGCCATGCGCTGCGAGCCGTGGCGCAACAGCGCATGCGCGATCTCGTGGCCCATCACCACCGCCATCGCGTTCTCGTTCTGCGCCACCGGCACCAGGCCGGTGTAGACCGCCATCTTGCCGCCGGGCAGGCAGAAGGCGTTGGCCTCGTCGGACTGGATCACCGCGACGTCCCACTTGAAGTCCTGGTACGAGGTCGGCACCTGCTGGTTGTTGGCCGCGGCCAGGTCGGTGGCCACCTGCGGCACCCGGCTCACCAGGCGTTGCGCGATGGCGCGCACCTGCTGGCTGACCTGGGCATCGGCCGGCACCAGTGCGCCTTGCGCCCGTGCGTCGCCCAGGACCTCCTGGAAGGCCTGCACGCCCAGTTGCACCTCCTCGTCGGCGCTGGCGCCGTAATGCGCCGTTTCGCCGGTATACGGGTCCACCTCGGCGCTCCCGAACCATTGCCATGCCGCATAGCCCGCGAACAGCAACAGGATCCACCAGCGGAACCCGCCACCGCGCCGCCGGCCCGTGGCCTGGCCGCGGGCCTGCGATCTGGGGTCGACTCTCATGCCACCTTCCTCGTGTCGTGACGGCTGCGGCAGCGGGGATGCCGGCCCTTCAGATTTCCCTTACCACGCGGAACCCCACCCGCGCGTTCGTGGTGTCCTTCTGCACCGACAGGCGCCACGCCGAGCGCGTCTGCTCGGGCGAACTGGCCCAGGCACCGCCGCGCACGACGCGGTTGCGGCAGCCCGGGTTCACCCATGCGTGCCCGTCGCGCGGCGCGCGGCGGTAATTGTCGTGCCAGCAGTCGGCGACCCATTCGCTGACATTGCCAGCCATGTCGTGAAGCCCGAATGCATTGGCCGCGTAGCGCCCCACCGGGGCCGGTCCCCAGGCCTGGTCGGCATAGCCCTTGAAGGCATTGCGCCAGCGACGGCCGCTGGGCGAGGCGTCGCGACCGCCGGTGTAGTTGCCCGATCCCGCCGGCGGCGTGCCGGTGCCCCAGGGATACGGGCCGGTGCCGCCGGCGCGCAACGCGTACTCGAACTCCGCCTCGCTGGCCAGGCGGTAGGTGTGGCCGGTCTGTTCGGTCAGCCAGCGCGCATAGGCATCGGCGTCCGATGCGCTGACGTGGATCACCGGCAGGGCGTCGTCCGCCGGCTGCCCGGTGTAGTCCGACTGCGGGCCGACTCCACTGCGCCGGACCAGGTTGCCGCTGCGCTCGTCGTAGGCCGTGGAATAGCCGCGACGCGAGGCGCGGGCCTCGAAGTGCGCGGACGCCTCCATGAACCGCCTGAACTCGGCGACGCTGACCTCGGTGCGCCCGACCGCCAGCCCGCGCTCGAAGCGGATGTTCCGGGTGGGTCGTTCGGCATCGGTGGCGCCGGCTTCGCCTTCCGGCGCGCCCATCGTGAACGCACCGTGGGGAATGACGACCATCTGGGGCCCGCGCCCGCCGTTCTTCATCGCGTCGGTGAACACCTGGCCCGGCCGGAACAGGCCGTAGTGGGTGGCCAGCTCGATGCGTTCGCGCAACTCGACGGCCGCCGGGTCGCCCTTGGGCGCGATCCGCAGCAGTTCGGCCAGGTGCTCGCGGGCCTCGTCCAGGCCGTCCTCGCGCGACAACGCCGCGACGCCGCGGTCGCGCAGGTCGCCGACCCGGGCGGCGCGCAGCGCGTCGATGCGCCCGCGCGCATGTTCGATGGTGCCCAGTGCCTGTTCGGGGCGTACCCGCGCGGCCTTGGCCAACCAGCCGGCGGCGCCGGCGTAGTCGTTCGATTCAGCCGCCTGCTCGGCGCGCCGGATGAGCGCGCTCTCGGCGGCCGCCAGGCCTTGCCGCGCGCGCACGTCGTCGGGGTGCAATTCGAGGGCCTCGTGGAACTTGGCCAGTGCGCCGCCCTCGCCTTCCTCGCCGATCCGGCCGTCGGCGAGCGCCGTCTCGCCGAGCCGGTTGGCCTGCTGCGCGCGATCCATGACGTCCAGGCGGTCCAGGTAGGCCACCACCGCCGGGGCCTCGGGGGCCACCGAACGCGCCACCATGCCCACCTCGTGCGCCTCGCGCAGCTTGAGCGGCTCGCCATCGATCGCCGCGAGCGCCGCGTCGCCCTGTCCGACCAGGGCCTCGACGGACGCGTCCAGGGCCTTGGCGACCCCGGTGTCGTCGGGTGCCCGCGCCCGCAACGCAAGGTACAGCGGGATGGCGCTGTCGGCATCGCGGTACAGATTGCCCGACGCCAGCGCGGCATCCGCCTTCGCACGGGCGTCCTCGACGCCGTCGTCGCCGATCTCGACCGCCGGCGCCTTCCACGGATCGACCGGCGACACCGCCTGGTCGGCGCTGACCGTGACCACCGGCGCGTGCGCGGGCGCCGGGGAGGCCGCGTCACCGCCCTTGCCGTCGCCGGGCGACGCCGCCTCCCGGCCACAGGCCGACAGGGCCAGCAGCGCGATGGCCATCAGGCCCGGCAGGCAACGACGGACGAACGGCAATGTGGGGCGCGGTCTGCGCAAACATCCTCCACGCGGGATTGGCGGCGCGTCGTGTCGGCACGCCGGCTGGGTGCGGGCGCCGGCCTGTGCCGGCATGTCCGGATGGACCCCGGTCGTTCTCGTACCCGCAGAAAGTAGGCTATTGTCGCCTGCATCAGCAACTTCCGCCGCATCGCCCCATACCTCGTGCCTGAACTGATCACCGACCCCGCCGCCCTCCAGGCGCACTTCTCGCCCCGTCCCGCCCGCATCGGCCTGGACACCGAATTCATCCGCGAACGCACCTACTGGCCCCAGCTGGCGCTGGTGCAGATCGCGATCGAGCGCGGGGACGCGCTGGAGATCCTGCTGGTCGATCCGCTCGCCCCCGGCATCTGCGAGGCCCTGGCGCCGATCCTGGCCGACGCGGCCATCCTCAAGGTGATGCACAGCCCGAGCGAGGACCTGGTCGCCTTCCGCCATGCCTGCGACGCCGTGCCTGCACCGCTGTTCGACACCCAGCTCGCCGCCGCCCTGGCCGGCATCGGCCATGGCCTGGGCTACCAGAAGCTGGTCGAGCAGGTGACCGGCATCGCCTTGGCCAAGGGCGAGACCCGGTCGGACTGGCTGCGCCGCCCCCTGTCGGCGTCGCAACTGGAATACGCCGCCGACGACGTGCGCCACCTGTTCGAGATCCATGACGTGCTCGAGGGCCAGCTCGACGCCCTGGGCCGCCGCGAGTGGCTGGTCGAGGACGCCACCCGGACGATCGCCCAAGCCGCCGGCGACGGCCTCGACCGCTGGCCGCACCTGGGCATGCGCAGCGCGCAGTTCCTCGATGTGGAGGCACAGCGTCGCCTGGTCCGCCTGCTGCGTTGGCGCGAGGCCCAGGCCCGGCGCAGCGACCGGCCCAAGAGCTGGGTGCTCGACAACGAACTGGCCGTCACCCTGGCCCGCAACCCGCCCATCGACCTGGCCGGCCTGCAGCGCGAGCTCGACGCCCATCCCAAGGCGCCGCGCAAGCTCGCCGCCGCCATCTGGGACGCCCTGGACACCCCGCTGGACGACGAGGCCGAACTGCCCGACGCCAGCATCGGCGAACGCCGCGACCGCAACCGGCTCAAGAAGCTGCAGAACGCGGTCGCCGCGCGCAGCGCCGAACTCGGCCTGCCCGACGGCGTGCTGGCGTCGCGTCGCTGGCTGGAAGCCCTGCTCGACCATGGCACCTGGCCCGATGCGCTGGCCGGCTGGCGCCGCGAAGCGCTCGAGCCCAGCCTGGCCCCGCTGCTCGCCGAACCCGGCCGCTAGCCGCGCCTCACAACGACCAGGGGCGGATCGGCGTGATCGCCCCGCATGCCGTGCAGCGCCGGCCGGGCATCGCAATGCCGTCGGGCCCGCGCGGATTGCCCCTGGAGCGGTGGTCGCCGACATTCACGAAGCAGGCCAGCGCCGCGACCACCGCGGCAGCAAAAGCGAACAGCGCCGCCCCCGCGAACCCGGCCCACCACGCAAGCCCGGCGATCGCGACGAGCGCGAGCGTCGCGCCCAGGAACACGCCGGGGGCGTCCGCGCCCAGGCGCATGACCGCGCCGCACTGCCTGCAATGCATCTCGCCCCCGTTCGACTCCACGCCCCTGGGACAGCATAGCCCCGCCGGCGACGACATCGTGCTCGCGAGTGCTTGCCGCGCCCCCGCCGCTTGCCTACGCTCCTTCCAGGGGACACGCGAGGGGCACGATGCAGATCGAAACGGACACGGGCGGCCACGAGCGCCTGTTCGTGGAGGGCGCGACGATGGGATCGTTGCTGCGCTTCCTGGAGCCCGACATCCCGCATGTCTGGATCCTCGGCCATCGCCCGGAACCGGCGCTGCGCTGGTTCACCGCCACCGTCCCGCTGGACCGGGGCGGTCGCGGCTTCCAGGGCGAGGTGCGACAGCTCGAGTACGACCTGCAGATGCGCACCGACGCTTTCATCGCCATCGCGACCGATTTCGAACGCCACGGCATCTTCCTCGTTCAGGCCCGCAACCCCATGCCCGACACCCTCTGGCTCCCCCGCATCCCGGCCGATCGCCAGGACGCCATCCTCGCCGCCAACGGCGCCGTCCTCACCCTCGCCCTGCCCCACGCGGTCGAAACCGCGTGCGTCACCTGCTTCGAACCCGGCCGCTTGGCGCGCATCCTCGCGCGCACCGACACGGGAGCGACGCCATGACGCACCGCGACCTCGCGCCACGGATCGCCGCGGTCCTGGCGGGCCTCGCGCTCGTGCTGCCGATCGCGCGCGCCGACAGCTGGGCACCGCCACGTCCGAGCGCCGTCGCCAGCGAAGACGGCAACCTCGTCGCGCGCATCCTGCCCGGCGAGCGGCACGGCCAGGCCGCCCAGGCGCAGGTCTTCCGGTACTCGGCCGCGGACGACGGCTACGTGCGGATCCGCAATATCGCCCTGCGCAACCCCGTGCTCCCGCTGGAAATCCTGCTGGACGACGACGGCACCCTCGTCGCCATCGACAATTACGGCGCCATGGGCTCGGGCGAGGTCCTGGTGGTCTACCCGCCCGACGGCGAGCCGCGCGTTCACCTGGACCTGGCGACCATCGTCGGCGAAGAGGCCCTCGCGGAAACCCCGCACAGCGTCTCGTCGATCCTGTGGCGTTGCCGCCCGTCGCGACTCTCCTACGACGGCCAGGCGGTGATGCTCTACGCGCAGCCGGGCCTCCAGATCCGCGTCGACCTGCGCGACGGCAGCGTGGTTCGCGAGGCGAGCGACTGCTGAAGCAGGCGGCATCGGGACGGGCGACGTCTGTCCAAGGCGCGGGACAGGATCAACGGCGCCGCCGCCGGGGACTTGGCGTACGCCCCCGCGCCCGCTACAATCCCCGCCTTCGTGGGGCGGTAGCTCAGCTGGGAGAGCGTCGCGTTCGCAATGCGAAGGTCGGGAGTTCGATCCTCCTCCGCTCCACCAAGTTACCGTCCAGTACGGTACAACGAAGGCCGGCAAGTCATTGAATTTCATGGCTTCCGGCCTTTTTTGTGTCCATTGCAGTTCGGAAAAATCCAGCCGAACGTATGGTCAGGTGGGGGCAAATTTGGGGGCAACCGAGGTATCCACCCTCTAGTTGCCCCCAGACGGGGCAGGACTCTTCCCATGGCCCTTACCGATACCGCAATCCGCAAAGCAAAGCCCATCGACAAGACCCAGCGCCTCTTCGATGGGGGCGGCCTCTACCTGGAAATTTCGCCCGCCGGCGGCAAGTGGTGGCGCTGGAAGTACCGCTTCGGAGGCAAGGAGAAGCGCCTCTCCTTCGGCACCTACCCCCGACGTCCCCCCGCCTTCAGTAGCGGGGCTCTCTAGAGTCCGTGGTTCATCGTAGCGGCTTTGGCCGCCAACTGTTCGGCATATTCGGTCGGGGTCAGGCCGCCCAAGACCTTCTTCGGTCGCTCCTCGTTGTACTCCCGCCGCCAGGTCTCGATCTCGGTGCGAGCGTGCAGCAGCGTCGGGAACCAATGCTCGTTGAGGCATTCGTCACGCAGGCGCCCGTTGAAGCTCTCGATGTAGGCGTTCTGGTTCGGCTTGCCCGGTTGGATCAGGCGCAGCTGGACGCCACGCTCATGGGCCCATTCCACCATCGCCCTGCCGCAGAACTCCTTGCCGTTGTCAGTCCGGATCACCGCCGGCAGGCCGCGGGTCAGCGACAACCGCTCCAAGACCCGTACCACGCCGTGGCCAGAGATGGCCCGTTCCACTTCGATCGCCACGGCCTCATGGGTGGCATCGTCGACGATGGTCAGCGCCTTCAGCAAACGACCCTCGGCGGTGCGATCGAACACGAAGTCCATCGACCAGACCTGGTTGGCCGCCTCCGGCCGCAGCAACGGCTGGCGTTCGCCCAGCGGCACCTTCTTGCGCTTGCGCCGGCGTACCTGCAGCCGGGCCTCCTGGTACAACCGTTCCACGCGCTTCTAATTCACCGGCCACTGCTCCTGCCGCAGCTTCAAGTAGATCATCCCGACGCCATAGCGCCTGTGGCGCTGCGCCAGCGCCAGGATCCGCTCGCGCAGCTCGACGTTGCGATCGGGACGTGGGACATAGCGCAACGCACTGGCACTCATCCGCATCGCTGCCAGCGCCCGTCGCTCACTGAGTCCCCGATCCACCAAGTGCCGCACCAGCATCCTGCGCGCCGGTGCGGTCACCACTTTTTTCGCAGGGCATCCTTGATCACGTCGTTCTCGAACACCTGCTCGGCCAGCAGCTTCTTCAGCCGGGTGTTCTCCGCCTCCAGCTCCTTCAGGCGCTTGGCGTCCGGCACGCTCATACCGCCGAACTTGCTGCGCCACAGGTAGTAGGAGGCTTCGCTGAAGCCATGCCGGCGGCACAGCTCCTTCACCGGCATGCCGGCTTCGCCTTCACGCAGGAAACCGATGATCTGTTCTTCGGAAAAGCGCTTCTTCACGTCCAATCTCCTTCTGCTTGGGGATTGGACTCCAAATCGCCGTGCTACTCAAAGGTGGGGGGACGTCGCCCCGACACCAGCCTGGCCGATGCCCGAGAGCGGCGCGACGCCGCACGCAAGCTGCTGGCCGCAGGCATCGACTTTGGTGAACATCGCAAGGCGGTCAAGGCTGCAGGAGATGCTGCAGCCGCCAACTCCTTCGAGGTCGTAGCTCGCGAATGGTTCGCCAAGCAAAAGACCAAGTGGGCCGATAGCCACGCCGACGGGTCGCCAGGCGCGATCGGAAGTTCCAAGCTCTTTCACAACCGTCCGTGCTATCGGGGTAGAACCCCTCGCGCGCGTTAGTGGGAATCAGGAGAGGTCCTGCAGGGTGTTGGCGTAAACAAGTTCACCGAGGTAAGCCCGCCAGCCATCGACATGCTGCCGCAGGGCTTCGCGCGCCTGCGTCCGGATCGTGGCGACATCGGGTACTGCGCCCAGCTGGACAATCGCCGTACCCAGGGCCACATACGCCTTGCGATGGCGAACACCGCCCGCCGCCAACACCCGCGCTGGTAGGTTCGGCGCCCCGAAGCGTAGCTGCTCGGTAAAGGTGCTCACACCCGCGGCGATTTCGAGGCCATCGGCACGCAGGCGTCGCGTGATCAGGCTGATACCTTGTTCGACCAGGGTCTGCAGAGCGAAGTTGATCACTCGGGTATGGACTGCCAACAGCTTGTCCATGTCCACCTGTAGCTGCTCGGAGATTTCGAGAAAGGATGCTCCCGCCATCCAACGTCGGACGACTTCGAAGAAGGTCGGCTTGGCAAGCGCAGAATCATCCCCCTCTGGGCGGAAGGTCTGCACGACCGCTTCACGAAGGTCGGCGTGCGTCCAAGCCCACTCCAGAATCACCGTGCGCAAGTCGTCATCTAGCGGGTCGACGGCAGCCTGCCAGTTCGCTCGTGCTGGCAGCAGGTCGCGTTCCACTGAGGTAAGAAGGCGCACCTTAGCGCCGGTATCCCTCACCCAGGCCAGTTGCCCCGTAGGCCGCAGCCCGATGAGGCGCCGGGCCCGCAACTCAAACACGTTGCGGAGCAAATCCGCTTGCCCTTGGGGAAGCTGCTGCGCGGCAAAGGTTTGTTCCGCGAGCTCGCGGGCGCGTGCAACGAACGCCTCCTCGCCAACCTCCTCGGAGATCAGATCAATCAACGTGGAGTCGACGCCATCGGTCACCGGATGTACGGCTTCGACTTGTTCCAATAGCTCATTGTTCAGCGCGATTCCCTGTTGCGCCAAGACGATACCTAGGCGCTCGATGAGGCCGCGAAGCGAGCCTCGCACCGGCTCACCGGCAACCTGATCGGCTACCCGGCGCACGAGATGCCATTGCCGCGGATTGGCACAGATCACCAAACCCTTCGTATTCGCGCCGGCGCGCCCGGCACGACCGACGAGATTCTTGATGTCGCGCGCGAGCATGGGATCGGGTTGGCCGGTGCGGCTCTGGCGCTGCACCGAGTAGAGCACCAGGCTCCGGATCGGGAGGTTGACGCCTTCGGCGAGGGTGCTCGTACAGATCACCAAGCGAACCGTGGCATCCCGAATTAAGCCTTCAAGGACCTCGCGGGTTTCCTGTGGGATGTCGCCGTGATGCAAAACCGCACCATGTCGGACCACCTGGGCACCTATCCAGGCGTTTCCGTACTCACCCTCGAGGTAGGCAATGCAGCGCTGCAAGGTGTCCTGGTTGGCGTACGCGAGAGGCGCAGGTAACGGAAGCGGTCGCGCCAGTTGCTCGACCAGCTCTTCGGCCAGCCCCACGGCGCCCTGATTTCCGCGCTTGTTAGCCGCAAAGATTGCTGTGGTGCCCATTGGCAGGACCTTGCGTGCCGCTGCGACGGCCTGCGTCTTGACCGACCCGAACGCATAAGTGTTCAGTCGATTGGTGTGAGGGTTGTTAAACGTGAAGCTTTCGCGATTGAGAAAGTTCGTGATAGTGAACTGCCGCTCTTGCGCTTCGTGCGGGTGCATTTCCAAGCGCACCGCAATGCCTGCGCCCTTTCCATCCGGCTGCAAGAGCGCGTATTCGGCTACAGCCGGCCGATATGTGCTACGGATGACTGTGCTTTCGTTGCCGCCCAACCAGGCATTAATCTCTTCGATATTCGGCACGATCGCCGACACGAACACGAAGCGCGGCGGGTGCTCCGCGCGCGACTTCATGCGCGCGAGCAGCAGTTCCAACCCAATACCGCGGCCACCGCCATCGAGCAGATGGCCCTCGTCGCAGATCACTAGCGAGATCCGCCGCGCGAAAGCGGGATCGGCGCTAAGAATGCCTGAGAGAGATTCCGGGGTCGCCACCATTGCTCGGAGTTGTTCCAAGCCGTGGACTTCGTCACCTGTCGGGACCGTGCCGCCATACGCACATCGCGCCGGCAAGCCCATCTGGTTTAGCCGCCGCACCAGCGTGCCGCGCAGCTCTGAAGCCAACGAACGGAAGGGCACCAAGAGGATGGCGGCGTCGCCGGGACGGGAATGAAGGTGCCAATAGAGCAAGGTCTCGCACAATGTGGTCTTGCCGGCCCCGGTCGGCATCTGCATGGCATAGCTGTCGTTGTTCGCCAGCAGCCCACCCTGGATGGCCTGGATCTGTGAGGGGAAAAACTCCCACGTCGACGGTTGCCGATCCGCCAGGGAGTGGACCAGCGGCGTCCAAAATGGGTGGCTGCCATTCGGCAGTACAGCCCGTAGGTTGGTGTTGCGAAATCGAGCCAGCAGTCGACTCAGCAACCGCGCGACGATCCACGCTTCCGGGCCGTCCTCGAGCGCCGCACTGGCCTGGGCTTCCGCCGCCGCGACCCGGGCTGCGAACTGGCCGATCGCTCCTTCCTTGAGCTCGGCTTGGATGGCCCGGGCGAGCTCAGACTCCAAGGTCGCCGGTCGCGCCAAGAAGTCAAAGCACGCCGCCCGTAGGCTGCCTGCATCCTCGGGGCGACTGGACTGCCGCATGGCAAGACACGCCGACGCGGGAAAGTCGCCAAAGTAGAAAGCCGCCGAAGCAAACAATGCGGCATCCTCTTTTGAGATGCCTCGATCTCGCAGCTGCTCTTGGGTGGTCTCGATCGAGAACTGCAAGAACGCATTGCCGAGCTGCGCCCAGTCCGCGTTGGACACGTCGGGCGCGCGCAAATTGCTGAACAGCTCACCGACCAGTGAGATGTAATAGTCATCGAGCCGATTGTCGATTCGAGACAGATCGATCGGCAGCTGTGCGAACTGGAAGTGACGAAGGTGCCGGGCGGTGTCGGCATCGTTGATCCAGCGTTGCAGCGACGCGCGCACGATCAGGCCACCGACTCGATAGCCGCAGCGTACACAGCCGTATAGGTTGCATGCAGATTTGGCACGCCGATCACTACCAACGTGTACTCCGAATCCGCCTCGGTCGGCGCCGATACCAGCTCATCGTCGAGGAGCGCGTTACTGATCACCGCTACCGCGCGAAAACGCTTGGATGCGGCCGGGCTATCGACTGCGTCGATGAAACGATTGAGCAAAGGAATGTCCACATCACCCAAGTTAGTGGTCACGGCCCGATCCCGAAGCCAGACCAGGGTATTGGCCAAGCGACTGATTCGGTCCTTCTTGCAGTCAGCAATCGCATTCGCGATCGGCTGCGAGGCCCCGTTGGTAGCCTTCGCCTTGACCTCGGAACACAGGATGACATCGGCTTCGCTGGCATGCGGCCGGTTCGGCATCACGAAATGGACGACGTCCGACTTCGGGGCGGGCTTGGTACGGTCCTGCTTGAGGCGCCACTTTTTCGGGCCGATCGCGGTGGCAGGCAGTTCCCGCGCGGCTTGATAGAAGTAGCCCAATACCTCCCCGAAATCCCCAGACATCGTAGAGCCGGCGTCCGGCAGCACCGAGCGTACGACATCGGCACGTGTCACCCCGTGCTGTTGCACGGCCTGCTCGATGGCTGCATCGGTGATGTAGCAGCGCCGCAGAGGCACGCCCATGGCTGCTGCCAACTCCGCCACGTTCTGGTCGCTGACCCGAACCAAGACGTAGGGCTGATCCTGCTCATGCGGAAACCAGGCGACTGCGTCTTCAAAGTCAAACCCGAGCTCATCCATTAGCGCGTCCCGCTTGTAGTCGAACGCCGCGCGATCGCTCCACGGAGGAGCCGACCTAGCGCGGGCCTGAGAGATGCGGGGTCCAGTGTGCCCGAGTTTGCCGCGCGGGCGCTAGGCGCCTACGCCCCCCTTGATTGATACCTGGCGGATTAACCCGCGAAGTGCAATTTCCTTGAACTGAAGCGGGCCAGGTGCCGTAGCCTGCGCCGCTTCACCGGCAAGTGGAGTTGCACATGAGCTATGGACACCTGACCCTGGAGCAACGCTACCAGATTGCGGCGCTGTATCGCGCAGGGCATTCGCACAAGGCCATCGCTGAAGCGATTGGCCGCCATCCCAGCACCGTCGGCCGCGAGTTGCGCCGCAACCGCGCGGGTGCAACATACGTCGGTTCGGTAGCCCACGGGCACGCCAAGCGCCGCCGGCACGTGGCCAGCTCGCGTCCGCAGTTACCCGCCGCCACCCTGGCCTTGATCGATGAAGGGCTGGCCGAGCGCTGGAGCCCTGAGCAGATCCGCGGGCGCAGCGCTTTGCTGGGCCACGGTCGCATCAGCCGGACGACGATCTACCGCCATATCCATCGGCGTGGCCTGCGTCACCAGCTGCGCCTGCCCAAGCGCCGACGCGGCTATGGGCGTGGTCGGCCGCAGCGCTTCACCGACCGCAAGTCGATCCATGAGCGCCCGCTCGAGGTGGCCGCCCTGAGCCGGTTGGGCGATTGGGAGCTGGACACGATCCGTCCAGCCCGCGGCGGTGGCGTGATCGTAACCATGAACGAGCGACTCAGCGGCTTCATCCGGTTGGGCTGGCGCCCCAACGGAAAAGCCGACGAGGTCGCCCACGTCATCGGCTCGCGCCTGTGGCCGTTGCGCCGCCACGTGCATACCCTGACCAGTGATCGCGGCAGCGAGTTTGCCGAGGATACGGGGATCGAGCGCGAGCTGAAGGCGGCAATGTATTTCGCCGATCCGCACGCGCCCTGGCAGCGCGCTCGCAACGAGAATCACAATGGCCTGGTTCGCCAGTATTTCCCACGCACCGCGGACTTCAGCGCGATCACCGCCGAGCAGTTGCAACACGCCGAGGATCAGCTAAACGACCGTCCCCGCAAACGGCTGCAATTCCTGACGCCGGCCGAGGTATTCTTCAACTACGAACGCATTGCACTTCAGGGTTGAGCCCGCCCCTGCTAGAGGACCAGGTCGCCTGGCAGCGAAACAGCGATCCGACCCAGCATCGGCGTGGGTGCATCGTCACGGCTGTCCGCGCCAGTCTGCCGCTCAGGGGTGGGTCTAACCCCCCATTGGCGGGTATCATCGGGTGCGACGACGGCGCAGCGAATTGCGCTGTCTTTATGTTCTGCGGGCGGTGGCTAGCCCGCCTTTCGCTTGGGGAAACCGAATGCCGTGGCTGGAGTGGCACAACCGCAATGACGACTTGAAGGCGACGGCGAAGACGCCGTACCGCCTGCTCCAACCGATCCAATCCCTATCCCACGGCGACGAAGACGCGCCGAACATGCTGATCCAGGGCGACAACCTGGAAGCCTTGAAGGCATTGTTGCCCTACTACGCCGGGCAGGTGAAATGTATTTTCATTGACCCGCCCTACAACACGAAAAGCGCGTTCGAGCATTACGACGACAACCTGGAACACGCGCAGTGGCTTTCTATGATGTATCCGCGCATGGTGCTGCTGCGCGAACTTTTGAGTGAGGACGGTTCCATCTGGATCACGCTGGACGATAACGAAGCGCATTATTTCAAGGTGATGTGCGACGAAGTGTTCGGCCGTAAAAACTTTCTAGGCAACATCGTTTGGAACCATAGCGTCCAGTCGAAGGGGTATAGCGGGAAACTATCTGTTCATCATAACCATGTGCTCGGCTATCGAAAGTCAGACACTTTTGAACTCTTGGATTTGCCACGCACGGACGAACATAACGTCAACTACTCGAACCCCGACAACGACCCAAGAGGCCCTTGGCGGTCTGGCGACGTTCGCAACTCACTCGTTCGCCGAAACCTGATGTACGACATCAAGGCACCCGGCGGAAACATTATCAAGCACCCGCCGAAGGGCTGGCGGTTTAGCAAGGAAACATACGAACGCGAGCGGGAAGAAGGAAAGATTATTTTCTCCGCAGACGAGACGCGGATAATCCGGAAGATCTATCTCGCAGATCAAGATGGACGCGTTCCTGAAACTCTGTGGTTTGCCCAAGATGTAGGGACGACACGCGAAGCCAATAAGGAGGTTCGCGCTTTCGTTGAGGGCGATTTTTTCGAGACGCCTAAGCCTGAAAGGCTTATTGAACGGATACTCCGGATTTCAAGTAAGCCCGGTGATTTGATCCTTGACAGTTTCATTGGTTCGGGAACGACAGGTGCGGTGGCCCACAAGATGGGGCGCCGATGGATTGGCGTAGAAGTAGGAGAGCACGCCAAGGACTTAGCCCAGCCGCGATTGAGGGCTGTTGTTGACGGGGAACAAGGCGGCATTTCCGAGGCGGTCGGCTGGCAAGGCGGCGGCGGGTTTCGTTTCTACCAACTCGGCCCAAAGGTGTTCGACGACCAGGGCCGGATCAATCCCGACATCAAGTTCGAGCACCTGGCCGCGCATATCTGGTTCGCGGAGACCGGCACCGCGCGTAGCACGCGCGCCATGAAGTCGCCTCTGCTGGGCGTCCACAACGGCACCGCGTACTACCTGCTCTACAACGGAATCCTGGGCGACAAGACGCTTGCGGGCGGCAACATGCTGACCATGAAGGTACTGGCGGGCCTGCCGAAGCATGATGGCCCGATGGTGATCTACGGCGAAGGCACGAACATGACCAACGACCGCCTGCGCTCGCTGGGGATCAAGTTCAAGAAGACCCCCAACGACATCCGGGCGAGGTGATCCAATGGACTTGAAGGACTACCAGGAAAAATCCCTCGCGCGGCTGGCCGACTTCCTGCGCGCTGCGCGCACGGACGGCATTGCCGAAGCGTTCGCCGCGCACGCGCACCCGGACGCCAAGACCATGCTGGTGCCGGACTACCGCAACCTGCGCGACAAGGACGGCGCGGACTTGCCGAGCCTGCGCGGCGTGCCGTATGTGGCCATACGCATTCCCACCGGCGGCGGCAAGACCCTGATGGGCGCGCATTTCATCCGCTGCGCGGCGGACAACTGGCTGGAACGCGACCGCCCGCTGGTGGTGTGGCTGGTGCCCAGCCGCACGATCAAGCAACAGACCCTGGACGCCTTCAAGAATCGCCGCCACCCCTACCGCCTCGAACTCGATGCGGCATTCGGTGGCCAGGTGTCGGTGCTGGACAGCGACGACATCGAACAACTGACGCCGCAGGAACTGGCCACGCGCACCTGTATCGTCGTTGCCACGATGGCGGCGGCGCGCGTCCACGACATTGATATCCGCGATTTCTACGCCCACAAAGAAGCGCTTGAACCCCACTTCATCGCACTGCCGAAGGACGCGCCGCTGCCGGACCTGGAACAGACGGAGGACGGCAAGGGGCCGCGCTTTTCGTTCGCCAACCTGCTGCGGCTCCACCGCCCGCTGGTGATTACCGACGAGGCACACAACGCGACCAGCGACCTGTCCGGCGTCGTGTACGAACGCCTGGCCCCCAGCGCAATCATCGAACTGACCGCCACGCCGGACATGGCCACCAGCAACGTCCTGGTGCGCGTGTCGGCCTCGCAGTTGTTCGCGGAGGAAATGATCAAGTTGCCGGTGCTACTGGAAGAGCACCTGGACGGTTGGGACGTGGCCCTGCGCCATGCGCTGCTACGCCGGCAGGAACTGGAAGAGATCGCGAAAAAGGAAGCCGACTACATTCGCCCGATCCTGCTGATCCAGGCGGAGCACAAGGGCGGAGAGGCGACGGTCGAAACCATCTACGAGCACTTGACCAGTGAAGACGGCGAACGGATCGAAAAGGACTGGGTGAAGATCGCCACGGGAGACCAGCGCGAACTGGACGGGATCGACCTGTTCGCGCCCGACTGCCCGGTGCGCGTCATCATCACGATGGAAGCGTTGAAGGAAGGCTGGGACTGTTCGTTCGCCTATGTGCTGTGCTCCGTGTCGGGAACGAAATCCGCGACCGCCATCGAGCAGTTGTTGGGCCGTGTACTACGCATGCCCTACGCGCGCACGCGCGACCAGGCGGCGCTGAACAAGGCTTACGCGCATGTCGTGTCGCCCTACTTCGGCGCGAAGGCGGTCGAGTTCACCGACCACCTGGAAAGCATGGGTTTCTCGCGGCTGGAAGCCGCGCAGAACCTGCCTGTCCAGCCGGCGCTGATCCCCGACGGCGGCGAGCACCCGGCGCTCAAAATCGAAACCGTGCGGTTCACCGCAACGAAGAAGCCGGACTTGGCGAATGTGCCGGCGGGCGACCTGCGCAACATCACGATTAAGCCAGCCGAAGAAGAAGGCAAGTTCGAAGTGGAGGTCAAGGGCGCGATCCAGCCGGAGAGCGTCGAGGCCATCGCCAAAGTGTTCACCGGCAAAGCCAAGGAGCAGGTGCGCACCTCGCTGGAACAGCACAACACGCGCGCCAAGTTGCGCGAGACGCCCGCGCAAAAGGGCGTGAAGTTCGAGGTGCCGCAGTTGTCGATCAAGTTCGGCGACCGCGTGGTGCCGGTCGAGAACGACCTACTAGTGGAGGATGGATTCTGGAATCCGGCGGACGCGGCGGGCACGCTGGATACGCTGGCCTTCGACACGCGCACGCAGACCTGGGAAATCGACATCGGCGAGAAGGCGGTGAAGATGAACATGGTCCAGGAACCGCAGGCCGAGTACCTGTCGGGCCTGACCGGCGACTGGGAAGAAGCCGACCTGCTGATATGGCTGGAAGGCAAGGTCGTCCAGAACGATGTTCGCCACGAAGCGATGATCGAATGGATCGCGCAGGCCATCGCCCCGTTGAAGCACAAGGGATACAGCCTGGGCCAACTGGTGCGCGGGCGATTCATCATCGCGCGTCGTCTGCTGACGCTACTGGACGAGGCCAAGGCCAAGCGCGGCAACCAGGCGCACCAGCGCTTGTTCGCCCTGGAGGAAGTCGTGGTCGATCCGGCGGTGGTATTCAAGTTCTCGAACCTGGCCTATCCCATGCGGTCGCCGTGTCCGGCACCGATGGAGTGGCCGAAGCACTATTACGAGGTGCCAGGCGACCTGCCGTATCGGCGTAAGGACGGCGAACTGGCCGAGGAATACCGCTGCGCGACGGCCATCGAGCGCAACGCCGATGTGGAGGTGTGGGTGCGCAACCTGGCCCACCCGACGCAGTTCCGGTTCCCGACTGCGACCGGCTCTACCTATCCCGACTTCATCGCGAAGTTGAAGGACGGGCGCATTTTCGTTATCGAGTACAAGGGCGATGACCGCTACGACCACCCGAAGAATGTCGCCAAGCGGGCGGTGGGCGAACTGTGGGCGCGAAAGTATCCGAACGGCATCTACCTAATGCCTCGCGACAAGGACGAAGAAGGCCGCGACATAGACCAGCAGATCGCTGCCGCAATAGCGGCTAAGCGATAGAAAAGGACCCTTTCAGAGACGGGGTATGCCGTTCGCAGTTGGATGACGAGTTCGCTTTTCAACTTGCAGATGGCTTGCCCTTCACTGGCAGATGGTGGAAGTTCTCGTAACCCGGCTCAGCGAGATTGCTCGCGTTGTCCCACTTGAAACGACCCGGCCCAATCCACCAAACTGAAAAAGCAGAAGCACCCTGTCGGCACCCGCTGGGGGCAACTTTGGGGGCATCTGAACAGGAAGCCTCGCAACAAATTGAATTGAATCAAGTAATTGGCCTCGTTGTTTGGTAGCCCTCCGCCCACCAGACATCCAGCATGAAAAAGCCCCGGTCCTGCCGGGGCTTTTTCGTATCCGTCGCCTTTGCGTCGCCGGACATCGAGCGACCGGGCGCCAAGACGGACGTTCGGGAGCCTGCACGATCGCCTGCGTACGGGCGGGCCCCTCGACCGGTTTCTATCCGGCCGGCGTGGGCGTTTCCCGGTCATCGGGCATCGTCATGCCCGGTGTCCAGCCGCTGGCTTCCAGGATCGCCTTCGGGTCTTCCAGCTCGATGAGCTGCTTCAGCGCCTTCTTGCGGTCGTTCGCCTGCAGGTAATACGCCTTGGCGATGCGGTAGCCGACCCAGTAGCCCATGTCGTAGGGCGCGTCCGAGCCGGGCCGGTAGTTGTAGGCCCACTCCGACAGGTCGGTGCTGTCGATGTCCCGCAGGAACGCGGTTTCGATCTCTGCTTCCCGGCCGACGGTCCAGCGTGCCAGGCCGGGATTGCCGACGCTGCCGGAGGTCAGCTCCGAGATCAGCTCGGCCACGCCTTCCAGCAGCGAAACGCGGAGTACAGTGACGCTGGGATCGCCTTCCTCGAAATCGGCCCCGGGCTGCTGGACGTGGCCGTATTCGTGCAGGATGGTCTGGACGAAACGGTCCTCGGGATCGGGATTCATGAAGTCCGCGGCGCACAGCGCCTCCAGGCCGATGAAGAGGCCGTTCTCGTTCGCCGTGCCCACCGGTTTGCCGCGCCCGACGACAATGGCCACCGGCGGAAACCGGGCCTCGGGACAGAGCTCGGAGAAGGTGGCGAAGGACGCGGTCAGTCGCTTCTCCACGTTGGGAAGCAACGCCATGCAGGCCCGCGCCTGCTCGTAGATCGCGGGGTCCTTGGCGATGCGGTCGGCAATGCTCTGCGCGGTGACGCGGCGCAGCTGGGCGAACTCCTGCAGGCTGGGCGTGGCTTGGGCCAGGTATTCGCGCTCGATCTGCTCGACGGTCGGCTTGCCTTCAGTCGCCTCGTACAAGGCGTAGAAGCGGGTGACGTCGCCGGTCAGGATGTCGGGCCCCTGGGGCGGTCGGGCCTGCACATCGATGCAGGCTGCAAGAAGCGCGAAGGCGGCGAGAAAACGCAAGTGACGAATCATGGACATGGGTTCCTGCTGGAGGATCCACCCCCGGCAGGAGCGGCAATGGGGGCGGCAGAGCGGATGCGCGCGCCCTGTTCACACTAGCATGCAGTCCTACTGCGACGTGTGCGCCATGGGGCGGTTCGTCCGCGGCGACACGGCGTGCCGATAATCTGCCGCGCGTTGCGCCGATGGAAGCGCCCGGGTGATCGCGATGCCGGGGCTGCCTGGCCTAGCCGCGGCGTTTGCCGCCGCGCGGGGCGGGATCGCCGCCCACGTTCGCGGGCGACGGGCCCATCGCGGCTTCCAGCAGGGGCTTGGCCCAGTCCGGGGTCTGGCGCAGTGCCCTGAGCGTGGTCGGCCATACCAGCCGCCCGCTCCTCATCTCGGCCACTTTCAGCGGATCGGGTATGGCTTCGCCCGGCGCAGCCTCGACGCTGTTGTCGAACACCAGCAGGTGCGCGATCCGTGGCATCAGCGCGATGAGGTTGCGCAGCGCCGCGGGATAGCGCTCACGGATTTTCGCTTCTGGAATGTCGTGGCCACCCGCGGCGACGCGCGCTTTCACCCGCGCAAAGTGCAGCTCCGGCGAGGACAGGCCGCAGAACCACATGAGCACGTCGTGCGTGCCCGCGGCGGCCTGGATCGCGGCGGGCACGGTGCGGCCGCCCAGGGTCGTCTCGAACGCATGGTCGCTGCCCGTGGACAGCGCCAGGTCGAGGCGGCGCATGCCCTCGCGCCAGGCGATGGCGTTGGCTTCGACCGGATCGCAGCCACTGCCGGCCACCAGCTCGCGGGCGAAGCTGTCGGGGTTGAACCATTCCATCCCCGCCTGTCGCAGCAGGTGGCCGCCCACCGAGCTCTTGCCCGCGCCGTTGACGCCGGCCAGGACGAACAGGACCGGCCTGTCGGTCAATGCGTGGCCCCGGCCTTGACCTTGCCGTCGAGTCGGGCGGGCTTGCGCATGACCTCGCGCAGGCGCTTGCCGGCATCGGCGCCCTGCAGCGAGGACAGGCGCTCGTCGAAGCGCTGGCGCAACGCCTCCAGGGCGTCGTCCTGGCGGGCGTTGGCTTCGCGCAGGGCCTGCATGATGGCCTCGTAGTCGCCGATCGAGAGGATGACCGCCTCGGGTTCGTTGTGGTGGGTCACCACCACCGCCCCGTCGCGGCCGACGGCCTTCATCACCCCACGCCAGCCGAGCTTCTTGACGTCCGAAGCGGGCTTGCGCGGCAGGTCCTGCAGGGGTTCGAAACGGGGAAGCGCGGCCATGGTCTGCTCCTGTTGCGGCGGGGCCATTATACGCTTTTTATCCAAATTGGCCCAATTTGCCTTTTTGGCCTGTTTTGCCTAGCCACCGCCCTCCCCGCCGGTCGTCGCCGTGTCCGAACCCGCGCCCGTGGTCGCTTCCGAACCGCCGCCCGTAGCGACGTCGCCGCCCGCCTCCGTGCCGCCGCCCGCGCCCTCGCTGGCGCCGCCCGCTTCCGAGCCGCCCCCCTCGCTGCCGCTGCCTTCCGAGCCACCCGCGGCCTCTTCGCGCCGGGCGGTGCGGTCGCCGCCGGGCACTTCCAGCGGCTGTTCTGCCGGGCTGGCGGTGCCCGCCCGCTCGATGGCGCTGTCCACCGCACCGCGACGCTCGCGTTCGGCCTCCTGCTGCGCCTGCAGGCGCTCGGCACGGACGGTCGCGGGATCGGTTTCGGCGGCGGGGTTGATCGAGGCCTCGCGGATGCGATCGGCCTGCGAGCGCGCCGCCATGCGGTTGAGCGGCAGGTAGTCGCTGCGGAAGTTCAGTTCCACCGAGGAACTGAGTTCCAGGTCGGTGTTCATTTCCTCGGTGGACTGCGAGCGCTGGGTGGAGACGTAGCCGATGTTGTTCTCGATCTCGGCGCTCGCGCCCCAGGGCCCGACGCCGAAGCTGCCGGCCGCGCGCACCCGGTTCTGCAGGCTGAACTGGCTGCCGCGGTCTTCGTTGGCCGCGCTGCGCGTGTCGACGTGGAAGCGCATGGCCGCGTTGATGCGCCCACTGTCGACGACGATCCGGTGCATGCCCATCATGACCATGGTCGCGAGCATCTGCTGCCGCTGGCGCGCGAGGTGGCGTCGAGCGAGCGGGACCAGCTGCTCGGGATTGGACGCATCCACCGATTCGCCGGGCTCGATGCCCAGGGTGGCGCGGATGGCCGCCTGGTCCGGCATGGAGGCGCCGTCGCGCAGGCGCAGGCGCACGTCGGCGGCGTCCTCCGGATCGGTGTCGAAGTCGGGATCGGGCGTCTCGTACTCGATCGCATCGGGGAAATGGTCGGCCACCCACTGGCGGACCTGGGCCAGGCCGAACTGCGTGCGCTCGAAACCTTCCGCCGACGCCGACACGGCGTTGAGCAGTTGCACGTACTGATGCATCTGCTGCGTGCTCGAATCCAGCATCGCGCGGAACACGCCGTTGATCAGGTCGGTCACGAAACGCGGGAACGACACCGCGTTGAGCACCGCCTGGGTGGTGCCCGCGACGCGGTCGGCGGCGGCGGCGAAGCCGGGCTGCGACTGCGCGCGCGCAAGCGGTGGCCGGCCGCGCCCGGCGCCTGGCGCGATCTCGCGCTGGGCACGGTCTTCCTCGGCGATCAGCTCGGCCGCCAGCGCCGACACCTGCACCATCGAGCGGGCCAGGCTGCGGCGTTCGTCCACCGACAGGTGGCGATAGTTCGGAGAACGCTCCAGCACCTCGCGCACCGCGCCGCGGATCCACGGCGCCGGCGTGCCCGGTCCAAGGGCCGGTCGGGCGCCCCGGGGCACGGCCTGAGCAGCGGCCAGGGCGGCCATCTCAGGCCGCCACGGGCAGCGCCGCGACCGCGCCGGGCGCGGCTTGCGGCAGGGTCCGTGCGACGGCGCGGCCCGCCAGCCAGCGCTGCGCCGCGCCGACCAGCTCCAGGTCGGCGGGATCGACCTGGGGCGCCGGTTCGAAGGCATGCGCGGCGAGCCACAGCAGGACGGTCTGCCCGGCGCGCCCCTGGTCGACATGGCGCTGCACGCGCGAGGCATCGCCGCCGCGGCCCTGCGAGTGGATCGCCAGCAGCTGCCACAGCGACTGCACGCCGAAGGCGGACTGCAACATGCGGTCGCGCAGGAAACCCAGCGCCAGGTTGATCGTCTCCACGATCTCGCGCGAGGCCATTGCCGCCATGGGGTCGACGCGTTGCGCGAGGAAGGCGGCCAGGGTGCCGGCCGCGGCCTCGAGCACGACGCGCTCGCGCAGGTCGCTGCCGTCGGCCTGGGCGACGATCGCCTCGCACAACGCGCCCATCTGCGGCACGAACGCCGCCGGCTCGATCGCCCGCGCGAAGATCGCCTCGCGCTCGCCGGCGTCCAGGCGCTCGCGGCGTGCGCGCCAGAAGTCGTTGAGCTGGCGCGACACGGGACCCAGTGGCTGCACGATGGCGCCGCTGGCGAACAGGCCGGCCACCTGTTCGGCGGTGGCCAGCAGCCCGGCGTTCTCCAGTTCGCTCGCGAAATACAGGGGCGCGGCGGCCGCCAGTCGGCTGCGATCCTGCGGTCCCGGCGCGCCCGCGGGCAGGTCGATCGCATCCCACAGCACGTCGCCGGCCGACTGCGCGCGCGCCAGGGTCGCGACCTCCCGCGCCAGCACCGCCTGCGCCAGCGACAACGCCCGCAACAGGCCGTCGTGCGGGTGCCGGGGCGGCAGCGGGACGTCCGGCGGTGGCGTGGCCAGGCGCATCGTCCAGTCGCCTCAGGCGCCCGCGGCCCCGCCGGCGGCCGCGCGGGTGGAGGGCACGTAGTTGGGGTCGATCGGCGTGGAATTGCCCTGGATGGCGGCGATCATCGCCGGCGACGCCAGTTTTTCCATCGGGAAGTAGTCGGACTTGAAGTTCACCCGCACCTCGCCGGTCAGCTTGGCCTTCATGTCCTGCTTGGACTCGGACTCTTCGTCCACCGACGAGGCCACCGTGGTCATGTGGGTCTGCACGTTGGTGTTGGCGGTCGCCGCACCGCCCCAGCCGAAGTGCGCGCCGGCGACGGTGGTGTTGCGGTTGTAACTGGTGTCGCGGTCGTGCAGCGAGGCGGCGGCGCTGCGCTTGGCCTCGTCGGAGGCACGGAAGTCGAACACGACCTTGGCATTGATCGCGCCGTCGGTGATGACGATGCGATTGATCCCCAGGATCACCATCGACGACAACAATTGCTGTCGACTGCGCGCCATCTGCATGCGTGCGGCCTGCACCAGGCGACCTTCCTGCTCGGGGTCGCTGAGGTCGGTCAACGGCTTGTCGATCTGTATCTCCTGGCTGACCCGCGGCAGCACGTCCTGCGCCTTGTCCTCGTCGAGCAGGGCCAGACGCGGGCCGCCGGCCTCGTCGAAGCCGTCGCCGCCGCTGGTGTCGATGCGGAAGTCCGCGGGAAAGCGATCGACCAGCCAGTCGCGCGCGTTGTTCATCGATATGTTGTCCGACGCGAACTGGTCGACCGTCTGGGCGACCGACTTGAGCAGTTCGCCGTAGGCGCGCATCTGCTGGATGGAGGCATCGACGATGGCCTGGAAGACGTTCTGGATCAGCCCGCCGACGAAGGCCGGGAAGTCGACCGAGCCGATGTACTTGCGGAAGTTGCCGGCGCCCTGCTCCACCGACCCGGCCTCGAAGTCGCTGCCGGCGAAGGTGCCCACCTTCTCGGAGGCCTTGCGCTTGGCCGCGTCGACCTCGCCGGCGAGAGCGCGCGCCAGTCCGGCGTCGGGCGCGTCGTCCTTGGCCAGCACGCCGCGACCCGGCGTCAGTTCCTGCTTGGCCAGGCCGTCGGGATTGGACATGTACGACGCCACCCGCACCATGTTCCTCGCCAGTTCCTGCTGTTCGGCGACCGGCAGTTGCCGGAAGCCCGGCGAGGCCTCCAGCAGGTGACGTACCTGCGGCCGCACGGCCGACAGGGTGTCGTCGTCCAGCCAGGCCTGGCCAGGCCCTGCCGGGCCGCGGATGGCGCTTCGCACGGGTTCGCTCATGGCGTGGGCTCCGTGTCGGGGGGCCGGACCGCGCCGCTCAAGGCGACGCCGGGGCCGGCGCGGGGGTCGGGTTCGCGGTGGAGGCCGGCGCCTGGCCGCCGGCGGCGGCGGGCGGCGCGGGCGCCGGTCGACCGGCCATCGTCTTGACCATGCCCGGCTGCGCGTTCATCTGGATCGCGGCGATCGCCTCGGGATTGGCCATCTTCTCCAGCGGCAGGTAGTCGCTCTTGAAGTTGACCTCGACCTGGCCGGCCAGGCTGGCGCGCGCCTGCAGCGAGGCATCGTTCTGCAGCTGCGACGTGCTCATCATCTTGATGATCGGCTTCTCGGTGTACTTGTAGTCGCCCTTGGCATAGGAGTTGCCGCCTTCGCGCGCGGGACCGCCGCCCCACCCGGTCCGCACCACGTTGCCGTCCTTGTCGCGCACGGCGGTGCCCTGCTCGTTGCTGCGCTCGTAGGTGCCCTCCCGGCCCTGGGTCTTGACGACATTGCCGAAGGCGTCCTTCTCGTGGTCGAACTTGGTGGCGCTGTAGCGGTACTTCAGGTTGTCGCGCGCCTGGAAGTCGTACATGACCTTGGCCGAGATGCGACCGTCGGTGACGACGATGCGGTTGATGCCCAGCATCACCAGCGTGGCCAGCAGCTGCTGGCGCCCGGTGGCGATCTGGGTCCGCGCCGCGGGCACCAGCAGCGCCTCGACCAGTTCGTCGTCGAGCCGCGTCAGCGGCTTCTCCAGCGGCAGCGACTGGTTGATGCGCTCGATCGCGCGACGCTCGTCGATGTCGGGACGCACCACCACGCGCGGCTCGGTGCTGGCCGGCTCGTCGCCGAAGCCGCCGAAATCGCCCCAGTCGCCGCCGCCCATCTGCAGCTGGAAGATGTCCGGGAACTGCTCGACCAGCTGGTCGCGGCCCTGGTTCTGGGTGGTGTTGTCGTCGCGGAACTGGTTGAGGCTCTTGGAGACGTCCGCGACCAGCTTGGCGTAGGCCTCCATCTGCTGGATCGACGAGGTGACGATTGAATTGAACACGCCGTCGATCAGGCCGGTGACGAAGTCGGTGAAGTTCACCGCGTCCATCAGCGCACCGGCCTGCTGCACGCCGGTCTTCAGCGCGGTGCCGAACTCGGGCTGGTCGGCATTGGGCAACGGTTCGCCGTCGTCGCCCGCCAGTGCACGCACCTGCGGGCTCTGCTGTCGCGGCGCCAGGCGGATGCCATCGGGCTCGGCGAGGTAGCTGCCGATCTGCACCAGACCCTTGGCCAGGGCCTCGCGCTTGTCCGCCGGCAACTCGCCGAAGGCGTCGGCCTGTTCCAGCATCTGCCGGACCTTGCGGCGCACGGTGTCGGTGGTCTCACGGCTGGCCATCGGTGCGGCGGCGGCCCGGGCCGCGGGAACGGTCTTGGGAAAGATGGCGGACATGGCCTTGGCTCCAGGGTTCGGCGTGGCGGGTATCGGTGGCGCCGGCGCGCATCGGCCCCGGCGACTGCAGGCATCGCTACTGCAAGGCGCGCGCCTCCTCGATGTGTTCGCGCATTTCGAATTCGATCGGGCGCACGTACAGGCTGATCCGGGCCGGCGAATGCGGCGTCACCCGGATGCTGAGCACCGAGAAGTGCCCCTGCTCGTTGGCTTCCATGCCGAAGGCCTCCAGCCAGCGCGCCAGCGCCGCGAGTTGCCGCGGCCTCTCGGCCAGTCCCAGCTTGAGCAGGTCGAGGAAGCGGCCGGGCAGGTCGGGGATCGCCGCGAGCAGGATCTCCAGCTTCATCTCCACGCCCTCGGGCTTGTTGCGCATGCCGATCAACACCCCGCCCGGCGGCAGCTCGAAGCGGCCGCCCAGGGCCACGCCGACGATGCGCATCAGGCTCGGCAACTGGTGGCCGATCCCAAGCCGGTTCATCAGCGGCCCCAGCGCGGACACGGCCAGCGGGCCGCGATGGAGGAAGGTCACGCGCTGGCTGCCGGCCTCGCGGTTGCAACCGATCGAAGTGAAGATCGGCATCAGGCTGGGCATCTCGTTCATGGCCTGGCGGGTCAGCCGCGCCAGGGGCGGCGCCAGCGCGTCGATCTGGGTCGGCAGCAGCTCGTAGTAGATCTTGGTGGCGTACAGCCCATCCTCGTCGAAGGCACTGCCGAACCAGGCGCCATAGCTCATCCAGCCCAGCCCGCCGAAGCCGCGCCATTCCTCGCTGCGCGAGTCGAACCAGCGCAGCGCGTCGCGACCGAAGACCGGGCACACGAGCCGGCGCATCTCGCGCGTGGCTTCGTCGCGCCGGGCGACCGGCGACGCATCGGGGCCCAGCGGCTCGATGGTGAAGCGGAGCGTGTCGGGCTCGGCCTCGGAGAACGACGGCTCGTAAGGCACCGCGCCGGGGGTGAGGGCGTTGCGCGTGTACGACACGTCGTCTTCGGGGAGGCTGAAGGTGCGGTCGATGAGCGTGTCCAGGTAGGGCAGCGGATCGCGCGTGCCCAGCGCCCGCGCCGCCGTGCTCAGCGAACGCTTGACGTGGGCCGCCATCGGCCGCTTGCCGCTGGCACTTCGTTGCATGTTCATGGCGTGGTTTCCATGGCGGTGGGTGCGGGGTGGCGTGGCGTCACATCGGCGGCATCGCGCCATTGAGGCCTTCGCCGATGCCACCGGTCAGCGACTCGAGCGCGTCGCGCGCGAACGCGGGCATCTCGATCGGCTTGCTGGTGATCACGGGCGACTCGACCGGCTGCGCGAACTGCTCGACGTGGTCGTCGTTGACGCCGCCGACCGCCAGCCACTGCTCGCAGGCCTGCACCAGGTCCCAGTCGTTGGGCTCCACCGTGGGCCGGTCGCTGCCGCGCAACTGCCGGTTGGTCAACGCGTTCATGTCGATCACCTCGCCGAAACGGCCGCCCAGGCGCTGGTGGTGGTTGGCCAGCCAGCGGATGATCACCGCGCCGGCGTGGGCCTGGGTGCGGTAACGATGCGTGTTGCGCGCGCCGCCGAGATAGTTGGCGTTGACCTGGTCGACGACCTGCCAGATGTCGCGCGCGCCGAACGCGGTGCGGATCTCCGGGTCGTTGAGCTTCTCCAGGTACTCGCGGATCATCGACTGCAGCTCGGTCGCCGCGAAGTAGGCGATGCCGTAGCCGTGCAACGACAGGTTGGCCGCGAGGTCGCGCCCGGCCTTGCGGACCTGTTCCTGCGAGACCGCGACCGGGATGTTGCTGCGCAGCAGCCGGTCGACCGTGAGCTGGCGCGAGAACGAGGAGACCGCCGACAGGAAGCGCAGCCACAGGTCGTTGAACTCGCGGTTGGGCTGGTTGGCGTTGGGGTCGCCGCCGGGCGCGCCGAACATGCGCATGTACAGGTCGCGCCGCTCACCCTCGGTGATCCGGTCGACGGCCCGCTTGTAGTAGTTGAACAGGTAGTCGCCGGCCTTGCCCCGTCCCAGCGGCAACAGGCCGGCGCGGAACAGTTCGACGATGCGTTCGACGACCTGCGGCAGGTGCATCTCCTCGAGCATCCAGGAGAAATAGATCGCCTGCACCGCATGCAGGTTCTCGCGGACGATCTCGACATCGGTGCTTTCGTCCAGGTCGGGCAGCTCGATCGAGGTCGAGGACGGCGGCGCCCCCGATACCACGCCGGTGTCCATGTCGTAGGCGTTCTGGATGCGGCTGGCCAGCCAGGCGTCGTTGGCGCTGACCTTCTCGTTGGCCAGGCGCCTGACCGCAGCCGCGACGTTGCGGCTGCTCAGCGCGCAGATGGTCTCGCCGGGGGCCGGCTCGAAGCCGGCCTGAGTGGCGCGGATGCTCGCCGCGATCGCCGCGTCGCTGGCTTCCTGCCGGGCGTCCCTGGCGACCTCTGCGGCGGCCTTCGCCTCAGCGGCTGCCATCTTGGCCTGCGCGGAGGCGGCCTCCGCGGCCTTGGTCGCGAGCGTCAACGCGCGCTTGGCGGCGGTGACCGCCCTGGCATCGCGCGGGCGCGCCGCCTCGAGCGCTTCGAGCTCGGTCTGCCGCTCCTTGCGGGTCCGGTCGAGCGCCTTCGCCGACTCGGCGGCGGACTGCGCCGCGCGCTCGGCCTCGCCGGCACGCGCCACGGCGCCCTGGGCGGCAGTGATCGCCGCACGCTTGGCTATCGCATGGTCGAGCACTTCGTTGCGGCTTTGGGGATCGCCGCCGGGCTCGACGCAGCCGACGATGCCCGGATCGGCCAGGCCGGCGTCGATCTGGGACTTCAGGCTCACCTCGTAGCGCTGCCCCAGGTGGGCATACACGGCATCAAACAGCGCCCGGTGGCGACGGTACTCGCCCTGCGCCCGGCTGATCCGTTCGACGAAGTCGGGGCGGTCCGAATCGGTGTAGCCCTCGACCTGCAACAGGCCGCAGATGGATGCGATCTCACGTTCGTTCGCCTCCAGCGGATCGAGCAGGTTGCCCAGCATGCGCTGGCTGCCCATCAGGCCGTACTCATGGACGAACGCGTTCTGGCGGCGCAGTTCGCTCCAGTCCTTCTGCTGGTGGGTGGCGGCCACCAGCCGGTAGAACGGATCGATCACCGCGTCGCTGGCGAGCTGGCGGCGGATGCGCGCCAGTTCGTCCAGTTGCTTGCTGTTGAGTCCGCCGCTGGTGTCGGCGGTCTTCTCGAGGGTCTCGAGGAATTGCTGGCGGGCACGCAGCTCCTGGCGCTTCTTCAGCTCGCGCTCGCCCAGGTCGACCAGCAGGATACGTTTCATGACTGTTCTCTCTCATCGGGAACGGAGTGGTGGAAGCCGGCATGCCGCTCGGCGCCGGTAACGGGTGCCACGGGGCCCACTGGCTTGCGGGACTGGCTGGAACTTCGATGGCTCGCCATGGGGGTCTCCTCGGCAGCATTGCGGTGGTGCGTTCGCGACCCGGGGTCGCGTGGGGCGGTCCTCAGGCCGGCATGGCCGGGGAGCCGCGTGGGAATGGGGAGAGGGCCGCCTGGTGCGGATCGGGCGCGTCGTCCGATTCCAGCGCAATGTCGCGGTCGATCCGGCGGTCGAGCAGGCGCAGCGCCGCCAGCGCGTCGAGGACGCCCTTCCCGCAGCCACCCACGCCGGCGCGCCCGAACGGTCGCGCACTGCTCGCCAACAGGTCGCGGGCTTCGTGGCTGTCCAGTGGCCAGGCGCGTCGCTGCGCCCGCGATGCCAGCAGCGCACAGGCGGCTGCGACGAACGGCGCGGCGAAACTGGTGCCGGTGGCGCTCTGGTAACCCTGCAATCCGCAGGTCGGGATGGCGCGCCCGGGTGCGCAGACCGCGACGTGGTCGCCGTGCGTGCTGAACGCCGCCGGCTCCATCGCGCGGTCGACCGCGCCCACGGCGATCACGCCGTCGTGGGCCGCCGGGTAGAAGCGCTCCTCCAGGCCCGAATTGCCGCTGGCGGCGACCAGGATCACGCCGCGCGCCAGGGCATACCGGATGACTTCCTCGTGCGGCAGCGGTGCATCGGCCGACAGCGCCGACTCGGGCGTGCCGAAGCTCATGTTGATGACTTTCACGTTGAGGTCGATCAGGCGCTTCATGCCGGCATCGATGTTGTCCAGCGCGCCGACGCCGAAGCGCTTGTTGCCCGGACCCAGCGCCGCGCCGAGCACGCGTACCGGGGTCAGGCCGCAGGCGCCCGCGCCGCCGCGGGCGATGCCGCGACCGAGCGCGGACAGGATGCCGGCGCATCCGGTGCCGTGGCCGACCTCGTCCTGCGGCTGCTCGCCGCGGTGGCGGAAATCGCCGACGAGCGTGAGCCCGCCGACCGCGTCCGGATCGAGATCGACGCTGTCGAAGCCGGCGCGCAGCCGCGCCTTCAGCTCTTCGTGCTCCAACGCCACGCCGGTATCGGCCAGGCCGACGACGGTCGCCGCATCGCCGGGCTCGTACGCCAGCGCCTGCGGCAGGTGGATCAGCGTTTGCGGCCAGGACGGGTCAGCGAGCGACGCGCTGGCATCGACAGCGCCATCGGCGGCGAATGGCCCGCGGCAGAGGTGGTCTGCGCCCACGCGTTCGACCACCGGCACCTCGGCCAGTGCCTGCAGCAGGGCCGGCAGGCCGGCCGGGTCGCGGATCTCGATGCGCAACACCCGCGCCACCCCGGACAACTGTTCGACGTCGTCGAAGCGGCGCGCACCGGCCACCGGACGCTCCACCCGCCGCCGCCTGGCGCTATGCAGCCGGGTCGCGCGGAAGGCGCCGCCATGGTGGCGCAGCAGGCGGTCGATGACGCCGCCGTCGATGCATTCGGCCTTCTGCGTGCCATAGCCGAACACCGCGCGCAGGCCCGGCACGTGTTCGGGCATCTCGCCCAGGCGCAGGGTCAGCAGCAGGCGGCCGGGGACGTGGGCGTTCATGGCGCACTCCACTGGCCGAGCTGGCCTTCGCTGAGGCGGATGCGGGCGACTTCGCCCTCGCCGAAGTCGACCTCGGCGTCGCAGCCCATCTGGGCGGCCAGCGGCGCCAGCACGATGCGGCCGTCCTCCGACTCGACCACCGGCACGGCTTCGCCGGCGGCGCGCACCAGCGGCAGGCGACCGCCGCGCAGGGTCGGCGTGCTCATGTGCACCCGGCCCGCCCGCGCGTCCGCGGTGCCGGCCTCAACGCGCGTCACTCTCGGCGCGGCGGCACCCATCAGGGCCTGCTGCAGGCGGTTGACCGGCATCCTCGACAGCCGCGCGATGACGTCGGCGCCGGCGGTCTTCTTGAGTTCGTTGAGCTGGGTGACGGTCCGCACGCCGATGCGCTCCAGGCGTCGCTGGTCGTCTTCGCTGAGGCTGTCGCCCAGCGCTTCGCGCAGGCTGAAGCGCGGGTCCTCGGCTTTGTAGTCGACAGCGTTCTCCTCGATCATCGGCCTGGTGATCGTGGTCAGCGCGAGCTTGATCGTGCTCGCCTCCGATTCGCCCGGGCCGGCGGGCCGCAGGAAGACGTCGTCGTCGATCATCTGCACGAAGGCGCGCAGGTCGAGCGAGACCTCCTTCACCGCGAACGTCAGCGGCAGCTTGCCGACGCGGGCCTTGATCGCCATCGCTGCCTGCGCCTTGTCCAGCTGTTCGGTCAGGGACTGGATGAACAGGTCGAACGGAATGCCGCTGTCGCGCAGCAGCGGGGGCATCTGCGCGCTCATGGCCGCCCTCCCCCGTCCACCCGGACGCCCTCGCCCGACGCATCCGCCTGTTGCCAGGCCAGGCACAGGCGCGACGGGGAGGCCGTCCAGTCGTCGCTACCGAGGCGGCGGGGCACGTCGGCGAGCAGCACGCAACCGCCATCGCGCAGCACCGGACGCAGCTCCAGCGGCAGCGTCATCTCGACCCCCGACAGCTGCACGCCGCCGCGCGCCTCGACGGCGAGCAGCCCCTCGTGGAGTTCCTCCAGCAGCCGGGACAGTTCACGCAGCATCACCCGGTCCCTCCGGCGGCCGGCGCGCCTTCGGGCGCGGCGGGGGCGGCGGGCGCCGTCACCTGCGGCGGCGCGGCCGGGCGCATCGCCGGCGAGTGTCGCTGCACCAGGGCCGCCTTGGCGGGCTCGACCATGCGGTCGAGCGGGAGCGTCTCGCTGACGAAGTTCAGCTTGACCTCGCCGAACAGGTCGGCGCGCACGTTGGATTCGTTCTGCGCGTTGACCGCGACCGTCGACACCATCGTCGAGCTCTGGCCCTCGTAGCTCAGGCTGCCGCGCTCGCCCCAGTTGGCCACCGCCTTCGGGTCGGTGCCGGCGGCATAACCGACCTTGGCCGCGTCCTGCGCGGCGGCGCGGAACATCACCTTGCTGGTGATGCTGCCGTCGCGCACGACGACGCGGTTCATGCCGAGCATGACCATCGTCGCCAGCAGTTGCTGCCGCTCGCCGCCGACCTTCAGGCGCACCTGGGGCACGATGCGTTCTTCCAGCAGCTCGGCGCTCAGGACCTCGCCCTCGATGCCGAAGTCGGCGAGCCACGCCGGTTCCAGGTCGTCGCTGCGCGGGACCAGTCGCGGTTCCAACCGTTCGCCGCCGTCGGGCAACAGCAGTTGCACGTCGCCGGGATAGCGGGTGGCCAGCCAGTCGCGCGCCTGGTTGGGGGTGACGTTCTCCTCGGTGAACTGCTCCAGCGTCTTCGCCACCGAGGTGACGAGGCTGGAGTAGCTCTCCATCTGCCGGATCGAGGCATCGACGATGGCGTCGAAGGTGCCATGGACGAGCTGCGCGACGAAGCCGGGGAAATCGATCTCGTTGACCATGGCACCGGCGCGGCGGGCGATCGTTTCGGTCGCTTGCGGCCGTGGCGCGGCCGGCGTGTTCGCCGCGGGCGCGGCGGCCGCCGGCGTGGCCGGGCCGGCCAATGCGCGCGCCGTCGCCACGCCCGGACGGGGCGGGAAGATGCGGTTGCCGCTGCCATTGCGCTCGGTCACGTCGCGATCCTCAGGCCTTCGCCACCCACTGGTTATGCCGCTCGTGGCGACCATCGCCCAGCAGTCGCAATTCGATGCGGGCGAGCGGGCTGCCGGCCTCCAGGCCGACGAAGCGGTAGTCGATGCCGACTTTCAGCGCGGCCACGCCGTCGACGTCCTCGCCCGGCTCGATCCGGGCCATCACGTCGACGCCATGGTCCAGGCCCAGGGCATCGGCCGGCGCCTGTCGCAGGCGCGCTTCGACGTCCTCCAGGCCCTCCGGCGTTTCGGAGACGATCAGGCGCGGGCCTTCGTCGCCCGCGTCCGCGCTCGCGATGGGCACGATGCGGACCTCGCCCACCGCCCCGCCAGCGGCGCGGAAGCGCAATGCCAGGGGCAAGGGCGCGGCTTCGCCTTCCAGCGCCGGCCAGTCGGCGAGGTCCACCTGCACGTCGGTCGCTTCGACCTCGCCAGCGACGGCCGGGGTCGCCGGGGCCTTCATGCCCTCCAGTTGCTCCAGCGCCCAGGTGCTGGCGCCGGCGCTGCCACGCCGCAGGGTCATGCGCGTGCCGGGTACCCGGCTGGGCTCGATCGCCTCGACGCGGTCGACGGCCCCGGCATCGGGCGCAACGTCCTCCGACAGGGCATGAGACGCGGGCGCCGGCGCCAGGCGGATCGCCCCGCCGCGGCCCAGGGATTGCGCGGTCGCGGTCGTCGCGCCGTCCGGCAGGTAGAGCACCCGCCAGTTGCCGTAGTCAGGCTCGGCCATGTTGCCGAAGGCCGACGCGAAGTCCTCGAACGACAACCAGTCCTCGTAGCCCGCGTTGGGCGGGTTGAACGCGACCGGATCGGCGTCGAAGGCCACGCGCGTGTCCCAGGGATTGAGCACCTTGACCTCGCTGGCGGCGGCATCGTCGAGATCGCCACGGATGCCGGCGACCACGACGGCATGCGGGGCGCCGACGATCACCACCCACAGCGGTCCGTGGGCCGCGAGCCAGCGCGCCCACTGCCGGGGCGCGTGGTACAGGCTGGTGTTGGAGGGTTGCGCGATCGCCTCGAAGCCGAAGCGCCCGCGTACCGCCTCCAGCAACTCCCACCCGTACGAGCTGGCCAACGACGCCCCAACCTGCGCCGCCAGGTCGCCCGGGGCGAAGGACGCGCGGCCACGATGGGACAGCAGCATCGCCATCGCGGCGGCCCAGCAGGCGTTCTTGTCGGGCTGCGGGACCAGCTGCACGTCGAAGTCCGACGGCGCCCCGCCCTCCTCCGCGCGCGTCGCGTCCTCCTGCTCGGCCAGGCCAAGCGTGGTGCTGCGACCCTCGATCCAGGCGATCTTGGCGTCGGTGAGGCGACAGCCGCGGTTGAGGTCGGGCGCGGCCGCGACGCTGCTGACGTGCACGCCCACCACGTAGGCTTTCATCGCCCCGCCGCGGTCGCTCAGGTAGTACACCGGCGAGCCGCTGGCGCGCTTGAGCGTCATGATCGGATAGTCGAAGGTGCTATCGCCCGCGCCTAGCGCGGCGATGTAGCCGGCATGCAGGTGCTGCTTGTAGCCGTCGATCGCGGCGGTCAGTTCCGGCACCCGGTCCGAACGCGAGGAATAGCCGCAGACCACCACGCCCTCGGGCCGCGACTGGCGCAGCTCCTCCAGGGCGTCGAACCAGCGGCCGTTGGGCGCGGGACTGGGCACGTTGTCGATCACCGCCAGATCGAACGCGGCATTGCGGCCGCGGTAACTGGCGGGCACGCGCCACTGGCGCCGGCGCACGTTGAAGCGGCCGAAGGGTTCGGTGCCACCACCGCCCTGCCCGTTCTTGCCCGGGACCACGTCGACGCTGGCGATGCCGGCATCGTGCAGGTTGTGCCCGCAGGTCAGGATGCGGCGGTCACCGATGTAGAACCCGGTGCCGCGCCCGAGCACGCGCCCGGAGGCATCCTTCATCTCCAGCAGGCAGATCGCCGAGTGCGGGAAGATCGTGGTGTTGGGGACGCCGGCGAACCACTCCTCGCGCGCCTGGCTGAAGGCATCGGCCTGGCAGACCAGCGCACTCGAGGGATCGGCGGGGTCGTAGAACGGGGTGATGATCTCCTGCGCCGTCGCATACGCACCCTGGGACGTCGCCGCGGGCGCCTGCAGCGCCGCGACCGCCTGCCGGACGCATTCCATGTAGCGGTCCCAGTCCCAGATCGAGCTCGGGCAGTCGTGGTTGTCGGCCGGCGATATCTCGTGGTGGCCGCGGATGTGCTCGCGGTCGGGGGCGATGCCGTGCTGCCGGCACAGCCAGGCCACCAGGCCCGCCGAGGCTTCGTACTGCGCGTCGGTCGGCGGCAGGTCGCGCGGATTGGAGCGGCCGGGCTTGTTGGCGTTGTGCTCGATGCCGATGCTGCGCGAGTTGGCCTGCGATGCATGGTGCGCGGTGTCGGCGTCGTGCACCATCTGCACCACCTCGCCGTCGCGGCCGACGACGTAGTGGGCGCTGCTGCGGATCGGCTTGCCGGTGCGCTCGTTGACCCGATCGCCGTTCTGGAACCAGGCGATGGTGCCGTTGATGCTGGGCCCGCCCGCGGTGATGTGGATCACGATGCGGTCGAGCACGCGATCGCGCCGGCGACCGCGGGTGTAGTTGCGAGCGTGGGCGGCGGCGAAGCGGCTCGCCCCCGGATAGTCGGGGGCCTCGCCGGTCAGCGCGCGCGCCTCCCAGGACTGGGCGTGGGAGGTGGCATCGACCGGCTCGTCCACGGTGATGCCGATCGCATCGGGATCCCCTGCATCGCCACCGTCTGGCGAGACATGCGCGGCTTCGCCGACGTCGGCGTCGGCGTCGAGCGCGAAGCTGGTCGCGCGGCCCTCTATCCAGTCGATCTTCGAGGGGGTGATGAAGCAGCCGCGGTTGAGGCCGCGGTCGACCGGCTCGCCGCTCACGTGCACGGCGCAGATGCGTGCCTCGAGCTGGCGCCCGGAGCCGGTCACCGTATAGACCGGCGAACCGCTCGCACCCATCAGCGAGAGGATCGGATAGTCGATGGTGTCGGGCGTCGGCGCCTCGCTGACGTAGCCGCCGTGCAGGTGCTGCTTGTCGCCGTCGATGATCACGTCCAGTTGCGGCACCTTCCGGGAGCCGGCCGAGTAGCCGCAGACCACGACCGGCAGCTCGGTCGACGGACTCGCGTTGAGGAAGCGGAAGAACTGGCCGTGCGGCGCGTCGATCGGCACGTTGTCGATGACCGCCAGGTCGTTGTCCCAGTTGCCCGGACCGGTGTAACGCGGCGCCACGCGCCAGGACGAAGCGTTGACCGTGGTTTCGCCGAAGGGCTTGGCCCCGCGTCCATTGCGACCGGGGATGATCCGCACCCGTGCCTTGCGATGCAGGTTGTGGGCGCAGGTGAGGATGCGGTTGCGGCCGATGTAGAAGCCCGTGCCCTGGTACTGGCGGCCGTCGGGCGCGGTCATGATCAGCTGGCAGATCGCCGAGTGCGGGAACTGCCGGGTATCGGACACGCCGGAGAACCACTCCTCCCGCGCCTGGCTGAACGCATCGCGCGTGCATTGCAGCGCGGTCGCCGGATCGCGCGGGTCGTAGAACGGCGCGATGATCTCCTGCGCCCTCGCCACGGCGCCCGCACCGCGCAGCGCCTGCGTGGTGGACGTCGCGCCGGGCTCATGGCAGGTGCGCGTGGTGACCATGTCCATGTAGTAGTCCCAGTCCCAGACCGCGTTCGGGCAGCCGGTATGGGTGGTCGCGGTGTCCGCTTCGGCATGGCCGAGCACATGGGTGCGGTCGGCGGGGATGCCGTACTGGTCGCACAGCCAGGTGACCAGGGCCGCGGACGCGCACATCTGCGCCGGGGTCGGCCGCAGGCCCCGCGTGTTGGCGACGTGCTCGATGCCGATGCTGGTGCCGTTGGCCGAGCGGGCGTGCCAGGCGACGTCGTCGTGGCGCACCATCTGCACGACCTCGCCGTCCTGGCCGATGACGTAGTGCGCGCTGACCCGTGCCTGCGGGTTCTGGAACCAGCCGATGGTGCCGTTGATGTTGGCGCCGCCATCGGTGATGTGGATGACGATGCGCTCGATCCTGCGCGCACCGGAGGTGGCGCGGAAGTTGCCGCCGTGGGCGGCGACGAAGCGGTCGGCCTGCGGGTATTCCGGCGACGGGGCCGCGAGCGCGCGCGGGCTGCGCGACTGTGCCCGCGCGGTGGCGACGTCGTCGGGGATCGGCGCCTCGATGCCGCGCCGCGCATCGTCGTCGGGAGTCGCGGTGAACGCGCGCGTGGGCGGCGTGCGCCAGGCCTGTGCCGTCGCCGGCGGGGCGCCGGCGCCCGCATCGGGCCCGGTCGCGGGGCTGGCGCCGTCGGTCGCCGGGCTCGCATGCCCGTTGGGTCGGGCAGCGCCCGCCTCCGGTGCC
>NZ_JACHTF010000008.1 GCF_014145325.1 Marilutibacter spongiae
GGTTGGCCAGGCCATGGATGTCGAGGTCGTGGAGGTGGACGTTGCGGGAATTGGAGGCGGTGATGCCGGAGGAGGCCCATTTGCCGTAGGGCGCGCTGTCGCGCTTGCAGCGGGCGGCGCTGGTGGCGTGGAACTCGACGCACTCGCTCTTGTCGGTGATCTCCAGGTGGCCGATCTCGACGTTGGAGCTGCCGTTGAGGTTGAGCATCGCGCTGACGCGTTCGTTGCCCCACAGGACGGCCGGGTGGGCAGGGTCGCGACCCAGGATGCGGGTCGGCCTGTCGGCGCTGGGGCCGCTGGGCACGGGCGCCAGCTGGCAGTCCCAGGGCGCCTCTTCGTCGCAGCCGCCGTGATCGGTGCCGGGTGCGCCGAGACCGATCATGTACTCGCCCGGCGCCAGGACAAGGGTGTCGCCGCCCTCGATGCGCGCGGGGCCGTCGGCGGGCAGGGCCTGGTGCAGCGATTGCCAGGCGCAGGCCCGTTGCCGGCCCGAGCCGGGATAGGGCGCGTCCGCGGTCCCCGAGCATTGCGCGGGGCTGCCGCCATCCGGGCGCAGGTAGTAGCGCTGGCCGGCGGCGGGTTCCGGCAAGGGATCGCCGGTTGCGGCCGTGGCGGGGGCCGCGACGGCGTCGGCCACGGCCAGGCGGGTCGCTTCGGTCCCAGGTTCGCTTTGGGTGTCGCGCGGTCCGTTGTGCAGGTAGCCCGTGGCAAGCAGGGCGACGCCGCCCAGTGCCAGCCACGCCCAGGGACGGTGCAGTTCACTCATCCCCGGCCTCCGGATTCGCCGTCGGCAGTGGCGACATGCGGATCGCGGCGCCCACCACGCGCATCCGCGCGGGTACGTCCTTGGTCACCACCGTGTTGGCGCCGATCACCACGCCGTCGCCGATGCTGACATCGCCGATCACCTTGGCGCCGGTACCGATGTAGACATCGTCGCCGATCCGCGGCCATCGCGTCGACTTGCCGGCCCCCTTGAAGCCAAGCGTGACGCCCTGGCCGACCGACAGGTTCCGGCCTGCATCGCCATGCAGGAAGATGCCGCCGAAGTGGCCGATGTATAGACCGGGCCCGATCGTCGCGTTGCCGGGAATCGAGATCCCCAGCAGCAGTTCGGTGGGGATGTGCAGCAGGCGATGGAGGATCTTGAACGGGATCGCGAGCGCCCGCGGGCGCAGGGTCTGCGTCCAGCGACCGAAGCGGTATACGCACACGGCCAGGAAGCCATGGGTGCACGCGGCGCGCAGGCGCGCGAAGCGCGGCGAATCGGCCAGCGCGACCCGGTGGTAGCGCGCGAAGTCCTGCCTGAGCGTGTCGAACATGGTGGAGCCCCCCTGGCGAGTGTCGATGATCGTGCCCATATTGCCGTTCAACGGACGCACCCCGTCCGCGCGGGCATGCAAGACTGGGCCCCATGTCGGAACTGCTGCTGTCCCCCCTGAGCCTCAGCATCCTGCTCGGCCTGGCCTTGTGGCTGGGCTGGCGCCGCCTGCCCTTCGCCATTCGCGTGACAGGCGTCCTGGCATGGGTGCTGTTGCTGGCATTGTGCGCCCCGGTGGGCGCCAACGCCCTGGTGGCGTGGGTGGAGGCCGATGCCGGTCCCGTGCCGGGGTGCGACGCACCGCGCGACGCACCGATCCTGGTGCTGTCCGGAGGCCTGGAACGTCGTCCGTACTCGGCCGACGACTACGCGGCCCTGGCGCCCGAGAGCTGGCGCAGGCTGCAGGCCGGCATCGCCTTCTGGCGGCGGCAGGGCGAGCCGCGACTGGTCCTGGTCGGCGGCGGCCCGTATCCGATCAAGGAAGCCGAGGTCATGGCCAGCCTGGCCCGGGCGTGGGGTGTCCCGGCTGCGCGGATCGACACCGAGGCGCTTTCGCTGACGACCTGGGAGAACGCATCGCAACTGGCGGCCCTGGGTCCGGTGCCCGGGCTGGGCGGCGACGAGCCGGCGTGGCTGGTGAGCTCGCCGCTGCACCTGCCGCGGGCGATGACGGCCTTCCGGGCGGCGGGAATCAAGGTCTGCCCGCATCCCGGCGAGAGCGACTACGTCGGTCCCGGCGGCGTGGGTTATTTCATCCCGCAGGCGTCGGCGATCGCCAAGAGCCGCCGCGCGATCCACGAACTGGTCGGGCAGGGCGTTTACCGGTATCGCGGTCGGCCGTGAGCGTGCGTCGGCGTGCATGGCGTGCTCATGCCCCCGCCGGGGTCGGGGCGAAGCGCGCGTAGACCTCCAGCAGGTCGCGGCCGATGGCCTCCCATCCGTAGTGCCGTTCGGCCTGCGCGCGCGCCTCGCGGCCCAGGCGTTCGACCTCCCCGGGCGCTTCCATGAGCGCGAGCACCGCCGCGGCGAAGCCGTCGGCGTCGTCGGCATAGCGGGCGCTGACCCCCTCTTCGAGCGCGATGCCCTCGCTGCCGATGCGGGTGGTGACGATCGCCTTGCCCAGCGCCATCGCCTCCAGCACCTTCAGCCGGGTACCGCTGCCCGCGCGCAGTGGCACGACATAGATGCCGGCGTCGTGGACGGTGGGGCGCAGGTCGGGGACGAAGCCGGCCAGTTCGACGTGCGCCGCGACGCCCGCGGGCACCTCCAGTCCCTGCGACTTGCCCACCACCACGAAGCGCGCATCGGGGCGGCTGGCGACGATCCGCGGCAACACGTCGCGCATGAACCATTCCACGCCGTCCCGGTTCGGGAACCAGCCCATCTGGCCGACGAAGACCATCTGCCGGGGTGCGCCCGGCGGCAGCGGGGCGGGGCGGTTGGCGTCGAGGTCGACCCCGTTGGGGATCACCGTGATGGGCGTGGACGGCGCCATCCGGCGAAGTTCCGCTGCATCGTCCGTCGAACAGGCCAGCACGGCGTCCGCGCGCAGGCACGCATCCTGCTCGAAGCGCCGCAGGCGCTCGGCCTGGCCCGCGAAAAAGCGCTTCGCCCAGGGCCGGGTCTCGATCTCGATGCGCTTGCGCAGCAGTTGGTGTTCGACGTTGTGGGCATTGAGGACGATGGGGACGTCGGCCGGCACGCAGTCCGCGTGCGCGAACAGCGGGAGCATGTCGAAATGGACGACGTCGGCGTCGCGGGCCAGCCTGCGCAGGGTTTCGCGCAGGGCGTTCGACGCATACTTGGTGGCGATGTACGGCGCGCCGCCCAACTGGCTGCGCAGCAGCGCCCGGGCCAGTGCGGCCCGCGAATGTTCCGCGGGGATGGGGAATTCGTGGACCGCCTTGCAGACCTCGCGCAGGGCCTCGCCGCCGTCGAGGGCGTCGTCCAGGCGCCGGAAGCTGAGCAGGGTCACCTCGTGTCGCGACGCGAGCGCGCGCAGCAGGTGCCAGGACCGCAGCTGGTGGCCTTCGGTCGGCGGGAACGGCAAACGACTGGTGAGGGCGAGGATGCGCGCCATGGTCAATGTTTCCGCCACAGCCGGCTACCGTCCCAGGCCAGCGACGCGGGCAGGGAAAGCAGGGCGGCCGAGTTGAGCATCAGGAACATCCCGGCGGCGGGCAGCAGCGGGACGCGGCGCGCCAGCGCCGGGCGAGCCCAGGCCAGGGCGGCACCGGCGTACGCCAGCAACTGAGCGCCCAGCGCGAACCGGTAGAAGGGACCCGGCGCGCAGGCCGAGGCGACCAGTGCCACGAGCAGCGCCCAGGGAACGACCAGGCGCAGGAACTTGTGCGAGAACCAGGCCAGGAACACCGGGTTGGCGACGGGGTTGAGCAGGACGGGCAGGCGTTGGACCAGTTGCCAGTTCCCGGCGAGCGTGCGCAGCTTCCGGTGGAACTCTTCGGCCAGGCTGCTGCTGGCCTGGTCGACCGCGATCGCGTCGCGCGCCATCCACACCCGGTGGCCGCCCAGCAGGGTCTGCAACGGCGTCCACATGTCGTCGAGCACGGTGCCCGCGGGCATCGGCACGAACAGCTCGCGCCGCAGCGCGTGGATCGCGCCGCTCACGCCGTGCAGGCAGCCCAGTCGCGCCTCGTCGTGGCGAAGCCGTTTTTCCATGCGCCAGTAGAGCCCCGGGTTGCCCTGGCCGCTGCCGATCACCAGCTCGCCGCTGACCCCGCCCACCGAAGGGTCGGCGAAGGGCGCGACCAGCGCACGCAAGGCGCCCGGTGCGAAGGACTGCCGGGCGTCCACGAACACCAGGATCTCGCCGCGCGCCACTTCCACGGCCCGGTTCAGGGCGCCTGCCTTGCCCTGGTTGGTGTCGAGGTCGATCACCTTCACGCGCGGATCGTCCAGCCGTGCCGCGCGGGAGGTGCCGTCGCGGCTGCCGTCGTTGACCACGAGCATCTCGAGCTGGTCGGCAGGATAGTCCTGTGCCAGCACGTCGCGGATGCGCGCAGCGACGCGGGTCTCCTCGTCGTGGACGGCAAGCACCACCGAGATCGCGGGGACATGGTCGCCGCAGAGGGGATCGCGGCCACGCCAGCGGGCCAGCATGGCCATGAGCACGGGATAGCCGACGTAGGCATGGCCCACGATGCCGAGCGACAGCCAGAACAGGACGATCGCGATCACAGCAGGCGCTCCCGCAGGCGCTCGTAGCCGGCGTTGCCGAGTAGGCGCTTGGGCACGCGCAGCGCCAGGAAGCGCAAGCGCGCCAGGCGCGGCGCCAGTCCGGTCCAGTCGACCTGGCGTAGCAGGTCGGCGTCGGACAGGTGGCGGGTGACGGCAATGCGCTGCATCCAGCGGCCGTCCCACGGCGCCGAGTTGGGACCGGGGGCCGAGCCGAGCAGGTATCGATAGCCGAGTGCCAGCGCCAGGTCGCGCTCGCGGCGCCCGCCGCGGCCGCCCGGCAGCGCGAGCGAATCGACCGGCCTGGCGCAGATCCGCGACAGGCGCAGGCGGCTGGTTTCCAGTTCCTCGCGCAGGGCATCGGGTTCGAGGTCCTCGAGAAAGGCATGGCTGCGCCCATGCGACCCCACGCCCATGCCCTGCCGGGCGAGTTCGGCCACATCGGCTTCGCGCAGCATGCCCGGCTGGTCGATGAAGTCGCTGGTGACGAAGAACTCCGCCACCATGCCGCGGGCCTTCAGCACGGGCACGGCGACCTCCAGGTTGGACACGTCGCCATCGTCGAAGCTGATCACGACCGGCCTGGCCGGCAGTTGCGTGCCGTCGTGGAGGGCGTCGAGCAGGATACTCTGGTAGCCGCGATCGAGCAGCGCGTCGAGCTGGCGCGAGAAATCATCGGGGCGCACGCTGTAGACAGGATCGAAGCGCCCATGCGCGCCCGGCCCGTCGTGGAGGCCGTGGTACATCAGGACGGGCAGGCGGTTCATGCGGCCAGCCTCGTGCGCAACATGCCGAGCAGGCCGCTGGTCTCGCTGAAGAACAGGGCCCGCGACAGCGTGCCGTCCGGCGCGCGGTAGCGGCTGTCGTGGACGTTGTGCCGGAGCAGCAGATAGTGGCTGGTTCCAGGGCGGTTGACGCCTTCGATCGACGTGGCGGCGGTGGCATAGCCGGCGCGCTTGACCAGGTCGATGTCGCGCTCGCCGAAGTCCTGCGCGGTACCGTTGGGATACGCGAAATGGCGCGGGCGGCGACCGAGTTCGCGCTCGATGGCGCGCGTGCAGTCCTCGATCTCGAGGCGTGCGGTGGCGTCGTCCACCCGGCTCAGGAGTACGTGGCTGCAGGTATGTCCGCCGATGTCGATCCCCTTCTCGTCGAGCGTGCGCACGTCGCTCCAGTCCATCATGTCGCGCTTGGCATCGAGTGGCTCGGTCGGCTGCAGCTGTCCGAGCACTTCCCCGAGGCGGGCCTCGAACTCGTCGTGCGAGAACTGCTTGAGCCACGGCGGCAGGAGTTGCAGGGCGCGTTCGCGCTCGTTGGGTCGCGACAGGTCGAAGCGACCCAGGCCATGCCGCCCCAGGTCGAGCAGGTCCTGGCTGCGGGTCTCGACCGCGCGCGACAGCCGATACGCCCAGATCGGGTCGCCACCGATGTGCCCCGTGGCGATATAGACCGTGGCCGGGGTGCCGACCACCTCGCCCTCGACCAGGCGGAGGTTGTCGAGGTATCCGTCGTCGAGCGTGATCGCGTAGTTGACCGCCCTCCGAGGCCCACCCGCCAGGCGCGCCAGGCCTTCGTCGAGGCTCACGAGGACGTCGTCCTCCCGCAGCCACTGGACCAGTCGCGAGAGCGTGGCGATGCGCGTGCTGAGCGGGTAGTAGTCGTGTTCGTCGCGCAGGCGATGCAGCATCAGCACCACCAGGCCGCGTCCGCTGGCGAAACGGTAGAGCGCGTCCAGGCCCGAGTAGTGGAATGCAAGTGCGCACAGGTAGCGGATCCATCCATTGACTTGCATCATGGCAAGTTCTCCTCCCTCGGCAGTTCCCGGGCCTTGAGCATGAGGGCGGTGAACGCCCAGAAATACCCGATCACCGGGTAATGGGTGAAACGGTCACCGAACAGGTTGCCGCATACCAGTCCCATCCAGGCGCCCACGATGCCCAGCGCAAGCGCGTAGTGGAGCGTGCCGCTGCGGGCCACCCCGAGCTCGCGCCGGGCCGAAAGCAGGATCGACAGCAGCACGCCCAGCAGGAGTACCGCGCCGATCACGCCGCCCTCGCTCAGGGTGCGGATGTACAGGTTGTGCGTGTCCTTGCCGTAAGGGTTGATCTCGCGGTGCTGGAAGCTGTGGATGCCGGTTCCGGTGAGCGGGTGCGACTTGAAGTTCTCCCAGGCGATGCCCCAGTAGACGAAGCGCATCTCCGTGCTTTCGTCGCGGTCGGTTTCCTCCACGGAGGTGCTGTCGAAGCGCTCCACGACCGACGAAGGCAGCACGGCGGGCAGGATGGCGGCCGCCAGCAGGAGCGGCAGCATCATCTTCCAGCGTCCCCGCCATGCAAGGATCACGGTCACCAGGCCCAGGATGAGGGCGACATAGGCGGTGCGCGAGTAGGCGTACAACACACCCATGACCATGCAGGCTATGCCGATGCCCAGCGCGACCTTCCAGATGCGCGACAGGCGCGCCGACAGGAAGAAGGCGAACAGCACGGTCGCGACGGTCACGCAGAAGGCCGCGAACTCGTTGGCGCCCAGCAGGCCGAAGGTGGCGGGGATGCGCAGGTCGTCGGAGTAGTGCCAGCTGGCCACGCTGACGTGCTGCAGCCAGGCGACCTTGGCGATGTAGGGCAGGGGCAGCATCATCGCGATGACCACGCGACGGGCGGTCGTCCAGTCTTGCACGCTCATCTGCACGAGGTAGAGCACCGAGAAGCCGATCAGGTGGTCCTTGACGATGGCGACGTGGTTCGCGTTCTCGCTCACGTAGCTGGCCGAGATGAACATCGACACGATCGCGTAGACCATGTAGGCGAACACCCAGCGATTGATCGATGCGCCGCGGGCAAGCCGGCCGCCAGCGAAGAAGGCGCCGGCGAGCGAGGCCAGGAACCCGACGTTCAGGAAGTTGAGCCCGGCGCCCAGGTTCGGGATGTAGCCGAACTGGATGTTCTGGAGGGGCAGCAGGAAGAGGAACAGGTAGAGCGGCCAGTTCTGCCGGTGCGTGCGCTTGGGCATCGCGCGGGGGGCCGTGGCGTCGCGGGAGGGCGGCGGCGCGGGAATGCCCTGCGTGAGCATCGCCCGGGCGGCGAGCGGGAAACGCTGCGCCGGAGTCCTGGGCGACGACGGGTCAGGCCGCTTGAACGCCATGCGCCCATCCTCCCAGCGATTCGTACATGGCCCGGTATCGATTGGCCATCGCCCCCGGCGAGTGCCGGCTGAGCACGCGGGCCCGCGCGCGCGCATCGAATGCGCGCCCGGCCTGGAGGCGCGAGCGCATCGAGTCGACCAGCGCCCCGAGCTCGCCCGGCGGGACCAGGCGCCCATGGTCGGTCCCCGACAGCAGGCGAGGCACGTCGCCGACGGCGCTGGCAATGACCGGCAGTCCGTGGCTCATCGCCTCGAGCACGGTCAGCGGCATGCCTTCGCTGAGCGAGGGCAGCACCAGGCAATCGATGCGCGGATACACCGAAGGCATGTCGTCGCGCACGCCTGCGAAGCGCACGTGCCGCGCGATGCCCAGCGCGGTACAGCGCTCACGCATCGCATCGCCCATCGGGCCATCGCCGACGAGCAGCAACTGGCAGTCCTCGCGCCCGTCCGCGACCCTCGCGAACGCGTCCAGGAGCAGGAGCAGGTTCTTCTCAGGCGAGAAGCGCGCCACCGCCGCGAACACGAACGACGCGGCATCCAGCCCGAGCGCTTCACGGGACATAGGGGGCGCTTCCAGGTCCTCGGCCCGAAGCGGGATGCCGTTGTCCACCAGTTGGATCCGCTCGCGCGCTATGCCTGCACCGGCCAACAGGTCCACCTGGCGCTCGGAGACGACCGCGAGCGCGTCGAAGCGACGCAGCAGGCCGAGCTCGAGGCGGTTGTAGATGCGCAATGCACGCGTGGCGTCGACGTGTCCATGGAGGGTCGCCACCAGCCGGACCGGCAAGCGCAGGCTGGCCAGCCACGCGTACGTCGCGCTCTTGTAGTCGTGGACATGGACGATGGTGGCGCCCTGGCGGCGCAAGGCCGCGCGCAGCAGGTGCAGGGTGCGCAGGTCGAGTCGGCCGCGGCAGGCGAGCAGTTCGGCCTGCTGGCCTCCCGCGACCGCCGCTTCGTGCAGCGCCTGCACCGGCATGCGCGGGTTGCCGATGCTGAGCAGGCGGCTCGCCACGCCGGCCTGCGGAAGGGCCTGGTTGAGGGTGAGCACCATGCGGTCGGCGCCGTACAGGCCGGCGCTGGAGCGCAACAGCGCCACCCGTGGGACCCGATCCGGTGAATGCGTGGCCAGGCGTGTCATGCGACCCCCGCCAGTCTCTGGTAGAGGCGATCGTAGGCATCGACCATGCCGGCCAGCGAGAACTCCGACTCGATGCGCCGCCGCGCGGCCTGCCCCAGGCCCGCGCGCAGCAGGGGCTCGTCCGCCAGCCGGCCCATCGCATCGCCCATCGCCCCGTGGTCGTCGCTGGGCACAAGGAACCCCGTCGCGCCATCGCGCACCAGTTGCAGGTTGCCGCCCACGGCGGTCGCCACCATCGGAAGGCCGCAGGCCATGGCCTCGAGGATCGCGTTGGACATGCCTTCGCTACGCGAAGCGAGCACGGCCGCGTCCAGTGCCGGCAGGATCTGGTGGATGTCGGGACGGTTGCCGAGGAAACGGACGGCATCGGCGACACCCAGGCCGGCGGCCTGCCCGGCCAGTTGGCCTGCCAGCGCGCCCGAGCCGACCAGCAGCAGTCGCGCCCGGGGGCGTTCGGCGTGCACGCGCGCGAAGGCCTCCAGCAGCATCGCGTGGTTCTTGACCGGGTACAGGCTCGCGACGCAACCGAAGGCGACCTGGTCGCGTGCCAGGCCCAGGGCCTGCCTGAGCGCTTCGCGCTGCGCGGGATGCGCGGGCCGGAAGCGGTCGGTATCCACGCCGTTGGCGATCCAGAGCATCCGCGATGCCGGCAGCCCCTCGTGTTCGGCCAACGCGGCCAGGATCTCGTGCGCGGGCGCGATGACCGCATCGAAGCGATGGTTCACCAGGCGGAAGACATGGCGCAGTCGCGGACTCTTGAGGAAGCCCATGTCGCGACGGTTCGACAGCCGGACGGCCATCTGCCTGGGTCCGAGCAGCAGGTTGATGAGATCGGATTTCTCGTGCTGGGACTGGATGATGTCGAACGATTCCAGCCGCAGGCGCGCGCGCAGGTCGAGGATGGCGCGCAAGCCGCGCGGGCCGTAGATCGGGCCGATCGGATGGTTCAGCACGCGCAGCGAGGTGCCCGCCTCGGTCACGTGCGCGGTTTCCCCCGGTGCGTTGTCGGCGCCGAGCTGGATCACGGTGATGGCGTAGCGCTCCGGCGGCAGGCGTCCCACCAGATTGCGCAGGAAGCGCTCGCTGCCCCCGGTGTTGGTCAGCGCCGTATCGGTCAGCAGCAGCAGGCGGATGGGCGGCGTGGGCTGGCTGGCGATGGCGGCTTCAGCGGCGATAGACGAGGCTGACAGTGACGGCATTGTCGTCATAGCTGAACCCTTGCACCGAGCTGTCGCGGGACCGCCGCCTCAGGTCGAGCCGGGTGCTCCAGTGGCGGGTGAAGCGCTTGACCAGGCCGACACCGAAGTTGGTGTCCTTGTCCAGCCTGGAGGTGACGGTGAAGTCGCGGCGCTGGTGATCGACGCTGGCGACCAGGTCGAGGAGGGGGTTGATGCGGAAGGTGTAGGCGAACGCGGCACCACTGTTGGTGTTGTCGAAGTCGTCCACCTCCACGTACTCCGAGCGCTCGTGCCAGGCCGAGGCATCGAAGCCGTGGCGGGGGCCGGCGTGGCTGAAGCCCAGGTCGATGCGTCGCTGCTCATAGGGGTCCGAGGACACGATGACGCCGCTTGCGTCGATGTCGGTGCCGATCGGGGTGTCGGGATCGATGGGCGTCGAGGACAGGCTCTGCGCGGTGTCGGAGAACTGGTAGGACGCCTGTGCGCTGAGCGAGGTCTCGGGCGAGAAGCGCCAGCCCAGGCTGGCCCGGCCCAGTGGCGAGGAATAGCTGTCGCCGTCGACGACGTCGAGGGTCGAGTAGCCCAGGTCGATGCTGAAATCCAGCTGCCGCAGGTTGCGCTGGAAGTTGACGTAACCGTCCAGGCGGTCGTAATCGCTGGCGGCTCCCGCCTGGTCGAAGCGGATCCGGTTGGATTCCACGTTGAGCGAGGTGCGCGTGGTGGGCCCCAGTTCGTGGAGCACGCGCGCCGCCGCGTTGACCCGGTCGGCATCGAACGCGGCGGTTTCCTCGGCCTCGCTACGGCTGTAGCGGGCGTCGAGTTGTGCGCGGGTCCGGTCGGACAGGTTGAGGTAAAGCGACGGTCCACCGATCAGGATGTTGACCTGCTGCGCGTTGCTTGGCGTCACCGGCGACAGGATGTCGACCGGTTGCTGGCTCAGGTAGTCCTCGACCACGAAGTCCAGCCGCTGCGGCAGCATGCGCCAGCGCATGTGGCCGCTGAACTCGCCGCGCACCTCGTCGTCGAAGGTATCGCCGGTGTAGTAGAGGTAGCGCATGTTTCCGCGGCCGACCAGGTCGACGCTGCGCCCCTCGTGGGTGAGGCTGAAGTCGATGCCGGGCGCGATCGTGGTCTCGCTGATCTCCTCGGTCTCGCTGAGGATGATGTTGGAGTTGTGGATGACCCCGGCGCTGATCTCGTAGTCGAGCTCGACCGCATGCGCCGCCGGCGCCATCGCCAGTCCCAGGGCGAGTGCGGTCGAAAGCGCGGTGTGCTGGAGTACCGTCCGGTGCTCGGCTGGATTCATCCGGATCTCCTCAGACGCCCTGGTTGAAGACGACGCCCGCGAACTTCTCGGGGTCGAAGTTGGCGGCGGCCTGGCTGATCGCCTCGGGGGAGTCCTGGCCGTAGCCGGCGACCAGGATCACCACGTCGGCGAGATCGGCCAGGATGCGGGCCTCGGGCGCGCCGCGCACGGGGGGGCTGTCCAGGAACATGTAGCAGTCCGGGTGGCGGCTGCGGATCGAGTCGAGCAACAGCCGCATGCGGACCGAGCTGAAGTACTCCGCGCCCGCTTCGCGCTGCGCGCCCGCCGGGATCAGGTTGAGGCCCGGCATGCCCGTCTCGTACAGGTAATCGCCCAGGTCGGCCGCAGGATCCTCGAGGTAGTCGGTGAGGCCACCTTTCGAGCAGTCGATCTGCAGCGTGGTGTGCTGGGACGGATGGCGGAGGTCGCAGTCGACCAGCAACGCGCTCTTTGTCTCGTCGAAAGCCATGGCGGCGGCGAGGTTGCGGGCGACGAAGCTGCCGCCGCAACCGGCGCTCACCGGCGCGACCAGCGCGACGAAGTTGTTGGTCGTCATCGCCAGCAGGCGCGTGCGGATTTCGCGAAAGGCATCCACTTCGGGCCGGGCCACGGACGAGCGCCGGATCAGGGCGCGCTCCTCCATCTGGGCAGGCGTCAGCGCCTGGCTGGCGTGTCGCAGCGACAGGGAGCGCCCCGGGCCGCCGGAGCCATGCGCCGGCTTGTCTTCGCGATGGGTTCTGGACATGACGGTGCTCATGAGCTGGCCAGCCTGACGACGAGGACCAGGCCGTACACGACCGGGACCATCAGGAAGAGGAGGGCGCTGAGGACCACCTTGCGGCGGTAGGCGCTGCGGCGGGCGGTGGTGTAGTAGTGCGGCACGGCGCCCAGCACGGGCAGTCCGGCCTGGCGCTCGATCTGCTGGGGCGAGCGGATGCGCGGGTCGAACTTGACCAGCACCAGCAGGAGCAGCATCGGTGCGGCGAGCGCCATGCCCAGGCCGCCACCGGCGACGTGCATCAGGCGCAGCCCATTGCTGCGCAGCGGGACCCGCGCCGGCTCCTGGATGCGGAAGCTCAGGCCGCGCTGCTCCGCGTCCAGGCTCATGGAGACGCGCGCGTTCTCGCGCCGCTTGAGCAGGTCCTGGTAGAGGTCGCGATTGACTTCGTAGTCGCGGGTCAGTTCGGCGAGCGAGCTCTCCGAGGCGGCGATACGGCCACTGCGGCGGAGTTCTTCGGCGAGCAGGCCCTCGGCGGTCGAGATCCGGCTGGACATGGCCGCGGCCTGGCGCCGGACCTGCGCCAGCTTGCTCTTCAGCTCGCCGTAGAGCGGGTTGAGGTTGGCCGAACCATTGATGGCGCCGGCGCTGGCCATGCGGTTCTGCTGCAGCGAGTCTTCCTGCCGCAGCTGGGCCTGGAGGTCGTCGAGCTGGTGCTGGATGCGGACCACGTCGGGGTGCTGGCGCGTGTAGGTGAGCAGCAACCGGTCCTGCTCGTCCTCCAACTCGGCGAGGCGCGCCACGAGCTGCCCGGTCCGCGTCTGCAGCACGGTGACCTCGTTCTCGCCGGACAGCTGCGACGTCAGCGCCGCTTCCTGCGAGCGCAGGTCGTGCAGGTCCATGCGCGAGCTCTCGACCATGCGGCGCAGCTCGCCGATGCGGGAGTTCACGTCGGTCTCGATGCCGGGGCGCGCGTCGGGGTTGGACTTGCGGTAGGCCTCGAGCTTGGCCTCGGCATCGGTCAGCTTGGCGTGGTACTGGCGCACCTGGGAGTCGATGAAGTCGTAGGCGTCGCGACTTTCCTTCTCCTTCGTGGCGAGGCTCTCCGAGATCACCAGGTCGGCGAAGCGGCTGGCCACCTCGTAGGCGCGGCGCGGGTTCGAGTCGGTGTAGGAGATCTGGATCAGGTTCTCGCGCGGATTGGCGATCTGCGTGCGCTTGGTGATCTCCTCGATGATCTTGTCCTGCTCCAGGGGGCTGGGGTCGTCGGCCATCCAGCCGCCGGTCTGCAGGATCTCGCCCATCACCTTCTGGCTGAAGGCCACCTGCCGCGTGATGCTGGCGCGGTTGGTCACGCCCGTGGCGACGGCGCGCCCCTCCATCAGCGGCCGGATGATGTTGGAGTCCTCGACCAGGATCGTCGAGGAGGAGGTGTATTTCTTCGGCAAAACCAGCCCCGCGGCCAGCGCCAGCAGGGCGATGGCCGCGAAGATGGCGACGAGGACGAGCTGCCTGCGCTTGACTTCCTCGATCGCGATCGGGAGCAGTGTGGTCAGTGAGGCCGGTTGCTCCTGTCCCGACCACTCCAGGGCTGGGTTGGTCACAGTGCGCGCTCGGGTACGGTGATGACGTCGCCAGGCGCGACCTTGTAGTTGGTCGAGAGGTCGCCGTCATCGAGGATGTTGTCGAGGTCCACCGCATAGTTGCGGGTGCCGCTCTCGTCGCTGCGGTACAGCTCCGAGCGTGCCGGCGCGGCGAACTCGGTCAGGCCGCCGGCGGCCAGCACCGCGTCGAGCACGGTCATGCCCTGGCGGTAGGGGATCGAGATGGGCTGGCGCACCGCGCCGGTGACGCGCACGCGCGAGAGGTACTCGTGGCTGCGCAGGTCGGTCAGGATCACGGCGACCTGCGGGTCGCGGACATAGACCGCCAGCTTCTCGCCGATGTCGGCGGCGACTTCGCTCGGGGTCAGGCCGCCGGCGCGGACGTCGCCCACCAGCGGCACCGAGATCATGCCGTCCGGACGCACCGGCACGGTGATGCCCAGGTCCGGGTTGCGCCACACGGTGACCTGGACGATGTCGTCCACGCCGATCTTGTAGGCGTCGACCGCGGCGGGCGCTTCCATCGCCGGCGGAGGGCCCGAGGCCCGGCTGCCGCCACTGGCGCAGCCGACCAGGACCAGGGAGGAGGCCAGGCAGGCGGAGAGGGCCATCCTGGAGAAGAACAATGATGTGCGATGCATGGTGGAAATCCCCTCGGTGTCAGCCAAGAACAACGGAGATGATCGGCGGGCCCGGCCACGGGTCGGCCGGTCCCGGACGACGGCTCAGGTGCCGTAGTAGTCGCGGTACCAGGCCACGAAGCGACGGATGCCTTCCTCGACCGGCGTCGAGGGTGCGTAGCCCACGTCGGCCCGCAGCGCGGCCACGTCGGCATGGGATTCGGGCACGTCGCCGGGCTGCAGCGGGAGCAGGTTGCACTGCGCCCTGGTGCCCAGGTTCTGCTCGATGAGTTCGATGTAGCGCATCAGCTCGATCGGCCGGTCGCTGCCGATGTTGTAGAGCCGGTAGGGCGCGGCGGAAGCCGCCGGCGTCGCCTGGCCGAAGTCGTAGGACGGGTCCGCGGCCGGGACGTGGTCCAGGGTGCGCACGATGCCCTCGACGATGTCGTCGATGTAGGTGAAGTCGCGGCGGTGGTGGCCATGGTTGAACACGTCGATCGGCTTGCCCGCCAGGATGTTGCGGGTGAACAGGAACAGCGCCATGTCCGGGCGTCCCCACGGGCCGTAGACCGTGAAGAAGCGCAGGCCCGTCGTCGGCAGGCCGAAGAGGTGGCTGTAGGTGTGGGCCATCAACTCGTTGGACTTCTTGGTCGCCGCATACAGGCTCACCGGGTGGTCGACGCTGTCGTCGACGGCGAACGGCAGCTTGGTGTTGGCGCCGTATACCGAGCTCGACGACGCGTAGACGAGGTGTTCGACGCCGTGGTGGCGGCAGGCCTCCAGGATGTTCACGAAGCCCACCACGTTGCTGTCGATGTAGGCCTGCGGGTTCTCCAGCGAGTAGCGAACGCCCGCCTGGGCCGCGAGGTTGACCACGCGGTGCGGGCGGAAGTCGGTGAACGCCCGCTCCATCGCCGACCGGTCCTCGAGCCCGGCGCGGGCGAAGCGGAAGCCCGCCTGGCCCTGCAGGCGCGCCAGTCGCGCCTCCTTCAGCGCGGGATCGTAGTAGTCGTTGACGTTGTCGTAGCCCATGACCTCGTCGCCGCGCGCAAGCAGGCGCTGGCTCAGGTGCGAGCCGATGAAGCCGGCCGCGCCGGTGACGAGCACGCGCATCGGCCCTTGCCGGTCGGCGGCGCTCACAGGCGGCCATCCACGAGCGACAGGGGCAGCACGCCCTTGACGTCGAACAGCGAGGCGCCCGCGCGCCCGAACGCGCGGATGCCCTCGGCGCCGAGCCCGGCCACGAAGCGATCGTGCGCGACGGCCAGGACCACGGCGTCGTACGCGCCCTCCGCTGGTGCCAGAGCCAGATCGATGCCGTACTCGTGGCGGGCCTGGACCGGATCGACCCAGGGGTCGTGCACGTCCACGGCGATACCGTACTCGGACAGCTCCTGGACGATGTCGACCACGCGTGTGTTGCGCAGGTCCGGGCAGTTCTCCTTGAAGGTGAGGCCCAGCACCAGCACGCGGCAGTTCGCCGGATGGCCATCCTGCTGCTGGATGAGCCGCACGACACGGCGCGCGACGTGTTGCCCCATGCCGTCGTTGATGCGTCGTCCGGCCAGGATCACGTCGGTATGGAAGCCGACCTGCTGGGCTTTGTGGGTGAGGTAGTAGGGGTCGACCCCGATGCAGTGGCCGCCGACGAGTCCGGGGCGGAAGGGCAGGAAGTTCCACTTGGTGCCTGCCGCGGCCAGGACCTCCTGCGTGTCCATGCCCAGGCGATGGAACAGCAGGGCCAGCTCGTTGATCAGGGCGATGTTGACGTCGCGCTGGATGTTCTCGATCACCTTGGCGCCTTCCGCCACGCGGATGCTGGAGGTCTTGTGGGTGCCGGCGGAGATGATCGACGCGTACAGGGCGTCGACGAAATCGGCGGCTTCGGGATTGGAGCCCGACGTCACCTTGGTGATCGTCTCCAGGCGATGCTCCTGGTCGCCCGGATTGATGCGCTCGGGGCTGTAGCCGACATGGAAGTCTCGGTTGAAGACCAGTCCCGACTCGCGCTCCAGGATCGGCACGCAGACCTCTTCGGTGGCGCCGGGATAGACGGTGGATTCGTACACCACGACATCGCCGCGCGACAGGGCGCGACCGACGGTGCGGCTGGCCGATTCGAGCGGGCTCAGGTCGGGGCGCTTGTAGTCGTCGATGGGGGTCGGCACGGTGACGATGAAGACGTTGCAGTCGGCCAGCGCGGTCGTGTCGGAGGCATAGCGCAGCCGGGTGGCCTCGCGCAGGCCCTCGGCGCTGACCTCCAGCGTCTGGTCGTGGTGGCGCTCGAGCTCGGCGATGCGCCCGGCATTGATGTCGAAACCCAGGGTGTCGAACTTCTTGCCGAAGGCGACGGCCAGGGGCAGGCCCACGTAGCCCAGGCCGATGATGGCCAAGCGGATCTGGTCCCGGGATGGCGTCGGGGCGTTCATGCGAGTGGAGGTCTCCGGTCGTGTCGGGGGGGCAGGCGTGCCCGCGTCGCGACCGACCGCCGGTTCCCCCTGCTTGCCCTGATGAACGCGAACCGGGGATGGAACCGGCAATTCAGGAAACACGGCCTCCGGTTTCCGGTCATCCCTCCGTTTCGCGTTGGTCGATAGGCAAGCCAACGACCTGGAGACATGATCGATGCGGATTCTCGTGACCGGCGGCGCCGGCTACATCGGTGCCCACACCTGCGTGGTCCTGGCCGAACGCGGCCACGACGTGGTGATCGCGGACAACTTCAGCAACTCATCTCCAGCGGTACTGCCGCGGCTGGAAGCGCTGACGGGAAGGCCGGTGGTCCTGGCCCGGATCGACCTGCGCGATGCGAAGGCGATGTCGGCGCTGTTCGCCGCGCATGCCTTCGACGCAGTGATCCACTTCGCCGCGCTGAAGGCGGTCGGCGAGTCCTGCGAGAAGCCGCTTGCCTACTTCGACAACAACATCAGTGGAAGCCTGGTCCTGCTGCAGGCGATGAAGGACGCTGGCGTCGGCAAACTCGTCTTCAGCTCCTCGGCCACCGTGTACGGCGCCCCCGATGCGGTGCCGGTGGGGGAGGATTCGCCGCTCCGGGTCACCAATCCGTACGGGCGCACCAAGCTGGTGGTCGAGCAGCTGCTCGAGGACGTCTGCAGGAGCGATCCTGGCCTGCACGTCGCCAATCTGCGCTATTTCAACCCGGTCGGCGCGCATCCCTCGGGGATGATCGGCGAAGATCCCAGCGACATCCCGAACAACCTGATGCCCTATGTCTGCCAGGTGGCCGCGGGTCGGCGCGAGCGCCTCCATGTCTTCGGCGGCGACTACCCCACCGTCGACGGAAGTGGCGTGCGCGATTACATCCACGTCGTCGACCTTGCCCGGGCGCATGCGGATGCGATCGACTTCCTGCAGCGCGAGCACCGGGGCCTGACCGTAAACCTGGGGACCGGGCGGGGGGTGAGCGTGATCGAGCTTGTCCGTGCGTTCGAGCGGGCCTCCGGGCGGCGCGTGCCTTTCGAGATCGTCGCGCGCCGTGCCGGCGACGTTGCCGAGGTCTACGCCGACCCCACCCGGGCGCATCGCCTGCTCGGCTGGCGCGCCCAGCTCGACGTCGATGCCATGTGCCGCGATGCGTGGCGCTGGCAATCCCTCAATCCGATGGGTTACGCAGAGCGCGAGGCCGCCTGAAACCGCTCGAGGTCGTCGTCGGGTCGGGAGGCAGGGGCGGCTGCCAGCCAACGGGCGACGGCCGCGGGCTGCTTCATCCAGGCGAAATGATCCGCCGGGGTGCCCAGGTCGTCGGCATCGAACGTCCGCACGTCCGTTTCGGCGCGGGGCATCTTCGACAACAGGAAATCCAGCGAGCTGCGCGGGGCCAGCCAGTCGTCGGCCATGAGCGCGGCCCGGACGCCGGCGTCGGCGCGTGCGAGCGCGGCTTCGAGGTCGACGTCGACTCCGCGGGCGGCATAGCGCCCGCTGATCGCGGTACGTCCCCAGTCGCCGATCAGGCTGCGGGCCTCGTTACCGGCGAAGCGCAGGCGCTTGCCCGGGAAATGGCCGTTGACCTTCGCCAGCCACGGCATGAAGCGGTAGGCCAGGGGCAGCGCCCAGCGCCGGGGCGTGGGGAACGCTCGCCAGTAGGGCGCACCGCTGGCGACCAGCCACAGCGCGTCGGCGGCGGCGGGCGACAGGCCGAGGCGGCAGCTCGCGAGCTGGCCGCCGATGCTGTGCCCGCCAATGATGCGCGGCAGTCCCGGCGCACTGCGTGCCACCGCGGCCTCGCTTGCCGGGATGTCGTCCTCGAGCAGGGCCTTGTAGCCCCAGTCGTGGCGACGCCCGGCGCGCAGCGTGCTGCTGCCATGTCCGCGCCATTCGTGCAGGAAGGTGGCGATGCCGTGCCCGGCGAGCGCGTCGGCCAGCGGCAGGTAGTGCCGGGCGGCCACGCCCAGCGCCGGCAGCCAGAGCAGGGATGCCCGTGGGCGCGCCGGCAGCCGGCCCATGACATGCCAGGCGTGGCCGCCCTCCACCTTGCAGCGCAGGTGCAGCGACAACGGCGGCGCGAGGGCCGCGGGCGGGTGGGGGTCAGGGCTCATGGGACGGGGCGGCGCCGAAATGGTCGAGCACCATGATATCGCCGCGCCCGGGACGGTAGCCCCCGAGCAGTGCGCGATGCACGTAGTCGGTGGCACGCGCGCAGGCGTGGCCCGGGTCGAGGCCGAGCGCGAGCTGGGCGGCGACCGCCGAGGCGAGCGTGCAGCCGGTGCCGTGCGCGTCGACCTGGAGGCGGGCGTGCTCGAATGCCCGGGTGCCCGACGCGTCGGCGAACAGGTCGACCACCCTTGGGCCGCCGCCTTCCAGGTGGCCGCCCTTGAGCAGCACCGCTTCAGCGCCCAGCGCGCGCAGGGCGGCGCAGGCATCATGCATGGCCTCCAGCGACGGTATGCGCCAGCCCAGCAGCAGTTCGGCTTCCGGCAGGTTCGGCGTCAGCACCCGGCAGCCGGGCAGTAGCCTTTCCCTGAGCGCGACCAGCGCGTCGTCGGCCAGCAGCTTCGCGCCGGAGGTGGCGACCATCACCGGGTCGAGGACCGGGCCCCTGCCGCCGCGCGCGTCGAGCGCGCGGGCCACGGCTTCGATCACGCCGGCGGTGGCCAGCATGCCGAGTTTGACCGCCTCGACGCGGAAGTCGTCGAAGCACGCATCGATCTGCGCCACCAGGAAACCATTGGGCGGTACTTCCACCGCGGTGACGCCGCGCGTGTGCTGGGCGGTGAGCGCGGCGATCGCGCTCAGGCCGTGCACGCCATGGGCGGCGAAGGTCTTCAGGTCGGCCTGGATCCCGGCGCCGCCGCCGGAGTCGGAGCCGGCGATGGTGAGCGCGCTCGGCGGTCGCGAATCGTATGTCATGGCGCCATTCTGCCCGTGCCCGGCCTCCGCATGCGACAGACGATGTAGGTTGCGCCGACGACGCCGGTCGCCGCGGCGGGCAGGTAGAGGGTCGCGTAGCCGAAGTGCGCGTGGAGCAGGGCACCGGACACGCCGCCCGCGAGGAAGCCGGCGATGATGGCCAGGCACAGCCACAGTCGGCGCGGTTCGGCGGGCAGGCCGCGCAGGCGATGGCCGAGGAAGACCCCCAGGTCGGTGAACATGCCGGTCAGGTGGGAAGTTCGTACGAGGGTGCCCGAATAGGTCGCGGTCATCGCGTTCTGCAGGCCGCAGGCCATCGCGGCCAGTGCCGCGCCGGCGATCGCGTGGCGCTGCAGCAGCGGCACGGCGACCGCCAGCAGGCCCGCCTCGACCAGCAGTGCCACGCCGTATCGGCGGCCGAGCCTGAGCGTGCTGTCCTGGACAAGCACGCCGCTCAGGACCGCGCCGGCCACGAAGGCGGCGATCATCGCCAGCAGGTGCAGGCTGGCGCGCGCGTCGCCACCGGCGATGGCGGCGCCCAGCAGGCTGGTGGTCCCGGTGAGGTGACTGAGGGCCAGGTGTTCGAAGCCCAGGTAGCCGACGACGTTCACCTGGCCGGCGACCACCGCGAGCCCGCCGGCCCCCAGCCAGACCCATGCCGGGAGCCGGGCGATCATCGTCGCCGGGCCCCGGCGGGCGTCGTCCGGGACGCGGTCACAGCACTTCGGAGGCGTGGTCGGCCAGCCGCGAGCGCTCGCCGCGCCGGAGGGTGACGCTGGCGCTGTGCTCCCAGTTCTTGAAGCGGTCCACCGCGTAGGTGAGTCCCGAGGTGGTCTCGGTCAGGTAGGGCGTGTCGATCTGTTCGACGTTGCCCAGGCAGACGATCTTGGTACCGGGGCCGGCGCGGGTGATCAGCGTCTTCATCTGCTTGGGCGTGAGGTTCTGCGCTTCGTCCAGGATCAGCCAGCGGCTGAGGAAGGTGCGTCCGCGCATGAAGTTCATCGAGCGGATCTTGATCCGGCTGGCGAGCAGGTCGTTGGTGGCCGCCCGTCCCCAGCTGCCGCCTTCTTGGTTGTGCGTCAGCACCTCGAGGTTGTCGGTGAGCGCGCCCATCCACGGCGTCATCTTCTCCTCCTCCGTGCCGGGCAGGAAGCCGATGTCCTCGCCGACGCTGACGGTGGCGCGGGTCATGATGATCTCGCGGTAGCGTTGCTGGTCCATCGTCTGCGCCAGGCCCGCGGCCAGCGCCAGCAGGGTCTTGCCGGTGCCGGCGGTGCCCAGCAGGGTGACGAAGTCGATGTCGGGATCCATCAGGGCGTTGAGGGCGAAGTTCTGCTCGCGGTTGCGCGCCAGGATGCCCCAGACCGCATGCTGGCTGTGCCGGTAGTCGTCGACGATCTGCAGGACGACCTTGTCGCCTTCCACGCGCACGACCTTCATCTCCGACTCGTCGTCGCCGGGCAGGTACAGGAACTGGTTCGGGTACCACTCCTCGTCCTCGCCGCGGGCGATCTCGTAGTAGGTGCGGCCCTTGTCGGTCCAGGACCTGAGCTCCTTGCCGTACTTCTGCCAGAAGTCCTCCGGCAAGGCGGTGGCGCCCGAATACAGGAGGCTGAAGTCGTCCAGTGCGCGGTCGTTCTCGTAGTCCTCCGAGGCGATGCCGGCGATGGACGCCTTGATGCGCAGGTTGATGTCCTTGGAGACGAACACCACCGGGGTGTCGGGCTCGGCTTCCTTCAGCGCGAGGATCGCGCCCAGGATCGCGTTGTCGGGCACCACCGCGCCGAAGCGCTTGCCGGCATCGAAATTGTCGGTCTGGAACAGCAGCCGCCCGCTGCTCTGCGCGCTGCGCAGCTGCAGCCCCTGCGGGTGGGCGAGGGTGATGCCCTCGTGGATGCTGCCGTCGCGGCCGCCCTGGGTCTCGATCAGCTCGTTGAGGAACCGGCTGACCTGGCGGGCGTTGCGGCTCGCCTCCGACGTGCCCTTCTTGCCGTTGTCCAGCTCTTCGATGACCTGCATGGGCAGGAAGACGTCGTGCTCCTCGAACTTGAACAGCGCGGTGGGGTCGTGCATCAGGACATTGGTGTCGAGCACATAGATACGCTTGCTTCGCGTCATGCGGACTTCCTGGTTCTGCGGCGGGTTGGGTGGGGCAGGGCGCGCGCGCCCGCGCACGGCAAAGCCGCCGTGGCCCGCGTGGCGGGACGGCGGAAGCAGTGGAGGGCGGCGTGGGTCACTGCGTGGATGCAGCCTTCAGTGCGTCGAGTACGGCCTGCGCATGGCCGGCGACTTTCACCTTCCGCCATGACCGCGCGATGACACCGCTGGGGTCGACCAGGAACGTGCTGCGCTCGATGCCCAGCACCTTGCGACCGTACATGTTCTTTTCCCGGATCACGTCGAAGGCCTGGCAGAGGGCTTCGTCCGCGTCGCTCACCAGCGGGAAGTCGAAGCCCTGCTTGGCGACGAAATTGTCGTGCGAGCGCACCGAGTCGCGCGACACGCCCAGGACCGTCGCGCCCAGGCGCCTGAACTCCGGCAGCAGGGCGTTGAAGTCGAGGCCTTCGGTGGTGCAGCCCGGAGTGCTGTCCTTGGGGTAGAAGTAGAGCACCCGCCATTGGCCGGCATGCTCGCCCAGGGTGGTGGTCCCGCCGCCGGACAGCGCCAGCGGCAGCTTCAGGGTCTTGGCGGGCAGTTTCCTGCCTTCTTCGGCGGTCTGGGTCATCGGGCTCTTCAGAACTTCATCGGGTCCATGATGGCGTCGAGGTTCAAGTGGTCGCAGAACTCCAGGAAGTCGTCCCTCAGCGCCGCGATGTGCATGTTCGACGGCACGCCCACGGTGACCTGCGCGGAGAACATGTCGGCGCCCGTCTGCATGGCACGATAGCGCGAACAGTGCAGGCTTTCGATGGTGATGCCCTGGCGGTCGAAGAAGTCCGCCAGCTGGAACAGGATGCCGGGCTTGTCGGCGGCCACCACCTCGACGATGTAGGGCAGCAGGTTCGACTGCGCCTGCTTGGCGCCGGTGCGGTACCAGATCAGCTTCAGGCCCTCCTCGCGCTCGAGGCGGGTCAGCATGGCCTCGAGCTTGGCCACCGCGTCCCAGGACCCGACCGCCAGGGCCGTGACCGAGACGTCGCGACCGACGGTGGAGAGGCGGGCATCGACGAGGTTGCAGCCACTGTCGCTGATGCGGCGCGACACCGACAGCAGCGGGGATTCCGGATGCGTCGTGTAGGCGTTGATCAGGAGGTGGTTCTCGTGGGGCGACGGTCGGGAAGCGGGATCGGTCAAGACGGCGCCTGTGGGGAAATGAACGGGGTGGAGCGCGTGGCGGCCGGGGCGGGTCGCCGGGCCTGCCTTGGCGGCGTGCACCGGACCCGACCGGGTTTCGGCCAGCATACTTGCCCGCGCTTTTGCGCCGCAAGTAACATCGGCACACACCGGCGCGCGTCCCGCGCCGTCCCCAAGGCTCCCCGGGCGCCGCCCGGCACCCACCCGACACAGGTCCGCACCTTGCAACTTTCCGGCAGCATCACTGCGCTGGCGACGCCGTTCGACGTCGCCCGCGAAATCGACATCGACGCCTGGCGTCGCCTGCTGGCCCAGCAGCTCGATTCGGGCACCCAGGGCATCGTGGTCGCCGGTTCCACCGGCGAGGCGGCGGCGCTGTACGACGCCGAGTTCGACCTGTTGCTGCGCAGCGCGGTCGAGTTCGTCGCCGGCAAGGTGCCGGTGCTGGTGGGCACGGGCCAGTCCAACACGTCCAAGACGATCGAGCAGACCCGCCGCGCCGCCGCGCTCGGCGCGGATGCGGCCCTGGTGGTGACCCCGCCCTACGTGCGCCCGACCCAGGCCGGCCTGGTCGCGCATTACCGCGCGATCGCGGACGACGGCGCCCTGCCGCTGGTGCTCTACAACGTGCCCGGGCGGACGGGGTGCGACATGCTGCCGGCGACGGTGGCCGAACTGGCGGGGCATCCGCGCATCGTCGCGATCAAGGAAGCCCGGGCCGAGCCCGAGCGCATGCAGGCGCTGCTCGAACTGCAGGATGCCGGCTTCGCCGTGCTCAGCGGCGACGACCCCACCGCCTGCCGGGCCATGCTGGCCGGTGCCCGTGGCGTGGTCTCGGTCGCGTCCAACGTGCTGCCGGCGGCGTTCCGACGGCTCTGCGACCTCGCCCTGGCCGGTCGACGCGAGGACGCCATGGCCTGGGATGCACGCCTTCAGGCCGCCTACGAGTTCCTTGGGGTAGAGTCCAACCCGATCCCGGTCAAGGCGCTGCTGGCCCTGCAGGGCGTCGGCCACGAATTGCGCCTGCCCCTGCAGGTGCTGTCGGCCCGGCACCAGGACGCCGCCATGGCCATGTCGGCGTCGATCCGTGGGATCGAGGCCGAGTGCGACAAGCCGGTCGCGGCCTGAGCCGCCGCCACCAATCCCGAACCTGGAGAGTCCGATGTCCCCACCCCTGAGCATTTCCCGCGCCCTGCTGGCCAGCGCCCTCATGGCCGCCCTCGTGGCCACGGCCGGCTGCAGCTGGCTTCGCCGGTCCAGCGACCTGTACGCCGGTGATCCCGCGTTGCGCCCGCTGGAAGTGCCGCCGCCGCTGCCCGACGAGAACGCGGCGCCGGTCGAAGGCAGTGCGACCGCCAGCGCGGTGGCCGCCGCCAAGCGCGCGCCCGGTCCGGCTGCGCTGGGCTTCAACGCGACGGGCACGCGCGACGAGGTGTTCGGCAACGTGGGCACGGCGCTGGAAGCCATCGACGGCGTGCGCATCGCCAGTCGCGCCCAGCTGCTGGGCGCTTACGACGTCGAGTACAAGGGCAGCAACTTCCTGGTCCGCGTCAGCGAGATCGAGGGCGGGGCCTACGTCTCGGCGGTCGATCCGCGTGGCGTGCCGGCGTCGGGCGAAGCGCCGACGGAGCTGGTCGGCATGCTGCAGACCGCGCTCGGCGGCCGATAGACCCGCCGGCCACCGGCGGTGCAACGAAGAAGGGCGCCCACGGGCGCCCTTCTTGCGTACGGTCCGCGTGGGCCGGCCTCAGCGTTCCAGCAGGGGCAGCTTGTCCGGCTTGCCTTCCCACTCCTTGGCGTCGGGCAGCGGTTCCTTGCGCGTGGTGATGACCGGCCAGGCGCGGGACAGCTCGGCGTTGAGCGAGACGAAGCCCTCCTGCCCGGCGGGGACGTCGTCTTCGGGGTAGATCGCGTTGATCGGGCACTCGGGCTCGCACAGGGTGCAGTCGATGCACTCGTCGGGGTCGATCACCAGGAAATTGGGTCCCTCGTGGAAGCAGTCGACCGGGCACACCTCGACGCAGTCGGTGTACTTGCACTTGATGCAGTTTTCGGTGACGACGAAGGGCATGGCGTGTTCCTTGGCTGGACCGGGGCATTTTATCGGGCGGCGCGGGCGAAGCCCAGCGCTTGCCCCGTGGACCGTGCCGCACGGGGCCTGGAAACCAGAAAGGCCCGCGCATCGCTGCGCGGGCCTTCCGGTATCTGGTACTCCCTAGGGGATTCGAACCCCTGTTCCAACCGTGAGAGGGTCGTGTCCTAGGCCTCTAGACGAAGGGAGCAGTGTTCCGAGGCAATCCGTCAAGACTGTCTGCGTCCTGCTAGTATAGGCGGCTGTCGTCGCCTTTGGCAACGCTTTCCCATCGCCCTTTCACATTTCGTTGAGCTGCGGCAAAGTCCGCCCGAATGCCACCCGATCAAGACACCGCCAATCTCGCGCCGGAGCCCAGCCTCCGGATCATTCCCCGCGACCAGCATTGCGTCTCGCGCAAGGACATCAGTTCCAGTGCGCTGCGCGTGCTGTACCGACTCCGGGACGCCGGCTTCGCGGGCTATCTGGTCGGGGGCGCCGTGCGCGACCTGCTGGTGGGCGGCCACCCGAAGGACTTCGACGTGGCCACCGACGCCACGCCCGAGCAGGTCAAGCAGCTGTTCCGCAACTGCCGGCTCATCGGACGCCGCTTCCGCCTCGCGCACGTGGTGTTCGGCCGCGAGATCATCGAAGTGGCGACCTTCCGCGCCAATACCGACGACGGCAGCGGGGACCGCGAGGTCGAGGGCGGGCGCCTGGTGCGCGACAACGTGTACGGCAGCATCGAGGAAGACGCGATCCGCCGCGACTTCACGGCCAATGCCCTGTATTACTCGATCGAGGACTTCTCGGTCCGCGATTACACCGGGGGGTACGACGACGTCGCCAACCGCCTGATGCGCTTGATCGGCGACCCGGAGACCCGCTACCGCGAGGACCCGGTGCGCATGCTGCGCGCGGTGCGCCTGGCCGCGAAGCTCGGCTTCGGGATCGAGACCGCGACCGCGGAACCGATCGAGCGGCTCGCCCCGCTGATCGCCGATTCCGCGCCGGCGCGACTGTTCGAGGAATGCCTCAAGCTGTTCCTCTCCGGGCACGCGGTGGAAAGCTTCCTGGGCCTGGAGCGGCACGGGCTGCTGCCGGTGCTGCTGCCCGAGACCGCCGCCGCGCTGGCCTCCAACCGCAGTGGCGCGCTGCGCAACGTGATGCTGGCCGGCTTTCGCAACACCGACGAACGCGTCGCCAACGACGAACCGGTGTCGCCGGCCTTCCTCTTCGCGCTGTTGCTGTGGCCGGCGTATTGCCGCGCGCTGTACCAGTTGCAGTCGCAGGGCATGCATGCGGTCGAGGCGCAGCGCCGCGCCGCCGACCGGGTCACCGTGCACCAGCTCGACACGGTCGCCCTGCCGCGCCGCTTCTCGCTGCCGATGCAGGAGATCTGGCTGCTGCAGTCGCGCTTCGGCAGCCGCCAACGCAAGCGCATGTTCAAGCTGCTGGGGCATCCGCGATTCCGCGCCGCGTTCGATTTCCTCAACCTGCGACTGGCCGGTTCCGACGAGCACGCCGCGGACGTGGCGTTCTGGCGCGAGGCGCAGCTCGATCCGGCCAACGTGATCGCCGCGCAGGCCGAAGCCGCCGCCGCGCGCGAGGAAGAGGCCGACGAGGAACCGCGTCGCCGCCGTCGCCGCCGTCGGCGCAAGCCCTGACCGGGTACCGGACCGGTGGACGCCGCCATCCGGGCGTATGTCGGCCTCGGGGCCAACCTCGGCGAGGCCGAAGCCGCGGTGCGGGCCGGTCTGGCGGCGCTCGATCGCCTGCCTTCGACGCGCTGCGTCGCGGCCTCGCGCCTGTACCGGACCCCGGCATGGGGCCTGGCCGAGCAGCCGGACTTCATCAACGCCGTCGCCGCGCTCGACACCGCCCTCCCACCGGAACGCCTGCTCGATACGATGCTCGACATCGAGCGCGAGGCCGGCCGCGACCGTCGCCAGGACGGACCGCGCTGGGGACCGCGCGTGCTCGATCTCGACCTGTTGCTGTACGGCGAATCCATCATCGACCTGCCCGGGCTGCAGGTCCCGCACCCGCGCCTGCACGAGCGCGCCTTCGCGCTGCTGCCCCTGCTCGAGATCGCCCCGGACGTCGCCATCCCCGGCATCGGTGCCGCGCGTGATCGCCTGCGGACGATGGCGGTCGACGACATCGAGGCGATAGGCTAGTCCCCCCGGGGTGGACGCGGGCGCCTGCCAGGCCCCGCGCCGCCGCTCGCCACACCTCCCGAACACAGCCACAGGCCCCCGCGCATGTACGCCTCCGCATCGAAAGACGACCGTCCCGCCGGCAAGCCCTGGACCGTGCCCGAACTGGCCGCCGCCAAGCGCGAGGGGCGCAAGCTGGCCATGCTGACCTGCTACGACGCGGGTTTCGCGCGGGCCCTGGACGCGGCGGGCATCGACCTGGTGCTGGTCGGCGACTCGCTCGGCATGGTGGTGCAGGGCCGCGACAGCACCCTGCCGGTGACCGTCGCCGACATCGCCTACCACACCGCCTGCGTCGCCCGCGGGTTGTCGCGCGCGTTGCTGGTGTCGGACCTGCCGTTCGCCGCGGACGCCGATCCGGTGCGTGCGCTCGAGGCTTCGGTGGCGTTCCTGCAGGCCGGCGCGGGCATGGTCAAGCTCGAAGGCGCGGGCCACAAGCTCGCGGTGATCCGCCACCTGGTCGAGCGCGAGATCCCGGTCTGCGCCCACCTGGGCCTGACGCCGCAATCGGTCCTGCGCCTGGGCGGTTACAAGGTGCAGGGGCGCGACGAAGCCGCGGCCGCCCGCCTGCGCGAGGACGCACGTGCGGTCCAGGCCGCGGGGGCGTCGATGCTGGTGCTCGAATGCGTGCCCAGCGGTGTCGCCGCGGCGATCACCGCCGACCTCGACATCCCCACGATCGGCATCGGCGCCGGGCCCGGCTGCGACGGCCAGGTGCTGGTCCTGCACGACATGCTCGGCCTGGACAGCGGCCACCGGCGACCGCGCTTCGTCAAGGATTTCCTCGCCGAGGGCGGTTCGGTCGCGGCGGCGGCGCTGGCCTATGCCGAAGCGGTCCGCGAGGGGCGCTTCCCCGACGCGGAGCATGCCTACGCCTGAGCGGATCGGCGACAATGGCGGCCTTGCCACGTGAAGGCCGTTGCCCGAGATGCTTGAAACCCTGACCGAACTCGACGCGCTGCGCGGACGCGTCGCCGGATGGAAGCGCGAGGGCCTTCGCGTCGCCCTGGTGCCGACGATGGGCAACCTGCACGCGGGGCACTTCTCGCTCGTCGAGCTCGCGCGTGCCCGCGCCGACCGCGTGGTCGCCAGCGTCTTCGTCAATCCCACCCAGTTCGGCCCCGGCGAGGATTTCGAGCGCTACCCGCGCACGCCCGACGCCGATGCCGCCGGCCTGGACGCGGCCGGCTGCGACGCGGTCTGGATGCCGTCGGTGGAGACCATGTACCCCTTCGGCATCGACGGCACCGTCCGCATGGTCGTGCCGGGCGTCACCGCCGTGCTCGAGGGCGCCCATCGCCCCGGTCACTTCGACGGCGTGGCGACCGTGGTCGCGCGCCTGTTCAACCAGGTCCAGCCCGACGTGGCGGTGTTCGGTCGCAAGGACTACCAGCAACTGGCGGTGATCCGTTACCTGGTTCGCGAGCTGGCGTTCCCGCTCGAGGTCGTCGCCGCGCCCATACTGCGCGAGGCCGACGGACTGGCGATGAGCTCGCGCAACCAGTACCTCTCGGCCACCGAACGCCCGCGCGCGGCCGCCATCCATGCCACCTTGCAGGCGATGCGCCAGGCCTTCGAGGCGGGCGGGGCGGTCGAGTCCGTCGAGCGCATGGCGACCTCGCGCCTGGCCGCGGAGGGCTTCGATGTCGACTACGCCGTCGTGCAGCGCACCGACCTCTCCGGGCCGGCCGTGCAGGGCGCGCCCTGGGTGGCCCTGGTCGCCGCCCGCCTCGGCAGGACCCGCCTGATCGACAACCTCGAGTCCGGTTCATGAATCCCCGCTGACGCGACGGCGCGGCCGGACCGCGGCGTTGCGCCCGTGCGGCCCCGAATGGGGGTTCGCTGGGGGCATTGGCATGTTGCGGCGCGCCATCGGCTGCTAGAATCAGCGGTTCACGTCGACCTGCCGTCCCCGCGACGGAATGAACGCCATGCTGCTGAACGTACTCAAGGCCAAGATCCACCGCGCATCCGTGACCCACGCCGAGTTGCACTACGAAGGCTCGTGCGCGATCGACGGCCGCCTGCTCGATATCTCGGGTATCCGCGAATACGAGCAGGTGCACATCTTCAACATCAACAACGGCCACCGCTTCGTCACCTACGCGATCCGCGGCGAAGAAGGCAGTGGCGTGATCTCGGTGAACGGCGCGGCCGCGCACCTCGCCCAGCCGGGCGACCTGGTGATCATCTGTGCCTACGGGCAGTGCGACGAGGCCGAGGCGGCGGAATACAAGCCGACCTTGGTCTACGTTGACCGCGAGAACCGATTGACGCATACCAACGAGTCGATTCCCGCTCAGGCCGCTTGACGGCCGCCACTGCCATCGATGACCGCCACGGACAGGATTGAAGACACCCTCCGCGCCCACGCCGAGCGCCTGAAGCACGCCCGCACCGCCGACCTGGTCGCGCGGTCGCCGTCGCGTGCCACCGACCTGGCCCTGCGGGTCGGTCCGATCTACGCCAACTTCGCCCGCCAGGGCTACGACGGGCCCGCGCTCGAGGCCCTGTTCGGCTTGCTGCGCCAGGTCGATGCGCCGGGCCGTCTGCGTGCCCAGTTCGACGGCGAGGCGATCAACCTGACCGAAGGCCGCGCGGTGCTGCACACCGCGCTGCGCGGCGCTGCCTCGGACGCGCCGGCAGCGCGCGAGGCGCATGCACAGGCCCTGGAGGCGCGCGCCCGCATGGGCGAGCTGGTCGCGTCGCTGGAGACCAGTGGCGTCACCGACATCGTCAGCGTGGGCATCGGCGGCTCCGACCTGGGGCCGCGCCTGGCGGTCGACGCGCTGCAGGGCGTCGACGCGCGTCCGCGCGTGCATTTCCTGTCCAATGTCGACGGCCATGCGGCCCGTCGCGTGCTGGCCGGGCTCGACCCGGCGCGCACCGCCGGCATCCTGATCTCCAAGACCTTCAGCACACAGGAAACCCTGCTCAACGGGCGCCTGCTGGCCGAGTGGATGGGCGAGGCCGCCGCAAGCCGGCTGTACGCCGTCTCGGCCAACACCGCGCGCCCGGCCGAGGCGTTCGGCATTCCCGCCGCGCGCATCCTGCCCATGTGGGATTGGGTCGGCGGTCGCTATTCGCTGTGGTCGGCGGTCGGCTTCCCGATCGCGCTGGCGATCGGCATGGAGGCGTTCGAGGCCTTCCTCGCCGGCGCGGCCGAGATGGACGCGCACGTCATCGAGGCGCCACTGGAGCGCAACCTGCCGGCGTGGCACGCGGCCACCGCCCTGTGGAACCGCAACGGCCTGGGCCACGCCACCCATGCCGTGCTGCCTTACGACGACCGCCTGAAACTGCTGTCGAACTACCTGCAGCAATTGGTGATGGAAAGCCTGGGCAAGTCGGCGCGCCGCGACGGCTCGCCAGTGACGGTCGACACCGTGCCGGTGTGGTGGGGCGGGGTGGGCACCGACACCCAGCACAGCTTCTTCCAGGCGCTGCACCAGGGGACGTCGATCATTCCCGCCGACTTCATCGGTGTCGTCCGCGGCGACACCCCCCACGTCGAGAACCACCGGGCCCTGCACGCCAACCTGCTGGCGCAGACGGAGGCCTTCGCCAACGGCCAGGCCAGCGACGATCCGCACCGCGCCTACGCCGGCGGCCGGCCGACGACGACGATCCTGCTCGACACGCTCGACCCGCGCGCACTCGGTGCGCTGCTGGCGATGTACGAGCACAGCGTCTACCTGCAGTCGGTCGCGTGGGACATCAACGCCTTCGACCAGTTCGGCGTCGAGCTGGGCAAGCAGCTGGCGAGCCGGCTCCTGCCCGCGCTTTCGGGCGAGGCCGAGGCCGAGGATCCGGTCACCCGGGCGCTGCTGGCGGAATTGCGCAAGGACTGATCGCCCACGCCATGCGCGCGGCCGCGCTCAGGCGTCGCCGTGCTGCGCCAGTGCCCAGGCCACGTGCTCGCGTACCAGCGCGCTGGCATCGTCGCGTCGCGACTGCAGCGCCGCGACCACCTCCGGCGTCCCCGGGGCGTTGCCCAGGGCCACGGCGATGTTGCGCAGCCAGCGTTCGTGGCCGCTGCGGCGTATCGCCGAGCCCTCGGTCCGGCGCAGGAACTCGGCTTCGTCCCATGCGAACAGGTCGGCCAGGCTGGCGCGGTCGAGGTTGTTGCGGGCGCGGAAGTCGGGCTCGTCGCTGCGTCGGGCGAACTTGTTCCACGGACACACCAGCTGGCAGTCGTCGCAACCGAAGATGCGGTTGCCGATCGGCTTGCGCAGCGCCTCGGGGATCGCGCCCTCGTGCTCGATGGTCAGGTAGGAAATGCAGCGGCGCGCGTCCAGCCGGTTGGGCGCGACGATCGCGGCGGTCGGGCAGACATCGATGCAGCGCGTGCAACTGCCGCAATGCGCGTTGGCCGGCGGGTCGACCGGCAGGGGCAGGTCGACGTAGATCTCGCCCAGGAAGAACCACGAGCCGCCGTCCTTGTCGATCAGGCAGGTGTGCTTGCCGATCCATCCCAGTCCCGCGTTGCGCGCCAGCGCGCGTTCCAGCACCGGCGCGGAATCGACGAAGACCCGGTGCCCGAACGGGCCGATGTCCGCGGCGATGCGGTCGGCCAGGCGCTGCAGCCGCTGGCGCATGAGCTTGTGGTAGTCGCGGCCCAGCGCGTAGCGCGCGACATAGGCGCGCTCGCCGTTGGCCAGGGTGTCCCAGGCCTCGTCGCCGTCGTTGCGGCCGTAGTCCAGGCCCACCGAGATCACCCGCACGGTGCCCGGGACCAGTTCGGCCGGCCGCGCGCGCTTGTCGCCGTGTCGGGCCATCCATTCCATCGACCCGTAGAGGCCCTCGGCCAGCCAGCTGCGCAGGTGCGCCTCGTCCTCGTCCAGGTCGATCGCCGAGATGCCGCAGCGCTGGAAGCCGAACGCCTTCGCCAGCGCGCGCACGCGTGCGGCGATGGCATCGGGATCGGGCGGGACGGGGGCAGTCGACGGGGTCATGCGGGTGCCAGTATAAAATCCACGCATGCACGATGCCGCGCTCCATTCCGTCACCGCCCTGCGCACGCTGGAGGCCAACGCCGCGCGACGCCTGGGCGATGCCGCCGTGTTGATGCGACGCGCAGGCCAGGCCGGCTGGCACCTGTTGCTGGCGCGGTGGCCGCAGGCGATGCACATCGTGGTGGCGTGCGGGCCGGGCAACAATGGCGGCGACGGCCATGAGCTGGCGCGCCTGGCACAGGCCGCGGGACGCCGGGTGACCGTGCTGCAGCTGCCGGGCCAGGCCCCGGGCAGCGACCTGGCGCGCGAGGCTGCGGCGCGTTTCCTCGAGGCCGGCGGGGAGGTGAAGGTCTTCGACGGCGCGCTGCCGGTGGCCGACGTGATCGTCGACGCGCTGTTCGGGATCGGTTTGTCGCGCGCCCTCGACGGCGAGGGCGCGCGCCTCGTCGACGCGGTCAATGCCGCGTCGATCCCCGTGCTCGCGCTCGACTGTCCCAGCGGCGTGGATGCCTCGACGGGCACGGTGCCGGGGCCAGCGGTGATCGCCGACGACACCCTCGAGTTCCTCGCGCGCAAGGCCGGGCTCGCCACCGGCGCGGCGCTGGATCGCGTGGGGCGGACCCACCTGGCCGACCTGGGCGTGGAGGCGGTCGACTTCGCGGGGGTGGAGCCGGTGGCGACCTGCCTGGTCGCGTCCGACCTGCCGGACCTGTTGCCGCAGCGCCGGCGCGACAGCCACAAGGGGCACAACGGCCGTGTCCTGTGCGTGGGCGGCGACCACGGCCATGGCGGTGCGATCGTGCTGGCCAGCGAGGCCGCCCTGCGCGGGGGCGCCGGCCTGGTCGACGTCGCCACGCGCGCGGCGCACGTACCCGCGTTGCTGTCGCGGCTGCCGGAGGCGATGGCGCACGCGATCGCCATGCCGGTGACGGGCCACCTGGCCGACCTGCTGGCGACCTGCGACGTGGTCGCGCTGGGTCCCGGCCTGGGGCAGGCGGACTGGGGGCGCGCGCTGTTCGCGGCCGCCCTCGCGACCCGGCATCCACGGGTCATCGATGCCGACGGCCTGAACCTGCTCGCGGCCGGGCCCGTCCCGCTTGCGGTGGACGACATCCTCACCCCGCACCCCGGCGAGGCCGCGCGCCTGCTGGGCTGCACGGTGGCCCAGGTACAGTCCGATCGACTCGGTGCGGCCGGGCGACTGGTCGAGCGCTGGGGCTGCACCGTGGTGCTCAAAGGCGCTGGTACGGTCGTCGCGGCGCCCGAGCGCACAGCCCGCATCATCGCCGCCGGCAATCCCGGCATGGCGGTGGGCGGCATGGGCGACGTGCTGTGCGGCCTGGTCGCGGCGTTGCGCGGACAGGGACTGGGCGCCTTCGAGGCCGCGTGCCTGGGCGCACTGCTGCATGCCGCGGCGGGCGATGCGGCGGCCGCATCCGATGGCGCGCGGGGCCTGCTGCCCAGCGACCTCATGCCCTGGCTGCGACGGCTCGGCAATCCCTCCCAGTCCCCACAGGACCCGCGCCATGCATGAACCGGTACCCGAACGCCACCTCGCCGACGCCGACGCCACCGAGGCGCTGGGCGCGGCGCTGGCCCGCGCACGGCCACCGCGGGCGGTCGTCTACCTGCGCGGGGACCTGGGCGCCGGCAAGTCGACCCTGGCCCGGGCGCTGCTGCGCGCGCTGGGCGTGACCGGAACCATCCGCAGCCCCACCTACACCCTGGTCGAACGCTATCCGCTAGACGACGGGGGCGAGGCCTGGCACCTGGACCTGTACCGGATCGCCGATGCCGGGGAGCTCGAATTCCTCGGCCTGGATGCCGACGAGACCCGCTTGTGGCTGGTCGAATGGGCCGAACGGGGGGCGGGCGCACTGCCCGCGGCCGACCTGGTCATCGAACTGGCGGTGGCCGGCGACGGGCGCTCGGTACGGCTGGTGCCGGCCAGCGCACGGGGCGTCGCCTGGCTGGATGCCGTGCCGGGTTGAAGGCGCGAGTTGCGTCCCCTTCCTGAATATTTCCGCAGGAAGTCGTGGCAGGTGACGGATTCGTAAAGAAAAAATGGCTTGCAAAAGCCCGGAAGTGGTGCTTGACTAGCCTCCATGCGAATCAAGGGGGCCACCGTGCAGAAGGGTCTGATGGGGCTGGCGCTGTTGGGCGCCCTGGCCTGGAACTTCGCGCATGCCGCCCAGATCAAGGACCTCCAGCTGCGCACCGGCGCCACCGGCACCCGTGCCGAGATCGTCATGGACGCGCAGGGCGAGGTCAGCACGCTCAGCCTGTCCGGTCCCGATCGCCTGGTGGTGGACTTCCCCGGTTCCGACCTCGCCAGGGGACTGGCCCTGCCGGCGCCATCGGGCGTGGTGAAAAGCGTGCGTACCGGCCATCCGGTCCCCGGCACCACCCGTATCGTCTTCGACCTGGCGCAGCCGGTCGCCGTGCTCAAGCCGCGCGTCGAGCCCGGCGCGCAGGGTCCGGTGCTCGTCCTCGAGTGGCCCGGCGACGGCGTCGATGCCGCCCCGGCGACGGCGGTTGCAGCCGTGCCGGCCGCCTCGACGAATACCCCTGGCAACGTGCCGACCCCGGCCACGGCTGCCAGCGTGCCGCCTTCGACGGCAGCCGAATCCGACCGGGCGGCGTCGTCGGCGGCGACTACCCGGCTGATCAGTGAGCTGGCCGCGCGCGCCGAGGCCGCGCGGGCGGCGAAGGCCGCCGCGACGCCGACGACGGCAACCGGCGGCAACGCGGTCACCACGATGGCGGCCAGCGTGCCGGCGCGTGGCATCCCGACCACCGTCGCCACCGGCCGGCCCACGCCCGTCGCACCCGCGCCGGCCCCGGCGCAGCCCACGCCCGCCCAGGTCAGCCGCATGCTCTCCGAGCGCGCGCTGCGGCCGCTGGTCATCGCCATCGATCCCGGCCATGGCGGCCAGGATCCGGGGGCGATCGGCAAGAACGGCAAGCGCGAGAAGGACGTCACCCTCGCGGTCAGCCGTGAGCTGGCCCGGCAGATCAACGCCACGCCGGGCCTGAAGGCCTTCCTGACCCGCGACAGCGACGTGTTCATTCCCTTGAACCGGCGTGCCGTGCTCGCCCGCCAGGTCAAGGCGGACATCTTCGTCTCCATCCACGCCGATGCCGCCGAGAACCGCGAGGCCCGCGGCGCGTCCGTGTACGTGCTGTCGCTGCGTGGCGCCACGTCGCAGCGTGCGCGCTGGCTGGCCGACAAGGAGAACGCGGCCGACCTGATCGGCGGCGTGCGCCTGGAAAGCACCAACAACACCCTGGCCTCGGTCCTGATAGACCTGACCCAGAGCGGGCAGATGAAAGCCTCCGGCGAAGCCGCCGACCACGTCCTGGAGAGCCTGGGCCGGGTCGGCCAGAAGCGCCGGGTCGAGCAGGCCAACTTCGCCGTGCTGCGCACTTCCGACATGCCGGCGATGCTGGTGGAAACCGGTTTCATCTCCAATCCGGACGAAGAGCGCCTGCTCACCGACCCCGGCTACCAGCGCAAGCTCGCGAGCGCCGTGCTGGAGGGCGTCAACACCTATTTCGAGCGCCAGCCGCCACCGGGCACGATGTACGCGGCCCGTGCCAGCGCCGAAATGGCCGCCGCAAGCGGGCCCGGCGGCAGCCCCTGAGGCGAAGCGGGGACTGGCGCGCGATGGGCGACCGCCGGGTTCGTTATCATCGAGGCATCGGACGGCACCGCGAGGTGCCGTTCCGCCTTCCGAGATGATGCCGATGCGATGCCCGTGACGATCCGCCCCCTGCCCGACACCCTCATCAACCAGATCGCCGCCGGCGAAGTCGTCGAACGCCCTGCCTCGGTGGTCAAGGAACTGGTCGAGAATGCACTCGATGCCGGCGCCAGCCGCGTCGACATCGACCTGGAGGAGGGCGGCGTCCGCCTGATCCGCATCCGCGACAACGGCAGCGGCATTCCCGCCGACGAGCTTCCCCTCGCGGTATCGCGACATGCCACGAGCAAGATCGCGTCGCTGGACGACCTCGAGGGCGTCGCGACGCTGGGGTTCCGCGGCGAGGCGCTGCCCTCGATCGCTTCGGTCAGTCGCTTCTCGATGAGCACGCGACGCGAGGATGCCGAGCACGGCAGCGTGCTCGAGATCGACGGTGGCCGCGTCGGCGAGGTCATGCCGCGGCCGCACCCGCAGGGCACCACGGTCGAGGTGCGCGACCTGTTCTTCAACGTGCCGGCGCGCCGCAAGTTCCTGCGCGCCGAGCGCACCGAGCTCGGCCACATCGAGGAATGGCTGCGCCAGCTGGCGCTGGCGCGACCGGACGTCGAGCTGCGCGTCTCGCACAACGGCAAGCCATCGCGTCGCTGGAAGGGCGAGGGCGGCGGCGCGGGGGCGCCCTCGTTGCTCTCCGACACCCGCCTGCACGAAACCCTGGGGCAGGAATTCACCCGCAACGTCCTGCGCGTGGACCACGCCGCCGCGGGCCTCCGCCTGCACGGCTGGATCGCGCAGCCGGCCTACAACCGCGCCAGTACCGACCAGCAGTACCTGTTCGTGAACGGGCGTTCGGTGCGTGACCGCAGCATCGCGCACGCGGTGAAGCAGGCCTATTCCGACGTCCTGTGCCATGGCCGCCATCCGGCCTACGTGCTGTTCCTGGAGCTCGACCCGCGCCGGGTCGACGTCAACGTCCATCCGGCCAAGCACGAGGTGCGGTTCCGGGATTCGCGCCTGATCCACGACTTCGTCTACCGCACGCTGCACGAGGCCCTCGCCGGCACGCGCGCGGGCGTCGAGGCGGGCGCCGGTGCCGCGCACGGTCCCGCCGACGGACTTGCAGCGCCGGCCGGCTTCGCCGCGCAGGGCCCGGGGGCGGGCTTCGGTGGCGGCTACATGCCCCAGGCGCCGCTCGGACTGGCGCAGGTCGCCGAGGCGCGCAGTGCCTATGCGTCGCTCTACGGCGGCGGTGGCGCTGCCGCCGCCCAGGCGCCGTCGCTGCCGCCGTCGCTGCCGCGGGGCGAGGACGCGAGCCTCCCGCCGCTGGGCTACGCGCTCGCGCAGTTGCACGGGATCTACATCCTCGCCGAGAGCGCCGAAGGCCTGGTGGTGGTCGACATGCATGCCGCGCACGAGCGGATCGGCTACGAGAAGCTCAAGGCCGCGCATGACGGCGAGGGCCTGCGCACGCAACCCCTGCTGGTGCCCGCGAGCCTGGCGGTGTCCGAGCGCGAGGCCGATGTCGCCGAACGCGAAGCGGGCACGCTGGCGGAGCTGGGCTTCGAAGTCACCCGCAGCGGTCCGCAGTCGTTGACCCTGCGCTCGGTGCCGGCCTTGCTGGCCCATGGCGACGTGGAGGCGCTGTTGCGCGACGTGCTGGCGGACCTGCGCGAGCATGGCGAGTCGCGGCGGGTGGCGGCCGCGCGCGACGAGCTGCTGTCGACGATGGCCTGCCATGGCGCGGTGCGCGCCAACCGGCGACTGACCGTGCCGGAGATGAATGCCCTGTTGCGCGAGATGGAGGCGACCGAACGCTCCGGACAATGCAATCATGGGCGTCCGACCTGGGCACGCTTCGGCCTGCCCGAAATCGATCGTTGGTTCCTGCGAGGGCGATGAGCAGATGCTGAGGGGAAGCGTGGTGATTGGATTGCTGGCCATGGGCATGGCGCTGGCCGGCTGTGGCAACGACAACGAAGGCGACAACGTGGATGCAAAGGCAATGAGTGCACGGGACGAGGCCTTCCAGGCCGATCAGCAGCGCTGGCGCCGCCAGCGCGTGCAGGCGTTGACCATGCCCGACGGCTGGACCAGCCTGGTCGGCCTGCATTGGGTCGAGCCGGGCCCGCACTATTTCGGCAGCGACCCGGACAACGGCATCCGCCTGGGCGTCGGGCCGGCGCACGTCGGCATGATCGAGCTGCGCGGCGGTCGCCTGGGCTTCGTTCCCGACAAGGACGCTGCGCTCACGCTCGATGGCGAACCGATGACCGGAGCGGCCACGATCCGTGCCGACGACGATGCCGCCGGGCCCAGCGTCATCGGTTTCGACGAGGGCAAGGGCCTGATCACCGTGCTCAAGCGCGGCGACCGCTATGCGTTGCGGGTCAAGCACGCCGATGCCGCGACGCGCGTCCGCTTCAAGGGCCTGGACTACTGGCCCGCCGACCCGGGCTGGCAGGTCGAGGGCCGTTTCACCGCGCACCCGCCAGGCACGACGCTGCCGGTGGGCAACATCATCGGCACCCTCGACGACACGCCCAATCCCGGCGTGGTCGAGTTCGAGCGCGACGGCAAGACCCATCGGCTCGAAGCCCTGGACGAAGGCGACGGCAGGCTGTTCCTGGTCTTCGCCGACCGCACCAGCGGGCACGAGAGCTACGGCGCGGGGCGCTTCCTGTATGCCGATCCGCCCACCGCGGACGGGCGCGTGCTGATCGACTTCAACCAGGCCTACAACCCGCCCTGCGTGTTCACGCCGTTCGCGACGTGTCCGCTGCCGCCCCTGGAGAACCGCCTCGACCTGGCGGTGACCGCGGGCGAGAAGAAGTACGACCACGAAGCCGCGAACTGAGGGACCACGCATGCATCCGATCCGCTCCATGCTCATCGCCGGCCTGCTGGCCTGCACCCTGCCGCTCGCCGCCCTGCCGGCCGATGCCGCCTCCCAGCCCGCCGTGGGCGATGCCGCGCCTGACGGGACTCCGCCGGTGCCACTGCTGTGGAAAGTCTCCGACGCCGACAATTCGATCTACCTGCTGGGTTCGTTCCACCTGCTCAAGCCCAGCGACTACCCGACGGCCGCGGAGATCGACGCGGCCTTCGACCAGGCATCCGAGGTCGTGTTCGAGATCCCGCCCGCGGCGCTCGCCGATCCGGCGACCGGGATGAAGATGCTGCAGGCCTCGGGTTATGCCGATGGCCGCAGCCTCAGCCAGGTGCTGGCGCCCGGGGAGCTGGAGCAGCTCGATGCGCTGTTCAGGGCCAGCGGCCAGTCGGTGGCGTCGGTCGAGGCCTACGAGCCGTGGTTCATCAACCTGTCCCTGGTGATGGGAATGTCGCAGGCGATGGGTTTCGACAGCACCCATGGCCTCGACCAGCACCTGATCGCGCGGGCGGCGGACAAGGGCAAGCCGACCGCCGGCCTGGAGACGATCGATGCCCAGCTGGCCGCCCTCGACGGCATGCCGATGGAGGAACAGGTGGAGAGCCTGGTGGAGTTCGTACAGGACCCCGCGCAGGCCCGGGTGGAACTCGCCCAGATGCACGACGCCTGGCGCCAGGGCGATACGGGCCTGCTGGAAACGCTTGCGATCGACGAGATGAAGTCCCGCACGCCCGAGTCCTACCGGCTCGTGAACGTGGCCCGCAACGACGCCTGGTTGCCGGAATTGCAGGCAATGCTGGACGACCGGAGCGACGAGGATGTCCTGGTCGTGGTCGGTGCGATGCACCTGCTGGGCGAGGACGGCCTGGTCGACAAGCTCAGTGCCGCCGGCTATGCCGTCGAGCGCATGTGCGGCGCCTGTTCGGCGGAGTGACGCGCAAGCTTGCCGCGTCGCTGCCGCGTCAGGGGACGAGGGCGTCCGCGCGCGGCGGGACCAGTTCGATGCAGTCGACGGGGCAGGCGGGCAGGCAGAGCCCGCACCCGGTGCACAGGGGCTCGATGACCACGTGCATGAGCTTGCTGGCCCCGATGATGGCATCGACCGGGCAGGCCTGGATGCACTTGGTGCAGCCGATGCAGTCGGCCTCCACCACCACCGCGACCGGCGCCGGATCCTGAAAAGTGCCGCGCGTACGATCGTAGGGGCGCGCATCCACGCCCAGGCAGCGCGCCAGCGCCCGCGCGCCGGCGTCTCCGCCCGGCGGGCAGCGTTCCACGCCCGCGGTGCCCGCGGCCATCGCCTCGGCATAGGGTCGGCAGCCGTCGAAGCCGCATTGCCCGCACTGGGTCTGCGGCAGCAGCCGGTCGAGGCGTTCGACCAGGGGCGGCGTCGTGGCCGCGGGCGCCATCAGCGGACCGGCATACCGGCCTCGGCGGCCGCATCGGCGTCGAGCAGGGCGAGCTGGCCGGCATCGAATCCGGCCGAAAGGATCATGCCCTCGCTCAGGCCGAAGCGCATCTTGCGCGGCGCCAGGTTCGCGATGAACACCACGTTGCGCCCCACCAGGGCGCCGGGTTCGGGATAGGACGCGCGGATGCCCGAGAAGATCTGGCGGCGGCCCATCGCGCCGGCGTCGAGTTCGAAGCGCAGCAGCTTGTCCGAGCCCTCGACGAATTCGCAGGCGACGACCTTGCCGATGCGCAGGTCCAGCTTCGCGAAGTCATCGATGCCGATCGTGGCCGGCGCTTCGTCAGGCTCGTTCGCCTTGGGCGCGACGGGCTTGGCGGCGGGCGTGGCGACCGGGGTGGTGTCCGCGGTGGGCTTCAGGGATTCCTTGCTGGCTTCGGTCATGGCGTCGATGTGCTTGGGGTCGATACGGGTGAACAGGGGCGTGTAGGCGGCGATGCGGTGGCCGAGCAGGGGCGCGGCAAGCCCCTCCCAGTGCGCGACGGGGGCCGACAGGAAGGCCTCGGCTTCGCCGGTGATGCGCGGGAGCACCGGCTTGAGAGCGGTGTTGAGCACGCGGAACAGGTTCAGCGCCTGCGTGCACACCGCCTGCAGGCGCGCTTCGGCGCCTTCTTCCCTGGCGATCACCCAGGGCTTGTGTTCGTCGATGTAGCGATTGGCCTCGTCGGCCAGGGACATGGTCATGCGCAGGGCGCTGGCGGCTTCGTTGCGGGCGTAGGCGGCCGCGATCGGTGCGAGCTGTTCGACGAAGCGCGCGTACATCGCGGGGTCCGGCAGCGCGTCCGCCAGGAGGCCGTCGAAACGCTTGTGGATGAAGCCTGCGCAGCGGCTGGCGAGGTTGACGAACTTGCCCACGAGGTCGGCGTTCACCCGCGCCACGAAGTCCGCCAGGTTCAGGTCGATGTCGTCGACGCCGCCGGAGGTCTTGGCCGCGTAGTAGTAGCGCAGCGCCTCGGGATCCAGGCCCACGTCGAGGTAGGTGCGGGCCATCACGAAGGTCCCGCGCGACTTGGACATCTTCGCGCCGTCCACGGTCAGGTAGCCGTTCACGTGCAGGCGCGTCGGCGCGCGCATGCCGGCGCCGTGCAGCACCGCCGGCCAGAACAGGCCGTGGAAGTTGACGATGTCCTTGCCGATGAAATGATGCAGCTCGGCCTCGCTGTCGGGCGACAGGTAAGCCTCGAAGTCCAGGCCGCGCGCCTCGCACAGGGCCTGGAAGCTGCTCAGGTAGCCGATGGGGGCATCCAGCCACACGTACAGGTACTTGCCGGGATGGTCCGGGATCTGGAAGCCGAAGTACGGCGCGTCGCGCGAAATGTCCCAGGCGCGCAGCCCGCCCTCGGCGTCCAGCCATTCCTGCAGCTTGGCCTTGACGCCGGTCAGGGCGACGTCGCCGGCCATCCACTCGCGCAGGAACCCCTCGAACTGGCCGACCTCGAAGAAGAAGTGTTCCGACTCGCGCAGCTCGGGGGTCGCGCCGCTGAGCACCGAGCGCGGCGACTTGAGGTCGGTCGGGGCGTAGGTCGCGCCGCAGTTTTCGCAGTTGTCGCCGTACTGGTCGGCGGTGCCGCAGTTGGGGCAGGTGCCCTTGACGTAGCGGTCGGGCAGGAACATGCCCTTCTCGGGGTCGAACAGCTGGGCGACGGAGCGGCGCCCGATGTGCCCGGCCGCGTCGAGCTTGCGGTAGATCGCATGGACCAGGTCGCGGTTGCGCGGCGAGTTGGTCGAGTCGTAATGGTCGAAGGCGACCCCGAAAGCGGCGAAGTCGCGCTCGTGCCCGGCCTGGATGCCGGCGATGAACGCCTCGGGCGTCATCCCCGCCTTCTCGGCGGCCAGCATGATCGGGGTGCCGTGGGTGTCGTCGGCGCAGACGAAGTGCGCGGCGTGGCCGGACAGCCGCTGCGCGCGCGACCAGATGTCGCCCTGGATGTAGCCGACCAGGTGGCCCAGGTGCAGGGGGCCATTGGCGTAGGGCAGGGCGCAGGTGACGACGAACTCGCGTGACATGGGGACCGCATGGCTGGAAAAAGGTCATGGATTATCGCATGCCCTCCGGCGACGCGGCCGCGCCGCGGCCGGGGCACGCCACGCAAAAGGCCCGGTTTCCCGGGCCTTGAGCGGTTGACGCGGTGGAACAGGACGCCTATTCGCTGCGGCGTACCCAGACCTGGGTGCGGCCCAGCAGCGAGAAGCCGATGAAGCCGCGGACCTCGAGCTTTTCGCCGCCATCGGTCAGGCGGATCTTCGCCGAATAGAGCTTGCCGCTGGCCGGGTCGAGGATCTGGCCGTCCTCCCAGGCGTCGCCGTCGGCCTTCAGGCCCCAGAGGATCACCATGCCCTTGACCGGCTTGTCCTTTCGGTCGCCGGAGCATTTGTCGCACACGGGATTGGGGCCGCGCTCGGATTGCAGGATCTCGTTGACCTTGCCGGCCAGGCTGCCGTCGGCGGCCTGGTAGATCTCCACCACGGACTTGGGCTTGCCGGTCTTGTCGTCGATGGTCGTCCACTTGCCGACCGGGGTCTGGGCGAAGGCGGCGAACGAAGCGGCCGCGAGCGGCACGGCGAGCAGCAGGGCGAGCAGTCGGTTGCGCATGTATCCCTCCGGGGTGTCGAACTGGGTGGGGCCGTCTGGCGCGGCGTTGGGCCTTTATACCGCATTCGCGTGCGTATGGAAGGGGGCGCCTGCCCCCATGAACAACAAGGGCGGCATTGCTGCCGCCCTTGTCGGGTACCGCGTGGAACGTGTCCGGTTCGATCAGAACTTGTAGTTGAACTGGATGTAACCGGTGCGACCGTACCAGTCGTACTGGGTGGCGAATGCCGGGACGTTGCCGTAAACCGAGCGGTTGATACCGCCGGAAATGGTCGGCGGATCCTGGTCGAAGATGTTGCGCACGCCCACCAGGATCGACCAGTCGGGCTGGTCGTAACGGACCGAGAAGCCGTGGTACACCGCGCGCTCGGCCGTCACGTCGCGGTAGCCGCCACCGGGAAAGCCGAAGTACGGGGCAACGACGTCTTCGCCCAGCGCGCTGGTGCCGTGCACGTAGTTCATGAACCAGGTGTAGGTCCAGTCGTTGCGCTCGAACGCGGTGCGCAGGTTGGCCACGACCTTCGGGCGGCCGATGTCGCCGTTGAAGTCGTCGGTGTCGAAGCCGCTGGCCTGGTCCGGGTCGAACAGCTGCTGGAAGTCCTCGAACACGTAGGTGGCTTCACCCTGGACGTCCAGCTTGCCGGCCGGGAATTCGTTCTCGTAACGGACGAGCAGGTCGTAACCGCGGGTACGCTGCTTGTTGATGTTGATGTACGAGTCACGGACCTCGGTGATCGCATGCGGCGCAGTCGGATCGTTCGTCGGATTGCGGTCGAACAGGTCGCAGAACGCGTTCGGGTAGTTCGGCGAACCGTAGCAGCCACCCAGGATCGCACCGGCGCCCAGCTGGCCGATCTGGTCGTTCACTTCGATCGAGAAGTAGTCCAGGGCGATGCTGAAGTCGGCGAACTGCGGGGTGAACACGATGCCCACCGTGCTGGCTTCGGAGGTTTCCGGATCCAGCACGCCCGCGCCACCGCCCGAGACGACCGTGGCGGACGAAGCGCCACCCGCGTAATCACCGGGGATGCCCGCGGCTGCGCAGTTGGCCGCCAGGGTCGCATTGTTCGAGTTCGCCCAGTCGATGCAGGGATCGATGTTCAGCTGGCTCAGGAAGCCGGTCTGGTTGCCCAGGTACAGCTCGTACAGGCCCGGTGCGCGGTAGGACGTACCGGTCGTCGCCCGCATGCGGAACGACGGGGTGACCTGCCAGCTCAGTCCGGTCTTCCAGACGTAGTCGGAATCATCGACCGACGCGTAGTCGAACCAGCGGGCCGAGGCGTTGACGGTCAGCGACTCGATGCCCGGGATGCCGGCGAGCAGCGGCGCCTCGACTTCCATGAACAGCTCGGTCACGTGGTCGTCGCCCTTGGTGACCTGGGCGGAGGACTGGCCCCACAGGTCGCCGTTCTGCGACAGTTCGCTGGGCTGGTCGTCGATGCTGAAGTCGCGGTACTCGACGCCGAACGCGGAAGCCACCGGGCCGGCCGGCAGTTCGAACAGGTCGCCGGTGGCGATGCCGGTGAACACCAACTGGTCGTAGACGGTGTTACCCGTGTTGTATTGACCAATCTGCGCCTCCAGCTCGTCCATGTTCTCGCCGCTCAGCACGCCAGGACTGAAGTAATCCAGGACCGGCGCGTCGTCGTCGAACTGCACGTCGCCCGAGCGCGAGGCCACGATGCCCAGCCCCGTGTAGTCGCCGTCCGAGTAGGTGTACGACAGGTTGGCCTGCCAGGACCAGGTGTCGGTCGAGCTGAAGATGCCGTTCAGGCCCGTGGTCAGGTAGTAGTAGTCGATCTTCTCGCTGTTGTTCGAGCGGAACGGAATGACCGGCTGCGCGATGCCCGAGTCCACCGGCGCGGCGTATGTCGGGTCGTTGGCGTAGCTGTAGCCCGGGATGAGGGCCGTGGCGCCACCGACCAGCGGGAAGAACTGGCGGAAGCGCTCGGAGCTGGTCTCGCGGCGCGAGGCCATCACCTGGGTGTCCCAGTTGATGCTGTCGAAGGCGACGCTGGCGCTGCCGTAGAACTTGAAGCGCTCTGACTCGTTGAGGATGTACTGGTTCTTGTAGAAGTCGTAGTTCAGCACGTCCTCGTAGAACGCCTCGCCGTTGGCATCGTCGTAACGGCCGTTGGCGCGCGGACGGTAGCCGGGGATCATGCCGACGGTGGTGCCGTCCGGCGACGGGACGTAGCGGGTGCCGAACAGCGCGTCGATGACGGTGTTGGCGTACAGGTTGTTGCAGCCGCCCAGCGACGTGCCAGCGGTGATCGAGCGGTCTTCGCGATCGATGATGTTGCCGTCCGCGTCGCGGACGAGGTCGCGCGGGCAGTTGAAGTAGTCGCGGTCGCCGACCTTCAGCGGCTCGTACTTCTGCCACTCGGCGCCGATCACGATGTTGCTGTTGTCGAAGTTCCAGCCGGTGGCCGCGGAGACGCCGAAGGTCTCGCCGCCGCCGTCGAAGGGCATGCGGCCCTGGACGAAGATTTCCGGGCGGTCGATGTTGCGGCGGGTGATGTAGTTCGCGACGCCGGCGACGGCGTCGGAGCCGTAGATCGAGGACGCGCCGTCCTTCAGGATCTCAACGCGCTGGATGACGCTGGTCGGCAGGACGCTGAGGTCGAACGCCTGGACCTGGCCGCGGGTACCCGAGGGACCGGGGCGCTTGCCGTCCATCAGCACCAGCGTGCGCTGGGCGCCGAGGCCGCGCAGGCCGACCGTCTGGACGCCCAGGCCACCTTCGACGACGAAGCCGCCGAACTGGTTGTTGATCTGGGTGGAGCCGGCGGCGACGCTCGACTGCTGCAGGAATTCACCGGCGTCGACCTGGCCGATCTCGACGGCGGAGTCGGCGGTGATGACCTGTACCGGCGAGATGGAGTCGTATTCGACGCGGCGGAGCAGCGAGCCGGTCACCGTGATCTTGTCGAGCTCGGTGGGCTGGCTGTCGGAGGCCTGGGCGGCTTCCGTGGCGGAGGTTTCGGTCTCGGTTTCGGTCGCTTCCTGGGCCAGGGCCGGTGCGCCGTAGAGGCAGCCGAGCATGGCGACGAAAAGCGGAAGCCTGTTCATGGTCAGGCGCTTCTTACCATCAACTTGCATGGTGGTGGTTCCCCTAAAGTGGTTGATCCCCAAAACGTAAGCAAATTGTTGTGCTTACGTTAAGCGAGTGTAAACAGCCGGGTTAACGAAAAGCAAATGTCCGCTCGGGAATGACTTGATGCGGTCATCTCTTTCGCTTACGCGCGCCTGTTCATCCTGTGTGCCCGGCGGGAATGCCGGGCGGGTGGAGGCGGGCCCGTGCGGCCCGCCCCTGCGTATCGCGACGGTCAAAGCCCGTTCGGACCGCATTCGTTGGCCAGATAGTCCTCGATCAGGTCGAGCGTCTGGATCTGGTGGCGGTAGTACCAGGGCATGCTGTGAGGCATGTCCGGGATGATCTCCAGCTTCGCCGGCACCTTGCGGCGCACGCCGGCATAGAAGTCCTCGGCATGGAACTTGGGCGTGCGCACGTCGCGGTCGCCCACGTAAAGCAGGACCGGGATGTTGGCCTTGTCGGTGTTGCGCATGGGATCCATGCCCTTGACCGTGTTGCCCTGGAGGATCCGCTGCAGGCGGTTGTCCGACCACGACATGCCGATCCGGCCCAGGTCGGTCACCGGGGCACCCGCGATCGCGCACTGGTACGGGCTGTTCGGGCGGACGACGGCGGCGGCGGCGGCAAACCCGCCATAGGAGTAGCCGAAGATCGCGATGCGGTCCTTGTCGGCGATGCCCTGCTGGACCAGCCATGCCGCCGCGTCGTCCTTGTCGTCCTGCATGCCCTGGCCCCACTTGCCGTCGCCGGCCAGCCACAGCTTGCGCCCCAGGCCCGAGGAGCCGCGGTAGTTCGGCCGCAGCACCGCGTAACCACGCGAGGTCAGGAACGGCACCCAGCCCGAACCGTCCCAGCCGGTGTAATCGCGCGCCCAGGGACCGCCATGCGGATGGATGATGGTCGGCAGCGGACCATCGGCCTTGGTCCATCCGGCCGGCAGGTCCAGCACGGCCGGGATCTGCATGCCGTCGCGGGCCGGGTAGGTCACCCACTCCTGGCGGCCGATCGAGGCGGTGTCCATCCACGGACGCGACTTGCCCAGCAGCTTGACCTGTTTGCGGTCGAGCAGCAGGTAATAGGCCGGGGGGTTCTGTGCGCTCTCGGTCGAGAACAGGATCCGCGAAAGGTCGTCGTTGTAGTTGCGGATCGAGACGGTCTGGCCCGGGTAGGCGTTCTTGAGGCCGTCGTGGATCGACTTCATCTCCGGATCGGTGAAGATGGTCTGCGGCTCGGGGCCGGAGACGGTGAAACCGAGGATCCGGTTGAAGTTGCTCGGCTGCGAGCCCAGCACCAGGCCCGAGATGGAGAACGTCGGGTGCGCGACCAGGGCCTCCTTGTCGAATTCGTGGCGCTGGGCGTCGTACATCCAGGCCTGGATCTTGTCGGAGAACAGGTCGGTCAGGACGTAGAACTTCCCGCTCTCCTCGTCGCGTCCCACGATGTCGAGCGAGAAACGCTCGCTGAGCTTGGTGGTGAGGTTGTCGTGGGTCTCGAACTCACCCGTCTCCGGGTTCTTGATCAGGATGCGCTGTTCGAACTCCGTCCCGGAGGTTGCTTCAAGCTCGGTGCGCGTCAGCAGGTCGCCCGTACGCGGGTCGAACAGGCCGGGCTGCGAGCGGCCACCACCGCGGAACAGCAGCTTGGTGGTCTCGGTGCGCAGGTTGTAGAGCAGGTAGCTCGAACTGAAGTCCGCCTGGTTGACCTGCGAGATGATCACGTTCTCGGGGTCGAGCGGCAGGGTGTTCACCAGGTTGGCCGAGCCCGACAGCTCGAAGCAGCGCTGGGTGGCCTCGCTGACGCCGACGTTGCCGCGCTTGTTGGCGAAGGCCTCGTCGAACTCCTTGAGGTCGGTATGGGTCAGGTAGAGCTTGGTGACGAAGGTGCGCGTGGCGCCGGTCGACTTGCCTTCGCCACAGCCGCCGAGCGCGCCGGTCCACTCCTGTCGCGCAAGCGCGAGCACGCGGTCGGCCTTCATTGCGTTGGCGGCGATGAACTTCATGCGATCGCCCGAGGGGGTGACGACCGGGTTGGAATCCGGATCGTCCAGGTTCCAGGTGGCGAGTGCTGTTTCCTTGTCGTCCGTCCCGGGAGCGGCGATGAGGGCGACCAGGTTCTTGCCGTCGGTGCTCATGGAAACCGACTGGATGGCGGGGACGCGCGCGAACGCATCGGCGGGGATGGGTTCGCGGGCGAAGGCGCAGGTCGCCGCCAGTGAAAGGCAGGCGGCCGCGAGTCGCAGGCTGTGGGTCTTTGTCTTCATGAATCCTTGGCTCTTGCGTGGATGGGTCGGCATTCCTTGGAATCGGGAGTGGCGCGCCCACGGGCCATGGCCCGGATCGGCTCACCGGGTTGGAAACGGGCGTGCCCGCTCCGGATGGCTGTGTGTCCCCTGATTCCCGTGGGCGCCAAGCCCGGCCATGCCCGGGCAAGGTGACGTCAGGTGTATCACGGCTGAACGGCTCCCCCGTCGGTGACCCTATCCCAATGGACAGGACTCGTCCACAACGGTGCCGTATGGACACCGGTGGTCGTGGAGCCGGCGCGTACAATGGGCGCTGCGGTCGCCCCGCGCGGCCTGTCGTCATACCGGACCCACGCAATGAATGTCTCCACGCACGCCGTCCAGCCCAACCTCGCGCCGCTGCCGGGCATCCGCAACATCATCGCCATCGGCTCGGGCAAGGGCGGGGTGGGCAAGTCCACCACCGCGGTCAACCTCGCCCTGGCGCTGGCCGCCGACGGCGCGCGGGTCGGCGTGCTCGATGCCGACATCTACGGCCCCAGCGTGCCGGCCATGCTGGGCCTGTCCGGCCGTCCCGACAGCCCCGACGGCAAGAGCATCGAACCGATGCGGGCCCATGGCGTCGAGGCGATGTCGATCGGACTGCTCGTGGACCAGGACACGCCGATGATCTGGCGCGGGCCCATGGCGACCTCGGCCCTGACCCAACTGCTCGAACAGACCCGCTGGGGCAACGGCGAGGTGCTCGACTACCTGATCGTCGACCTGCCGCCGGGCACGGGCGACATCCAGTTGACCCTGTCGCAGAAGATCCCGGTCGCCGGCGCGGTCATCGTCACCACGCCGCAGGAGATCGCCACCCTGGACGCGCGCAAGGCGCTGAAGATGTTCGAGAAGGTCGAGGTGCCGGTGCTGGGCCTGCTCGAGAACATGGCCGTGCACGTGTGCTCCCACTGCGGGCATGCCGAGCACGTGTTCGGCAGTGGCGGTGGACGCGCGATGGCCGAGCGCTACGGGGTGCCGCTGCTGGGCAGCCTGCCGCTCGACGTGGGCATTCGTGAACAGGGCGATGCGGGCGTTCCGGTGGTCGCCTCCGCGCCGGATTCCGCTGCGGCGCAGGCCTACAGGTCGGCGGCGCGGGCCCTGGCCGCACGGCTCGCGGAGCGGCCGCGGGCCGCGCAGCCGATCGCGGCGTCGCTGCTCGGCTAGCGCGCTCCCGTCCCGGTTTTCATGCTGCGGCGCACACTCCGGCCCGCCGGGCCGGTGCTAGTGTCGGCCGGTCGCCCATGTCCCGGGCGTCGCGAACCATCCCTGTTCCGGAGGTTTGAAGCATGAATCGAGTCGTTCGCAATTCCCTGCTGGCCGGCGCCGTCGTCGCCGCGCTGGGCCTGTCGGCCACCGCGTTCGCGGGCGGTCGCCCGGACCTGGTGATGTCCGGCCTCAAGGCCGGCAAGCCGCACCAGGCCGATGCCCTGATCGTGAAGTTCCGCGACGGCACCGTCGCTTCGCAGCAAGGCGCCGTGCGCGGTGGCCTCGGCGCCAGCGCGGTGCGCACCCTGCGCGCCGGCGGCAAGGGCGGCGATGTCGTCCTGATGCGCCTGCCCAGGGGACTGGGCGTCGCCGCGGCGATCGAAGCGCTGCAGGGCGACCCCAGCGTGGAATACGCCGAGCCCAACTGGACCTACCGGCACAACGCGACGTCCAACGACCCGCTGTACACCAATGGTTCGCTGTGGGGCATGTACGGCAACACCAGCAGCCCGGCCAACGCGTACGGCTCGCAGGCGGCGGAAGCCTGGGCCGCCGGCCACACCGACTGCAGCAACGTCTATGTCGGCGTCATCGACGAAGGCATCTACTACAACCACGAAGACCTGGCGGCCAACGTCTGGACCAACCCCTACGATCCGGTCGACGGCGTGGACAACGACGGCAACGGCTACGTCGACGACGTCCACGGCTGGGACTTCGAGGGCGGCAGCAACGACATCAACTCCGGCGGCGTCAACGACGACCATGGCACCCACGTCTCGGGCACCATCGCCGGCGTGGGCGGCAACGGGAAGGGCGTGGCCGGCGTGTGCTGGTCGGGCGTCAAGCTCATCAGTGGACGCTTCCTCGGCCGTCGCGGCGGCAGTACCGCCGACGCGATCGAGGCGATCGACTACATGACGGACCTGAAGGTCCGCCACAACATGAACATCGTGGCGACCAACAACTCCTGGGGCGGCGGAGGCTTCTCGCAGGCGCTGCAGGACGCGATCGGTCGCGCCGGCGACGCCGACATCCTGTTCATCGCCGCGGCGGGCAACGATGCCTACGACAACGATGCCCAGGCCAGCTACCCGTCCAACTACCCGAACGCCAACATCATCGCGGTCGCCTCGATCACCAGCAGCGGCGCGCTGTCGAGCTTCTCCCAGTGGGGCGCCACCACGGTCGACATCGGCGCGCCCGGGTCCGGGATCGCATCGACCGTGCCGACCCGTTCCAAGGGCAACGTGGTCTCGGCCTACGCCAGTTACAGCGGTACCTCGATGGCGACGCCGCACGTGACCGGCGCGGCCGCCCTGTACGCGTCCTCGCACCCGGCGGCGACGGCCGCGCAGGTCAAGGCGGCGATCCTGAACGCCGCCGTTTCCACGCCGTCCCTGCAGGGCAAGGTGCTCACCGGCGGTCGCCTTGACGCCAGCGGGTTCTGAACCCCGCGCTGGCAGTGGAACCGGAAGGGCCCGGGCGACCGGGCCCTTTTGCCATCGGGCGCGGGCATCCGGACCGGCCTGCCGCTAGAATCGGCGTTCCCCAAGACAGGTGACCCCTTCGAGATGAGCATCAAGTCCGACCGCTGGATCCGTCGCATGGCCGAGGAACAGGGCATGATCGAGCCCTTCGAGCCGGGCCAGGTCAAGCACGTGGGCGGCGAGCGGATCGTGAGCTACGGCACCTCGAGCTACGGCTACGACGTGCGCTGCTCGCGGGAGTTCAAGGTGTTCACCAACATCAACTCGACCATCGTCGACCCCAAGCACTTCGACCCGGGCAGTTTCGTCGACGTCGAGGCCGACCAGTGCATCATCCCGCCGAACTCCTTCGCCCTGGCGCGCACGGTGGAGTACTTCCGCATACCGCGCGACACCCTGGTCGTCTGCCTGGGCAAGAGCACGTACGCGCGCTGCGGGATCATCGTCAACGTCACTCCGCTCGAACCGGAGTGGGAGGGCCACGTGACCCTGGAGTTCAGCAACACCACGCCGCTGCCGGCGCGCATCTATGCGAACGAAGGCGTGGCGCAGATGCTGTTCTTCCAGTCCGACGAAGTCTGCGAGACGTCCTACAAGGACCGGGGCGGCAAGTACCAGGGCCAGACCGGCGTCACCCTGCCGCGCACCTGAGCCGGCCCGGGCGACGGGTCGTCGATTGCACGAAACCCGCCGAAAGGCGGGTTTTCCATGACGGGGCGGGACAGGTCGCGCGCCTGCCCGCGTCAGCCGCGGACGTAGGTGACGAAAAAGCCCTGCAGGTCGCCGTTCTCGGTGTAGCCGACGACATCGACCACGCGGTATCCGTTGGCATTGAAGGCGCGATGGGCCTGGTTGAGCTCGTTCGCCGCACCGGTCTTGCGCGCGCCGAAGTCCACGTCCACGTAGAGGCTGACGGACTGCTGGCCATTGCGCGCGGCTTCCTGCGCGGCGCGGTCGTAGTAGCCCTGGGTGGCGGCATCGGCGCTGCCGATGGATGCGGCTGCGAGGGTGGCGAGCAGGGTGGCGAGGAGGAGGGCGCGCATGCAGGGTTCCTTGGGGCGTCAGTGGGTGGCGCCTGCGGCCAGGCGCAGGTCGTCGGTGGTGGTCAGTGCGGCGCTCAAGGCCACGCGCAGGCCTTCGGCCACGGTCGCGATGGGCAGGCTCGGGGCGCCGGGGTGCGCGGCCGCCTGGGCCGGCGAAAAGGGCACGTGGATGAAACCGCCGCGCACGCGACGCTGGCGGCGCAGGGCGTGCATCAGCCCGTACAGGACGTGGTTGCAGACGTAGGTGCCGGCGGTCTGCGAGACCTCGGCCGGTATGCCCGCCGCGCGCAGCGCATGCAGCATCGCCTTCAGCGGCAGCGTGCTGAAGTAGGCATCCGGGCCGCCTTCCACCACCGGTGCGTCGATCGGCTGGCGGCCGGCATTGTCGGGGATGCGTGCGTCGTCGACGTTGATCCCGATGCGCTCGAGCGAGAGCTGCGCGCGCCCGCCGGCCTGGCCCACGCAGACCACCAGGGCCGGCGTGGTCTCGCGGATCGCGGCGCGCAGTTGCCTGAGCGAACGGCCGAACTCGACCGCCAGGCAGCGCGTGGCCACCCGGTGGCCGGCGATGCGCGCGCCCTCGAGCAGGCGCACGGCGTCCCAGCTCGGGTTGCCGGCCTCGTCGCCGAAGGGCTCGAAGCCGGTCAGGAGGACGCGCGGCAAGGGGCGGCGAACGCGGGGCGGGGCGGTATCCATACGCGCATTGTAGTGCGCCGCGCACGTGCCCGGAGCGGCTTGCCCCGGGTGTTCGGACGGCGATCAGAACGCGAACACCAGCCAGTACATGAGTGCCAGGTTGACCAGCATCAGCGGCAACGCGGTGGGCACCTGCGCGCGGATGACGGCGTTGGGATCGTCGAGCTCCAGCAGCGCGGCCGGCACCAGGTTGAAGTTCGCCGCCATCGGCGTGAGCAGGGTGCCGCAGTAGCCGGTCAACATGCCCAGCGCGCCGAGGATGGCCGGATTCGCGCCGTGCTGGTGTACCAGCAGGGGCAGTCCGATACCGGCCGTCATCACCGGGAACGCCGCGAAGGCGTTGCCCATGATCACCGTGAACAGCACCATGCCCAGGCCATAGGCGAGCACGCAGGCCAATGCACTGTCGGCCGGGATCACCGCGGCGACCAGGCTGGCCACCGCCTCGCCGACGCCACTGGCGGCGAACACGCCGCCCAGCGCGGCCAGCACCAGCGGCAACATGGCCGCCCAGCCCATGGTGTCGAGCAGGCGCCGGCCCTCGGCCAGGGCCAGCACCGGTTTCGCGCGGGTGACGCGCAGCGCCGCCAGGGCCGAGAGCACGCTTGCGAAGGCCAGGCCGATCAGGGTGATGCTGCCCTCGCCGAACAGGCGATGGCCATTCCACTGCAGCTTGTCGCCGAACAGGACCACCAGCACGGTGATCACCGGGATCATCAGCGCAGGGCCGAACAGGCGATGGCCGAGCCGTTCGGCCGAGGCGCGCCTCTGGGCCTCGGGCGCCTCGGCCAGGTGCTCGCGGCGCATGCGCGGGGCCAGCAGGGCCAGCGCGATGATCGCCGCCCCCGCGCACTGGGCCGGCAGTGCATCGCCGGCCGCGTTGGCGCGAAGGACTGCGTTGCCGCCGGCGATCAGGCCGGCGACCAGGGTCCAGAACGCGCCGTGCGCGTATCGCCGCTGGCGCAGGTTGACCGCGCCCGCGTACAGCAGGAACAGGCCCAGCAGGAGGTAGAACAGGTCAAGGCCGAGCATCGCGGCCTCCCGTCGACGCCGTGTCCGTGGCCAGCGGTGGCTGCATCCGTGCGGTGAGGCCGCGCGTGTACCAGCGCAGGCGGATGGCGTGGATGACGAACGCGGCGATCGCGGTCGGCAGCGCCCACAGCGCGATGTGCAGCGGCTCCAGGACGATGCCCTGTTCGGCGTAGAAGCCCTGGATCAGCAGCACGGCGCCGATCGCGACGAACACGTCCTCGCCGAAGAACAGGCCCACGTTGTCGGTCGCCGCATCGACCGCGAACAGGCGCTGCCGTTCGTGGTCGGGCAACGTTCCGTGCGCCTGGTCGGCGGCGGCCTCGCTCATCGGCGCCAGCAACGGCCGCACGGTTTGCGCGTGACCGCCGACGTTGTGCAGGCCCAGCATGCTGAGCAGCTGGCGCAGGCCGAGGTAGCCAAGCAACAGGCGGAACAGGGTCAGCCGTTGCATGCGCCCGATCCATGCATGGACGTGCTCGCGCAGGCCCGCGCGTTCGAGCAGGCCGATCGTCGGCAGCGTCAGCACGAACAGCAGCAACGCGCGGTTGGAGACGAAGCTGGTGCCCAGCAGCGCGAGCAGGTCGGGGATCGACTTGCCGGCCAGCAGGCCGCTGGCCAGGCCGGCCACGACCACCACGATCACCGGGTTGAAGCGCAATACGAAGCCGACCACCACGCACAGCACGCCGAGCAGGGGCCAGTAGTTCAGCGCCTCGTTCATTGGGCGGCCCCGATCGCGGCGATTTCCACGCCGTCGGCCTCCAGGGCCCGGCGCAGGGCGCGGGCGAAGGCGGCGGCATCCTCGCGATCGCCATGCAGGCACAGCGTGTCGGCCTGCAGTCGCAGTTCGCCGCCATCGGCCAGGCCCACGGTCCCATCGAGTGCGAGCGCCCGTGCCTGCGCGACCGCCGCGTCGATGCCGTCGAGTACCGCGCCGGGCGTGCCGCGCGGCAGCAGCCGACCGTCCGCGCCGTAGCCGCGTTCGGCGAAGACCTCGTGCGCGACCCGCAGGCCGTTCTCCACGCCCGCGCGCGTGAGTGCCGAACCCGAGAGCCCGAAGAGCACCAGCGAGGAATCGAACTCGAACACCGCCGCGGCGATCGCATCGGCGATGTCGGCGTCGCGGGCGGCGATGTTGTACAGCGCGCCATGCGGTTTGACGTGGACCAGTGGCATGCCCTCCTGCTCCGCGATGCGCGCGAGCCGGCGCAGTTGCGCGGTCACCAGCAAGGTGGCGTGGCCGGGCGTCACCGGCAGCTCGCGCCGGCCGAAGTGTTCGCGGTCGACGAAACCCGGGTGTGCGCCGACGGCGACCCCGTGCTCGCGGCACAGGCGCAGCGTGCGTCGCATGCTGTCGTCGTCGCCGGCATGGCCGCCGCAGGCGATGCTGGCGGAGCTGACCAGCGGGACGATCGCGGCGTCGTCGCCGCAGCCTTCGCCGAGGTCGCAGTTGAAATCGATGCGGCGCATGCAGGGGCCCTGGAATCGATGGTGGTTGTCGCGGTCAGGGTAGATCAATTCCCGTCGCCCGGGCTGGGACAGGGGGAAGGCGCTCGTCCAGCAGGCGCGCCAAACGATGCCACTGCGCCCGCCGCAGTGCCCACAGGCGTTGCGATTGGGTCGCGTCGATCGCGCGCCATTGCAGCCATTGCCCCGGCGCGAGCTGGGCCAGTCGCGGCATGTCGACCGCGGCGACGTGGCCCAGCCGCGGGTAGCCGCCGGTCACCTGGGCATCGGCCATCAGCACGATCGGTTTTCCGTCCGGCGGTAGCTGGAGGGTGCCCGGCGCCACCGCCGCGGAAATCGTTTCGACGCCGGGGCTGTCCAGTGCGTCGCCTTTCAGGCGCAGGCCCTGGCGGTTGCTGCGCGGGTCGAGCTGCCAGCGGGTACCGGACAACGCGCCCGCCCCCGGGCGTGCATCGGGTACGTAACGGATGCAGGGTTCGGTCGGCAGTGGATCGTCGAATTCCACCCACCAGGCAGGCGCCCGGGGCCGTCGGATACCACCCACGCGGGCGGGGCCGAGGGGCAGGCGGTCGCCGGCCTGCAGGCGGCGCCCGTCCAGCCCGCCAAAGCCACCGCGCAGGTCGGTACTGCGGCTGCCCAGGCAGGTGGGGACGTCGATCCCGCCGGCGATGGCAAGCCAGCCGCGCACGCCCAGGCGCAACCGGCCGATGCGCAGTTCGCCGGGCGGCAGGTCCACCGGTCGGCCGTGGCCGATGGTGGACGGGCGACCCCCGATGGCGATGAAGACCGCGTCGACCAGGGCACCGCACAGGGCCACTCGGGTCGGGCGGGCGAAGCGCAGGCGCGGGCCCGACAGTGTGAACTCGAGCACCGCGTCGCCCGGCGCGTTGCCGACCAGGCGGTTGGCCAGCGTCGCGGCATCGAGGTCGAGCGCGCCCGCGCAGGCAACGCCGACATGGCGCCAACCGGTCCGGCCGCGATCCTGGACCGTCGTCAGCGGCCCCGCGGCGAGTACTTCGACGTGGGCGGCACCGCGTGCGCTCATGCCCGCGCCTCGCCGAGGCGCGCGAACGCGTCGGCATCGATCGGGCGGAAGCGGACGCGGTCGCCGGGTTGCAGCAGCGCCGGCGACGCGCGACCGGGTTCGAACAGCGCCAGCGGCGTGCGTCCGAGCAGGCGCCAGCCGCCGGGGCTTTCGCGCGGATAGATCCCGGTCTGCGCGCCGCCGATGGCGACCGAGCCGGCGGGGACGCGCGTGCGCGGTGTCGCCAGGCGCGGCAGCGCCAGCGCCGGATCGAGGCCGGCAAGATAAGGGAAACCTGGCGCGAAACCGATCATCGCCACCGTGTACTCGGCGGCGGCATGGCGCAACGCCAGTGTCTCTGCGTCCAGGCCCAGCTCGCGCGCGGCGTCCTCCAGGTCGGGTCCGAATTCGCCACCGTAGGCCACGGGCACATCGATGCAGGCGCCGCCGCCTTCGCGCCGTTGCAGCGCATCGCTGTCCAGCCGGGCCTGCAACCAGGCACGGACCTCGCCGGCGCCGACCCGGAGCGGGTCGAAGAACACGCCGATGCTGGCGTATGCGGGGACCAGGTCGAGGATGCCGGGCGGCGCGGTCGCCCGCAGGTCGTCGACGCGCGCATGGACGCGCGCCAGCAGCGCCGGCTCGATGGCGTCGCCGAGCGTCAGCAGCCAGGCATCGTCGGCCAGGGCCTCGACGCGGACGTGGGGCACCGGACTCACGCGTCGAGCGCGTCGCGCAGGGCGTTGATCCGCGCGACCAGGGCCTCGGGCGTGTAAGGCCGGGCGCTCGCCGTTCCCCAGACCGGGCGGGGCCAGGCGATGTCGCCGCGGAAGCGCGCGATCACGTGCACGTGCAGCTGCTCGACGACGTTGCCCAGCGCCGCCACGTTGAGCTTGTCGGGCTTGAACACGGCCAGCAGGGCGCGGCTGGCGACGTCGATCTCGCGGGTCAGCGTGGCGCGCTCGGACGGCCTGAGGTCGGTCAGTTCGCGCGCCCCGTCGACCCGCGGCACCAGGATCAGCCAGGGGTGGTGGGCGTCGTCCATCAGGCGCAGCTCGCTCAGGCCGAACTGGGCGACCGGATGGGTGTCCTCGGCCAGGGTCGGGTGCAGGTGCCAGCGGGAGGCGTTCATCGCAGGGCGTCCTCGAAGAAGGCGAGCGTGCGCGGCCAGGCTTCGGCCGCGGCAGCCGGCGCGTGGTCGGCGCGACGGTCGCAATTGAAGCCGTGCCCGGCATCGTAGACGTGCACGAGTGCGCCCGGATGCGCATCGCGGTGGCGCTGGACCGTCCCGGGCGGGAGGCTGGCGTCGTGCTCGCCGAAGTGGAACATCATCGGCGCGCGCAGGGCCTCGTCCAGGAAGCCCGCGGTGCGGGTGCCGTAGTAGCTCACCGCCGGCAGTCCCAGGCGGGTGTTGGCCAGGTAGGCGATCGTGCCGCCCCAGCAGAAGCCGACCGCGCCCGTGCGCAGGCCTTCACCCTGCAGCCGCTCGGCGGCGGCCCGCGCACCGTCCACCGCGCGCTCGGTCCCCAGCTGGGCGACGAGCGCGCGTCCGCGGGCGATGCCGGCATCGTCGTAGTCCAGCTCGACGTCGCGCTCGACCGGGTCGAACAGGGCCGGGGCCAGGGCGCTGTAGCCGGCATCGGCGACGCGGCGGGTGACGTCGCGGACGTGGGCGTTGACGCCGAAGATCTCCTGCAGGACGACGATCCCGCCGCGGGGCACGCCGGCGGGATCCTCGCGCCAGGCGCGGATGGGGCCTTGCGGGGTGTCGAGGTCGGTCCAGTGGCCCATGGGGCACCTCCATCGGGTGGGGACGTGGCCGGATGTTCAGCCGGGAGCAGGGCAGTGGCGGGTCCATGGTAGCGCCAGCGCTATAATTCGTGTCCCGGCGTGCCGGCCGATCCGGCGCACGCGATTGAACCCGGCGCATCCATGTCCCTGCAGAACACCAAGTCCGCCAATCCCAAGGTCGGCTTCGTCAGCCTCGGCTGTCCGAAGGCCCTGGTCGATTCCGAACGCATCCTCACCCAGCTCAAGGTCGAGGGCTACGACCTCGTGCCCAGTTACGACGATGCCGACGTGGTCGTGGTCAACACCTGCGGCTTCATCGATTCGGCGGTCGCGGAGTCGCTCGATGCGATCGGCGAGGCGATGGCCGAGAACGGCAAGGTGATCGTCACCGGCTGCCTGGGCAAGCGCGAGGACGTGATCCGCGAAGCTCACCCCGGCGTGCTGTCCATCAGCGGCCCGCAGGACTATGCCAGCGTCATGGGCGCGGTGCACCACGCGCTGCCGCCGCGCCACGATCCCTTCGTCGACCTGGTGCCGCGCCGCGCCGCCGACGCGGGCAGCGACATCGGCGTCAAGCTCACGCCCAAGCACTACGCGTACCTGAAGATCTCCGAGGGCTGCAACCACCGTTGCAGCTTCTGCATCATCCCCTCCATGCGCGGCGACCTCGTGAGCCGGCCGGTCGACCAGGTGCTTCGCGAGGCCGAGAAACTGGCGATGGGCGGGGTGAAGGAACTGCTGGTGATTTCGCAGGACACCTCCGCCTACGGCGTGGACCTCAGGTATGCCGAGCGCGAGTGGCGAGGCAAGGCCTACCAGACGCGCATGAAGGCATTGTGCGAGGGGCTGTCCGAGCTGGGCCTGTGGACGCGGCTGCACTACGTGTACCCGTACCCGCACGTGGACGACGTCATCCCGCTGATGGCCGAAGGCAAGCTGCTGCCGTACCTGGACATCCCGTTCCAGCACGCCAGTCCGCGCATCCTCAAGCTGATGAAGCGTCCGGGCGCGGTCGACAAGACCCTGGAGCGGATCCAGCGCTGGCGCGCCACCTGCCCGGAGATCACCATCCGCAGCACCTTCATCGTCGGCTTCCCCGGCGAGACCGACGCCGAGTTCGAATCGCTGCTCGATTTCCTCGAAGAGGCGCAGCTCGATCGCGTGGGCGCGTTCGCGTACTCGCCGGTGGAGGGCGCGAAGGCCAACGACCTGCCCGACCCGGTGCCGGAGGAGGTCAAGCAGGAGCGCCTGGCGCGGTTCATGGAACTGCAGGCCGACATTTCCACCGCGAAGCTCGAATCCCGCGTCGGCACCACCCAGCGCTGCCTGGTCGACGCGCTCGACGGCGATCTTGCGATCGCCCGCTCGATGGCCGACGCGCCGGAGATCGACGGCCTGGTGCAGATCCAGAACGGCTTCGAGGCCGGCCTGCGCCCGGGCGAGTTCGTCGATGTCGCCATCCTGGGCAGCGACGAGCACGACCTCTACGGCGAGGTCGCGTTCGAGGACTGACGCCGCGCCCCCGGCGATGCGCCATGGGCGCGCCGCCTGTCACGGAAGCGGGGCAACGGCCGCGCTCCGGCTTCGTCGCACCGGTCCCCTGCGCGCCTGGGTCATGGCGGCACGGCGCCCAAACCCGCTTCGCCCGGACAAGGGCGCTTCTCCCGCCGCCACGGCCTGCGGTGCTCGGCGGCCTCGAAGTCGCGAAGATCAAGATCAACGGCGACGGCATCACCCCACGTAGCCCGGGTAAGCGAAGCGCACCCGGGGCCGCGCCCCATCGCCGAGGCGCGCAGATGCCCCGGCTCACGCCATCGACAGGGCCAGGGCCACGGCGGCGGTCGCCATCGCGGCCAGGCCGCCGGCGACCTGCAGCGCGTAGCGCCGGGTGCCGCTGGCGAAGGCGATCACGCTCTTGGCCACGCCCGCCGACACCAGCAGGCCGGCCAGTCCGAGGCGGGCATGCGCCAGCGCCAGTTCGCCGCCGCCGGCCAGTTGCGCGATGCTGGCGGCGGCCGGATGGAGCTCGGCCAGCGCGACCAGCATGGCGGCGACCATCGCCCCGGCGTCGCCGAACAGTCGACTCAGCCCGGCCGACGCCAACAGCACGGCGCTGAACACCAGGCCGAGCAGCAAGGCCTGTCCGACATGGAATGCAGGGGCGTCGGTGGGCGGCGGGCTCGCGCTTTCGCCGCGGTCGCGCAGTCCCGGCAGCGCCGCCACTGCGACCGCCAGGCCGGCGGCGGCGAGCGGCCAGACGCTGGCCCGCAGCAGCGCGGGCGACGTCGCGCCCACGATGGCCGCCAGCAACATCAAGGAGGCGAGGTTCGCCAGCAGCGCCGCCGAGGCCGCCGCTGCGGCGCGGGCAGGCGCCTGGCGGGACTGTTGGCCCAAGCCGGCCACCGCGGCGGTCGAAGACGCGAAGCCGGACAGGAAGCCCGCCAGCGGCAGGCCCCAGCGTGCGCCGACCAGCCGAAGGGCGAGATGCCCCAGCAGGCCGACGCCCATGACCAGGACGACGAGCCGCCAGATCACCGACGGCACCAGCACGCCCCAGGGGTCCACCGGCCGGTCCGGCAGCAAGGGCAGCACCACCAGCGCGGCGGCCGCGAGCATCAGACCGTCCTGCACTTCGCGTTCGGCCAGCCAGCGGCGGGCAAAACCCTGGAGCGGTTCCTTGGCGAACAACAGGCCGGCCACCACCACGGCCAGTCCGCCGGCCCAGGCCGGCGCCGATTGCGCCAGCGCGGCCAACAGGGGCGTGGTCAGCAGGGCCACCTCGCCGGTCAGGCCGGGGTCCTGGGTGCGGCTTTGCCGATACCCGACCACCGCCAGCGCGCCGACCCCGAGCATCAGCACGGCCAGCAGCCAGGGACCGAAACTGATGGCGACCGCGGCGGCGATCGCGACCAGGGCATGGGTCCGGATGCCGGCCTGGGCGACCGCGCCATGGGCCGGGTGACGCTCGCGTACCAGCCCGACCAGCAGGCCGATCGCGACGGCCGTGGTCATGCCCTGCAGGCCGATCTCCATGGCGGCTCCGGATGCCTCGCGTGGTCGATGCGGCTAGGGTCGCACGCCGTGCGGCGGGATGGCAGGGCCCCCAGCCTGAACGCCCGGTGTCATAGGGGAATCCCCTAGAGTGGTGTCGGGGAAACCCTGATGCCCCGCGGCAGCCCCGGGCGCGTATCGTGGACCGCACAGCGCGTGGGGCGGTTCGTTGCGGCGGGTGACCCGAAGAACCCGCCGTCCAATGCATGGCACCTCGTCGGTGGGACCCGTTCCCCGACGCGCTCGAAAGGCGGGGATATCGCTATCCCCGCCTTTCTCGTTTCCGCCGCCCCGCGACCGGGAGCGCCTCAGATGCCGTAGTCCACGCCGACGATGACGAAACGGGTGGGGCCGGTCGGCAGGCTGGCCTCGAACTCGTCGTCGAGCTGCTTCTTCAGCATCGCCCGGGCCAGCGGCGAATCGATGCTGATCCAGCCGCGCGGCGCGTCGGTCTCGTCCGGACCGACGATCCGGTAGCGCCGGCACTCGCCGTCGTCCACGCGCTCGACCTCGACGCTGGCGCCGAAGAACACCGCGCGCGGGTCCGATGGCCGCCCCTCGACCACCTTCAGCGCCGGCACCCGCTTGCTGAGGTAGCGCACGCGCCTGTCGATCTCGCCCAGTTGCTTCTTGCGGTAGGTGTATTCGGCGTTTTCGGAGCGGTCGCCTTCGGCCGCGGCGGCGGCCAGCGCCTGCACGACCTCGGGGCGCTTCACCCGCCACAGCTCGTCGAGTTCACGTTTGAGGCGATCGTGCCCCTCGCGCGTGATCAGGGCGGTGCTCTTTTCCGGCGGTGGTCGCCAGCGACCCATCGGTGCCCCTCAGCCCGGGCCTGGCACGCGGACCAGGCCCTGTTCGGGCTCGCTAGCGATCGGCTGGCCCTCGCTGTCGAGCAGTCGCAGTTCGTCCGGCGGCGACCACTGGAACAGGCGGTCCTGCTCATCCTTGGCGTTGGGATCCAGCCTGACCCGGGTGCCTTCCACGCTCCAGCTGCCGTCGATGTCGAAGTGCGTGCCGGCCTCGTCGCGGTAGCGCTCGGTGATCGCGAACGTGCCGTCGTCCCGCAGCGCCAGCACGGTCTCGATGCCCGGACAGCTGGCGCAGGGCAGGGTGCCCTGGAAGCGGCCGGGCAGCGCCTTCGTGTCGACGTCGGAGGCCGGCACGGCGTCGGCGGGCGTCACCTCGTGCAGCACCGCCGCTGGCGCCTCGTCCGCATTCGGTGCGGGGGCGGCGGTCGTGTCTTCGGCAGGCTCGCCGGGTTGGCACGCCGCCAGGGCCAGCGGAAGGAGGACGAGGGCGACGAGGGGTCGGCGGGTGGTGGGCATCATGGGTGTCCTGTGCACGGGGGGTCAGCGCTTGCGGCCGAACAGGCCGCCCAGCAGGCCGCGTACGATCTGCTGGCCGATGCGGTTGCCGACGGTGCGCGCGGTCTGCTTGCCCATCGTCTCGAGCATCCCCTGGCGGCGCTTGGTGCCGAATACCGCGTCCTTGACCGCCTGGCCAAAGCCGCCGTCCTCGGCGTCGTCCTGTTCGCGGGTACGCGCGGGCGGCGCCTCCACTTCGCGGGCAGCCGTCGCGGCCTTCGCGGCCAGCATCTCGGCCGCCGACTCGCGGTCGATCGCGGTGTCGTACTTCATGCCCACGGGGCTGCCGGCCCGGACCGCGGCGCGCTCGGCCCCGGTGATCGCGCCCATCCGGCAGCGCGGCGGCGCCACCAGGGTGTGTTCGACCGGCATCGGGATGCCCCGATCCTGCAGCGTGGACACCAGCGCCTCGCCGGTGCCGAGGCGGGAGATCGCCTCGGCCACGTCCAGCGCGGGATTGGCGACGAAGGTCTCCGCCGCGGTGCGGACCGCCTTCTGGTCGCGGGGCGTGTAGGCGCGCAGGGCGTGCTGGAACCGGTTGCCGAGCTGGCCGAGGATCTCGTCGGGCACATCGTCCGGGAACTGGGAGCAGAAATACACGCCCACGCCCTTGGAACGGATGATGCGCACCACCTGTTCGACCCGCTGGCGCAGGGCCGCCGGGGCATCGTCGAACAACAGGTGGGCCTCGTCGAAGACGAACACCAGCCGGGGCTTGTCCAGGTCGCCGACCTCGGGCAACTGCTCGAACAGCTCCGACAAAAGCCACAGCAGGAAACTGGAGTACAGGCGCGGCTTCATCACCAGCGTGTCGGCCGCCAGCAGGTTGATCACGCCCCGGCCGTCGGGGGTGGTGCGCATCAGGTCGGCCAGGTCCAGCGCCGGTTCGCCGAAGAACATGTTCGCGCCCTCGCCCTCCAGGCGGAGGAGGGCACGCTGGATCGCACCGATCGAGGGCGTGGTGACCAGGCCGTACTTCGTCGAGATGTCCTTGCGTTCGGCGGCGACGAGGTTGAGCAGGGCCCGCAGGTCGTCCAGGTCGAGCAGCAGCAGGCCGCGGTCGTCGGCGAGGCGGAAGACGATCTCCAGGATCCCCGACTGGGTGTCGTTGAGTTCCAGGATGCGGGCCAGCAGGGTGGGACCCATCTCGCTGACGGTGGTGCGCACCGGGTGCCCCAGCTTGCCGAACAGGTCCCAGAACACCGTCGGACTGCCTTCGCTGGCGTAGCCGTCGATGCCGATCCGATCGATCCGGGCCTGCAGCTTGTCGTTCATCGTGCCAGCGACGGCGAGGCCGGCTATGTCGCCCTTGACGTCGGCCATGAACACCGGCACGCCGATGCGCGAGAAGCCTTCGGCGAGCACCATCAGGGTCACCGACTTGCCGGTGCCGGTGGCGCCGGCCACCAGGCCATGCCGGTTGCCCAGCTGCGGTTGCAGCACCACGTGCCCGCCGCTCGCGGCCCGTGCGTCGGGCGTGGTGATGGCCTTGCCGATGAGGATGGGATCCATGCGCCGCTCCATTCAGGTCAGGCCCGATTCTAGTAGCAAGCCGGGCCGGGCCGCAGCTTGGTTGATGGCAGCGATACAGCGGTTTCCGTGACCGGCGTCGTCCCTGTTGTGGGATGCCCCGCGCAGGCGATACCCTGCGGCATCACCTTGGCTTCATGTTGCTTTCCATGCCTGTATTTGCTCGTGTATCGCCGCTGGCGATGGGTTTGTCGTGCTCGTTCGCCCTGTTGCTCTCCTGTGCCCCGCTCGATGCGCGGGCCCTCTCGCGCCGCGACCAGGCCGCCGTCGACGCCCTCAACCAGCGCATGGCCGCCGCCGAGGCGCAGTACCGCGAAGGCCTGGTCAAGACCGCCAATGCCGATCCGGAGGGCGTGAAGATGGGCGACGCGGCGCTGGAGGACATGGAGGACGTGCTCGCCGCCTGCGTGAAGCAGCGCGGCTGTTCGCCGACCACGCTGCTGGCGACCTACAAGCGCCTGCTCAAGCACGACCTCGACAGCGCCGACCCCTTCGCCGATGCGGTCGATCCCGGCGACGTCGACCCCGACCACCTGGACCTGGCCGAGGGCGAGTCCGACCCGCTGGCGGCCGACGTGCCCGAGGCCGCGCGCGCCGCGGCCCTGCTCAACGACCGACGCCACCGCTTCGACGACATGGTCAAGTACAACCCGGCGGTCCAGGCCGGCATCCGCCGCTGGCTGACCGACATGCGGCCGTCGCTGATGAACAGCTACGAGAACTACCAGTACCTGCGCCACCTGATGTGGCCCCAGTACGAGCGCGCCGGACTGCCCGAGGCGCTGCTGTTCGGGATCATGGCCAAGGAATCCAACGGCAAGGTCCACGCGCGATCGCGCGCGGGCGCGGCCGGGCCGATGCAGTTCATGTACGCCACCGGCAAGCGGTTCGGACTGGGGGAGGACAGCACCGGCTTCGACACCCGTTACGACCCCTATTCGGCCTCGCAGGCCAGCGTGGGCTACCTCAACGAGCGCATGCACGAGCTCAACAACAGCATCGAGCTGGCGCTGGCGGCCTACAACGGCGGCGAGGGGCGCGCGCGGCGCGTCCACCGCGAGCACCTGGGCAAGGATTTCTGGGACGAGTCGGTCTACAACGCGTTCCCCGCCGAGACCCGCGACTACGTACCGATGGTGATCGCCGCGGCCTGGCTGTTCCTGCATCCCAAGCAGTACGGGATCGAGTTCCCCAGGGTCGATGCGCGCCGGGCGACGCTGGTGCTCGAACAGCCGGCGTCGATCTACGAGCTGACCATCTGCCTGGGCAATGGCGACACGCGCGACGGTTACATGCGCGTGCTGCGCAACCTCAATCCGCGCTACCAGGCCGACAACCTGTTGCCGGCGGGCACGCGGCTGGATGCCACCACGCGCATGGTCGGGTTGTACAACCGCTGGTGCACGCGCGGTGCCCGCTCCGAACTCGCCCGCACGCTGGTGCTGAGCGATCCGGACTCGGCCATCGTGCGCAGCCGGCCGGCGGTGGCGCCGGCGACGCCAGGCCCGGTGACGAGCACGCCGCGCGAGTACCGGGTCAAGGCCGGCGAGACGCTGACCTCGATCGCGCGCAAGTTCCAGTGCGGGACCGGCCAGCTGGCGCGCTCCAACAACATTTCCGCCCCGCGCTATACGATCCGGCCCGGCCAGCGGCTGAGCCTGGAAGGCTGCCAGAACTGAGCCGTCGCGCCGGCGCCACCGGCGACCGCCCGACGCGGGCGGTCGCGGTTCGCCGGCCCGGCCTCAGGCGCGCGTGGCCAGGCGCTGGCCCAGGCGGACCGCGCTTTCGGCCTGCAGCCCGGGGGCGAGGGTCGCCACGCCGGGCGGCAGCAGCACGATCACGGTGGAGCCGTAGTTGAAGCGCGCCATCTCGTCGAAGCGTTGCAGGCGGATCGCCTCGCCGCGGTAGTCCTTGCGCGTGATCCGGTCGCCGTACTCGGGGATCTCCTCGCCGCTCCACACGGTTTCCACCCCCGAGACCAGCAACGCGCCGACCATCACCGAGGCCATGGGGCCGAAATCGGTGTCGAACAGGCAGGCCAGGCGCTCGTTGCGGGCGAACAGGCGCGGTACCCGGCGCACGGCGTCGGGCCCGACGCTGAAGAGCCGCCCCGGGACGTGCACGGTTTCGCGCAGGGTGCCGGTCCAGGGCATGTGCACGCGATGGTAGTCGCGCGGAGACAGGTACACCGTGGCGAAGACGCCGCCGTGGAACGGCGCGGCGAGGCCGGCGTCGCCCAGCAGCTCGGCGGCGGTGAACGACTGGCCCTTGGCCTGGAAGATGCGCCCGTCGCCCTCGATCGCGCCGCACTGGCTGATGCGGCCATCGGCCGGCATGAGGAAGGCGCGGGGATCCGGGTCGGCGACGCGTGCGCCCGGCTTCAGCGCACGGGTGAAGAAGCTGTTGAACGTCGGGTAGGCGCTGGGATCGGCTTGCGCCGCCTCCGACAGGTCGACGCCGAAACGGCGCGTGACCGTGTCGATCAGCCACTGCTTGGTGCGCACGTTGTCGGAATAGGCCAGCGACCGAGCCATCGACGAGAGCAGGCGGTGGGGCAGGGCGTAGGTCAGCGTGGTCACCAGGCTCATGGCGAACCCGCCGCGGTGAGGGCCTGGAGGTCGGCGGCGATCTTCATCGGCTCGAAGGGCGGACGGACCAGTCCAGCCATGCGCCCCTGCGGGTCCAGCACGGCGATGGTCGCACTGTGGTTGATCGTGTACTGGTCGGCCGGGTAGCCCTCCGGCGGCGGCGCCTTGGAGAACACCATGCTCAGCGAGGTGGCGAAGGCCTCCACCGCCGGCAGGCTGCCGGTCGCGGCCAGGGTGTCCCCGTGGAAGGCGTGCGCGTATTGGCCGATCAGCTCGGGCGTGTCGCGTTCGGGGTCGACGGAAACGAACAGCACCCGCGGGCGGGTGGCGTCCGCGATCGCCTCCCAGGCCTTCTGCGCGCGCGCAAGTTCGGCCAGGGTGGTGGGGCAGATGTCGGGGCAGTGGGTGAAACCCAGGAATACCAGGGTCCAGTGCCCCTGCAACTCGGCCGGCTCCAGCGGCGTGCCGTCGGACTGGGCAAGATCGAATGCGGGCAGTTCGCGGGCCGGCTCGAACAGGCGCACGGCCTGCAGGGCGGGCGCTTCGGCCGAAGCCGCCACGGGGCCGAAATGGTGGGTGGAGGCCCACAGGCCCAGTCCGGCGGCCAGCGCGGCGACGAGGATATAAACAGTTGTACGGTTGAACATGAGCGTTCCGAATGAGGCGCGGACGAATCATACCGGCCACGCGCGTCCGGCGACGGCTATAATCGCCGGTCATCCCCCGACCCGCCGTGAACATGCCATGAGCGCTGCCCCGCTGACCGCCGACTTCGAACAGGTCACGATCGTCGACCTGATCCGTCATGGCGGGAGCCTGTTCGCCGATGCGGGCCTGACCTTCGGGCACAGCTACGACAACGCCCTCGACGAGGCCACCCAGCTGGTCCTGCACGCCCTGCGCATGCCGCACGACCTGAGCCCGGTCTACGGGCAATCGCGGGTCACCACGCAGGAGAAGGCGCGGGTCCTGGCGCTGTTCGAGCGCCGCATCCGCGAGCGCGTGCCCGCGGCCTACCTGACCGGCGAGGCCTGGTTCGCGGGACTGAGCTTCAAGTCCGACCCCCGCGCCCTGGTGCCGCGCTCGCCGATCGCCGAGCTGATCGAGTCGGGCTTCGAGCCCTGGCTCGGCGGGCGCGAGGTCCACCGCGTGCTCGACTTGTGCACGGGCTCGGGCTGCATCGCCATCGCCACCGGCCACCACCATCCCAACTGGGAGGTGCATGGCATCGACATCAGCGACGACGCCCTTGCGCTGGCCGCGGAGAACAAGGCGCGCCTGCATGCCGACAACGTCGAATTCCTGAAGTCCGACCTGTTCGCCGCGCTCGAGGGCGAGGTCTACGACCTGATCGTCACCAACCCGCCCTACGTGACCAACGACGAAACCGATGCGCTGCCGGAGGAGTACGCCCACGAGCCCGAGCTCGGCCTGCGCGCCGGCGACGACGGCCTCGACCTTGCCCTGCGGATCATGCGCGACGCGCCCGCCCACCTGGGCGAGCACGGCCTGCTGGTCTGCGAGGTCGGCGAGGCCGAGCATGCGCTGGTCGCGCTGCTGCCGGAACTGCCCATGGCCTGGGTCGAGTTCAAGGTCGGCCAGATGGGCATCTTCGTGGTCGAACGCCAGGACCTGGTCGAGCACCACGACCGGATCCGCGCGCTGGCCGACGCACGCGGCTGACGGACGACGGCGATGTCCGACAACAGCTTCGGCCGACTGCTGCGCGTCACCACCTTCGGCGAGAGCCATGGCCCGGCGATCGGCTGCGTGGTCGATGGCTGCCCGCCCGGGATCGCCCTGGCGGCCGACGACTTCCGTCGCGACCTGGACCGCCGCGCGACCGGCAAGACCCGCCACACCTCCGCCCGCCGCGAGGCCGACGAGATCGAGATCCTCTCCGGCGTGTACGAGGGGTTGACCACCGGTACGCCGATCGGCCTGCTGATCCGCAACACCGACGCGCGCAGCCGCGACTACGGCAGCATCGCCGAGCAGTTCCGTCCCGGCCACGCCGACTACGCCTACTGGCAGAAGTACGGCATCCGCGATCCGCGCGGCGGCGGGCGATCGTCCGCGCGCGAGACCACCATGCGGGTCGCCGCAGGCGTGATCGCCCGCAAGTGGCTGGCCGAGCGCCACGGCATCGAGATCCAGGGCTTCCTGTCGCAACTGGGTGAGATCCACCCGACCGGGATCGACCTGTCGGTGGTCGAAGGCAACCCCTTCTTCTGGCCCGACGCTGGCCAGGTGGCCGAGCTCGAGGCCTACATGGATGCACTGCGCAAGTCCGGCGATTCGGTCGGTGCGCGGGTGGACGTGGTCGCCCGCGGCGTGCCCCCCGGCTGGGGCGAGCCGGTCTACGGCAAGCTCGACGGCGAGCTGGCCGCGGCCCTGATGAGCATCAACGCGGTGAAGGGCGTCGAGGTCGGCGACGGCTTCGAGTCGGTGGCCCAGAAGGGCAGCGAACACCGGGACCGGATGACGCCGGGCGGCTTCCTGTCCAACCATGCCGGCGGTGTGCTGGGCGGCATCAGCACCGGCCAGGACCTGCGCTGCTCGGTCGCGTTCAAGCCGACCTCCAGCCTGCGGCTGCCGGTCGATGGCCTCGACGTCCACGGCGAGGTCGTCGAAGTGGTGACCACCGGTCGCCACGATCCCTGCGTGGGCATCCGCGCGATCCCCATCTGCGAGGCCATGGTGGCCCTGGTGCTGATGGACCAGGCGCTGCGCCATCGTGCCCAGTGCGGCGACGTGGGCGCGGTCGCGCCGCGCATCCCGGGCCATGCCGGCGAGGCGGACGACAAACGATAGCGGCCAGCCGACAGGCGCCTCCGCCCCCGGGCCCGGAGGCCTGCCGTTCCGGCTGCGCCGCATGGAGACGACGGCCCGGACGCCCCTCCCAACGGCAGGGCGGCACGCGCGGTGCGCGGCCGGCCAGCCCATCCGAAACGAATCCAAGGAACATCAGTCATGAGCAAGAAGGTAAACGTCGCCGTCGTCGGAGCCACCGGTGCCGTGGGCGAGACGATGCTGGCCATCCTCGCCGAGCGGCGCTTCCCCGTCGGCGAGCTCTTCGTGCTGGCCAGCGAGCGCTCGGCCGGCGGCAGCATCGAGTACCGGGGCGAGGAGTACATCGTCCAGGACCTGGCCGCGTTCGACCCCACCGGCGTCGACATCGCCCTGTTCTCCGCCGGCGGCGACGTCTCGCGTGAATACGCGCCGAAGTTCGCCGCGGCCGGTGCGGTGGTGATCGACAACTCCTCGGCGTTCCGCTACGACGACGACGTGCCGCTGGTGGTGAGCGAGGTGAACCCGGACCAGGTCGCGAACCGCCCGCGCGGCATCATCGCCAACCCCAACTGCTCGACCATGCAGATGCTGGTCGCACTGGCGCCGCTGCACCGCGAGTCGCGGATCGAGCGCATCAACGTCGCCACCTACCAGTCGGTCTCCGGTGGCGGTCGCTCGGCGATGGAGGAACTCGGCCGCCAGACCGGCGCGCTGCTGAACTTCCAGGATCCCAGCCCCGAGCGCTTCCCGGTGCAGATCGCCTTCAACCTCATCCCGCACATCGACGACTTCCAGGACAACGGCTTCACCAAGGAGGAGATGAAGCTGGTCTGGGAGACCCGCAAGATCCTCGGCGACGACGGCATCATGGTCAATCCCACCGCCGTGCGCGTGCCGGTGTTCTACGGCCATTCCGAAGCGGTGGCGATCGAGACCGAAGCCAGGATCAGCCCCGAGCGCGCACGCGAGCTCCTGCGCGCGGCGCCGGGCGTGGAAGTGGTCGACGAGCGCAAGCCCGGCGGCTATCCGACACCGGTCACGCATGCCTCCGGCAACGATGCGGTATACGTGGGGCGCATCCGCGAGGACCTCTCGCACCCGCGCGGACTGAACCTCTGGATCGTGTCCGACAACATCCGCAAGGGCGCGGCGCTCAACGCGGTCCAGTTGGCCGAGCTGGTCGTGGCCGAGGGCTGACGACGGACGCCGCCGCATTGCACGGCAAGGGCGGCGGCGGCTAGAGTCGCCCCGGGGAACGAGGAAACGGGATTGATGAAGTCATTCATGCGACATGCGCTGGCACTGCTCCTGCTGGTCGCCAGCGGCTCGGCCGCGGCGCTGGGCCTGGGCGAGATCGTCGTGCATTCCCGGCTCGGCCAGCCCCTGCTGGCCGAGATCCCGATCGTCTCCAGCGACCCCAGCGAGCTCGAGCAGCTCCAGGCCCGCCTGGCGTCGCCGGAGACCTTCGCCCGGGTGGGCCTGGAGCCGCCCCGCGGCGTGGTGTCCGACCTGCGTTTCATGGTGGCGCTGGACAATGCGGGCAATCCGGTCATCCGCGTCACCAGCAGCCAGCCGGTCAGCGAATCGATGCTGACCTTCCTGGTCGAGGTCGACTGGGGGCAGGGACGCCTGGTACGCGAGTATTCCGCCCTGCTGGACACGCCGCGGACGGTATCGGCGCCGGTGCAGCCGGCGATCGACGCACCGGTCGTCTCGCAGCCCAACCTGGTCGAGCGCGGTCCCGAGCCGCTGCCCGTCGAGCCCGGCCCGCCAGCCGGCGCCGATGAAACCGCGGCGCCGCTGGCGGTCGAAGGCGGACCGGACGACGCGGCCACGGACGCGAGCGCGAGCGAGGTGCCCGGGGCACCGGCGCCTATCGCCGCGCGTCCGGCCCGTCCCGCCCGTCCGGCAGGCGAGATCGGCGGCGACAGTTACCGTGTCCAGGGCGGCGACACCTTGTCGGGCATCGCCAGCCGCATGCGCGGGGTGCGCGGCCTGAGCATGAACCAGACCATGATCGCGCTGCTGCGTGCCAATCCCGATGCCTTCATCGACGGCAACGTCAATCGGGTCAAGGCCGGCGCGGTCCTGCGCGTGCCGGGCGTGGACGAGGTCTTCACGATCGAGGCCGCCGAAGCCAACGCGCTGGTCCGCGAACAGACGCGCCAGTGGCGTCAGGGGCGTACCGCGGTCCCGCAGCCCGCGGCTGCCGGCAGCGTGGGCGAAACCGCTGGCGCTTCGTCGCCTTCCGGCACCGCGGGCACCGCGGGCACCGGGGCGGCCGGTGCCGACGCGCGCCTGGAAATCGTGCCGGCCGGTGCGTCCGCCAATGCCAGGGCCGGCAATCAGTCCGGCGCTAGCGCTGGCGGCGAAGGCGACGAACTGCGCCAGGAGAGCGAGGCCCGGGAGACCCTGGCCGCGCGCGACGCCGAACTGGCGGAAATGAAATCGCGCCTGGCCGAACTGGAAGCGCTGCAGGAGAAGCAGCAGCAACTGATCGAGCTGAAGGACAGCGAGCTGGCGGCCGCCCAGCAGCGACTTGCCGAGAACGCCAGCACGTCCGGGGCCGCGCGTGGATCGGTGCTGCCCTGGATCCTGGGCGGCATCGGCCTGCTGGTGGTGGGCCTTCTGGCCGGCCTCGCGCTGCGTCGACGGCCCGCGCGCAGCGTGTTCCGGGCACCCGACGCGCCCTCGAACAGGCCTTCGCTGGCCGATGCCTTCGCTGGCGGCAGCGTCGTCGGGTCCGCGGCCGCGGGCGCGGTCGATACCGATACCGATACCGATACCGACCCAGCCCTGGATGCTGCCGACGATGACGCCGCCGACATCGATCTCCTCGACGAGTTCTTCGATGAGGGTCGCGCGGCTGTCGACGCGATGGAAACCGACGGTCCCCGCGCCGCCCGGGACGACGCCCCGGCTCCGGCCGACACCGGGAACCTCATGGAGATCGGGACGGAAGAGGCCGCGGAGTTCGAGGACGAAGACCTCGGCGCATCCGCCGTGGAAGATGAGCCCTGGTCGCCCGCCGAAGCCCCCCCGGCCTGGCACACCGGCAAGGCCCTGGCCGCCGGCGTCGCCGACGAAGACGTGGACGAGGTGCCCGTGGCGGGCGGCGGCGGTGGCAACGAACGCCTCGAGCTGGCGCGTGCTTACATGGCCCTGGGCGATCGCGACAGCGCCCGCCAGCTGCTGGCCGAGGTGCGCCTGCATGGCGACCTGGCCGCGCGCCAGCAGGCCATGCAGATGCTGCGCGACCTGGAGTGACCGGGATGGCGGGCCGTGGACGTGGATGAGGCCGCACGGCCTGCGCCGCCGGTCCAGCGGCTGGCGATGGCGGTCGAGTACGACGGCAGTGCGTTCTCCGGCTGGCAGCGACTGACCCGGCCGGGCGAGGAGGGCCGTCGCGACGAGGCGACGGTCCAGGAGGCGGTTGAAGCCGCGCTCGGCTTCGTCGCCGGCCAGCCCATCGCGACGGTCTGCGCCGGCCGCACCGACGCCGGCGTGCACGCGCGGGCCCAGGTCATCCACTTCGACAGTCCGGTCGCGCGCGATCCCCGCGGCTGGGTGCTGGGCACGACCACGCGGCTGCCGCCCTCGGTGTGCATCCGCTGGTGCGTGCCGGTCGCCGCCGACTTCCATGCCCGCTTTTCCGCGCGCGCGCGCCGTTACCGCTACCGCCTGCTCAACCGCCCGGTGCGCCCGGCGCTGATGCGCGAGTACCTGGGCTGGGAACGACGCCCGGTGGACGCGGCGGCCATGCACCGCGCTGCCCAGGTACTGCTGGGCGAACAGGATTTCTCCGCCTTCCGTACCGTGCACTGCCAGGCGCCGCACGCACGTCGGAACATGCATGCCATCAACGTCGGCCGCGATGGCGAGGTGATCGATTTCGAGCTGCAGGCCAATGCCTTCCTGCACCACCAGGTGCGCAATATCGTCGGCAGCCTGCTGGTGGTGGGGCGGGGCGAGAAGCCGGAGGGCTGGATCGCCGAACTGCTGGCCGGCCGCGACCGGACCGTGGCCGGCCCGACCGCGCCGCCGGGCGGCCTGATGTTCCTGAATCCGCTGTATCCGCCGGGGTGCGGCCTGCCGGCCGAAGTGACCCTGCCCGATGCCTGAGGCCGTGCCCGCCATGGAACGTTCGCACCTGCGCACCCGCATCAAGTTCTGCGGCCTGACCCGCCCCGGCGACGTCCGCCTGGCCTGCGAGCTGGGCGTGGACGCGATCGGCTTCGTCTTCGCCCGTCGCAGCCGCCGCCGCGTCGAGCCGGAGCAGGCGCGCCTGCTCCGCCAGGCCCTGGCCCCCATGGTCAGCGCGGTGGCCTTGTTCATGGACACTCCGGCCGACGAGGTCCGGCGCGTGGTCCGTATCGTCGGGCCCCACCTGCTGCAGTTCCACGGCAGCGAGGACGACGACTTCTGCCGGCAGTTCGGCGTGCCCTACTTGAAGGCCATCGCCATGGGCGGCGCCCTCGGGGATCGCGGCGAGGAGGCCCTGTTCGGCGCCTTCCCGGGGGCGAGCGGCTTCCTGCTCGACAGCCATGCCAGTGGCGAGGCCGGCGGAAGCGGTCATGCGTTCGACTGGGCGACGGTTCCCGCCGGACTCTCGCGCCCGGCCCTGCTGGCAGGTGGGCTGTCGCCGGACAACGTGCACGATGCCATCCGCCAGGTCGCGCCCTGGGGGGTGGACGTATCGTCGGGCATCGAGAGCGCGCACGGCCTGAAGGACGGCGAACGCATGCGCCGGTTCGTCGAAGAGGTCCGCCGCGCCGACCTCCCCCCGCGCGACTGAGCCGGGCACGCGCGAGGGCCGGGGCATCGGCAGCGCGCGCCGGGCCCGTTACACTGTCCCATTACGTCGCAATGCCCCGACGGACGCGACGGCCTGAATGGATCACACGCCAAAATGACGCTTGACGCCCCCACCGATTTCCATGCCTTCCCGGATGCCGATGGCCACTTCGGACGTTTCGGCGGGCGCTTCGTCGCCGAGACCTTGATCGGCCCCCTGCAGGAGCTGGCCGCGGCCTACGACGCCGCCCGGGTCGATCCGGCGTTCATCGCCGCCTTCGAGGACGACCTGGCCCACTACGTGGGGCGTCCCAGTCCGATCTACGCCGCCGATCGCCTGAGCCGCGAGGTCGGCGGCGCGCGCATCCTGCTCAAGCGCGAAGACCTCAACCACACCGGCGCGCACAAGATCAACAACACCATCGGCCAGGCCCTTCTGGCCAGCCGCATGGGCAAGACCCGGATCATCGCCGAGACCGGCGCCGGGCAGCATGGGGTGGCATCGGCCACCGTCGCGGCCCGCCTGGGCCTGGAGTGCGTGGTCTACATGGGCGCGACCGACATCGAGCGCCAGAAGATCAACGTCTACCGCATGACCCTGCTCGGCGCGAAGGTGGTGCCGGTCAGCAGCGGCTCGGCGACCCTGAAGGACGCCCTGAACGAGGCGATGCGCGACTGGGTGACCAACGTCCAGGACACCTTCTACATCATCGGCACGGTCGCCGGCCCCGACCCGTATCCGCGCATGGTCCGCGACTTCAACGCCGTCGTGGGCCGCGAGGCGCGCGCGCAGATGCTGGCCGAGTACGGTCGCCTGCCCGACGCGGTGACCGCCTGCGTCGGCGGCGGCAGCAACGCCATCGGCATCTTCCATGCCTTCCTGAACGATCGCGACGTCCGCATCGTCGGTGCCGAGGCGGCCGGCGACGGCATCGACACGCCGCGCCACGCCGCCTCGCTCGCGGCCGGGCGCCCCGGCGTGCTGCACGGCAACCGCACGTACGTGCTGTGCGACGACGACGGCCAGATCACCGAAACCCACTCCGTGTCGGCGGGCCTGGACTACCCCGGCGTCGGTCCCGAACATGCCTTCCTCAAGGACACCGGCCGCGCCGAGTATGTCGGCGTCACCGACGACGAGGCGATGGCGGCGTTCCACCAGCTGACGCGCAGCGAAGGCATCCTGCCGGCGCTGGAGTCCAGCCATGCGATCGCGCAGGCGATCAAGCTGGCGCGCGAACTGCCCAGCGACGCCCTGGTACTGTGCAACCTCTCCGGGCGCGGCGACAAGGACGTGCACACCATCGCCGCGCGGGAGGGGATCGAACTGTGAGCCGCATCGACCGCAGGTTCGCCGCCCTCAAGACGGCCAGCCGCAAGGCCCTGGTTCCCTTCGTCACGGCCGGCGACCCCTCGCTGGAGGCCACCGTGCCGGTCATGCGCGCCCTGGTCGAGGCCGGGGCCGACGTGATCGAGCTCGGCGTGCCGTTCTCCGACCCCATGGCCGACGGCCCCACCATCCAGCGCAGTTCCGAGCGCGCGATCGCCCGTGGCGCGGGCCTGTCCTGGGTGCTCGAGGCGGTGCGCGGCTTCCGCGAACACGACGCCGACACCCCCGTCGTGCTGATGGGCTACCTGAACCCCGTCGAGATCCGGGGCGCCGAGGCCTTCGCCCGCGCCGCGACCGCCGCGGGCGTCGACGGGGTCTTGTTGGTCGACCTGCCCCCGGAGGAGGCCGCCGATTTCCGCGCCGGGTTCCGGGCGCACGGGCTCCAGCTCGTCCTGCTGGCCTCGCCGACCACCTCGGCCGGCCGGATCGACCAGCTCTGCGCCGAGGGAGAGGGCTATCTGTACTACGTCAGCTACGCCGGCGTGACCGGCGCCGATCGGCTGGATACCGGGGCGGCCAACGACCGCCTGCACAGCATCATGGCCGGCAGCCGGGTGCCGGTGGTGGCCGGATTCGGCATCAAGGACGCCGCCAGTGCCGCCGCCATGGCCCGCGAGGCCGACGGCGTGGTGGTCGGCAGCGCCCTGGTGTCGGCCCTGGACGGCGCGTCCACGCCCGGCGAGGCGGCGGAGCGGGCCCGGGCCTTCCTGGCCCCGCTGCGCGCCGCCCTGGATACCGTGACAGGCTGAGGAAGCGCCTGCGCTAAACTGCCGGCCCCGCTTCCAGGCGGGCCGGCATCCATGCCAAGGCCGGCCCACCGCAACACAGGAACATCCAACGCATGTCGTGGCTCAAGAAACTCATGCCCTCCGGCATCCGCACCGAAACCGGTACCGCCAAGCGGCGCAGCGTGCCCGAAGGCCTGTGGGAGAAGTGCGACCAGTGCGGCGCGGTCCTCTACCGCCCCGAGCTGGAGGAAAACCTGGAGGTCTGCCCCAAGTGCGACCACCACATGGCGATCCGCGCCCGCGCGCGCCTGGCGGCGCTGTTCGATGCCGGCAGCACCACCGAGATCGCCGCCGAACTGGGGCCGACCGACGTGCTCAAGTTCAAGGACCAGAAGCGCTATGCCGACCGGATCAAGTCCGCGCAGCGTTCCACCGGCGAGCGCGACGCCATGGTCGCCCTGCAGGGCCTGCTCAAGCAGCGCCCGCTGGTCGCCTGCGCGATGGACTTCGCGTACATGGGCGGCTCGATGGGCTCGGTGGTCGGCGAGCGCTTCGCCCGCGCCGCCGAGGCCGCGCTCGAGCAGGGCTGTCCGTTCGTGTGCTTCTCCGCCACCGGTGGCGCGCGCATGCAGGAGAGCCTGTTCTCTCTGATGCAGATGGCCAAGACCTCCGCGGCCCTGGCGCGCCTGCGCGCAAAGGGCCTGCCGTTCATCTCGGTGCTGACCCATCCCACCTTCGGCGGCGTCTCGGCCTCGTTCGCCATGCTGGGCGACATCAACATCGCCGAACCTAAGGCGCTGATCGGCTTCGCCGGCCCGCGCGTCATCGAGCAGACCGTCCGCGAGACCCTCCCCGAGGGCTTCCAGCGCTCGGAGTTCCTGCTCGAGCACGGTGCCATCGACCAGATCTGCGACCGCCGCGAGATGCGCGATCGCCTGGCCGACCTGCTGGCCCTGCTGATGCGCCAGCCGGCGCCCGAGTCGGACGTGGACGCCGCCTGATCCCCTGTCCGCTTCCCGTCGCGCCTGGCGTGATCATGAGCGGCCAACGCAAAGGAACGATTGCAGAATGAGTCGAAAGTATTTCGGGACCGACGGCATCCGGGGGCGCGTGGGGCAGGGGGCGATCTCGGCGGACTTCGTCCTCCGCCTCGGCAACGCCTATGGGCATGCCCTGAAGCTGTCCAGCGGCACCCGCAAGCCCCTCGTGGTGATCGGCAAGGACACCCGGATCTCCAACTACATGTTCGAAGCGGCGCTGGAGGCCGGGCTGGTGGCGGCGGGCGTCGACGTGCAGCTCATGGGGCCGATGCCCACCCCGGCGGTGGCCCACCTGACGCGTTCGCTGCGGGCCGACGGCGGCATCGTCATCTCCGCCTCGCACAATCCGCACTACGACAACGGCATCAAGTTCTTCTCGTCCGACGGCGAAAAGCTCGACGATGCCACCGAGCTGGCCATCGAAGCCGCCCTGGACACGCCGTTCCACACCGTCGAGTCCGACCAGCTGGGCAAGGCCGTGCGCACCCGCGGCGCGGTCGCGCGCTATGTGGAGGCCTGCAAGAACTCTGTGCCGCGCGGGTTCGATCTCAAGGGCATGCACATCGTCATGGATTGCGCCAATGGCGCGACCTACGAGATCGGCCCGCTGGTGTTCCGCGAGCTCGGTGCGCGGGTCGATGCGATCGGCGTCGAGCCCAATGGCACCAACATCAACGACGGCGTCGGCTCCACCCATCCCGGCGCGCTGGCCGAGCAGGTCCGTGCGCGCGGCGCCGACATCGGCATCGCCTTCGACGGCGACGGCGACCGGGTGCTGCTGGTGGACGAGGCCGGCACCGTGCGCGACGGCGACGACCTGCTGTTCCTGCTGGCCACCGACTGGCGCCAGAGCGGGCGCCTGCAGGGACCGGTCGTCGGTACCCTGATGACCAACTTCGGCCTCGAACAGGCCTTCGAACAGCGCGGCATCGGTTTCGTGCGCGCCAAGGTCGGCGACCGCTACGTGCACCAGCAGCTGATGGCGCATGGCGGCGTGCTCGGCGGCGAGACCTCCGGTCACCTGCTGTGCCTGGATCGCGTCAGCACCGGCGACGGCATCGTCAGCGCCCTGCAGGCGCTGGAGGTCCTCAAGCGCCGTGGCGTGCGCCTTGGCGTGGCCCTGGAAGGCCTGCACAAGGTCCCGCAGGCAACGGTCAACGTCCGCTACGATGCCGGCAAGGCCCAGCCCGTCGAAGCCGCATCGGTGAAAACCGCGCTGGCAGAGGCGCAGGCCGCGGTCGCAGGACGGGGCCGCGCCTTCCTGCGGCCGTCGGGCACCGAGCCGGTGGTGCGCGTGACGGTCGAGGCCGACTCGCCCGAGTTGATGCAGGCCACGCTCGACGCCCTCGCCGCCGCCGTCCGCGCGGCGACTTCCTGACCACCGCCCGGCGCCCGCGCGCCGGCGATCACAACCGCACAAGACGACAACGATGAGCCCAGCGCAGATTCCCACCCTCGACATCCGCAGGTTCACCCAGCCGGTGAGCGCCGCCGACCGCGCCGCGTTCGTGTCGGAACTCGGCCGCGCCTACGAAGCCTGGGGCTTCGCCGGCATCCGCGGGCACGGGATCGGCGAGGCGCGGATCGAGGCGGCCTACGACGTGTTCCAGCGTTTCTTCGAGCTGCCCGAGCCGGTCAAGATGAAGTACCACGTGCCCGGGACCGGCGGCGCGCGCGGTTACACGCCCTTCGGCGTGGAGACGGCCAAGGATTCCAAGCACCACGACCTCAAGGAGTTCTGGCACGTGGGCCGGGAGATCCCGCGCGATTCGCGCTACGCCCCGTACATGCCGTCCAACCTGTGGCCCGACGAGGTCGCCGGCTTCCGCGAGCATGCCTACGGCCTGTACGAGGCCCTGGACGCGCTGGGCAGCTCGGTGCTGTCGGCGCTGGCCCTGCACATCGGCCTGCCCGAGGACTGGTTCCGCGACAAGACCGACCAGGGCAATTCGATCCTGCGACCGATCCACTATCCACCGATCACCAGCGACGACATCCCCAACGTGCGTGCCGGCGCCCATGAGGACATCAACCTGATCACCCTGCTGGTCGGTGCCAGCGCGGCGGGCCTGGAGGTGCGTTCGCGACAGGGCGAATGGGTGCCGTTCACGGCCGACGCCGACACCATCGTCGTCAACATCGGCGACATGCTGCAGCGCCTGACCAACCACGTCTATCCGTCCACGACCCACCGCGTGGTCAACCCCAGGGGCGAGGCGGCACGCAAGCCGCGCTACTCGACGCCCTTCTTCCTGCACCCCAATCCGGACTTCCTCATCGATGTCCTCCCGGGCTGCGTGAGCGCGGACAACCCCTTGCGCTACGATGCGCCGATCACCGCCCAGGCCTACCTCGACGAACGCCTGCGCGAGATCAAGCTCAAGTAGGGGCCGGATCGCCAGCGCGGCGTACGACCGCGACGCCCGCCTCCTGCAGCGCCCGTCGCCATGCTTCGCGCTTGGCATCGACCGCCTGCGAGGCGTTCGCGGGACTGGTGGAGGGCAGGCGTTGCAGCAGGCGCCCATCGTCCAGGCGACGCCCCGGGACCAGGCGCCGGTAGCTGGCCTCGGCCTTCGCGCCATTGAACAGCACGCTGCCGATGCCCGGATGGGCGTCGAAGAAGGCCTCGAAGTCGTTCGCCGCGGCCGTCTCGTCGCGGATCGCGCTGTCCAGGCTGCCCGCGCGCTCGCACTGAGCCAGGACGTCCCAGACCGCCACGCCGGACTCGACCAGGCGGCGGACCCGCAACGGGTACGGCAGCGACGTCGAAAAACCGAAGAAGTCGGCCATGAAGGGCCAGAACAGGTTGCGGGGATGGGCGTAGTACGCCCGTGCCGCCAGCGAAGCCGCGCCCGGCATGGAGCCCAGTACCAGCACCCGCGGCGCCTTGCCCGCGATGGGCGGGAAGCCATGCAGGGTCGGGCCGGCGGCGGGCGGGGCGGGGGAGGAGGGCATGCGCGGTCGATTGTAGCCATCCTTTTCCGGCCCACTGGGTTAGAATGCCGCGCCCCGGGTCGAGCCCGGGCGTCGCCACGTCACAGGAGTCCCCATGCGTCGCAGGATCGTTGCAGGAAACTGGAAGCTTCACGGCGACCGCAAGTTCGCCTGCGACCTGCTCGACCAGGTGGTGGCCGCGGAAGTGCCGGCGGGCGTCGAGCGCCTGATCCTGCCGCCGCTGCCGATCCTGGGCGACCTGGTGGAGCGCTATGGGGCGCGGGGCCTGGCTTTCGGCGCGCAGGACGTCAGCGCCTACCAGTCCGGCGCCTACACCGGCGAGGTGTCCGCCGCGATGCTGATCGACGTGGGTGCCCGCTACGGCCTGGTCGGCCATTCCGAGCGTCGCCAGTACCATGGCGAAACCAGCGAGTGGGTCGCACGCAAGTTCATGGCGGCCCGCGAGGCCGGCCTCACCCCCATCCTGTGCATCGGCGAGAGCCTGTCCGAGCGTGAACGCGGGCAGACCGAGTGGCGGCTCGAGGAACAGCTCGGTCCGGTCATCGAACTGGGTGGGGTGGAAGCCTTCGACGGCGCCATCGTGGCCTACGAGCCCGTCTGGGCGATCGGAACGGGCAAGACGGCCAGTCCCGAGCAGGCCCAGCAGGTCCACGCATTCATCCGTAGCGAAATCGCTGCGCGCGATGCTAGAATTGCGGGCTCGCTTCCGATTCTTTACGGCGGAAGCGTGAAGGCCGGCAACGCGGCCGAGCTGTTTGCGCAGCCGGACGTGGATGGCGGCCTGATCGGCGGGGCCTCCCTGGTTGCCGCCGACTTCAACGCCATCGCTTCGGCGGCGGCGCCCCGGTAACGAACGAGAGTCCTTATTCCGATGCTGTTGATCCTCAACGTCATCTTCGTATTGGTCGCGGTCGCCATGATCGCGCTGATCCTGATGCAGCGCGGCGCGGGTGCGCAGGCCGGCTCCGGTTTCGGCGGTGGTGCGTCCGCGACGGTGTTCGGCGCGCGCGGCTCCTCCAGTTTCCTCACCAAGGCCACCAAGTGGCTGGCCGTGGTGTTCTTCCTGATCACCTTCTACATGGCCTGGGCGGCCACCCATGGCGCGAGGCTGGCGGACAACGCCGCCAACGACCTGGGCGTGATGTCCGAGGTCCCGGCCGCGTCGCAGGGCGCGCCGTCCGAGGCCGCGCCGGCCAGTCCGGGCCTGAGCGCGACGCCGGCGGTGCCCGAGGCCGCGCCGGTCGCCGCCCCCGAGGTCCCGGAGGCCCCCGCGCAGCCGCCGGCCGAAACCGGGGCGCCGGCCGGCGGCGGCTGAGGCGGGTCATTCGGCCCAGGCAGGAAAAAGTTTGAAGCGTTCGACAGGGAAGACGGACGGCGATCAGTCATAATCGCAATGGGGCACGGTCGGTCGTACGGGTCCCGGGTCACGGAAGACAGTCAATGCCCAGGTGGCGGAATTGGTAGACGCACTACCTTGAGGTGGTAGCGACTTAGGTCGTGGGGGTTCGAGTCCCCCCTTGGGCACCATTCATTCGGGATCTCCGGCAACACCCGCCTCGCGGGACCCTGCGGGAGCTCCCGGTGGCGCAGCCGCGCCGAGCCAAGCCGCGCTTGCGCGGCCATAGCCGAGAGAACACACGTGCTGGCCGAATACCTGCCGACCCTGCTGTTCCTGATCGTCGCCGGCGGTATCGGCGTCGCCCTGCTCATCGTGGGCAACGTGCTCGGGCCCAAGCGCCCGACCGCGGAGAAGCTGGCACCCTACGAGTGCGGCTTCGAGGCGTTCGAGGACGCGCGCATGCAGTTCGACGTGCGCTACTACCTCATCGCCATCCAGTTCATCATTTTCGACCTCGAGATCATCTTCATCGTGCCCTGGGCGACGGTCTTCCGCGACCTGGGCATGGTCGGGCTGGTCGAGATGGGCCTGTTCGCCGGCATGTTGCTGCTCGGCTTCGTCTACGTCTGGAAGAAGGGAGCCCTGGAATGGGAGTGAGCGAGACCATCTCCGGACTGATGAACAACCCGCTGCCCGAAGGGCGGCTGGACGACATCCTGCGGCCGGAAGCCGACAACCCGGTGATGCAGCAGGGCTATGTCACCACCAGCATGGATGCGCTGTGGAACTGGGCGCGCACCGGCTCGATGTGGCCGATGACCTTCGGCCTGGCCTGCTGCGCCGTGGAGATGATGCACGCCGGCGCCGCGCGCCTGGACCTCGACCGCTACGGCGTCGTGTTCCGGCCCTCGCCGCGCCAGTCCGACGTGATGATCGTCGCCGGCACCCTGGTCAACAAGATGGCCCCGGCATTGCGCAAGGTCTACGACCAGATGCCCGACCCCAAATGGGTCATCTCGATGGGCAGCTGCGCCAACGGCGGCGGCTACTACCACTATTCCTATTCCGTGGTGCGCGGCTGCGACCGGATCGTACCGGTCGACGTGTACGTACCGGGCTGCCCGCCGACTGCCGAAGCGCTGGTCTACGGCATCCTCCAGTTGCAGCGCAAGATCCGCCGCGGCACCAACTTCGGCGACAACAAGCAGGGTATCCGCTGACATGGGCGAGAGGGTGACCGATTTCGTCGAGCGCCTGCGGGCGCGTTTCGCCGAAGCGGCGGTGTCCGTCGCCGAGCCCCACGGCGAGGTGACCGTGGACGTCGCCGCCGCGGACTGGTTCCCGGCCGCCATGGCCTTGCGCGACGAGTTCGGCTTCGAACAGCTCGTCGATGTCAGCGGCGTCGACTACCTGAGCTACGGCAGCGACGAGTGGGACACCGACGTGTCCTCCGAAGGCTTCTCGCGTGGCGTGGAAGGCAAGAGCGCAGGGCGTTTCGCCTGGGGCGAGTCGCCCAACGGCGCGGCGGCGCTGCCGGAACACCGCTTCGCGGCCGTCGCCCACCTGCTGTCGGTGGCGCACAACCTGCGCGTGCGCCTGCGCACGTTCGCCGAGAACGACGACCTGCCGGTGGTCGCCTCGCTGACCCCGGTGTGGCCGGGCGCGAACTGGTTCGAGCGCGAGGCCTTCGACCTCTACGGCATCCTCTTCGAAGGGCATCCGGACCTGCGCCGGATCCTCACCGACTACGGGTTCGTCGGCCATCCGTTCCGGAAGGACTTCCCGTTGATCGGCAACGTCGAAGTGCGGTACGACGCCGAGCGCAAGCGCGTGGTCTACGAGCCGGTCTCCATCGATCCCCGCGTCGGCGTGCCGCGCGTGATCCGCGACGATGCCCGCTACCAGACCGCCGTCGGTGAAGCCGCCCAGCGCGCGGAGGTGAAGAAATGAGCGCCGTGACCCTGCCCAGCGGCAACACCTCGGGCCTGAACAACGCCGAGATCCGCAACTACACGTTCAACTTCGGCCCCCAGCACCCGGCCGCGCACGGCGTGCTGCGCCTGATCCTTGAGATGGACGGCGAGGTCGTGCAACGCGCCGATCCGCACATCGGCCTGCTGCATCGCGGCACCGAGAAGCTGGCCGAGTCCAAGCCGTTCAACCAGTCGATCGGCTACATGGATCGCCTGGACTACGTGTCGATGATGTGCAACGAGCACGCCTACGTCCGTGCCATCGAGACCCTGCTGGGGATCGAGGCGCCCGAGCGCGCGCAGTACATCCGCACCCTGTTCGACGAGATCACCCGCATCCTCAACCACCTCATGTGGATCGGCTCCAATGCGCTCGACCTGGGCGCGATGGCGGTGTTCCTCTATGCGTTCCGCGAGCGCGAGGAGTTGATGGACTGCTACGAGGCGGTGTCGGGTGCGCGCATGCACGCTGCCTACTACCGTCCCGGCGGCGTATACCGCGACCTGCCGGCGCAGATGCCGCGCTACAAGGAGTCGCCGTGGCGCAAGGGCGCGAAGCTTCAGCGCTTCAACGCCTGGCGCGAGGGCTCCATGCTCGATTACCTGGATGCGTTCGCGGACGATTTCCCGGCGCGCGTGGACGAGTACGAGACCCTGCTCACCGACAACCGCATCTGGAAGCAGCGCACCGTCGGCGTGGGCGTGATCCCGCCGGAACAGGCGCTGGCCTGGGGCATGACCGGACCGATGATCCGTGGTTCGGGCATTGCCTGGGACCTGCGCAAGAAGCAGCCCTACGCCAAGTACGCCGAGGTCGACTTCGACATCCCGGTGGGCGTCAACGGCGACTGCTACGACCGCTACCTCGTGCGCGTTGCCGAGATGCGCGAGTCCACGCGCATCATCAAGCAGTGCGTCGCCTGGCTGAAGGCCAATCCGGGACCGGTGATCGTCGACAACTTCAAGGTCGCGCCGCCGAAGCGCGAGGGCATGAAGGACGACATGGAAGCCCTGATCCACCACTTCAAGCTGTTCTCGGAAGGCTACTGCGTGCCGGCCGGCGAGACCTACGCCGCGGTCGAGGCGCCCAAGGGCGAGTTCGGCTGCTACCTGGTGTCCGATGGCGCCAACAAGCCGTTCCGCGTGAAGCTCCGTGCCCCGGGCTTCGCCCACCTGTCGTCGATGGACGAGGTGGTCAAGGGCCACATGCTGGCCGACGTGGTGGCGATGATCGGCACCTACGACATCGTGTTCGGCGAGATCGATCGATGAAAGGCCGTGATTGGGGATTGGTGATGGGTGATTCGCGAAGGCGGCGCACCATCGTGTCCGCCGTGGTCTCACGTCGCGCCGCCGGCTTCTTCCAATCACGAGTCACCAATCACGAATCACTGCTGCCATGAAAGCGACCGGAAACTTCGAGGCCTGCCAGCACGTCGACCCGATGGTCGCGTTGTCTGACAAGACCCGCGCCCACATCGACCACTGGCTGGCCAAGTTCCCGCCGGATCGCAAGCGCTCGGCCGTGTTGCAGGGCCTGCACGCGGCGCAGGAGCAGAACGAGGGCTGGCTGTCGGACGAACTGATCGCGGCGGTGGCCAAGTACCTGGGCCTGCCGCCGGTCTGGGCCTACGAGGTCGCGAGCTTCTACTCGATGTTCGAGACCGAGAAGGTCGGCCGCAACAACGTCGCCTTCTGCACCAACATCAGCTGCTGGCTCAACGGCGCCGAGGACCTGGTCCGGCATGCCGAGAAGAAGCTCGGCTGCAAGCTCGGCGAATCGACCGCCGACGGGCGCGTGTTCCTCAAGCGCGAGGAAGAGTGCCTGGCGGCGTGCTGCGGCGCACCGGTGGTCGTGATCAATGGCCATTACCACGAGAAGCTCGATCCGGCGAAGGTCGACGAGCTCCTGGACGGACTGGAGTAAGGCGGAGGCAATGGCGCACCACGACTATTCCAAAGGTTACGGCCCGGTCGGTCCTGCACCGCAGGAGCACAGCGTCGTCTACACGACGTTGCACTACGACACGCCGTGGTCCTACGAGAACTACCTCAAGACCGGTGGTTACGCCGCGCTGCGCAAGATCCTCACCGAGAAGATCCCGCAGGCCGACGTCATCGAGATGGTCAAGCAGTCGGGCCTGCGCGGCCGCGGCGGCGCGGGCTTCCCGACCGGCCTGAAGTGGAGCTTCATGCCCAAGGGCAGCGAGACGCAGAAGTACATCCTGTGCAACTCGGACGAGTCCGAGCCGGGCACCGCCAAGGATCGCGACATCCTGCGCTACAACCCGCACGCGGTGGTGGAGGGCATGGCGATCGCCTGCTACGCGACCGGTTCGACGGTGGCCTACAACTACCTGCGCGGCGAGTTCCACCATGAACCCTTCGAGCACTTCGAACAGGCGCTGAAGGAAGCCTACGCGCACGGCTGGCTGGGCAAGGACGTGCTGGGCAGCGGCGTGGATATCGACATTTACGGTGCGCTCGGCGCCGGCGCGTACATCTGCGGCGAGGAAACCGCCCTGATGGAATCGCTGGAAGGCAAGAAGGGCCAGCCGCGCTACAAGCCGCCGTTCCCGGCGAACTTCGGCCTGTTCGGCAAGCCGACCACGATCAACAACACCGAGACCTATGCCTCGGTCCCCGCGATCGTGCGCAACGGGCCGGAATGGTTCCTCAACCTGGGCAAGCCGAACAACGGCGGCGCCAAGGTGTTCTCGGTCTCGGGCCACGTCGCCCGCCCGGGCAACTACGAGATCCGCCTGGGCACCTCGTTCGCCGACCTGCTGGAGATGGCCGGCGGCATGCGCCCGGGCCGGACGCTGAAGGCGGTGATCCCCGGCGGCTCCTCCATGCCGGTCCTGCCGGGCGAGGTGATGATGGGCCTGACCATGGACTACGACTCGATCCAGAAGGCCGGCTCCGGCCTGGGCTCGGGTGCGGTCGTGGTGATGGACGACAGCGCCTGCATGGTGCGCGCCTGCCAGCGCATCGCGCGCTTCTACTTCAAGGAAAGCTGCGGCCAGTGCACCCCGTGCCGCGAAGGCACCGGCTGGATGTACCGCATGCTGACGCGCATCGTCGAGAAGCAGGCGACGCTCGAGGACCTGGAGATGCTGCGCTCGGCCGCGGGCCAGATCGAAGGCCACACCATCTGCGCCTTCGGCGAGGCCGCCGCCTGGCCGGTGCAGGGCTTCCTGCGCCACTACTGGAACGAGTTCGAGTACGCGATCGTGAACAAGCGTTTCCTGGTCGACGACCAGGCCGCGGGCACCGTGGAGAAGGCCGCATGAGCGCGCAGCCCGCCAACCCCAACGTCCCGCCCGACCACGTCACCATCGAGATCGACGGCGTCGAGATGTTCGCGCCGAAGGGTTCGATGGTCATCCAGGCCGCCGACAAGGCCGGCATCCCGATCCCGCGCTTCTGCTACCACGACAAGCTGTCGATCGCGGCGAACTGCCGCATGTGCCTGGTCGACGCGGAGATGGGCGGTCGCCCGTCGCCGAAGCCGCTGCCGGCCTGCGCGACGCCCGTCGCCGACGGCATGAAGGTCTTCACCCGCAACGAGAAGGCGCTCAAGTCGCAGCGCAACGTGATGGAGTTCCTGCTGGTCAACCACCCGCTGGACTGCCCGATCTGCGACCAGGGCGGCGAGTGCGAGCTGCAGGACCTGTCGATGGGCTACGGCCGCTCGGTCAGCCGTTTCGTCGAGCGCAAGCGCGTGGTCCCGGACGAGGACATGGGGCCGCTGGTCGCCACCGAGATGACCCGCTGCATCCAGTGCACCCGCTGCGTGCGCTTCACCGCGGAGATCGCCGGCACCTACGAGCTGGGCGGCATGAGCCGCGGCGAGAACCTGCAGATCGGCACCTACGACGGCAAGCCGCTGACCACCGAACTGTCGGGCAACGTGATCGACGTGTGCCCCGTCGGCGCGCTGACCAACAAGGTGTTCCAGTTCAAGGCGCGTCCGTGGGAGCTGACCGCGCGCGAGTCACTGGGCTACCACGACGCGCTGGGCAGCAACCTGTACCTGCACGTGCGCCGCGGCGACGTGCTGCGCGCGGTGCCGCGCGACAACGACGACGTCAACGAGTGCTGGCTCTCGGACCGCGACCGCTACTCGCACCAGGGCCTGTACGCCGCCGATCGCGCGACGACCCCGATGCTGAAGGTCGACGGCCAGTGGCGCGAAGCCGGTTGGGACGAGGCGCTCGCGCGCGCCGTCGCGATCCTGCGCGACAACGGCGCCGACAACCTGGGCATGCTGGTCCATCCGGCCACCTCGAACGAGGAGGGCGAACTGCTCGCCCGACTCGCCGAAGCGCTGGGCACCGGCAACCTCGACCACCGGATCAGCCAGTCCGACCTGACCGATGCCGCCGTCGCCGAAGCCTTCGCTATGCCCGTCGCCGCGATGGAAGAGGCCGACCTCATCGTCATCGTCGGCAGCCACCTGCGCCACGAACTGCCCCTGGTGCACCAGCGCGTGCGCAAGGCATGGCGCAAGGGTGCGCGCGTGGTGGTCGTCAACCCGGTCGACTTCGACTTCGCCTTCGACATCGCCGACAAGCACATCGTGCCGCCTTCCGCGATCGCCGGCGCGCTGGCCGATGCCGGGTTGGCGCAGGCGCTGGGCGAGGCCGGGCACGCCGCGATCATCGTCGGCGGGCTGGCCGAGAACAGCCTGCACGCAGCCGCGATCCGCAAGGCGGCGGCCGACCTGGCCGCGAACAGCGGCGCCCGCCTGTGCCGCATCCCGCAGGGCGCCAATGCGCTCGGCCTGGCCGATGCGGGCGTGCTGCCGAGCTCGCGCGACGCCAAGTCCATGCTGGCCGAGCCGCGTTCTGCCTACGTCATCTACGGCATCGAGCCGGGCCTGGACTTCGCCTCGGCCGGCAATGCGATGAAGGCCCTGTCCGCGGCCCAGGTGGTCGCGTTCAGCCAGTTCGCCTGCCAGTCCACCCTGGCCGTGGCCGACGTGATCCTGCCGATCGGGGCCCTGGCCGAGATCGACGCGACCCTGACCAACCTGGAGGGTCGCCGCCAGGTGGCCCAGGCCGGCGGCAAGATGCCGGGCGAAGCGCGCGCCGGCTGGCGCGTGCTTCGCGCCCTCGGCGGTGCGCTGCAGGCCCCGGGCTTCGAGTTCACCGACCTGGCCGGCCTGCGTGCGGGAATGACCGCGCGTGACGTCTCGCCGGTGGCCGGCCTCGCGCCCTACCTGTCCAACGAGGGCCTTGAAGTGGTGGCTGCCACCGGCATCTACCGCAGCGACGCGGTGGTGCGCCGCGCCCCGGCGCTGCAGGCCCATCCGCTCAATGGCGGTCCGTCCGCCCGTCTCAATCCGACCGACGCCTCGGCCCTGGGCCTTGGCGACGGTGCGATGGGCAAGTTCACCGCGACCGCCGGCACCGCGACCCTGCCGGTCTCGGTCGACGCGCGCGTGGCGGCGGGCACGGTGCTCATCGAAGCCGGGCATGGCGCGACCGCGCCGCTCGGCCATGGCCGCGTCAACGCGGGGAGGGCCTGATCATGCTGGCCAGCTACGTCGACCCGATCCATGCGTGGTTCCTGTCCCTGGGCACCTTCGGGATGCTCGCCTGGATCGTGCTCAAGATCCTGCTGATCGCCATGCCGGTGATCATCACCGTGGCCTTCTACGTGGTCTGGGAGCGCAAGCTCATCGGCTGGATGCACGTCCGCCACGGGCCGATGTACGTGGGCATGGGCATCTTCCAGGCCTTCGCGGACGTGTTCAAGCTGCTGTTCAAGGAGGTCATCCAGCCCACCCGGGCCGAGCCCTTCCTGTACAAGTTCGCGCCGCTGCTGACGCTGGCGCCGGCGTTCGCGGCCTGGGCGGTCGTGCCGTTCGACGCCAAGCTCGTGCTCTCCAACGCCAATGCCGGTCTGCTGTACCTGTTGGCGATGACCTCGCTGGGCGTCTACGGCATCATCCTGGCCGGGTGGGCGTCCAACTCGAAGTACGCCTTCCTCGGTGCCATGCGCGCCGCGGCGCAGGTCGTCTCCTACGAGATCGCGATGGGTTTCGCGATGGTGGGCGTCATGGTCTCGGCCGGCAGCCTCAACCTCAGCCAGATCGTGATGGCGCAGTCGGGCAACGCCGGCCTGTTCGAGTGGTTCTGGCTGCCGTTGCTGCCGCTGTTCGTCGTCTACTTCATTTCCGGCGTCGCCGAGACCAACCGCGCGCCGTTCGACGTGGTCGAAGGCGAGTCGGAGATCGTGGCCGGCCACATGGTCGAGTATTCGGGCTCGGCGTTCGCGCTGTTCTTCCTGGCCGAATACGCCAACATGATCCTGATCAGCTTCCTGACCGCGATCTTCTTCCTCGGCGGCTGGCTGAGCCCCTTCCAGGGCCTGGGCATCCCGTTCCTGTCGGTCGATGGCTGGTGGTGGCTGCTGGCCAAGGTGTTCTTCTTCGCCAGCTGCTTCATCTGGTTCCGCGCGTCCTTCCCGCGCTACCGCTACGACCAGATCATGCGGCTGGGCTGGAAGGTCTTCATTCCGATCACGATCGCCTGGATCTGCGTGACCGCACTGATGGCGTACTTTGGCGTGTTCGAGCCGGGGCAATAAGGCAGAGGCATGAATCGAATCGTTTCCTACTTCAAGAGCCTCCTGCTCCTTGAGCTGATGCAAGGGCTTGGACTGACGTTCAAGTACCTGTTCCGGCCGAAGTACACCTTGATGTACCCGATGGAGAAGACGCCGCAGTCGCCGCGCTTCCGCGGCATCCACGCGCTGCGCCGCTATCCCAATGGCGAGGAACGCTGCATCGCGTGCAAGCTGTGCGAGGCGGTGTGCCCCGCGCTGGCGATCACCATCGATTCGGAGAAGCGCGAGGACGGCACGCGCCGCACCACGCGCTACGACATCGACCTGTTCAAGTGCATCTTCTGCGGGTTCTGCGAGGAATCCTGCCCGGTGGACTCGATCGTCGAGACGCACATCCACGAATACCACTTCGACCAGCGCGGACAGAACATCGTCACCAAGCCGCAGCTGCTGGCGATCGGCGACCGGCTCGAGGCCGAGATCGCCGAGCGCCGCGCTGCCGACGCGCCCTTCCGCTGAGTGCATGGCATGGATCTCGTAACTATCGCCTTCTACCTGTTCGCCTCCGCCGCCGTGCTGTCGGCGCTGGCGGTCATCACGATGAAGAACCCGGTCCACGCCGTGCTCTCGCTGGTGCTGACCTTCTTCTCCGTGGCCTGCGTGTGGATCATCGGCGGCGCCGAGTTCCTCGGGGTCGCGCTGATCCTGGTCTACGTCGGCGCGGTGATGGTGCTGTTCCTGTTCGTGGTGATGATGCTCGACATCGACGTCGCGCCGCTGCGCGAGGGCTTCGTCCGGTTCCTGCCGGTCGGGCTGGTGGTCGCCGTCGTCATGCTCGTCGAGATGCTGGTCCTGATCGGCGTCAAGGTGCAGATGAGCGTGCCGCTGGCCGCCGACGCCGCCGAGTCCGAGGGCCTGTCCAACACCGCCTGGCTGGCCAGCGCGCTGTTCACCAGGTTCCTGCTGCCGTTCGAGGTCGCCGCGGTCATCCTCACCGTGGCGGTGATCGCCGCGGTCATGCTGACCCTGCGCCGCCGCGGCGGCACCAAGCACCAGGATCCAGCCGCGCAGACGCGCGTTCGCGCCGCCGACCGCGTGCGCATGGTGAAGATGGATGCCGAGCGGCCCCGCGTCGCCGCCAGCGATGCCGCCGACGAGGCCGGGGAGGCCCAGCCATGATGCTCGAAAGCCTGACCACCGGCCACTTCCTGGCGCTCGGCGCCGCGTTGTTCTGCATCAGCGTCGCGGGCATCTTCATCAACCGCAAGAACGTGATCGTCCTGTTGATGTGCATCGAGCTGATGCTGCTCTCGGTGAACATCAACTTCATCACCTTCTCCCGGCAACTGGGCGATCCTGCCGGCCAGGTCTTCGTCTTCTTCATCCTGACCGTGGCCGCGGCCGAGGCCGCCATCGGCCTGGCGATCCTGGTCACCCTGTTCCGCAACCGGCGCACGATCAACGTCGCCGAAATCGATTCGATGAAGGGCTGATCCGATGACGGGTATGGAACACGCCATCTCCAGGTCCATGCTGCTGGCCATCGTGCTGGCACCGCTGCTGGGTTCGATCGTCGCCGGCCTGTTCGGCCGCAAGGTCGGCCGCGCCGGCGCGCACTCGGTGACCATCCTCGGCGTCGCCGCGAGCTGCGCGATGTCCGCCTACGTCCTGTGGCAGCTGGCGGGGCAGGGCGCGGCGCCCTTCAACGAGAACATCTACACCTGGTTCCAGATCGGCGGCTACGAAGCCCATGTGGGCTTCATGGTCGACAAGCTGACCGCGATGATGATGGTCGTGGTGACCTTCGTGTCGCTGCTGGTGCACGTCTACACCATCGGCTACATGCACGAGGACCCGGGCTACCAGCGCTTCTTCAGCTACATCTCGCTGTTCACCTTCTCGATGCTCATGCTGGTGATGAGCAATAACTTCCTCCAGCTGTTCTTCGGCTGGGAGGCGGTGGGCCTGGTGTCCTACCTGCTGATCGGCTTCTGGTTCAAGAAGCCGACCGCGGTGTTCGCCAACATGAAGGCCTTCCTGGTCAACCGCGTCGGCGACTTCGGCTTCCTGCTCGGCATCGCCGGCATCCTGCTGATGTTCGGCTCGCTGGACTACGGCGTCGTGTTCGCCAATGCGCCCAGCCTGCTGGAGGGCTCGACGATCTCCATCCTCGCCGGCCATGAGTGGTCGGTCGCCACGGTCATCTGCATCTGCCTGTTCATCGGCGCGATGGGCAAGTCCGCGCAGGTCCCGCTGCACGTGTGGCTGCCCGACTCGATGGAAGGCCCGACCCCGATCTCGGCCCTGATCCACGCCGCGACCATGGTCACCGCCGGCATCTTCATGGTGGCGCGCATGTCGCCGCTGTTCGAGATGAGCCACACGGCGCTCGAGTTCGTGCTGTTCATCGGTGCGACGACGGCGTTCTTCACCGGCCTCATCGGCATCGTGCAGAACGACATCAAGCGCGTGGTCGCGTACTCCACGCTCTCGCAGCTGGGTTACATGACGGTCGCGCTGGGTGTGTCGGCCTACAGCGCCGCGGTGTTCCACCTGATGACCCACGCCTTCTTCAAGGCGCTGCTGTTCCTGGCGGCCGGCTCGGTCATCATCGGCATGCGCCACGAGCAGGACATGCGCAAGATGGGCGGCCTGCGCAAGTACATGCCGATCACGTACTGGACCAGCCTGATCGGCACCCTGGCCCTGGTCGGGACACCGTTCTTCAGCGGCTTCTACTCCAAGGACACCATCATCGAGGCGGCCCACCACGCGGCGACCGGCGAGCACGCCACCTGGGTGTCGCAGTACGCGTACTGGGCGGTGCTGCTGGGCGCGTTCGTCACGGCCTTCTACAGCTTCCGCCTGCTCTACATGACCTTCCACGGCAAGGAGCGCTTCCGCGAGGTCGCGGCCCATGGCCACGACGCGCACGCGCACGACGACCACGGCCACCATGGACCGGTCGAGCCGCACGAATCGCCCTGGGTGGTGACGGTGCCGCTGGTGCTGCTGGCGATCCCCTCGATCCTGGTGGGTTTCTTCACCGTCGGTCCCATGCTGTTCGGCACCGACTGGAGCGGCCACCACGAGACGCTGCCGTTCTTCCTGGGCGCGATCGACCTGTCGGTGGCGCGCGACACGGTGATGGCCGTCGCGGAGGAGGCGTGGCACGGACCGGTCGCGTTCGCCCTGCACGGCTTCAAGGCGCCCGCGTTCTGGCTGGCCTTCTCCGGCTTCGCCCTGGCCACGCTGATGTACCTGTTCAAGCCGGAACTGCCTGCCAAGGCGCGCCATGCGCTGGCCTGGCCGGTGCGGGTGCTCGAGAACAAGTACGGCTTCGACAACCTCTGGATCGACGGCTTCGCCGCGGGCGGCGTGCTGGTGGGTCGCGCGTCGCGCGCCATCGACAGCAAGCTCATCGACGGCGTGGTCGTCAATGGCAGCGCCCGGGTCGTGGAGCTCGTCGCCCAGTTGGGCAGGCGCGGCCAGTCCGGTTACCTCTACCACTACGCATTCGTGATGATCGTCGGCCTGATCGTGCTGCTGGCCGCGCTCATCCGGACCCTGACCTGACAAGGACCGCGACGTGAACCCCGAGCCCTTGAATGGCATGATTTCCCAAAGCTCGTTCCCCCTGCTGAGCCTGCTCGTCTGGCTGCCGATCCTGGGCGGCTTCGCCACCCTGGCGTTCGGCGATGCCCGCGCCAATGCCGCCCGCTGGTTCGCCACGGGCGTGGCCGTCGTCACCCTGGCGTTGAGCGTGTTGCTGCTCACCGGCTTCGACATGGCGAGCCCGGCGATGCAGTTCGCCGAGAGCCACGCCTGGATCCCGGCCTACGACATCCGTTACAGCCTCGGAGCCGACGGCATCTCGGTCGCGCTGATCGCGTTGACCACGCTGACCTCGGTGCTGGTGCTGATCGGCGCCTGGGGGTCGGTGGACAAGCGCGTCAACCAGTACTACGCCGCGTTCCTGGTCCTCGAGGGCCTGATGATCGGCGTGTTCAGCGCGCTCGACGCGATGCTGTTCTACGTGTTCTTCGAAGGCATGCTGATCCCGATGTTCATCATCATCGGCGTGTGGGGTGGGCCGCGCCGGGTGTACGCCTCGGTGAAGTTCTTCCTCTATACCTTCCTGGGTTCGGTGTTCATGCTCGTCGGCCTGATCTACCTGTACCTGAAGGGCGGCAGCTGGCAGCTCGCGGACATGTACCAGCTGCAGCTCGGCGCCAGCGAGCAGATGTGGCTGTTCTTCGCGTTCCTGGCGGCGTTCGCGGTGAAGGTGCCGATGTTCCCGGTGCACACCTGGTTGCCGGACGCGCACGTCGAGGCGCCGACCGCCGGTTCGGTGATCCTGGCCGCGATCATGCTGAAGATCGGTGGTTACGGCTTCCTGCGCTTCACCCTGCCGATCGTGCCCGACGCCGGACACGAGTGGGCGTGGCTGGTCATCGCGCTGAGCCTGGTGGCGGTGATCTACGTCGGCCTGGTCGCCTTGGTCCAGGACGACATGAAGAAGCTGATCGCGTACTCGTCCGTCGCGCACATGGGCTTCGTCACCCTGGGCACCTTCATCGTGTTCGGCCTGGTGCGCGACTTCGCCAACCTGGACGCCGCACGCCTGGCCCTGCAGGGCGCGATGGTGCAGATGATCAGCCATGGTTTCGTGTCCGGCGCGATGTTCAGTTGCGTCGGCGTGCTGTACGACCGCATGCACAGCCGCATGATCAAGGACTACGGCGGCGTCGCCAACGTGATGCCCTGGTTCGCCGCCTTCGTGGTCCTGTTCGCGATGGCCAACGCGGGCCTGCCGGGCACCTCGGGCTTCGTCGGCGAGTTCATGGTGATCCTGGCCGCCTTCCAGAAGCATCCGCTGATCGCCTTCGGCGCGGCCACCACCCTGGTCATCGGTGCCGCCTACACCCTGTGGCTGGTCAAGCGGACCATCTGGGGCGAGGTGGGCAACGCCCACGTGGCGGAGCTGAAGGACATCAATGCACGCGAAGGTTTCGTCCTGGGCGTGTTTGCCATCGGCGTGCTGGTGCTGGGCATCTGGCCCAAGCCGCTCACCGACCTGATGGAGCCCTCCATCGCGAATCTGGCGACCCACATCGCCACGTCGAAGCTTTGAGGTTGTAGCGCATGATCATGCCTGTACGCACCGCCGCGGACCTGCTGCCCCTGCTGCCTGAACTGGTGGTGGTCTCGGGTGCCTTCGCGCTGCTGATGCTGGACCTCTTCGTCGGCGAGAGCCGCCGCGTGCTGACCCATGCGCTGGGCGTGGCGCTGCTGCTGGTCGTGGCCGTGATGGTCGCCACCGGCGTGGGCGGCGACGGCGAAGTGTTGAGCGGCATGTTCGTGCGCGACACCGCCGCCAACGTGCTCAAGACGGTGATCTGCGCGGTGTCGGCGCTGGCGATGGTCTACGCCTGGCCCTTCCTGCGCGCCCGCGGCCTGTACAAGGGCGAGATCACCGTGCTGATGCTGTTCGCGGTGCTCGGCATGATGCTGATGGTGTCGGCCAACTCCCTGGTGATGGTCTACGTGGGCCTGGAGATGCTGGCGCTGTGCTCGTACGCGCTCGTGGTCTGCGACCGCGACAGCCCGCTGGCCTCGGAGGCGGGCATCAAGTATTTCGTGCTCGGCGCGCTGGCGTCCGGCCTGCTGCTCTACGGCCTGTCGCTCGTCTACGGTGCGACCGGCACCCTGGACCTGCACGAGATCGCCACGGCGGCGGGGCAGGCCCCGACCTCGACGATGCTCGTCACCGGCGTGGCCTTCGTCGTCGCCGGCGTGGCGTTCAAGTTCGGCGCGGCGCCGTTCCACATGTGGTTGCCCGACGTCTACCAGGGTGCCCCGACCCCGATCACGCTGTTCATCGGCTCCGCGCCCAAGCTCGCCGCCTTCGGCATGGCCTACCGCCTGCTCGAGGTCGCGGTTGGACCGCTCGACGGCCACTGGCGGCTGATGCTCGCCGGCCTGGCGGTGCTGTCGCTCGCCTTCGGCAACCTCGGCGCGCTGGTGCAGACCAACTTCAAGCGCCTGCTGGCGTATTCCACCATCTCGCACGTGGGCTTCCTGTTCGTCGGCCTGGCCGGCGGCGGTGCCCAGGGTTTCTCTGCGGCGATGTTCTACGCGATCAGCTACGCATTGATGTCGGCCGCCGGCTTTGGCGCGATCATCATGCTCTCGAGCCGGGGCTTCGAGGCCGACCGCATCGACGACTTCAAGGGCCTCAACGCGCGCAACCCGTGGATGGCCGGACTGGTGCTGTGCGTCATGGCCTCCCTGGCCGGCGTCCCGCCGTTCCTCGGCTTCTGGGCCAAGCTCGCCGTGCTGCGCGCCGCGCTCGACGGCGACATGATGTGGCTGGCCCTGGTCGGCGTGGTGTTCGCGGTGATCGGCGCGTTCTATTACCTGCGCGTGATCAAGGCGATGTACTTCGACGTCCCGGACGGCGCGATGCCCGCGCCCACCGCGGGCCGGCCGATGGGCATCGTGTTCGGCGTCAACGCCCTGTCGCTGCTGGTGCTGGGCCTGGCCTGGAACCCGATCATGGCGTGGTGCATCAAGGCGTTCGCGGCCTGAACGATGCACGAAAGTGTTCCGTCGCCTGTCGATGCAAATGAAGGGTTGCCAAGCAACGCTTCACTGCTATAATAGGCGGCCTGATGCGGGGTGGAGCAGTCTGGCAGCTCGTCGGGCTCATAACCCGAAGGTCGCAGGTTCAAATCCTGCCCCCGCTACCAGCTTCGATCCAGGGATTGCAGGTGTAAGGCAGTCCTAAAATGAAGCCTCGTTAGGAGGCTTTAATTTTTGGATCAGGGCTTGGGCTTGAGTGATCGCGTTCTGCTCGCGTGGTCACGCCGAAATCCAGCAGTGCCGGACAAGGGGCCCAATGGGCCCTTTGTTGTTTCCCCGGGTCGCCGCGTGCGGCCCGCCTGGAATCTGGAAGGCAAGGCGCAATCGCAGGAGACTACGACCGCGTGACGGACAAGGCATCCCAAATCTCGGCACTGCTGGCCCCGACGGTGACGTCGCTGGGCCTCGAGCTGCTTGGCGTGGAGTATCTCCCGTCGCCCGGCGGCGCGGTGCTGAGGCTCTATATCGACCTTCCCGCGACGGGCGAGGGCGGCGCGCCGCCGCGCGCGGTCGGCATCGAGGACTGCGAGGCGGTCAGCCGCGAGGTGTCCGCGCAGCTCGACGTCGAGGACCCGATCTCGGGCAACTACACCCTGGAGGTATCGTCGCCGGGGCTGGACCGACCGCTGTTCAACGCAAGTCAGTTCCAGCGCTTCGCGGGCGAGTCCGCCAAGGTGGTGCTGAAGCTGCCGCAGGACGGCCGCCGTCGCCTGCAGGGGCGGATCGCCCAGGTGGCCGGCGACACGGTCACCTTCGAACTGGATGGCGGCGAGTTCGTCGTTTCCGTCGACAACATCGAGAAGGCGCGCCTGGTGCCCGACTGGGCCGCCCTGGGCATGGCGCCCGCAAAGCCCGGCAAGAACCCGCCACGGCGCGAGACCCGCGCCGAGGGCAAGAACACCGACAAACCAACCAAGAAGCCGGCGACCGACGGGTCGAACACGGCGGAGTGACGTAATGAGCAAGGATCTGTTGCTGGTCGTTGATGCGGTCGCCAACGAGAAGGGCGTCCCGCGCGAAGTGATCTTCGAGGCGATCGAAGCCGCGCTGGCCTCGGCCGCCAAGAAGCGTTACCACGAGCAGGACGTGCTGGTGCGCGTCGCCATCGACCCGAAGGACGGCAGCTACGAGACCTTCCGCCGCTGGGAAGTCGTGGCCGACGACGTGGTCATGGAATCCCCCGATCGCCAGACCCGCATGATGGATGCGGTCGAGGAGGCCGAGGGCGTGGAGATCGGCGACTTCATCGAAGAGCAGATCGAGAACCCGGACTTCGGCCGCATCGCCGCGCAGGCCGCCAAGCAGGTGATCGTGCAGCGCGTGCGCGAGGCCGAGCGTGCCCAGGTGGTCGACGCGTGGAAGGATCGCGTCGGCGAGCTGGTCACCGGCATCGTCAAGCGCGTCGAGCGCGGCAATATCTTCGTCGACCTGGGCGGCAACGCCGAGGCGATCATCCAGAAGGACAAGGGGATCCCGCGCGACATCCTGCGCACCGGCGACCGCGTCCGCGGCTACCTGTTCGACGTGCGTACCGAGCCGCGTGGCCCGCAGCTGTTCATCAGCCGCGCCGCGCCGGAATTCATGATGGAGCTGTTCAAGCTGGAAGTGCCGGAAGTCGGCCAGGGCCTGGTTTCGATCAAGGCCTGCGCGCGCGACCCGGGCGACCGCGCCAAGATCGCCGTCGAGGCGCACGACAACCGCACCGATCCGATCGGCGCGTGCATCGGCATGCGCGGCTCGCGCGTCCAGGCGGTGAGCAACGAGCTCAACGGCGAGCGCGTGGACATCGTGCTGTGGTCCGACAACCCGGCGCAGTTCGTCATCAACGCGATGGCGCCGGCCGAGGTGCAGTCGATCATCGTCGACGAGGAAAAGCACTCCATGGACCTGGCCGTCGCCGAGGACCGCCTGGCGCAGGCCATCGGCAAGGGCGGCCAGAACGTCCGCCTGGCCAGCCGCCTGACCGGCTGGCAGCTCAACGTGATGACCCAGGACCAGGTCACCGCGAAGTCCGAGGCCGAGCAGAACGCCGCGCGCGACCTGTTCCAGGAGAAGCTGGAGGTCGACGAGGAGATCGCCGGCATCCTGGTGGCCGAGGGCTTCACCACGGTCGAGGAGATCGCCTACGTGCCGGTCGGCGAGCTGTTGGCGGTGGAGGGCTTCGACGAGGACATCGTCGAGGAACTGCGCGCCCGTGCCCGCGACGCGCTGCTCAACGACGCGCTGGCCGCGGAGGAAGAGCTCGACGAGCACCAGCCGGCCGAAGACCTGCTCTCGCTGGAGGGCATGGACGAGGCCACCGCCTACGCGCTCGCCGCGAAGGGCGTGGTCACCCGCGAGGACCTCGCCGAGGCCGCCACCGACGAGATCACCGACGTGGAAGGCATCGACGAGGAGCGCGCGGCGGCACTGATCATGGAAGCGCGCAAGCACTGGTTCGAGTAACAGGCAGCACACCCGCCCGGGGGCTTCGAAAGAGGCCTCCCGGGCACTCCGGTCCGGTTTCCGGGCCGGCTTTCGCAGGCCGGGGAGGGCTCCGGCCTGTGGACGGGCCATTCAGGGGCCGTCACGCCGCGTCGATTCAAGAGACGCGCGGGCGGGACTAGAATGGCGACACTCCGCGCGGGAACCCTATCCGCGCCACCAAGACACGGAAACCGAATGTCGCAACAAACCACCATTCGCAAATTGGCCGCACTGGTGAACACGCCGGTCGAGAAGTTGCTGGAACAGCTGGCCGAGGCCGGCATGAAGTTCAGCGACCCGGACCAGGTCGTGACCAGTACCGAGAAGGTCAAACTGCTCGGCTTCCTGCGTCGGACGCACGGCAAGGACGACAAGTCCGCTGACGCCGGGGCATCGCCGAAGAAGATCACCCTCAGCCGCAGCCGCAAGCAGGAGCTGACCGTCGGTGGCGGCAAGACCCGCTCGACGGTCGACGTGGTCGTGCGCAAGAAGGTCACCCTCAGCCGGCCGGCCGAAGGCGCGGGCGAGGGCGGTGGCGGCGACGAGCGTGCCGAGATCCTGCGCAAGCTCGAGGAGTCGCGCCAGCGCAACCTCGAGGAGCAGCAGCGCCTCGCGGAGGCCGATCGCCAGCGCGCCGAAGAGGCCGAGCGGGCGGTCCGCGAAGCCGAGGCCGCGAAGGAAGCCGAGCGCCTGCGCGCCGAGCAGGAGGCGCTGGCCGCCGCCGAGCCGGAGATCGACGCCGATGCGCCGGTCGCGCACAAGGCCGGTGGCCACGGCCATCCCAAGACCCCGCCGGCCCGCACCGAGGGACGCGAGGCGTCGCCGCGCGGCAAGGCACGCGGCAAGGGTTCGGAAGACGGCGGCAACCGCTTCGCCGGGCAGATGCACCTGAGCGCGTCCGACCGCGCCCGCCGCACGAGCGCCCGAGGCAAGCCGAAGTCGCGCCGCCAGGGCGACCAGTCGCGCACCGGTGCCGGTCCGCACGGCTTCTCCAAGCCCACCGCCCCGGTGGTGCGCGAAGTCGCCATCGGCGAGACCATCACCGTCGCGGACCTGGCGCAGAAGCTCGCGCTGAAGGGCGGCGAGGTGGTCAAGGCGCTCTTCAAGATGGGCGTCATGGCGACCATCACCCAGAGCATCGACCACGACACCGCGGTGCTGGTCACCGAGGAACTCGGGCACAAGGCCGTCCGCGCCGATGCCGAGGACGCGGAGAACGAACTGCTGGCCCACGTCGAGGACGTGACCGGCGAGAAGGTCGCGCGCCCGCCGGTGGTCACCATCATGGGCCACGTCGACCACGGCAAGACCTCGCTGCTCGACTACATCCGGCGGACCAAGGTCGCCACCGGCGAAGCCGGCGGCATCACCCAGCACATCGGCGCCTACCACGTCGAGACCGACCGCGGCGTCATCAGCTTCCTCGATACCCCGGGCCACGCGGCGTTCTCGTCGATGCGCGCCCGCGGCGCGAAGCTGACCGACATCGTGGTACTGGTCGTGGCCGCCGACGACGGCGTCAAGCCGCAGACCATCGAGGCCATCCAGCACGCCAAGGCGGCGGAAGTGCCGCTGGTGGTGGCGATCAACAAGATCGACAAGTCCGGTGCCGACCCCTCGCGCGTCAAGACCGAGCTGATGGGCCAGGAAGTCGTGTCCGAGGAATTCGGCGGCGACACCCAGTTCATCGAACTCTCGGCCAAGACCGGCGAGAACATCGATGCCCTGCTCGACGCGATCTCGCTGCAGGCCGAAGTGCTCGAACTGTCCGCGGTCAGCGAAGGCCGCGCCAGCGGCGTGGTCATCGAGTCCTCGCTGGACAAGGGTCGTGGCCCCGTCGCGACCGTGCTGGTCCAGCAGGGCACCCTGTCCAAGGGCGACTACCTGGTCTGCGGCGTGCAGTACGGCCGCGTCCGTGCCCTGTTCGACGAGACCGGCTCGCAGGTCGAGGCGGCGACGCCGTCGATCCCGGTGCAGGTCCTGGGCCTGTCCGGCGTGCCGGACGCGGGCGATGACTTCGTGGTCGTCGACGACGAGCGCCTGGCCAAGGAAGTCGCGCAGCAGCGCGATGCCAAGCGTCGCGAGTCGCGCCTGGTCGCCCAGGCGGGCAACCGCATGGAGGACATCCTCGCGCAGATGGGCAGCGGCGAAGGCCAGCAGACCCTCAACCTGGTCGTGAAGGCCGACGTGCAGGGTTCGGTGCAGGCGCTTCGCGATGCGCTGACCGCGCTGTCGACCGACGACATCCGCATCAACGTCATCGGCGGTGGCGTGGGCGGCATCACCGAGTCCGACGCGACCCTCGCGGCGACGTCGAAGGCGACGATCATCGGCTTCAACGTGCGTGCCGACGCCTCGGCGCGCAAGGTCATCGAGACCCATGGCGTCGACCTGCGCTACTTCTCGATCATCTACGACGTGATCGACCAGGTGAAGCAGGTGGCGTCCGGCCTGCTGGGCGTGGAGATCCGCGAGGAGATCATCGGCATCGCCGAGGTCCGCGACGTGTTCCGCAGCTCCAAGTTCGGCGCCGTCGCCGGCTGCATGGTGGTCGAGGGCTCGGTCAAGCGCAGCAAGCCGATCCGCGTGCTTCGCGACAACACCGTGGTCTTCGAAGGCGAGCTCGAGTCCCTGCGCCGCTTCAAGGAGAACGTCGACGAGGTGCGCAACGGCACCGAGTGCGGCATCGGCGTCAAGGAGTACAACGACGTCAAGCCGGGCGACCAGATCGAGTGCTTCGAGCGCATCGAGGCCCAGCGGACCCTCTAAGGGTCCGCCTCGAATGGGGAACCGGGCACGGGGCATGGCGGGGTCGGTCTCGACACTCGCCGTGCCGGCGCCCGGCCGCTCCGGATCGGCATCCGTCCCGCCGCCCGTTTCCCTCCATTCCCGAGCATGCATTACCGATGAAAAAGTCATTCCATCGCACCGATCGCGTCTCCGCCCAGCTCCGCCGGGAGCTGGGCACGATCGTCCATGACGCGGTGCGCGAGCACGCGTTGCCCTCCGTCAGCGTGTCCGACGTCGAGATCAGCCGCGACCTGGCCCATGCCAAGGTCTTCGTGACCGCGCTCCAGGAAGAGCGCTCGGCCGAAGCGGTGAAGGCGCTCAAGGCGCTGTCGCGCGAGCTGCGCTACAAGCTGGGCCAGGCGGTGAAGCTGCGCCATGTGCCCGAGCTCCACTTCCATTACGACGACTCGGTCGACCGCGGCGAGCGCATCGACAACCTGCTGCGCGACCTGCCCGACCTGCAGGCGCCCGACGCCGGCGACGACGAGGCTTCGTCTTCCTGAGCGCGCCCGGTCGCAGCGGTCGTGCCGGTCCCGGCATCGCCCTTGGCCGGCCGGGCCCGTGTTTCCCCAGATGAGCAAGAAACCGCGCACCGTATTCAGGCCGCTCGACGGCATCCTGCTGCTGGACAAGCCCGCGGGGCTGAGTTCCAACCAGGCGCTGCAGCGGGTCAGGCACCTGTTCCGCGCCGCGAAGGGCGGCCACACCGGTAGCCTGGACCCGCTGGCCACCGGCCTGCTGCCGATCTGTTTCGGCGAAGCGACCAAGATCGCGGGCCTGTTGCTGGGGGCCCGCAAGGCCTATGCCTGCGAGGCCGAGCTGGGCCGGACCACCGACACCGACGACGCCGAGGGCGAAGTGCTGCAGGAGCGGCCGGTGCCGCCCATCGATGCCGCGCGCCTGGAACAGGCCCTGGCGGCCCTGCGCGGACCAATCCTGCAGCGGGCGCCGATCTACTCCGCGCTCAAGCAGGGCGGCGAACCCCTCTATGCGAAGGCGCGCCGGGGCGAGGCCATCCAGGCCCCTGAACGCGAGGTCGTCATCGACCGCCTCGACGTGGTGGCCCACGAGGGCCCGCGGCTGGTGCTGCACGTGGAGTGCGGCTCGGGGACCTACATCCGCAGCCTGGTCCGCGACCTGGGCGAAGCCCTGGGCTGCGGCGCCCATGTGACCGCCCTGCGTCGCCTGTGGGTGGAACCCTTCGCCACGCCGGCGATGCACACGCTGGAATCCTTGCAGGCGCTCGCCGGGCAGGGGGAGCCGGCGCTCGACGCCTGCCTGCTCCCGATCGAGGCCGGCCTGGCCGGCTTCACCGCCGTCCAGGTCGACGAGGCCGGTGCGGACCGCCTGGCCCACGGCCAGCCCGCGCTCGTCGCGACCGCCGGCGAGGACGGGGTGGTCGCGATCATGGGGCCGGAGGGGCGATGCCTGGGCATCGGCCGCCATGCCGGCGGGGAGGTCGCGCCGCAGCGCATGTTCCGCTGGGCGGTCGCCACCGGCCAGCCGGCCCCCCCGCGGGGCTGAACAGGGCCCCCGGCGGTCCGCTGGGCCTGGTCCCGGAGCCCCTGGACGGGTCGCATTCCGCGCAGGGAAACTGTTACAATTCCGCCGCTTTCATCCAAGCAAGCACCCATTCGTTCATTTCCAACAACGGCGAGCCCCGCGGTACGCCGGCGCGATGTCGTCATCGCATGCCGTCGTTTCTGCAGGCCACGCGTCTGAAAGGTAAACAAAGCAATGTCCATCGATACCAGCAAGATCATCCAGGAACACGGTCGCGGCACCAACGACACCGGCTCCCCGGAAGTCCAGGTCGCCCTGCTGACCGCCCGCATCGAGCTCCTGACCGGCCACTTCAAGGAGCACAAGCAGGACCACCACAGCCGTCGTGGCCTGTTGATGATGGTGAACCGCCGTCGCAGCCTGCTGGACTATCTGAAGCGCAAGGACAACGCGCGCTACAAGGCCCTGATCGAGAAGCTCGGTCTGCGCCGCTAAGCAGAACACCCACCGCGGCGCAGTGATGCGCCGCGGTTCGTTTTTCGGGAGTCGTTCCACGGGCGGCTTCCCAGGCTGCCATCCTGCAGCCGACCGACCGGGGCAGGGGCGCCGGCGGATCGCAACGAATCGAAACGACAGGACTCCAACGTGTCAAAAATCACCAAGACCTTCCAGTACGGCAAGCACCAGGTCACCCTGGAAACCGGCGAGATCGCCCGCCAGGCCGGCGGTGCCGTCATCGTCAAGGTTGAAGACACCGTGCTGCTGGTCAGCGCGGTCGCCAACAAGACCGCACGCGAAGGCCAGGACTTCTTCCCCCTGACCGTCGACTACCAGGAGAAGTTCTACGCCGGCGGCCGCATCCCCGGTGGCTTCTTCAAGCGCGAAGGCCGCGCGACCGAGAAGGAGACCCTGATCTCCCGACTGATCGACCGCCCGATCCGCCCGCTGTTCCCGGAAGGCTTCCGCAACGAAGTCCAGATCATCGCCACGGTGATGTCGATGAACCCGGAGATCGACGGCGACATCCCCGCGCTGCTCGGCGCCTCCGCCGCCCTGGCCCTGTCGGGCGCCCCCTTCGACGGCCCGATCGGCGCCGCCAAGGTCGGCTACAAGGACGGCGAGTACCTTTTGAACCCGACCAAGAGCGACCTGGAAGGCTCCAAGCTGGAGCTGGTGGTCGCCGGTACCGCCGGTGCCGTGCTGATGGTCGAGTCGGAAGCCGACGTGCTGTCCGAGGAAGTGATGCTGGGCGCCGTGGTGTTCGGCCACGAGCAGATGCAGGTCGCCATCAACGCGATCAACGAACTGGTCGCCGAAGCCGGCAAGCCGAAGTGGGACTGGGCCGCCCCGGCCCGCAACGACGCCATCGTCGCCGCCCTCAAGGGCGCGATCGGCGACCGTCTGGGCGCTGCGTTCCAGATCCGCGACAAGGGCGAGCGCAAGGAGGCCATCTCCGCGCTGAAGAAGGACGTCCTGGCGTCGCTGGCCGACCAGGCCGAAGCGAACGAATGGAGCGGCGCCGAGCTGTCGAAGGAATTCGGCGAGCTGGAATACGAGACCATGCGTGGCGCCGTGCTGAGCACCAAGGTGCGCATCGACGGTCGCGCGCTCGACACCGTCCGCCCGATCAGCTCCAAGGTCGGCGTGCTGCCGCGTACCCACGGCTCCTCGCTGTTCACCCGCGGCGAGACCCAGGCGATCGTGGTCGCCACGCTGGGCACCGCGCGCGATGGCCAGATCATCGATGCCGTCTCGGGCGAGTACAAGGAACACTTCCTGTTCCACTACAACTTCCCCCCCTACTCGGTGGGCGAGGCCGGCCGCATGATGGGCCCGAAGCGCCGCGAGATCGGCCACGGCCGCCTGGCCAAGCGCGGCGTGCTCGCCGTGATGCCGACGATGGAGGAGTTCCCGTACACCATCCGCATCGTCTCGGAGATCACCGAGTCGAACGGCTCCTCGTCGATGGCCTCGGTCTGCGGTTCCTCGCTGGCCCTGATGGACGCCGGCGTGCCGATCAAGGCCCCGGTCGCGGGCATCGCGATGGGCCTGGTCAAGGAAGGCGATGACTTCGTCGTCCTGTCCGACATCCTGGGCGACGAGGACCACCTCGGCGACATGGACTTCAAGGTGGCCGGTACCGAGAACGGCGTGACCGCCCTGCAGATGGACATCAAGATCCAGGGCATCACCAAGGAAATCATGCAGGTCGCGCTCGAGCAGGCCAAGGCCGGTCGCCTGCACATCCTCGGCGAGATGGCGCACGCCCTGACCAGCCCGCGTGGCGAGCTCAGCGAGTTCGCGCCGCGCCTGCTGACCCTGAAGATCCACCCGGACAAGATCCGCGAAGTGATCGGCAAGGGCGGTTCGACCATCCAGGCGATCACCAAGGAGACCGGCACCCAGATCGACATCCAGGACGACGGCACCATCGTCATCGCCTCGGTCAACGCCGCCGCCGCGAACGCCGCCAAGGACCGGATCGAGCAGATCACCTCGGACGTCGAGCCGGGCCGCATCTACGAAGGCAAGGTCGCCAAGATCATGGACTTCGGCGCGTTCGTCACCATCCTCCCGGGCAAGGACGGCCTGGTGCACGTCTCGCAGATCTCCAGCGAGCGCGTCGAGAAGGTCAGCGACAAGCTGAAGGAAGGCGACGTGGTCAAGGTCAAGGTGCTGGAAGTCGACAAGCAGGGCCGCATCCGCCTGTCGATGAAGGCCGTCGAGGAAGGCGAAGGCGCTTCGGCCGAGTAAGCCGGGCGACATCGCAGACGCACGAAAAAGCGGGCTTCGGCCCGCTTTTTCGTGGGCGTCTCCGGGCGTGGATGGGGCGCGTCGTCCGCTCCGGACGCGGGTGGGGATGGCGTTGGAGTCCCGCGAGCGCAGGCGGGTGCTCAGTTCCGGACGCCGCCTGGCCGGCTCGAAGCGAGCCCATCGCCCGCTGCGTTACGTTCCGGCTGCGCGGGCACCGTGCCGCCTGGGCCGACATCCACCTCGACGCGCAGCCGGTGGCCGGGCAGGGCGCGTTGCCGGAGGGTCCCGCCGAAGCGTTCGACCAGTCGCTCCGCGAGCTGTCGCCCGACGCCGAAGCCGGAAGGCGCGGGCCGGTCCGGGAGCGGATTGTCGATGCCCAGCGTCGTGCCATGCACCTCGATCCGGATCTCGCCCCGGTCTCCGTGCTGGATCGCGTTGAGCAGCAGGTTGTTCAGGATGGTCTCGGCGACTTCCCCGGGCATGGGCCAGTCGATGTCCGGACCCGATGGCATGCGCAGGGTCTGTCCCTTGGCCGTTGCCAATGGCGCGAGTTCCTCGACGAGCGTGCCCAGCAGCCGCAAGGGCTTGCACGGCCGTGGCGGCGCCGCCTGGCCGTCTCCCAGCCAGAGCAGGGCGTGACTGGCCCTGGCGAGGCGGCCCACGGCCCGATGCAGGCGCTGCCACGCGGCGTGCTCCACGCGCTCGGGCAGGGCATCGAGCAGGGCCAGGCTGGTCCGGGCGGATTGCAGCGGTGTCCGGAGTTCGTGCGCGAGGAACGCCAGCGTCTCGCGCTCGCGATCGAGCACCGCGCGGCGCGACTCCCAGACCTTCGCGTTGAGGCGGGCGAGTTCGCTGAACTCGAAGATCCCCTGGGCATCCGCCAGCGCATGCAGGTCATGGGGGCCCTCGGCCTCGCTGAAACGGGCCACCAGTTCCCGGGCCTGTCCCGACACCCGCGCCACGAACCGGTGCGCGAGCGCCCACGCAACCAGCGCCAGCGCGGTGGCGATCAACAGCAGCCAGGGCCAGGCGCGCACCAGGGCCGGATTGACCGCCAGGTGCGCGGTCGCATCGTGGACCAGGAGGGACTCCGCACCCCGTCCGTCGCGCATGGCCAGCACGTGCAGGTAGCGTCCGTCCGGAAGCCGGAACTCGCGGATGGCGCCCAGCGGCTGGCCCGCGGTGCGCTCGCGCAGCGCGTCGTCGGCTTGCCTGCGGGCCACCAGCATGAAGCCTGGCGGTAGCGGTCCCGGCGAATGCAGGCCCTGCTGTCGGCCGACATCGCGCAGGCGATCGTCGATCAGCCGGTCCTCGAGCATGTAGGCGGTCAGGACCGTCATCGCGGCGAATCCGGCCAGCAGCACCAGGGCGAAGACGATCCATTGCCGGGCCAGTACATCGTGCAGGCGGCGCTTGCCTCTCATCGAGGGCCTCCGAAGCGGTAACCCAGCCCGCGCACGGTCGTGATGGGCGACTCGCCGAACCGCTCATGCATGGCGCGCCGCAGCTGGTAGACGTGGGTACGCAACGGATCGCTGCCGGGCGCTTCGTCGCCCCAGAGCCCCTCGCACAGCGCCTGGCGCGAGACCGTGCCGGGGAACGCCCGCATCAGCCGCGCCAGGATGCCCAGGCCCGTGGCATGGAGGGGCAGGCTGAGTTCGTCCCGTGACAACAATCCCCGCTGGGGGTCCAGGCGGTATCCATCGGCCAGGATCAGGCCGCCATCCGCGGCCCTGGCGTGGGTGCCCATGGCGCGGATGCGTGCCAGCAGTTCGGCCGGCTCGAACGGCTTGACCATGTAGTCCAGGGCGCCGGCCTCGAAGCCGCGAAGCTTGTCGGCCAGCCCGCCGCGGGCGGTCAGGAAGATCGCGGGTTGGCGCAGGCCCTGTACCTGCTTCAGCTCACGGCACAGGCTCATCCCATCCTCGCCCGGCAGGTTCACGTCCAGCACGAGCAGGTCGAACGTCGACTCCAGGAGACGGGCCCGCGCCTGGGACGCATCGTAGGCGAAGTCGACCGCCAGCCCGTGCGCCTCCAGGTAGTCGGCGATGCCGGCGGCGACGTCAAGGTCGTCCTCGACCAGCAGTACCGCCAGCTTCGCGCCTTTTTCGTCCTCGAGCCTGTCCAAGCGCCTGCCCTCGTGTTCGCACGCGGTGAATGGTCGGCGGCCGGGCCTCCCGGCCGATGCCGGGGTCCGGTCGCAAGCATCGGCCGCGGGCTAGTTCCTTGCAAGCCGTTGCAGTTGGTAGGCCTCACGCAGCCGCCATTGCATGGCCGCCACCACGGCGTGCATGAGCAGGAGGCGCCGATCGCTGCGTGCAGCACCCGCCTTCATCGCCAGGGCGGCATCGATGCCGGCCTCGTGGTAGGTCGCCAGCAATTGCACGCTGATTTCCTCGGCGCTTCGCGCCCGAGGCACCGGCTCATGGCCCAGCGCACGCACCATGTGCTCCGCGACGGACCATGTGGACCACGGGTTCTGGCCGGTCACCAGGCGCTCGTCGACCACGGTGTTGTCCAGGTACACGGGGCCTTCGACGAAGCGCGCCCCCTGTCGCGACAGTTCGTCCTGCAACAGGTACGGGAACAGCTCGCGGGCATTTTCGATCAGGAACAGTTCCTCTGCGTTGGTGAAGCCGGTGACCCACCGCCCCTGCAGCCAGGGACGGCCGGAGGCATCGCGGAGCCCGATCAGCGCCGCAGGCCCGTGGCAGACGGCACCGACCACGCCGCGAGGGGCGATTTCCGCCACGATGCGAGCGATGGCGGGGTTGCCGGGGAAGTCGAACATGGCGCCCTTTCCGCCGACGAAGTAGACGGCCTGGTACAGCGTTGGGTCCACCCCGGAGAGCGGGAGGGAATTGGCCAGCTTGTGTCGCGCACGTGCATCGTTGAGGAATGCGTAGTCGGCATCGCCGGTGTCGTCCTGGTCCAGCCTCATCGGAGGCTTGCCGCCAAGGGGACTGGCGATGTCGACCTCGTAGCCGTTGGCCAGGAACGTCCAGTAGGCCCGCGACAGCTCGGTCAGCTCGTAGCCGGCCTTCCTGCTGCTGTCGCCGATGAGGGGGGTGCTGGTGACGACGGCCAGGATCCGTCCTCGCTGCCCGGATGTCCGTGCGCGCAGGAAGGGCAGGTCGGCCGCATCCGCGTTCCGGTCCGCCTGCGGCTCGGATTCGAGATCGAGGCTTGCCACGTACGCCCAGCCGCCAAGCGCGAGTACCAGGCACAGGCCCACCGCCGCCAACGAGGCGATCCGTATCTTTCTCCACATGCGTGCATCTCCATCTCTGCGTCTCGCCGGAATGGCGTGGAGATAGCCTGGTGCTTCCGCATCAATCGAAGATCAAACGGGGCGCGCAACGGATGGGCATGGATGCTTCGCCGCCACGAGGGCGGCTGGAAGGGTCCAGCCCGGATGACGTCGTCGTCAGCGGTGGGACGCCGCCGGGCGGCGTCTCATCAGGTAGATCACCGCGCCCACCGCGATCGCCACCGCGGCCGCGGCGAGGTTGCCCACCCCCGCGCTCGCGACCAGGGCCAGCGACACCAGCAGCGCGAGCACGGGGATCAGCGGGCCGCCGGGCAGGGCCAGGGCATTGGGACGATCGCGATAGCGCTTCTGCAGGACGAGCAGCGACGCCGCGGTGCCGATGTAGCTGCACAGTCGCGCGACCACCGAGAGCAGCGCGAGATTGGCGAAGGCCTGCGAAACGCCGCTGCCCCCGAACTGCTGGCCCAGCACCAGGACGGTCGCGAGCACGCCGGTGACGATGATCGCGATGGTCGGGGTGCGGTAGCGCGGGTGCACGCGCGAGAGTGCGGCCGGGCCATAGCCGTCGGCCGAGAGCGCGTAGAGGTAGCGCGGGCCGAACAGCATGGTGTTGCTGTTGCTGCCCAGGATCGAGACTGCCGCGCCCAACGTCAGCAGTAGCGCGCCGGCGGGGCCGGCGAAGGTCTCGGCGGCGTCCGCCAGCGGCGAGCGGGACGCGGCGAGGTCGGGCACGGTGCCCTGGGCCACGACCTGCACGGCGACGTAGATCAGGGTCACCAGCACGATCATGGTGATCAGCGCGAACGGGACGTCGCGCCGGGGATTGCGGAACTCGCCCGCCGCGGCCGGGGTGTTCTCGAAACCGGCATAGGCGTAGAGCAGCAACAACGCGCCTTCGCCCAGCTTGTCGGTCGGCGGTGCGCCCATGGCCACGGCCTGCGACCAGTCGACGAAGAACGCGCCCACCGCGATGAAGAACAACAGCGGGACCAGCTTGGCCAGCACGAGGGCCACACCGGTGCGCGCGGCGGTGCGCACGCCGACCACGTTGATGTAGGTCAGGAAGGCGAGGGAGCCGACCACGACGGCGGTCCAGCCCCAGCCCTCGCCCGCGGGCGCCCAGAACTTGGACACCGCCAGCGCCAGGCCGCTGCCCAGGGCCGCGGCGGATGCCACGCGGGTCAGCCAGGTCATCCAGCCGACCTCGAAACCGATGAAGTCGCCGAACGCATCGCGGGCGTAGAGATAGCTGCCGCCGGCATCGTCGTAGTAGCTGCCGGCCTGGGCGTAGCACAGCACGAGCAGGCCGACGGCGACGCCTGCCAGCAATACCGCCCACAGGCTGGCCGGTCCCAGCAGCAGGGCCGTGCTGGCGGGCAGCAGGTAGATGCCGCTGCCGATGACGTCGTTGATCGACAGGCCCACGATCTGCCAGCGGCTGACCGCCCGCACCATGCCGGTGTCGTGGTCGATGCCGGGACCGGGTTCGCCCGTGGCCGGGTGGTCGACGGTCGGGCGAAGGGGGTCAGTCATTCGATGGGTCCTTGGCGGCAGGCGGGGTGGACGTCGGGGCGGGCGGCAGCCGCGGCAGGTGCCACGGCGCCTGCAGCCGAGCGTAAGCAGCTTCGGGCAGCAGCACAAACACCGGCTGCGCCGCCGGGTCCAGCCAGTCGAGCAGGGCGGCCATCCGGCCGGCCGGCATGGCGGTGCAGCCGGCGGTGGCGACGTCCGCCGCCTTCCACACATGCGCGAAGATGCAACTGCCGGCCGGACTGCGGTTGCCGGGGTTGTGCTCGATCACGAAGCCTTGCGCGTAGCGGCCGTCGCCATCGGCATGCAGGTCGCGCCGCATGGGCTCGGTCGAGCCCTCCACGGCCGCCGCGCCGACCTCGTCGGCGTCGACGATGCGGTTGTACAGCGGCGAGCCGGGCACGTCGATGCAGTAGTCGCTGGCCTGCATGGCCCGGTAGGACAGCGCGGTGTGCGCGTCGGCGGCGTATCCGAAGGCGTCGCCGATGCCGAAGATGCCGGCGGGGCTGCGACCGTCGCCCTCGCGCTTGCGCGTTCCGGCCTGGTCCGGGTGCAGGCCCAGGCCCCAGGCGCTTCCGGCGCGGCCAATGCGCACCGGCTCGGCCGCGGCGACCTGGCGCCAACCCGCAGCGTCCTTCTCGAAGCGCAGCATGCGCCCGCCATCGGCGTCCCAGTCGGCGGTGGCGACGACCACCATCTGCCGGGCCTGGGCCCAGGGCGTGGCGGCCTGTGCCGTCGCCGCCGTCAGCGCGAGGAGGACGCCGGCGAGGAGGGCGATGGGCACCTCAGGGATCGAGCATCTTCTGGACATGCTCCGCACTGTTCCGGTAGTGGTCGAGGTAGTCGTCCGAATGTTGGCACACCAGCACGATCACCAGGTCGAGCATGTGCTGCAGCGCGGCCTGGTAGAGCAGGGGTTCGACGTGGGCGTCGTCGTCGTGCGCGGACACCAGCAGCGCCGCGTCGGCATGCGCGCGCAATGGGTTGGCGCCGTGCCGGGTGACCGACACCGTCTTGCCGCGGCGGGCCCGGAACTGCCGGCTGACCTGGCACAGCTCCGGCTGGCGGCCATGTTCGGAGAACACGACCAGCACGTCGCCGGGGCCGGCCGAGCTGACGCTGGCGGCCATCAGCACGGGATCGGCGTGCTCGACGGTGGCGATGCCGATCAGCGACAGGCGCAGGCCCAGGCCACGCGCATGGATGCCGTCCTGGCCGAGCCCGCAGATGAAGACGCGGTCGGCATCGACGATGGCCTGCACGATCCTGTCGATCTGCTCGAGCGGGTTGAGCAGTCGGGTCTCCTGCTCGGCGCGGGCCTTGCCGCGCCAGAGCGCGTCGGCCAGCGCCACGTGCGGTGACACGTCGCGCGTGGGCGCGGGGCGGCTGGCGCCGTCAGCGGTCTCGCGCGCGAGCGCCTCGCCGATGCAGAACTTCAGGTCGGGGTAGCCCTTGAACCCGAGCTTCTGGCTGAACTTGACGACGCTGGACTGGCTGATGCCCAGCGCACTGGCCAGCTGCTGCGAGGAGTAGTCGCGCAGCAGGTGGGCGTTGTCGAGCAGGAAGTCGGCGATCCGTCGCTCGATCGCCGACATGCGGTCGCGCTCGGCCCGGACCTTGAGCAGGGGCGATGCGTCCGCGGCGCCGGCGACGGGGGCGTCCGCGGCGGGTGCCTCCTGCGGGGGCGGGGCGCCGCGGCTCATTCGGGCAGCATCTCCAGGCCCCGCACCTCGCGGATGCCCAGGCCCGGGGCGTCCACGATCGAGATTTCCGATTCGTTGAACTGCACGCCGCCGTCGACCGGGTCGTACCGGCAAAGCGACGGGCCGTCCAGGTCGACCTTGGTGATCGCGTCGGCCTTGGCCACCGCCAGGTGGACCGCGGCGGCGACGCTGATGCTGGTCTCGATCATGCAGCCGATCATGCATTCCACGCCGTACAGCGAGGCGATGTCGGCGATGCGGATCGCGTTCGACAGGCCGCCGGTCTTCATCAGCTTGATGTTGATGATGTCGGCGGCGTGCATCTTGATCAGGTCGATCACCTCGGTCGGACCGAACACGCTCTCGTCGGCCATCACCGGCGTGTGGACGCGGTCGGTCACGTACTTCAGGCCGCGGATGTCGTGCGCCTTGACCGGTTGCTCGAGCAGTTCCAGCTCGACCCCGGCGTCCTCGAGCGCCTGCATGGCGAAGACCGCCTGCTTGGCGGTCCAGCCCTGGTTGGCGTCGAGGCGGAGCAGGGCGCGGCCTTCGACCGCGGCATGGACGGCCTTGACCCGCTCGATGTCCAGGCCGATGTCCTTGCCGACCTTGATCTTCAGCGACTCGAAGCCGCGGTCGACCGCCGCCAGCGAGTCGGCCACCATCTTGTCGATGTAGTCGACGCTGATGGTGATGTCGGTGGTGATGACCGGGTCGCCGCCGCCGAGCAGGCGGTAGAGGGGCGCGTCGTAGAGTTGGCCGAACAGGTCGTAAAGCGCGATCTCCACCGCGGCCTTGGCGCTGAAGTTGCGTTCCAGCGCGGTCTGCACCAGGCGCGTGTTGCGGTTGAGGTCGGCGATCTCCGCGCCGAGCAGGCGCGGACGGATGTAGCGCCGGATGGCTTCGATGATCGAGCCATGGGTGTCGCCGGTGATGACCGCCGTCGCGGCGGCCTCGCCGTGGCCCACGTGCCCGGTGTCGGTCCGCACCAGCACGATGATGTCCTCGACGGTGTCGACCGTGCGCAGGGCGGTCTTGAACGGCGTCTTCAGCGGTACGCGCAGCATGCCGACCTGGATGTCGGTGATCTTCATCGGGTTTCCTCGTGGCGGCCATCCGCGGTCGGGTGGGCACGGCGGCCGGGCCGTTGCGCGAAAGATCCGGTATCCGCGGGCCAGGGTCTCATGGGCGGATCTTCTGGATGCTGTAAATGCGGTCGACGAGGCTCGCGTCCTCGCCCGACTGCAGGGGTTCGAGCGGCGTCACCGATACGCCGTTGAGCACGATCCGCCGCAGTCCGCCATCGGCGTCGCGGACACTGACGCCGGTGACGTCGTGGATCACGTACGGGGCCCCTTCATACTGGCCGATCACCATCATCACGTGGCCCGGGATGTAGACCAGGTCGCCGGCGTGCAACTGGCGCAGCACCGCGAGCCGCGATTGGCGGTCGTCGCCCTCGTCGAAGCGGACCGTGTTGAAGACCGGACTGACGCCCTGCGCGCTCGTGTTGCGCGGCAACTGGACGCCGAAGGCGCGGTAGACCTCGGATACGAAGCCGCTGCAGTCGCGTGCGTCGTAGGCGTGGCCCCAGCCGTAGCGCTCGCCGAGGAACTTGAAGCCCTGTTCGATGACGCCCGCCGGCGTCAGCGGCAGGTAGGCGGCGGCGACGTCCTGGCTTCGCGGCAGCAGCGCCGGCGTGAAGCGCAGCGTACCGTCGTCCTCGCGCACCGGCAGCTGGACCACGTGGCCCGCGTAGGCCGCCTGGCCGTTGACCGGCGCGCCCGCCGGCCAGTCCGCGAGCAGCGGCACGCGCACGCCCATGTCCAGTTGCAGGTCGGACACCCGGGGCGCTTCCGGCGTATGCACGGTGCGCGCGGTGGCGCCGGTGACCACGACGTAGGGCGTCTTGCGGCCGTAGCCGAGCACGTCCGCGCGCGGACCGACCGCGACACGGGACTTGCGGATCCAGGCGGCATAGCGCGGGCTCACCGCGAACCACCATTCGCCGTCCCGGCTCTCGTGCAGGATCGCCAGCGGCGTGCCCGGGAACAGGGCCGTCTCCTGGAAGCGGTCGATGTCGGTGTCGTCCGGGTCGCTGAATACCCGGACGTCGGTGGGGAAGCTGCGCATGTCGGCGCGATGGACGACCAGGCCCCAACGGGTATCGACCCTGTCCGGCAGACGCTCCAGGCCGAGGCTCGGTGCCAGCGTGTCCAGTCCCGCGAACGGCGCGCCCCCGGCGATGAACAGCGGGCGGCCGGGAGGCGAGGACAGGCGCCGTACGAGCGCTTCGATCTCCGCGCTCGGCATCGACGCGGGAAAGCGCCCGAGGTCGTGCATCGAGCCGTCCTCGGCGAACAGACGCGCGTTGAGTCGTGCAATGGCCTGCGCGTCGAGCACGACGCGGTCGGGCGCGTCCAGGCGCGAGGTCCAGAAATCCGCGGAGAGCTGCGCGAGCTCGACGCCGGGCACCCCGGTGCCGTCGGCGGCGGGCTCGCGTGCCATCGCGGCGGTCGTGGCCAGCAGGCCCAACCCGGCCAGCGCGGCGAGCAGGGTACCCAGGCCGGCGCGGACGCGGCGGGGCTTCCGGGACAGGAGCATCGGCATGGCAACACGCATCTTCGGCATCCCCGTTTGATCGGTCCAGCGGCCGTCCGACGGCCGGTCCGGCAGCGCCTGGAATCCCGGCGTCCGACCGGGTCCTCGGTTCCAGAGAATACTTATTTCGATCAAAGTATCAATTCGGAATAAATTATTGACCGCCTTCCCGTCTGCGTGTTACACCGATGTCATGTCCAGCCGGCCGGGGGGCCGCGTCGTGGCGAATGACCCAAGCACACCTAGCGCGATCACGTCCGGCCTGCGCACGCAGGCGCGGCGGCTGGGATGCGGCGCGCTGCTGGGCTGGAGCCTGCTGCTGCCCGCGAGCCCGGGTCCTCGCGACACCGTACGTGAAGTCGTCGCCCGGGTCGACGCAGGGCGTTTCGCCGAGGCCGAGCAGCGTATCGGCGAGGTCCTGGCCGATGGCGCCACCCCGGCGGGGGTGCGCACCGCGCTGGCCTTCGAGCGCGAACGCATGCGCCGCATCCTGCTCGACTTCCCGCTCGACGAGCCGGCCACGCAGGAGCGCCTGCGCAAGGAGATTCCCGACCTGCAGGCGGGCGAGTTCGCGGCGTGGTCGGCCTCGGGCGCCCTCGAGCACCTCGACATCGATGGCCGGCCACGCTACTTCGCGCGTGCGGTCCCCAACCTGTTCCGGGTGAGTGCGGAAGCCGCGATGCGTCGACGGGAAACGCCCGTGCCGCACAACGGTCCCATGGAGGCGCTGGGCCCGCACCACGTCGAGGTGCGCGACGCCGCGCTGGCGACGGGACGGGCCGGCGTGGCGCCACGGCGCATCCGCGTGGAGCAGTCGCTGGTGGTGGACGCGGACGCGGTACCGGCAGGGGAAACGCTCAGGGCCTGGATCCCCTATCCCCGGGCGATCCCCGGCCAGCAGGACGACATCCGCCTGCTGGGCAGCGATCCCGTCCAGCCGGTCGTGGCGCCGGCGTCCGCGCTCCAGCGCACCGTCTACCTGGAGAAGCAGGCCGTGGCGGGCGTGCCGACCGAATTCTCGGTGAGTTACGAACTGACCGTGCGCGGCCAGTACCACGCGATCGATCCCGAGCGCGTCAGCCGCGTGCTCTTGCCCCCGGAACTGCTCGAGTTCACCGCCGAGCGTCCCCCGCACATCGTGTTCACCGATGCCTTGCGGCGCTTCTCGAAGCAGGTCGTGGGCGACGAGCAGAACCCGGCGCGCATCGCACGCAGGCTGTTCGCGGCCGTCGACCGGATCCCCTGGGCCTCGGCGCGCGAATACTCGACGATCTCCAACATCAGCGCGCACGCGCTGCGCACCGGGCATGCCGACTGCGGACAACAGACCCTGCTGCTGATGGCGCTGCTCCGCCTCAACGGCATCCCCAGCCGCTGGCAGTCGGGCATGGTCTATTCCGACGGCGACTACGACAACCTGCACGACTGGGGCTGGCTCTACCTGGCGCCCTACGGCTGGGTGCCGATGGACGTGACCACCGGCCTGCTCGACAGCCCGGACGAGGGCCTGCGCGATTTCTACTTCGGCGGCCTGGACGCCTATCGGATCGCCTTCAACGACGATTATTCGCGGGAGTTCTTCCCGCCCAAGGAGCATTTCAGGTCGGAGACCGTGGATTCGCAGCGCGGCGAAGTGGAGTGGCTGGGGGGCAACCTCTACTTCGACCAGTGGGACTACCGCTTCTCGGCGAAGGTCCTGCCGGGCAACGCCACCGCGCACTAGCAGGGACGCCACCTACCTCAACCACAGCAACCAGTTCGGGGGATACACATGTACGGCACGGCATTGCGGAAGAGTGCGTTATTCGTGGCCATGGGGATCGGCCTGGCGTCGATGGCGCCGGGGATCGTCCACGCCCAGAACGTGAACGGCGCCATCGCCGGCCGCGCCAACGCCGGGGACCGGATCACCGTCACCAATACCGAGACGGGCCTGTCGCGATCGGTCGCCGCCGGCGCGGACGGCAGCTACCGGTTGTCGCAGCTGCCGGTGGGTAGTTACTCGCTGCAGGTCAGCCGCGATGGCCAGCCGCTCGGCGAACCGGTCGAGGTCGGCGTGTCGCTGGGCAACGCGACGACCATCAACCTGGGCAGCGACGGCGTGGTCAGCCTCTCGGCGGTCCAGGTGATCGGTTCGCGGGTGATCTCGCCGGTCGACGTCACCTCGACCGAGTCGGCCACCAACATCACCGCCGAGGAGATCGAGCGCCTGCCCGTGGAGCGCGACGTCGCGTCGGTGGCCCTGCTGGCCCCCGGCGTCGCGGGCGGCAGCGCGGGCTTTGGCGGCATTTCCTTCGGCGGCTCTTCGGTCGCCGAGAACGCGTTCTACATCAACGGCCTCAACGTCACCGACTTCTACAACCGCGTCGGCTTCTCGCAGGCGCCGTTCGACTTCTACCAGGAGTTCCAGGTCAAGACCGGCGGCTACTCCGTCGAGTACGGGCGCACCACCGGCGGCGTGGTCAACGCGATCGCCAAGTCGGGCAGCAACGACTTCCACTATGGCGCCAAGCTGGTGCTGGAACCGCGGGACTGGCAGTCCTCGGCCCGCGACAGCTACCTCGATGGCGACCGCTACCTCACGCGCAGCAAGGACAGTTCGGACCTGACCACCCTCAATGCCTGGGCCTCGGGCCCGATCATGAAGGACCGCCTGTTCTTCTTCGCGATGTACGAAGCCCGCGACGTCAAGCCCGAGAACACCAGCAACACCGGCACCAGCTTCACCCGCGGCGACTCCGACAACGGCTTCTGGGCGACGACGCTCGACTGGCAGCTGACCGACAACAACCTGCTCAGCCTGATGGCGTTCTCGAACGAGAACCGGGTCGACAACGCCACCTATGCCTACGACTTCGACGCCGGCGCGCGGGGCGACAAGCTCAGCGAGGCCTATTCCGAGTCCGGTGGCGACAACTGGGCGCTCACCTGGACGTCCCACTTCACCGACACCTTGTCGATGAAGCTCATGCACGGCCGCAACGAGCGCAACAGCGTGGCTGCCTCACCCAACGACGGCGATTGCAACTACGTGACCGCCGGCGCCGGGGTGGTCGACCCCGGGGTGCCGCTGGGCTGCACCAACAACGCCACCATCTACGACCGCAACGACCAGCGCGAGCAGACCCGCGCCGATTTCGAGTGGTCACTGGGCGACCACCTGCTGCGATTCGGGCTGGATCGCGAGACCAACACCTCCGACCTGAGCCAGGACTACGCCGGTCCCGGCGGCATCCAGTACAACGTGTACTCGACCACGCCCGGCGCACAGATATCCGGCGCGGGCATCGTGCCGCCCGGCTACTTCGCCTATGTTCGCGCACGCCGCTATTCGATCTTCGGCGAATTCGAGAGCCGCAACGAGGCGTTCTACCTCGAGGACAACTGGTCGGTCACCGACAACCTGGTGCTCAACCTCGGCATCCGAAACGAGACCTTCGACAACCGCGACGCCGAGGGCCGAACCTACATCGAGATGGACGACATGTGGGCACCGCGCGCCGGCTTCGCCTGGGACATGAAGGGCGACGGCACGACCAAGCTGTTCGGCAACGTCGGCCGCTATTTCCTGCCGGTCGCCAACGTCATCAACATCAAGCAGGGCGGGGCGCTGCTGGACGAGCGCACCTACTACGGCTTCGACGGTTGGGACATCCAGGAACGCGACGGCGTGCAGTTCGCGGTGCCGATCCTCGGCACCCAGTTCGGCTTCGACAACAGCCAGGGCGACGGCACCGTCGGCGACCTGCGTGCCGAGGTCGACGCCGACATGGACCCGGTCTACCAGGACGAACTGATCCTGGGCTTCCAGCAGCAGATCAACTCGACCTGGTCATGGGGCGTGCGCGGCACCTACCGCAAGCTCCACAACGCCATCGACGACATCAACCTGACCGCCACCCACTGCGGGCGCATCGCCAGCCGCTGGGTCATGGCCAATCCGGGCGAGGACGTGACGGTCTGGGGCGACACCGATTGCGACGGCGTGGACGACGGTTACCTGACCGTCGATACCTCGAAGATGGGTTACTGGACCGAGTCCGACAACTACGAGTTCGTCAACGGCGAATGGGAGTACGTGGATTCGACGCCGACCGGACAGCGCGGCTGGGTCAAGCCCAAGCGCAGCTACAAGGCGCTGGAGTTCCAGGTCGATCGCGCGTGGGACGGCAAATGGGCCTTCAACGCTGCCTATACCCTGTCCTGGAACGAGGGCAACGCCGAGGGCCCGGTCAACACCGACACGAACTTCGGCGACACCGGGCGCACCGAGAACTTCGACGATCCCTTCGTCAACTACCGGGGCGACGGACCGCTGGCGAACGACCACCGACACCAGATCAAGCTGCGCGGCAGCTATGCCTTCAACGACAACTGGAGCATGGGCGCCACGCTGGACGCGCGTTCGGGTGGGCCGATCACCGCCTTTGGCGTGGGCAACCCCTACAACTGGAAGAGCTACCACAGCTACTTCATCTGCGTGGAAAACTGCACCCCGCCCGAGGGCGCGCAGGAAGGCGATACCTGGAGCACCGCCGACCGCGTGTTCGAGCATTCCCCGCGCGGCGGCGAAGGCAACATGCCCTGGATCATCGACGTGGGAATGAGCCTGGGCTATGAGCGGCAGTTCTCGTTCGGTACCTTCGAAGCGCGGCTGTCGGTCTACAACCTGTTCAATCGGCAGGAGCCGGTCTGGGTTTACCAGGACCTGGAACCGGGCGTGGGCGACCGCGACGAGTACTTCGGCAAGGAGCGCTTCCTGCAGTCGCCGCGCTACGGCCAGCTGATGCTCGCATGGCGCTACTGATCTGCCCGGCCCCCCGCGCGCCGTTCGCGCCGCCGCGGGGGGCGTGGGGCATGCGTGCCGGCGTCGCCGGTAGCGGGGCCTCGCGCCGGCTGACGGCGTTCCTCATGTCGGTGGCGATCGCGTGCGTGCCCGCGGTGGCGCTCGCGCAGGGGGCGACGGGCGCACGCGACCCTGCCGCCCTGGCGCGGATATTCGACCAGGCCATGGCACGCTACGCGTTGCCCGGGATGGCGATGGGCGTGATCGAGGACGGCAAGGTCGCCTGGGTGCGCACGGGCGGCGAGACGGTCGCCGGTTCCGGCGATCCCGTGCAGCCTTCCACGCTCTTCAAGATCGCCTCCAATAGCAAGGCCATGACCGCGTCGCTGCTGGCGCGCCAGGTCGACGCGGGCCTGCTGGCCTGGGACGATCCGGTCGTCCGCCACCTGCCCACGTTTCGCATGCACGACCCGTGGGTCACGCGGGAGATGCAGGTGCGCGACCTGCTGGTGCACAACTCCGGCCTGCCGGAGGGCGCCGGCGACCTGATGCTTTGGCCCGAGCCCAACCGTTTCGGCCGCGACGACATCATCGCCGGCCTGGCCCACCTGGAGCCCGAACGCAGCTTCCGGTCGGGCTACGCCTACGACAACCTCATGTACGTGGTGGCGGGCGAGGTCGCCGCCGCCGTCGGCGGCGCGTCCTACGAGACGCTGCTGCGGCGCGAGGTCTTCGCGCCGCTCGGCCTCGACGCCTGTCGCGTCGGCCAATGGGAGCGCGCCGCGGCGGGCAGCGTCGCCCAGCCGCACATGCATGCCGACACGGGCAACGTCGCCATCCGCACCGACGGCGACACGGTGCCCGCGATCACCTCCGCCGCCGCCGGCGGCATCCGCTGCAACCTCGACGACATGCTGGCGTGGGCGCTGAACTGGCTCGACCCGACGCCCGCGCAGCGCGAGTGGCTGTCGCAGGCGCAGCGCGACGCGATGTGGACCGCGCATACCCCGCTGCCGGTGTCTTCGCGCAATCGGGAATGGGATGGCACCCATGTCCGCGCCTATGGCTATGGCTGGCGCCTGGCCGACGTGGACGGCGAGTGGACCGTGTCGCACACCGGCACGCTGTCGGGCATGTACTCGGTGCTGATGCTGTTGCCGGACCGGAAGTCCGGCTTCGTGGTCATGATCAATGGCGAAGGCAGCACCGCGCGCACGGTGCTGACCGCCGCCCTGCTCAAGTATTTCACCGACCCGGGATCGGGCGCGGACGTGAGTGCGTTCGCCGAGCGCCTGGAAAGCGAGCGCACCGCGCCTTCGGCGTCGCGGGTGCCGGATACCACGTCCCGCCGGCCGATCGATGCCACGTTCCTGGGGGCGCGGCTGGGGCGATACCGCGACCCCTGGTTCGGCGAGGTGTCGGTATGCACCGTCGGCGACGGCGTGCGCTTCCGTTCGGTGATGTCGCCCTTGCTGTCGGGACGGGTGATGCGCGTGGGCGAGCGTGCTTTGGTCGACTGGGACGACGACACCGTCGACCTCGAGGCCTGGATGGACTTCCACGACGAAGGCGCCGGCACGCGCATGACGATGGCCAAGCTCGACCCCGATGGCGACTTCAGCTCGGACTACGAGGACCTGGACTTCCGGCGAATCGGTGACTGCGAGTAGCGCACGGTCTCAGGCGTCGCCCGGGGGGTGCGCCTCGAACAGCTCGATCTGGGCGGCTTCGCCCTCGCCGTCGACGAAGCCCGAAACGCCGACCCCGACCAGGCGATAGAGCGTGTCCCGGGGCAGGTCCACGCGCTGCCGCAGCTCGCAGGCGACCTCGGCCAGGCCCTGCGCATCGGCCGGGAGCGAGGGCAGGGTCAGGCTGCGGGTCAGGATGCGGAAATCGGCGGTCTTGAGCTTCAGCACCACGGTACGGGCGATGCGCTGCGGGTCACGGGCACGCTCGCGCTGGTAGCCGGCCCAGGTCTTCTCGGCCAGGCACTGGATATGGGGTGCCAGCGACGACAGCGGCAGGTCCTCGGGGAAGGTGTCCTCCGAGGACACCTGCATGGTCGGGCGTTCGGGCTGCACGGGATTGTCGTCCACGCCCATCGACAGGCGGTGCAGGCGCGCGCCCCAGCGACCGAACATCCGCTCCAGCTCGGCCTGGCCGAGGCCGCGCAGGTCGCCCACCGTGGCGATGCCCAGGCGCGCCAGGCGGCGTTCGGTGACCTGGCCGACGCCCGGGAGCCGCCCGACCGGCAGCGGCTGCAGGAAGGCATCGACATCGCGCGGGCGCAGCACGAACTGGCCGTCGGGCTTGCGCCAGTCCGAGGCGATCTTGGCCAGGAACTTGTTGGGCGCGATGCCGGCCGATGCGGTCAGCCCGGTTTCCTCGCGGATCGCCGCGCGGATGGCCTCGGCGGTGGCCGTCGCCGAGGGCATTCCGGTCTTCGTTTCGGTGACGTCGAGATACGCCTCGTCCAGGGACAGCGGCTCGATGAGGTCGGTATGGCGGGCGAAGATCGCACGGATCTGCCGGGAGACGGCCTTGTAACGCGGGAAGTCGGGCGGCACGAACACCGCGTGCGGACACAGCCGCTCCGCGCGCACCGCGGGCATCGCCGAGCGCACGCCGAAGCGTCGCGCCTCGTAGCTGGCCGCGCACACCACCGAGCGCGCGCCACGCCAGGCCACCACGACCGGTTGCCCCTTCAGTTCGGGCGCGTCGCGCTGCTCCACCGACGCGTAGAACGCGTCCATGTCGACGTGGACGATCTTGCGGAGCGGGGCAGCGGGCACGGGCGACGGCATCGGGATCCGGGGGGAACGATACCGCGTCCTGCTGACAGCGGGCGTCAGCAGGGTGTGTTGGGCGGTCGCCCAGGGCCGCCCCCGACTGCAGGCTCAGGGATGGTAGTCCGGGTCCGGCGGCTGGGCGGGTGCCATCGCCACGACCGGAGGCGTGGTCGGCGTGCTCCAGTTGACCACGTCCTCGATCCAGGCGTTGCCGGCAAACCGGTCCCAGCGCGCCTGGTTGGCGTTCCAGGCGTAGTGGACGTGGGCACGGACGGTGATCGGAGGGAGCTGCGGGACGGGCACGTTCGCCCACTGTACCGTCAGGGTGTACTGGTAGCCGCGCTGTGCCCACGCATCCTGCGGGACCTGGGCGAAGATCGGGTTGGGGTCGTAGGGCGGCGGATTGCCCAGCAGGGCGGTCGCGGCGCCGATCCTGCGCTGCTGCGGAGGCACGTAGGCCATGGGGATACCTCGAGGGTCGGGAAGGGGTGGGTGAAGCCGCGCGTCGCGACGCGATGCGGCCACCCCTTCTCCAACGCCGGGCCTAGCGTGCCGTGAAGCCGGCGCGTCAGACCAGACCGGTCGCGTAGAACAGCCCGATGATGAAGAACACCGCCAGCGTCTTGATGATCGTGATCGCGAAGACGTCCTTGTAGGCCTGCCGGTGCGTGAGACCGGTGACCGCCAGCAGGGTGATCACCGCGCCATTGTGGGGCAGGGTGTCCATGCCGCCGGATGCCATCGCGGCGACCCGGTGCAACACTTCCATGGGGATGCCGGCGGCATTGGCGTTGGCGATGAAGGTGTCGGCCATCGCCGCCAGGGCGATGCTCATGCCGCCCGAGGCCGAGCCGGTAATGCCGGCGAGCGCGGTGACCGTCACCGCTTCGTTGACCAGCGGGTTGGGGATCGAGCCCAGGGCGTTGGCCACGATGAGGAAGCCCGGCAGGGCGGCGATCACCGCGCCGAAGCCGTATTCCGACGCGGTGTTCATGGAGGCGAGAAGGGCCCCACCGACGGCGCTCTTGCTGCCCTCGGCGAAGCGCGTGGCGACTGGCTTCCAGGCGAGTGCGATCACGGCCAGGATGCCGACGAGCAGCGCCGCCTCGACCGCCCAGATCGCCGCGATCTTCGAGACCTCCTGAACCACGGGGGCCGCGTCGCCGACCACCGCCGGGTCGAAACTGTGGGTCTCGCCGTACATGCGCGGGATCCATAGCGTGAACAGCTTGTTGGACACGCCCACCAGCACCAGCGGCAGGATCGCCAGCCAGGGATTGGCGAGGCGATCGTCGGTGAATGGCGCCGGCTCGTTGACCAGGCTCGCCGGGTCGCCGTAGCCCTCGCCGGCCCGGGCGGCCTTGCGCCGGCGCGACTCCAGGTAGGTCATGCCGAGCACCAGTATGAACACGCCGCCCAGCGTGCCCAGCACCGGCGCGGCCCAGGAGTTGGTGCCGAAGAAGGCGGTGGGGATGATGTTCTGGATCTGCGGCGTGCCGGGGAGCGCATCCATGGTGAAGGTGAAGGCGCCCAGCGCGATCGTGCCGGGGATCAGGCGCTTGGGGATGTCGCTCTGGCGGAACAGTTCGGCCGCGAACGGGTAGACGGCGAACACCACCACGAACAGCGACACGCCGCCGTAGGTGAGCAGGGCGCAGACCACGACGATGGACAGCATCGCGCGCTGGGCCCCGAGCAGCCTGATCGTCGCGGCGACGATCGACTTCGAGAACCCCGACAGCTCGATCAGCTTGCCGAAGATCGCCCCCAGCAGGAACACCGGGAAATAGAGCTTGATGAAGCCGACCATCTTGTCCATGAACAGGCCGGTGAACATGGGCGCGACCAGGCTGGGGTCGGTCAGCAGCACGGCGCCGAGGGCGGCGATCGGCGCGAACAGGATCACGCTGTAGCCGCGATAGGCGACGAACATCAGGAAGCACAGCGCCCCCAGTACGATCAGAAACTCCATTCCTTGCTCCCCGGCGCCCTGGCGGGCCCTCGACAGTCCGGAGTCTCGGCAACCCGGCGGCGCGTGGGCATTGTCCGAAGGTACAGCAGTCGCGCCGCGCGCCCCCTCCTAGTCTGTGCTCCATGACGGGGACCCCCGTCGTTGCACTGCACACCATCATTCCGACATCGGTTGGCACCTGGGGAGAGGACACGCATGAACCGCAAACACCTGAGCATCGCCATTACCTGCGCATTGCTGGCACCCAGTGCCTGGGCGCAGGACGCCGGCACCACCGCGGCGCAGGGCGAGCGCGCCGCGGCGACCCTCGACGCGGTCACGGTCACCGCCCGCAAGCGCGAGGAGACCCTGCAGGAAGTGCCGGTCGCCGTCACCGCGTTCACCGCCGACGCGCTCGACAAGCTCGACGTCGAGGACCTGTCCGACCTGGACGCGCAGGTGCCCAACCTGACCATCTACGCCGCGCGCGGTTCCAGCAGCACGGTGACCGCCTACATCCGCGGCATCGGCCAGTCCGATCCGCTGTGGGGCGTCGACCCCGGCGTGGGCATCTACCTCGACGACGTCTACATCGCCCGGCCCCAGGGTGCGCTGCTGGACGTGTTCGACGTCGACCGCATCGAGGTCCTGCGCGGCCCGCAAGGCACGCTTTACGGCAAGAACACCATCGGCGGCGCGATCAAGTACATTTCCCGCGGCCTGCCGGCGAGCACCGACGGCTTCGCCTCGGTCACCGCGGGCACGAACGGGCAGCTCGACGTCAAGGCCGCGCTCGGCGGTTCGTTCGGCGGCAACGATGCCTTGCGCGGCAGGATCTCTGTCGCCAGCCTCAACCGCGACGGCTACGGCGAGAACCGCATCACCAAGCAGGACGTGAGCGACAAGGAGATCCTGACGCTGCGCGCCGAGCTGGGCGCCTATGTCAGCGACGATTTCAACATCCGTTTCGCCTACGACTGGATGGACGACCAGTCCGGCGTGCGCGGTGCGCAGATGCTCGCGCCCAATCCGTTCGCGCCCGGTTACGCACCCCTCGACGACCGCTACGACGTGCGCAACGGCATGCCGAACGTCAACGACACCGACATGCAGGGCCTGTCGGCGACCGCCAACTGGCGCGTCAACGACGACTGGTCGGCGAAGTACGTCATCGCCAAGCGCGAATCCGACACCGAGACCAACATCGACTTCGACACCCTGCCCAACACGATCGCCGACGTGAAGGCGTTCTACAGCGACGAGCAGGTCAGCAACGAGCTGCAGGTCAACTACGACGCCGGCGGGCGCGCGCGCGGCGTGATGGGCCTGTACTGGTTCGACGGCGAGGCCGGCGGCCAGGTGCTCAACAACTTCTTCGGCCTGCTGTTCGGCGACACCCAGGGCACGGTCTACACCGAGAGCTTCGCGCTGTACGCCGACTGGACCTTCGACCTGACCGATCGCCTGCAGCTCGACGTGGGCGCCCGCTACACCGACGAGGACAAGCGCGCCGACGTCCTCAACCGCGGCTACAGCGACGCCACCTACACCACGCCGATCTCGGTGGCGGCCGACTTCGACAAGACCATCAACTTCAAGAACACCTCGCCCAAGGTCTCGCTGGACTACCAGGTGACCCCGGACATCATGGTCTACGGCTCCGCCTCGCGCGGGTTCAAGTCCGGCGGCTACAACATCCGCGCCCAGGCGACGTCGGTGCCGCGCTCGGCCGAGCCCTTCGACGACGAGGTGGTCGACAGCTACGAGGTCGGCAGCAAGATGGCCTTCCTCGACCAGACCCTGTTCCTGAACCTGGCGGCGTTCCACAACCGCTACAAGGACATCCAGCTGTCGGTCTTCACCGCCTTCGACGCCGATGGCGACGGCGTGGAGGACTCCTTCTTCGGCGACTTCACCAATGCCGGCGAAGGCACGGTCAATGGCGTCGAGGTGGAATACCAGTGGCTGCCCTCGCAGCACTGGGCGATCTCCGGCAACCTGGCCTGGCTGGACGCGGAGTACGACGAGTTCATCACCAACGGCGTCAACGTCGCCGACAGCCAGGAGTTCACCAACGCGCCGGAGTTCTCCGGGGCGATCAACGTGGAGTACCGCCTGCCGCTGGCCAATGGTGGCGACGTTTCCACCCGCGTGGGCTACAGCTACCAGAGCGAGGTTTATCCGACCACCGACCTGTCCGAGGCGATCAGGCAGGACGGCTACGGCCTGCTCAACGCCGGCGTGATCTGGCACGCCAACGAGACCTGGAGCCTGTCGTTGCAGGGCAAGAACCTGCTCGACGAGGAGTACCGCACCACCGGCTACAACATTCCCGTGCTGGGCGTGCTGACCGGGTTCTACGGCCCGCCGCGCGAAGTCAGCCTGACCGCCCGGTACGACTTCTGACCGGGCCCCGCAAGGGCTATCCCTTGCTGCGACGGCGGGCCATGGCCCGCCGTCGCTGCGTTATGCTCGGGGTGGGGCGGCGCAGGCAGGTGGACACGGTGAGGCGGCAATCGGATCGGCGTGACAGCGGCGGGGGCCGGCCGGCATGACGCTGGGTTACGCGACCGTCGCGATCGCCAGCCTGGCCTGGCTGGCGCTGATGTTCGGCGCCGCGCTCTACGCCGAGCGTACGCCGACGGTATGGGCGCGCCACTGGCGCCACGTCTACGCCCTCTCGCTGGCGGTGCACTGCACCTCCTGGACCTTCTACGGCACCGTCACCCAGGCCGCGCGCTACGGCTGGCCGCTGCCGCCCACCTTCCTGGGCGCGATCGTGTTCTATGTCCTGGCGATGGGCTTCATGGTCCGGCTGGTGCGGCTGGCGCGCGAGACCAATGCCACTTCGCTCGCCGACCTGATCGCCACGCGCCTGGGCAAGGACGCCTGGCTTGCGGCCACGGTGACCCTGGTCGCCGCGCTCGGCCTGGTCCCCTACATCGCGCTGCAGCTCAAGGCCGTGGCGATGAGTTTCGCGATGCTCACCGCGGGCGCGGCCGATCCCGACCGGGTCCCGCCCTGGCAGGACATCGCGCTGTACGTGGCCCTGGCGATGGCCCTGTTCGCGATGCTGTTCGGCACGCGCCGCGCCAGTGCCGCCGAGCACAATCGCGGCCTGGTGCTGGCGATGGCCTTCGAGTCCGTGTTCAAGCTGGTGGCGATGCTCGCCATCGGCGCCTTCGTCTGGTTCGGCCTGGCCGGCATGCCCGATGCGCCGGTGGCGCTGCCGGTCGCGCCCACCAGTGGCGGCTTCATCCCGCTGGTCCTGCTGGGTGGCCTGGCGATGTTCATCCTCCCGCACCAGTTCCATGTCGGCGTGGTCGAATGCCGCAACGAGCACGACGTGGCCACGGCCCGTTGGCTGTTCCCGCTCTATCTGTTGCTGATCGCCTTGCCGGTCCTGCCGCTGGCGAAGGCCGGTGCCGCGCTGCTGGGCGGCAGCGCGGTGCCGTCGGACCTGTACGTGCTGGCCCTGCCGCTGTCGCAGGGGCAGCACGCGCTGGCGCTGCTCGCATTCCTCGGCGGCCTCAGCGCGGCCACCGGCATGGTCGTGGTGAGCACGCTGACGCTGAGCCTGATGATCGGCAACCACTGGTTCGCCCCCGGGCTGCTGCGCGGCGCCTGGTCGCGCAACGACGGCAGCGACCTGCGCGGTCGCGTGCTCGCGCTCCGGCGCGGCGGCATCGTGGTCATCATGCTGCTCGCCTGGGGCTACAGCCGGCTGGTGGCGAGCAACGATGCGCTGGCCGACGTGGGCGCGGTGTCGTTCTCGGCGCTGGCCACGCTCGCACCGGCCCTGGGCTTCGCGGTCTGGCGGCCGCAGACGCCGCCCCGCGCCGCCGTGGTGGGCGTGGTCGCGGGCTTCCTGGTCTGGGCCTGGGTCCTGTTGACGCCGATGTACCTCGCCTCGCGCGGCGTGGCGCCGGCATGGCTGGTCGACGGGCCGCTGGGCTGGGCCTGGCTCTCGCCCGACGGCCTGTTCGGACTGACCGGTTGGAGCCGGCTGGGGCGCGCGGTGGGGGCGAGCCTCTTCGTGGGCACGGCGGCGACCCTTCTGGCGGCCACGCTGCGCCGCGAGGCGCCCCGGTTCGCGCAGCGGGGACTGGATGCGAAGACCCTGCGCGATGCCGGCCTGCGCTTCCTCCCGCGCGAGCGCGTACAGCAATGGCTCGAGGGCGTGGAAGGCAACGGGCCGGTGCCGGCCGTGACCGAAGCGGCGATCGAGCGCGAACTCGCCGCGGTGCTGGGCTCGGCCTCGGCGCGGGTCCTGCTCGATGCTGCCCGACGCGAAGTCGGCAGCGGCCTGGACACCGTCGCCCAGATCGTCGGCGAGGCCTCGGCCGACCTGCGCTTCAACCAGCGCGTGCTCGAGGCTGCGCTGCACAACATGAGCCAGGGCATCAGCGTGGTCGACTCGGACCTGCGCCTGGTCGCCTGGAACCGGCGCTACGTCGAGCTCTTCGGCTTCCCGGAGTCACTGCTGCAGGTAGGGCGGCCCATCGCCGACCTCGCGCGCTGGGCTATGCGGCAGGTCCCGCCGGACGGCGACATGGAGCGCGCGCTCGACCGCAGGCTGGCCTACATGCGCGCCGGCACGGTGCACCTGAGCGAACGCGTGCTGCCCGACGGCAGCATCGTCGAGATCCGCGGCAACCCCATGCCAGGGGGCGGTTTCGTGGCGACGTTCACCGACGTCACCGCGTTCCGCCGTGCCGAGGCCGGGCTCATCCAGGCCAACGAAACACTGGAGCAGCGCGTCGTCGAGCGCACCACCGACCTGGAAGCGGCCAAGCGCGAGGCCGAACGCGCAAACGAGGCCAAGAGCCGCTTCCTCGCCGCGATCGGCCACGACCTGATGCAGCCGCTGCATGCCGCGCAGTTGTTCGCCGATGCCCTCCAGCAGCAGGTGGACGGACCCCAGCGCGACGCCGTGTCGCAGATCAGCGGCGCCCTGGACTCCACCAGCGACCTGTTGACTGGCCTGCTCGACATGTCGCGCCTGCAGGCCGGTGGGCTGGCGCCGCAGGCGCGCGATTTCCCCCTGGCGGAAGTGCTCGAGCCGCTGGCCTCGGAGTTCGGCGCCATCGCCGCGGCGCGCGGCCTGGCCTTCCGTTTCGTCCCCAGCCGCGCCTGGGTGCACAGCGACCCGCAGTTGCTGCGGCGGGTGCTGCAGAACTTCCTCGCCAACGCGGTCCGCTACACGCCGCGCGGGGCGGTGCTGCTGGGCGTTCGGCGCGAAGGCGGGCAGGTGCGGATCCAGGTGCACGACACCGGACCGGGCATCGCGCCGGAGCAGCAGCGGGTCATCTTCGACGAGTTCCGCCGCGGCGAGGACGCGCCGGGACAAGGCCTCGGCCTGGGCCTGTCGATCGCCGATCGCATCGCGCAATTGCTCGACGTCCCGATCCGCCTGCGCAGCCAACCGGGCCGGGGTACCGTGTTCGACGTCGCGATGCCGTGCCTGGCCGGCATCGGCACGGTCGCGGCCGCGGCTTCCACGGCCGTGCGCGCGGCGGACGCCTCGGAGGTACTGGTCGTCGACAACGACCCCCAGGCACTGGCGGCGTTGGCGACGGTCTTGCGCGGCTGGGGCTACCGAGTGCGCACGGCCGATGGCGGTGCCGGCGCGGAGCGCGCGCTGGCGTCGACGCCCGCCGCGCTCTGGCTGTTCGACTACCACCTCGACGACGGCGATACCGGTGTCGCGCTTGCCGAGCGCCTGGCCGGGGCGTTCGGTGGCCGGCCCACCCTGATCCTGAGCGCGGATACCGGCGAAGCCGTGCGTCGCGCCGTCCACGAGGCGGGCCTGCCGTTGATCGCCAAGCCGCTCAAGCCGCTCGCCCTGAAGTCCGTGCTCGATCGCCTCTTGGCCTCGCGGTCCGCAACGCCGGGGGCCATCGCCGGCTGAGCCGGGCGCAATCGCGCCACGAGGGTCCGATCGTCCGGCTAGACTGGCGGGCGACCCACTCCAGGAGGCCCTGGTCCATGCGTTCCCTGCCGCTGCTTTGCCTGTCGCTGCTGCTCTGCCTTTCCACTGCGTCCGCACGGGAGGCGGCGCCCCCGGTATTCGACGTGCACGTGCATCTGCGCGATGGCGAGACCTCGCTGCAGGCCTTCGAGGCCGATGCCCGCGCCGCCGGGATCGAACTTGCCGGGCTGGGCGCGATGTGGTTCGGCGGGCCGCACCAGGCGCTGGCGGGCGATCCGGCAGACATCCGCTCCCGCAACGACGGCGTGATCGCGCTCGCGGCCCGGCATCCGGAGGTCGTGCCGATCGGCACGGTGCACCCGTACGACGGCCAGGCCGCCCTGGACGAGCTCGAGCGCATTGCCGCCCGGGGCGTCAAGGTGCTCAAGCTGCACGCCCACACGCAGCGGTTCGACGTCGCCGATCCCCGCGTCCTGGCACTGGTGCGCAAGGCCGGCGAGCTGGGCGTGGCGGTGCTGATGGACAACGCCAACATCGTCGCCGGCGACAGCGAGAACCTGTTCAACCTCGCGCTGCGAGCGCAGGACACCACGTTCATCTTCGCGCACACCGGCGGGCTCAACTTCCGCTTCTGGAACATCCTTCCACTGGCGCGCACCGCCGACGGCATCGACATGGGCAACGTCTACTTCGACATCTCGGCGACGTTGCTGTTGATGGCCGACTCGCCGATCGAGGACGAGTTCCTGTGGACCCTGCGCAACGTCGGCATCGACCACGTGATCCTGGGCTCCGATCATCCGCAGATATCGCTCGCCATGACCCTGGAGGCTTTCGATCGCCTGGATCTCAGCGACGAGGAGAAGGCGGCGATCCGCTTCGGCAATGCCCGTCGCCTGTTCGGGCTCGACTCACCCTGAGGTGGCGCTCAGCCCGGCGTGCCGTCGGGCATCTGACGGCTGGGGTCGCTGAGCTCCAGTTCGCGCAGCACCACGCCGGCCTGTGTGCGATTGCGCACGCCCAGGCGCTCGAAGATCGCCGACAGGTGGGCCTTGACGGTGCGTTCCTGCACGTCGAGCCGGTCGGCGATCTGCTTGTTGAGCAGTCCCTGCGCGACGAGGGTGAGGACGCGGAACTGTTGCGGCGACAGGCTGGCGAGCCGGGCGGCGAGATCGGCGTCCGCGCGCGAGCTCTCGGTCCGGGCCACGGTGCCGCGAAGGGCCGGCGGCAGCCACTGTTCGCAGGCGAGGACGGCGCGGATCGCGTCGCGCAGCTCATCCAGTCCCGCACTCTTGGGCAGGTAGCCGGCGGCCCCGTGGTCGAGGGCCCGGCGGACCACGCGCGGATCGTCGTTCGCCGAGACCACCACGACCGCGACGCCCGGGAACTGCGCCCGGATCGCGGCGAGCCCGGCCAGGCCGTGGTTGCCGGGCATGTGCAGGTCCAGCAGCACCAGGTCGATGCCCGGATCGGCGTCCAGGGCTCCCAGTACCGCGTCCAGGGTGTCGGCCTCGCGGACCACGGCGCCGGGGACCGCGTCCGTGGCGGCCTGGCGCAGCGCGGCGCGGAACAGGGGGTGGTCGTCGGCGATCAACAGGCTGGACATGCGACTAGCCTACAAGCCATTGCGCGGATGCGGGTGGGACGCGCGCTCGTACATAAGTACGATGGGCGCGTGGAGCGGGGTTGGTAGTCTGAGCGCATGACCACGAATCCGCTGCCATCGTCCCTGCGTTGCCTGGCCCTGGGCCTGGCCCTCGCCACCGCCGCCTGCGCCACGACCCCAGCGACCGCGCCCGACGTGGGCGCCGGTCCCTCACAGGAGACGCCGATGTTCACGGCCGAACGCATGACCGGGCATCGCGCGGGCGACGACCTGCTGACCGCCGGGCTCGGCCTGGCCGGCTTGCGCGACATGGCCGGTCCCGCGTTCGCCGACCCCCTGCATCCCAGCGCGGCGGAATCGCGGCGACGCGCGATCTGGAGCAACTGGCGCGGGATCGCCGACCTCGCCCCCGGGGGTGGCTTCGGCGATCTGTATGGCAGCACCGCCGACGTGCCCGGCCGCGAGTACAGTGCGTTGGCCCGCGTCGGAGGTGCCCACCAGCCGCATCGCGTGCTGGTCCAGGTGCCGGACGCGTTCGACCAGCAAAAGCGATGCGTCGTGGTGAGCGCGGCCTCGGGTTCGCGCGGCGTTTACGGGTCGATCGCGGTCGCCGGCGCCTGGGGCCTGCCACGGGGCTGCGCCGTCGCGTACACCGACAAGGGCGCCGGTAGCGACTACTTCGATCTCGACAGCGGGCAGGGCATCGCCGCCGACGGCACGCCCGCGGAGGGCGAGGGCCTGGCGTTCGCGCCGCTCGTCGCGCCGTCCGCGGACGGGGACGTGCGCGGCGTCGCGGTCAAGCACGCGCAGTCGGGCGACAACCCCGAGGCCGATTGGGGTCGTCACGTCGAGCAGGCGGCGCGGTTCGCCCTGCACGCGCTCGACCGGGCATTTCCTGCGTCGGCGCCGTTCACCACCGACAACACGAGGATCATCGCGGTCGGCATTTCCAACGGCGGCGGCGCGGTGTTGCGTGCCGCCGAGCTGGAGGGCGACTGGCTGGACGCGGTGGTGGCGGGCGAACCCAATGTCGACGTCGAAGGCGGCCGCAGCCTGTACGACTACGCCACCGAAGCGGCGCTGCTGATGCCCTGCGCACTGCTCGACCCGGCGTTGGGACCGCTGCCGCAACCGCCGCTGGCGGCCCAGGTCGACGCCGCGGGACTTGCGCGCTGCGGCGCGCTGAAGGCCGCGGGACTGGTGGACGGGGCGGGTGCGGCGGCACAAGCCGTCGACGCGCATCGCCGTCTCAATGACAGTGGTTTCAGCGACGATGCCCTCCGGGCCGGCGTGCTTTCCTCGGGCTTCGACCTCTGGCGCGCGGTCGCGGTGACCTATGCCTCCGCTTATGGGCGTTACGCGCCTGGCGCCCATCCATGCGGTTTCAGCTTCGCTGCGCTCGACGCCAACGGCGCGCCGCGACCGACGACCGCCGCCGAGCGCGCAACCTGGTGGTCGGATGGCAGCGGCATTCCGCCGGGCGGTGGCATCGGCCTCGTGCAGGCGCCGGTCGCGGCGCCCGATCCCGGTTTCGATGGCCTGCGTTGCCTGCGCGCGCTGTGGACGGGCGAGGGCGCCGATGCCCGGCGCGTCCGCGCGGGCATCGCCGAAATCCGGGCCGCGGCGCCGCGCGAGGGCCTGCCGGTGGTCGTGGTCCACGGTACCGACGACGGCCTCATCCCGCCCGCATTCAGCAGTCGTCCCTACGTGGCGATGGCCCGCGCCGCCGGTCGCGACGTGCGCTACTGGCAGGTCGGCCATGCCCAGCATTTCGATGCCTTCCTCGGACTGCCCGACTACGCGGCGCGCTACCTTCCGCTGCTGCCCTATGTGTACAGCGCGCTGGACCGTGTCGATGCCTACCTCGATGGCGCGGGCCCGTTGCCGTCGGATGCCGTGATCGCGAACCGTCCACGCGGCAGTGGCGCAGCGCTGGAGGCCGGGCACCTCGCGATGCCGGAGTAGGCGATCCGGGATGGCTGATCGGGTGCGGGCAAACGGACTGCATGCATCTTGGCCCGCGAGGCCCGGGTAAGCGAAGCGCAGCCGGAGCCCCGATAAAGCCAAAAGCCGGATCCCAGCGTTCGCTGGGATGACGCAGGTGGGGTCTGCCGGCCACGTAGCCCGGGTAAGCGAAGCGCACCCGGGGCCCCGGCAATAGGGGTCGAGAATCATAGGGCGCAATAAGCGACGCGTATTGCACCCAGCGTAACCGGCACGCCGCGGCGTTACCCGCAGGGTGGGTCGATCCGAACGCAACACCCACCGTCTACGGTCGCCACGGCCCATGATGGGCTGCGCGAAGCAACACCCATCATGGGTTTTCCGCGGATATCAGGGCATGACGTCGCGGAAGAAGCGTTCGACCCGGCGCTGGAGCTGGCGGATCTCGCGCTGGACCTGTTGTGTCCAGTCGGGCCGGGGTTGGGGTGCCGTCGGAGTGGGCGTGGGCGCCGGTCGCGGCCGGTCGACCGTCGATGGCCGCGTGGGCGTCGAGGGCCGGGGCGCGACGGGGCGGCGGGATGGCGCGATGGCCGATGCCGCGACGGCCGGTGTCGCGGCCGATGCGGCCATGCCGACCGGGGTGAGGTCGCTGCCCTTCATGATGCCCATCGGCGTATAACCCCCATAGCCGGGGAACACCGCGCCGAGGTTCGGGTTGCGCATGCGGCGGATCAGGATCTCCGACAGCACGCGGCGATGGTCGGTGGTCACCGGTACGTCGCCGTAGTAGGGCGACAGCACCTGCGGGTCGAGGCCCAGCCAGTTGCCGTAGAGCTTGCGGCCATTGACCGTGCCGCCCATCACCAGCATGGGATTGCCATAGCCATGGTCGGTGCCGCGGTTGGCGTTCTCGCGGACGCGGCGGCCGAACTCGGACTGCACCACGGTGGTCACGCGCGAGAGGTGGCCGCTCGCCGCGAGCGTCGCGTGGAAGGCCGAAAGCGCCTGCGACAGTTCGTCGATCTTGTTCTGGTAATAGTGGTAGCCGCTGCCGGCGGTGCCCTGGCCGTCGTGGGTGTCCCAGCCGCCCAGGTCGAGCGTGGCATAACGCAGTCCCAGGTTCATCTGGATGGACTGCGCCACCGTCCACAGCTGGCGGGCGAAGGTGCTGGTGGGCCAATCGGCCGGCAGGTTCTCGTAGGGCTGTTGCGCGATCACGCGCAGTGCACTCTCGGCGCGCGCGCCGCTGCGCTCCAGTCCGGTCTTGCCCGGCGTCCACATCGACTCCAGGACGTCGTTGATGCCGACCAGGTCGTCCGGGGAGTTGTCCCGGGCCTTCTGCCACGACCAGGCCCCGGCGTTGAGCGCGAAGTCGGCCGGGCTGCCCATCGTCAGCGCCGTGGTGCTGCCGTTGAAGTTCGCCGGCTGCCGGCTGTTGACCGCCAGTCCGGTGAGCGGCATCGACGCGGTCACGTCGGGCTGCGTGTCCAGCGCACGGGCCAGCCAGCCGGTGCCCGTGCCTTGCCGGCCCGGCGTGCCCAGGTCGATGGACAACTGCGCATCGAAATGGCTGCGGGTGACGGACGTCAGCAGGCCGCAGCACTGCACGATGCCCAGCATGCCGTCGTTCCACAGGTCGCGCAGTCCGGTGGCCGACGGGTGCAGGCCAAAGCCGGTGGCGCTGCCATTGCCCAGTGTCAGAGGCAGCGCGCCGTAGGCCCCGCTGGCCGCGATGGCGAGGTCGGGGCGTGCCTGTTCGTAGTGGATGCGGTCCTGTCCGTTGACGGGCAGCACCAGGTTCAGTCCGTCCATGCCGCCCCGCAGGAACACCGACACGACGGTATCGTGGTTGTTGGCCGCCTGGGCCGCGCCCGAGAAGAACAGGCCGGGGCCCACCGCGCCGATGGCGGTCGCCGCCGCGCAGCCCTTGAGGAAATCGCGGCGACTGTGCTCGATCGTCTTCATCATCGCCTCCTCAACGGCTCAGGAATTCGGGTGACATCAGGATCAGGGACACCATGCTGCGAAGGCGCTCCTGGTTGTAGTGGTTCTTCAGGTCGTTGCCTGCCCAGGCATTCGTGTCGGCGATGAGGTGCGACGCCGGGTCGCCGTTCTGCGCCATGAAACCGATCAGGAGTTGCCTGCGCGCACTGGCGGGCGCACGCCCGAGGATCCGGTTGCACCAGTAGTCGACCAGCCGCGTCGCGGTCCACTGCGGTACCTGGGCGCGGGTGGTCGCGAGGATCGGCAGCAGTGGCACGTCCGCGTCCCTGGCCTCGGTGAGCCAGTTCAACAGCTTCCAGTCCATGGCCAGGCTGTTGGCGCCGGTCCAGGCCTGTTCCGTGTCGGGGTATCCGTTGGGCGCCGGCCAGGCATAGGGCTCGTGTCCGGTGAAGCCCAGGCGCCACATGAAGCTGTTGGACGCGTCGTTGTCCAGGCGCAGCGTCCAGTCGCTGCCGGTCGCGCGCATCGCGGCGACGATGGCCTCGAACGGTCTGCGCGCCTTCTGGCCCCAGGCGTTGTACATCGGGCTCGAGTTGAGGATGTGGCGGAGCACGCGTTCGATCTGGTCGGCACGTTGCCAGTTCTGCCGGAAGACCGAAGCAGCGCTCCTGACCAGCGACTCGGACGGCTCGTCGCCGACGAAACGCCGGATCAGCTTCGAGCACACGAAGCGCGCGACCGCGGGGTGGCTGGCCAGCCGGTCGAGGATGTCGCGGCCGTCCTTCATCGCCGGCTGCTCGGGATTGAGCAGCTTGCCAAGGACGAATTTCGGGCCCGCGTCGTGCCAGGACTGGCGATAGACGAAGCTGCCGTCGTTGTCGTCGGGAAACTCCCAGTGCCCGTTCTTCATTGTCCAGCCGGTGAAGGCGGACGCGGTCTCGTAGACGTCGATGTCGGTGTAGCCCGATGGATAGCCCGGGTCGATCGGGTCGGGCGGCACCGCGAACGGATCCATGAAGCCCAGGTAGTTGGCCGCGCCGAAGGTGTGCAGCTCCAGCAGCTCGCGCGCCCAGTTCTCGTTGGGGCCGGCGCGGGTGTTGGAGACATTGTCCAGGTAGTACAGCATGGCCGGGCTGGTGGCGACCGCCTCCAGCATGCTGCGGAAGTTGCCCAGGGCGTGCTTGCGGATGACGTCGCGGTCGTAGTGCACGTAGACCGGCCCGGCCGAGTAGTCGCCGGCGGTGACGTTGAAGTGGTCGTGCCAGAAATTGACGACCACCTCGCGCAGCTGGCGCCGCGAATGGGTGGCCCGCACAAACGCGGCCCGCTGGATCTCCCAGGCGGGGCGCATGCGTGTGTCGTACTCGGGGTCGCCGAGCACGTGCCCCGACCACAACTGCGCCAGCGACTTGCCCAGCGTCGTGTAACCCGCGCCGGAGAGCCGGCTTTCCACGGCACTGTCGTCGATGGCGGTCCAGTCGAGCTGCCAGTCGACCCAGTTCGCCAGACGGTCGGCATCGGTGCCGCCCAGCGCATTGAACTCCGACAGTGCCTGCGGCGTGATGCCATAGCTGAGGTTGGACAGCATGCGCACCGCGAACGGGGGTCGGGCAAGGGTCAGCAGTGCCGGAGGCGAGCTGCGTGCCGCGCGTGGCGCCTGGACGCCATGCGGTTCGGCCGTGGACGCCGGCCCTCCGGCGTTGTCGCCCAGGTGGCCCTGGGTGGGGATCCCCACGCCGTTGCCATAGCGACGGGCGAGGAATGCCGGGTCGACCCCGCTTCCGGCCATCGTCGAGGTCGGCGCCACGGCCGACGTCCTTGCCCGCGGTTGCGACGAACCGGCCATGCGCATGCTGCGCATGACCTCATCTGCGATCGACATGTCCTGTTTCCCCTGGGTGCAGCCCCCTGCACACTGGACTATACCGCCGGCGCGCGTCATTGCCGTGGCGGGCTTCACAAAGCCGGGAAATCCGTCGGGCCCGTCCCTCCGGCCGGGGCGGTGCGCTTGCAGGGCGGGGGGCGGCTTTGGCAGGCTGGTCGCTTCCGGTCCTCCGCGACCGTTGCCGGGCCGATCCCATGCGCCGCCACTTCTCGATGCTCCGTGAGTTCCACCTGGCGGACTGGTTCACCCTTGCCAACGCCATCTGCGGGATGGGCGCGATCTTCGCGTCGATGCACTACCTGCAATTCGGCCTGTCGCGCAGCCTGATGGTCGGCATGGGACTGATCCCGCTGGCCTTCATCTTCGACGCCCTGGACGGGCGCATCGCGCGCTGGCGCAACTCGGCCGGTACCCTGGGGCGCGAGCTCGATTCGCTCGCCGACGTCATCTCCTTCGGCGTGGCGCCGGCGGCGCTCGCCTATGCCTGTGGCCTCCATGGCGGCTGGGACTGGCTGGTGCTCAGCTATTTCGTCGGTTGCGGCGTGAGCCGGCTGGCCCGCTACAACGTCACCGCCGAACAGTTGTCGGGCGACGAAGGCAAGGTCACCCATTTCGAGGGGACGCCCATTCCGACCAGCCTGGTCCTCGTGGTGGTGCTGGCGGTGGCGGCCTGGCAGGGCGCGATCGGCGAGGCGATCTGGTTCGGCGCCCTCCAGCTCGGCCCCTGGAAACTGCATCCACTGGTGCTGATGTTCGCCCTGTCGGGCTCGCTGATGATCAGCAAGACCCTGCGCATTCCCAAGCCCTGAATGCGCGGGCGCCCGCCACCGGGCGGCTCCCTTCGCGCTTTCTGAAACACGGCATTGCTATGATCGGGGCTCGTTTTGGAGGGCACCATGGCAGACCGTTCTTTCGGCGACTTCGACGCGCTGGCGCGCCAGTACTGGAACCAGTGGGGCGAGATGATGCGCGCCGCCGGGGCACCCCCCGCGCAAGCGCAGCCGACCATGCCCGGCTGGGACGATGCGATTGGCTGGTGGTCGAAGCTGGCCTCCGGCGGGATGCCCGAGGCGAATGCGGCGGTCGGGCGCTTCGAGCGCCAGGCCGGCGACTGGTTCGGCCGCATCCAGCAACTGGCCGCGGGCTTCGTTGGCCGCAACCCGGCGGCCGCGGACGTGGTGGATGCCTGGAAGCAGATGCTCGGCGGCGCCCGCGCGAACCCCTTCGGCGACGTGTTCGCCTCGATGGGTGGACAGGGCCAGCAGGGCTTCGACCAGTGGTTCGAGCAGGCCGCGCCGTTCATTTCCGCGCTACAGGGCGAGGGGCGCAGCTGGCTGGGCATGCCCGCGTTCGGCTTCGCCCGCGAGCACCAGGAGCGCTGGCAGCGCATCGCGCGCCTGCAGGTCGATTACCAGGAGCGCAGCCAGGCCTGCCAGCAACTGATGGTGGAGGCCGGCCAGAAGGCATTCGTGCGGTTCGAGGAGAAACTCGCCGCGCATGCCGAGCCCGGCCGGCAACTGACGTCCGCGCGTGCCCTGTTCGACGTCTGGATCGACGCCGCGGAAGACGCCTATGCCGAGGTCGCCCTGTCTCCGGAGTACCGCGCCGACTTCGGTGAGATGGTCAACGCGCAGATGCGCCTGCGGGCCGCCCTGCAGCACGAGGTCGAGCTGGTTGCCGGGCTGTTCGGGATGCCTTCGCGCACCGAGATCGACTCCGCCCACCGCAAGATCGTCCAGCTCGAGCGCGAGCTCCGGCACCTGCGCGAACGCGCGGACGCGACCGGAATGGAGGAGGCGCCGTCCGGGCGCGGTCCTCCGCGCAAGAGCAGCACGCAGGCGGCGGCCGGTTCCGCCCGCGCCACCAAGCCGGCCAAGACGGGCGCCCGGCGGACCGCCTCCGCCACCCAGCGCACGCCGCGCGCGTCGACCACGACCGGGAAGAAGACGGCGGCGAAGTCCAAGGCCACCACCGCTTCGCGCCCGCGCGCTTCCACGGCACGCGCCACGCCCGGGAGCAGGACGGCATCGCCGCGCGCCACCCCGGCGCGGCCGGGCAAGGCCACGGGCAAGGGAGGCCGCTGAATGGATCGCGTCGACATCAATGCCCCCCTGCATTTCACGGCCGAGTCGCTGGCCGAGGAGGCCATGGGCGTCCAGTCCAAGCTGCGTGCCGGGCTCGACACCCTGCGCCAGGTCGAGGACGTCGACTACGGGGCGACCGCGAAGGACGAGGTCTGGCGCGATGGCCGGGTGGTGCTGTACCGCTTCCGCGGCGAGCGCGCGCCCACCGCGACAGTGCCGGTGCTGATCGCCTACGCCCTGGTCAATCGCCCGTACATGACCGACCTGCAGGCCGACAAGTCGATCGTGCGTGGCCTGCTCGAGCGCGGCGAGGACGTGTACATCCTCGACTGGGGATACCCGGACCGCTCCGATCGTTACCTGGAGCTCGAGGACTACATCCAGCGCTTCCTGGGCGGCGCGGTCGACCACCTGCGCCGGCAAAGCGGGCACGACGCGATCAACCTGCTGGGCATCTGCCAGGGCGGCGCGTTCTCCCTGTGCTACGCGGCGCTCAACCCGGCGAAGGTGCGCAACCTCATCACCATGGTGACGCCGGTGGATTTCCACACCGAGGGCAACATGCTCTCGCACTGGACCCAGGGCATCGACGTCGACCAGTTCGTCGACACGCTGGGCAACGTGCCCGCCGACCTGATGAACTGGTGCTACCTGACCCTCAAGCCGTGGCGGCTGTTCGTGCAGAAGTACGTCGGCCTGGTCGACATCCTCGACAACCGCCAGGCGGTCGAGGACTTCCTGCGCATGGAGAAGTGGATCTTCGACTCGCCCGATCTCGCGGGCGAGGCGTTCCGGCAGTTCATCAAGATGTTCTACCAGGCCAACGGCTTCCTGAAGGGCGGCATCCGCATCGGCCAGCGAGAGGTCGACCTTTCGCGCATCACAATGCCGGTGCTGAACATCTATGCCCTGCAGGACCACCTGGTGCCGCCGGCCGCCTCGCAGGCGCTCGGTGGCCTGGTGGCGACCGACGACTACACCGAGCATTCCTTCCGCGGTGGACACATCGGCATCTACGTGTCGGGTCGCGCGCAGCGCGAGGTACCGGAGGCCATCCACGACTGGCTGGCCCAGCGCGCACCGTGATCGCGCGCCCAGCGCGGGTCGCCCTGGTGATGGCGCTTGCGTTCGTCGCGATCCCCGTGTCGGCCGAGCCGCCGCCGGAAACAGTGCGCGAGATGGAAGGGCTGATCGATGCCCTACGCGACTCGGGTTGCGAGTTCCAGCGCAATGGGCGCTGGTACGACGGCGGGCGCGCGGCCACGCACCTTCGTCGCAAGCAGGCATGGCTGCTCGAGCGCGACCTGATCTCGTCGAGCGAACAGTTCATCGAGCGTGCGGGCTCCCGCAGTAGCCTCACCGGACGTCCCTACCAGGTGCGTTGCCCAGGTGCTGATCCGATGCCCTCGGCACGCTGGCTGAACGAGACGCTTGAATCCCTGCGTGCCCGCACATCGCCATCACGGTGACTGTCTACACTGACAGCATGGCAGTCCCGGAGTCCCCCCACATGAGTCAGAACCCGCGTCCCTTCACGCGCTCGCGGCACGACAAGATGATCGGCGGCGTCATGGGCGGCATCGCCCGGCGTTTCGGATGGAATTCCACGATGTTGCGCGTCGTGTTCGTGCTCGTGTCCATCCTGTCGGCGGCCTTTCCCGGCATCATCGTCTACCTGATCCTCTGGCTCCTGATGCCCGAGGAAACCGACTGAGGCAGCTCCCCGGAATGCACCGGGCGACGTTCCTCGCGGGCCTGGTCTGGGCCTCGCCCAACAGCGCGCTCGGCCTCGTTGCCGGCCTGGTCGGCCTCCCGTTCGGTGCGCGCGCGTCATGGCGTCCCCGCGAGATGGCGCTGGTCTTCCAGCGCTGGCCGTGGGGGCCGGGCGGGGCAATCACCCTGGGCAACGTCATCCTGCACACCGGCGCCGACCTGGACGAAGCGTGCATGACCTATGCCCACCGCGCCGGCGAGTGCGAAGCACCGCCGATCCGCATGAGCGACCACGAGCGTGCGCACGTGCTGCAGTACATGGTGCTCGGTCCGCTGTTCCTCCCCCTGTACCTGGCCTGCGGCGGCGTCAGCGTCCGCAATCGCTTCGAGCGCGCGGCCGACCGCTATGCGCTGACCGGCGACGGCTGGTGGCCCTGGCGGGACTGATCCCGACGCAACCCGGAGCGCGCATGCGGTGCGCGACCGGGCCTTGCTAGCATGCAGGCCCCGCCGCAGGAACGCCGGACATGGCCGCGACGCGACACGAAAACGATTCCGGCATCGCCCTGGACCTCTACCAGGTCGATGCCTTCACCGGCCGCGTCTTCGGTGGCAATCCCGCCGCGGTCTGCCCCCTCGATGCCTGGTTGCCCGACGCCACGCTGCAGGCGATCGCGGCGGAGAACAATCTCTCGGAGACCGCCTTCTTCGTGCGCGAAGACGATGGCTTCGCGCTGCGCTGGTTCACGCCCACCGTCGAGGTCGACCTGTGCGGTCACGCCACGCTGGCGACGGCCTGGGTGGTCGTGCACTGCCTGGGCGACGCCTCGTCGCTGCTGCGCTTCTCCACGCGCAGCGGCGTGCTGACCGTCGCCCGCGATGGCGAAGCGCTGGTGATGGATTTCCCCGCGCGACCGCCGGTGCCCTGCGAGCCTCCACCGGGCCTGCTGGCGGCACTGGGACTGGCGGGCGGCCCGCTGCAGGTTCTGGAGGCCGACGACTACATCGTGGTGGTCGAGGATGCCGCGGTCGTCGCTTCGCTGGCGCCCGACATCCGCGCGCTGGCGGGCCTGCCCAACCGCGGCGTGGCGGTGACCGCGCCGGGCGGCGACGTCGACTTCGTCTCGCGCTGGTTCGGGCCGAACGTGGGCGTGGACGAAGACCCCGTCACCGGCTCGGCGCACACGGCCCTGGCGCCGTACTGGTCGGCGCGCCTGGGCAAGCCCCGGCTGCGTGCGCGCCAGGGCGGCCGCAGGCAGGGGACGCTGGAATGCGAGCTCGCTGGCGATCGCGTGCGCCTGCGCGGCCAGGCCGTGGTCTACATGCAGGGACGCATCCGCGTCTAGCGTCGAGCGGACCCGGGCGGGCTGGCGAGGACCTGCATCGCGTCCCCGACGATGCGGCCGGCGGGATCGAACCGGCGCTCGTAGAAGCCGATCGCATCGGCCTCGACCAGCACGATCGTGCTGCATCGCGTGCCGTAGGTGGCGTCCTTGACGAAGGCGGGCGAAAGCGCGCGCTCCAACGCCAGTCCCACGCCGGTGTCGGGCAGCGCGTCGTCGGGCGCCGGGGTCGACTCGGCGAGGGCATCCAGCAAGGGCGCCAGCGACCGCACGTCGTCGGCATCGCGCGCCGTGGATGCCGGGTCGTCCAGCCAGTCCGACAAGGCGCGGCTCGCGTGGCCGCTCTTGGGCCAGGGGGCATCGAAGGCGCCATTCGACATGGCATGCAGGCCAGGTGCGACGTCCCGCGCCACGAAACCCGGATGGTTGCTGGCAAAGCCGAGGCGGTCGCCGTCCCAGGCCAGCTGGTTGAAGCGACCATAGTCGTCGGCCGTGACGGAGAGGCCGGACAGCCACGACGCCGTGTCGTACTCGCCGGCGACGAAGTCGTGCACCAGGGCGCCACGCGAGCGCGGCGACGCCCCCTCCGGCCTTCCTGCGCGGACGTTGGTCACCGCCGAGAACCGCCGTCGCGACGAGGCCAGCAACCAGCTGCCGCCCGCGACCAGGTCGCGTCCGCCGTAGATGTCGCGACGTTCCGGGTCGAAGCCCGCCGGCGCGGCGGGGCGTGCGTGGAGCTCGTCGCGATTGGCGATGACGGCAAGGGTGTAGCGGGGGTGGGCCTTCCAGGCCAGGGCGATCAGGCACATGCGCGCATGGTAGGCAATCGCGCGGCGCTCGCGAAGGGCGACGGGACCCTGCGATCAGCGCGATGATTCATCGGCCACCGGGCCATCGTCGGGCTCGAGGCTGGCCGGCGCGCCCTCGCGCCGGGGCGCCAGGGCGTCGAGCCTGGTCTGGCGCACCGCGGCCGGCTCGCCGGCGAGCGCGGCGGTACGGGCATGGAAGCAGTCCCACTGCCGGCCGCAGGCGTCGAACACCGCAGCGAAGGCCGGCACCCACGTGTCGTACAGGCCCATCGGCACCAGTTTGGCATTGGTGATCGGCGCCTCGACCCAGCGGTCGAAGCGCGCGTCGCCCGCCCAGTCGGTGCGCCGGCGCGCGGCATACGCATCGCGGAAGCCGGCGATGGCGCGCTCGCGCTGCGCGCGCATCGCCTCGACCGGCAGGTCGCGCGCATAGATCCCGGCCAGCCGCTCGCGCAGCGCGAGCGCCATGGCGACGAACGCCCGCTCGCGCGCCTCGCGGTCCCCGTCCGGTGCCGGCAGGCCGCGCGATGCCCGCCATTCGCGCACGCCCTCGCGTTCGACGAAGCTCGCGATCGACTCGTTGAAGGCGGTGTCGTCGCGCACGTACAGCTGCTGGTGCTCGAGTTCGTGGAAGACCACGCCGACCGGGTCGTCCTGCTCCACGCCCATCATGCTGCTGAGCACCGGGTCGTCGAACCAGCCCAGGGTCGAATAGGCCGACGTGCCGCCGATCCATGTCTGGTGGCCAAGCGCCTGCAGGCGGCGGGCCTCCTGCCGCGCCTTGTCCAGCGTGAAATAACCGCGGTATGCCACGCAGCCGGCGACGGGGAAGCAGTGCGTGACCGGTTCCACCGAGAACTCCGGCGCGGCGAACACGTTCCAGGTGACGTAGGGCCGGTCGAGCGCGACGTACTCGGTATAGCTGCCATTGCGCGGCAGGCCGAGGCGGGCGGACGCGAACTCGCGCGCCTCCAGCAGCTCGGACAGGGCCCGCCGCCGCGAGGCCGGGATGGCAGGATCGGCGAGCAGTTCGGCGATCGGCCGGCGTTCGCCCATCAGGCGCAACTGGCCGCTGCCAACGTGGGCGTAGTAGCCCAGCGACTGGCAGGCCGACAACAGACCGCCAAGCGCCAACAGGCCCAGCACGCAGGCCGCCCGTCGGGGTCGCCGGGTGGGCAGGGCGGCGCGAGCGGCAGCTGGGAGCGGGGCCATGCGAGCAGGATACCGGTGTCCCAGGAAGGGGCGGCCCGGGGACGGCCGGCGATGCGCCGACGAACGGCCGCTGTTCATTCACCCGCGTGTAACGCTGGCATGCCGGGCCGGCGCTAGCATCCACGTGCCGGGTACGCAGGCGACGGACAAGTCCACCATAGACGCAAGTCCGCGCCGTATATCCGGTCAAGAAGCCCGACCGCCCAGCCCCGGATAGCTGGACGACCGGGCTTTCTCGTCCCGCCGCCTCGGAGGATCTCCGCCATCCAGGCCATTCCCGCGGTCGATGCTGCTCCGCTATACTGCGCGGCCGCGCCGAAGTGGCGGAATCGGTAGACGCAGCGGATTCAAAATCCGCCGCCCTTAAAAGCGTGTGGGTTCGAGTCCCACCTTCGGCACCAGCACTGCTGCCCGTCCGGCCTCGCCGGATGCGTGCAGGCGACAGGCCCGCCTTGCGCGGGCTTTTTCGTGCCTGTCCGCCGGATCCGATCCTGTGCGCCGCCACCGCGCACGTATGCTGGCGCCATGGAAGGCCTGCCCCTCGATGCGTTGACCCCGGCACGACCGCGATGGCCCGGCCGGAGCGCGCGCGGCTCGGTGGTCCTGGCGCTGGCGGACGAGGTCTTTGCCGGATTGCCGTCGGACTGCGTCCTGCCCGAGTGCCGGATGGTGCGGAAGCGCGAATTCCACCTGACCCTGCTGTCGTCGCAAGAAGCGGCGGCGGTCGAATGCGGTCTGCCGGTCCAGGCCTGGGCCACGAGGTTCGAGGTCCTCGACTGGTCGCTCCGCCTGACCGGTGAGGCCTGGTTGCTGCACGAGTCCACCCAGGACGGCGAGGCATGGGCCCTGGCGGCCTGCGCGGCTTGTCCCGCGCTGGAGGCGTTTCGCGACTCGATCGCGCGGGCCAGCGGTGTGCCGCTGCCCCGGGCGCCGGCCCACGTGACCCTGTTCACGACGCCCGGTAGCCGCGGCATCGGCCTGCCGTCCCGGGCGGTGTTCCGGGCGCTACGGGTCAGGCCGGTCCTCCAGGCGCCCTCCGCGGGCGGCGATCAGAATCCGCCGTAGCGCGCCATCGCGGCGGCGAGGACGAAGATCACCGCGACCGCGGCCAGCTCGATGCGGACCACGCGTCGCGCACGGGCCACGTCGGCGGCCGGCGGGACGAAGCCCGGATCGTGGCGCAGGGCACGACGCCAGCGCAGGAAATTGAGTGTCGGCAGCGCCGACAACAGGCCAGTGAGTACGTACAGCCCGATCTTGGCGTGGAACCAGGGATTGTGCAGGTAGAAGTCCCAGCCCTTGATGCCGTAGAGCAGGCGCAGCACCCCCGCGCCCAGCAGCAGCACGGCGGTGGCGCCATAGCCGGTGTCCAGGCCCGTCAGCCGCCGGGCCACGCCGGCGTCCACGGTGCCGCGCAGCAGCACGGCCTCGGCCACCAGCATCGATACCAGGCCGAACACGAGCAGGTGGTGCAGGGCGGCAAGCAGCAGGTCGGTCATCATCGGCGCGGCTCCAGTCGGCAGGCGCCTACGCTATCGGCGCGGCCCCCGTGCTTCAAGCACCCGGCCGAGTCGACGCGGTCGTCACGCGGGCTTCGCCTCGCCTTGAGTCGCTTCGTGCCAGTGTGTCGTTACGGCCAGCCGCCGAGCCTGGCGCGATGTCCGGCACCGGGCGCGGTCGGCGCGTCCCGACGCATCCAGTCCTGGAGGGCGAGATGAAGCACCGACACGTATTCCGCAGCCGCGACCTGGCGCATGCCAGGGCCGGCATCGCACTGGCCCGCGAGAGCGGGGTGGAGGACACGGACATCGCCCTGGTGGCGCGACCGGACATCGAGATGCACGGCGTGCCCAATCGCCGCAAGGAAGCCGATACCGATTTCATGCCGGCGGCGCTCAAGGGCGCCCTGTACGGCGGCCTCACCGGCGTGGCGATCGGCCTGCTGGCGATGGCGATCGAACCCGGGCATTTCGGCCTCGTCGCGGTCGCGGTGATGGCGGTCTGCGGCGTGCTCGTCGGGGCGTGGGCATCCTCGTTGATGGGCTCGGCCCTGCCCGATCCGATCCGTCGCGAGTTCGCCAAGGACATCGATGCCGGGCATGTCCTGTTGCTGATCGACGCCGACGAGGACCTGCACCGGCAGATCGAACCGCGACTGGTCGAGCAGGGCTACGTCGCGCTGGGTCGCGGGCACATGTCGCCGCCCTGACGGGCATGGCGATCGCGCGGCCCTGGCACCGCGGCTGCTGGCCCCGGGCTCAATGCGGCGCCATTCGCCACTGGATGTGGCCGTCTTGCCCACGCGTGGCCACCGCGTCCACGCGTTGCCGGGGCACGTGGCGGGGCCGCCCGCCCGCGGCCAGTGCGGCCAGGACGGGGGCCGGGTCGTGTTCGAAGGCCACCGCCTCGGGGTGACCGTCCGCGCCCGCGGCCTCCAGCCGCAGGAGCGCCCGTTCGAAGGCGAGGACATCGTGCAGGTAGCGCATCCGCAGCCGTCGGCGCTTGAGGAATTCGCAGAAGTCCAACGCCTCGGGCAGGAAGGAGAAGCTGGAGGGCGGGCGTTCCAGCCAGAACCGCGACAGCTCCCGCGACAGGCGCCGGCCGCCGAGCAGTTGGCAGGTCATCGGCAGCAGCGCGCGAAGCTTGCCCAGTCGGAACCCCTTGTGCAGCGTCCGGTTGATGTCCAGCCCACGGTCGTCGGCGATCGCGCGAAGGCGGCGCATCTCGCGCGTGCTCAGCTCGACGCGTGGCGGGAACGGCTTCTGCGCGCGGATGCCGTCGCGGAACTCCGGTTCGGCGATGAGCCGGAACAGGATCGACTGGAATCCGTGCAGGCTCACGTGCCGACCTCGCGTTGCGCCGGGTGTGCGGTAGCCTCGCCCTGGCAGCGCGACCAGAGCGCCTGAAGGCGTTCCAGGTCGGCCTGGATCGCGTCCAGGCCGACGCTCTCGACCCAGGAGCCGAAGATCTCGAAGGTGACGCCGCCGATGTTCCGGCAGCGCGGCAGCGTCCACTCCAGCAGGTGCCAGACCGCTTCGGGGATCACGTCCGAATGGGCATCGAGGTAGAAGCCGTCGAGCTCCATGCCGCCGGCGACGTGGATCTCGCCGACATGGCGCATGTCCAGGTGGCGCAGCACGTCGAAGGGGTCGAAGCCGTGGTTGCGGGCGTTGGTGTGCAGGTTGTGCAGGTCGAGCAGCAGGCCGCAACCGCTTTCGCGGCACAACGTGTCCAGGAAGGTAGCCTCGTCCATCTCCGCTTCGGGAATATCGAAGTAGTAGACGTTGTTCTCGAGCAGGAAGGGCGCCGGGACGCGCCGCATCACCTCGCGTATGCGCGGCACCAGCAGGTCGATCGATTCGCGGTCGCGCGCCAGTGGCAACGTGATGCCCGCGTTCGCGCGCACGCCCTGGTGCTCGGCGAGGTGGAAGGCCAGGTGGTCGCTGTGCCAGGGGAAGCGGTGGCGTTGCCACCAGCGCTCGACCTGGCCCAGGTGGTCGGTCTCGAAGCCGTCGGCGCTGCCGATCGAGAGCCCGATGCCGTGGGCGACGAGGGGCCAGCGGCGCGCCAGCGACGACACCGTGCCCAGGCCCTTGGCATCCTCGAGGTAGCGTGGTTCGACGGCCGGGCCGCGATCGGTCCAGAAGATGTCGGGCACCACCTCGACGTAGTCGATGGGCGGGGATGCGGAGTCGAAGAGGGGGTTCAGCGGGGCCTGGTACGCCAGGCCCACGCCGAGTTTCGGGAGCGCATGCATGCGCCGTCCTCCTGGCGATGCGCTAGCGCATCCCCTTCATCACGATGTCTTCGATGATGAAGCGGTCCAGTCCGGACAGGCACGGGCGGCAACCGCGGATGCCGGGCAGTTCCGGCACGACCAGGGTCTCCTTGAGGATGCCGACGAGGTCGTCGAAGGAGGTGTCGGGGGCCAGCGACAGGCGGACTTCCGACAGCGCGGCCTTGCGGGTGAGGCTGGGCTTGATCGCCCGGGTGGGGGCTTTGACTGCCATGGGGGATTCTCCATTTTCATGACATGTTGGCCTGGCGGAAATCCTTGACCGACGTCTAGGCCAGTGGTGCTCGGTCCATGCACCGTCCGTTGCGGGAGGCATGATCGTCCCTGACGTCCCCCTGCAGCCAAGCCAACGCCGCCGGGGCGGGAAACAGGACAGGCGCGGGAACGCATGAAACAAGGGGTTTCTGGCCCGGATCGTGCATGCATGCGCGATGCCGCCCGGCAGGGCGCGGCGTCGGGGCGACGCGGCGTCGCCCGGGGCGTGGAATCGTTCGTCGGGACGCAGCGGGCCTGCCCCGCCGCGGCGGGCCTCTCAGTGGGCCTCGTCGACCTCGAGCGGCTTGGCCTGGCGGGCGTACCACTCGTCGCGCTCGGGCACGAACATCGAGCAGCACTCCATCGGGGCCTTGTAGATATGCACCGACACCGCCACCGCGTCGGGGCTGGTGTTGCGGATGGTGTGGTATTCGTGCGGCGGGATCAGGCTGCCCGCGCTGCCCGGCCCGGCCTGCATGCCGCCGGCGGCACGGAAGCGGAAGCGCTCGCCCTCGTGCTCGAGCAGTTCGTACTGGGTGATTTCCAGTTCGCCGTCCCAGACGCCCTCCACGCACCACAGCCCGCAATGGTCGTGCACCGGCGTGCCCTGGCCGGGCCCCCAGGTCATCGCCACGACGCTGTAGCCGTGCTCGGCGCTGCGATAGATCTCGCGACGGGCGTAGTGGTCCTCGATCGGCTCGTAGATGCAGTCGGGCAGGGCGATGTCGCGGTCGCGGATCATCCGGCACAGGGTGTTGCGCAGGGCCGCGGTGATCGCGTGGTCGTCGCCGGCGCTGACGGCGGCGTCCAGCGCGGAGACCAGCTTGTCGTGACCGGGAAAAGCGATGTCGGGGATCTGGGCGTCGGCGTGCATGGCGCCATTCTACGCCCCGGCGGCATGGGGCGCAGCGGGCGTTCAGCCAAGCCCGTCGAGGAATCCGCGCACGGCCGGGCCAAAGCGCTCGAAGTCCACCAGGAAGGCGTCGTGGCCCTGGGGCGAGGGCAGCGGCAGGAAGGTCGCGTCGCAACCGCCGGCGCGCAGCCCCTCGGCGATCTCTTCCTGCTGCTGGAGCGGGAACAGGATGTCGGTATGCACGCCGATCGCCAGCGCCTTCTCCAGCCCGGACCGGCCCAGGGCGGCAAGCGCACCGTGGGCGTCGGTGTCGTGGTCGCCGCAGTGGGGCGAGCAGTAGTCGCCCAGGTCGAACCAGTCCATCGAGCGGCTCATGAACATGTAGCTGTTGGGGTCGAAGCGGCGGACGAAGCGGCGCGCGTGCGCTTCCAGGTAGCTCTCGACCTCGAACTCGAGCCCGAACGGCTCGTCGTCGGCGCGGTCGGAGTCGAGCCTGACCCGGCCGAAGCGGCCGTCCCATTCCAGCGCCGAGCGATAGGTGATCACGCCGAGCTTGCGCGCCATGCGCATCCCCGATTCGGGGTAATGCGCGTCGTCGTAGCGGCCGCCGTTCCATTCCGGGTCCAGGCGGATGGCCTCGCGTTGCAGCGAGCGGATCGCGATTGAGAACGGCAGCGCCCGCGCCGCGCCGGAAATGTTGACGTGCGCGCGCGCGATGCCGGGGCGTTGCCACAGCAGGGCCAGCGCCGTCATGCCGCCCATGGAGTTGCCCACCAGGCAGGCCAGGCGGCGGATACCGAGCGCGTCGACCACGTGCGCGGCAGCACGCGCGCCGTCCTCGATCGACAGGGCCGGGAAGTCGAGTGCGTACGGTCGGCCGGTCCCGGGATCCGGCGAGGCCGGGCCGGTCGAGCCCTTGCAGCTGCCCAGCGCGTTGACGCAGACCACGAACCAGCGGTCGGTGTCGATCGGCTTGCCCGGCCCGAGCATGGCTTCCCACCAGCCGGGTTCGGGGTTGCCGTCGTTGGACGCGGCATGGGCGTCGGGCGACAGCCCGGTGAGGATGAGGATCGCGTTGTCGCCGTCGGCCGACAGCGTGCCCCAGGTCTCGTAGGCGACCCGCGCGCCGTGGAGTTCACCGCCTCGCTTCATCGGGAAGGGCGAGGGCAGGTCGAAGTAGCGGGTGCCGGGCGGGATGAATTCGGTCATGCGTTCGCGCGCGTCCTGTGCTCGGGAGGCCGCGTCGTGCGCGGTCCGGAAGGGGCAGTGTGCCTGCGCGCGACGCGGATGTCGCGGCAGGGCGCGGATGGATTCTGCGGCGTGCGTGGCCGCCAGGGAAATGACGATGCGCGAGGCGCCGGGAACCGATGGTTATGGCGACGCCTCCCTTCCCGCAAGCGGGAAGGGAGGCGCGGACTCAAGCGACGACCAGCGTGACGTCGATGTTGCCGCGGGTCGCGTTGGAGTATGGGCACACCTGGTGCGCCTTCTCGACCAGGGCCTCGGCCTCGGCGCGCGCCATGCCCGGGATCGTCACCTTCAGCTCGACCTCGATGCCGAAGCCGCCGGGGACCTGGCCGATGCCGACGGTGCCTTCGATCGAGGTGTCGGCGGGGAGGCTGGTGCGCGCCTGGCCGGCGACGAACTTGAGTGCGCCGATGAAGCAGGCCGAGTAGCCGGCCGCGAACAACTGCTCGGGGTTGGTGCCGGTACCGCCGGCGCCGCCGAGTTCGCGCGGGGTCGACAGTTGCAGGTCCAGCTCACCGTCGGCGGACACCGCGCGGCCGTCGCGGCCTCCGGTGGCAGTGGCGGTGGCGCGGTAGAGGACGTTTTCGATGGACATGGGATGACTCCTTGGCTGGGGAAGGTCGGCGTGGCCGGGTGGCCGTCGCACGGGGATGGGATTGTTGGCGATATGATCGTGCACGATCTAAAAGCGGGCCCCTCATCCATGCAGGGCGAAGGGTTCAGTCGGGGGTGCTTGCCTGCAGGTCGCCGCGCAAGCGTTCGAGATGGGTCTTGAGCGATGCCAGTTCCGCCGGCGCCATCGGCGTGGCGCACATCAGCTGGCGGGGCACCGCCATGGCCGGGGCCTTCAGCGCCCGGCCGGCCGGGCTGAGGGTGATCACGACCTGCCGCTCGTCATCGGCCGAGCGGGTGCGCGAGAGCAGGCCGGCCGCTTCCATCCGCTTGAGCAGCGGGGTGAGCGTGGCCGAATCGAGGAACAGGCGCTCCCCGAGCTGAGAGACCGTCAAGCCGTCGCGCTCCCACAGCACCAGCATCGCCAAGTACTGCGGGTAGGTGAGTCCCAGCGGCGCCAGCAGCTTGCGGTAGACCTTGGTCATCGCAAGCGAAGTCGAATGCAGGGCGAAGCACAGCTGCCTGTCCAGGGCCAGCGGACTGGCAGCGGACGGTTCGGCGTGGACCTTGGCGCGACGGTTCGACATGGCGCCCATTTACATAGCGCGCTATTTGATTGCAAGCGATGATTATCGCCACGGCTGGAACGCTGTGGTTCCAGCCGTGGTGCTGCGACCTATTCGACGACCTGGTCGATCAGCAGGGCGGCCTTGGCGCCGTCGCCGGTATCGACCTGGACGGGCGCTGAGGTGAAATCGCCGGGCGCGGCACGGGCATCGCCGCTGGCGGAGATCCGCGCCACCAGCTCGACGGTGTCCAGCTGCGAGAGCTTCATTGTCGGCATCGGGCTGTCGGCGTCGGTCAGGTTTACCGTCAGGGGGAAGCCGGTGACAGGCAGCTTCTTCGCCGCGACAGGCATGGGCGGCCCACCGGGTTGCCGCGCAAGCACGAACAGGGTCGCGTTCGCGGGCAGCCGCATGCCAAGCTGCGGGTCAAGCGAGACCGCGATCGTCACGCCCGCCGACGCGGGCGTCTCCGCAGGCTCGGGCAGGGGCGGCAGGCCGGCTTCGCTCCGGGCCAGGGCGATCTGTTCCCGCAGCGGTCGCGCGGTACTGGCATCGACGATCGCGAGCAGGGGCTCCCAGACCTCGGCCGCGGCCGCGGCATCGCCGGCCTGGCGACGCGCGATGCCCAGGAACCAGCGCGCGCGCTGGTGCATCGGCTGCACCTCGACGGCGTGCTCGAGCATCGCCACGGCCTCGGCATCGAAGCGACGCTGCGGGTCGTTCATGGCGCGCGACTCGGCGAGTTCGGTGAGCAGGTCGGGATCGTCGGGCGCGTACTTCAGCGCATTCCCGAAGGCGTGCGCGGCCTTGGCTAGCGCACCCTGCGACTGGTAGGCATTGCCGAGCAGGCGCCAGCCCTCGGGCTGGTCCGGATCTTCGGCGAGCTTGCCTTCCAGTTGCGCGATGGCCTGGTCCAGCGTTTCGGGCATCGCCGACACGCGGTTGGCGGGGTCCAGGGCCGGCGGCATGCCCACCGTGCCGTAAAGGACCCCGGCCAGCACGACGAGGGCCAGGACCGCGCCGGTACCGGCGGCGGGACTGCTGCGCCAGAGAGGGCGCAACGCCCAGGCGAGGGCGCCGACGGCCATGAGCAGGGCGAGCAGGGTGAAGACGAGGGCGGGCGTGCTCATCACCACTCCTGGGTATCGTCGACGGGCACCGGCGCATCGCCGCCACGCCGGCGCACGGCGACCACGACGGCGACGGCGCCCAGCAGCAGCACCGCGAAGGGGCCGAACCACAGCAGCCAGGTGCGCGACTCCACCTCCGGCCGGTACAGCACGAACTCGCCGTAGCGGGCCACCAGGTAGTCTTTGATCTCCTCGTCGCTGCGGCCTTCGCGCATCAGCGCGAGCACCTCGCGGCGCAGGTCGACGGCGATCTGCGCATTGGAATCGGCCAGCGACTGGTTCTGGCACATCACGCAGCGCAACTCCACGACCAGGGCGTGGAAGCGCTGCTCCTCTCCCGCATCGCGGAACTCCAGCGGCGCGCCGGCCGGGGCCTGGGCATTCACGCGCGGCGCCAGGGCGACAAGCGAAACACCGGCCAGTGAAAGAAGCAGGGCCAGCGCCACGTGGCGGAGCGCGGTCATCGCGCGTCGCCCTCGGCTTCGATGCGGTCGAGCAGCGGCGTCAGTTCGTCGCGGACGATCGCGTCGGTCACCGCCCCGACGTGTTTCCAGCGGACGATGCCCTTTGCATCGACCAGGAACGTCTCCGGCGCGCCGTAGATGCCCCAGTCGAGCGCGGCGGTGCTGTCGTAGTCGACCAGCACCACCCAGTAGGGGTTGCCGTACTGCTCGAGCCAGCGCATTGCGTCGGCGTGTTCGTCCTTCCAGTTGTAGCCGATCACGCGCACGCGCTTGGTCTCGGCGAAGCGGGTCAGCACCGGGTGCTCGACCCGGCACTCCGGACACCAGCTGCCCCAGACGTTGAGCAGGTACGGCGCGCCCTCGAGCGCCTCCGACGACATCAGGCGCCCGGCTTCGTGAAGCACCGGCAGCTCGAAGCGGGGCGCGGGCTTGCCGATCAGCGGCGAGGGCAGCGCTTCGCGGTTGGGCTGGCTGCTGAGCCAGATGCCGGCGGCGAGCAGGACGCCCAGCAGGGCGACGACCGCCAGGGGCAGCCAGCGCATCGCGGAGCGGGCGGGACGCGGGGTGTCGGTCATGCGGCATTCTCCTGCTGCCGGGCGGACGGGGCCAGGCGGAAACGCCGGTCGAAGGCGGTCAGCAGGCCACCGAGCATCATCAGCAGCGCCCCCGCCCAGACCCAGCGCACGAAGGGTTTCACGTGCACGCGCAGCGCCCAGCTGCCGCCGCCCAGGGGCTCGCCCAGGGCCACGTACAGGTCGCGGGCGACGCCGCGGTCGATCGCCGACTCGGTCATCACCTGGCCGCCGCTCGCATAGGCGCGTTTCTCCGGGTGCAGCACCGCCAGCGGATCGGTGGCCTGGCCATGGAAGACGCTGACGCTGCCGCGATCGGCCTGGTAGTTCGGGCCTTCATGGTGTTCCACGCCGTCCAGGCGGAAGCGATAGCCGCCCAGCTCGACCGCCTGGCCCGGCGCGACGGCGACCTCGCGCTGCTGGCTCAGGCCTTCGGTGAGCAGGGCGCCGACGACGAACACCGCGATGCCCAGGTGGGCAAGCACCATGCCCCACATCTCCGGCGTCATCCGGCCGCTGGCCCGCAGGCGCGACCACGCGAAACGCAGCGTGCCCAGGGCCACCCAGGCGGCGCCGGCGATGCCGAAGCCGACCTTCCACGCGCCCTGCGGCGCCAGGAAGAACGCGCCCACGCCGCACGCGGCGGCCAGCGCGAACCAGGGCGCCAGCATCGCCAGCGGCCGGCTGGGCTGCTCGCGTTGCCAGCGGGTCAGCGGGCCCAGCGGCACGAGCAGCACGAGCGGGGCCATCAGCACGATGAACATCAGCGCGAAGTAGGGCGGGCCGACCGAGATCTTGCCCAGTTTCAGGGCGTCGGCGAGCAAGGGGTACAGGGTGCCGATCAGCACCATCGCGCAGGCGGTGGTCAGCAGCAGGTTGTTGACCAGCAGCAGGGTCTCGCGCGAGCTCGCCGCGAAGGGCCGGCCGTCGAGCGGGCGTTCGCCGTCGCCGGTCGACGGTGCGCGCAGGGCGTACAGCAGCAGCGAGCCGCCGATGACCACGCCCAGGAACACCAGGATGAAGACGCCGCGGGCCGGGTCGGCGGCGAAGGAATGGACGCTGGTCAGCACGCCCGAACGCACCAGGAACGCACCGAGCAGGGAGAGCGAGAACGTCGCGATCGCCAGCAACAGGGTCCAGCTGCGGAAGCTGCCGCGCTTCTCGGTGACCGCCTGGGAGTGGATCAGCGCCGCGCCCGCCAGCCAGGGCATGAAACTGGCGTTCTCCACCGGATCCCAGAACCACCAGCCGCCCCAGCCCAGCTCGTAGTAGGCCCACCAGCTGCCCAGCGCGATGCCCAGGGTCAGGAAGGCCCAGGCGATGTTGGTCCACGGCCGCGTCCATCGCAGCCAGCGCGCGTCGACGCGGCCATCGATCAGCGCCGCGATCGAGAACGCGAACGAGACCGCGAAACCCACGTAGCCCATGTACAGCATGGGCGGGTGGATGATCATCCCGGGGTCCTGCAGCAGCGGGTTCAGGTCGCGCCCTTCCAGCGCAGCCGGCAGCAGGCGCTCGAACGGATTGCTGGTGAAGATGAGGAACGCCAGGAAGCCGGTCGCGACCACGCCCAGCACGCCCAGCACGCGGGCGATCACCGTCTCGGGCAGGCGCCGGGAGAAGCGCGCCACCGCCGCGGTCCAGATCGCGATCACCAGCACCCACAACAGCAACGAGCCCTCGTGCGAACCCCACACCGCGGTGTAGCGGTACACCATCGGCAGCAGGCTGTTGCTGTGCTGGGCGACGTAAGCGACCGAGAAATCCTGGACCACGAAGGCGTGGGTCAGGATGGCGTAGGCGATGCCCACCAGCGCAAGTTGCACGTACGCCGCCGGTCGCGCGACCGCCATCCACGGGGCGATCCGGCGCTGCGCGCCGAGCAGGGGCAGCGCCGCCTGCAGCACCGCGACCAGCAGGGCGAGTACCAGGGCGACCTGGCCAAGCTCGGGCAGCACTTATTCGGTCCCTTCGGCGTTGGCCGGGCCGGTGTCGACGGCATGCTTCTGGTGGGCCTGGCCCATCTTGTCGGCGACCTCCCGGGGCATGTAGTTCTCGTCGTGCTTGGCCAGGATCTCCTCGGCGACGAAGCGGCCGTCGTGCATGCGTCCGGTCGCCACCACCGCCTGGTTCTCGCGGAACAGGTCCGGCAGGATGCCCGAATAGCTCACCGGCATCTCGGCGTCGCCGTCGGTGACCCGGAAGGTGGCTTCCAGCGAGCCCTCGGCGCGGTGGAACGAGCCCTTGGCGACCATGCCGCCGAGGCGGAAGCGGGTCTCGCCGGCGGCGACCTTCTCCCCGGCCTCGCCGCTGATGACTTCGCGGGGCGTGTAGAGGTAGGCCATGTTGCGCTGGAGCGCCATGGCCACCAGGGTGGCGGCGATGCCGGCGGCGGCGATCAGGGCGACCACCCAGAGCAGGCGGCGGCGACGGGTCGGGTTCATGCGGCGGTTCTCATCGTTTCAATGCGTTCGCGTCGGTCGCGCGGCGTTCGCGCCGTGCCGGCGCGGCGGCGCGCGCGCGCTCGCGGCGCAGCACGCGGCGCACCTGCAGGCGGGGGGCGAGGAAGTCCCAGGCCAGCACTCCCACGAACACCGCGTAGGCGGCGAGCACGTACCCGGCGGCGCTCATGGCCGTGCCTCCGTGCGGGGATCGGCCGCCACGGCGGGCAGGGCGGCCTGCGCCACCCAGGCCTTGCCGGCTTCGCGGCGCAGGTTGTCGGCGCGCGCACGCACGAGCAGCGAGCCCAGGAACCAGAACTTGGTGCCCAGGACCGTCCACGCCAGCGGCCACATCATGCTGGCGTCCATGCTGGACTCGCCGAACAGGCGGATCGTCTGGCCCTGGTGCAACGAGTTCCACCACACCACCGAATAGCGGATGACCGGCAGCAGCACGACGCCGACGATCGCCAGCAATCCGGCGGCGCGCGCCGCGGCGCGACGGTCGTCGATGGCGTGGTACAGGCCCATCACGCCCAGGTACATGAACAGCAGCACCAGTTCGGTGGTCAGGCGCGGGTCCCAGTCCCACCAGGTCCCCCAGGTCGGCTTGCCCCAGATCGAACCGGTGGCGAGGGTGATCAGGGTGAAGGCGGCGCCGATCGGCGCGCAGGCCATCGCCAGGATCTCGCACAGCTTGATCCGCCAGACGAGCGCGATCGCCGCGTAGAACGCCATGGCCGCGAACACCGCCATGCTCATCCAGGCGCTGGGCACGTGGATGTAGAGGATGCGGAAGCTGTCGCCCTGCAGGTAGTCGGCCGGTACCCGGAAGAGCGCGCCGTACAGGCCGATGGCGATCAACAGCAGGCCCAGGCCATGGCCCCAGGGGGCCCAACGCGCCGCGAACCGGTCGAAATAGGGCGGCGAGCCGAGTTTGTGGAACCACAGGACGATTGGATTCATGCGCTCTTCAAACCTGCCGTGCCGGCGCGGGCCGTTCGGCGTGTGGGGTCGGCATCGGCGTCGACGGGCTCAGTTGAGTGCGATCCGGATCGCCGCGGCCGCGGCGAGCGGCGCCAGCAATGCCGCCAGCACCAGTCCGGCTCCCATCATCAGCAATGCGCCGGCGTACTCCATTCCCTGGGCCGAGGCGGCGACGCTGCCCGCGCCGAACACCAGGACGGGGACGTACAGGGGCAGCGCCAGCAAGGCCACCAGTATACCGGAGCGCCTCATCCCGACGGTGAGCGCCGCCACAACCGCTCCCACCAGGCTGAGCAGGGGCGTGCCCAGCGCCAGCGACGCCATCAGCACGGGCAACTGCGCGTGCGGCAGGCGCAGCATCTCGCCCAGCAGGGGCGCGGCGAGCAGCAGCGGGAGCGCGGTGGTGGCCCAGTGCATGAACGTCCTGACCGCGACCAGCCATGCCAGCGGCACCGGCGCGAGCATCCATTGCTCCAGCGAGCCGTCCTCGGCATCGCCACGGAACAGGCTGTCCAGCGACAGCAGGCCTGCCAGCAGCACCGCCAGCCACAGGATCGCCGGCGCGACGGCAGCGAGCGTGTTGGGCTCGTTGCCCAGGGCCAGCGCGAAAAGCACCACCACCAGCAGTGCGAACAGGGCCGGTTGCAGGGCATCGCCGCGGCGGCGCCAGACCAGGCGCAGGTCGCGCAGCACCAGCGCCCGGGCGGTGCTGGCCAGGCTGGGAGTCGCGGCGCTCACGTGGCCTTCTCCAGCGCCAGCAGGCGGGTACGCACCGGCGGCGCGGCATAGGCCCCGTGCGTGGTGACCAGGGACGCGCCGCCTTCGTCGAGGTGGACGCGGACCATGCGGTTGACCAGTTCGATGCCTTCCAGGTCCAGGTTCGCGTAGGGCTCGTCCATCAGCCACAGCGGCGCGGGCGACAGCCACAGCCGGGCAAGCGAGAGGCGCTTCTTCTGTCCGGCCGACAGCTGCCGGACCAAAGCGTCCTCGAAGCCGCCCAGGCCGACCACGTCCAGCGCGTCTTCCAGCGAGGGCGTGGCGCGCCTGCCATGCAGGCCGCAGAGGTAGTCCAGGTTCTCCCGCACGCCCAGGTCGGCCTTGGCGCCGGGCAGGTGGCCCAGGTAGGCGGTGGAGCGCGCGCGGGAGAGCGGATCGGCCGGCTGGCCCTGCAGGCGCACCTGTCCGCCTTCCGGACGCAGCAGTCCGGCCAGCACCCGCAGCAGCGTGGTCTTGCCCGCGCCGTTGTCGCCCTGGACGAGCAGCGCCTCGCCGGCGTCGACGCTGAAGTCGAGCGGTCCGAACACCGGGTTGTCGTTGCGCGAGAAGCGCAGCTGCCGGGCTTCAAGCAGCGGGGAGTGGGGCGGGGGGGCGGTCATCGCGCTCGGACGGGCGGCCAGGCGGGCCGGGACGCGGCATTCTAGCAATCGGCGTCCAGGCGCCTGCCGGGGACCGCGCCGTTCAATCCGGGTCCGTGGCCAGGCCGCAGCCCCAGTCGACGAAGGCCGGCGCCTGTGCGCCCTCCGCCAGGGCCATGCTCATGCGCAGGCGCACCGGCTCGCCATGTTCCCAGAACAGGGTGCCGGCCTGGCCGAACTCGACCGCCAGCGTGTCCAGGACCGCGACGTCGATGTCGGCGACCAGCCAGCCGGACTCGCGCCATTGCTTGTCGCGGTCGTGCGCCCAGGCCGGGTGGAAGCCCAGGTCCAGGGACTGCAGGCGGGCGACGAGTCGGGCGTCGGCCGCGTTGTTGGCGGCCTCCGGCAAGGGCTGGGAGGCCGGGTTCCATGCGGTGATGAAGGCATAGCGGCGGGCCGCGCAGTAAGCCTCGACGTCGACGGCCGGCTCGCCCACGTGCAGGGCGAGCACGTCGCCGTCGAGCACGACCGCGTACTCCGCGGCCGCATAGGCGGAGGCCAGCTCGCTTGCGTCGACCAGGTGGAGGCGCTGCATGGTTTCGAGTGTCCTCGCCCGGGCGGGGTTGTGCAATGGGACCGCGACGCCCGCCGGCGTGTCTCCCGGCAACCGGAGCATGGGTTTTCGTACACTTGCAGGCCGATGCAGCACACGCCCCCGCGCGAATGGATCCGATGAAGCCCGAAACCAAGTTGCCCAAGGTCGGTACGACCATCTTCACCGTCATGTCCCAGCTGGCCGCCGAGCACGGTGCCGTCAACCTGGGCCAGGGCTTCCCCGACTTCGAGGTGCCGGGTCGCCTGGTGGAGGCCCTGGACCGCGCCATGCGCGCCGGGCTCAACCAGTACGCCCCGGCCCACGGCCTGCCGGCGCTGCGCGAGGCCATCGCGGCGAAGACCGAGCGCTGCTACGGCCACCGGCCGGATGCGGACCGCGAGGTGACCGTGACCTCGGGCGCCAGCGAGGCGATCTTCGACGCGATCCACGCCGTGGTCCGCCCGGGCGACGAGGTGATCGTGCTCGACCCCTGCTACGACTGCTACGAGCCGGCGATCGACCTGGCCGGCGGCGTCGCCGTGCACGTGCCGCTGGACCCGCGCACGTTCGCCCCGCACTGGGGCGTGGTCAGCGCGGCGATCACGCCGAAGACGCGCATGCTGATGGTCAACACGCCGCACAACCCGTCCGGCGCCATGCTCGGCACCGGGGACATCGACCGCCTGGCCGCGCTGCTGCGCGGCACCGACATCGTGCTGCTGTCGGACGAGGTCTACGAGCACATCGTGTTCGACGGTGCTCGGCACGAATCGATCCTGCGCCATGCCGAACTGCGCGAGCGTGCCTTCGTCGTCTCCAGTTTCGGCAAGACCTACCACTGCACCGGCTGGAAGGTCGGCTACTGCGTGGCGCCGCCGGCGTTGACGGCCGAGTTCCGCAAGGTCCACCAGTACAACACCTTCTGCACCTTCACCCCGGCGCAGGCCGCGTTCGCGGAGATGATCCGCGAGGACCCCGCGCACTACGAGCAGCTGGGCGCGTTCTACGAGGCCAAGCGCGACCGCTTCCGTGCCCAGCTCGAAGGCACGCGACTGAAGCCGCTGCCGGTGCCGGGCGGCTACTTCCAGCTGGTGGACTACTCGGCGGTGAGCGACCTGGACGATACCGCCTTCTGCCGTTGGCTGACCACCGAGAAGGGCGTGGCGGCGATCCCGCTGTCGCCGTTCTACGAATCGCCGCCGGCCGGGCAGCGCCTCGCGCGCCTGTGCTTCGCCAAGAACGAAGCCACCCTGGACGAAGCCATCTCGCGCCTGGGGACGCTCTGAGGACCGATCATGGACAACCTCCGCATTTCGCTGGTGCAGGGCGACACCCGCTGGCACGATCCGGCCGCCAACCGCGAGTATTACGGCGAGCTGGTCGGCTCCCTGCGCGACCTGACCGACCTGGTGCTGCTGCCGGAGACCTTCACCAGCGGCTTTTCCAACGACGCCATCGACCGCGCCGAAGACATGGACGGCCCGACCGTGGCCTGGCTGCGCGAGCAGGCGGCGAAGATCGGCGCGGCGATCACCGGCAGCGTGCAGTTGCGCGTGGGTGACGGCGTCTACAACCGGATGCTGTTCGTGACCCCGGACGGCGGCCTGCGGCACTACGACAAGCGCCACCTGTTCCGCTATGCGCGCGAGCACGAGCGCTACGCCGCCGGCCGCGAGCGGCTGACGGTCGAGTGGAAGGGCTGGCGCATCTGCCCGCAGGTCTGTTATGACCTGCGCTTCCCGGTTTTCTCCCGCAACCGCTACGACGTCGAGCGCCCGGGGCAGCTCGACTACGACCTGCTGCTGTTCGTGGCCAACTGGCCGGCGGCGCGCGCGTACCCGTGGAAGACCCTGCTGCGCGCGCGTGCGATCGAGAACCTGAGCTACGTGGCCGGCCTCAACCGCGTCGGCACCGACGGCAACGGCATCGCCTATTCCGGCGACAGCGCGGTGATCGACTTCCTCGGCCATCCGGTCAGCGAATGCACGGACGAGGAAGTGGTGGTGACGACCACCCTGCAGGCGGCCGAACTGCAGGCCCACCGCGAACGCTTCCCGGCCATGCTGGACGGCGACGCATTCGAGCTGCGCTGAGTCCGCGGGCGGTCAGGCCGCTGGAGGAGGGGCCGGGTCCACCGAGCGACGCGCACCCGATGCCGCAGGCAGGCGGGTGCCGCCCGATTGTCGGCAGCGGCCACCGTTCAGCCAAGGCCTCGTATCGGGGACGAAGGCCATCTTGCGGTAGCTCCAGAGGAAGCGAACCCCATGCTTGACGAACCAGGCATGGGCCTGCCGGTGGCCGAAACCGTCGCTCCATTCGTGCAGGGACGACCACAGCGTTCGGGTGGCATGGCAATCCGGTCGGGCCTCGTGCAGGGCGCGATGCATGGCGATCGTGCGGACCGCCTCGCCACTGGCAAGCAACGACCAGGTCAGCAGGATCGGCAGGCACAGGGCGATCGCGCCCGTTGGCCAGCGGTCCCTCGTCGCGCGCCGAAGGACCTTGCGCGCACGCAACATGGCCAGCAGCAGCGCGAGCCAGACCAGGAGGCTGGTGCCGGCGAAGACAGGGCAGGTCGACAGGGCAAGGGTGGCGACGACCTTGGCTGCCACCGGGGGCAGGAAGGCGTAGAAGACGCCCAGCACGAAGCCGGACGCCAGCGCGAGGTTGAAGCTCATCGAAGCGTGGAACAACAGGACAAGGACAAGCAGGAACCCGCATCCGGGCAGGTCGCGTGGACGCGCGTCCTCGACCGTAGCCACGCACGTGTCTTCGTCTTCGCTCGGGCTCATGGCCGGTGGCCGCGCTTGTGGAAGTAGACCTGTTCGGCCGCCCAGCGCAGCGGCGGGGTGTGCATGAGCAGGTCGAAGGGCCAGTCGAACTGCAGCCGGTCGTAGGCCCAGCGCAGGGCGCGCTTGGCGCGGAAGCGTGGCGCGGCCTCGACCGCGGCGCACTCGGGTGGCGGGCCGCCATCGCGGACACGCGCCGCGACTGCGCGGCCGATCGTCCAGCCGTGCTCCCAGGCCGAGTGGATCCCGCCGGCGGTCACCGGCGATACGATCCCGGCCGCGTCGCCGGTGAGCATCACGCCGTCCGCGGCCAGTGGCCAGACCGGACCGCTGCACGGGATCAGCCCGGCGCGGGTGGTGCCCGGCTTGAGATGGCGCGGCAGCCCGCCGACGTCGCCCACCCGCATCAGGAAGCCGTCGATGTCCGGCACCCGCGCACGGTCGGGATCGTGGCGCAGGGCGAGGCCGGCCTGGATACCGGTCGGCGACTGCGCGATCCAGCCGATGTAACCCGGTGCGTAGCGCTTGCTGATGAAACAGTGCAGGGCGTCGGGCGAGGCCAGGCGGGCGCCGGGGAACTCGTACTCGACGCCGTAGAGGAACTGCTGCACCTGTCCCAGCCCGGTCGCCCGCGCCACGCGTGAGCGCGCACCGTCGGCGCCGACCAGATAACGCGTGCTGCCGATGCCGTCCACCGACCAGCCATCCGCGCGGCGCTCGGCGCCGGTGAAGGCCGTGCCCAGGTCGAGCTCGACGCCGTGCGCCACCAGTTGCGCCGCCAGCCATCGCTTGATTTCGGGCGTGTCGGTGGTCAGGAAGTAGTAACCGGGCGCGGCCAGCGCGACCTGCTTGAGGCTGGGCGCGTAGAGGCGGACCTGTTCGACGCGGCGCACCAGGTGCGACGGCAACTGGTTGAGCAGGGTCTGCTCGGCGGCCTCCTTCACGATGATCCCGGTGGTGTGCAGCTTCTCGCCCGGATCGCGCTTGCGTTCCAGCACGCGCACGCGCAGGCCGGACTGGGCGGCCGCCAGCGCGCAGGCGGCACCGGCGAAACTCGCGCCGACGACGACCAGGTCGTGGTCGCTCCGGGGGGCATGGGGCATGGTCGGGACTCCTGCGGGAATGGCAGGCAGTCTGTCGGGGCGGTGCAAACCGGGGATGGCGCCACGGTGAAGCCGGTGCGAAGTCTCGCGCCGGCACCGCCTCAGTCCTCGCGATCGACTGCCTCGCGGGCCTGGCGGACGAGATGGAGCGGTGCGCTCACGTGGGTCTTGCGACGGGCGTAGACGATCGCGATCGAGGTGCCGCGTGGGTGCTGGTTCCAGACGCCGTCGGGCACCAGCGACACGTGTTCATGCCGCTCGCCATGGCCGTCGCGGTATTCGTAGCGCAGGCGCTTCTGCGCCTGGTAGGTGCTGCCGGTGTGCTTGATGCGCTCCACCACGCGGCCCTCGGTCTCCACGCCATCTTCGACCAGCAGGCGCAACTGCATGCCACGGCGCGCGGCGACGAGGACCATCGCGAGCACCAGCAGCAAGGGGAGGGCAATGGCCAGTGCCAGGGTCGTCATCCGTCCGTGTTCCGCGCGAGGCTCCAGAACCGGGATAACGCAGCGCGTGGGCGGAACGGGTCAGCCTCGTGCCGGCGCCTGCGTCGCCAGTTCGCCAATCAGGGCGATCGCGCGATCCACGTGTTCGGCCCGGGTGCGCCAAGAAGACACGCTCATGCGGAATGCCGCGCGCCCCTGCCACAGGCCCGGTCCGAACCAGATGCGCCCGCTGTCGACCGCGCGGGCCTGGAGCGCCCGCGTGGCCTCGTCGTCGTCGAGGCGGGCGAGGACCTGGTTGAGCACGACGCGGTTCAGGACCTCGATGCCATGTGCACGCAGGCCTTCGGCGAGCCGGGAAGCCAGCTGGCAATGGTGCTCGACCAGGGCGGCGACGCCCTCGCGCCCGAGCGTCCGCAAGGCCGCCCAGACCGGGATGCCGCGGGCGCGGCGCGAGAACTCCAGGCCGAGGTTCTTCTGGCTGTCGGCCGAGGCCGTCGAATAGGCCGCGTCGGCGTTCATCGCGGCCGCCAGGACCCCGGGTTCGCGGCAGATGGCCATCGCGCCGTCATAGGGCGTGTTGAGCCATTTGTGCGCGTCGGTGGTCCAGCTGTCGGCGCCGTCCACGCCCTCGGTCAGCGGCCGCGTGCGCGGGTTGGCGCGGGCCCACAGACCAAAGGCGCCGTCGACATGGACCCAGGCGCCCGCCGCGCGGGCGCGGGCGATCAGGTCGGGGAAGGGGTCGAACTCGCCGGTGTTGACCTCGCCCGCCTGCAGGCAGAGCAGGGTGGATGCGTCCAGGGGCGGCAGCCGCGCCGGATCGATGCGGCCGTGGGCGTCGACCGGCGCGCGTTCGACCCGGTCGAGGCCAAAACCCAGCACGCGCAGGGCCTTGAGCACGGTGACATGGACGGTATCGGACACCACCGCCCGGATCGGTGGACTGCCCGCGAGGCCGCGGGCGTCGAAATCCCAGCCCTGCCTGCGCAGCAGTTCGCGCCGCGCCGCGGCGATGCAGCTGATGCCGCACGCCGTCGCGGAGGTGCCGAAGCTCACAGCGCTGCCGCGCGGCAGGTCCAGGATGTCGAGCACCCAGCGACCGGCGACGCGCTCGATGGCGTCGGCGACCGGCGAATTGAGCGACGAGGACGCACACTGGTCCCAGGCCAGGGCCAGGCGGTCGGCCGCGGCGGCCACCGGCAGCGACGCACCGATCACGAAGCCGTAGTAGTCGGGCCCGTTGGAGGCCACGGTCGCGGGCGTGCCCAGCGCGTCCAGGCGTTCAAGCGTGTCCGAGGCGGGCAGGCCCGTGGCCGGCAAGGCTTCATCGAAGCCCGCCAGGGCCGCGATCGCGTTGGCGTCCGGGAACACCCGGTGCGTGCCGATGCCCGCGGTGTAGCGCGCCGCGCGGCGGTCCGCATCGGCGATGAGTTCGAGTTCGTCCATGCCTGCCATCCGTTTCCTGCGGGAGAGTCGGGGATTGTCGCGCATCGCGCTATCGACGCGGTGGCGGCGATGCAGGGCCCGGTGGCAGCCTTGGGGGAGCGCCTTGAGGTGATCGCGGGCGATGCATGGAACATGCGCTGCGCTTCCCCACCTGGGCCTCGCTGCAGCGCGAAGGCCTGGCTCCCGATGCGCAGGCGCGCCTGGTCGGTCTCTGGCTGGCCGGACTGGCCTGAGCGCGGCGCCGGGACCGGGGCGCGCGCGGGCGCCCCGGTCGTGCTCCCGGCCCGTCAGCCGGCGCTGGCCTGCGCCGCGACGCGGGTCCTGGCGTGGAGCCAGCCATACAAGGCCGGCAGCACCAGCAGCGTCAGCAGCGTCGAGGACACGATGCCGCCGACGACGACCGTCGCCAGCGGGCGCTGCACCTCGGCGCCGGTGCCGACGTTGAGCATCATCGGCACGAAGCCCAGCGAGGCCACCAGGGCCGTCATCAGCACCGGGCGCAGCCGGCCGAGCGCGCCGTCCCGGATCGCATCGGCCAGGGGCAGGCCCTGCTCGCGCAGGCGCCGGATGAAGGCGATCATCACCAGGCCATTGAGCACCGCGATGCCGGACAGCGCGATGAAGCCCACGCCCGCCGAGATCGACATCGGGATCCCGCGCACGGCCAGCGCCACGACGCCGCCGGTCAGGGCCAGCGGCACGCCGCTAAAGACGATGGCGGCGTCGCGCAGCGAATTGAACGCCATGAACAGCAGGGCGAAGATCAACGCCAGCGTCAGCGGCACCACCCAGGCCAGGCGTCGAGCGGCCGAGATCAGTTGCTCGAAGGTGCCGCCGTAGTCGACCCAGTAGCCGGCCGGCAGTTCGACGCTCTCGCCGACGCGTCGGCGCACGTCCTCGACGAAGCCGCCGAGGTCGCGACCGCGCACGTTGGCGGTGACCACCACGCGGCGCTTGCCGTTCTCGCGGTTCACCTGGCTGGGGCCGCTGACGGTCTCGATGCGCGCGACTTCGCGCAGCGGCACCGTGCCGGGCAGGCCCGACGGCCAGTTCGCGCCGGCGCCGGCCTCGTCCTCGCTGAACGCCTCTGGCAGCGGGATCGGCAGGTCTGCGAGGGCATGCGGGTCGCGGCGCAGCGCTTCGGGCAGGCGCACGACGATATCGAAGCGCCGGTCGCCTTCGAACAACTGGCTGGCGACCTCGCCGCCCACCGCGGTGGCCACGGCGTCCTGGACCACGCCTGGGTTGAGGCCGTAGCGCGCGAGCGCGACGCGGTCCGGGGTGACAGTGAGCATCGGCAGGCCGCTGGCCTGTTCCAGCCGCACGTCCGCCGCGCCCGGCACTCGGCGCGCGGTGTCGGCGATCGCATCGCCCAGCGCCAGCAGGGTGTCGAGATCGTCGCCGAACACCTTGATCGCCAGCTCGGCGCGGACCCCCGAGATCAGCTCGTTCATGCGCATCTGGATGGGCTGGGTGAACTCGTAGTTGTTGCCGGGCAGGCGCGCCACCCCCGCTTCGAGCTCGGCCACCAGCGTGGCGCGCGGCTTGCGCGGGTCGGGCCATTGGTCGCGGGGCCTGAGCATCAGGAAGGTGTCGGCGACGGAAGGCGGCATGGGGTCGGCCGCGACCTCGGCGGTGCCGATCTTGCTGAAGACCCGTTCGACTTCGGGAACCGTCCCGAGCCAGGCCTCGAGCGACTGCTGCATGCGCACGGATTGCTCCAGTCCGGTACCGGGGATGCGCATGGCGTGCAGGGCGATGTCGCCCTCGTCGAGCTGCGGGATGAACTCGCTGCCGAGCCGGGTCGCAAGCAGGCCCGACAGCACGACCAGGCCCAGCGAGCCGGCCAGGACCGCGGTCCGGTGGCGCATCGCCCAGCCCAGGGCAGGACGGTAGGCGCGCCGGGCGAGCCGCATCGCGCGGTTGTCGTGCGGCTCGTCGTCGCTTGCGCCGGTACGGTCCACGCCGCCGAGCGATCGCCGCGGCGCCTCGCGGCCGAGGAACAGGGCGATACTGGCCGGCACGAAGGTCATCGACAGCAGCATCGCGCCCCCGAGCGCCAGCACGACGGTGATCGCCATCGGGTGGAACATCTTTCCCTCGATGCCGGTCAGCGCGAAGATCGGCAGGTAGACCAGGGTGATGATCGTCAGGCCGAACAGGCTGGGTCGGACGACTTCCGCGGTCGCGCTGGCGGTCAGTTCCCGCCGCTCGTCCGCCCCAAGCGCCCGGCCGGACAGGCGTCGTGCTTCGTCGAAGCGGCGCAGGCAGTTCTCGATGATGATCACCGCGCCATCGACGATCAGGCCGAAGTCCAGCGCGCCCAGGCTCATCAGGTTCCCCGAGACGCCGCCGCGGACCATGCCGGTGACGGTGAACAGCATCGCCAGCGGGATCACCGCGGCGGTGATCAGCGCCGCGCGGACGTTGCCCAGCAGGAGGAACAGCACCAGCACCACGAGCAGGGCGCCCTCAGCGAGGTTGCGCGTGACCGTGGCGACGGTACGCTCGACCAGCGCGGTGCGGTCGTACACCGCGGTCGCGGTGACGCCGTCGGGCAGGCTGGCGGCGGCCTTCTCCAGGCCGGCGGCGGCATCGCGGGCGACCTCGCGGCTGTTGGCGCCCACGCGCATGACCACGGTGCCCAGTACGACTTCATGGCCGTCCTGGCTGGCTGCGCCGCTGCGCAGCGGCATGCCTTCGCCGACCTCGGCGACGTCGCGGATGCGGATGGGGACGCCGTCGCGCCGGTCCAGCACGATCGCGCCGATCTCCTCCAGCGCCGGACGGTCGCCCGCACCGACCTGGCCGGGGACGCGGACCAGGAACTGCTGGCCATTACGCTCGATGTAGCCGGCGCCGACGTTGCGGTTGTTCAGGCCGATCGCGCGCCGCACGTCGTCCAGGCCCAGGTCGAAGGCGACCAGGCGCGCCGGGTCGGGGGTGACATGCACCTGGCGTTCGTGCCCGCCGATGGTGTCGACCTCGGTGACGCCTGGCAGGTTGCGCAACTGCGGCCGGATCACCCAGTCCTGCAGGGTGCGCAGGTCGGTGGCGGTCCAGGCCGTGCCATCGGACTTGCGCGCCCCCGGTTCGGCGTCGACGGTGTACATGAAGATCTCGCCCAGGCCGGTCGCCATCGGGCCCATGGCCGGGTCCAGCCCCGGCGGCAGCTGGCTGCCCAGCTGCTGCAGCCGTTCGTTGACCTGTTGGCGGGCGAAGTAGAGGTCGGTGCCGTCCTCGAAGACCACCGTGACCTGCGAGAGGCCATAGCGCGACAGCGAGCGCGTGTAGTCGAGCCCGGGCAGGCCGGCCAGCATGGTCTCGACCGGAAACGTCACGCGCTGTTCGACCTCCAGCGGCGAATAGCCGGGGGCTTCGGTGTTGACCTGCACCTGCACGTTGGTGATGTCGGGGGTGGCGTCGATCGGCAGGCGCGCCAGGCTCCATGCGCCCAACGCCACCAGGGCCAGGGTCGCGGCCAGCACCAGGCCGCGGCGGCGGATGGCAAAGCGGATGATGGCCTCCAGGACCGGCGCGTCAGTGCTCATGCGAGGCCCCCGACTTTTCGATGTCGGCCTTCACCAGGTAGCTCTGCTCGACGACGACCGTTTCGCCCGTCGCCACCCCCGACAGGATCTCGACGCGTTCGCCGTCGCGTTGCCCGACCTCCACCGCGCGGGCCTCGTAGCGGTCGCCCTCGACGACGAAGACGACTTCGCGCCCGTCCAGTGACTGAAGGGCGGTCGCCGGCACCACGCGTTCGGCCGGTGCCTGGCTGACGGTGACGCGTGCGCGCACCGCGGTACCCGGGCGCCATTGGCCATCGGCATTGTCGAGCACCGCGCGGGCGATCGTGCTCTGGCTCGCGGTGGCCGTGCCGGGGAGGATGCGGTCCAGCACGGTGTCCTGCGTGGCCTCGTCGTCGAGCCGGCTTACCCGCACCGGTGCGCCGGCGCGCAGGTGCCGCGCATCGCGTCCGAATACGTGCAGGTCGACCCACAGGCGCGAGAGGTCGCTGACCTCGATCAGGACGGCATCCGCGTCGGCGATGTCGCCGACGGAGGCATTGCGCGCGGTCACCACCCCGCCCAGGGGCGAGCGCACCGGATACGGCCCCAGGCTGAGGTTGCTTTCGACGATCGCCAGCACCTGGCCGCGCTCGACCCGGTCGCCGAGGTTCGCGTCGAGCCGCAGCAGCGGTCCGGGAAAGCGCGCGCCCACGCGGGCCACGCGGCCTTCGATGGGGGTGAGCAGCCCTTGCACTTCGTGGCTGTCGGCGATGGTGCCGGCGGCCACGACGTCCACCCGGATGCCCGAGGCCTCCGCGATCGCCGGTTCGATACGGGTGGCGGGCGCGTCCGCGTGCGCAGCGTCGCCATGGCCATCGTCGTGGTCCTGGCGGTCCGCGTTGGCGTCGGACGGCGGCGCGTCGTTGCAGGCGACGAGGAGCAGCATCGCGAGCGCGAGCGGCAGGGCGCGCGCGATGGCGCGCAGTGCATGCACGGGGTTCATGGCGTGGATCCTGGGTTCGGGGCCGCGGTCGCCAGCAGGGGCTGGGCGGTCAGGCGCTGGAGTTCGATGAGGGCGCGCTGCCCATCCACGGTCGCGGCGAGCTGGCGCCTGCGCGCGTCGACGAGGCGGTCCTGGAGCTGGGTCCATTCCAGCGGGCCGGCGGCGCCGCGCTCGAAGGCGACGCGGGCATCGCCTTCGGCGCGTTCCAGCGCGGGGATGATGTCGTCCTCGAAACGCAAGGCTTCAAGGCGCGCGAGGCGGTAGCGGCCATGGGCTTCCGCCAGCGTGGCGTACAGCGACAGCGATGCCGACTCGCGCTCCACCGAAAGCCGTTGCAGTTCGGCCTTGGCCATCCGGATGCCCGGTGCGGCCCGGCTGCGGCTGCCGAGCGGGATCGAGATCCCGGCGACCAGGCCGACATCGTCGTCGGCCTGCAGCCGCCGCACGCCGAGGCTCCAGTCGATGTCGGCGCGCGATTCGCTGCGCGCCAGCTGCAGGCGGGCCTCGGCGACACGGCGCTGGTCGGCGAATCGCGCCAGGTCCGGGGTGTCGCGCAGCAGGGCCTCCAGGCGCGCGAGTGGCGCGATTTCCGGCAGGTCCGGCGGCACGCGGTCCGCGAGCTCGAACGAGGGATCGCGTCCGCCCCACAGCGCGGCCAGTCGCGCGAGGGCGATCGCGTGCTGTTGCGAGGCACGCTCGAGTCCGAGCTCGGCCTCGGCGCGTGCGGCGCGTGCGGTCAGCACCAGAGAGGCGGGCGAGGCGCCCGCCTGCCGCCGCCGCCGTGCGAGCGACACGGCCTGTTCGCGTTGGCGGATGTCCTCCAGCGCGACCCGGCGTTGGGCGGACGTGGCGACGGCGTCGAGATACCGGCGCGCGGTCTCGGCCAGGAGGTCGAGGCGACGGCCGGCGCGTTCGTTGTCGAGGCCGTCCATGCGACGCTGCACGACGGCCGCGCGTGCGTCGGCCTTGGCGCCGCGCTCGAGCACCGAGGACAGGCCCAGGGTCAGCTCGGCGCCATCGAGCGCGCGCAGGCCGCCGCTGCCGAAGGCGTTCTCGAGCGATGCATCCAGACGCAGGGACGGGCGCTGCGCGGCCTGGTCGCGCTCGTGCGCCAGCAGGGGGCGTCGTGCGTCGACCTCGCGCAGGTCGGGGTGGGCCCGGAGGACGCGCGCGAAGGCGTCGTCCAGGCCAAGGGGCGCGCCGGCGCACGCGGGCAGGGCCGCGAGCGCACAGGCGAGGCCCGCGGCGAAAGCCGCGAGTCGCAATGTCATGGGGAACTCCGATGGTTGGGCGGGACGTCGGGCTGGCGGAAGGCCAGGGCGAGGTCAGGCCCTTATCGGAGGACGGAAGGGCGTTTCGGCCGGCGTCGTCGCCGGGGCGTCGTAGTCCACCGCCCGCGGGGATGATGCCGAGCGGGGGTGGGGGAGGGCGGCCACGAGTGGCGCCGGCACCGGCGTGGACTGGCCGCAGCAATGGGCCAAGTGCAGCAGGGTGTGCAGGGTGGGGTCTTCGCCGGCCTGGCGCGCATCGCCGACGTCGTTGGCGGCACCGACATGCGTCTCGTGCGAGGCGGCGCCGGCGTGGGCCAGTTCGTGGACCTCGCCGAACGTGGTCAGGACCGGGCGCAGCAACAGCGACAGCGCGAACAGGCCCAGCACCAGCAGGCGCAGGCCAGGCGAAAGGGTCGCGAACGGGCGTCCGGTACGGCTCATCGGGGCGCAGCTTAGCCGCTCGCCCGATGGGACACTATTGCACTGCGCCCATGGCGCGGCCGAAACCCGTTTGCTTCGCATGCGCCGGCTCCCGTCGATGCGGGCCCGGAACGGAGAAGGGCGCCCCGGGGCGCCCTTCTCGGTGAAGCATGCCGCGCGTGCGGTCAGCCGCCGCGCTGGCCGCCGCGACCGCCACCGCGGTTGCCGCCCGGGCCGCGCCCCGCGCCACCACCCGGGCCCCGCCCGCCGCCACGGTTGCCGCCGGGG
>NZ_JACHTF010000009.1 GCF_014145325.1 Marilutibacter spongiae
GCGGCCAATCCCCCCATGCCGTCATTCCAGCGAACGCTGGAATCCAGCCTTGGGCCCCGGAATCTGGCTGCTGAAGGGTGACTCGTGACCCGCTATCCGCAACGAGCCCAGGATCGAATCACCCATCCCCGATCCCCCTTCAACTGCCCCCAAACGAAACGGGCCCCGGTTCGCACCGGGGCCCGTGGCTCATGCAGCCTGGATCATGCGCCTATCAAGGCGTGTCGATCCACAGGTTGTAGCTGCCGCTGCCGGAGTACGACAGCACGCGCCAGTAGTAGTAACCGGCCGAACCGTTGTAGTTGACCGACTCCTCGCTGGTGGGCGTGGTCGACTCGGCGACCTTGCTCCAGCCCGAGCCGTTCCAGCGGTACAGCTCGAGGTCGAAGTCGGTGCCGGCCGGACCCTGCAGCCAGCCCTTCTGCGCACCCGCGCCGGACTGGTAGTAGGTGCCGTTGGGCTGCACGGCGGAGTTGCCCGTGCCCGACAGCGAACCACTGTACTTGTCGCAGCCCGTGCAGGGCTCGCCACCGCCGCCACCGGTGCTGTAATCGGCGACCAGGGACAGGCCGTTGTAGGCGCTGTAGCCGCGCAGCATCACGTGCCAGGTGCCGGCCTGCGGGCTGGCGAAGGTGCAGCTCTCGGCATTGCCGCTCTTGTACGGACGGCAGTCGTAGGTGCTGGTGGTCGGCGCCGAGCCGAAGCGGACGTACAGGTCGGCGTCGCCGCTGCCGCCGCTGGTGGTGAAGCTCAGGTTGCTGGCACCGGCCGGGACCGTCAGGGTGTAGCGGGTCTCCGAGCCCTGCGCGCCGTTGACGCTGACCGGCACGCCCTTCTGCAGCGTGCCGGGCGTCGGATCCGGATCGGGATCCGGGTCAGGGTTGCCGCCGCCGAAGACGCTGTACAGCAGCAGGTTCGGCGAGCCGGTCTTGGCATCGCTGACCTTGTTCGGGGTCGCGTTGTTGACGATCGCGCTGGTGACCTGGCTCGGCGAGGCGTTCGGGTTGCCGGCCAGATACAACGCGGCGACGCCGGCGACGTGCGGCGAAGCCATCGAGGTGCCACTGATGGAGTTGGTCGCCGTGTTGCTGGTGTTCCAGGTCGAGGTGATCGACGAGCCCGGGGCATAGATGTCCAGGCAGGTGCCGTAGTTCGAGAACGAGGAACGCGCGTCCGAGGACGTGGTCGAACCGACGGTGATCGCGCTGGCGGCGCGGGCCGGCGAGTAGTTGCAGGCGTTGCCATTGTCGTTGCCCGCGGCTACGACCACGGTGACACCCGCATTCACCATGCGGGCGACCGCCTGGTCGGTGGTCGACGACGCGCCGCCGCCCAGGCTCATGTTGGCCACGGCCGGCTTGACGTGGTTCTGGGCGACCCAGTCCATGCCGGCGATCACGCCGGAGTTGCTGCCCGAACCGTCGCAGCCCAGTACTCGGACCGGATGCAGCTTCACCGCCTTGGCCAGGCCATAGGTGGCGCTGCCGACGGTGCCGGCGACGTGGGTGCCATGGCCGTTGCAGTCGTTGGTGCCGTTGCCGTCGTTGATCGCCGAGTAGCCGCCGCTGACGCGGCCGCCGAAGTCGTTGTGGCTGGCACGGATGCCGGTGTCGATGATGTAGGCGTGCACGTTGCTCGCCGTGGTGTCGTAGCTGTACGTGCCGCTCAGCGGCAGGTTGCGCTGGTCGACGCGATCGATGCCCCAGGTCGCGTTGTTCTGCGTCGCCGAGATGTGCATGTAGCCATCTTCCTCGACGTAGGCGACGCGGTCGTCGGCGAGGATCTGCGCCAGCGCCTGGTCGTCGGCCTCCACCACGAAGCCGCGCAGGGCGCTCTGGTAGGTGCGCACGACGTTGCCGCGACCGCCACGATTGCCCTTGTTGCGGGCAAAGGACTGCGCGACGGCGGCGACGCTGGGCCGGTTCGCCGTCTGGGCCTCGAAGCCCATGCTGGCGGCATCGTCCTTGAGCACGACGATGTAGCGGCCTTCGATCGGCGCCTTGGCGAAGCGGAGCTCCGCATCGGCGGCGGTCGCGTGCCCGGCTCCGAGCATCAGCACGGCGCCGACGCTGGCGGCAAGAATGGTTTGTCTACGATTCACGATACTACCCTCACTGGTTGTATTTGGATCCGCAGTTTGTGGATCACTGCGGTGTGATGGATCGCATGTACGCAGCACAGTTCCCTTGGACTACCACGGTATCCCCGTGTTGACGATGGCCGGTCAATAGTGGCTGCGGACACGTTCAATCGAGCAATGGATGCCTCGAGTGACTGGGTCCCCTGCGTATGTCGGTGGATCTCACTGCCTGCAGTCTCCTCGTGATCGCCATGACCGGTCGATCCGGGGACGACTTGGACTCCGCGCACGTTGGGTTCCGCTCCTTCGGGCATGCGCGGGATTCGGGAAAAGCCTTCGGACCGAGGTCGGGTGCAGTGCATCTGCGATGATCTGGAAATGGGCCCCGGCGGCTGCCGGGGCCCGCATCGACTGCAGGAAGCGGCTCGACCGTTACGGCGTGTCGAGCCAGAGGTTGTAGCTGCCGCTGCCGGAGTACGACAGCACGCGCCAGTAGTAGTAGCCGGCCGCGCCGTTGTAGTTGACCGACTCCTCGCTGGAGGGCGTGGTCGACTCGGCGACCTTGCTCCAGCCGAAGCCGTTCCAGCGGTACAGCTCCAGGTCGAAGTCGGCCCCGGCCGGACCCTGCAGCCAACCCCTCTGCGCGCCTGCGCCGGACTGGTAGTAGGTGCCGTTGGGCTGCACGGCGGAGTTGCCCGTGCCCGACAGCGAACCGCTGAACTTGGTGCAGCCGGTACAGGGTTCGCCGCCACCGCCGCCGGTGCTGTAGTCCGCCACCAGCGCCAGGCCGTTGTAGGCGCTGTAGCCGCGCAGCATCACGTGCCAGGTGCCGGCCTGCGGGCTGGCGAAGGTGCAGCTCTCGGCATTGCCATTCCGGTACGGGCGACAGTCGTAGGCACTGGTGGTCGGGGCCGAACCGAAACGCACGTACAGGTCGGCGTCGCCGCTGCCGCCGCTGGTGGTGAAGCTGAGGTTGCTGGCGCCGGCCGGGACCGTCAGGGTGTAGCGGGTCTCCGAGCCCTGCGCGCCGTTGACGCTGACCGGCACGCCCTTCTGCAGCGTGCCGGGCGTCGGATCCGGATCGGGATCCGGGTCAGGGTTGCCGCCGCCGAAGACGCTGTACAGCAGCAGGTTCGGCGAGCCGGTCTTGGCATCGCTGACCTTGTTCGGGGTCGCGTTGTTGACGATCGCGCTGGTGACCTGGCTCGGCGAGGCGTTCGGGTTGCCGGCCAGATACAACGCGGCGACGCCGGCGACGTGCGGCGAAGCCATCGAGGTGCCACTGATGGAGTTGGTCGCCGTGTTGCTGGTGTTCCAGGTCGAGGTGATCGACGAGCCCGGGGCATAGATGTCCAGGCAGGTGCCGTAGTTCGAGAACGAGGAACGCGCGTCCGAGGACGTGGTCGAACCGACGGTGATCGCGCTGGCGGCGCGGGCCGGCGAGTAGTTGCAGGCGTTGCCATTGTCGTTGCCCGCGGCTACGACCACGGTGACACCCGCATTCACCATGCGGGCGACCGCCTGGTCGGTGGTCGACGATGCGCCGCCGCCCAGGCTCATGTTGGCCACGGCCGGCTTGACGTGATTCTGGGCGACCCAGTCCATGCCGGCAATCACGCCGGAGTTGCTGCCCGAACCGTCGCAGCCCAGTACGCGGACGGGGTGCAGCTTCACCGCCTTGGCGATGCCGTAGGTGGCGCTGCCGACGGTGCCGGCGACGTGGGTGCCGTGGCCGTTGCAGTCGTTGGTGCCGTTGCCGTCGTTGATGGCCGAGTAGCCGCCGCTCACGCGGCCGCCGAAGTCGTTGTGGCTGCCGCGGATGCCGGTGTCGATGATGTAGGCGTGCACGTTGCTCGCCGTGGTGTCGTAGCTGTACGTGCCGCTCAGCGGCAGGTTGCGCTGGTCGACGCGGTCGATGCCCCAGGTTGCGTTGTTCTGCGTCGCCGAGATATGCATGTAACCGTCTTCCTCGACGTAGGCGACGCGGTCGTCGGCGAGGATCTGCGCGAGCTCGTCGTCATTGGCCTCCACCACGAAGCCGCGCAAGGCGCTCTGGTAGGTGCGCACGACGTTGCCGCGTCCGCCGCGGCGGCTCTTGTTGCGGGCGAAGGACTGCGCGACGGCGGCGACGCTGGGACGGTTCGCGGTCTGGGCTTCGATGCCCAGGCTGGCGGCATCGTCCTTGAGTACGACGATGTAGCGGCCTTCGATCGGTGCCTTGGCGAAGCGGAGTTCGGCTTCGGCGGCGCTGGCGTGTCCGGCGCCAAGAAGCAAAGCGGCGCCGACGCTCGCGGCGAGAATGGTCTTTCTGCGATTCACGATACTACCCTCACTGGCTGTATTGGTTGCCCGCGGTTCGAGCCCACGGAATGGATCGCAAACGAATACCGGCCTTCCCCTGATCTGCCCCATGCGGCAGCGCCGATGTGCGATGGGCGTCGAGTCGATTTCATGCGGCATGCGGGTCTTGCGCCCGACTTGGCCTGCATCACGCGCCACCGGGACCTGGACTGGGGCCCCCGTCGCGACTTCCCCTCTCGTCGACAGGCCAAGTGAACTCCGGGCGGGGCCGGCGCGTCCAATACAGATAACGCATGACCTTATCCACCTTTTCGCTCATCGATTTTCCGGATTTGCTTATCCGGAAATCGGATAAGGCCGCTGCCATTGCTGCGACGGCGGTGCCGGCTTTACCCGGGCCCGCCGTGGTGCTATACGGGGAGTGCTCCATTGGGATGGCTGACTCCGGCTGGGCATGGCCAGGAGTGAGGCAGCGCGGTCCCGCGACTACGCCACGTCGCTGCCTCTGGCGGCGGCGGGCGCCTGCTTGCGCAAGGACGTTGCCATGACACTGAAAGAGTTGCGTTGCCTGCTGGCCATCGTCGATGCCGAGCTGAACATCAGCGCGGCGGCCGAGATCATGCATGCCAGCCAGCCCAGCCTGTCCCGCCACCTCAAGCTGCTCGAGGACGAGCTGGGTTTCCAGATCCTCATGCGCCACGGCCGCAGCATCAGCGGCATCACGCCCGCCGGCCAGGAAGTCATTCGCCTGGCGCGCCGCGTCGTCAACGACGTCGCCAGCATCCGTGCCTATGCGGCCAACGTGCGCGGCGAAGAGACCGGCGACCTGGTGCTGACCACGCCGCAGACCTACGCGCGCCACGTGCTGCCCCCCGTCCTGTCGACCCTCGTCCAGCGCTACCCCCGCCTCAACGTCCGAATCCAGAACATGGGCGAGGGTGCGCCGCCCGAGCGCACCTGCGACAACGCGGGCGACATGATGCTGGTGAGCACCGCGGGCGACCGCGTGCCGCCCGGCGTGGCGTTGCCGCTATTCCGCTGGAAGCGCATGGTGCTGGTACCGCGCGGCCACGTGCTGGCGCGCATGGACCGGCCGGTCGCCCTGGGTGAACTGGCCCGGCACGCGCTGGTCACCTATGAGGCGTCCCGGCGTTCGGACTCGTCTTTGTGCCGCGCCCTGAGCGAGGCCGGCCTGCGGGCGCGTTTTGCCTGCTCGGCCGAAGACGCGGACCTGATCAAGGTCTACGTGCGTGCAGGACTGGGTGTCGGCCTGGTCGGTGAACTGGCGCTGGAGCCGGCCGACCACCAGGAGTTCATCGTGCTGCCGGCCGATCCGGCCCTGCCCGAGTGCGTGGCCTGGGCCATCCTGCCGACGGGCCGCGTGGTCCGCGACTACGCGCTGGACCTGATCCAGTTGCTGGCGCCGCAACTCGACGTCGACGACATCCGCCGCGCGGTGGACGGCAGTGCCCGCCCGGCCTGGCCGCGACCGCGGCTGTGGGAGTCCGATTACGAGGACGTCGGCACGCCGGTGCTGCCGAGCCGTCCGATCAGTGGCGTCACCCGGTTGCCGATGCAGACCACCTACCTGGGCTGAAGGCTTTCAGGCGGTGCGTGCGGCGTCGCGCAGGGTCACCACCAGCACGTCGCGGTGGGACGGCAACGAAGGATCGATCGCCTCGACCGGGGTCACGCCATGGAACACCCGGGCATCGTCGACCAGCGCGGCATCGAACGGCCGGGTCAGGGTGAACGCGCCGACCTCGCGGCCCTGCATGTCGTGGATGCTGGTGGTGCCGCGTGCGATGTTCTCGCGATCGACCAGCAGTACCAGAACATAATCGACGCCGTCGCGATGCATGCCTTCCGGCGTCGGCTGGCCAGGGGTGTCGTCCTGCGCCTCGATGCGGAACTGGTGCACCTCGACGTGCCAACGCGCGACGCATGGCGCGAGCGAGCCGAACAGGGACTGGCAATGCCGCAGGATGGCATGCAGGCTCTGGCTGTCGCCGATGGCCGGCAGGATCGGCTCGAACCACCGCTCGATGTCGCCCTGCAACGCGTTGTAGTCCAGGCTCTGGAAGTGCGGCTGGTGCGCCTGGCGCACCGCGCTGCCCGCCGCCGGGCCGCGGTTGGGCAGGCTGTAGACCGCGTGCCGCCGCCGTCGCTGCTTGCCCAGCTTCTCCAGGTAGCGGTCGGGCGCGAGGTCGTTCCAGCTGTCGCGGAAGGCCGCCCAGTCTCCGAGCGCGCCCTGGTCCTGCAGCCAGGCCTGCATGGTGTCGGCGGCGACGAAGCAGAAGCCATCGTCGCGCAAGGCGTCCAGGAAATCGGGCGATGCGGACATCGGGAGGTGCTCAGCGGGCGACCTGGAGCGCGGCCATCGCCAGCAGCGCCAGCACGCACAGCAGCCCGCCGAGCCAGCTCAGGCTGCGCAGCAGGTGTTTGTCGGCCAGGTAGAACAGGCCATGCAGGATCCGCAGGCCGGTGAACGCCAGTGCGAGCCCGGCGATCCGCGCCTCGACCACGCCGGCCAGCTGCGCCATGAGCACGCCGGCCGCGAACGGGGCGAAGGCCTCGAAGGCATTCGCGTGCGCGGCGTTCGCGCGCCGCGTGCGCGGATCGTCCTGGCGCTCCATCCAGCCGCGCGGGTCGCGGTTGTTGTAGCGCGGCCCGCCCCCCTTGGCGATGGCGACCCAGACATAGGGCAGGAGCGCCGCGATCAGGACGCACCAGTAGGCGGTGGAAAGGGTCATGGCCGTTGCGTCGAAGGGGGAAGGCGACAGCGTAGCCGAAAACAACGACGGCGCCTTCCGGCGCCGTCGTCATGTCGAACTAGCCGATACTCATGAGCTCAGCCGCCATCCCCGCCGACGAGCTTGTCGTGCGCGGCGCGGAAGGCGTTGCCCTCGTACCAGTTCGGTCGCTTGTCGCTGCCGGCCAGATCGCGGCCGACGCCGTACAGCGCTTCCAGGTCCTGGACCACGCCGTCCATGTTCCAGCTGTCGCTGAACTCGTCGGCGGCCTTGTGGTAGCGGTTGTCGCGGTAGTCGCGCTGCGCCGCATGGCCGGCCTCGGCGCCGCCGTCGACCAGGTCGTCGCCGCCCTTGGCATAGAGCGCCGGCACGCCGGCCTTGGCGAAGTTGAAGTGGTCGGAGCGGAAGTAGAACCCGTCCTGCGGCGTGGCCTCGGGCACCAGCGTGCGGCCCTGCTCGTCGGCGTGCACCTTCAGCATGTCCTCCAGCTCGGAGCTGCCGAAGCCGACCACGGTCATGTCCCTGGCCGGGCCGATCACCGGCATGGCGTCGAGGTTGATCACGCCCACGGTCTTGTCCAGCGGGATCGCGGGGTGGGCGACGTAGTACTTCGAGCCGAGCAGGCCGGACTCCTCCAGCGTCACCGCCAGGAACAGCACCGAACGCTCGGGCGCCGGGTCCTGCGAGGCGAACGCCTCGGCGATCTCCATGATGCCGGCCACGCCGGTCGCGTTGTCCACGGCGCCGTTGTAGATCTGGTCGCCGTCGGCGCTGGCGGCTTCGCCGTGGCCTTCGTGGCCATGGTTGCCCAGGTGGTCCCAGTGCGCCATGTAGACGATGGCTTCGTCCGGGCGGGTGCTGCCCGGCAGCAGCGCGACCACGTTCTTCGACGACTTCTCTGCCGTGGTGCTCTTGAGGTCGAGCGACAGGGTGGCGTCGAGCGGGATGGCCTTGAAGCCCTTCTTGTTGGCGGCCACGTACAGCTGGTCGAGATCCTGGCCCAGGTCGGCCATCAGCTGGCGGCCCGCGTCGGCGGTGATCCAGCCCTGCGCCGGCAAGCGCGGTTCCGGGTCGTCCTTGGCCGGCAGGTCGAACTGCGGGCCCGACCAGGAGTTCTTCACCACGTCCCAGCCGTAGGACGCGCCCTCGGTGTCGTGGATGATGATCGCGGCGGCGGCGCCCTGCCGGGCGGCTTCCTCGTACTTGTAGGTCCAGCGGCCGTAATAGGTCATCCGCTTGCCTTCGAACAGCGACTCGTCCTTGGCGTGGAAGCCCGGGTCGTTGACGAACATCACGACGGTCTTGCCCTTCACGTCGACGCCGGCATAGTCGTTCCAGCCCTGCTCGGGCGCGTTCACGCCGTAACCGACGAAGACCAGCTCGCTGGCGTCGATCTTCACCTCGGGCTCGCCGGTGCGCGTGCCGATGACCATGTCGCTGCCGAACTTGAGTTCGCGCGGCTCGCCCTTCACGTCGAGCTTGAGCACGGTGGACTCGTCGGCGGTCGTCTCGACCATCGGCACGTCCTGGAACCAGCTGTCGCCGTTGCCTGGCTTGAGGCCCATGGCCTCGAACTGGGACTTGAGGTAGTCGAGCGTGCGGGTTTCGCCTTCGCTGCCGGGCGCGCGGCCCTCGAACGCGTCCGAGGCCAGCGTCTTGACGCGCTCGGCGAAGTCGCCGGCATTGATGCCGGGTTCGAAAACGTGGGTGGCCGTGTCCTTGGCGGGGGTGGCGGCGGTGCCACCGGCATCGGGCGTGGCGGGCTGCGAACAGGCCGACAGGACCAGGGCGGCGGCCACCAGCTGCGTGGCGGTATGGAGCGGGGTGCGGGACATCGAGCCTCCGTTGGAGCGGTTGCAACAAAGTCCCGATCATACGATGGCGGCGGCCACCGTGCCGGACGGGGCGCACAGCGCGCCCCGCCGGGCCCTGTTCATTCGGTCGGCGCGGTGTCGCCCGAGTAGCGGACCGCGGTCGCGCCGGTGATCGCGCCGGTGCGGGCGGTGTCGTGGATGTACAGCAGCACCTCGCGCTCGAACACCAGCGGTCCCTCGACCACCGCGTCCGGACCGATCACCACGCGCGGCGGGCGCCCGTTCTTGTTGATGCGGAACCACTGCGGGCTCGGCTTCTCGTAGTGGATGCCGCCGCGCACGTGCGATCCCGCGCCGACGGTGAGGTCGCCGCTCACGGTCTCGATGTCGCCGCCGACGTCGGCATCGACCAGGCCGATGGAGCCGTTGACGGTTTCCACGTCGTCGCCCACGTTGCCGCCCAGGCCGATGAAGATGCCGCCGTTGACGGTGCTCACGCCGCCCTGGACCTGGACGCGTTCCTCCAGGCGGATGGCGCCGTTGACGGTCTCCAGGTCGCCGGTGCGGGCCGAGGCACCGACCTTGATGCTGCCGTTGACGGTCTCGGCGTCGGCCACCTGGGCGTTGTCGCCGATGCGGATGCTGCCGTTGACGGTTTCCAGGGTGCCGTAGGTCTGCCCGGCCTCGGCGGTGATGCTGCCGTTGACCTTGTCGATGTTCTGCTGGGCGAAGGCCGCGGCCGGCGCGAGCGCCAGGGCCAGGGCGAGGGGAACGAGGCGGAGCGGCTTGCGTGCGGTCATGGGCGTGTCCGTTCAGTGGGGTCGGAAGGAAGGATGCGCGCTGCATCGCGAAGGTTTAAGGCGGCGTCCGGGCGATCCGGCCCTCGCGCCGTCTCCGCTACAATCGCAGGCCCATGCACCCCGGGCACCTGCCCGAAGTCACGGAAGCCCCCACGTGTCCCAGACCCGAGCCACCGCCACCGAGCGCGCCCCCGACCGCATCAAGCCGGTCGTCCTGCTGATCCTGGACGGCTGGGGCCATCGCGAGGACCCCACCGACAACGCGCTTGCCGCCGCGTCGCTGCCCAACTGGGACGCCCTGCTGGCGCAGGCGCCGCACACGCTCATCCACACCGAGGGCCGCCACGTCGGCCTGCCGGACGGGCAGATGGGCAATTCCGAGGTCGGGCACATGAACCTCGGCGCCGGGCGCATCGTCTACCAGGACCTGACCCGCGTGGACGCGGCGATCGGGGATGGCAGCTTCTTCGCCAACGCGGCCCTGCGCGACGCCTGCGCGGCGGCCAAGGCCGCCGGCGGCACCCTGCACCTGATGGGCCTGCTCTCGCCCGGCGGCGTGCACAGCCACGAATCGCACATCTTCGCGATGATCGAGATGGCCCGCCGTGAAGCCGTGCCGCACGTGGCGGTTCATGCCTTCCTCGACGGTCGCGACACCCCGCCGCGTTCGGCCGAGGCCAGCCTCAGGGCGCTGCAGGAGGCCTGCCAGAAGGCCGGCAACGCGGAGATCGCGAGCGTGAGCGGACGCTACTTCGCCATGGACCGCGACAACCGCTGGGACCGCGTGCGCCGCGCCTGGGACGCGATGGTCGAGGCCGCCAGCGACCACCACGCGCCGGACGCGCTGACCGCGCTGGCCGATGCCTATGCGCGCGACGAGAACGACGAATTCGTCTCGCCCACCGTCATCGACGATGGCGCGACGATGCGCGACGGCGATGCCGTGGTCTTCATGAACTTCCGAGCCGACCGCGCCCGCCAGTTGGCGGCGGCCTTCATCGCGCCGGACTTCGAGGGCTTCCATGCGCGTCGCCCGGTGCTGTCGCGCTTCGTCTGCCTGACCGAGTACGACGCGCGCCTGCAGGCGCGCCTGGCGTTCCCGCCCGACGACCTGCGCCACACCCTGGGCGAGGTCCTGGAAGCCAACGGCCTGGCCCAGTTGCGCATCGCCGAAACCGAGAAGTACGCCCATGTCACGTTCTTCTTCAGCGGCGGCCGCGAGACGCCGTATGCCGGCGAGGAGCGCATCCTGATCCCCAGCCCGCAGGTGGCGACCTACGACCTGCAGCCGGAAATGAACTGCCCGCAGCTCACCGAACAACTGGTCGAGGCGATCGCGTCCGATCGCTTCGACGCCATCGTGTGCAACATCGCCAACCCGGACATGGTCGGCCACACCGGCGTGTTCGACGCCGCGGTGAAGGCGGCCGAGGCCGTCGACGTGGCGATTGGCGCCGTGCGTCGCGCGGTCGAGGCCAAGGGCGGGGCCCTGCTGGTCACCGCCGACCACGGCAATCTGGAGATGATGCGCGACCCCGCCACCGGCCAGGCCCATACCGCCCACACGACCGGTCCGGTGCCCCTGGTGTACGTGGGGCCGCGCAAGGCCGCGCTGCGCAGCGGCGGCGCGCTGCGCGACATCGCCCCGACGATGCTCGAACTGCTCGGCCTGCCGCAGCCGGCCGAGATGACCGGCAAGAGCCTGCTGGAGGCCTGATGCGCGCCAGGCCCGTGCTTGCCGCCGCCCTGCTCGCCGGGGCCTGGCTGGGCCTGTCCAACCCGCTGTCCGCGGCCCAGGACCGCGGCGAGACCGAGCGCAAGCTCGACGCCGTCAAGGCCGAACTGCGTTCGGTCGCCGCCGAGCGCCGTCGCATCGAGGGCGAGCGCGGGACCGCGCACCGCGAGCTGCGCGAGGCCGACGAGAAGGTCGGGCAGTCGAACCGGCGGCTGCGCGAGATCGAGGCCGAGCTCGCCGCGCAGCGCGAGGCGCTGGACGGCCTGGAAGCCCGGCGCGCGACGATGCAGGCGGCGATGTCGGGCCAGCGCGAGGAACTCGCGCAGCTGGTCCGCGCGGCCTACGCGCAGGGCGGCGACGCGCCGCTGAAGGTCCTGCTGGCGCAGGACAGCGTCGCCGAGGCCAACCGCCTGCTCACCTACCATCGCTACATGCAACAGGACCGGATGAAGCGCATCCGCGAACTGGCCTCGCGCCTGGAGGCGCTGGATGCGGTCGAACGCGACATCGCCGCGCGACGGCGGGTGCTGGAGGATTCGCGTGGGCGCCTCGACGCCCAACTGGCGACCCTGCGCGAGGACCGCAGCGCGCGCGAGGCGGTGGTCGCCAACCTGGACAAGCGCTACAAGAGTCGGCGCGACCGCGAGCAGGCCCTGGGGCGCGACGCGAAGGGGCTGGAACAGTTGCTGGCACGACTTCGCGCCGCGGCGGCGAAGGCCGAGGCCGAGCGCCGTCGCATCGCCGCCGAACGCGCTGCCGCGGCAGCCGCGGCGGCGTCGGCCACGCCCGGCGGCCGCCCGGCGGCTCCGGCCCCGCAGCTGGCCAGTACCGCGATCGGCGGTCCGCAGGTGGGCGGTACCGGCTGGCCATTGAGCGGCGCCCTGCTGGCGGGCTTCCACGCCCGGATGCCGGACGGTCGCAGCAGCGACGGCCTGCTGCTGGGCGCGGCCGCGGGCACGCCGGTCAAGACCGTCGCCGATGGCAGCGTCGTCTACGCCGGCTGGATGACCGGCTATGGCCTGCTGCTGATCGTCGACCATGGCGGCGGCTACATGAGCCTGTACGCGCACAACGACGCCTTGCTCAAGGACGTCGGCGACAGCGTCAAGCGCGGCGACGCCGTCGCGACCGTGGGCAGCTCCGGCGGCCACGGGCGTCCCGCCCTGTATTTCGAGCTGCGCCGCGACGGGAAGCCGGTCAATCCGAATGTGTGGTTGCGGCGCTGAACCGCCAGGCCTGGGCGCCGCCCGTGTTAACGAAAGCTTCCGTTCGCGGGCCCTAACGTGTTCCCATCAAGGCGCCGGGGCCGTGACGGCCCCGGCCCGTCCACCGATCGCCCCGGAGTGCGCTGCATGAGGTTCCGTTTTCCTTCCAAGGCATCCCCGCTGCTGGCCCCCACGCTGTGCATGGCCCTGTTGGCCGCCCCGGCGGCGTGGGCGCAGGACGCGCCGGTCGACGAGCCGCCTGCCGCCACCGCCGCCGAGGCCCCCGACGGGGCGGCCGCGGACGAAGCGCTCGACACCACGGTGCCGCTGGAGGAAATCCGCCGCTACGTGACCGTCTACAGCGCGATCAAGCAGGCTTACGTCGAGCCGGTGGAAGACAAGGCGCTGATGGAGGCCGCGATCCGCGGCCTGCTGTTCGACCTCGACCCGCACAGCGTCTATTTCGACAAGGCATCGGCCGAGGATTTCGACGAACAGTCGCGCGGCGCCTACGAGGGCATCGGCGTCGAGCTGCAGCGCCAGCCCGACGGCAACCTCAAGGTCATCGCGCCGATCGACGGTACGCCGGCCGAGCGCGCGGGCCTGCAGTCGGGCGACCTGATCACCGCCATCGACGGCAAGACCTTCGACCCGGACGAAGGCGACACCTCCGCGCCCCTGCGCGGGCCGGCGGGCAGTTCGCTGACCTTGACGATCGTGCGCAAGGGCAAGGACGCGCCGTTCGACGTGACCCTCACCCGCGACACGATCCGCATCACCAGCATCCGCGGGCGCATGCTCGAGCCGGGCTACGGCTACATCCGCATCAGTGCCTTCCAGGCCGACACCGCGGCCGATTTCGAGACCCAGCTCGAGGCCCTGAAGACCGAGGCCGGCGGCAGGCTTCGCGGCCTGGTGATCGACCTGCGCAGCAACCCCGGCGGGCTGCTGACCTCGGCGGTGCAGATCGCCGACGACCTGCTCGAGACCGGCGACATCGTCAGCACCCGCGGACGCATCGCCATCAGCGACGCGGAATTCTCCGCCACCCCGGGCGATCGCCTCGACGGCGCCCCCGTGGTGCTGCTGGTCGACGCCGGTTCGGCCAGTGCCTCGGAGGTCCTCGCCGGCGCCCTGCGCGACAACGACCGCGCCCGCGTCGTCGGCAGCCGCACCTTCGGCAAGGGCTCGGTGCAGACCCTGCTGCCGCTGGACAATGGCGACTCGGTGAAGCTGACCACGGCGCGCTACTACACGCCCAGCGGCAAGTCGATCCAGGCATTGGGGATCGTGCCCGACGTGGTGCTCCACCCGGCCGCTGACGCCGCCGACGGCGGGCGCGCGAGCTATGTCGAATCCAGCCTGCCGGGCCACCTCAGCGGCGACGAAGAGGGCCAGGGCAACGCCGGCGACAACGCGGGGGAGGTGCTGGTCGGCGAGACGCACATCGCCGCCGCGCTCGCCGAGCTCAAGAAGCTGGCGGCGGGCGTCGCGACCGCGGCCCCCGGATCGCGCACGCGCTGAAGGCGCGGGCGGGCCCCGTCAGCGGGGCTTGCCGGGCACGGGGAAGGGCGTGACGACCTTTTCCCCGCTGCCGGCATCGCGGATGGTCGCGCTGCCTTTGCGCTCGACCTCCTCGATCCGCACGATGCTCTGCATCGGCAGGTGCAGCACGCGGGTATCGCCGAACTCGTCGCGCAGGCGTTCCTCGGTCGGGTCGACGACGACGCCCGCGTTGACGTCGAACACCAGGTCGCGGATCTCGGTGAAGCCCCACAACGCGCCGGAGGCGACCGAGCGCGCGTACAGCTCGTAGACCTTGCCGGCGTTGAGGAACGTGACCTTGTACAGGGGCTTGGACATCGGACGGGCGTTGGGTGGGCGACAGCCCTGTAGTGGTGCCGGGGTGGCGCGATTGCAATGCCGCGGTCAGAAGCCGCTGCGGCGCCGCATCTGGCGCGCGATGCCGGCACGGGCCACCAGCGCGAAGGCCCCGCCGAAGGCGAAGCCCGCCAGGTGGGCCGACCAGGCCACGGTGCCGAAGGCCGGGCCGATGTAGGTGAACAGGATCTGCAACAGGCCCCAGGTGCCGATCAGCAGCGACGCCGGCACGCGCAGGAACTGCAAGTACAGGCCCAGCGGCAACACCACGCCGAGCTTGGCCTGGGGGAACAGCGCCAGGTAGGCGCCGATCAGGGCCGAGACCGCGCCGCTGGCGCCGATGATGACGCGATCGGGGGTGCTGATCGAGATCACCGCGGCCAGGTTGGCGATCGCGCCGCCGAGCAGGAACACCGCCAGCAGGCGCCAGGGACCCATGATCCGCTCGGCGGGCAGGCCGAAGATCAGCAGGAACACCAGGTTGCCCAGCAGGTGCGCCCAGTCGGCATGCATGAACACCGCGGTGAACAGGCGTTGCCAGTCATGGAGCGAGGCCGGGCTCAGCCCGCCCGAAAGCGCGCCCCAGTCCTGGATCAGGGCGGCCTGCCGGCCCATCGGCTGGAAGGTGGTCCAGGCGAAACAGACCCACAGGACCGCGAAGAGGAGCGGCGTTGCCCAGCGGGGGGACTGCTTTCCTCGGGAGGGAACGGCTATGAACATCGGAACCGGGTACTCGGAATCGGGTGTGCGAAGCGGGCAGCATGACCACTGGGACTGGCCGTCGACCCTGGCTGTGGACCATAAGGCATGCGCGCAGGCCGATGCATCCGATACCCCCCGGAACCATGACGCAAGTAGTTAATAACCGGTTAACACGCGTTATAGTACATACGGCGTCGTATGTCGGGAGGGGTTTCCGGCACGCAAGGACCGGCAAGCCGGACCTGGGCGAACGACCCGGGAAGACCCAAATAACACTCCAATGGAGACAACACTCTATGCAACACGCAGACCGCATCATCCGCCTGTCGGCGCTCGCCCTGGGCATCACCGGCGCGCTGGCCGTGGGCCAGGTCCATGCTTCGGGTTTCCAGCTCAAGGAAAACAGCGCCAAGGCGCTCGGCAACGCGTTCGCCGGCGCGGGCGTGCGCACCGATGACGCCTCGGTGGTGACCAACAACCCGGCCTCGATGACGCAGCTCCAGGGCACGACCACCGTGCAGCTGGACGTCACCGCCGTCGACCTGAACTACGAAGCCGACGGCGTCAGCGGCACAGACGTGCTGGGCCAGCCGCTCAGCGGCGGCAACGGCGGCCAGGCCGGCGACGTCACCCCGGTCCCGGCGTTCTCGATCGTGCACCGCTTCGACGACACCGGCGCCGCGATCGGCGCGATGGTCAGCGCTCCGTTCGGCCTGAAGACCGAGTACGACCGCGACTGGGTGGGCCGCTACTACGCCGCCACGTCCGACGTGCAGATCGTCGACCTGACCCTGGCCGGCGCGCTCGACATCACCGACCGCTTCTCGGTCGGCGTGGGTGCGATCTTCTCGCGCGCCGACGTGACCCTTTCCAAGTCGGTCGACTTCGGTACCGCGCTGTTCGGCAACCCGGCCACCCGCCCGCTGCCCTTCGCCCGCCCGCAGGCGGCCGACGGCTTCGCGGACGTGCAGGGCGACGGCACCGGCTTCGGCTGGCTGGTCGGCGCCAACCTGCGTCCGACCGACAAGCTGACCCTGGGCCTGTCGCACCGCTCCGAGATCGACTACGAGCTCGACGGCGACGTGGACTGGACCGTGCCGGCCAACGTGCGCGCGGTGTTCGACTCCAGCCCGATGACCCGCGTGCTGTTCAACGACGGTGGCGTCACCGCCAACCTGACCACGCCGGCGATCACCACGCTGGACGCGAACTACCAGTTCACCGAGGCGTTCTCGATGGCGGCCACCGTGTCGCGCACCAACTGGGAATCGCTGCGCGAGGTCCGCATCGACTTCGACAACCCGGATCCGGATTCGGCCGAGGAGTTCGACTGGCAGAACACCACCTACTGGTCGATCGGCGGCGAGTACAAGCTCAACGACGCCTGGACCCTGCGCGCCGGTTACGCCCAGGACGAGACGCCGACCCACATCGAGACGCGCACCCCGCGCCTGCCCGACGCCGACCGCAACTGGTACTCGATCGGTGCGACCTGGGCGCTGAGCGACGCGTTCGAGATGAGCTTCGGCTACACCTACATCCAGCCGAAGGATCCGAAGATCGACATCGTCACCCCGCCGGCGGCCGGTGGCCAGCGCCTGGCCGGCGACTTCGACGGCGACGCCAACCTGTTCGCGATCTCGGGCCAGTACCGCTTCTGATCGGACTCGCGAACGCTGCAAGAAAAAAGCCCCGCATATGCGGGGCTTTTTTTTGGTTCTTCTCCCAACTGAGGGGGGCAGGGTGCGATGGCGGATGGTTTTGCGCCTTATAAACCCGGCGGTTCCATCCCCTGCCCAGCGCAGCGCGCTGGGCGTTCGGCCAGACCGTGCGGCAGTGCCGCGCAAGCAGTCCCTCACCCCAGCGTTCGCTGGGATGACGGCGGAAAGCGGTTGTGACGGCTGCAATGCGTTCCGCCATCGCACCCTGATCACGAATCAGCAATCAGCAATCAGCAATCAGCAATCAGCAATCAGCAATCAGCAATCAGCAATCAGCAATCAGCAATCAGCAATCAGCAATCAGCACCAACCCATCACTCGCCCAGCGTCAACAGCGAGGCGTTGCCGCCGGCGGCGGTGGTGTTGATGGTCACCGTCTTCTCGGTCACGAAACGCGTCAGGTAGTGCGGACCCCCGGCCTTGGGGCCGGTGCCGGACAGGTTCTGGCCGCCGAAGGGCTGCACGCCGACGATCGCGCCGATCTGGTTGCGGTTGACGTAGCAATTGCCGACCTTGATCGCCGAGGTGATCTTCTCGACCGTCTCGTCGATCCGCGAGTGGATGCCCAGGGTGAGGCCGAAACCGGTGGCGTTGATCGCGTCGATCACCGCGTCCAGCTCGTTCGCCTTCCAGCGGATCACGTGCAGCACCGGCCCGAAGATCTCCTTGTGCAACTGGTCCAGCGACTGAAGCTCGTAGGCGCGCGGGGCGAAGAAGGTGCCGTGCGCGGTCTCGTCGCTCGACGCCACGGTGGCGATGTGGCGGGCCTCGTAGTCCATGCGCACGGCGTGCTGCTCGAGGTTGTCCAGTGCGTCCTGGTCGATCACCGGGCCGACGTCGGTCGACAGCAGGCCCGGATCGCCGAGGCGGAGCTCGGCCATCGCGCCGGCGAGCATCTCGACCACCTTGTCGGCGATATCGTCCTGCACGAACAGCACGCGCGCGGCCGAGCAGCGCTGGCCGGCGGAGGTGAAGGCCGAAGCCATCGCGTCCTTGACCAGTTGCTCCGGCAGGGCGGACGAGTCGGCGATCAGCGCGTTCTGGCCCCCGGTCTCGGCGATCAGCACGCCGATGGCGCCGTCGCGCGCGGCCAGGGCGCGGTTGATCGCCGCGGCGGTGTCGTTGGAGCCGGTGAAGGCGACGCCGGCCACGCGCGGGTCGCGGGTCAGGGCCGCGCCGACGATCGCGCCGTCGCCCGGGACGAACTGCAGCACGTCCTCCGGAACGCCGGCCTCGTGCAGCAGCTTCGTCGCCACGTAGCCGACCAGGTTGGTCTGTTCGGCCGGCTTGGCGATCACCGCGTTGCCGGTGGCCAGCGCCGCGGCGACCTGGCCGATGTAGATCGCCAGCGGGAAGTTCCAGGGGCTGATGCAGACGAACACGCCGCGACCGTGGAGTTCGAGCACGTTGGTCTCGCCGGTCGGGCCGGGCAGCGGCTCGGGGACGAACATCGTGCGGATCTGGTTGCCGTAGTAGCGCAGGAAGTCGACCGCCTCGCGCACCTCGCCGACGCCATCGGCGATCGTCTTGCCGGCATCGCGCGTGCACATGGCGATGAACTCGGGCATGCGCTCTTCCAGCAGGTCGGCGGCGTGCTCCAGGATCGCCGCGCGGCTCGCCGCCGGCAGGGCGTTCCATTTCGGCTGCGCGGCCACCGCGTTCTCGAGCGCCCGCTCCACGGTCGCGCCGTCGGCCGCGCGCCAGTAGCCCACCACCTCGCGCAGGTCGGCGGGGTTGGTCACCGCGATGCGCTCGCCGTCGTGGCTGGCGCCGGGCACCAGCGGTTCGGCGTACCAGTCGTCGCGGTAGGCGGCGTTGATGCGGTCGGCCAGTGCGCGGAGCTGGTCGTCGTTGGCGAGGTTGATGCCCATTGAATTGCTCCTGTCGCAATAAGGCAGGCGATCCGAATAGCTGCGGTACAGGTCGACCGGCATCGGGATGTGCGGGTGGGGGATGGTGTCGAAGGCGGCGACGGTCTCGAGCGGGTCGCGGATGAGGTCCTCGACCGGTACGTCCTCGTCGGTGATGCGGTTGACGAAGCTGGAGTTGGCGCCGTTCTCGAGCAGGCGACGCACCAGGTAGGGCAGCAGGTCCTCGTGCGAGCCGACCGGCGCGTAGACGCGGCAGGGCACGTCGAGGCGATCGGCGGGGATGACCTCGTCGTACAGGTCCTCGCCCATGCCGTGCAGCTTCTGGAACTCGAAGTCGATGCGCGCGCTGCCTTCGCGCGCCATCGTGTGCACCGCCGCGATGGTGTGCGCATTGTGGGTGGCGAACATCGGATAGATCGATTCCGACGCGCCGAGCATCTTCCGCGCGCACGCGAGATAGGACACGTCGGTGTTGGGCTTGCGGGTGAACACCGGGTAGCCGGGGTGGCATTCGACCTGCGCGCGCTTGATCTCGCTGTCCCAGTACGCGCCCTTGACCAGGCGCACCGGAATCCGGCGCCCATGACGCTTCGCCAGCGCGGCGATGAAGTCGATCACTTCCGGCGCGCGCTTCTGGTAGGCCTGGATCGCCAGGCCGTAGCCCTCCCAGCCTTCCAGCGAAGGGTCGGCGTAGGCGCCGGCGAACACGTCCAGGGAGAGCTCGAGGCGATCGGCTTCCTCGGCGTCGACGGTGAAGCCGATGCCGTAGGACTTCGCCAGCTGCGCCAGCTCCAGCACGCGCGGGGTGAGTTCGGCGACCACGCGCTGGCGCTTGATGTGCTCGTAGCGCGGATGCAGGGCCGAGAGCTTCACCGAGATCGAGCCGGCGCCGAACACGCCGTCGCGGCCCTGGGCGGCATGGCCGTTGTCGCGGGTGTGCTTGCCGATCGCGTGGATCGCCTGCCGGTAGGCCTCCATGTAGCGCTGGGCGTCGGGCTCGGTCAGCGCGGCCTCGCCGAGCATGTCGAACGAGTAGCGGTAGTGGGCGTTGTTGCCCTTGCGCGCGCGCGCAAGGGCTTCGCCGATGTTGCGGCCCATCACGAACTGGTGGCCCATGATGCGCATCGCCTGGCGCACCGCGAGGCGGATCACCGGCTCGCCGACGCGGCCGACCAGGCGCTTGAACGCGCCATGCACGTTGTGCTTGGTCTCGTCGGCCAGGTCGACCAGGTGGCCGGTGAGCATCAGGCCCCAGGTCGAGGCATTCACCAGCACCGACTCGGACTGGCCCATGTGGCGTTTCCAGTCGGCCTCGCCGAGCTTGTCGCGGATCAGCTTGTCGGTGGTCTCCTGGTCGGGGATGCGCAGCAGCGCCTCGGCCACGCACATCAGCAGCACGCCTTCCTCGCTGCCCAGGTCGTACTGGCGCATGAAGGCCTCGATGGCACCCTGGTCGTGCACCCGGGCGCGCACGCGGGCGACCAGGTCGGCGGCCTTGGCGCGGGTGGATTCCCGGGCCGCGTCGTCCATTCGGGCGGCCTCGAGCAGGGCGCGCACGTGTCCGGCCTCGTCGCGCAACCAGGCATGGGTGATCGCCGCGCGCTCGGCGGCGGGCGTGGAGGGCAGCTCCGGGCTGATTAACAGGCGCGGCGAATGACCGCCGCAGGCAGCGGCAGTGCGGGTTTCAGAGGCCATGGTGACCACAGGCAGGACGGGGGAATCGGCGTAGTGTAGGGCCAGCATGGCACCCGACGCATCCCTTTTTCGAGGCCGTTGGAAACGGCAAAGCGGGTCGCTTTTCCATGCCTCGCCCAAATCGCCGCTGGTGGCGTCCAAACCCTTGCCGGCAAAGGGTTTTGGACCATTCGGAGGCGTGTGGCGGAGGCGGGCTCGAACGCGGCTCTGCTTGCCCACCTGCGGCCCTGCGGCTACCATTTCACGGTTTTCCGTAGCGCCGGCCTCGGCGTGATGGGCCCCCGCTTGCCGCGATGGGCTCGCCAGCCACCTGATCCGGCCGGTCCCGGGCGTGCATTCCACGCCGCGATCCCGGCTCCCAGGCAGCCCGCGGAGCGACGTAACCACCATCCAATGATTTATCGGGGCTCGAATCTGATGAAAGCCGGTTGTTTCAAGCAGTGGGCAGTAGGTGTCGCCGTCATGGCGCTGCCGGTGCTTGCACAGGCGCAGGCGGCGGATCCCAAGCCGTGGCAGCTGAACATGGGCAAGGGCGTGACCCACCTGTCCCACAACGCCTACGAGGCGCACATGCTGGCGCTGTGGATCTGCGTCGTCATCGGCGTGCTGGTCTTCAGCGCGATGGCGGTGGCGATGTTCAGGTTCCGCCACTCCAAGGGCGCCAAGCCGGACACCAGCTTCACCCACAGCACCAAGCTGGAGGTCATCTGGACGGTGGTGCCGGTCGTGCTGCTGGTGCTGATGGCCTTCCCGGCCACCAGCAAGCTGATCAACATGTACGACACCCGCGACGCCGAGATGACCGTCAAGATCACCGGCTACCAGTGGATGTGGAAGTACGACTACCTGGGCGAGGACGTGGGCTTCACCAGCCGCCTGGACCGCACCAGCGACCAGATCCGCCAGAGCGGCGTGCAGCCCAACATCGCCGACAACCCGCACTACCTGCTGGAAGTCGACAACATGCTGGTGCTGCCGACGGACACCAAGATCCGCTTCGTGATCACCGCCGACGACGTCATCCACGCCTGGTGGGTGCCGGCGCTGGGCTGGAAGCAGGACGCGATCCCGGGCATCGTCAATGAAGCCTGGACCGAGATCGAGGCGCCGGGCATCTACCGCGGCCAGTGTGCGGAGCTGTGCGGCAAGGACCACGGCTTCATGCCGATCGTGGTCAAGGCCGTGCCCAAGGATGAATACCGCCAGTGGCTGGCCAGCCAGCGCGGCACGTCCGACGCCGAGGCCCCCGTGGTGCCGGCAGGCGCCGAAGGCAACGCGCCGGCGCAGCTGGACCCGCAGATGCTGGAGGACATCCAGCAGGGCGACGAGCCGACCGTCCCGGTCGATGCCGCGCCCGACGCTCCGGCTGAAGAAGCCGCCGCCCCCGAAGCCGCGCCCGTCGCCGGCTGATCGATCGCCCCGTATTTTTCTGAGGTTAGGCCATGGCCGTCACCCACGCTGACCCGCTCCACGACGAACACGCCCACGATGACCACGCCCACAAGCAGGGCTTCATCGAGCGCTGGTTCTTCTCGACCAACCACAAGGACATCGGGACCCTGTACCTGGTGTTCAGCTTCATCATGTTCATCATCGGCGCCGGCATGTCGGTGGTCATCCGCACCGAGCTGATGCACCCGGGCCTGCAGCACGTCAGTCCCGAGTTCTTCAACTCCATGACCACCATGCACGCGCTGGTCATGATCTTCGGCGGCGTGATGCCGGCCTTCGTCGGCCTGGCCAACTGGATGATTCCGCTGCAGATCGGCGCGCCGGACATGGCGCTGCCGCGCATGAACAACTGGTCGTTCTGGATCCTGCCGTTCGCCTTCAGCCTGCTGCTGATGACCCTGTTCCTGGAGGGCGGCGGCCCGGCCGGCGGCTGGACCCTGTACCCGCCGCTGTCGCTGCAGGGCGGCAACAACGTCGCCTTCGTGATCTTCGCCATCCACATGATGGGCATCAGCTCGATCATGGGCGCGATCAACGTCATCGCGACGGTGCTGAACATGCGCGCGCCCGGCATCGACCTGCTGAAGATGCCGATCTTCTGCTGGACCTGGCTGATCACCGCGTTCCTGCTGATCGCGGTCATGCCGGTGCTCGCCGGCGCGGTCACCATGCTGCTGACCGACAAGTTCTTCGCCACCAGCTTCTTCAACGCGGCCGGCGGCGGCGACCCGGTGATGTTCCAGCACATCTTCTGGTTCTTCGGCCATCCCGAGGTCTACATCATGATCCTGCCGGCCTTCGGCGTGGTCTCGGAGATCATCCCGACCTTCAGCCGCAAGCCGCTGTTCGGCTACCAGGCCATGGTGTACGCGACCGCGTCGATCGCCTTCCTCTCGTTCATCGTGTGGGCCCACCACATGTTCACCGTCGGCATGCCGCTCGGTGGCGAGATCTACTTCATGTTCGCGACCATGCTGATCGCGATCCCGACCGGCGTGAAGGTGTTCAACTGGGTCACCACCATGTGGCGCGGCTCGATCTCCTTCGAGGCGCCCATGCTGTGGGCCATCGCCTTCGTGATCCTGTTCACCATCGGCGGCTTCTCGGGCCTGATGCTCGCGATCGTGCCGGCCGACTTCCAGTACCACGACACCTACTTCGTGGTCGCGCACTTCCACTACGTGCTGGTGACCGGTGCGCTGTTCTCGATCATCGCCGCGGTCTACTACTGGTGGCCGAAGTGGACCGGGCGCATGTACAACGAAGGCATGGCCAAGTTCCATTTCTGGTGGACGATGGTCTTCGTCAACCTGCTGTTCTTCCCGCAGCACTTCCTGGGCCTGGCCGGCATGCCGCGCCGCATCCCGGACTACAACGTGGTGTTCGCGGACTGGAACCTGGTCAGCTCGATCGGCGCCTTCGGCATGTTCGTCACGCCGTTCATGATGGCCTTCATCCTGTGGCGCTCGAAGGCCGCCGGCGTCAAGGCCGAGGCCCGCGCCTGGGACAGCGCGCGTGGCCTGGAATGGACCGTGCCCAGCCCGGCCCCGCACCACACCTTCGCCACACCGCCGGTGATCCGCGACGGCGACCTCGCCCACGGCGACGTCACCCACTGATCCCCGTCCCACGGCGTCCGCACCCGCGTGCGGGCGCCCCGATCCAGGCAGCGTTTCCCATCGACATGACCGGCCCCGCAGACCCGCGCAATGACCTCGACGCCCGCCGCAAGGCGGCGCGGCGGACGGCCATCTGGGTCGCGCTGGTCGCGGTCGGCGTCTACGTGGCCTTCCTGCTCAGCGGGGTCATGGGCCAGTGAGCGCGAACGGCGAGGAACGCCAGGCCAGGGCCGCCGCGGCCTCGGGCCGGATGGCGGCGATCATGGTCGGCGTCGGCGTTGGCGCGTTCGCGCTTTCGTTCGCGCTCGTCCCGCTGTACCGGATCGCGTGCGAGAAGGTCTTCGGCATCCGCCTGGAACGCAGCGCGTCGGAGGGCCGCGGGGCCGCCGAGGGCGTGCAGGCGCGATGGGTCACGGTCGAATTCGACGGCGGCGTGAACTCCAAGCTGCCCTGGGCGTTCCATCCCAACCAGGCGACGATGAAGGTCAAGGTCGGCGAGCCCTACGACACGACCTACTTCGCGCACAACAACAGCGAACGCACCATTGTCGGCAGTGCCGTGCCCTCGGTGGCGCCGGCGCGGGCCTCGGGCTACTTCAACAAGACCGAGTGCTTCTGCTTCACCGCGCAGACCCTGCAGGCGGGCGAGACCCGCGACATGCCGGTGCGCTTCATCATCGATCCGGACCTGCCGGCCGACGTCAAGACGGTCACCTTGTCCTACACTTTCTTCAAGAACGACGCGCTCACCGCGAAGCAGCAGGCCCAGTCCCCGCACGGGACCCCGGCCTCGGCTCCGCGCGCGGCGCCCTAAACACAGCTAAACGGAACCGTCGCCATGGCCCACGCCCACTCGCCAGACGCCAACATCTACTTCGTGCCGCACAGCAGCCGCTGGCCCTTCCTGGGGTCGATCGCCCTGTTCGTGACCATGATCGGCCTCGCCAGCTGGATGAACGAGGCCAGCTGGGGCAACGAAGTGTTCTTCGTCGGCATCGCGCTGCTGGTCGCGGTCCTGTTCGGCTGGTTCGGCGACGTGATCCGCGAGTCGATCGGCGGCAACTACAACAAGCAGGTGGACACCTCGTTCCGCATGGGCATGGTGTGGTTCATCTTCTCCGAAGTCATGTTCTTCGGCGCCTTCTTCGGCGCGCTGTTCTATGCCCGCCAGCTGGCCCTGCCGTGGCTGGGCGGCGCCGGCGACGGCGTGATGACCCACAGCCTGCTGTGGGACAGCTTCAGCAACGCCTGGCCGACCAACGGCCCGGCCGCCGTCGGTGGCGAGTTCCAGACCATCCCGGCCTGGGGCCTGCCGCTGCTCAACACGCTGATCCTGCTGACCTCCGGCGTGACGGTGACCATCGCCCACCACGCGCTCAAGGCCGGCCACCGCGCCCAGCTGCTGCTGTTCCTGGGCCTGACCGTGCTGCTGGGCTGCGTGTTCCTGTTCTTCCAGGCCGAGGAATACATCCACGCCTACAAGGAACTGAACCTGACCCTGGGCTCGGGCATCTACGGCTCGACCTTCTTCATGCTGACCGGCTTCCACGGCGCGCACGTCACCCTGGGCACGATCATGCTCGCGGTGATCTGGTTCCGCTGCCTGAAGGGCCACTTCAGCAAGGACGACCACTTCGCGTTCGAAGCCGTCGCCTGGTACTGGCACTTCGTCGACGTGGTCTGGCTCGGCCTGTTCCTGTTCGTCTACGTGCTTTGATGCCGTGATTCGGGGTGGGTGGTTCGTGATTCGCTAGAAGCGAAAAGCCAGGCCCCATGCAGAAAGCGACGGCCAACCGTCGCTCTTTGCTTTGTGCGAATCACAAATCACGGGTCACGAATGACCGCTTATGGATTCCGTCCCACGCCGTGGAACTCGATCCAGCCCATGTAGTTGGCCAGCACCACCAGGAGGATCAACGCCACGGACAGGGCGATGCGCTTGGTCAGCGCGTTGACGGTGCGCTTGCTCTCGCCCTTGTCGACGAGCATGTAGTAGAGGCCCGCACCGAGGTTCCAGAGGATGATGATCAGGAAGGCAATGATCACCAGTGTCTTCAGCGAGTCGTTCATGGTGGCCTCCGATCGGCGCCAGGGCGAATTTGGATGCGCATTATCGCAGTCCGTGGCGGGTAAGTCGTGAGCCGGCGCGGGCAGCTCGCGCTGGGCTGGACGCTGGCCTTGCTGGTCATCGCCCTGTTCGTGAACCTGGGCCTGTGGCAGTCGCGGCGCGCGGTCGAGAAGCAGGCCATGCTCGATGCCGCGGACCGCGTGCTCCTCGAACGCAAGGTACGGCCGCTCGCGGTCGCCGGCGATCGCGGGCGGCTGCACGACTACGACTGGGCCGAGGGTGCGGGCGAGTTCGATCCGCGCGGGGTGCTGCTGCTCGACAACCAGCAACACGACGGCCGCGCCGGCGTGCGCGCCTACCGCCTGTTCCGGCCCGAGCGGGGCGAGGCGATGCTGGTCGACCTGGGCTGGCTGCCCCTGCCCGATCGCCGGGCGATGCCCGAGGTGCCGCGGCCGGAGGGGCGCCAGGTCCTGCGTGGCCTGGTCACCGCGCCGCCCTCGGCCGGGCTGGCGATGGGCCCGGCCCTGGCGCCGCAGGGCGAGGGCTGGCTGCTGACCCGCGTGGACATGGACGCCATCGTCGCCGCGACCGGGCTGCAGGCGCCGTTGGCGCCGCGGGTGCTGCGCCTGGATCCCGACCTGCCGCTGGGCTACGCGCGCGACCTCGCGCTGCTGCCCAACACCTTGCCGCCGGACAAGCACCGCGGCTACGCCGTGCAATGGTTCGGCCTCGCGCTGGCCGTGCTGGCCACGGCCCTCATCCTGACTTTCAGACGACCCCGCACGCCATGAACGACACCGCCCAACGCACGCGAAACCGCACCCTGCTGCTGGTCATCGTCGCGATGTTCTTCGGCAGCATGCTGGTGGCCGGCGTGCTGCGTTTCTCCGGCTGGCAGCCGCACGGCATGAAGAACAACGGCGAGCTGCTGCAGCCGCCCGTCGATGCACGCGCGATCAGCCCGAAGGCCGCGGACGGCAGCGCCTATGCCTGGGCGCCGGAGTCGCGGACCTGGCGGATCGTGGTGGCCGCGCCATCGGACTGCGGCGCGCCCTGCGTCGAGGTGGCGCGCCAGGTGGACCTGGTCTGGCAGCTGTTCGGCAAGGACGCGGACCGCGTCCACGTGCTCTGGCTCGGCGAGCTGCCCGATGGCGCGGCGCGCCCGTCCACCCTGGTCGAGCTGGCCGACGACGACGGCCTGCGGGCGCGCCTGCCGCGCGCGGACGACCCGGCCGGCGTCCCGGTCTTCGTACTGGATCCAAACGGCTTCGTGGTTCTGCGTTACGCTCCCGGGTTCGATCCGGCCGGGCTGCGCAAGGACCTGTCCAAACTGCTGAAACTGCGCTGACGCGCGCCATCGATTGTTGATCCGACCCATGAACAACGCCTTCAAGGCCGCCGCCTTCTCCAAGCACTTCCACCGCATCGCCTGGCTGGCGGTGGCGCTGGCGAGTTGCGTCATCGTGTTCGGCGCCTTCGTCCGCCTGTCCAACGCGGGCCTCAGCTGCCCCGACTGGCCGACCTGCTACGGGCGCGCGACCTGGCCGGGCGCCACGGCGGACGCCGTCGACCACGTCGCCAGCGCGATCCGGCCCTTCGAGTCGCACAAGGCCTGGCGCGAACAGGTCCACCGCCACCTCGCCGCCACACTGGGCCTGCTGGTGCTGGCGCTGGCCCTGCTGGCGGCGCGCAAGCGGCGCTTCGGGATGACCCAGGTCCTCGTCGCCGCCGGCCTGGTCGCGGTCGGGATACCGCTGTACATGCAGGGCGACCATGTCGCGGCCTCCGCCCTGGCGATCCTCGGCGAAGCGATCCTGCTGGCGGCCGCGTTGCGCTGGAGCAACATCGACCTGTCGCGGGTGGCCGTGCTGACCCTGGCCGTGATCATCTTCCAGGCCCTGCTGGGCATGTGGACGGTGACGTGGCTGCTCAAGCCGATCGTGGTGATGGGCCACCTGCTGGGCGGGCTGCTCACCTTCTCGTTGCTGCTGTGGACCGCCTGGCGCGCCACCGACGCACCGATCCGCCTGGCCGACACGCCGCAGTTGCGCCGTTGGGTACTGGCGGGGCTGGCGCTGCTGGCCGTCCAGATCGCCCTGGGCGGCTGGACCAGCGCGAACTACGCCGCGCTGGCCTGCGGCAACGACTTCCCGACCTGCGTGGGCCAGTGGTGGCCGCGGCACGACTTCGGCGAGGCCTTCGTGCTCTGGCGCGGGATCGGCGTCGACTACGAGGGCGGCATCCTCGACGGCGAGGCGCGCATCGCGATCCAGCTCGCGCACCGGCTGATGGCGGGCGTGGTGTTCGCGTTCCTCGTCGCGTTCGCGGTCCGCCTGCTGCGCCTGCCGGGCATGCGCGGCTGGGGCAGCTTCATCCTCCTGCTGGGCCTGGCCCAGGTCGGGCTGGGCATCGCCAACGTCAAGCTTGGCCTGCCGCTTGCCGTGGCGGTCATGCACAACGCCGGTGCGGTGTTGCTGCTGTTCGCGATGGTCAGCCTGCTCGCGCGCCTGAAGGCGCCCGAACACTGATGGCCGGCCCCGCCCGCACCGGTTTCGCCGCCACGGCGAAGCAGTACTGGGACCTGACCAAGCCGCGGGTGGTCGCGCTGATCGTGTTCACCGCGCTGGTCGGCATGTTCCTCGCGGTGGAGGGCCTGCCGCCCTTGCGCGAGTCCGTGCTCGGCTTCCTCGGCATCTGGCTGGCGGCATCCAGCGCGGCGGCGATCAACCAGCTGCTCGACTCGCGCATCGACGCCAAGATGGCGCGCACCGCCTGGCGCCCCATCGTGGTCGGCCAGATCACCCCGGCCCGCGCGCTCGTGTTCGCGCTGGCGCTGGCGGTGCTGTCGATGGGGATCCTGGTGGCGTGGGTCAATACGGTGACGGCGGTGCTGACCTTCGCCTCGCTCATCGGCTACGCGGTCGTCTACACGGTGTTCCTCAAGCGGGCGACGCCGCAGAACATCGTCATCGGCGGCATCGCCGGCGCGGCGCCGCCGCTGCTGGGATGGGCGGCGGTGACCGGCATGCAGGGCGAGTGGGACTGGCCGCACGCGTTGCTGCTGGTGCTCATCATCTTCGTGTGGACGCCGCCGCATTTCTGGGCGCTGGCGATCTTCCGCCGCGAGGACTACGCGCGCGCGCTGGTGCCGATGCTGCCGGTGACCCACGGCGTGGCCTACACGCGCTGGCAGATCCTGTTCTACACGGTGCTGCTCGTGGTGGTCAGCGTGCTGCCGGTCGTGTTCGGCATGAGCGGGCTGTTCTACCTGGGCGGCGCGCTGGTCCTGGGCCTGGTGTTCCTGGCGTATGCGTGGAAGCTGATGGACCCGCCGGACGAGTTCTTCGCGATGAAGGTCTTCAACTACTCCATCGTCTACCTGATGGCGCTGTTCGCCTTCCTGCTGCTCGACCACTGGCTGCTGCCGTGGCTGCAGCCGTCGACGGGCCTGGAGATGGTGCCCGTCGCCTGAGCCGGGACCACCCGGCGACGGGCTTTCGCACCGTCGCCGGGAACCGCCTCACTCGTCCAGCAGGTGCTGCTGCCAGAACAGCACGGTGGCGGCGGTGAAGTAGTCGCTGTTGGTCTTCTTGCGGAATCCGTGGCCCTCGTCGTCGAACAGCAGGTACCAGACCGGCTGGCCGTTACCGCGTACCGCCTGCACGATCTGCTCGGCCTCGGTCCAGGGCACGCGCGGATCGTTCTTGCCCTGGGCGACGAACAGCGGTGAGGTGATCTTCGATGCGCCATTGAGCGGCGAGATTTCCTCGAAGATCCTGGCCATCTCCGGATCGGTCTCGTCGCCATACTCGGCCCGGCGCAGGTGGCGACGGTAGTCCTCGGTGTTCTTGAGGAAGGTGCCGAAGTGGGAGATGCCGACGATGTCGACGCCGGCGCGGATGCGCTCGGGATAGTGCATCAGCGAGGCGAGCACCATGTAACCGCCGTAGCTGCCGCCATAGACGCCGACGCGGCTGGCGTCGAGCTCCGGGTGGGTGCCCACCCAGTCGAGCAGCGCACCGATGTCGCGCACCGAGTCCTCGCGCCTGGCGGCATTGTCCAGCGCCAGGTAGGACTTGCCGTAGCCCGCCGAACCGCGCACGTTGGGGACCAGCACGGCCACTCCAAGCGCGTTGACGAGGAACTGCGTGGTCGGACTGAAAGTCGGACGCGCCTGGCTTTCGGGCCCGCCGTGGATCTGCACCACCACCGGCAGCTTCTTGCCGGCCGGCACGTCCGCCGGGCGGTAGTAGAAGGCCGGGATCATGCGCGGCTGGCCGTCGACCTGGTCGAAGGTCGGGAAGTGCACCAGGCGGGGGGCGACGAAGCGCTCGGGATCGAGTCCCCCCACCTCGCTGCGGGTCCAGCGGGTGAGCGAGCGGGCGGCCAGGTCGATGACGTAGGCATCGCTGGGCGAGGTCGCGCCGTTGATGCTCAGCGCGAGCTTCTGCCCATCCGCCGAGAACGACAGGCCGTAGGCCAGGCCGACCGGCAGATCGGGCAGGGCCACCGGCCGTTGCGAGGGCAGGGCCAGCACGTGCAGCTTGCCGATCCCGTCCTCGTTGGTGACGAAGGCCAGGTGGCGGCCGTCCTCGGACAGGGTGAACTCGCTGACGTCCCAGGGGATGTCGGCGCTCAGCACCTCCAGGCGGCCGCTGCGGGGGTCATGGTGGCGCAGGGTGAGGAACTCCTGGGCCTGGCCCTGCAGCGGCTCGTCGGACACGTAGTAGACCGATTCGCCGTCCGGGGCGTAGGCGAAGCCGCCGAAGGCCGCGCGGTCGCCATCGACGGGAAACAGCGTCAATTCGCCGCTGGCGAGGTCGACCTCGCCGGGGTGCGACTCGGCGATCGACACGTAGCGGCTGACCAGCAGGCGCTTGCCGTCCGGCGAGAAGTCCATCGGGAACCAGCTGCCGCCCTCGGTGACGACCGCGCGGGCCGTGCCCGCCTGCATGTCGCGCACCCAGATGTCGGTGTCCTTGCCGTTGCGCGAGGTGCTGCTGTAGGCCAGCTGGCGGCCGTCGTCGGAGAACACCGCCCCGCGGTTCTGCGAGCGCTTGCCGTCGGTCAGCAGGCTGACTTCGCGGCTCTGCAGGTCGAACCAGTGCAACTGCGAGAACTCGTCGCCACCGACGTCCTTGGAGAAGACGAAGCCGTCGCGGCCCGACGTGGCGGGGGCCGCGAGCGCGCCCGGTACCGGCTCGGGGTAGAACGTGAGCTGCTCGCGCATTCCCATCGGCTCGCAGACGCGATGGACCTGCGAGGTCTCCGAGAACCGCGTGCCCAGCAGCAGGCAGCCGTCGCGGGTCCAGCCGCTGGCACTGGCCCCGCGCGTGTTCTGGTAGCGGTTGAGGCGTTCGAGCAGGTCGGCGGGAATCGCCGGGATGTTTTCGCTGACGCGGTTGCCCACTTCTTCTCGGACGACGCTGGATGGCGCGCTGGCATCGGTGCCGGTCGCGGACCGGGCGGCGGTGGGCGCGCCGGCCAGGGCCAGCGCGGACAGGAGCAGGGCGCTCGCTTGGGTTCGGCCTAGGGGCATTGCATGGACTCCCGGTCTTCGGAAGCCCGAGCTTAGCCTGCCCCGGCGCACGGGGTGAGCGCCCGGCGCCCATGCGCTAGAGTCGAGGGGAGCCACCGGGAGGAGACGGGATGTCGGATCGACGCGTGTTCCTCAAGCAACTGGGTGCCTGCACGGCGACCCTCGCGGCCGCCGCCGCAGTGCCCGCATACGCGCGCACGGCGGCGCGTCCGGGGGCGTGGCCACTTTATCGCGACACGCTCGCGATCGATGGCGCCTCGGGCCTGATGCTTGCCTACCTGGAAGACGACGCGCCGGCGACGGCGCGCGAGCTCCAGGCGGCGCGCGACTGCGGACTGGCCGCCACCCTGCTGACGGTGGCCCCGTCGGGGCGCTTCTGGCTGGACGACGCCGCGTTCGAACGCACGCGGGCCAGCATCCTGCAGTGGCAGCGCCTGATCGCGCGCTACCCGGAGCGCCTGGCGGCCATCCGCACGCACGCCGACCTGGTCGACGCGCACGCGACGGGGCGCCTGGGGATGATCTTCGGCTTCCAGGGCACCGAACCCCTGGGCGAGGACCTCGAGCGCATCCCGATGTTCCGGGACATGGGCGTGCGGGTGGTCCAGCTCACCCACAACCGGCGCAACCTCGTCGGCGACGGCTGCATGGAGCCGGGCAACGCGGGCTTGAGCCACCATGGCCATGCCGTCGTCGAACGGCTCAACGCGGAACGCGTGCTGGTCGATCTTTCCCATGGCGCGCAGCGCACCATCCGCGAAGGCATCCAGGCCTCGAAGGCGCCGGTGCTCATCAGCCACACCGGCTGCCGCGCGCTCGCCGACCTGCCGCGCAATACCGGCGATGCCGAGTTGCGCGCGATGGCCGATCGCGGCGGCGTGGCCGGGATCATCTTCTGGCCCTACCTGCGCACCGACACCCAGCCGATGGCCGCCGACGTGGTGCGGCACCTCGAGCATGCGATCGACGTCTGTGGCGAGGACCACGTGGGCATCGGCACCGACACGCCGGTGGCGCCGGTGGCGCGCACGCCGGCATTCGAGCGCGACAACCGCGCCTTCATGCGCGGGATGAAGGAAGACGGCATCTTCGCCAGCGACCGCCCCGACGACATGTACACCTTCATCCCGGACCTCAATACCGCCGATCGCTTCGACACGCTGGCCGCGTTGCTGTCGCGGCGCGGCCACGCCGATGCCCGCATCGCCAAGATCCTGGGAGGCAACTTCGCCCGTGTCATGCGCGAGGTGTGGTCGGCGGCACCCGCGTAGCGGCGAACCCCGGGCGCTCAGCGCCGGAGCGCCTGCATCGCCTCGCCCAGTTCGATTTTTTCCGGCCCCGAAAGCGCGGCCGCCCCGCCTTCGCGCATGCGCTGCTGCAGCTCTTCCACTCGCTGGCGCAAGGTCTGGTCCTCGAGGCGGGCCACCGCTTCGTGGAACTCGGTGCGCCAGGCGGCTTCCTCGCCGGGCAGCGACTGCGAGGCCAGCTTCTGCAGCGCGGCCTGCTCGTCGCGGCCGGCGAAATGTTCGATCAGGCTGCCGGTGCTGATCTCGGGTCGCTCGTAGACCAGCTGCAGCAGCTCGCACAGCAGGTCGACGCCCGGCTGGCGCAGGGACGCGAACCGGTAGGGCGGCAGCAGTTCCAGCGCCAGCGAAGGCGCCTGCAGCAGCAGCGCGATCACGCCGCGCACCAGGCTGCGCCGCGCGGGTGCCGCAGGCCCACCGGCGCGCGCGCGCTGCGCCGGCACGTGGGTGTCGGGGGCGCTGGCGCGGGCGCCGACACCGGTCAGTTCGGTCAGGCGCTGGCGCATCAGGTCGGCGAAGGCGCCGTCGGGGATCTGCGCGACCAGCGGCTTGGCCCGCTCGGCCAGGCGACCCTTGCCCTCCAGCGTCGCCAGGTTGACGTCGGCCGAAAGCGAATCGAACAGGAACTGCGACAGCGGCGTGGCCTGCTTCAGTCGCGCATCGAAGCCCTCCGCGCCTTCGCTGCGCACCAGCGAGTCGGGGTCCTCGCAGTCGGGCAGGAACAGGAAGAACGCCTGGCGTCCGTCCTTCATGCGCGGCAGCACCGATTCGACCGCCTTCCAGGCGGCGCTGCGACCGGCGCGGTCGCCGTCGAAGCAGAAATACACGTCGGGCGCGTTTCGGAACAGCAGCTCGGCATGGTCGGGCGTGGTCGCCGTGCCCAGCGTCGCCACCGCGGTATCGACGCCGTGCTGGAACAGCGCCACCACGTCCATGTAGCCCTCCACCACGACGATGTGCGGGATGGTGTTGTGGGCCTGCCGTACCTGCCACAGGCCGTAGAGTTCGCGGCCCTTGTGGAACAGCGGGGTCTCGGGCGAGTTGAGGTACTTGGGGCCGTCGTCGGCCCCCATGACCCGGCCGCCGAAGGCGATCGTGCGGCCGCGCCGGTCGAGGATCGGGAACATCACCCGGTCGCGGAACTTGTCGTAGACCCGGCCGCTGTCGTTGCGCGACATCATGCCGCCGCGTTCGAGCAGGCGCAGCGTGTCGGGGCTGCCGCCCAGGGCGTCGCGCAGCGCATTGAAGCCGCCCGGCGCGTAGCCGATGCCGAAGCGCTCGCGGGTCGCGGCGTCGACGCCGCGGCCGTCGAGGTAGGCCCGGGCCTGCGGGCTGCGGCCCAGCTGCTCGCGGAAGAAACGCGCGGACGCCTCGAGGATGTCGTAGGTCGCCTGGGTGTCGGGATTGACGTTGCGCTGCTGGGTGTCGCGCGGGACCTCCATGCCGGCCGCGCGCGCCAGCTCCTCGACCGCGTCGAGGAACTCCAGGCGGTCGTAGTTCATCAGGAAGCTGATCGCGGTGCCATGCGCGCCACAGCCGAAGCAGTGGTAGAACTGCTTGTTCGGCGACACCGTGAAGCTGGGCGAACGCTCGTCGTGGAACGGGCAGCGCGCCGAATACTCCTTGCCCTGGCGCTTGAGCGGCACGCGGTTGCCGATCACCTCGACGATGTCGGTGCGCGCGAGCAGGTCATCGATGAATGCGTCGGGAATGCGGGCCATGCGTCCTGTCCGGGCGGACAGCGGGGAGCGGTTCGGTGGCCGGCTAGGATGCCACGCGCGGCCCGCTCATGCCGGACTGTCGGCGCCCGCGACCGGGTCCGGCGCGGCCTGCGCGGGGGCGGGGCCGGCTTCGGCCAGGTGGCGCGCCCGGGCGGCCTCGTCCAGCATCGCGGTGATCAGCGCGCCGGCCAGGAAGACGACCGCGCAGTAGTACAGCCAGACCAGCATCACCACCAGGCCGCCCGCGGGGCCATAGGCGCTGCCCAGGCTGGCCTGGCCCAGGTACAGGCCGATCGCCCAGCGCCCGAGCATGAACATCGCCGCGGTCAACGCGCCGCCCAGCAGCGAACGCTTCGGCGTCACCGGCCGGTCCGGCAGCAGCCGGTACATCAGCGCGAACACGGCCGCGTACAGCAGGAAGGAGACGCCGGCCGCGAAGGCCGGCAGCAGGTCGGGCAGCCAGGCCATCAGCAGGCTGAGCGCCGCCTGCACGGCCATCGAGACCACCAGCAGGAAGCCCACGCCCAGGGCCATGCCGAACGAGAGCAGGCGCTTGCGCAGCCAGGCCAGCATCCCGCCCAGGCGGCGGGCATCGGAGCGGAACACGCGGTTGAGGGCGGCCTGGAGCTGGCCGAACACGACCGAGGCGCCCAGCAGCAGCGCGCCGGTGCCCAGCAGCGCCGCCATCGAGCCGGTGCCCGGTTCGCGCTCGGCATTGGAGACGATGAGGCGGGCGGTCGATTCCACCTGAGGCCCGGCCAGCATGCCCACCTGGCGGAAGAACTCGTCCTGCGCGCTGGGATACAGCGTGGTCGTGAGCCACAGCAGCATGATCACCAGCGGTGCCATCGAGAGCAGGGTGTAGAACGACAGCGCCGCCGACAGGGCCAGGATGTCGTCGTCGAAGAAGCGCTGCACGAAGCGTCCGGGGCCGCTTGCGGCGACGCGTGCCTGGAGGGCGGCGAGGCGGCGGGTGGCGGTCGCCCTGCGCGCGGGGGACGTCGCCGGCGCGGTGGCCTGGGGCGGGGCGTCGGGATCGGGGGTCACTCGGGCCTCGTCTTCGGGAGTCGAGGCGAGTATTGCGTCGCACGGGTGAGCGCGGCGCCTACGAGGGCGCCGTCGCTCAGCTGCCGTTGTGCCGGCGCGTGCGCCGGGACGCGGTCAGCCCAGGCGCTGCTTGACCAGCTTCGACACCAGGCCCATGTCGGCCTTGCCGGCGAGCGCGGGCTTGAGCGCGCCCATCAGCTTGCCCATGTCGGCCGCGCCGGTGGCGCCGGTGCTGGCGATGGCGGCGTCGATCGCGGCGAGGATCGACGCCTCGTCCATCTTCGCCGGCAGGTAGCGTTCGATGACGACGATCTCGGCCTGCTCCACGTCGGCCAGGTCCTGGCGTCCGGCGCTGCTGTACTGGCTGACCGAGTCCTTGCGCTGCTTGACCATCTTGTCGAGGATCGCGATGACGGCGGTGTCGTCCAGCTCGACGCGCTCGTCGACTTCCTTCTGCTTGATCGCGGCGTTGATCAGCCGGATCACGCCCAGGTCGTGCTTCTCGCCGGCCTTCATGGCCGCCTTCATGTCGTCGTTCAGTCGTTGCTTGAGGCTCATCGTCTCGTCCTGCGGGAAGGGCCGCCCGGGCGGGGCGGGGAGGGCGCATCCGGGTTCGTCAGCAGGCCCCGGGGCTCGGGCCAACACAAAAAGCCGACTGCGCAGGGGCGCGGCCGGCTTCTTGCGGGCTTCCGTCGGTCCACGTCGCCACGCCCATGGGGCCTGGCGCTCGGGACCGCGCGGTGCGGATCAGTACAGGCGCTGGCGCTTGGTGACGTCGCGCGAGGCGCGGCGCGCCTGACGCTTCACCGCAGCAGCGGCCTTGCGCTTGCGCTCCTGGGTCGGCTTCTCGTAATACTCGCGCTTGCGGGTTTCGGCGAGGACGCCGGCCTTCTCGCAGGTGCGCTTGAAGCGACGCAGGGCAAACTCGAAAGGCTCGTTTTCGCGGACTTTGACGCTGGGCATACAGGATCTCGGTAACGGGAACAGACCCGGTTCATCCGGGCGAGCCGCGTATGATAGCGGGGTCCATCGGCTTGCTGCAAGTCCGGCGCGTGCGAAATGTCGGTAGGCGATCGGTTTGCCCCCTCCGGCGGGGGCCGCTCCCGCGCCCGCGGCCCCCGTCATGGCGGGCCTTTGGCGATGCCGCGCGCCACCGGTCGGCGGCGGGGCGCGGAGCCGCCCGCCGCGCGGCATGGCGTACCCTAGACGGCGCGGTGGCGCTCCGGCGCGCCGCTCCCCCTGACCCCGGAGGCCCGTTTGAACGTCCTCGGCATCGAAACCAGTTGCGACGAGACCGGCGTGGCGGTGTACGACACCGAGGCCGGGCTGCGCGCGCACGCCCTCTACAGCCAGGTCGCGCTGCACGCCGAATACGGCGGCGTGGTGCCGGAGCTGGCCAGCCGCGACCATGTGCGCAAGCTGCTGCCCCTGGTCCGCAGGACCCTGGCCGACGCCGGCCTGTCGGTGTCCGACCTCGATGGCGTGGCCTATACGGCCGGGCCGGGCCTGGTCGGCGCGCTGCTGGTGGGCGCGGGCGTCGCGCGCGCGCTGGCCTGGGCCCTGGACGTGCCCGCGATCGGCGTGCACCACATGGAGGGCCACCTGCTGGCGCCGCTGCTGGAGGAGGATCCCGCCCAGGGCCGGCCCGAGCCGCCTTTCGTCGCCCTGCTGGTGTCCGGCGGCCATACCCAGCTGGTCCATGTCGAGGCGATCGGTCGCTACCGCCTGCTCGGCGAGACCCTGGACGACGCCGCCGGCGAAGCCTTCGACAAGACCGCGAAGATGATGGGGCTGCCGTATCCCGGCGGGCCGCAGCTGGCGGCGCTCGCCGAGCGCGGTCGCCCCGGCGCGTTCAGGTTCTCCCGCCCGATGACCGATCGCCCGGGGCTGGATTTCAGCTTCAGCGGCCTGAAGACCCAGGTGCTGTTGGCCTGGAAGGGCAGCGACCAGGAGGACGACACCCGTGCCGACATCGCCCGCGGTTTCGAGGATGCCGTGGTCGAGACCCTGGCGATCAAGTGCGGCCGCGCGCTGGACGCGACCGGCTGCGACACGCTGGTGGTCGCCGGCGGCGTCGGTGCCAACACCCGCCTGCGCGCGCGCCTGCAGGCGATGGCCGCCGAGCGCGGTGGCCGCGCCAGCTTCCCGCGACCGGCGTTCTGTACCGACAACGGCGCGATGATCGCCTTCGCCGGCGCCCTCCGCCTGCGCGCCGGCCAGCACGACGACGCCTCGGTCAAGGTCACCCCGCGCTGGGACATGGCGTCCCTCCAGTCGGTGGGAAGTTCGGGAATGGCGAATGGGGAATAGGGAAAGGGAATGCTCTCCCTGTCCCGACGTTCGCCGCTCGCGTCGAGCCGGCTCGCAAGTGCCCGAGGCCTTGGTTCCCGTGTCCGGCATGGCACACTGGCTGGGCACGCATTCGCCCGCGAGCTTCCCTTCCATTCCCCATTCCCCATTCCCCATTCCCGAACCATCCATGGACCACGTCTTCATCGAAGGGCTGCGCATCGAGGCCCTGATCGGCATCTACGACTGGGAGCGGCGCGTGCGCCAGCCCCTGGTCTTCGACATCGAGATGGCCTTCGACAACCGCGTGCCAGCGGCCACCGATGCGATCGGCGACACGCTCAACTACAAGGCGGTGAGCAAGCGGGTGATCGCCTTCGTCCAGGCGTCCGACTTTGGGCTGGTGGAGACCCTGGCCGAGCGCGTCGCCGGCCTGATCCTGGACGAGTTCGGCGTGCGCCGGCTGCGCCTGAAGCTCAGCAAGCCGGGCGCGGTGCGCGGCGCGCGCGCGGTCGGCGTGGTGATCGAGCGCTCGCGCGACGAGGCCGCGGATGCCTGAACCGGTCGTGCGTCCGCAACGTCGCGCCCCTTGAAGATGAACGCCGTGCGCTTACCCTGATGCGATGGATGGCCTGAACACCGTATTGCCCGAAAGCCTCGTCGCCCGCATGCAGGCCGCGCCCGATGCCGCGGCGGGCATCGACTGGACCGTCACCGTGCTGGTGCTGGCCGGCCTGTTGCTGCTGGCCGTGCTGGTGGACTGGCTGACCCAGCGCATCGTGCGGCCGCTGCTGACGCGCGTGGTGCGCGCCAGCCCGACCCAGATCGACGATGCCCTGCTGGCCCGGGGCGTGATCAAGCAGGTCTCGCACGTCGCCCCGGCGCTGGTGGTCTATCTTGGTGTCGCCCTGGTGCCGGCCCTTCACGACACCCTGTCGCTGGTGCTCGGCAAGGCGGCGCTGGCCTACATCGTGCTGGTGCTGGCGCTGGCCGTCGGCGCCTTCCTGTCGGCCCTGAACGACCTCTACGAGCGCCGTCCCCATGCCCAGGACCGGCCCATCAAGGGCTACGTGCAGCTGGGCAAGATCGTGGTCTACACCATTGCCCTGATCACCATCGTCGCGGTGCTGATCGGCAAGTCGCCGCTTCTGCTCCTGTCGGGCCTGGGCGCGCTGGGCGCGGTGCTGCTGCTGGTGTTCAAGGACACCATCCTGTCGCTGGTCGCCAGCGTGCAGATCGCCTCCAACGACATGGTGCGCGTCGGCGACTGGATCGAGATGCCGGCGCTGGGCGTGGACGGCGACGTCGTCGACATCGCCCTGCACACGATCAAGGTGCAGAACTTCGACAAGACCATCGTGACCGTGCCCACGCATCGGCTGATCGAGGACAGCGTCAAGAACTGGCGCGGGATGAGCGAGTCGGGCGGGCGCCGGATCAAGCGCGCGCTGCACATCGACCAGGGCGGGGTGTGCTTCCTCGATGCGGCGATGCGCGCGCGCCTGTCACGCTTCGCCCTGCTGGGGCCGCACTTCGAGCGCAAGCAGGCCGAACTGGCCGAGTGGAACGCGCAGGCGCCCGAGCGCGCCAGCGAGCCGGTCAACGCGCGACGCATGACCAACATCGGCTGCCTGCGGGCCTACATCACCGCCTACCTGCAGTCGCACCGCCACGTCGACCACGGCAAGACGCTGATGGTCCGCCAGCTGCCGCCGGGGCCGGAAGGCCTGCCGCTGGAGGTCTACTGTTTCGCCAACACCACGGACTGGGGCGAGTACGAAGGCATCCAGTCGGATATCTTCGACCACTTGATGGCGATCCTGCCCGAGTTCGGCCTGCGCCTGTTCCAGCAGCCCGGTGGCGCGGACCTGGTCGCCGGACTGGCGGCATCGCGGGCGCCGGCCCCCGCCGCGACGGGAATGGACACGAACACGGAGGTGCATGCATGAGTCGTCCCCGCATCAGCAAGGCCTACCTGAGCCTGGGGAGCAACCTGGATCCAGAGGCCAACCTGCGCAGCGGCATCGACGCCTTGCGCGCGCAGTTCGGCGAGATCGTGCTGTCGCCGGTGTACCGCACGGCGGCCGTGGGCTTCCGCGGCGACGACTTCCTCAATGCCGCCGCGGTCATCGAGACCGGGCTCGATCCCTACGCCCTGAACGCCTGGCTGCATGCCCTGGAGGACGCGCACGGGCGCGACCGCCGCGGCCCGCGCTTCGGCAACCGGACCCTGGACATCGACATCGTCCTGTTCGACAACCGCGTGCTCGACGGCCCCGGCAACCTGCACATCCCGCGCCCCGAGCTCAAGCACGCCTTCGTGCTGCGGCCGCTGGCGGAGATCGCGCCGGACGTGGTGGTCCCGGACGATGGCCGGACGCTGTCGCAGATGTGGGTCGGCCACGTCGACTACGACCTGCCGATGGAAGTCGTCGCGATCTGAGCCGTCCTGGCGGGCCTGAGGGCGCCGCCTCTTCCGTTTCCGGCCCCGTTTCGGCCTGGCAGGGCGTTGGAGGGTCATTTTTTGACCCCCAGGGGCAGAAATTGTCACGGGATGGTCGTATGATCGGCCGCTGATCCGGGGAGATGGACGATCATGTTCGAGAAATTCTCGCGCAGTTGGACGCTGGTCAAGGCCAGCGCGTCGGTGTTGCGCTCCGACAAGGCCCTCATGCTGTTTCCGCTCATCTCGGGGTTCGCGACCCTGCTGGTGCTGGCGACCTTCGCCCTGCCGAGCTTCGCGCTGGGCATCTTCGACAATGGCCTGACCGCGATCAGCGCGTTCTGGGGCTTCCTGTTCTACTTCTGCCAGTACACGGTGATCATCTTCTTCAACTGCGCCCTGGTCGGTGCGGCGATGATCCGCCTGGACGGCGGCGACCCGACGCTGGCCGACGGCTTCAACGCCGCCCGATCGCGCTTTGGCGCGATCCTGGGCTACGCCGCCATCGCCGCCACCGTGGGCATGCTGCTGGGCGCGTTGAAGAACCGCGAGAACAACATCCTCGTGCGCCTCGTCGGCAGCGGCCTGGGCGCGATGTGGACCCTGGCGACCTTCCTGGTGGTGCCGATCCTGGTCAGCACCGACGTCGGGCCGATCGATGCGCTCAAGAGCAGCGTCAACCTGCTCAAGCGCACCTGGGGCGAGAGCGCCATCGGCCAGGTCGGCATCGGCATGGTGTTCGGCCTCATGACCGTGGTGCTGGTCCTGGTTGGCGTGGCCTGCACCTTCCTGGCCGCGCAGGCTTCGGTGGCACTCGCGGTCGGGGTGGCCATCGTCTTCGTCGCCGCGGTCCTGCTTATGGGCATCTACCAGGCGGCGCTCAGCGGGGTCTATTCGGCCGCGCTCTACCGCTTCGTGACCCAGGGCGAGGCCCCGCCGGCGTTCCAGGGCGTCGACATGCAGCACGCCTTCGCGGCGAAGTAAGCCGCGTCGTCGCCCGGTCCACGACCGGGCGACACGGGGGCGGCGATCGCCGACAATGACGGCATGACCGCCCCTTCCCCCAGTGCCGCCGGCGCCCGTCCCCGCGCCGTCGCGGCGCGCGTGCTCGACGCCGTGCTCCTGCGCGGCCGCTCCCTCCGGGTCGAGCTCGCCAAGTCCCTGCCCACGCTCGAGGATCCCCGCGACCGCGCGCTCGTGGAGACCCTGTGCTTCGCCGTGCTGCGCCAGCCCGGGCGCTTCGAAGCGGCCCTGTCGAACTGGATGCCCAAGCCGCCGGGGCGCCGCGACGGCGAGCTGAAGACGCTGTTGTTCGTCGGCTTCGCCCAGCTCGATCCGCTGGGGCTGCCGGCCCATGCCGCGGTCGCATCGACGGTGGAGGCGGCCCGCGTGCTCGGCCGCCGGCACCAGGCGGGCCTGGTGAACGCCCTGCTGCGCCGCGCGCAGCGCGAGGGCCTGCCCCCGGCCTCGCCCGAGGCCGACTGGCCCGACTGGCTGCGCGAGCGGATCCGCGCCGACTGGCCGGCGCAGGCCGCGGCGATCTTCGCCGAAAGCGTGGCGCCGCCGCCGCTGTGGCTGCGCGTCAATCGCCAGCAGGGCAGTCGCGACGCCTATCGCGAGCGCCTGACCGCCGCCGGGATCGAGGCGCGCCCCGACCCCGATCTCGCCGATGCGCTGCGGGTGGAAGGCACGCTCGCGGTGGCCAGCCTGCCGGGTTTCACCGCAGGTGCGGTCTCGGTGCAGGACGCGGCCGCGCAGGCGGTGGCCGACGCGCTGGCGCCGCCCGCCGGCGCCCGCGTGCTCGATGCCTGCGCCGCGCCCGGCGGCAAGACCGCGCACCTGCTCGAACGCGACCCCGGCCTGCGCCTGACCGCGCTGGACATCGACCCCAAGCGGCTGGAGGCCGTGCACGCCACGCTCAGGCGCCTGCAACTGCGCGGCGACGTCCGGCTGATGGCGGTGGACGCGGCCAGCGCCCGCGACGACTGGTGGAGCGGCGAGCCCTTCGACGCGGTCCTGCTCGACGCGCCGTGTTCGGCCACCGGCATCGTCCGCCGGCAGCCGGACGTGCGCCTGCATCGGCGCGCCGCCGACATCGAGGCGCTGGTCAAGCTGCAGGCGCGCCTGCTCGATGTCCTGTGGGCCAAGCTCGCGCCGGGCGGGGTGCTGCTCTACGCGACCTGCTCGATCCTCAAGGCCGAGAACGCCGCGCAGGTCGAGGCCTTCCTCGCGCGGACGCCCGATGCCAGCGCCGGCGCCCTGCCGGAGACCTTCGGCCACGCCTCGGGCCCGGGCCGGCAGCGCCTGCCCGGCGAGGGCGGCGGCGACGGCTTCTTCTACGCCCGCCTGGTCAAGGCGGCGGCCTGAGGTCGCCCGGCCGCGTCGCCGGCCGCCCCAACGTTCTTCCGACATCGCCCGCGGGCGCACGCCGTATCATGCGCCCCATGACGACCCCATTGCCCTCGATCCCGGCCCGCCGCACGCCCTGGCTGGGCCCCACCACCCTGTTCTGGATCGTCGCGGTCCTCGTCCTGGGCGCCGGCCTGGGCCTGCGCGATCCCTGGCCGGCAGACGAGCCGCGTTTCGCGCTGGTGGCCAAGCAGATGGTCGAGAGCGGCGACTGGCTGTTCCCGCACCGCGGCAGCGAGCTGTACTCGGACAAGCCGCCGATGCTGATGTGGCTGCAGGCGGCGTTCTACACCGTCTTCCGCGACTGGAAGGTCGCCTTCCTGCTGCCCTCGCTGCTGGCCGCGCTGGGTACCCTGTGGTGCGTCACCGATCTGGGCAAGCGCCTGTGGACGCGACGCGTGGGCCTGTACGCGGGCTGGGCGCTGCTGTTCGCGGTGCAGTTCACCTACCAGGCGAAGAAAGCGCAGATCGACCCGCTGGTCACCTTCTACATCACCCTGGCCAACTACGGCCTGTTGCGCCACCTGCTGCTGGGCGACGGCTGGAAGTGGTGGTGGCTGGGCTGGTTCGCCGCCGGCCTGGGCACGATCACCAAGGGCGTCGGCGCCCTGGCGCTGGTGATGCTGGTGCCGGCCACGGTCGCCGCCGTGGCCGGATGGCCACGCGTGCGACAGGGCTTCCGCGATCCGCGCTGGTGGCTGGGACCGGTGATGTTCGCGCTCGCGGCGTCGATCTGGCTGGTGCCGATGGTGACCGCCGCGCTCTCGCACCCCGATCCGGCCTATCGGGCGTATCTGGACGACATCCTCTTCAACCAGACCGCCAACCGCTACGCCAAGTCCTGGGACCACCACCAGCCGCCGTGGTACCACCTGGGCGTGATCCTGACGATGTGGCTGCCGCCCATGCTGGCCCTGCCCTGGGCCCTGCCGGCCTGGTGGCGCCGCCTGCGCCGGCGCGACCCGCGCTACCTCCTGCCACTGGCCTGGTGGCTGCTGGTGGTGGTGTTCTTCTCGATCCCGCAGGGCAAGCGCGACGTCTACATCATGCCGGCGCTGCCGATGGCCTGCCTGGCGCTGGCGCCCCTGCTGCCGGGCCTGCTGCGCAAGGCCTGGCCGCCGCGACTGGCCTTCGGTTTCGGCGCCCTGCTGGCGCTCGCGGCCCTGGGCATCGGCATCGCGATGTGGACGGGCGAGCCCGCGTTCGAACGCAAGCTGGTCACGGACCGCGGCTTCACCGCCGCCGCCGTGGAGCAGGCCAACTGGCTGATGCTGGCGATCGGCGTCTGGTTCAGCGCGGCCCTGCTGTGGTTCGGCCCGCGTCGCGGTGCCCACGGCACCGTCGCCGGCCTCGCCGGCCTGTGGGTGCTGTACGGCGTGCTGGCCTATCCGCTGATGAACCCCTCGTCCTCGGCAAGCGAGGTCATGGAGAAGACCGGGCGCATGATCGGTCCGGGTACCGAACTCGGCCTGGTCGGCTGGAAGGAGCAGAACCTGCTGCAGGCCGACCGCCCGGCGATGGACTGGGGCTTCCGGCAGCCGCCGCACGTGCAGCTGGCCGGCGCGATCGACTGGATGCAGGCCGATCCGTCGCGCAAGGTGCTGATCCTCGATGCCGTCATGGGGCCGTGCATCGATGCATCGAAGGCAGTGCCGGTCGGCACCGCCAATCGCCGCGCCTGGTCGCTGGTCGATGCCGGCGCCGTGGTGCCCGGCTGCACGCCGCCCGAGCTGGATCCCGGCACCTGGCGCGGCGGCGACGACGAAACCGGGGACTGAGCTCAGTCCCCCAGCAGGCCCAACAACGCCGCGACCGCACCGGGCAGGCCGTTGTCCAGGCCCAGCTGGCGGCTGGACGCGCGCAGGCCCGCGCAGCGATCGGCGTCCGCGGCGAGGGCGAGCAGGGCGCCGGCGAGCCCCTCGGGGTCGGCGCCGTCGGCGGGCTGAAGTGCGCCCGCGTCGGCCAGCCAGCGCACCCGCGCGGCCTGTTCGTCCTGCATCGGCAGCGCCACCACGGGCGTGCCGAGCGCCAGGGCCTGGACCAGCAGGCTGCCGCCGGCCAGCAGGGCGGCGCTGGCGCCGCCCAGGACGGCCATCAGCTCGGCATTGGGCAGGGCATCGACCCGGATCGCGGGCGCGGCCGCGCCCGTCGCGACCGCCAGCGTGGCCATGCCATTGCGCGCGCTGGCCGCCGCGGCCTCGCCGAACACCTCGGCCGCCTCCCGCTCGCCGAGCCGGTGCCGGCCGCCGCCATGGCAGGCCACCACATAGGGCGTGGACAGGCCCAGTCGCTGCAGCAGGGGCGGTAGCGCCGCGGGCGGCGCGAACAGGGTGGCGAAGCGCCGCACCGCCACGCGCGGGTGGCGCCAGCGGCCCAGCCGCTCGCGCCAGTGCCGGCGCGCCAGCAGGTCGGCGCCGACCAGCCAGTGCGCGTCCAGCCGGGCCATGCGGCGCCAGCGGAAGCCGCGGTCGGCGGCGCTGGGCCGCGAGCTGAGCAGTACGACGCGGGCGCCCACGCGCCGCGCGGCGTCGAGCGCGGCCACGCGCGTGTTGCCGTCGAACACCACCAGCGCCGGCCGCAGCGCCGCGATGGCCGCGACCACCTCGGCGACGGCGCGCGTCGGCGAGGCGGTGAGCGCGGTCGTCGGCCAGGGCAGCGGGGCGCTGCCCGCGGCCAGCAGGAAGTGCAGCTCGATGCCGGGCCGCGCCGCCACGAGCGCATCGGCAAGCAGTCGACAGCGCTGCACCTCGCCGCTGCCGGCGCCGCCGGAGACCGGGACGAACAGGATTCGCGTCATGGCGTCGTGGGCATCGATAAGATGTCGGGCGGGAATCGCGCCGAAGGCGCCGGTGCCGCCATGGTGCCCGCCCCGCCCGCCGACTGGAAGAGACACGCCCCATGCCCCCCATGCGCACCACGTTCTACCTGGCGGTCGACGACGCGGAGATCGCGCGCTGGCGCACGCTCGACCCGGACCTCGAGCCGCACCGGCTGGTGCTGGGCGAGCACTACTGGATCGTCCTGAGCTACCTGCGCCTGCGCGATGCGGGTGTCGACGTGGCGCTCGACAACCGCATCCCCGCCGAGGGGCCGGTGCTGTTCTACGCCGGCGACAAGCGTCGCGCGCTGGACGCCTATCGCCGGGCCGGGAGCCGCGCCCTGCTGGTGTCGGTACGCAGCGATCGCCACCCCGTCGGCTTCGCCGACGTGGAAGTGGTGCAGAACGCGTCCTCGGCCGACGCACGCCATGCCTTCCACGTGCCGCACTGGCCGCAACCGGGCCTGGTCGCGCGCGATCCCGCCCGTGGCGACCGTCCGCGCACGCTCCTGTACCCGGGCACCCCGCAGAACCTGCATCCGGGTTTCCGCGACCGCGCCTGGCAGGATTTCCTCGCCGACCGTGGCCTGGTCATGCAAACCCACGTGGCCGACGGCGACGTCGCGCCGGCCTACCAGGACCTCGCCGCGGTCGACCTGATGCTGGCGGCACGGCCGAGCGGCGCCCGGCTGGTGCGCAACAAGCCGGCCTGGAAGCTGTTCAACGCATGGCTGGCCGGCGTGCCCGCCCTGCTCGGGCCGGAGTCGGGCTACCGCGAGCTGCGCGAGGGGCCGCTGGATTTCATCGAGGTCGACGGTCCGGCGGCGGCGATGGCGGCGATCGACCGCCTGCTCGCCGATCCCGCGCTGTACGCCGCCATGGCCGACAACGGCCGGCGACGTGGGGCGGCCTTCTCCAACGAGGCAACGGTCGCGCGGTGGCGTCGCCTCATCGACGACGTGCTGCTGCCGCGGGCGCGCCAGCAACAACTGCGGCCGACCCCGGCCTGGCGAAGGCGCTGGCGCGACGTCGGCGCGCGCCTGCGCCGGACGGTGCAGGGCAAGGGCTGAGGCGGGCGTGACCGCGCACGAGGCGCGGTGCCCTCGTCACCAGCGCAACGGACGCCGCGACAGGCTCCCGGCGAGGCGGTCGTAGAGTTCGCGCGCCTGGGTGTCGGGCAGGAAGCGGATGCGCAGCGGCGGCCCCAGCGCGTTCGCCCCCGCGGTATCGAGGAACAGCGTGGTGCTGCCCAACCAGCGGTCCAGCGGCGAGCGCCCCAGGCGCAGCGCCTGCAGCTTGTCGATCTCGGCGAAGCGCCAATGCCGCGACCACCAGCCCTCGCGCACGGCGACCAGCTCCTCGCCCAGCGCGAAGGCCATGCAACGCGCGTGTTTGCGCGCCTTGAACGCCGACCACGGCAACCACAGCAACAGCCACAGGCCCGGCATGCCGAAGCGCAGGTACAGCAGCGCGGTGGTGGCGCAGGTGACCAGCGCCCCTGGCAGGAAGATCCGCCACCAGACCGCCTTGGGCAGCGGTTGCCAGTCCAGGCCGGTCCAGGCCGCGTGCGGCAGCAGGCGCTCGACCAGGTCGTCGCAGGCCGCCGGCGTCGCGACCGGCGCGAGCTCGCGGAGCGCTCGCTGCTGCTGCGCGTGCTGCGACACCGCGATGTCCACGTCCAGGCTGCGGCGCCGGAACAGACGGTGCAGCACCGTCTCGGTCAGCGTCCAGGCCTGGATGCGGCGGCGCGAGGCGCTGGTGCGCCAGCGTCCCAGCAGGCCGCGCTCGACGGTCAGGCGACGGCCGTGGCCGGTCAGCGTGAAGCCGTGGAACTGGAGCAGGGCCAGCACCACCGAGAGCAGGCGGACCAGGGCCAGCAGCACCAGCAGCAGCACGACCGCGCCGATCGCGTACTCGCTGGTGCCGTAGCTGTGGTCGCCGGCCCAGCCGACCGCTTGCCTGACGCCCTGCTCGGCGTAGTCCTCGACGACGTCGCCGCCGCCGAACTGGAACAGGGCGGCCACCGATGCCGCGACCACCACCATGCCGCGGTTGGAGATCAGGCCCAGGCGCACGACCTCGCCCGTCGGCAGGTACAACAGCGGCTCGGCGTCGTCGCGGACCGCGGCGTCGGCGGGCGCGTCGACGGCGTGGGCGCGGCGCCGCACCAGCGCCTCCAGCGCCAGCGCCTTGTCCAGCTTGAGCACGCGCATCTCGGCCTCGGGCTTCTGGCCGCCGGCCGACTCCAGCCGCACCTCGGCCACCCCGAACACCCGGTGCAGGAGGTTCTGCTGCAGGGCCACGTTGTGGATGCGCGCGAACGGGATGACCCGCAGGCTGCGCTCGAGCAGCCCGCTGCGGATGACCAGCGCATCGCCGAGCACGCCGTAGCGGTAGGTGAAATATTGCCAAAGCGACACCAGGACCAGCGCGCCGACGCCGACCAGGCCCCACAGTTCGTACATGTTGTCGCCGCGACGGCCGGCGACCAGCACCACCAGCAGCGGGATGATGAAGGACTTGACCTGCTGCACCAGCACGAACAGCCACGACATCGGGTGCAGGCGGTGGTCCGCGTCCTCGGCGGAGACGCCGGCGGGCGGGCCGTCCGGCGTGCGCGCCGCGTCGGGCAGCGGGGGCGGCTCAGTCGTCATCGCGATCGATCTGTCGGCCGAGCTGCTCGCGCAGGTGCTCGGCGTCGCCCGCGTCCAGGTTGGGCACGGCAACCGCGCTGTTGGCCGTGCCGGCGGTGTGCACGACGAGGGTGGCCAGGTCGCGGCGCCGCTGCAGCGGCCCGCGCTTGACGTCCAGGTGCTGGACCCGGGTCAGCGGTACCCGCGTCTCGCGGTGCCACAGCCGCCCGCGGCGGACCGCCAGCCCGTGCGCATCCAGCAGCCAGCGGGTGTGGCGGTACTGCTTGGCGCCCAGCCACGTGCCCAGCGCACCGAGCAGCAGGCCCAGCGCGACGGCGGCGAGCGGCACCAGCACCACCGGGCCGATGTCCTCCAGCACCGTGCCCAGGACCAGGCCAAGCCCCGCGCCCGCCGCGGTGCCGAGCACCAGCATCGGCAGGCCGCCGGCCAGCAGGAACAGGGTGCGGCTACGCTCGGGCAGGGCCTGCCAGGCGACCTCGGAAGCGGGAACGGCGTCGTTCATCGGGCGGCGCGCTCATAGACGCTGTAGTCCTGCACGAAGTCCTTGCCACGCGCATACAGGGCCTCGCGCGCGCGCATCTCCTCCAGGTCGGCGCCGGCATCGTCGGGCATCCCCGCGACGGCGCGTGCCTGGAAGTCGGCGGCCGCCTGGAACTCGCCATTGGCGGCGAAGGTCGCCGCCACGGTGTCCAGTTCGAAGGGGGACAGCGTGTCCGCGTTCTCCACCAGGTGCTGGGCCAGGGCCATCGCGCGCGCGGGATCGCGTTGCGCGGGGATCGGGCAGGCCGCCAGGAACCACACGCGCTCGTTGCGCGCATAGTCCAGCCCGGCGTCCTCGGCCCGCGCCAGCCACGACTCCGCTTCCACGCAATCGCGCGCCTGCCCCGCGGCGCCGTTGAAGATGAGGTTGCCGGTCACCGACATCGCTTCCGCATCGCCGGCATTGGCGGCCAGCCGGGCATGGCGGGCGAGCCTGCGCAGGTAGTGTTCGGTCGGCACTTCGCCGGGCTTGGGCGCGGCTTCACCGGTGAGGGCCTCCACCAGCAGGCTCGAGGCGCGGACGTTGCCCGCGGCACTGGCCGCTTCCATCAGCTGCATGCCGCGCGCGGTGTCCTGGGGCGCCAGCTCGGGGAACCTCCCGCTGTAGACGATCGCGCCCAGCACCATCATCGCCAGGTCTTCGCCGGATTCGGCCTTGCGCTCCAGCGCCCCGATCCGGGTCTTCATGTGCGCGTCGTAGCCCGGCCAGCGTTCGTTGAGACGCGTACGCGCCGCACGGTCGTCGCGCAGGGGCTGGTCGAGCAGGGCCAGGCTGGGGGGCGTGTCGGTGTCCAGCATGTCGGCGAGGATCGCCGCCACGACGTCGTCCTCCTCCAGTCCGTTGCTGCGCACGGCCTGGTTGGCCATCGCCGAGTCGTTGAGCACCAGGCTCTCGTCGCGGACCTTCCATGCGCCGTCGATCCGCACCAGCTCGGGGCCGAAGTGATAGTTGCCGCTGGGCGGCGCCAACTCGCCGATCGCAAGGTCGGGCGTGACCAGGGTGACGTGGGTCAGCGCCAGCGGGGGCTGGCCTTCTTCGCGCGCGGCAATGCCGCAGACGCCGGCCTCGATGCACGCGCGGGCCACCGCTTCCCCGTCCATGGCGTCCAGCGCCGCGGGCGCGTAGCGCGCGCGGAACAGGTAGACCTCGAGGCGCTTGGTCAGCGGCAGGCGCTTCACCTGGGGGGCAGACGCGTAGAGGGCCGCGTCGCGCACGAACGCATATTCGGCGATGCTCGACGGCGCGAGCCACCGCGCCGCGTCCGGGTCGTCGGCGCTGCTGGCGGCCACGTAGGCATCCCATGCCTGGCTCACCGCGTTCATCGCGTCCAGGTCGTCCTTGGCCGGGGCGTTGCCCCAGGCGAGCGCCAGCATGACGCCCAGTGTCCATCGATATGCCATGTCCCTTCGTTCCCCCTTGTTTCCGCGGTCAGTGTGGCCCCGCCGGCCCGTGTGCGGCGCCGGACCCGGTGTCAGGACGAGGCATACGGATTGCGCTCGCCCGATCCATCGGGCCTGAGGGTATAGCGTTTGTACGTCCACTGGTATTGGGCCGGGTCGCGTCGCGCGATGTGTTCCACGGCCTGGTTGAGCGCGGCGACCGCGACCTTGGGGTCGGGGTCGGCGATCGCCGCCGGCGCGGCGTCCACGTGCAGGGCGAAGCCCGGCGCGCCGGCATGGGTGTCGATGCGCTCGCACCAGGCGAACAGCACGGTCGCGCCGGTGCGCTGGGCGAGGCGGCCGACCAGGGTCATGGTGAAGGCCTCCACGCCGAAGAAGGGCGCGAACTCGCCGTCGCCCGCCTTGGGCTGCTGGTCGGGCAGGATGCCGACCACGCCGCCGGCGCCCAGGCGCTTGAACAGCTGGCGCACCGCCGGGCCTTCGGCGCGGATCTGGGTGACGCGGTCGGCGGAGGCGCCGCTGGCGGCGCGCACGCGGTTGAGGAAGGCCTCGCCCACGGCCGACTCGGGCGGCCGGTAGAGGATCGCCAGCGGCGTGCGCGCGGCCAGCCACTGGTTGAGCAGTTCCCAGTTGCCGTGGTGCGGCGCGGCGACGATGACGCCGCGGCCGGCCGCGATCGCGGCGTCGAGCAGCCCGGTGCCGTGGCTTTCGCGGATCAGCTGCAGGTTGTCCCGGTGCGGGCGGGTCCACAGGCGCAGGGTCTCGAGCGCCTGGCGCGCGGTGGTGCGCAGGATCGCCCGGTGCCACTGCACGCGTTCGCCGGCGAGCAGGCCCGGATAGGCGAGCTCGAGGTTGCGCCGCGCCACGCGGCTCTCGCGGGCGTCCAGTCGCCGCCACAGCGCCGCCAGGCCGTCGCCGAGCGCCATCAGCCAGGACCAGGGCAGGCGTCCCAGTGCGGCAGCGCAGAAGAACAGCAGGCGGGCGAGCAGTTCGGTCATGGCCGGAGTGTAGCCGGCGCGGGTGCTTGCCATCCCCGCATCCGCCGCTACGCTCTTCCTCATTCCCGACTCCGCATTCCCCATTCCCCATGCTTGCCCTCATCCAGCGCGTCAGCCAGGCCCGGGTCGAAGTCGACGGCGAGACCGTGGGCGCGATCGGACCGGGCCTGCTCGCCCTGGTCGGGGTCGAGCCCGAAGACGGGCCCGCGCAGGTCGCGAAGATGGCCGACCGCCTGCTGAACTACCGCGTGTTCGCCGACGCCGACGGCCGGATGAACCTGGGCCTGGCCCAGTCTGGCGGCGGCCTGTTGCTGGTCAGCCAGTTCACCCTGGCCGCCGACACCCGCAGCGGCCTGCGTCCGGGCTTCTCGACCGCCGCCGCGCCGGCCCTGGCTGAACCCCTGTTCAGCGATCTGGTCGCGATTTGTCGAGAAAAACACCCCAAGGGGGTGGAAACCGGCCGCTTTGGTGCGCATATGAGTGTCAGCCTGGTCAACGACGGCCCGGTCACGTTCCTGTTGAAGGCCTGAGCCGGCAAAACGGCCCCCGGGCTGGTATACTGGAGCGTTCACTCCTTCCCAAATTCCAGCGGTGGCGAGCCCTATGGCCAACGAACGTCAGGCCCCCCAGTCCGACATCAAGCAGCTGATCAGCAAAGGCCTTGAGCAGGGCTACCTGACCTATGCCGAAGTCAACGATCACCTGCCCGACGACATCGTCGATCCGGAGCAGATCGAAGACATCATCGGCATGATCAACGGCATGGGCATCGAGGTGCACGAAGTCGCGCCGGATGCCGAAACCCTGCTCATCACCGGCGAGGGCAGCAACCGCGATGTCGACGACACCGCGGCCGAGGAAGCCGCCGCCGCGCTGACCGGCCTCGACACCGAGGGTGGCCGCACCACCGACCCGGTGCGCATGTACATGCGCGAGATGGGCACGGTCGAGCTGCTGACCCGCGAGGGCGAGATCGCCATCGCCAAGCGCATCGAGGACGGCCTGTCCCAGGTGCAGGCCTCGCTGGGCCTGTTCCCGGCGACGATCGACGCCCTGCTGTCCGACTACGCCGAGCACAAGGAAGGCAAGAAGCGCCTGGCCGAGATCGTGGTCGGCTTCAACGACGCCCTGCTCGAGGAGCAGCAGCAGGAAGAAGCGCTGCGCAACGGCGAGGAGATCGAGGACACCAGCGCCGAGGAAGCCGACGAGGACAGCGAAGCCGACGACGACGACGAGGACGGCGACGACTCCAGCGAGGACGCCCCCACCGGTCCCGACCCGGTCGAGGTCGACACGCGCCTGGGCGCCATCGCCGAGGCCTACGCCAAGTTCGAGAAGGCCTATGCCAAGCACGGCCCCGCGCACAAGAGCGTGGTTGCCGCGCGCGAGGACATGGCCGCGACCTTCATCACCCTCAAGCTGCCGCTGCCGCTGACCGACGTGCTGGTGCGCAACCTGCGCGACGTCGTGATGGAAGTGAAGAAGCACGAGCGCCGCATCCTCGAGCTGGCCACCCGCCAGGCCCGCATGCCGCGCAAGGACTTCATCCGTTCCTGGGACGGCAACCAGACCAACCTGGACTGGGTCGACGAGCTGATCAAGCGCAAGCAGAAGTGGTCGTCGGGCCTGCGCGACGTCAAGGACCAGATCGTCGCCGAACAGCAGGCGACGCTGGACCTGGAGAAGCGCATGCGCCTGAGCCTGGCCGATCTCAAGGAGATCAGCCGCGCGATGGCCTACGGCGAAGCCAAGGCCCGCAAGGCCAAGAAGGAGATGGTCGAGGCCAACCTGCGCCTGGTGATCTCCATCGCCAAGAAGTACACCAACCGCGGCCTGCAGTTCCTGGACCTGATCCAGGAGGGCAACATCGGCCTGATGAAGGCGGTCGACAAGTTCGAGCACCGTCGCGGCTTCAAGTTCTCGACCTACGCCACCTGGTGGATCCGCCAGGCGATCACGCGTTCGATCGCCGACCAGGCGCGTACCATCCGCATCCCGGTGCACATGATCGAGACGATCAACAAGCTCAACCGCATTTCCCGCCAGATGCTCCAGCAGTACGGCCGCGAGGCCACGCCGGAGGAGCTGGCCAAGGAAATGGAGATGCCCGAGGACAAGGTCCGCAAGGTCATGAAGATCGCCAAGGAGCCGATCTCCATGGAGACCCCGATCGGCGACGACGAGGACTCGCACCTGGGCGACTTCATCGAGGACACCAACGCGGAGTCCCCGATCGACGCGACCACCAACATCAACCTGTCGGAAACCGTCCGCGACGTGCTCGCCGGGCTGACCCCGAGGGAAGCCAAGGTGCTGCGCATGCGCTTCGGCATCGACATGAACACCGACCACACCCTCGAGGAAGTCGGCAAGCAGTTCGATGTCACCCGCGAGCGCATCCGCCAGATAGAGGCCAAGGCGCTGCGAAAGCTGCGCCACCCCAGCCGCTCCGAGCAGCTGCGCAGCTTCCTCGACATCGACTGACCGGCGTCCCGCGCCGCTGCCCAGAAGCCCCGCCAAGCGCGGGGCTTCTGCTTTTTTGGGGCCTGGACCCGCGTTGTCGGGCAGGCCGCAACGGCTCCGTCGCCTCCCGGCGCGGAATGCCGCCACCCCCGCAGGATGGGTAGAGCGCAGCGAAACCCATCATTCGCGCGTGGAACGGGCGACGATGATGGGTTTCACCTTCGGTTCCACCCATCCTACGGTTCCGCGTCGCGCCCCGGGAACAACATGCGGTCACCCTCGTAGGATGGGTAGAGCGCAGCGAAACCCATCGTTCGGGCGTGGAACGGGCGACGTTGATGGGTTTCACCTTCGGTTCTACCCATCCCACGGTTCCGCGTCGTGCCGCCGGAACAACATGCCGCCACCCCCGCAGGATGGGTAGAGCGCAGCGGAACCCATCATTCGCCGGTGGAACGGGCGACGATGATGGGTTTCACCTTCGGTTCCACCCATCCTACGGTTCCGCGTCGCGCCCCCGGAACAACATGCCGTCACCCTCGTAGGATGGGTAGAGCGCAGCGAAACCCATCATTCGCCGGTGGCACGGGCGACGATGATGGGTTTCACCTTCGGTTCCACCCATCCTGCGGCTCTACGGCGCGTCCCCGGAACAAGATGCCGCCACCTTCGTAGGATGGGTAAAGCGCAGCGAAACCCATCATTCGCCGGTGGCACGGGCGACGTTGATGGGTTTCACCTTCGGTTCTACCCATCCTACGGCTCTACGGCGGCGCGGCGGCCGAGGGCGCTATCGCGCGCTGCGCGCCGTTGCGTTGCCGGCGCCGCCACGGGCCACCGGCTGGGCCGGGGCGTTCGTCGCCGGGCAGCTGAAGAGGTGCGAGGCGTGCAGCCACTTCGGGTCCGGGTAGTAGGCGAACAGGTACTGGCCGCCCTTGATGTCGTCGATCAACGTGCGGGCGATGTCCGGGCGTACGGCCGGGCAGCCCCAGCTGCGACCGAGCCGGCCCATCTGCCGGATCGTGCCCTGGCTGACGTAGGGCGCGCCGTGCATGACGATGGCGCGCTCGCGGGCGCGGTCGTTGAATCCGGGCTCCAGGCCGTCCAGCCGCAGCGAATACCCGTTCTTGCCGACATAGGTCTCGCTGGTGCGGAACATGCCGATGCTGCTCTGGTGGCTGCCGGGACGGTTCGAGAACGCGGTGGTGCGGTTGTCGCCCGAGCCCTGCCCGTGGGCGACGTAGTCGACGAGCATCAGGCGGCGCTCGGCGAGGTCGAAGACCCACATGCGCGGTTCCGTGGAGGGCAGCGAGTAGTCGATCACGGCCAGGCGCTCCGGGCGCGACTGCTCGGGGTGCAGGCGCTGGGCGCACTCCAGCGAACGGGCGGCGAGGGTCAGCATGCCCGGGTCGGCCTCGGGGGCGGCGCGGGTGAGTGCGGCGGACAGGCCGCCCTCGGCGGGTGGCTGGGCGAAGGCCGCGGGGACCAGGGCCAGCAGGCCGAGCAGGGGCAGGGAACGGGGCGTCGATCGCGTCATCGGCGGCTTCCTGTGATGGGGGCGAACGGCACGGGGGCCGTGCGCCGCCCCGGGTCCGCCCGCAAGGCGGGGTCGGGCCGGACGGCGCGTCAATTCCTTCACATTACCTGCACACCCCGGGACCCTGCCTGAATATCCGCCTCCCGAGGGCGCAGCGGCGCCGCCCAGGGGCCTTCGCGTTCAGCCAGAAGGCCCGGTCTATTCCCCGTCCTCGGTCGAACTGTCGTCCGGCGGTGCGTTGTCGACCACGGTCATCTCCACGCCGGTGGTCGAGGGCAGGATGGGCGCGTCGGTGACCATCAGCGTCGTGCCGGGGGCGAGGTAGGGCGTGGCGGCGGCGACGAAGGCGGGGGGCAGGACCACCCGTTCGACCTCCTCGGGCTTCATCTTGCTGCCGGCCTCGCCTTCCAGGCCCGGCACGCTGACCGCGGTCCAGTCGGGTTCGTAGCCGGCCGGCATGCGGCCCTCGGCATCGGGCTGCTGGGTGCCGACCACGGTGTAGACATGCGAACCCAGCGGGCGGTGCGCGTCGCGGAAGACCATGCGCGTGCGGCCGATCTCCACGCCGTTGCGATAGACCAGGACGCGGCGGTCGGCGGTGCTGAGCAGGATCGAGATGGGGCCTTCGGTCGCCAGCTCGGGCTGCCAGCGGTAGACCTCGCCGGTGTACAGGGGCGGGATCTCGATCTTCTCGCCGGAGATCGGATGCACCGGGGCCAGCGCGCCGGGGTGGTTGACCTCCTGCGGCGCGCTCGACTCGTCGGCGACCACCACGGTCATCCCCAGCGGGCTGACCTCGAACAGCTTCTCGGCGAACACCGAGGGCAGGTGCACGCAGCCGTGCGAGGAGGGGTAGCCGGGCAGGCCGCCGGCATGCAGCGCCACCCCACCCCAGGTCAGGCGCTGGGTATAGGGCATCGCCGCGTTGTTGTAGATCGAGGAGCGGTGGTCCTTGTCCTTCTGCAGCGTGGTGAACACGCCGGTCGGGGTCTGGTGGCCCTTCTTGCCGGTGCTGATCGTGGTGTAGCCGATCAGCACGCCGTTGCGGTACGCGTAGGCCAGCTGTTCGTTGAGGCTGACGACCACGACGATCGGCCCGGCGGGCGCAAGCTCCGGCGACCAGACGAACTGGCCCGGCTGGAGCGCCGAGGCCGGGATGGTGCGGGCCTGGGATTCCTTGTCGCCCCAGAACGGGGTGGACGCTTCGGCTTCACCGGCCGAGGCCGTCAGCAACAGGGCGAGGGCGAGATGGCGCAGCATGGGGCCTCCGGGTCGCGTTCCGTCGCCTGCGACTGTGCCATATCACGCGCCCGCGTGCGCGGCCTCCCCGTGGCCCGCGCGAAGCAGGGCGAGGACGTCGTGGCAGGCGCCCATGGTGTGGTAATCGGTCTTGCCCGCGGGGCTCTTGAGGTCGTCGTACCGGCGGTTGCGGCGGTCGAGGGTCCGGTACCACGCGCCATGCCGGTGGTCGACGAAGTGGGTCCAGGCATAGGTCCACAGGCGCTGGTACCACGCCCAGTAGCGCGCATCGCCGGTGGCCACGGCCAGGCGCGCGGCCGCGGCGATGGACTCGGCCTGCACCCAGAAATACTTGTCGTCGTCGCAGACCCGGCCGTGGGGGTCGAAGCCGTAGCACAGGCCGCCGTACTCGTGGTCCCAGGCATGGCGCATGGCGCGGTCGAACAGCTGGCGCGCGGTCTCGACCAGCCCGTCGCGGGGGGCGCCGCGCGCGGCCTGGTGGCCGTCGAGGATCAGCAGCAGCTTGGCCCACTCGGTCTGGTGGCCGGGCTGGAAGCCCCAGGGCCGGAACAGGTGGCGGGGGTCGTCGCGGTGGTAGTCCCAGTCGACGTTCCAGTACCGGTCGTAGTGCTCCCAGACCAGGCCGCCGGCAAGGCCGGCCTGGCGCCGGGTCATGTTGACGGCCAGGGTGAGCGCGCGATCGAGGTAGCGCGTGTCCGCGCTGGCCTCGAAGGCCGCGATCAGGGCTTCGCACAGGTGCATGTTGGCGTTCTGGCCACGGTAGTCGGCGAACGCCCAGTCGGCTGTCGCTTCGTCGCGGTACAGGCCCGCCGCCGCGTCCCAGTAGCGCAGCTCGAGCAGGGCCCAGGTCTCGTCCATCCAGGCGCGAGCTTCGGTCTCGCCGGCCTTCAGCGCCGTCGCATAGGCGAGCATGACGAACGCCATGCCGTAGGCGTGCCGCGTGGTGTCCTCGCTGCGACCGTCGCGCCGGGTCCAGTCGTAGCCGCCGCGCCGGGCGTCGCGCCAGTGCGTGCGCAGCGACGCCAGGCCGTGCCGGACCGCGCGCAGGCAATCCGCGTCGCCGAACTCGCGGGCCGCCATCGCGTAGTTGAAGACGAAGCGCGTTTCGCTGACAAGATGGCGGTGGCGGCGGTCCTGGATGCGGCCGTCGTCGCGGAAGTAGTGGAAGAAACCCCCGGCAGGATCGATCGCGCGCGGGTGGTAGAACGCCATCGTATGGGCGATGTGCCCGCGCAGGAACGAAGGGTCGCGGAAGTCCGGCAGCTGGTTCATGGCGCGTCCCGTTGCAGCAACTCGTTGAGGGCATCGGCGCCGGGCATCGCGGCGAACGCGCCGTGGCGGGTCGTGGCCAGCGCGCCGCAGGCGGCGCCGCTGCGGACCAGGGCCTGGATCGACGCCGGCGTTTCGAGCAGCGCACCAAGGTCGAGCTCCTGGCGCGCGAACGCATGCAGCAGCCCGCCCATGAAGGCATCGCCTGCCGCCGTGGTGTCGACCGCCCGTACGCGGAAGGCCGATACCTCGCCGCGTGCCTGGCGGGTGAACCAGCGCAGCGGACGGGCGCCGTCGGTGACGAGCACCAGTTGCGCGCGGCCCTGCCACAGGCGTTCGAGCAGCGCGGCTTCGCTGGCGTCGTCGTCGTGCAACGAATGGCGCAGGAAACACGCCTCGCCGTCGCAGAGTTTGACGATCTCGGCCTCGTCCAACGCCGCCCAGACCCGCGGCGCGGGATCGCTGCCGGCCGGCCACAGCGAGGGCCGCAGGTTCACGTCCATGCTGACGCGCGCACCGGCTGCGCGTGCGCGGCGCATCGCGGCCAGGGTCGCCGCCGCGATCCCGGACTCGGTCAGGCTGTTGGAGCAGACGTGCAGCACGGCGACGTCGTCGAAGGCATCCGCGCGCAGGTCGGACTCGCGGAACAGCAGGTCGGCGGCCGGCGGCCGGCGGAAACTGAAACTGCGCTCGCCATCGGCGTCGAGCGAGACGAAGGCCAGCGCGGTCGGCGCTGCGTCGGTGCGCACGATGTCGCGGGTGTCCACGCCCATGCCGGCGAGCGCATCGAACAGGAAGTCGCCGAACATGTCGGTGCCGAGCATGCCGACGAAGCGCGCGCGTCCGCCCAGTCGGGCGACCGCGGCCGCGACGTTGGCCGGTGCGCCGCCGGCGTACTCGGCGAAGCGGCGCGGCGTACCGTCCGCACCGGGCGGCTCGGCCAGGAAGTCGATCAGCGCCTCGCCGAAGCAGGCGACCCAGGGACGCGCCTGGCTCATGGCGGCGCGGCGCCGGCGACCGCCGGCGGCACCGCGACCGGCCGCGCCTGGGCGCCGCGCAGGCCGTACCAGATGATGTAGACGTAGCACGCCAGCGGCAGCACGAAGGACCATTGCACGCCGATGCGGTCGGCCAGCAGGCCCTGCAGCATCGGCACCACCGCGCCGCCGACGATCGCCATCACCAGCAGGCTCGACGCCTTGCTGGTCAGCGGGCCGAGTCCCGCGATGCCCAGGGTGAACACGGTCGGGAACATGATCGAGTTGAACAGGCCCACCGCGATCACGCTCCACATCGCCACCGCGCCGCCGCTGGCCATCGTCGTCACCAGCAGCGCGACCGCGAGCAGGCCGAACAGCGACAGCAGCAGGCGCGGTTCGACCCGGCGCATCAGCGCCGAACCGATGAAGCGGCCGAGCATCGCGCCGCCCCAGTAGTAGGACACGTACTTCGCCGCCGCCGCTTCGTCGATGCCGCCGATGCCGGGCGTGGCGATGTAGTTGATCAGGAAACTGCCGATCGCGACCTCGGCGCCCACGTAGACGAAGATCGCCACCACGCCCAGGCGCAGGTGCCGGTGGCGCAGGGCCTCGGCGAAGCTGTGCGGGCGGCCGTCGCCGCGATCGGTGGCTTCGACCAGCGCCGGCAGCCGGAACACGTAGACGAAGGCCGCCAGCGCGAACAGGCCGGCGGCCAGGCCCAGGTAGGGCAGCTGCACCGACTCGGCCTGGGCGATGCGGTAGGCCTCCTGCTCGGGCGCAGGTAGCGCCGCGAGCTCGACGCTGCCCAGCACCGCGACCGAGAGGATCAGCGGGCCGAGCAGGGCGGGCGCGATCGTGTGCCCCAGCGAGTTCAGCGCCTGCGCCAGGTTGAGCCGGCTCGATGCCGTGCGCGCCTCGCCGAGCAGGCTGATGTAGGGATTCGCCGAGACCTGGAGCAGGGTGATGCCGCTGGCCAGCACGAACAGCGCGAACAGGAACAGCGGGTAGGACGGGATGCGCGCGGCCGGGAAGAACGCCAGCGCGCCGATGCCGGCGACCACCAGGCCGATCACGATGCTGTGCTTGTAGCCCACCCACGCGACCACCTTGCCGGCGGGCACCGACATCACCAGGTAGGTGCTGAAGAACGTGAACTGGATGAGCATCGTCTGCGCGTAGTTCATCTCGAACACGGCTTTCAGGTGCGGGATCAGCACGTCGTTGAGGCTGGTCAGCGCGCCCCAGGTGAAGAAGATCGTGGTCAGCACGGCCAGGGCCGTGCTCGAGGACAGGTCGCGGCGGCTCATGGCGTGGCTCGGGGCGGGGAAAGGTCGGCGGGGCGCACGTCGCTGCTGGCGCGGCACAGCAGCCGGGCCGGCGACACGTGGGCGAACGGCGCGCCCGCGGGCGCGTCGAGGCGTTGCAGGATCATCGTCGCGGCCTCGTGTCCGCGCGCGCGCGGGTCGACCGAGACCGTGGTCAGCGGCGGAAAGCTGGCCGCGGCCTCGGGGATGTCGTCGAAGCCGGTCACCGCGAAGTCCTCGCCCGCGCGGCGGCCGCGTCGCGCGAGCCCGGCGACCAGGCCCAGCGCGACCGCGTCGTTGTAGCAGACCGCCGCGGTCGGGGCGGGATCGCGCAGGAACAGGGCGCCGGTCTGGCCGGCCGCTTCCAGCCGGGTCGGCGCCGACTCCACCAGCCAGTGCGGCTCCGGCACGATCCCGGCGTCCGCCAGCGCTTCGTGGTAGCCGCGGCGCCGTTGCGCGCAGGAGCTGGAATCGCGATGGCCGCCGAAGAACGCGATCCGGCGGTGGCCGAGCGCGAGCAGGTGCTCGGTCGCCAGCCGCGCGCCGCGCACGTTGTCCAGGCCCAGGTAATCCCAGCCGTTGCGGGCGTCGCGGCCCTCCAGTTCGCGGTTGAACACCAGCACCGGCAGGCCGGGCCGCAGCAGCGTGCGCAGGCGGTCGGCGTCGCTGCCTTCGGCCGGCGACAGGATCAGCCCGGCCGGCGCGTGCTCCAGCAGGGACGCCAGCACGGTCTGCTGGCGCTCGACCGACTCGCCGGTGCTTCCGAGCAGCGTCACGTGGCCGGCTTCGGCCAGGGTCTCGTCGACGCCCGCGGCGAACTCGGCGAAGAAGGGATTGGACAGGTCGTTGATGACCAGGGCGACCGTGTTGGAGGCCTTGCGCCGCAGGTTGGCCGCGCCGCGGTGGTAGACGTAGCCCTGGCGCTGGATCTCGGCTTCGACCCGGGCCCGCGTGCGCGGGCTGACCAGCGGGCTGCCACGCAGCACCAGCGACACCGTGGCCCGCGACAGGCCGCAGGCCGCGGCGATGTCGGTCAGGGTCACGCGGCTGGAGGCGGGGGGCGTTGGCATCGGTGGCACACGTGGCGTCGGGGTGGCGGGCTTGGATTTGGATCGATCCAATCCGCTGCAATCTACACAGCATGCTCGACGGCGGCATTTTGCGTCGCAGCATGAAGCGGCCCGGGCCGCATGCTAGCGTGCGGTCAATTTAGAACGATCCAAATCCATCAGGTACCGCCGCTTGGACAGTCCGTCGCCCGTACATCCCGCCGCACCGGGTCGAACGCCACGCTGTCCCCCCGTCCATCGCCCGCCCCAGGAGCCAGCATGTCGCGCGCCGACCGTCCTTCCGTTTCCCTGCCTTCCGCCGCGCGCTCGCGCGGCCTCGTCCTGGGCGCGATGCTGATGGCCGTCGGGCTCGCCCAGGCGGCGTCGCCGGAAGCCGGACGCGCGGCCTATGCCGCCGTCGACCCCTTCATTGGCACCGGCGGCGAAGGCCACACCTTCCCGGGCGCGGTGCGGCCCTTCGGCATGGTCCAGCTAAGTCCCGACACGCGCATCCAGCCGCGCAAGGACGCCTACGGCTGGGCCGCCGGCTATCGGCACGACGACAGCAGCATCGTCGGCTTCTCGCACACGCATTTCTCCGGTACCGGCCACTCCGACCTCGGCGACGTCCTCGTGCTGCCCATCAGCGGCGACGTCCAGCTCGAGCGCGGCGACCCCGACGTGCCCGGCAGCGGCTACACCGCGCGCTTCAGCCACGACAGCGAAGTCGCCGAGCCCGGTTACTACGCGGTCACCCTGGATAACTACGACATCCGCGCCGAACTGACCGCCAGCGAGCGTGTCGGCGTGCACCGCTACCAGTTCCCCGCCGGTAAGCCCGCGCACGTGCTGGTCGACCTGCGCACCAGCATGTACGACTATCCCGGCAAGGTGCTGTGGTCGCGCCTGCGCCTGCAGCCCGACGGCACCGTCACCGGCTACCGCAAGACCCGGGGCTGGGCGCCGGGCCGCGAGCTGTACTTCGCCATGCGCTTCTCCCGGCCGGTGACGGGCCACGCCTTCCACGACACCGAGCAGGACGTGCCCTACAAGGGCTTCCCGCCGCCCGGCCACCAGGACCCACGCCAGCGCGCCCAGGGCGAGGGTCGGCAACTGGTCGGCAGCTTCGACTTCGACGGTGCCGCCGGCGACAGCCTCGTGGTCAAGGTGGCGATATCGCCGGTGAGCGAGGCGGGCGCGATCGCCAACCTCGACGCCGAAGTGCCCGGCTTCGACTTCGACGCGGTGCGCGAAGGCGCGCGCGAGGCCTGGACGCAGGCGCTGTCGGCGGTGGAGATCCAGGCACCCGAAGACGACCGCAAGGCCGCCTACACCGCGTTGTACCACGCGCTGATGGGGCCGAGCCTGTTCATGGACGTCGACGGTCGCTATCGCGGTCCCGATGGCGCCGTGCACCGCGCCGAGGGCTTCCGCAACCACTCCACGTTCTCGCTGTGGGACACCTACCGCGCGCTGCATCCGCTGCTGACCCTGGTGCAGCCGGCCGCGCGCACCGACGATTTCGTCAACTCGCTGCTGGCCTCGCGCCGACAGAGCCCCTACGGCATGCTGCCGGTGTGGTCGTTCCACGGCCAGGAGACGTGGTGCATGATCGGTTACCACGCCGTACCGGTGATCGCCGACGCCTACATGAAGGGCATCCGCGGCTACGACGCCGACGAGGCGCTCGAGGCCATGGTCGCCACCGCCAGCTACGGCCCCTACGACGGCATCGCCCAGTACATGGAACTGGGCTACGTGCCGATCGACGAGGAAGGCGAAGCCGCCTCCAAGACCCTGGAGTACGCCTACGACGACTGGACCATCGCGCGCATGGCCGAGGCGATGGGCCGCGACGACATCGCCGCGCGCTTCACCCGCCGCGCCGGCAACTGGCGCCACGCCTTCGACCCGGCCACCGGCTTCATGCGCGCCCGCAAACGGGACGGCAGCTTCCGCGAACCCTTCGACCCGACCGCCAGCGGCTACGGCACCGACTACACCGAAGGCAACGCCTGGCAGTACTCGTGGTACGTGCCGCAGGACGTCGCCGGCCTCATCCAGGCCCATGGCGGCGACGACCAACTCGTCGCCCGGCTCGACCAGGTGTTCGACGCCCAGGTCGACCCCTCGATCTTCGAGCACATGGAAGACATCACCGGCCTGATCGGCTGGTACGCGCATGGCAACGAGCCCAGCCACCACGTCGCCTACCTCTACGCCTATGCCGGCCAGCCCTGGCGCACCCAGGAACGCCTGGCCCGGATCATGTCGACCCAGTACAAGCCCACCCCCGACGGCCTCGCCGGCAACGACGACCTCGGCCAGATGTCGGCCTGGTACCTGTTCACCGCGCTGGGCTTCTACCCCGTCGCCCCGGGCAGCAACGAATACGTCATCGGCCGCCCCTTCCTGCCCGAGGCCACCCTCAACCTGCCCAACGGCAAGCGCTTCCGCATCGTCGCCGAAGGCCTGTCGGCCGCGCACCCCTACGTCGGCCGCGTCACCCTCGACGGTGACCCGCTGGACCGCGCCTACCTGCGCCACGAAGAGATCATGGCCGGTGGCGAACTGCGCTTCGTCATGCAGGCCAATCCCAACAAGGACTGGGCCACCGCCCCCGACCAGCGGCCGTACTCGATGTCGCGGTGAGGAGTGCGCGAGGCGGTCGCCCACGCGTGGGGGCGCCTCAACGGAACGGGTGCCGGGTGTCGCCCGCGACCGTCCCGTTCGCAGGCCCTCCAACTGCTAATATGCCCGCCCCACAGGGCCTATAGCTCAACGGTTAGAGCAGAGGACTCATAATCCTTTGGTTCCAGGTTCGAATCCTGGTGGGCCCACCAAACAATCGCAATTGCTTGCTGGTGCAGCTCTTCCCTGTGTCCCCACTTTGCAGTGGCGTGTCATGTCCGTTATCGGCCAGAAGCGGACGTTCTCAGATAGTGGCGAGATCACGAGCCATCGCGCGCCTCATGCAGCGAGCACGTTCCAGGAACGGACGCGGAAGACACGAACGCCGATACGGCCTGGACGAAACAGTCCTGCGCGGTCAGCACCAGCCCGTGCGCGCCGTCGACCACGGTGGTCAGCTTCACGTCTCCCAGTGGGGCGAGCATAGCGAGGTGCGCGCGCGCGCCCTCGAGCGGAGTGGCGGGATCGAGCGTGCCCTGGAGCACGAGTGTCCGCGGAAGGCGCGCGGGTAGTTTTCCGAATGTGGCGTCGCGCGCATAGAGTGGCACCGGCGGGCTTACGGCGAGACCGGGCAGGGGGCTGGTGAACAGCGCATGTTCGGCCTCTTCCTCTACCTGCGCCTTCGTGAGGTCGGGGCGCGAGTTGTTCTCCGACCCGGTGATCAGCATCACCAGAGGCATCGAGGACGGCGATTGCGGGAACGGATACAACGTGCGCCGCAGGGCACCCAGGTCGTCGACCGTGCGCCCGAGCAAGGTGGTGTCGTCCCGCAGCAACGCCTCTGCCATCTCCGGAATACGACTGCGCAGCTCGGGAAAGTTCAGCAGGCGACCCATGAAGCTGCGGATGTCTTGGCCCGGCACCTGCTCGAGCCAGGCCGGCTTGTCGCCCGCGTAGGCGACCAGGCGGGCGACCGTCCTGGTCTGTGCAGGCGTCAGGAACGCGCGTCCGATCTCGTCAGCAATGCGCGTGCGCTGACTGATCTCCCACTTGAGCGCGCCTTCCGGCGGCACAAGGCCGTCAAGAATCAGCCCGTCGAGCTCAACCGGAGCCACCTGAAGCATGCGCAGTGCGAGCTGGGTGCCGTAGGACACACCGTAAAGGAGCACCGGCCCCTCGCCGCGGTGCGAGCGGATCAGCCGGGACAGATCTTGCGCGGCATGCGTGATGGTGAAGGCCTGCGTGCGCGCGGCATTCGCGTACATGGCGCCGATGCACGGTCCCCATTCCTCGTCGGCAAGATCCAGGCCTGAGGCGCTCTCGAGCGACTCCTGCTCCGGGCAGAGCTTGGTGGAATAGCCAGTGCCCCGATGGTCGGGCATCATCAGCTCATAATCGGGAAACGCGCGACGCAGCGTGTGCAGCGCGGAATAGAACGACGCGCCCGTCTCGCCCGGACCGCCGGCCACCAGCCACACCTCGCCACGGCGCGTGCGCCCCTCGGCCACCGGGAATCTGCGCACGAACAGCTCCACCTTCTCGCCGTCTGGTTCGGCGTAGTCGAGCGGCGCTTGCTCACGTGCGCACAGCGAGTCCGAGAGCGCTTCGAACTCGTCGTCGTCGGTGCAGGGGACGAACGGGGCGGCCTGGAGGGAGCCGGCAACAACAAGGAATGAAAGGGCAAGCCCGATACGGCAAACAACACTCTGGATCACGAGGCATCCCAACCGACGAATGAGCCTGCGCGCGAGCGCAGGGCGTTGAGCGAAATGATAGCGATTGCCTGCCGGGCGGACAGTGCCCTTCGTAACGTCGTCTTCTGGGACCGATTGGTGCGCACACCCTCTCGGGGTAGAACCCCTCTGGTCGAGAGTCAGTTGTGACCGGGCTGTTCGGGAAGCCTGCGCTTGCGGAGCGAGCTGAACCCTCTCGCATGGCTTGCGCCCCTGGGACAGTGGGGATCCGACCTTTCCAACGATTCAGTTTGTGTCGACGTCCACTCTGGGTCGGCTACCGCCTTAACGCCACAAGTGTTCAGGCAAGCTGAATCGGCTCGCTTCTTTGGATCCATCCGCCAGAACACCACTTGTGTCAGGGATTGACTCAAGTCAAGGCGCCTAGGGGAGTACCGCCCTAGTGTGCGCGGCATGGAGCCGCAATCCATCGCCTTCGATGCCGAGCTGCTGCGTCGTTACGACCAGCCGGGCCCTCGCTATACCTCGTACCCGACCGCGCCGCAGTTCCACACCGGCTTCGGCGAGCGCGAGCTACGTGAGGTGGCCGCGGCAAGCAACGGCGATCCGATTCCGCGCCGGCTTTCGCTGTACGTGCATGTACCGTTCTGCGAAAGCCCCTGCTTCTACTGTGGCTGCAACCGCATCATCACCCGCGACAAGGCCCGTGGCGATGCCTATCTCGCGCGGCTGTACCGTGAGATCGCGCTGGCGGCGCCGTTGTTCGACCGCGACCGGGAGGTGATCCAGCTCCACTTCGGCGGCGGCACCCCCAATTTCCTGTCGCCGGCGCAACTGGGCGAAGTCGTGGACACGCTGCGCGGCCATTTCCGCTTCTCCGACGCCGCCGACCGCGACATCTCGATCGAACTCGACCCGCGCTTCGTGGATGCGGACGACATCACGGCGCTGGGCAGCATCGGCTTCAATCGCGCCAGCTTCGGCGTGCAGGATTTCGATCCGGACGTGCAGCGCGCGGTCAACCGCATCCAGTCGGTCGAACAGACCCGCACGGTGGTCGACGCATGCCGCGCCGGCGGGTTCCGCTCGGTCAACGTCGACCTGATCTACGGCCTGCCGAACCAGAATCCTGCCGGCTTCGCGCGCACCCTCGACATCGTCGCCGACATGCGGCCCGACCGGGTCGCGGTGTACGGCTACGCGCACATGCCGCACCTGTTCAAGCCGCAGAAGCAGCTGGACGCCAGCCTGCTGCCCAGCCCGGACATGCGACTCGCCCTGCTGCAACTGGCGATCGAACGCCTGACTGCCGCCGGCTGCCTCTACATCGGCATGGACCACTTCGCCCTGCCCGACGACGAACTGGCGCTGGCCCAGGCACGCGGCAGCCTGCACCGCAACTTCATGGGCTACACCACCCATGCCGAAAGCGACCTGCTGGGCCTGGGCGTTTCCGCGATCAGCCACATCGGCGACAGCTTCAGCCAGAACCCGCGCGACCTGCCGTCCTGGCAGGCGGCGCTGGACGAGGGCCGCCTGCCGGTGTTCCGCGGCATGCGGATGGATGCGGACGACGTGCTGCGGGCGGACCTGATCCAGGCGTTGATGTGCAGCGCCGAGATCCCGGTGCGCGCGCTGGAGCGCCGGCATGCAGTCGTGTTCGCTGACTACTTCGCGGAGGCGCTGGCACGCCTGCGACCGCTGGCCGATGACGGCCTGGTCAGGATCGAATCCGACCGCATCGTCGCAAGCTCGCGCGGGCGGCTGCTGTTGCGTAACATCGCGATGTGCTTCGATCGCTACCTCGCCCCGACCGCAGAGCCATCCGCACCGCGCTTTTCGCGTGCGATCTGACGACGTCGCAGGCCTCACCGCCGCGGAGCCGACCATGAGCGACGTGGCGTTCCCGCGCCTGGACACGCGCGTCCTCGCCGACGACGGCAATGAGCTGCGCTTCTGCTCCACTTGCGCGTTCTCGCAGGCCTGCCTGGACCAGGGCATGGACAAGGCCGCGCTGGGCGAACTGCACGTGCTGGTCGAGCACGTGGGCCCGTTCCGCGCCGGGGATCACATCTTCCGCGAAGGCGACCCGTTCGAGGCGATCGCCGCGGTGCGCGCCGGCACGGTCAAGACCTATGTGGTGGACCGCGATGGCCACGAGCACGTGCACGGCTTCCACCTGCCCGGCGAGGTGATCGGCCTGAACGCGATCGACGGCGACCGCTATCCCTGCAACGCCATCGCACTGGACACGGTGATGCTGTGCCGGTTCTCGTTCCCGAAGATCTCGGTGTTGGCGGCCCGCCTGCCGGGACTGCAGCGCCAGTTGTTCCGCCTGCTCAGCCGCGACATCGGCCGCGCCGCCCTGCTGGCCGGCGACTGGTCGGCGGACCAGCGGATGGCCGCGTTCCTGGTCGGCATCTCGCGCCGGCTGGCTGCGCGCGGGTTCTCCGCGACCCGGTTCCAGCTGACCATGCCGCGCACCGACATCGCCAACTACCTGCGGCTGGCCCCTGAGACCGTCAGCCGGGTACTGCGACGGCTCCAGGAGGACGGCATCCTCAGCGTCGAACGGCGCGAGCTGGAACTGCTGCAACCGGACAGGCTGGAAGCGCTGGCTGCCCCCATCCTGCGCGACTGACGCGCATTCATGACGGTGATCACGGACTGGCCTGTGGCCGGGCCGTTTCATGCCGTCTTCACATGATCCGAACTTGTCCCGACTAAGGTCCATTCAGCTGCTTGACCTGCATCAAGGCGCCCCCATGCGCGGGAGCCGACCATTTCGCCATCCAATGGGAGCGCATGCTGATGAGTACGACACGCAAGTTATGGCTGGGCTTGACCGCCCTGCTGGTCGTTTCATTCGGCGTCCTGTTGTGGGCCGGGGGCGAGATTTTCCGCGCTGCACCCCCGATCCCGGAACAGGTCGTCGATGACAGCGGACGGGTGGTCTATACCCGCGCCGATATCGAACGCGGACGCCAGGTCTGGCAATCCATGGGTGGAATGCAGCTGGGCTCGATCTGGGGCCACGGCGGCTATGTCGCCCCCGACTGGAGCGCCGACTGGTTGCATCGCGAAGCGGTGCAGATGCTGGACCTGTGGGCACGGGCCGACGGTGGCATGGCCACCTACGCGCAACTCCCGGAAGAGCAGCAGGCCGCGTTGCGCGGACGCCTGAAGGCGGAAATGCGCCGCAATACGTACGATGCCTCGACCGGCACGATCACCCTGTCGCGTGACCGGGTGGCCGCGGTGTCGAACGTGGCGGCGCATTACGAGAGCCTGTTCGGCAACGATCCCACCACCGCGGAGCTGCGCGAAGGCTACGCGATGAAGAACAACACGGTGCCGGATGCCACGCATCGGAGGGCACTGACCGCGTTCTTCTGGTGGACCGCTTGGGCGGCCGGCACCGAGCGTCCTGTCGCGGGGGAAACCCTGGCGCCGGATCGCAGCGGCGTGGTGGCCAAGCAGGTGACCTACACCAACAACTGGCCCAGCGAACCGTTGATCGACAACACGCCGCCGCCGTCGATGTGGGTGTGGTCGGCCTTCAGCGTGCTGTTCCTGATCGCCGGTATCGCCCTGCTGGGCTGGCACCATGCGCGCCAGCACGACGAATCGCCGGTGTTGCCGAAGAGCGACCCGCTGGCCAACCTCAAGGTGACGCCATCGATGCGCGCCACCGCCAAGTACTTCTGGGTGGTGCTGGCGCTGTTTCTGGTGCAGATCCTGCTGGGCGCGATCACCGCGCACTACCAGGTCGAAGGCCAGGAAGCCTACGGCTTCGCGCTGTCGGAAGTGTTGCCCTACTCGATCACCCGCACCTGGCATACCCAGCTTGCGGTGTTGTGGATCGCGGTGGCCTGGCTGGGGACCGGCCTGTACATCGCACCGGCCATGTCAGGGCATGAGCCCAGGTTCCAGCGACTGGGGGTGAACGTCCTGTTCGTCTGCCTGTTGCTGATCGTGGTGGGTTCGTTCGCGGGCCAGTGGCTGGCGGTCATGCAGAAGCTGGGCCTGGAGCACAACTTCTGGTGGGGTCACCAGGGCTGGGAATACGCGGACATGGGCCGCTTCTGGCAGTGGTTCCTGTTCATCGGCCTGCTGTTGTGGCTGACCCTGGTGGGGCGTGCGCTGTGGCCGGTGCTGCGTGGCCCGCAGACCGAGACCAAGGCGATCGTGGGCCTGCTGTTCCTGTCCACCGTCTGCATCGGGCTGTTCTTCGCCTCGGCGCTGATGTGGGGCGAGCACACCCATATTTCCGAAGTCGAGTACTGGCGCTGGTGGCTGGTGCACCTGTGGGTGGAAGGCTTCTTCGAAGTGTTCGCCACCGCGGTGATGGCACTGATCTTCACCAGGCTCGGGCTGATCAAGGGTTCGGTGGCATCGGTGGCCGTGCTGTTCGCGACCATCATCTTCATGGCCGGTGGCGTGCTGGGCACCTTGCACCATCTGTACTTCGTCGGCACGCCGACCGCAGTAGTGGCGCTGGGAGCGAGCTTCAGTGCGCTGGAAGTGGTGCCGCTGGCCTACATCGGCTTCGAGGCCTACCACACCTACAAGCTGGGCAAGGCCACGCCGTGGATGACCCGCTATCGCTGGCCGATCCTGTTCTTCATCTCGGTCTCGTTCTGGAACCTGGTGGGTGCCGGCCTGTTCGGCTTCCTGATCAACCCGCCGCTGTCGCTGTACTTCATGCAGGGCCTCAACCTGACCCCGCTGCACGGCCACACCGCACTGTTCGGCGTGTACGGCATGCTCGGGATCGCGCTGGTGCTGTTCTGCATGCGCGGCCTGCGTGGCCAGTTCCAGTGGGATGTGCGGGCACTGAAGATTGCGTTCTGGTGCCTCAACATCGGCCTGGCGCTGATGGCCCTGCTGACCCTGCTGCCGCTGGGCACCATGCAGCTGCTGGCAGCGATCGAACACGGCTACTGGTACGCCCGTTCGGCCGAGTTCATGCAGCAGCCCATCGTCGACATGCTGGTCTGGATGCGCGTCCCCGGTGACACCATCTTCAGCGTGGGTGCGGTGACCCTGGCCTGGTTCATGCTGCGGTTGTGGATCGCACCCAGGCGCGATCCCGTGCTGGAAGGCGAAACCGAGAGCGGACGCTGACGGTGAAGGCGCACGACCCGGGACGTTCCGGGTCGTGCAGCCCCATCAACAAGGAACCGATTCCATGCAATTCATCCTGCGCACGCGCGACGATCATGACCTCGCACGGATCGCCCACGCTCTGGTCGAGATCGATCCGGCTGCGTTCTGCGACCGCGATCCTGCCGGGCATGCGATCCGTATCGCCACCGCCGCCACCCATTCGGAACTGCGGGCCTGCCTGACTGGCATCGGCATGCAGGCGGACGCCGGCGTCCTGTTCCAGCTGCCCTCGGAATGCTGCGGAGGCTGTGGTGGCTGAACGACCCGCGGACGCACTGTCGCCGCGGCTGCTCGCGCAGGCGCCGCACCGGCTGATGTTCTTCATCGGCGCGACCAACCTGCTGCTGGCGATGACGTGGTGGGCGATGTGGCTGGCCGATGCGCGCTGGCAACTGTTCGGCCTGCGCCAGCCGCATCCCTGGGCCGGCTGGCTGCATGCCTTCGTGATGCAGTACCAGATGCTGCCGAGCTTCATCTTCGGCTTCCTGCTCACCGTGTTTCCGCGCTGGATGGGCTTGCCGGATCTCGCGCGCAAGCGTTACCTGCCGGTCGGCGCCGGCCTGTTCGGTGGCCAGCTGGCCACGCTTGCGGGCGCCTTCGGCTTCGAGGCCGGCATGATCGTCGGCTACTGGATGACCCTGGCCGGCTGGCTCGCCGGCGTCGCCACCCTGGGCCCGATGCTGCTACGCGAGCGCGGCACCACCTGGCATGCGCGCGCCTGCTTCGCGGGGTTGGTCGTCGGTGTGATCGGGCTGGCCGCGTGGGGCGGCTTCCTGCACGGACTGGATGCGCGCTTCGCCTTCGCCAGCATCAAGCTGGGCACCTTCGGCCTGCTGTTGCCGGTGTACTTCGCGGTGGCGCACCGGATGTTCCCGTTCTTCGCCGGCAACGTGGTGCCGGGCTACGTGGCGTGGCGGCCGCTGTGGCTGCTCGCCGCGGTGTTCGCGCTTTCGCTGGCGCACCTGGGACTGGAACTGGCGCATGCCTATGGCTCGCTCTGGCTGGCGGATCTTCCATTGCTGGCGTTGCTGCTACTCACGCTGTGGAAGTGGTGGCCGCGTGGCAGCACGCCCGGGATCCTGCTGGTGCTGTTCATCGGCCTGGCCTGGCTGCCGCTGGCGATCGCCCTGTATGCGTTCCAGAGCATCCTCTATGAACTGACCGGGACCTTTGCGCTGGGGCGCGCGCCGGCGCATGCGCTGTTTGTCGGTTTCTTCGGCAGCGTGCTGGTGGCGATGGTGACGCGCGTCACCCAGGGCCATTCGGGCAGGAAGCTGGACATGCCGAAGGCGGCCTGGTTCGCGTTCGTCGCCATCCAGGTGGTGGCATTGATGCGGCTGTTCGCCGAGGTGCTGCCCGACGGGCCGGCCTGGCAGGCGCTGGCGGCACTCGGCTGGCTGGTCGCACTCGCACCCTGGGTGGCCAGGATCGGGCGCATCTACCTAACGCCTCGCATCGACGGCAAGCCGGGATGAGCGCGCTATGATCGAGTTCTATCCGCAGATCAAGCAGTTCCACATCTTCGTCGCACTGCTGAGCGGTTCCATCTTTGCGCTGCGCGGCGCGTTCGCGCTGGCAGGAGCGAAGTGGCCGCAGGCATTGCCGGTGAAGTGGTTGAGCTACGCGGTGGATACCGCGCTGCTGACCGCCGCGTTGATGCTGCTCACCATCCTGCCATGGGCGATGTTCGCCAATGGCTGGCTGCTGGCGAAGCTGGCGCTGGTGGCGGTGTACGTGGTGCTGGGCGTGTACGCGATGCGGCCCGGGCGGACCCGCCGTACGCGGGCGGTCTTCTATGCGCTTGCCCTGCTGGTGTTCGCGGCGATCTACGGCATCGCCCGCGCGCACCATCCGCTGGGCTGGCTGCTGCGGTGGCTGGGGTGAGCGCCGCACGGGCATCGCGGGCCTGGAGCGCGGGCGCGATCGGTGCCCTGCATCGGGAGGCGGCGCGCTCCGCCGACACCCACCTGCTGCACATGCGCTTCCCGGCGTTTGCCGGCATCGACTTCTACTTCAAGGACGAGGCCGCACATCCGACCGGAAGCCTCAAGCATCGGCTGGCGCGCTCGCTGTTCCTGTACGCGCTGTGCAACGGGCGCCTGCACGAAGGTCAGACCGTGGTCGATGCATCGTCCGGCAGCACCGCGATTTCCGAGGCCTGGTTCGCGCGCCTGCTCGGTCTGCCGTTCGTGGCGGTGATGCCGGCCAGCACCGCGCCGGCCAAGATCCAGGCAGTGCAGGCGCTGGGCGGCCATTGCGAACTCACCCCACCCGGCATGGACACGCAAGTGCGTGCCCGCGCCATCGCCGCGGGCGGCGCCTGCTTCCTGGACCAGTTCGGACTTGCGGAACGCGCCACCGACTGGCGCGGCAACAACAACATCGCCGAATCCATCATCGACCAAATGGCGCGCGAACCGCATCCGCAACCGGCCTGGATCGTGTGCGGCGCCGGCACCGGCGGCACCTCGGCCACCATCGGCCGCTACCTGCGCTATCGTGGACTCGCCACCCGCCTCTGCGTGGCGGAACCCGCCGGCGGCGCCTTCGCGAAGGGCTGGCACAGCGACGACCGCACCGCCGTCGCCAGCCGGCCGACCGTGGTCGAGGGCATCGGTCGTGCGCGGGTGGAACCGGGTTTCCTGTTCGAGGTCGTCGACGAGGTGATCGAGGTGGAAGACACCGATTCGGTCGCCGCGATGTGGCTGCTGGAGCGCCTGCTCGGGCGGCGCTATGGCGGTTCCTCCGGCACCAACCTGGCGGTCTGCGTGCAGCTGGCGGCAGCAATGCGCAACGACGGCCAAGTCGGCAGCATCGTCACCCTGCTCTGCGACCGCGGCGAACGCTATGCGCAGACCCTGTTCGACCGCGAATGGCTGGCCGCGCACCGGTTCGATCCGGGGCCCGGAGGCGATGCGCTGCTGACGCGCCTGCAGGCCGCCTGACCCGCCGCGGATCAAAGGCGGTCGCAATCCGCATCGAGGTCGTCCTCGCGTCGATGGGCCGCGGGCGCCCGATCCTCCATGCCTGCGGCATCCAGCACTTCCGCCAGCCTGCCGGCGCACTGCGGGCAGCACTCCAGTTCGCCCAGTTCGGCATGCATCGGGTCCATGTCTTCGACTCCTGCGGGATCTGGCTCGCAGCTTGCGGCGATCGATGGCGGCCCGCCCTGATCCCGGTCAAGCGCCAGGCATCCCGCATGCGGCGGACCTGATCCAGGTCAAGGCGCGGATTTGCCTGCGGGCGGAGCATGTCCCGCATCCGGACCGCACGGTCCACGCGAACTCCCCAAGCGAAGGATTCCCCATGAACGCCCTGATCACCCCCACCGTCCAGACCCCGGCCGACATCGACCTGGATACCCACCACGCCACCGGCGACTGGTCGGACCGCCTTGCCTACGGTATCACCCGTAGCCTGCGCTTCCTGGCCGACACCTTCTTCGCCAAGCGCTACGGCAACCGCGCGATCGTGCTGGAAACCGTGGCCGCCGTGCCCGGGCTGGTGGGCGCCGCGCTGATCCACCTGCGCTGCCTGCGCTGGATGAAACACGACCGCGGCTGGATCCATGCGCTGATGGAGGAGGCCGAGAACGAGCGCATGCATCTGATGACCTTCGTCGAGATCGCCCGCCCCAGCTGGCTGGAACGCGCGCTGGTACTGGTCGCGCAGGCGGCGTTCTTCACCTTCTTCCTGCTGCTCTACATCGCCTCGGCGCGTACCGCGCATCGCCTGGTCGGTTACTTCGAGGAACAGGCCGTGGTCAGCTACACCCAGTACCTGCAGGAGATCGACGCCGGCCGCGTCGAGAACGTGCCGGCACCGAGGATCGCCATCGACTATTGGCAGCTGCCGGCCGATGCGCGCCTGCGCGAGGTGGTGCTGGCGGTACGTGCCGACGAGGCCGGCCATCGCGACGTCAACCATGGCTTTGCGGACGAATTGCGCCCGGCACGGGGAGTGCCGGCGTCGCTCGCCGGTTGACTGGAACTCGACCGTCGTCCGCGCGGCGGGTCCTGCGGGGCCCGCCGTTTTCTTGTGCGCGCTCCGCGCGGCCGCCGCACACAGCGCTGCAGGGAACGCCCGCCAGCTGTGCTTGACATGGATCAAGGCCGCAGAGCCGCGGGGCGCACGCTTCACGACCACTTGACGCAGATCAGGTTGGACTTGCATGCAAGGACGCACACTGCATGCGCTGGAATCCTCCACGCATGCCAGGAAGCGAAAAGATGAAAACCTCTGCCACCCACAAGGTGATCTGGGTCCCACTCGCGGTCGTGTTCGGCATCATCGCCGCCACCTTCATCGCCAATGCCGGAATGCCCGATGCGCAGGACGTCCCGGCCGCGCCCAGGGCCTCGATGTATGTTCCCTTCTGATCGCTTCTGATCCTCGCCACAAGGAGTCGGAGATGCGCACCATGCTGCCCACCTGCTCGTTGCTGCTGGCCGCAGTGCTGGCTTCCCTGACCGTCGCGGGATGCAGCCGCGATGAAGCAAAGTCCACCGATGCGCCGGCCGCATCCGCCGATTCCGGCGGCTCCGCGAAGGGCGACTTCGGCCCGCCGCAGGGCACCCCTATCGACGCTGTGCTGACCGCGCCGCCGAACGTGCCGCCGCCGACCGGGCGTACCGCACCGGCCAAGGTGATCGTCAAGCTCGACGTGGTCGAGAAGGACATGCCGATCTCCGAGGGCGTGACCTACACCTTCTGGACCTTCGGCGGCACCGTGCCGGGCAGCTTCATCCGCGTGCGCCAGGGCGACACGGTGGAATTCCACCTGCGCAACCTGCCGGAGTCGAAGATGCCGCACAACATCGATCTGCACGGGGTCACCGGCCCCGGTGGCGGCGCCTCGGCAACGTTCACCGCGCCCGGGCACAGCTCGCAGTTCACCTTCAAGGCGCTCAATGCCGGCCTGTACGTCTACCACTGCGCCACCGCGCCGGTAGGCATGCACATCGCCAACGGCATGTACGGCCTGATCCTGGTCGAACCGCCGGAGGGCCTGCCCCCGGTCGACAAGGAGTACTACGTGATGCAGGGCGACTTCTACACGACCACCAAGTATCGCGAGAAGGGCCATGCGCCCTTCGACATGGAACGGGCAATCGACGAGAACCCGACCTACGTGCTGTTCAACGGCCGCGAAGGCGCGCTGACAGGCGACCAGGCGCTGACCGCAAACGTCGGCCAGAACGTGCGCCTGTTCGTGGGCAACGGCGGCCCGAACCTGGTGTCGAGCTTCCATGTGATCGGCGAGATCTTCGACAAGGTCTGGTTCGAGGGCGGCACCCGCTTCCAGGAGAACGTGCAGACCACGATGATCCCCGCCGGCGGCGCCGCGATCATGGACTTTCACCTGGAAGTGCCCGGCAGCTACGTGCTGGTCGACCACTCGATCTTCCGCGCCTTCAACAAGGGCGCGCTGGCCATCCTCAAGGCCGAGGGGCCGGAAGACAAGACCATCTATTCCGGCAAGGAGGTCGACTACGTCTACCTGGGCGACCGTGGCCAGCCCAACATGAAGGCGGTCAGTACCGCGGCGGCCGCGGCCAGCACCGGCGACCTGACCGTGGAGCAGCAGGTCGCCGCGGGCAAGGCGCTGTTCGCAGGTACCTGCTCGACCTGCCACCAGGCCGAAGGCCAGGGCATGCCTGGCGTATTCCCGCCGCTGGCGAAGTCCGACTACATCGCCGCCGATCCCAAGCGCGTGCCATCGGTGATCCTGCACGGCCTGGTCGGCCCGGTGAAGGTCAACGGCCAGGACTACAACTCCAACATGCCGCCGATGAGCCAGCTGACCGACGACGAAGTCGCCAACATCTCGACCTACGTGCTCAACAGCTGGGGCAATCCGGGTGGGCGCGTGACCAAGGCCGAGGCGGCCGCCATCCGCCAGCAGAAGCCTGGCAACGCCTCCGAGGGCCACTAACATGCGCTCGCTCGCCGCCATCCTGCTGGTGGCATTGCCGATCGCGGGCCTGGCCGGTGATCGTCCGGCACGCTACGCGGGACTGCCCGGTGGCACCTTCCAGTCGGCGCTGCGCTACGAGGACGCGAAGGGTGGCGTGAAGGTCGAACCCTTCGCAATGATGCGCAAGCCGGTCACCAATGCGGAGTTCCTCGCCTTCTTAAAGCGCCACCCGCAGTGGCAACGTGACAAGGTGCCCAAGGTATTCGCCGAACCACGCTATCTGTCGCATTGGGCATCACCGACCGGGCTTGGCAAGAACGCACAACCGGGCCAGCCGGTGGTGTGGGTGAGCTGGTTCGCGGCCAGCGCCTACTGCGAATCTCTGGGCGCACGCCTGCCGCGCTGGAACGAATGGGAATACGCCGCCGCAGCCGACGAAACCCGCACCGACGCCCGCAAGGACCCGGCCTGGCGCGAACGCATCCTGACCTGGTATTCGCGCCCGTCGAATGAAGGGTTGCCACGCGCGGGCCTGCAGGCCGCCAATGCCTATGGCGTGCACGACCTGCACGGTCTGGTATGGGAATGGACCGACGACCATGCCTCGATGCTGGTCGATGCCGACAACCGCAAACAGGGTGACCCGGAAACGGCCAGATTCTGTGGCGCGGGCGCCCTGTCGATGGATGACCGCGAGAACTACGCGGTGCTGATGCGGGTGGCGATGCTGTCGTCGCTGCAGGCCAGCGATGCCACCGCGAACATGGGCTTCCGCTGTGCAAGGAGCGCACCATGAGCCTGCGATCCCTGTTCCTGCTCGCCGCACTCGCCTGCAGCGCGCTTGCCATCGCGCAGCCACCGAAGGCAAGGCCCCTCCCCGGTGATTCTGTCTACCAGCTGGCGTTGCCGCTGACTACGCAGGACGCCCGCACTGTCGACTGGCGCAGCCTGCGCGGCCAGGTGCGGCTGGTCTCGATGTTCTACACGTCCTGCCAGTACATCTGCCCGCTGATCGTGGAATCCGGCAAGGCGGTGGAACGCCAGCTCACGCCGGCGCAACAGGCCAGGCTGGGCGTGCTGCTAATCAGCATGGATCCCGCTCGCGATGGTCCGGCGGCGCTGTCGGCAGTAGCCACCAAACGCAAGCTGGATGCCGCGCGCTGGACATTGGCCAGCCCGCGCAAGGACGATGTGCGCAAGGTCGCCGGGGTGCTCGGCATCCGCTATCGTTTGCTGGCGGACGGCGAGTTCAACCACACCAGCGCACTCATCCTTCTGGATGCGGAAGGTCGCATCATCGCGCGTACCGAAACCATCGGCAGCAAGCCGGACCCGGAATTCGTGGCGGCAGTTCGCGAAGTGACTTCACGCTGAGCGTGCCGGCCTAGTTCCCTTGCATCGTGATGGGGCAATTCGGACGGAGCCCATCCGTCTCAACGACCGCTTCGGGTCGGAAGCAGACATTGGCACCCCGCTCACCATGTGGGTGCTCCTCCCGGGTCCCGGTGTTTCGTTTCGGTCGGGAGAGCGGTGTAGCGCTGGTGAGACCGCGGAGCTTTCATCGCACCCATCGGAAGAGAAACCTCTCACGCGGGCTTCGAAAAAGAAGGGTCAGTTTCATTTTCTCAGAAAGAGTCAGACGACCGGCAGGTATTTCGACCCAATGCCCAACGTTCATCCCACTTGCCCTCCGTGCTGCCACAATATCCGCCCTTGCAGTGCCCCCGGAGTCCACGCGACGTGTGATCGCCCTGTTCCCCTGAATGCATGAGCCGCCCGGTGTTGCCGGGTGTCTTGACCGTTGTTCGCCATGCTTCGGCGACACAGGAGGAACCCATGTCCGGTGCGCGCATCCGCGTCTCCCATCTTTCGTTTTCATGGCCCGACGGCACGCCCGTCCTGGCCGATCTTTCGTTCGCCCTCGGTCCGTCGCGGGTCGGTCTGGTGGCACCCAATGGGGCCGGCAAGACGACCTTGCTGCGCCTGGTCGCGGGCGAGCTTGTGCCGCGGTCCGGTACGGTCGAGGTCGCTGGCCGGTTGGGCTATCTGCCGCAGCGTTGGAGCGGGGCTGCCGAGGCGACGGTCGCCGATCTGCTGGGGGTCGCCGGGGCGCTGCAGGCGGTGGACGCGGTACTCGCGGGGTCTGCCGATCCGCTGCAGCTGGAGCGTGCGGATGGCCACTGGGACCTGCGCGAGCGCATCGCCGCGCAGTTGGCGGCCTTTGGCCTGCACGACGTCCCGCTGGAGTGTGCGGTGGCGCGCTTCAGCGGTGGCGAGGCCATGGCCTTGAGGCTGGCCGCGCAGCTGCTGCGCAGGCCCGATGTCCTACTGCTGGACGAGCCCAGCAATCACCTCGACCGAGCCGCGCGCCAGCGCTTGCGGACCGCGATCGAGGCCTTCCGCGGCTGCCTGGTCGTGGCCAGCCATGATCGCGAGTTGCTGGATGGCATGGAGGCGATCGCGGAACTGCAGCCCGCGCGCCTTCGCATGGTCGGGGGCGGCTACAGCGCCTATCGCGCCGTCACCGAGCGCGAGCAGGCGGCGGCGGATCAACAGGTGCAGCACCTGCGCCAGGAAGTGCGACGCGAGAAGCGCGAGATGCAGCAGGCCCGCGAGCGCGCGGAGCGGCGCGCGTCCAATGCCGCGCGCAAGGCCCCCGATGCGGGCTTGCCGAAGATCGTCGCCGGTACGCTGGCACGTCGGGCCGAGGCGTCCGCCGCCCGGGCCGCGGGCGTGCACGGCGATCGCGTCGAGCAGGTGCGCGATGCCTTGCGCCGGGCCGAGGAGGCGGCGTCCTCGCCGGTCCTGCCTCGCTTCGCCCTGCCTGCCACCCACGTGGGGCCCACGCAACACGTGCTGAGCGTCGAGCGGCTGCAGGCGCAGGGCGAGGAAGGTCCCCTGTGGGCCGACCGCGGCGTGACCCTGGCGATTCGCGGTCCGGAGCGGATCGCTCTTTCCGGGGACAACGGCGTGGGCAAGACCACCTTGTTGCGACTCCTGGCGGGCGAGGCGACGCCGGCCTCGGGCGAGCATCGCGTCGGCACGACCCGGGTGGCCTACCTCAGCCAGCGCCTGGACCAGTTGCGGCCCGAACTGTCCCTGATCGAGAACTTCGCGCGCAAGGCACCGCGCCTGTCGTCGCAGGAACGCGCGGACGTGCTGGCCCGGCTGGGGTTCCGTGGCGACCGCATGCGCTTGCCCGCGGGCGCCTTGTCCGGCGGCGAACGCCTGCGCGCGACGCTCGGCTGCGTGTTGCATGCGGACGAGGCGCCCCAGCTGCTGTTGCTGGACGAGCCGACGAACAACCTCGATCTGCACGCCGTCCTGCAACTGGAGCAGTTGCTGCAGAACCACGAGGGCGCGATGGTCGTGGTCAGCCACGACGAGCGGTTCCTGGCCGCCATCCATCCCATGCGACGCATGCAGCTGACGACGGGGGGGCTGGTCGAGGAGGGACGTTAGCCCATGTGCGATGGCCGTTCCCGGCGGGTCCTCAGCGTTCGGCCGGTACCGCGCCGAGCGGACGCCCGCTGTGGCAGTCGACGCGCAGCAGTTGGCTGATGGTGAGGCCGTAGCGTATCGAGTCCGGGCGATAGTCGCCGGCGCCGTTATTCGAGCGCATCAGGACCAGTCGCGTGCCATCCCGTGGATCGACGAGGGGGCTCTGGCAATCGGGCCCGCTCGCGGCATGGGCGGAGCCGGTGCTGCGGTCGAGGACCTGGAACTGAGGGGGCATTCCATGGAGTGGGCCCAGGTTCGCGGGTGCCGGGGGCGTGGTGCTGACGCATGCCGCCATCAGCGTGGCGGCAAGGCTGGTGGTGATCAGGGCTTTCATCAGGTGTCCTGGCTGGGCTCGGGTCAGAGATGCTCGAGGATGTTGAGCAGTGTGCCGTAGGGGTCGCGGACGTAGAAGCGGCGCACGCCCCAGGGTTCCTGGGCCGGGCCGTAGACGATGCGGTGGCCGGCGCCCTGGATGCGGGCCAGGGCTTCGTCGAGGTCGTCGACTTCGATCGACAGGTCGGGCACCGGGGTGCCGTTGCCGCCTTCGGTCGCCACGCTGACTTGCACGCACGCGGTTTCCTCCGTGCCGTAGGTGGCGATCCAGCCGTGGTCCATCAGGGTGTCCAGGCCGAGCAGGTCGCCGTAGAAGGCGCGGCCCGCGGCCGTGTCGGCAGCGGCGATGTTGGACACGATGCGGCGGACTTTCATGCGGCGCTCCCTTGCAGGGTGGATGCGGCAGCATGCCAGCTTCGCGCGGAGCGCGCCGCCGGGTACGAGCGACCTAGCAGCGGCCCAGTTCGACGAGCTTGTCCAGGCAGGGCGTCAGCGAACGGGACAGGATCTTCCAGTCCTCGCCCTCGCGGACCCAGGTGCTCATGTACTTCAGCGGGCCCCAGCGGCCGACGGGCTTCATCTCGCCGTCGATGTCCATGCGGCCCATGACGATCGCGACGGGCCCGTGGAACACGACCTGCGTGCCGCTGAGTTCGACGCGGGTGACGTTCCATGCGGCCAGGCCCGCGATCGACTGGGTCTTGTCCTCGATCAGGCCGCCGGGCGCGAGGACGCGGTAGTCGTCCGCGGCCATCGCGGAGAACAGGGCCGGGTCGCGGGCAACGATCTGCGACTGCACCAGTGTTTCGTTGAGCGCGATCAGCCGGGCGCGATCGGCGTCCAGGTCGCGCGCGACCTGGCCGGTGGAAGTCGTTGGATTCGACATGCAGGCAGTCAGGCCGATACAGGCCAGCATGGACGTCGCGAGGGTCCTGGCGGACGGGGCGGGGCTGCGGTGCATCTCGATCTCCTGAGGATGTCCCGGACGCGGGGTGCCTGCCCGCATGCTACGACCGCGCCGTAGGCGTGGCAAAGACCGGCGCTGGGCAGCGCCGGCATCGAAGCCTCGAAGACGATCAGGGGCGAGGGCAGCGGCCGGGGGCGGGATAGGCTGCCGCCAGTGCGCCCGACGGGTCGAGCCAGACGTGGAGCGTCTGCCTGCAGGGCCCCGTGGCGGTGACGGCGCCGGTGTCGAGCAGTTCGACGACGAGGCGCTGGTAGGGCGCGTCGGCGGCGAGGATCGGTGCGTCCGACACCAGCGCCAGCGCCACCCGGTTGGACAGCAGATCGGGAAACTGGCGCGCGAGCCGCATGTGCAGCAAGGCCATCCCCGGAGGTGCCGCTGGCATGCTGCGGTAACGTGGGTCGGCCTCGTCGAGGGTCTGGAAGGGCGGTTCCGCTTTCGCCGGGAGGTGGATCGGGTCGCGCATCAGGGGCGTCGGCGTGTGGGTACAGGCGGCCAGCGTAGCAAGCACCCACGGGGCGGCGGCGACGCAGAACGGTCGCCCGCCTGCGGGATCGTTCACCGCCGTGCGTCCCCGTCCCGTTCCGCGCCCTGTCCGTGTCGTCCGCATCCGCGCCGCGCTCTCCGTTCTCGACCTCGTCCGTGCAGACAGTGAAGCATGCGCCCGTGCAGCGTGGCGTGGGGCGCAGGCTTCAGGTCGCCGGGTGGAACACCACGCGGTTGCGGCCACCGCGCTTGGCGGCGTAGAGGCTGTGGTCGGCCGCGCCGAAGAGGGCGTTGGGGTGGTCGAAGTCGGCGTCTTCCGTGCACGCGCCGCCGACGCTGATGGTGATCGTCGCGAGCGTGGCGGTCTGCTCCTGCACCACGCGGCGCAGGGTCTCGGCGATCTCGCGCGCCTTGGCGCCGCCTTCGCCGGGCAGCAGGATGGCGAATTCTTCGCCACCGTAGCGGAAGGCCATGCGACGGCCGCCGAGGGCGTCGGCCAGGGTCTTGGCGACGCGCCGCAGCACCTTGTCGCCGAAGGCGTGGCCGTGGACGTCGTTGACCTGCTTGAAGTGGTCGATGTCGACGACCAGCACCGTCAGCGGTTCGCCGCGCTGGCCGTGGCGCACGAACTCGCGGTCCAGCGCCTGGTCGAAGATGCGGCGGTTGGGCAGCTGGGTGAGCGCGTCGGTACGGCTTTGGCGGTTGATCTCGCGCACGCGGTGCGCCAGCGCCAGCGACAGCAGCACCATCTCCAGCAGCGAGCCCATCTGGAACGCGTTCTGGGTGAAGGCATTGTGCGGCAGCCAGCCGAAGGACTTGGCCATGAACACCAGCACCGCCGACAGCAGCACGCCCCAGGCGATCATGAAGTAGCGCGCCGCGACCACGCCGCGCAGCAGGCCGATGATGCCCATCGTGATGATCATCGCGGTGATGGCGATGGTCAGGTACGAGATGGGGATGATGACGTGGTTGTAACTGAAGCCGAACGCGGCGACGAACGCCACCACCGACAGGATCTCCAGCCCGAAGGCGACCTTGTCCAGTCGCGGCGTCAGCCGCGGCGTGCCGAGGAAGCTGCGGGTGAAGTGCATGCCGAACAAGAGCGTCAGCGACAGCATCACCAGCAGGCTGGTGTTGCCCCAGTCCGGGTGGTTGGGCCAGAAATACTGGAACGCCAGGCCGTCGATGATCGCGAAGTACAGGCCGTAGCTGGTGACGTACAGCAGGTAGTAGAAGAACGGCCGGTCGCGGACCGCCAGGAAGATGAAGATGTTGTACGCGATCAGGACGAAGAAACCGCCGAAGTACAGGCCGAATGCGAGCTGGCGTGTTTCATGGCTTTCCAGCAGTGGCACGGTCTGCTGCAGCGTCAGGCCGATGTTCATCGAGCCGTCGCTGCGCATGCGCAGGAACAACTGGCCGCGGGAGTCGGCCGGCACCGTCACCGGGAACAGGAAGTCGCGGCCGCGGATGGGGCGGGTCGCGAACGGTCGCCGGTCGCCGGTGGCCACGTGGTCGACCACGCGGCCGTCCCGGACCTGCCACAGGTCGAGCTCGTCGATCAGCGGGTAATCCTGCTGCAACACCAGCGCCACCTGTCGTGGCGAGGGGTTCTCGAGGTCGATCCGCACCCACCACGTGGACGCGGAGAAGCCGAAGTTCGTGCGGCCGTCGACGGCCGGGGCGAACCCCTGCGAACGCATCGCCGCGGCGATATCGAGCGTGCCGTCGGGGTCTTCCAGGAGCTGAAGGTCGCGTCCCAGCGACAGCTCCCCGACCTGCGAGGCATCCACCACTCCGGCCCATGCGTGCGGTAGGCACCCTGCCCACAGCAGCACGCACACGAGCCAGGCTCTGAGCGACATGCGATCTCCTGTAAGTCACCGTTCCCCACGCCGGTGATGCTGCGGTTGCCTGCCCACGCCCGGCGCCGCGCGGGACGCATGCGCTTTCACCGAGGTGCGGTGACAACCCCCGCGCATCTTCCCACAGTGGCGCAGGCATGCAAAATGCAGGCCGGGGACAACGAACCGGGGATGAGGGGATGCACAAGGCTTGGACGGGGCTGGCGCTGGCGGCCGGGATGGGGCTGGCCGCCTGCGGGGGCGACCGCGTGCCTGCACCGGCGAGCGCGGACGCGGCGATCGACCTGGACCAGGGCTGGAGCCCGGCGGTTCGCGCCCGTGCGCGCGAAGCCGGGTTCGGCTCGCGCATGCTGCCCTACCGTTGGCTGCGGCACCTGGAGCAGGCCGGCCGGCGCGAGCCCTTCCTGGCGCCGGCGCACCTGCAGGCGCTGGGCTTCATCCTGCAGGCGCCTTCGCCCGGCAATCCCGACGGCCTGCCGGTGGGGATGACGCTGACCCGCGCCACCCGCCGCCAGCCCGACGCCTGGGCCGGCCTGGGTTGCGCGGCCTGCCACACTGGCGAGCTGCGCCATGGGGGGCAGCGCATCCGCGTCGACGGTGGCCAGGGCTGGCTGGACTTCACCGCCTTCGAGCGCGCGGTCATCGACAGCCTGTCGGCGACAGCGCAGAACCCGGTGGTGTTCGAGCGCTTCGCCGATGCGCTGCAGACCCCGGCCGGGCAGCGCGAGAGCCTGCGCGCGGCCCTGGTCGAGCGCGCCTCGGCGCTGGAGGCGCGCCATCGCCTCAATGCCAGCGACGTGGCCTACGGCCCGGGCCGGCTGGATGCCTTCGGACAGATCTTCAACACGGTCGCAGTCGAGGTGCTGGGCGTCCCCGGCAACCGCCGCCCGCCCGATGCGCCGGTCAGCTATCCGGTGCTGTGGTCGGCGCCGCACCTGGACCTGGTGCAGTGGAACGGCTCGGCGCCGAACGCCGGGCCCGGCCCGCTGATCCAGAACGTCACCACCGCGCTGGCGGTCTACGGTCATGCGCGGGTGCCGTCGCGCGGCCCGGGCTACGCCTCGGACGTCGACTTCAAGCAACTGGGACGCCTGCAGGACGATCTCTATCACCTGACCGCGCCGGCATGGCCGGAGGCGACGCTGGGGGCGCTCGACAGCGAGCGCATCGCACGCGGCAAGCCCCTGTACGACACGCATTGCGCCGCCTGCCATGCGCCCATCGACGCACGCGACCCGCGTCGCCGGCCGCGCGCCGTGCTCACGCCGCTCGCCGACGTGGGCACCGACCCGCGCATGGTGCGCAACTTCCTCGACGCCGACGCGCGCACCGGCCCGTTGCAGGGCAAGCGAGCGCGGGTGGTCGCGGGCGCGCCCTTCGGCGAACGCGCGCGCAGCATCGACCTGGTCGCGCACGTCGCGATCGGCGTGGCGCTGCGCCATCCGTTGGCGTCGGTGCGCGATACGGTCAGGGGCTACCATCGCGTCGCGAAGGCGAGCCTTGACACGCATCCGGACTATTACAAGGCGCGTCCGCTGGACGGCGTCTGGGCCAGCGCCCCCTACCTGCACAACGGCTCGGTGCCGACCCTGGACGCGCTGCTGCGACCAGCGGCCGAGCGGCCGGCGTACTTCCAGGTCGGGCACGGCGAATTCGACCCGCAGGCGGTCGGCGTGGCGACCGCGATGGCGGGCGGCTGGCGCTTCGACGCCACCGTGCCGGGCAACCTCAACAGCGGGCACGAATACGGCACCACCCTGGACGAGGCCCAGCGCCGCGACCTGCTCGAATACCTCAAGTCACTCTGAGGCCGGCGGCTCCACGTCGCCCGCCCACAGGCGGTCGAACCACTCGGCCATGCCGCTGGCGGGGGCCTCGGCGAGCATGCGTTCGACCAGGCAGCGCCCGAGCGTGCGGTAGGCCTCGAACTCGGCCTCGCCGAAGAACTGGTTGCTGGTGGGCTGGTTGGGGAAACTGGGGTGGGCGCGGGCGTAGGCGTACAGGTCGGCCGGTGCCTGGGCGATCCGCATCGGCTTGATGTAGACGATCCGGCCGCGCTGCCGTCGGCGTACAGCACCTCGCCCAGCAGCCAGGGCCGGCGGGCCTCGCCGCTGGCGTGCTCGGCGACCAGGCGGTCGGCCGACAGCCGCACGTCCGCGCCGAAATCCACGCGCACGCGCTCGATCGCGCGTCCCAGGTCGGCCAGGTCGAGGTCGGGGTCGGCGCCGGCGTCGCAGACGACGATGTGGCGCACCTTGCGGCGGATGAGTTCGTACAGGCCCAGGTTCTCGAAGTGGCCGCCGTCGGACAGGTGGATCCGCGCGTGGCGCTCGTCCAGGCCGACGCCGAACATCTCGCGCGCGATCGGCCACCACCACTCGCCCGGCAGGCGGCGGCGGGTGCGCGACGGGTTGTCGGCCCAGTAGCCCAGGCGCACGTTGAGCAGCGCCATCAGCGAGGACACCGCGCGCGAACCGACCGCCGAGTTCGACGGATCGATGGCCGCGCCGGAAATGGTGAACGCGGTCGACAGCGCCATGCCGCCGCCGTGGAAGCCGTTGCTGCGCGTGTAGCCGGTCGCGAGCGCGCCGCATTACAGCGGCGACAGCACGTAGCTGGCGCCCTCGCGGCCGTGGCGGCGCTGGTCGGGCGAGCTGCTGGTGTTGAGCGTCGTGTTGACCAGGTGCAGCGGCGCGCCGCGGTCGGGGCCGAGCTCGTCCAGCCGGAACTCCATCGGTCGCGCGTGCAGACCCTCGCCGGGCCGTGGCATGAAGGTCTCCGACAGCCGCGCGCGGTAGTAGCCGTGCATCGAGATGCGGTTGATGTTGAGCGTGGACGCCAGCAGCGCGGCCAGCACCACCAGCGCCCAGAACAGCGGCGTGCCGACCACGTCCACGTGCACGACCAGGTGGTAGGCCAGCACCAGCAGGCCGTAGATCACCAGGGCCAGGCCGGTGCTGGCGACCTGCAGGCGCCAGGGCGTGCGGCCGCCGCGCCCGGCGAGCATCGCCACCACGCCCGAGAGCATCGGCAGCAGGTAGCTCATGTGCTGGCCGAGCACATGCATCACGGTCGACTCGAAGCGCCCGGAGAACTGGTCCCAGAACGCGTGCACCACCGGGATCAGGCCGATCGCCAACAGGCACAGGCCGACCGCGAGCTGGCGGCCCATCAGCACGCGCAGGCCATCGATGCGCGCCATCGAGGCACGCTCGCGGATGCCGGCCGCGACGCCGAAGCCCAGCGCCGTCAGCGGGAACGTGGCCAGGCAGGCGGCGCCCAGGCCCAGCAGGAGCAGGTAGCCGTGGTGGTGGTGGCGCGGGTCGGGGTCGGGCAGGCCGGCCAGGCTCGGCGGCCAGCCCAGCGGCAGCCAGCCCAAGGTCATCGCATAGACCGCCAGCAGGACCACCGGGCCCAGCACCAGCAGGTTGAGGAAGGTGGCTGCGAAGATCGAGGCGAGCAGGGTCCACAAGGAGTAGCCGCGGGCGGCGATGAGGTAGCGGCCGTGCCGCCGCAGCCAGTCGATCACGCGGCCGCCGCCGGGCAGCGGCTGCTCGAAGGGGTTGCCGGCATCGTCGGGCAGGCTGGCGCGCAGCCAGGAATAGCAGGCGCCGATGTAGCCGCCGCCGGAGACGGTGGACAGGTAATCGACATCGCGCATCAGGCCGGCGCGGTCCAGCGCCTCGATGACGCCGAGGTTGAAGGTCGCCGAGCGGATGCCGCCGCCCGACAGGCCCAGGCCCACGCAGTCCTCGTGCCGGGGCGGCCGGTCGATCGCCGCGCGGCGGCGCGCGATCCAGTCGTGCTCAGCCGCCTCGACCGTCGCGAAGTCCGCGGCCGGCGTGCCGTCCGTCGCCGCGCTCATCGACCGGCCACCCGCGCCAGGCAGCTCGGCGGCTGGAAGCCGGTCGGCGTCGCCGGGGTATCGCGGTGGATCTTCAGGTACTCGATGATCGCCATGCGCTCGGCATCCGCCAGCAGCGGCCCGATCACGCCCGGCGGCAGGGGGTGGCGCCGCGGGTCCTGGCGGTGGCGTTCGAGCATCGCCGGCGTGGCGGTGAAGCCATGGCCGGTGTTGCGGTTGCCCGGCTCGCGGGTATCGAGCCAGAAGCCCTTGCCGTCGTCGGGCAGGTCGATCCGGAAGCCCACGCGGACGCTGTCGTAGTCGCGCTGGCCGACCGGGAAGCGGACGCTGCGCTGCTCGGGCGGCAGCAGCATCTCGTAAAGGTTGGGCACCGAGCCGTTGTGCAGGAACGGCGGCGTCGCCCACACGCCTTCCAGCGGCCGCGGCTTGTAGCCGGCGATCTCCTGCGGCAGGTCGAGCGTGCCGAAGCCCTCCAGGCACTCGCGGGTTTCCGCGTCGGCGCCGGTGTCCTCGAACCAGCGGCGTTTCACCAGCAGGCCGAGCAGGTTGAGGCCGCGGCCCTCGCTGAGGGCGGCGGGGTCGACCATCGCCAGTTCGGTGTCGATCTCGCCGCGGCCGCGCACCACGTTCCAGGCCAGGTGCGCGCCCTGGCAGTCGAGGTCGCAGACGGGCGGGTCGTCCGGCACGGCGTGCGGCGCCTCGATGCCGTCGGCCTCCAGCAGTGCGGCGATCGCGGCGAAGCGCGCCGTCGGCACCGTCGCCGGCTCGCCGGGCCCAGGCAGCGGGTAGGTCTCGAGCTCGGCCGCGAGGGCGTCGGCGTCCAGGCCCGCGGCGCGGCGGCCGTCGACGACGGCGCTGAGGCGGTAGCGGGTGTCGCGGACCAGTTCGCGCTGCATCAGCGGTCGCAGCAGGCCGTCGATTTCCTTTCGGTCCAGGCCCGCCGCGGTCAGGTCGTAGCGGCGCTCGACGAAACCGGTCGCCGCGGTGGCGTCGGTGCCGATGTGAGACAGCGGGACGACCTCGATCTTCCACACCGTGCCCGGGTCGCGCTTGAGCGGCGCCATCGAGGCCTGCTCGGCCGCGCCCGCCGGATGCGGGCCGTGGCAGTCGCGGCAATGCCGTTCGAACAGGACGCGGCCGCGCTCGGCCAGGGGGCGGTCGATGCGACCCAGCAGGTCCTCCGGCCAGCGTGGCGGCTGCAGGGTCTGCAGGGTGTGCTCGATGGTGGCCAGGTTGGGGATCATCACCGAGCTGCGGAAACGTTCGCTGGCCGGCAGCGGCCCGCCGTGGGTGTTGGTCATCCGCAAGGTGGCGCCGACGCCCAGCGCCTCGCCGACGTTGCGCGCCAGCGGCTGGCTGACCGAGCCGTTGTACTGCACCCAGTCGAACTTCCAGATGTTCCACAGGTAGGGGTAGCTGACCGGCGCGCCGGCCTGCTGGTAGTTGCCCTTGGCCAGGTGGTCGCCGAACACCGTGTTGGCGATGCGGCCCAGGGCGTCGGTGCGGCCGAAGCCCTCGCGCACCGGATACAGGTGGCGCAGCGGGTTGTTCTGCCCGCGGCGCAGGATCGCCACGACGGTGTCGCCCAGCGCCGCGTGCAGCGCGTCCTTGCCGGCCGGGTAGCGCGCGCCGATGACCTTGCGGGCGAAGCGGTCGAACTTCGCCGGGTTGCTCCAGGTCGCGATCAGCGAAGCCAGCAGCGTGGGCGCGAAACTGCCGCGCTGCATGTCGGTGAAGGCATGCATGGCCTGGCCGCCGTCGATGCGCACGGCCACCCGGCGCCCGCCCTTGTGGGCGATCAGCTCGCCGGTATGGCAGGCCGCGCAGGTGATGTCGAGGACCTCTTCGCCCAGCAGCGGATCGAAGTGGCGGGTGAAGCCCACCGGCAGGCGATCGGGGTTGGCGGGCGTGGCGACGTCGTCGACCAGGAAGCGGTAGCGCCGCATGTGCGCCGGGTCGGCGAAGCGCTCGCGGCCGGTGGGCATCTCCAGGTGGACGAACCAGTCGTAGCGCAGCGGTGCCAGCGCCTCGCCCTGCGGGATCGAGGTGCCCTGCGGGGTGTAGTAGTAGGCCTGGCGCCCGGCGGCGGCGGGGCCTTCGCCCCAGCCCTGGTCGAGGTAGACGATGCCCTCGAAGGCTTCGCCCTCGGGGATGCTGTGCGCGGGCAGGCTGACGAAGACCCAGAAGCCGGCGGCGGCCAGCAGGGCCAGCGCCAGGGCCAGCCCCAGGCCCAGTTTGAGCAGGGTGCGCAGGCGCACGTCGAGCAGGCGCCGGAAAGCGGCGGCGATGCGGTGCATGAGGGATCCCCCGGGTTGCCCCATGGCGGCGTTCCTTCGCGGGTGTGGACGGTGGCGTTCCGGGCGACGAAGGCTCCCCCCTTCGCCGCGCCGAGGGGGAAGGTACAGCGCGCGGAGGCCGCTGCCCACCTCGGATTTGACGCGGGACCACCCCGGGCGTGGACAATGCGCGGATGGACAACGCCGAACTGCTTGAAACCGTCGAACACGAAACCGGCCCCTCGCCGGCCTGGTCCGTCCTGTGGCTGCATGGGCTGGGCGCGGACGGCAACGATTTCGCCCCGATCGTGCCCGAGCTGGTCCGCCCGGACTGGCCGGCCCTGCGCTTCGTGTTCCCGCACGCGCCGGTGCGGCCGGTCACGATCAACAATGGCGTGCCGATGCGCGCCTGGTACGACATCCGCGACATGAACCTGGCCCAGCGTGCCGACGAGGGCGGGGTGGATGCCTCCGTCGCGCAGGTCGAGGCGCTGATCGCGCGCGAAGCGGCGCGCGGCGTCCCGGCCTCGCGCCTGCTGCTGGCCGGCTTTTCCCAGGGCGGGGCGGTTACCCTGGCCGCCGGCATGCGGCGCGAGACCCCGCTCGCGGGCCTCATCGCGCTGTCGACCTACCTGCCGATGCCCGAGCGCCTGGCCCGCGAGGTGACCGCCGCGGCCCCTTCGCAACCGCTGTTCATGGCCCACGGCCAGTTCGACCCGGTGGTGCCCTACGCTGGCGGCGACGCCAGCGCGCGGGCCCTGCGCGGGCTCGGCTTCGACATCGACTGGCACGCCTACCCGATGGCGCACCAGGTCTGCGGCGAGGAGATCCGCGACCTGGGCGACTGGATGGGCGCCCGTTTCGCCGCGGCCTGATCGGCCGTGGCAGTATGGGCGTTGCGCGCGCGGCCGGACCGACCCCGCGCGCGTCGGCGTGCCGGACGGGGGCGGCGCGGCCGATGACCGTGTGGGTTGCCCGGGAGGAGCAGGCTGATGAAGGTGGTGATTGCCGATGACGAGCCGCTGGCGCGCGAACGCCTGCGCGCGCTGCTGGCGAACCGGCAGGACATCGAGGTGGTGGCCGAGGCCGGCGACGGCCATGACGCCCTGCACGCCTGCGCCGAACACGAGCCCGACCTGATACTGCTCGACATCGCCATGCCCGGCCTGGACGGCCTGGAGGCGGCCCGCCACCTGGCGGCTTTCGAGCCGCGGCCGGCGGTGGTGTTCTGCACCGCCTACGACGCCCATGCACTGTCCGCCTTCGAGGCCGAGGCGATCGACTATCTGGTCAAGCCGGTCCGCGCCGAGCGCCTGGACGCCGCGCTGGAACGCGTGCGCACCTTCGCGGCGGGGCGCCAGCACGGCATGGCCGCCAGCAAGGGCCAGCAGCGCACGCACCTGTGCGCGCGCCTGCGCGGCAGCCTGCGCCTGATCCCGATCGAGGACGTGCACTACCTGCAGGCCGAGGAAAAATACGTGGTCGTCCACCACGCGCACGGCGAGGACCTGATCGAGGAGTCGCTGAAGTCGCTGGAAGACGAATTCGGCGAGCGTTTCGTGCGCATCCACCGCAACTGCCTGGTGGCCCGCTACGAGATCGTCGAACTGCGCCGCTGCCCCGACGGCCACGTGCAGGCCGTCCTGCGCCACGGCGACCGCCCGCTGGAAGTCAGCCGCCGCTGCGTGCCGGGCGTGCGCGAGATACTCAAGCAACTCTAGCCCCGCCACGCGGGGCCACGCATGCCGGCGCCAGGCCGGTCCACCAGGGAAAGGGAAGGGGATGGAACTTCTGACACTGCAACACTTCGCCGGCTGCCTGAACGAGACGTTCTCCGCCTCGATGAGCGACATGGACGTCCCCTTCGTGCTGGTGGAGGCGCGACCCGTGCAGGATGCGCCCGCCAATGCGGCGCGTGCGCCGTTCTCGCTGCTGTTCCGCAACGCGTCGGCATTCCTGTTCCCGCAACAGACCTACCGCATGCACCATCCGCGGGTGGGCGAGGTCGGCATCTTCCTGGTCCCGGTCGCGCAGGAGCGCGACGGCTTCCTCTACCAGGCCGTGTTCAACTGAGCGGCCTGGGTGCCGGCCAGCGCATCCGCCGATAGGCGCCCTCGTCGGCGTCGACCTCGAAGCCCAGGCGCGCGTACAGGCGTTGCGCGGCGGGATTGTGCACGGCCACGTGCAATTGCATGCCGCACCCTTCGGCCGCCGCGCGCGATTGGGCGCCGGCGACCAGCATGGCCCCGATGCCCTGGTTGCGTGCGCCGGGCACGAGGCTGACGTCGACCAGCAGGTGCGCCGGCCGCGCGGGCTGCACGTACAGGCGCCCGATGGGACCGTGTGCGGTCTCCACCACCAGGAAGTCGCTGTCGCCGTAGTGCGCGAGGTAATGCCGGTGCTGCAGGGCGAACTGCTGGGCGAGGAAGGCCTCGCGCATCGCTTGTGGCCACGGCACCGCCGCCAGTTCGTCTTCGCGCGTGCTGGCATACAACGCCGCTATCCAGGGCAGGTCCCCGGCATGGGCATGGCGCAGGCCGATACCGCGCGCCTGCAGGCGCGCGGTATCGGGGACGGGACGGGGATTGGACGGAAAGGGCGCAAGTCCCTCCACGCCCGCCGTCGTCGCCATCGTCAGGGGAACGACGGGAACACGCCCACCAGGGCGATGCAGAAGTTCACCCCGAGGTACGGCTGCTGGTTGGGATGCGGCAGGCCGCCGCCACTGCTGGCGCCGACCATGTTCGGCGCCAGCTCCGTATTGGGCGGTGGACCGACGTAGGTCTTGGCCGCGGTGCTCGTGGCCAGGAACGACAGGCCGCCGCCGTCGACCGGGGCATGCGATCCGCTGCCGGCCGCCGTCTGCGAGAATGCGGTGACGCCATGGTTGTGCTGTGGCATCTGGCCGGCGCTCAGTCCGACGCTGTCGCTGCCGAACGGCTGGCCCAGCATGCGCGTGCTCAGGCCGGGCCCCCGGCCCTGCTCGGTGCCGGCGCGGCCGGCGAAGTTGGGCAGCTGGAACGTGCTCTGCCCATTGCCTCCGTAGTTGGTGCCGATCAACGAGAACAGCGCGGTGTTCTGCGAGATCGGCAAGGTCGCACCGTTGCAGAACGCCCAGCCCCGCGGGTTGAAGTTGAAGCCGAACATCTGGATCTCGCCAATGAACGGTTGAGTCATGTGCTTTCCTCCGGAAAGGTGCCGCGACAGCGATCGCGGCCGCGCCTGCATGGCGCTGCGGATGGGGTGGGGTCGCGGTCAGGCCTGGCTGGGATAGATGCCGAACAGCGCCATGCAGAACTGCACGGTCAGCGTCGGCATGCAGTTCTCGTGCGACTGGTTGTTGCCGGTTTCACCGGTCGACAGCGGCGACATCGGCGCGGGCGTGTTGCCGGCGGTGGTGTTGACGTAGAAGGTGTCGCCGCTGACCGCACCCGGCAGCAGCCCCGGCCCCGGCGTGAGCGAGGTCGCCGCGGCCGTGGTCGCCACCATGGGATGCGTGTGGGCGGGCATCTGGTTGGCCAGCAGGACCACCGACTCGGCGCCCGAGGCCTTGCCCATGGTGTAGTTGCTCAGGCCATTGCCCTGGCCCTGGTGGATCGGCAGGCGACCGCGCAGGTCGGGAAGCGCGAAGGTGTTCTGGCCATCGCCCCCGTAGGTGGTGCCGATGAGCGAGAACAAGGCATCGTACTGCGAGATCGGAAGCAGGCTGCCGTCGCAGGCGTGCCAGCCTTGGGGCGTGCGCCCGAAGCTGAGCATCCGGATCTCGCCGATATAGGGTTCCGACATGGTTGCACTCCTGTTGCTGTGGACGCGCAGGCGCTGGGCGTGCGGGTCCCGTATCCGTGGAAAGAGGTCAGCTGCGCGACGGGAAGATGCCCGACAGCGCAATGCAGAAATTGACGGTGTTGTACGGCTGCAGGTTCGGGTGCGGCATGCCGCCGCCGGCGTTGGCGACCGACTTCGCGTCCAGCGTCGCCACGGCGCTGGTGGACGACGCATACAGGGGCAGGGCCGCCCCGGCGCCGTTGATGCTGGTGGCGAACAGGCGGTTCGACGGGATGCGGTTGTCGCCGTCCTGCGTGGAAGCGTTCATCGCGTGATCGTGCGAAGGCAGGTTGCCCGCCTGCAGGGTCACCGTTTCCGAGCCGGCCGCCTGGCCCATCTCCACGGCGGGCGGTTGCCAGGCCGGGTCGACCGAGCTTGCGTAGCCCACGGGCGTGCGGCTGCGCATGTCGGGCAACGCGAAGTTGCTGGTGCCGTTACCGCCGAACTGGGTGCCCAGCAGCGAGAACAACGCCTGGTTCTGGTTGATCGGCAGCAGTTGTCCGTTGCATTGCGCGAAGTACTTTGGTGCGAAGTTGAAGCCGGTCATCATGATCTGACCGATGAAGAACTCGCTCATCGCCATCTCCCCTTGAGTTGAGGCGCGGCGCCTCATGCGCCGCGCGCCTACTCTGAACGGCGCGCGGCGTACTCACAAGGGTTGTGATGAGCTTCGCACTTTCCATTGGGTCTTATCCCTGTTTCAATGGGTCCCACTAGGGGAGGGCCACCGGGTGCTATCGGGGCGGGGCCTTTCGTTGCGTTGGCGGTGCCGGGGTCGCGTGACCGGGGGGCCAGCCGGGGCTCATGCGGCATCCAACTGGGGACAAGGGACATGCACGATTCGACGGAGTTCGACGCACGTGGCCGTGGGAACGGCATCTGGAACCGCATGGCCATGGCCGCCATGCTCTGCCTGGCGGTGGTGTGGTCTACGGCCGCGGTCGCCGCGCCGTCGATCTACTGCCCCACCCTGAGCGCCAACGTCGCCAACGGCGGCTCGGTGATGATCGACGTCAGCGCATGCGACGGCCCGTTCGACGGCGGCATGAGCGGCCCGATCGCGCCGTTCGCGCAGCATGGCACGGTGACCATCGGCGCCAACAGCGGCGGTACCCAGTTCGTGACCTATGCCCACAGTGGCAACTCCGCGACCAGTGACCAGTTCTTCCTCGAGGATAACGATCTCGGGGTGGTCACCGTGAACATCGCGATCGCGCCCCCGACCTCGCCGATCACGGTGTCGCCGGCCAACCTGCCGGCGCTGACCGCCGGCACGCCCTTCTCGCAGGCGCTCACGTCAGCGGGCGGCACCGCGCCGTACACCTACACCCTGCAAAGCGGCACGCTGCCGGTGGGGCTGAGCCTGACCACCGGCGGGCTCATCAGTGGCACGCCGACCCAGCGCGGCGGTTATGCCTTCGTCGTGCGCTCGACCGACAACACCGGGCAGTTCGTCGACAAGGGCTACACCGGCACCGTGTTGAACCCGACCCTGTCGATCGCACCCACCTCGGGGACCGCGATCCAGACCGTGGCGTTCTCGCAGACGCTCTTCGCCAGCGGTGGCGTCGCCCCGCATACCTTCAGCGTGGAATCGGGCCTGTTGCCGGCGGGCATCAGCCTGTCGAGCGCTGGCCTGCTCAGCGGCACCACCTCGGCGGCGCCGGGCAGCTATCCGCTGGTGTTGCGCGTGACCGACAGCAGCACCGGCCCGGGCGTGTATTTCGAACTCGAGAACTACACGCTCACCGTCAGCCCGCCGCCGAGCGTGTCCGTGTCGGTGTCGCCGGCCTCGGTCAGCGAGGACGGTGCCGCGACGCTGGTCTACACCCTCACCCGCAGCCTGAACCTAAGTTCCTCGACGTTGGTCAACGTGACCACCGGCGGTACCGCCACCGCCGGCACCGACTACACCGGCAACACGACCACGGTGACCATTCCGTCGGGTTCCACCACGGCTATCGTGGTGATCGATCCCACGGCCGATGGCGCCGTCGAACCGGACGAAACCGTCCTCCTGACCGTCGTGCCTGGCGCGGGCTACACCGTCGGTACGCCCTCCAGCGCCACCGGCACGATCCTCAACGACGACGTGCCGAGCGCCTCGATCGCGGTATCGCCCGCCTCGGTGAGCGAGGACGGGGTGGGCGAGCTGTCCTACGTGGTGACCCTCGACCAGCCTTCGCCCTCCGCGCTTGCGGTCGGCTACCTGGTGGGCGGTACCGCGACCAACGGCACCGACTACGTGACGCTCGCCTCGCCCGTCATCATCCCGGCCGGCAACAGCAGCGCCACCATCGTCGTCGATCCGATCGCCGATGCGACCAACGAGGCGGACGAGACCGTCGTGCTGACCCTGGCCGCCGGCGCCGGGTACACCGTCGGCGCACCCAACAGCGCCACCGGCACGATCCTCAACGACGACCTGCCCACGCTGAGGATCAACGACCTCACCTTCCCGGAAGGCGACACGGGCACGCTCAGCGTGCCGTTCACCATCATCCTCAGCTCCCCCGCCGGCCCCGGTGGCGTCAGCTTCGACATCACGACCGTGGACGGCACCGCGACCGCTGGCAGCGACTACGTGGCCGCGACCCAGGTCGGCATGACCATCCCCGAAGGCAGTACCAGCCAGCCCTTCTACGTGGACGTCAATGGCGACCTGCTCAACGAAGCGACTGAAATCTTCTTCGTCAACATCACCAACGTGAGCGGTGCGGTGGTCGCCGACAGCCAGGGGCTGGGTACGATCGTCAACGACGATGCGCTGCCGAGCCTGTCGATCAACGACGTCACCGTGACCGAGGGCAGCACCAGCGTCACCGCCAACTTCACCGTCAGCCTGAGCGCGCCCAGCGGCCGCAACGTCACCGTCAACTACGCCACCGCCGACGGCACCGCGACCGCACCCGGCGACTACACCGCCCTGAGCGGCGGCCTGCTGTTCACCGCCGGCACCACGGCGCTCTCGGTATCGATCAACGTCAACGGCGACCTGGTGCCGGAAGCCGACGAAGACTTCTTCGTCAATCTCAGCGGCGCCAGCAATGCCTCGATCGCCGACAACCAGGGCCGGGGCACGATCCTCAACGACGACGTGCCGGTCACCGTGAGCCCCGGCAGCGTGCCCGGCGGCACGGTCGGCGTCGCCTACAACCAAGCCCTCGTCGCCAGCGGAGGCGCCGCGCCCTACGCGTTCTCGGTGAGCGCCGGTGCCTTGCCGGCAGGCCTGTCGCTGTCGCCTTCCGGCGTGCTCAGCGGCACGCCGACCGCAGGCGGCAACTTCGCCTTCACCGTCACCGCGCTCGACAGCAGCCCGGCCCCGGGGCCGTTCAGTGGCAGCCAGGCCTATACCCTGGCGATCGCCGCGCCGACCGTCGCGTTGCCGGCGACCGGACTTGCGGGCGGCACGCTCGGTGCGGCCTACAGCGACGCGCTTGCGCCCGCGACCGGCGGCACCGCGCCGTACACCTACGCGGTCACCGCGGGCGCGTTGCCCGGCGGGCTGGCGCTCGATGCATCGAGCGGCGCGATCAGCGGCACCCCCAACGCGATCGGCAGCTTCAATTTCACCGTCACCGCGACGGACTCGAGCACCGGTACCGGTCCCTACGGCGCGTCGCAGGCCTTCGCGATTACAGTGGGCGACCAGGCGCCGATCGCCAACCCGGTGTCGGCGACGGTCGGCTACGGAGCCGCGGCGACCGACATCCCCCTCGCCATCACCGGTGGCCCCGCCGCGACGGTGGCGGTGGCGACCGCGCCCAGCCACGGCACCGCGCTGGCCAGCGGCACGACCATCAGCTACCAGCCCGATCCGGGCTACGCCGGCGCCGACAGCTTCACCTACACCGCGACCAACGCAGGCGGCACCTCGGCACCGGCGACGGTCTCGATCACCGTTCAGGATGCGGTGGTCACGGTGACCGCCGGCGGCAGTCTGTCCACCACGGTGGGCGCGCCCTACAGCCAGACCTTCACCTTCAACGGCGGCAGCACGCCGTGGAGCGCCTACCAGGTCACCAACCTGCCGGCCGGCCTGTCGATCACCGGCACCGGCACGGATTCGGTGACGGTGTCGGGCACGCCGACCCAGGCCGGCAGCTTCAACCTCAACGTCTCGGCGACCGACAGCAGCACGGGCAACGGGCCCTACACCGTCGGCGAGGCCTTCGTGCTAGATGTCGCCGTGCCCGGCCTGGCCTTGTCGCCGGCGGGGGCGACGTTCGCCGCCGGCTACGGCAGCGCCTACTCGCAGGCCTTCGCCGCCAGCGGTGGCGTGGGGCCCTATACCTACGCGGTGAGCGGCAGCTTGCCTGCCGGCGTCAGCCTGGTGGGCGACACCCTGTCGGGTACGCCGACCGCAGTGGGCAATTTCAGCTTCACGATCGAGGCGACCGACACCGGCGCAACCGGCACCGGCGCGCCCTTCACGGTCGCGGAGGCCTATGTCCTCGCCGTTGCCGCCGGCTCGGTGACGCCCGATCCGACGACATTGCCGGCCGCGGACCCCGGGGCACCCTATTCCCAGGCCTTGAGCGCGAGCGGCGGCGTCGCGCCGTACGCCTTCGCGTTGGCCAGCGGCCCGTTGCCGAGCGGACTTTCGCTCTCCAGTGGCGGCGCGCTGACGGGCACCCCGACCGAAGTCGGCAGCTTCCCCTTCACCGTCGAGGTGACCGACGCAAACGGCCAGTCCGGGACCCGCGCGTACACGCTGGTGGTCAATGCGCCGAGCCTGGCGCTCGCGCCCGGCGCGGGCACGTTGACGCTGGCCTACGGCGTGGCAGGCTCGCAGGCCTTCACGGCCAGTGGCAGCCCGGGGCCCTACAGCTATGCGATCAGCGGCACCCTGCCGGCCGGCCTCGCCTTCAGCGGCGACACCCTGTCGGGCACCCCCAGCGAGCCGGGCAGCTACCCGGTCACGGTGACCGCGACCGACACGACGCTGACCGGGACCGGCGCACCGTTCACCGTCAGCCAGTCCTACACGCTGGACGTGCCGGCGCCTGCGCTGGCGATCGACCCGGCCACCCTGCCCGACACCACCGCCGGCCAGGCCTACGACCAGGCGCTTGCCGCGACGGGCGGTGTCGCGCCGTATGGTTTCCAGGTCAGCGCCGGTGCCCTGCCCGATGGCCTGGCGCTGGCGGCCGATGGCGCGCTCGCCGGCACCACCACCCATGCCGGCAGCTTCGACTTCACCGTCACCGCGACCGACGCCAATGGCCAGTCCGGCACACGCGATTACACCGTGCAGGTCGCCGCGCCGACCCTCTCGCTGGTCCCGGGGACGCTGGTCGATGGCGCCGCCGGCGTAGCGTACAGCCAGACCTTCGTCGCCGACGGTGGCATCGCGCCCTACGCTTACGCGGTTGCCTCCGGCAGCCTGCCCGACGGCCTCGGCCTGGACGGCGCCACCGGCGTGCTGAGCGGCACGCCCACGGCCGCCGGCAGCTTCGACTTCGCCATCCGTGCGACCGACAGCACCGGCGGCACGCCGGCGAGCACGACCCGCGCCTATACCGTGGTGGTGGCCGCACCGACGATCACGATCACGCCGGCGACGCTGCCGCGTGGACTCGGCGGCCAGGCCTACGCCGAGCTGCTCAGCGCCGCCGGCGGCACCGCGCCTTATCGATTCACCCTGAGTGCCGGCAGCCTGCCGGCCGGGCTGGCCCTGGCCGAGGACGGCGCCCTGGACGGCACGCCGGCGGCGGGCCTGTTCGACTTCACCGTGACCGCGACCGATGCCATGGGCTTCACTGGCACGCGCCAGTACGCGGTGGAAATCGTCGACCGCCCGGATCCCTCGCTGGATCCGGAGGTGCGCGGCCTGCTCGAGGCCCAGGCCGACTCGGCGCGACGGTTCGCCAGCGCGCAGATGGGCAACTTCCAGCAGCGCCTGGAAACCCTGCACGACAACCGCGCGGGGGCGCAGGTGAGCAACCGCCTGAGCTTCGTGACCGGTCAGCAGTGCGCCGACCGGATCGGGCGCAAGCCCGGCGACCCCTGCGATGCGCTCGTGGCCTCCAACGACGCGGTTGGCATGGGCAGCGGCGGCGGCGACGAAGCGGCCGCGCCCGAGGGCGCGACCGGCGGCGCGAACTCGCCGCTCGGCGCCTGGATCGGGGGCGTCATCCGCTCTGGCGCCCAGGACGGCCGCGGCGGTGGCGCCGGTGCCGATTTCGAGAGCGACGGCATCAGCGCGGGCCTGGATTACCGCTTCAGCCCGGCCTTCGCACTGGGCGGCGGCATCGGCCTGGGCCGCGACGAGAGCAAGGTCGGCGAGAACGGCAGCCGCGTCGATGGCGATGCCTACGCACTGGCCTTCTACGCCAGCTACCATCCGGGCGACCGTTTCTTCCTCGATGGCCTGATGGGCTACCAGCGCTTGTCCTACGACCTGCGCCGCCACGTCACCGCGACCGGCGGTTTCGTCGAGGGATCGCGCGACGGCAGCCAGTGGTTCGGCTCGATTTCGGCGGGCGCGCAGTACCAGCACGACACCTGGCAGCTCACGCCGTATGCCCGGGTCGACCTCTCGCGCGCCGACCTGGATGCCTACGTCGAGCAGGGCGATCCGATCTACAGCCTCGCGTATGGCGACATGGACGTGGATTCGACCACCGGCAACCTCGGCTTCCGATTCGAGTCGCGGCACGCCACCGATTGGGGCGCCTTCGCGCCGCAGGCGCGGCTGGAGTACCAGTACGACTTCGATGGCGACAGCAGCGCGAGCCTGCAGTACGCCGATCTCCTCACGGCGCCGCTGTACAACGTCGGCCTGGTCGGCTTCGACCGCAGCCGCTACATGGTCGGCCTCGGCGTGATGTTCTACCTGCCGCGCGGGATGTCGCTCCGGGCCGAGTACCGCGGCCTGTTCGGCAGCCAGGGCGACCGCGACAACGGCTTCATGCTGAACTTCGAAAAGGGCTATTGATCGCGCCCGCGGCGTGATCGACGGAGGCCGTGGCCCGGCCTCCGGCAGCCCCGTGCGATGCGCGACGACGGGTGGGGGTCGCCGCCGTGCCCGGCAAGGTGCCCGGCTGGGCGATAATGGCGCCGATGAAGACCCTCCGTATCGCCACCCGCAAGAGCCCGCTCGCCCTGTGGCAGAGCGAACACGTCGCCGAGCGCCTGCGCGCCGCCCATCCCGGCCTGTCCGTCGAACTGGTGCCGATGAGCACGCGCGGCGACCAGGTGCTGGACCGCTCGCTGGCGGCGATCGGCGGCAAGGGCCTGTTCCTCAAGGAGCTCGAGGTGGCCATGCAGCGCGGCGAGGCCGACTGCGCGGTGCACTCGCTCAAGGACGTGCCGATGACCCTCGAGCCCGGCTTCGCGATGCCGGCGATCCTGCCGCGCGCCGATGCCGCCGATGCCTTCGTGAGCCCGCGCTTCGAGCGTCTCGCCGACCTGCCGCACGGCGCCTGCGTGGGCACGTCCTCGCTGCGGCGCCAGGCGCAGCTGCGCGCCTTGCGCCCGGACCTGGTGCTGCGCGACCTGCGCGGCAACGTCAACACGCGGCTGGCGCGGCTGGATGCCGGCGAGTACGACGCCATCGTGCTCGCGTGCGCGGGCCTGCAGCGGCTGGGCCTGGAGGCCCGCATCCGCAGCCGGCTGGAAGCCCCGGACTGGCTGCCGGCACCGGCGCAGGGCGCCATCGCGATCGAGTGCCGCGATGGCGACGATGCCCTCGCCGCCCTGTGCGCGGCGCTGGACGACGCCGACACCCGTCGCCGGGTCGAGGCCGAGCGGGCGATGAATCGCGCGCTGCACGGCAGTTGCCACGTGCCGGTCGCGGCCTTCGCGCGCCTGGAAGGCGATCGCCTTCGCCTGGCCGGCGCGGTCGGGTCGGCGGAAGATGGCCACAGCATCCGCGCCGAGGCGGAAGGCCCCGCGTCCGATCCGGACGCATTGGGGGTCGAAGTAGCGCGCCGCCTGCTCGAGCAGGGGGCCGGTGCGCTGATCGCGCCGCACGTCTGAGGCCGGCGGCGGCCGTCAGAATCGCCGGCGGATGCCGAACCAGCCCTCGGCGGTCTCGGTGCCACTGGCACCGCGGGTGCGGTGGCGGATCACGTAGTCGCTCTCCAGCGTCCATTCCGGCCACAGCCGCACGTCCAGGCCCATCGACTGCTTGATGAAGGTCTGGCCCTGGCCGGTCTCCCATACCAGCCGTTGGGTGAGTTCGGCGCGGTCGCCGAAGCGGCGCCCGAAATCGATCGCGCCGCGGAACACCGGTCCGGGCAGGCCGATGCCGTCGTCCGAACGCGGCGCCAGGCGCCAGGCAGCGCCCACTTCCACCGCGAGCCGGTTGGGACCGTCGCGCAGCACTTCGACGTCGTGGCGCGTTCCCACCCGCCACTTGTTGGAATAGGCGTCGGTCGACTGGCGCGCCTGCGCGCGCGCGTGCAGGCGCCGCTGCGCGGCCCGGTAGCGCGCGCCGGCACCGCGCTCGCCCAGCCGCCGGCGATCGAGGACGTCGTGGCCCGGCGTCGCCAGTTCCTGGCGCCACTCCTCGTCGTTGCAGCGCAACGACAGGCAACTGCTGCGCCGCCAGCGCATGTCCATCACCCCGGCCAGCAGTTCCGGCTGGCCGTAGGCGGGGATCGGCGATGTCAGGAACGGGCTGAGGGCGAGTCCGAGCAGGAGGGACATGTCGGTCGGGTGCGATCGGGCGGGGCCGCCTGGCATGGTGCCAAGGCCGGCCGCCGCTGGCGAGGGGTCAGAAGTCGTAGACGACGTTGATCGTGGTCAGGTTGTCGGTGTTCTTGATGCCGGGCAGCACGTCGGTGTTGTAGCGCGTTTCCAGTCCGGCCTTGAGGGCCAGGGCCTGGGTCATCTTCACCTTCACGCCGGCGTCGTTCACCGCGAAGGTGTTGTCGCTGCCGGCCTCGACGAGCAGGGTGTCGTAGACCGAGGTGTTGGCGTTGAAGGCGTGCTTGAACTCCATCGAGCCGCGCACGATGGTCTCGTTGTTGTGGACCTGCACGCCCTGCAGCTTGGCCCAGCGGTAACCCGGGCCGATCTCGAAGGTGAGCTGGGTGGCTTCGCGCTTGATCGCTTCGTAGCCGTAGCTTGCCGACGCCGTCCACTGGTACTCGTAGGAGGCGAAGTGGTCGCGCTCGTTGCGGATCGAGCCGAGCAGGTAGCTGCGTCCGGTGAGGCGGTATCCGCTTTCGGCGAACACGTCGTAGCGGTAGGCGGTCTCCAGGCCATCGCTCTTGCCGTAGAGGAACGACGCGCCGACGGCATGGCGCCAGACCGGGTCCTCGTGCGACAGCGCCAGGCTGCCGGTCAGGGTCTCACTGTCGGTGTTGCCCTTGGCGATCGCCAGGCCCAGCTCGCCCGTCCCGCTCCAGCCGGTATCCGGGGCGTCGGCGTCCTGCGCCAGGCAGGTGGCGGGGAGAGCGGACATCAGGACCAGGGCGAGGATCGAAGGCTTCACGGCGACTCCAGGGCATGTGCAGGGGGCAGGCACGAAAACGGCCGACGCGGAGTCGGCCGTGGCCTGTTTCGTTAATTCTACGTTATCCCAATTCCAACTGCCGCCAAGGGCGCCCAACGGCATACAACGGCCGTCAATTCCGGCGAATGATCGCGCAGGGGCGTGGCTTCAGTAGTAAAGCCCCACCACGTGTCGCGCCTGGGCGAAGAACAGCCAGCGCTCGACGAAGGCGCCGAGCAGGACCGAGGCGATCGCCAGCAGGGCCAGGGGCAGGACCGCCTGTTCGAACCCCAGGGCCAGTGCGGCCAGCAGGACCGGCATCACCGCGAACAGCGCGATCGCCAGGCGTCGCAGCGCCTTCGCATGCTTGCGCGCGAGGACGAAGCCCATCTCGCGGGTGATGTAGTTGCCCTCGGTGTGGGGACGCTCGAAGACGCGGACCTCGCGCCCGGGCAGGCCGACCGCGTCGCCTCGGGTGACCGGCAGCGGGGTGGTGTCGATGGCGCGCCAGTAACGGCCCTTGACCGCTGCCAGCACGAAACCGGGCAGGGCGGCCGCCACCAGCAGGCCCGCGCCCATGCGCCCGTCGTCGAAGGCGGCGACGCCGGACGCCAGGGCCAGTCCGCCCTGCAGGCCGAACAGGAGGTAGGCCGGCACGACGAGCCGATGGCCCCAGGCCGGGATCGGCTTGAGCGAGGCGTAGATCATCGCGGTGCAGGCCACGGTCGCCAGCGACAGCAGCGCGAGCGCTGCGCCCAGGGCGGCGGTCAGCGCTGCCGGGACGTCCTCGCCGCGTCCGATCGCGGCCGGCACCAGCAGGCCCAGCAGGGCGAGCGCCGGCAGGTAGACGAGCACGGCCATGACGCCCTCGCGCGAGAGCCATGAGGTCCGCCACTGCGAGAACGCCCGCCAGGCGCGCAGCGGCTTGCCAAGGTGGAAGGTCGAGCTGAGCAGGCCGACGGTCGCCAGCGCCAGGCCGGTCGCCAGCATCACCGACAACGCGAGCGGCGACGGGCTGGGGGCGCCGAGCAGGGGGGCGAGCAGGCCCAGGCCGGCGAGGGCGAGCACGCCATAACCGGCGCCCGACAGGGTGGTGAAGGCGATGACGGAGAAGGCGGGATGCATGCGCGGGTTCCGTCAGCGGCTCAGGACGCGGTCGAGCCAGCGCAGCACCGGCGGCAACGCGGCGCTGTCCAGGGCCTCGTCGGCCGGCCCGCGGCCGTCGGCTTCGCCCGCCGGTCCGGTGCGACGGGGTCGCGGCGGCAGGTACTGGTTGGTGGGCTTGTAGCCCAGCGTCGGCATCAGGTCGACGCCGCCGCGCTCGGCGACCAGTCGCGATACCTTCGAGTCCGGGTCGGCCAGGTCGCCGAAGTGGCGTGCGCGGGTCGGGCAGGCCTGCACGCAGGCGGGCTGGCGTTCGGCCTCCTCGAGGTTCTCGTTGTAGATGCGGTCGATGCACAGGGTGCATTTCTTCATCACGCCCTCGACCTCGCTGTACTCGCGCGCGCCGTACGGACAGGCCCACGAGCACAGCTTGCAGCCGATGCACTTGTCCTCGTCGACCAGGACGATGCCGTCCTCGGCGCGCTTGTAGCTGGCGCCGGTGGGGCACACGGTGACGCAGGCCGGCTCCTCGCAGTGCAGGCACGAGCGCGGGAAATGCAGCGTCATCGCCGGTTGCGGCGCCGCTGCGCCGTCCCCGCAACCGCCGCCGGGCGCGATCTCGTAGCTGTGCACCCGGTTGAACCATACCCCGGAGGGCGACTTGCCGTAGGGGTCCTCGTCGGTCAGCGGCGCGGCGAAGCCGCCGGCGTTCCATTCCTTGCAGCTCACCGCGCAGGCGTGGCAGCCGACGCAGGTGTCCAGGTCGATGACCAGGCCCATCTTCTTCTTGCCCGGGGGCGGCAGGCCGGTCATCGACGCGTGCTCCCGCGGCCGCCGCGCAACAGCAGCAGGCCGGCGACGAACGCCACCACGGCCAGCGCCAGCGTCGGCACCAGGCCCATCAGCGCGGCGCCCAGCGACGCCGGGGGCGGATCGCCCGTCCCGGGGCCGATCACGCCCAGTCCCAGCAGCACGACCAGGGCGAAGCCCATGGCCACGCAGGTCCAGCCGGCGATGCGGCGCGAGGGCGGGGCGGGTGGGCTCACGTGGACTCCTCCTGGTGGCGCGCGGCGCGGAACCCGGCGCCGTAGCGCAGCGGGCCGGGCTCGGCGCGGCCGAAATCGATCGCGGGAAAGCGTGGCGTGCTCTCGCCCCCGGTGCCCGCGGGGGCAGGGGCGATGCGGACCCGCAGGTCGAACCAGGCGGCCTGGCCGGTGACGGGATCGGCGTTGGCGTAGTCGCCGCGCGGGGTGATGTCGGAAATCAGGTGGTTGAGCAGGAAGCCCTTGCGCGCCTCGGGTGCGTCCTTGTCCAGGCGCCAGGCGCCCTTGCGCTTGCCGATCGCGTTCCAGGTCCACACCGTGTCGGGCTGCACGTTGGCGGCGAACTTGGCCTGCACGGTGATCTCGCCGTGGTGCGAGGCCACGGTGATCCAGTCCTCGTCGGCGATGCCGTGGCGGGCGCCGGTGTCGGGATGCAGGTACAGGTAGTTGCGCGCGGTGATCTGCCGCAGCCAGGCGTTCTGCGAGCCCCAGGCGTGGTACATGAACATCGGTCGCTGGGTGACTGCCGACAGCGGGAACGGGTCCTTCCCTTCGCCCTCCGGGAGAAGGTGGCGCGAAGCGCGGGAGGGGGGGGCGTCGGCTGTCGTGCCCGGACCCCGACCCCGCTCCCCCGGTGAGGGGGTCTTTGAAACCTGGGCGCCTTCGAATGGCTCGTACCAGGTCGGCAGCGGGTCGAAGTACGTCGCCACGCGCGCGCGGTGCGCCTCGGGCGGCTGGTGCGGGCCATGGCCCTGGGCGGCCAGGCGGAACTTCTGCATCGTCTCCGAGTACAGCTGCAGCACGATCGGGTCGCCGTGGCCAAGGAAGCCCATGTGCTGCGCCCAGTCGAGGTAGCCGCGGTTGGCCATCTTGAAGTAACGCGCGTGCTCGGGGATCTCGCTGCGCCAGAAACCGCCGTGCTCGATATAGCGTTGCAGCTGCTCGGGGTTGGGCTGGCCCTTGGCCTCGACCTCGCCCGGCGCGCCATCGACCAGGCCGCGCCGCCAGCCCGCCAGCAGGCCGACCCCGGGGGCGCGTTCGTGGTGGGTGATGTAGTCGGCGTAGTCGCGGTAGCGCGCCGAGCCGTCCTCGTTGACCAGGCCGGGCAGCCCCAGCCGCGTGCCCAGGTCGATCAGCACCGACTGGAAGCCGCGGACGTCGCGCGGCGTTCCATCGGCACGCAGGCGCTGCTTCGCCGGGTCCAGCACCGGGTGGCGGATCGCGTCGGCGGCGCCGTCGGCATCGGAGATCGGCCGGTCGAGCATGCTGATCGCGTCGAAGCGCTCCAGGTAGGTCGTGTCGGGCAGCACCAGGTCGGCGTAGGCGACCATCTCCGAGGCATAGGCATCGGAGTAGATGATGCGCGGGATGCGGTATTCGCCGTTCGCGTCGCGGTCGGTCAGCCAGCCGATCGTCTCGGCGGTGTTCATCGCCGAGTTCCAGCCCATGTTGGCCATGAACATCAACAGGGTGTCGATGCGGTACGGGTCGCCGGCCCAGGCGTTGCGGATGACGGTGTGCATCATGCCGTGCGCCGACAGCGGATAGGCCCAGGAGTAGGCGTGGTCGATGCGGCGTGGGTTGCCGTGGGCATCGACGACCAGGTCCTCCGGCCCATGCACGAAGCCCAGCGGCGCCGCGTCCAGCACGCCGTTGTCCTGGCGCGCCTTGCCGGGCCGGTTTGGCGGCGGGATCGGCTTGGGGAAGGGCGGCTGGTAGCGGAACGAACCGGGTGTGTCGACCGCGCCCAGCAGCAGTTGCAGCAGGTGCAGGGCACGGCAGGTATGGAAGCCGTTGCTGTGCGCGCTGATGCCGCGCATGGCATGCATCGACACCGGCCGGCCGACCATTTCGTCGTGCTCGCGGCCCCAGGCATCGGTCCAGGCGACCGGCAGGCGGATTTCGTGGTCGAAGGCGGCTTCGGCCAGCTCCCGGGCGATCCGGCGGATGGTCGCGGCCGGGATGCCGCAGCGCGCGCTGACCGCATCGGGCGAATACTCCGGGTCCAGGTAACGCTCGGCGGTGAGGTGGAACACCGGCGTCGCACTGCGCCCGTCCGGCAGCCGGTAGGACCCCACCACGGCCGGCGAAGTGCCGGTGGCCGCTGCGTCGACGGCGCGGCCGGCATCGCGGTTCCAGCACAGGGGCCGGCCTTCGGCGTCGCGCGCGAACAGGCCGTCTTCCGGCCCGCCGGGATCGCGCACCACCAGCCAATGGGCGTTGGTGTAGCGGACCAGGTAGTCGAGGTCGATGCGATCGGCCTTCAGCAGTTCGTGGATCAAGGCGAACGCGAACAGGCCGTCGGTGCCCGGGCGGATGCCGATCCACTCATCGGCGATGGCGCCATAACCGCTGCGCACCGGATTCACCGCGACGATCTTGGCGCCATTGGCCTTGACCTTGCCCAAGCCCAGCTTGATCGGGTTCGAATCGTGGTCCTCGGCCACGCCCCAGAGCATCAGGTAGCGCGTGCGTTCCCAGTCGGGTTCGCCGAATTCCCAGAAGCTGCCGCCCAGCGTGTACAGGCCGCCGGCGGCCATGTTCACCGAGCAGAAGCCGCCGTGCGCGGCGTAGTTGACCGTGCCGAACTGTTGCGCCCACCAGCCGGTGAGGGCCTGGGACTGGTCGCGCCCGGTGAAGAACGCCAGTTCGTCGGGATTGCGCTCGCGGATTGGCGCCAGCCAGCCGGTGGCGATGGCCATCGCCTCGTCCCACTCGATCTCGCGGAACTCACCGGAGCCGCGCTCGCCCACGCGCAGCAGGGGCTTGTCCAGTCGGGCCGGCGAGTAGTGCTGCATGATCCCGGCCGAGCCCTTGGCGCACAGCACGCCCTGGTTGACCGGGTGCGCGGGGTTGCCCTGGATGTAGCGGATGCGCCCGTCCTGCAGCCACACCTTGATGCCACAACGGCAGGCGCACATGTAGCAGGTGGTGGTCTTGACCTCCTCGCCCGGCGTGGGCGAGAGGTCGATGGCGGGCTCGACGGGGCCGAGCGGGCTGGAACCGGGCATGGCGCGTATTGTGCGCCGACCGGCCCGGGCTGGCGAGGGGCGCGGTACGGCGCCGCCGCTGCGGGGCGATGCCCGGGGTCCGCAAGCGCGACGCGACGGCGTTCAGTCGGGCGCGGCGATCCGGATGGAGGGATCGTTGAAATCGCGGTAGCGGATGCGCACGGTCTGCGATTTGCCGTCCGCCTTGCCGGTGGTCTCGAGCTGCAGCGGCAGGCCGGAACGGTCCGAGATCCAGGCCTTCACGTCGGCGCGTCCATGCTGGGTGGTGACGTAGTGGTAGACCTTCGCCGGCTCGCCGTCGACGCTGTCGGCGCCCAACGCATCGACCACCAGGTCGCGTTCCAGCGCCTCCAGCGCCTCGCGGCTGCGGTACTGGCCGACGAGGTTGCCGGCGGGCATGGGCAGTTTCATCGTGCGGCCGCCCATGTCCATGTACATCGCGTCGCCGATGACCAGCTGGCTGGGCCCGCCCTGGACGCTGACCCGATAGCGGTCGGGCGCCACGAACTCCATTTCGGTCAGGGTCTTGCCCTTGGCCACGTCGGTGAGCGATGCACGGAAGCTGGTGGCCGCCAGGAAGCGTTCATACGCCTCGTGCAACTCCTCGCGCGGTCCCGCGGCGGCGGCCTGGAACGCAAGCAGCGCGCCCGCCGCCAGCAGGAACGATGCGCGCATCCGCGCGCGTAGACGGGTCCTGGACTCCATTCGCGACTCCTTCCTCGATGGCGCCCGATGGCCGGGCAATGCCATGCTAAACGCAACAAGCCGTCGTAACCTGCCAACTCCCCCGCCGGAAAGCTGCATCCATGGAACGCATCGAACGCATCCACGCCCTCCACCGCATCCTCTCCAATGCCCGCTACCCGGTCACCGTGCAGCGCCTGATGGAAGAACTGGAATGCTCGCGCGCGACCGCCTACCGCGACCTGGCCTACCTGCGCGACTTCCTGATGGCGCCGGTGGTCGGCAACGGCGAGGCCGGCTTCAACTACGACGCCAGCGAGAAGGACCGCTTCGAACTGCCCGGCCTGTGGCTCAGCTCGCAGGAGCTGCACTCGCTGCTCGCCGCCCAGCAATTGCTGATGCGCAGCGGCGGCGGGGTGCTGTCCAACGCGCTTGCGCCCCTGCAGCACCGCATCGAGAAGCTGCTCGACGAGCACGCCGGCGGTCGTCGCGTGCCGGTCGAGCGCGTGCGGGTGGTCCCGCACCGGACCCGCAGGCTGGATGAGCATGCCTTCCGCAACGTCGCCACCGCGGTGCTCGACCGCAAGCAGCTGGCCTTCGACTATCGCGCCCGCTCGACCGACGAGGCCACGCGCCGCACCGTCTCGCCGCAGCGCCTGACGCACTACCGCGACAACTGGTACCTCGATGCCTGGGACCACACCCGCGACGCCCTGCGCAGCTTCGCCGTCGATCGCATCACCGCCGCCCGGCTGCTCGACGAGGAGGCCCGCGACGTCCCCGACGAGGAGCTCGACACCCAGCTCGCCTCGAGCTACGGCATCTTCTCGGGCACGCCCAAGGGCTGGGCGACCATCGTGTTCAACGCCAAGGCCGCGCGCTGGGTGGCCGACGAGCACTGGCACTCGCAGCAGCAGGGACGCTTCCTGCCCGATGGCCGCTACGAACTCAAGATTCCCTACAGCAACGGGCGCGAACTGCTGATGGACGTGCTGCATTACGGCAGCGACGCGGAGATCGTCGAGCCGCCGGTGCTGCGCGAGCAGGCGCGCGCGCTGCTGTCGCTCGCGCTCAGCCAGTACGACTGAGCGCGACGATGGCAGCGGCGGACGCCCCCAGGATCCAACGGCAGGAGCGGGTCGCGCTGGTGCTCGGCTCGGGCGGTGCGCGCGGCCTGGCCCAGATCGGCGTGATCGAGGCGCTGCAGGCGCGGGGCATGCAGATCGTCGCGGTCGCCGGGTCGTCCAGCGGCGCCCTGGTGGGCGGCCTGTTCGCCGCCGGCAAGCTGGAGGTCTACCGCGAATGGCTGCTGACGCTGAGCCGCGCGCAGATGCTGCGCCTGCTCGATCCGGCCTTCGGCCGCGCGGCGCTGTTCGAAGGCGACCGCCTGATGGCGGCGCTGCGCGAGCTGACCGGTGCGCCCCGGATCGAGGACCTGGACGTGGACTTCACCGCGGTCGCGGTGGACCTGATGCGGCAGCGCGAGGTCTGGCTGCGCGAGGGCGACCTGTGGGACGCGGTGCGCGCCTCGATCGCGATCCCCGGCGTGTTCACCCCGCACGTGGTGCACGGCCGGGAGCTGGTCGATGGCGGCCTGCTGGCGCCGCTGCCGATCGCCGCGACCCGCCTGTCGGATGCGCATCGCCTGATCGCCGTCGACATGCATGGCTGGCCGCAGCGCCCGCCGGGCACGCCGGCCGAGCTGGAAGGCGATGCCGCAAGCGCCGAGGGCGCCCGCTGGCACCGGCGCCTGGCGCGCTGGGTGGGCCTGGGCGAGGAGGGCGGGGCGGCCGCCGAAGGCGGCGAACAAGGGCTCAGCGTGCGCGCCGCGCACATGGGCCTGAGCGAGCTGATGGCGCGCTCGCTGGACACCATGCAGGCGCAGATCGCGCGCGTGCAACTGGCCCTGGACCCGCCGGAGCTGGTCATCCGCATCCCACGCGATGCCTGCCAGTTCTACGAATTCTGGCGCGCGGGCGAGTTGATCGAGCTGGGGCGCGCCGAGGCCGACAGGGCACTGGACGCTGCCGGTTACTGATCCGGTGGCCGCGAGGGCGCCGTCTTAGCCGGTGAGATGCCGGCGCGGGAGAGTGGCTCCACACCGCCAGGGAGCCACGCCATGCAGACCGTCCATGCCCGCCGTTCCATCCCCCGTACGTCGTCGACACGCCCCCATCCGCTGCTGGACGAAGTGCTGCGTGGCGCCGTGGCCATCGGCGCGCTGCTGCTGTTGATGGTGCCCGAAGCGCGCGGCAGCCACCCGCAACTCGGTTGGCTGCCGCTGTGGCTGCTGGTCATGCCCCTGGTCGCCTGGTGGGCCGCGCATCGCTTCGCGTTCCCGGGTCGGCGCGCGCCTGCGTCCCCCGCCGCGCGATGGTCCCGCCGTCGCCCACCGCAGGCGCGCCGCCGCGATCCGGTCGTGTCGCGCGCGCGTCGCCCGGCCCCCGCCTGGCCGCCTGATCCGGCACTGCTCCACGGGGTTGCCCATCGTGACCGCAGGCACGGGGGTGGGGTGGCCGGCGTGTGCTAGCGTTCCGGGCTTCAATCCATGCCCACCGGACCCTGCCCATGCCCAAGCTGTCGCATGCCTGCCAGACCCTGCTGATCTCCGCCAGCCTCGCATCGACCGGCCTGCTCGCCGGGGCGGTGGGCACCGCCCACGCCCAGGAGGCACCCGTGAACGATACCTACCAGTGGCTGGAAGACGTCACTGGCGACAAGCCGATGGACTGGGTCAAGGGCGAGAACGCCCGGACCGAGGCCGAACTCGCCGCCACGCCCGCCTTCAAGGCGCTGGAGTCCGACATCCGCACCATCCTCGACTCCGACGCCAAGATCCCGGGCGTGCAGAAGATCGGCGACTACTACTACAACTTCTGGAAGGACAAGCAGCATGAGCGCGGCCTGTGGCGCCGGACCACGCTGGACGAGTATCGCAAGGCCTCGCCGCAGTGGGAGACCGTGCTCGACCTCGACGCGCTCAACAAGGCCGAAGGCGAGAACTGGGTCTGGCATGGCGCCGACTGCCTGCGCCCGGACTACGACCGCTGCCTGATCGCGCTTTCGCGCGGCGGCGCCGACGCCGACGTGACTCGCGAGTTCGACATGGCCAGCAAGAGCTGGGTCGAGGACGGCTTCTTCCGGCCGGAGGCCAAGGGCGGGCTGGGCTGGATCGATCGCGACACCGTCTTCGTCTACACCGATTTCGGCCCCGGCTCGATGACGCCCTCGGGTTATCCGCGCATCGTCAAGGCCTGGAAGCGCGGCACGCCGCTGTCGGCGGCGGAGGTGGTCTACGAAGGCCAGGCCGAGGACATGTACATCGCCGCCTTCCACGACGACACCCCGGGCTTCGAGCGCGACTTCGTCAGCCGCACCCTGGCCTTCTACAACGACGAGCTGTACCTGCGCGCGGCAGACGGCTCGCTGGCGAAGATCGACGTCCCCAACTCCGTCAACAAGTCCGTGCATCGCGAATGGCTGCTGCTGGAACCCCGCGAGCCCTACACCGTGACCGACGACCAGGACGGTGAAACCACCTATCCGGCCGGCAGCCTGATCGCGATGGACTTCGACGCCTTCATGGCCGGCAAGCGCGATTTCACGGTGCTGTTCGAGCCCACCGCGGAGACGTCGCTGGCCAGCCACGCCTGGACCCGCAACCACCTCGTCCTCAATGTGTTGGACAACGTCAGCAGCAAGCTCGAGCTGCTGACCCCGGGCGAGGGCGCCTGGGCCCGCAGTGAGTTCCCCGGCGCGCCGGAGCTGGGGACCGTTGGCATCAGCGCGGTCGACGCCGACGAAAGCGACGCGGTCTGGATGACCGTCACCAGCTACCTGACCCCGACGACCCTGTCGCTGGTCGAGGTCGGCAAGGCGCCCGAACCGCTGAAGTCGATGCCGGCCTTCTTCGATGCGTCCACGGACGTGGTCGAGCAGCACTTCGCCACCAGCGAGGACGGCACCCGCGTGCCGTACTTCCTGGTCCGTCCCCGCAACCTCGAGCGCAACGGCAAGGCGCCGACCCTGCTTTACGGCTATGGCGGCTTCGAGGTGTCCCTCACGCCGGGTTATTCGGCGACGGTCGGCAAGGGCTGGCTGGAGAAGGGCGGCGTCTACGCGGTCGCCAACATCCGCGGTGGCGGCGAGTACGGCCCGAAGTGGCACCAGGCCGCGCTGAAGGCGAACCGCCACAAGGCCTACGAGGACTTCGCCGCCGTCGCCCGCGACCTGGTCGCGACCGGCATCACCTCGCCCGCGCACCTGGGCGCGCAGGGCGGCAGCAACGGCGGCCTGCTGATGGGCAACATGCTCACCCAGTATCCCGAGCTGTTCGGCGCGATCGTCTGCCAGGTGCCGCTGCTCGACATGAAGCGCTACAGCCACCTGCTGGCCGGTGCTTCTTGGATGGCCGAGTACGGCGATCCGGACACCGCCGACTGGTCCTTCATCAAGACCTTCTCGCCCTACCACCTGTTCGATCCCGGCAAGCAGTACCCGCCGACGATCTTCATGACCTCCACCCGCGACGACCGCGTGCATCCGGGCCACGCGCGCAAGATGGCGGCGCAGATGCTCGACGCCGACAAGGACGTGCGCTACTACGAGAACATAGAAGGTGGCCACGGCGGCGCCGCCAACAATGCACAGGCGGCGCACATGAGCGCGCTGGCCTTCACCTTCCTGTGGAAGGAGCTGGCCGAGTAAGCCCACGCGCCACGCGTGTCTTGCAGCAACGGCGGGGCGCAGGCCCCGCCGTTGCCGTTTGCGCGGTCCGGTTCCGGGAATCCTCCCCGGCGTTTTGCAGGCCCCTGGGCGCACCTCGCGTGGCCCCTCATGTCGCGGTCCCGGGTGCGCTTCGCTTGCCCGGGCTACGCCGCTGAGCACGACAGCCTCGTAAGACGGATTGCGCGAAGCAACACCCACCGCACGTCCTCGCCGGAAGCCACGGTGGGTATCGCCTTCGGCTCGCCCCGCCCTGCGGTGATGCCTTCGGGGGAAATCCCCGGCGCGACGCCGACGGATCCCCGGCGGACCCCACCCAGGCCCACCGTGCCACCCGGCATGTGCCGAACGCCGCCGAACGCGCTACCTTCGGGGCCACCGTTGCGAAACCCCGTCCCGGACCCCATCCCATGAAACCCAGCCTGCTGCTAGCCGCCATCCTCATGACCCTGTCCACCCAGACGCCCGCCAACGAGCTGCCCGCCCCGCCCGACGTCGAAAAGCGCCCGCACGTGGTCAAGGCGCCGCATGGCGCCGAACGCCAGGACGAGTATTACTGGCTCCGCGACGATGCCCGCGAGGACAAGGCCATGCTGGCCTACCTGGAGGCCGAGAACGCTTACACCGACGCCGTGATGGCGCCGCTCAAGCCGCTCGAGGACCGCCTGTACGACGAAATCGTCGGCCGCATCAAGCAGGACGACAGCTCGGTGCCGTACCGCGATCGTGGTTACTGGTATTACACCCGCTTCGAGACCGGCCAGGACTATCCGGTGCACGCCCGCCGCAAGGACGGCCCGGGCGTGGATGCCGCGTCCATCCAGAAGGCCACCGACGCCGGCGACTTCGCGGGCGAGGAGGTGATGCTCGACCTCAACGCCCTGGCCGCGGGCAAGGACTACTACGCGGTCAGCGACCGCGAAGTCAGCCCCGACAACCGCCTGCTCGCCTATGCCGAGGACCTCAACGGCCGCCGCCAGTACACCGTGCGAATCAAGGACCTGGAGACCGGCGAACTGTATCCGGACCAGATCAAGGGCGTGTCGGCCAACCTGATCTGGGCCGACGACAACCGCACCCTGTTCTACGTCGAGAACGACCCCGAGACCCTGCTCACCGTCCGCGTAAAGAAGCACGTCCTGGGCACGCCGGTGGCCGACGACGTCCTAGTGTACGAAGAGAAGGACGACAGCTTCTACATGGGTATCGGCCGCACCCGCGACGACCAGTTCATCTGCATCGGCGTCGAGAGCACCGTGTCCAGCGAGATGCGCTGCACGCCCGCGGCCGCGCCCGGCGAGTTCGTCGTGCTGGCGCCGCGCGAGCGCGACGTCGAGTACGACGCCGACCATCACGACGGCCGCTGGGTGATCCGGACCAATGCCGATGGCGCGCGCAACTTCAAGGTCGTCACCGCGCCCACCGGCAGCACCTCCCGCGCGGACTGGCAGGACTGGATCGCGCACCGCGACGACGTCTTCATCGACGGTGTCGAGCTGTTCGACGGCTTCGCCGCGATCGCCGAACGCTCCGAAGGCCTGGAGCGCCTGCGCCTGGTGCGTGGCGAGCCCGGCCAGGCCGACGGCGATTCGGAATACGTGAAGGCCGACGAGCCGGCGTACTCGATGGGCCTGTCGGCCAACCCGGAACCCGACAGCGAGTGGCTGCGCTACAGCTATACCTCGATGACCACGCCGGCCACGGTATACGAGCTCAACGTCCGCAGCGGCGAGCGCCGCCAGCTCAAGCAGGAGCCGGTGCTCGGCTACGACCCCTCCCGCTACGTCACAGAACGCCTCTGGGCGACCGCGCGCGACGGCACCCGGGTGCCGGTGTCGCTGGTGTACCGGAAGGGCTTCGAGCGCGACGGCACCGCGGCGATGCTGCAGTACGCCTACGGCAGCTACGGGTCCTCGACCGACCCGGGCTTCAACAGCACGGTGGTCAGCCTGCTCGATCGCGGCATGGTCTATGCCATCGCGCACATCCGCGGTGGCCAGGAGATGGGCCGCGACTGGTACGACAACGGCAAGCTGTTCAACAAGAAGAACACCTTCACCGACTTCATCGACGTCACCCGTTACCTGGTCGAACACAAGTACGCCGCGCCCGACCGCGTCGCCGCCTACGGCGGCAGCGCCGGCGGCCTGTTGATGGGCGCGATCGCGAACATGGCGCCGGCGGACTACGACGTGATCCTGTCGCAGGTGCCCTTCGTCGACGTGGTCACCACCATGCTCGATCCCAGCATCCCGCTGACGACCAACGAGTACGACGAGTGGGGCAACCCCGAGCAGAAGAAGTACTACGACTACATGCTCACCTACTCGCCGTACGACAACCTCAAGGCCCAGGCGTATCCGGCGATGTACGTCGGCACCGGGCTGTGGGACTCGCAGGTGCAGTACTGGGAGCCGGCCAAGTACGTGGCGCGCCTGCGCGACGTCGACACCTCCGGCAACACCGTCGTGTTCCGCACCAACATGGAGGCCGGCCACGGCGGCAAGTCCGGTCGCTTCCGGCGCTACCGCGAACGCGCGGAGATGTACGCCTTCATGCTCGACCGCCTCGGCGTGACGCAGGCCGTCGCGCGATGAAGGCCCTGCGGGCCGCCGCGCTGTCGCTCCTGGTGCTGCTGGCGGGCGTCGCGCCCGCCGTGGCCGCGGAACCGGCCGCGCAGCCGCTGGTGATCGGCGACGGCTTCAACCTCGACAGCGCGATCCTCGGCGAGACGCGCCGCATCAACGTCTACCGGCCGACCGTCGAGGCCGGCACCGCGTTGCCCGTGCTGTACATGCCCGACGGCGGCCTGGGCGAGGACTTCCTGCATGTCGCCGGCCTGCTCCAGGTCGGCAGCATGAACGGCACCACGCGCCCGTTCCTGCTGGTGGGCATCGAGAACACCGAACGGCGACGGGACATGACCGGCCCGACGGAAATGGCCGAGGACCGCGAGATCGCCCCGAACGTCGGCGGCTCGACCGCGTTCCGGCGCTTCATCGCCAATGAGCTGATGCCCGAGATCGCGCGGCGCTATCGGGTGACGGACGAGTCGGCGATCGTCGGCGAATCGCTCGCCGGCCTCTTCGTGGTCGAGACCCTGGTCGAGGCGCCTGGGATGTTCGATACCTACATCGCGATCGATCCCAGCCTGTGGTGGAACGGCGGCGCGCTCGCCAGGCGTGCCGCGCCCGCGTTGGCGGGGCTGGCGCCGGGCTCGGCGACCGTCTTCCTGGCCAACAGCGACCAGGCGGGCATCGCCGGCCCGACCGCGGCGCTGGCGACGGCGCTGGGCGCCCTGCCGGGCTTGTCGGTGGAATATCGGGACATGCCGGCCGAGCACCATCACACGGTCTACCATCCAGCCGCGCTGGCGGCGTTCCGGAGCGTGCTCGCGCCGCCCGCAGGGCCCTGACGTGGCCGCACGGCGCTTCCGCTGGGCCTGGTGGCTGCTGGCCTACGCCAGCCTGGCGCTGGGCCTGGTCGGGATCGTGTTGCCCGGCCTGCCGACGGTGCCCTTCGTCCTGCTGTCGGCGTTCGCCGCGGCCCGCGGCTCGGAAAAGCTGCACCGGCGCCTGCTCGACGACCGTCGCTTCGGGCCGATGATCCGCGACTGGGAAGCCCATGGTGCGGTCAGTCGCCGCGCCAAGTGGCTGGCGACGGTGATGATGTCGCTGTGCGCGGGCATCATGTTCCTGACCGCGCCACGGGCCTGGATGGCCGCCACCGGCACCGCGATCATGGCCATCGTCGCAGCCTGGTTGTGGCGGCGTCCTGAACCGCCGGCGGCTTGAGCTTCGCAGCGTCCGGAGGGCGGGCTACACTGCCGGCATGAACGCACGCACAGCCCTGTCGATGATCTTCCTGGCGCTGGCCCTCGCGGCCTGCGGCAACAAGGGACCGCTGGTCCAGGCACCGGTGGAGGCACCGGTGATCGAAATGCCCGACGAAGCCCCCGCCACCGATCCGGTGGACGCGGAGGCCTTGCCGGCCGACCCGGCGTCGGACGAGGACGACGGGTCCGCGACGCGATGAACACGCCCGCCGCCCCGCCCGGGGCCGGCCTGCGCTTCAGCAAGATGCACGGGGCCGGCAACGACTTCGTCGTGCTCGACCTGCGCGGCGGCCGCCCGTCGCCCGCGCCCGACCTGTGCCGGGCCCTGGCCGACCGGCACACCGGGGTCGGTTGCGACCAGATCCTCACCATCGAGGATCCGGTATCGCCCGGCGCCGTGGCGGCCTACGGCATCTGGAACGCCGATGGGTCGCGCTCGCAGCAGTGCGGCAACGGCGCGCGCTGCGTGGCTGCCTGGCTGGTCCGCGACGGCGCGGCCACCGGCGACCGCTTCGCGCTCGACAGCCCGGCCGGCCACCACGAGGTGGCGCGCCTCGGCGGCGACCGCTTCCGCGTCGGGATGGGCATGCCCGAGTTCCGCCCCGAGCGCATCCCGCTGCGCGCCTCCGGCGGCGAGCAGGGGGCCTACGTCGCCGGCGACGCGGCGCTGCCGTCCTTCGGCGCGGTGTCGATGGGCAACCCGCATGCGCTGGTCGAGGTCGAGGACATCGACGCTGCGCCGGTCGCCCGGGTGGGCGCGGCGCTGCAGCGCGACGGCGTGTTCCCGGAGTCGGTGAACGTCGGCTTCGCCCAGGTGGTCGCGCGCGACCGGATACGCCTGCGGGTGTACGAGCGCGGCGTGGGCGAGACCCTGGCTTGCGGCAGTGGTGCATGCGCCGCGGCCGTGCTGCTGATGCGGCGCGGTCGCGTCGACCGCGCCGTCGCCATCGAATTGCCGGGCGGCACGCTGGACATCGAATGGCCCGCCGCCGACGCCTCCGTCGCGATGAGCGGACCGGCCGCATTCGTTTTCGAAGGAGAATGGCGTGATGAATGAGATCGAGGAGAAGCTGGGCGCACACGAGGTCGCGGCCTGGCTGCGCCGGCATCCCAACTTCCTCCGGCAGTTCCCCGACCTGGCGATCAGCCTGGTGGTGCCGCGCGACGAAGGCTCCGCGGCATCCCTGGCGAGCTACCAGCTCGACGTCCTGCGCGACAAGAACCGCGAACTGTCGCGGCGACTGCAGGAACTGTTCGGCAACGCCCAGGAGAACGAACGGCTCGCGGTGCGCACGCACCAGCTCGCGCTGGCACTGATGCGCCAGCAGAACGCCGCCGACACGCTGAAGGCGATGGCGGCAACCCTGTCGGAGGAGTTCAGCGGCGACCTCGTGCGCCTGGTCATGCTGCAGCCGGTCGCCGGCGTCGAGGACGCCGACTGGTTGCAGGTCGTGGCGGCCGATGCCGACGCGCTGGCCCCGTTCCGCGACTGCCTGGCCGACGGCGAGCCGATCTGCGGACGCCTGCAGCCGGAAAAGAACGCGCTGCTCTACGGTCCGCGCGTGGAAGAGGTGCAGTCGTCCGCGTTGCTGCCGCTGCCCGGCGTCGGTCTGGTGGCGGTGGGCAGCCACGACCCCAACCGCTTCTTCCCCGGCATGGGCACGCTGTTCCTGCGCATGATGGGCGAGTCGCTGGTCGCGGCCCTGGCGCGTTACGCGGACCGCGACTGACGCGGCACGACCCGGCGGGCCCGCCGGCGCCACGACGATGAGCGCGATCGACGACTTCCTGGACCATCTCGCCGTCGAACGGCAGGTGTCCGCGCACACGCTCGACGCCTACCGCCGCGACCTCGCCGCGCTGGGCGACTGGAGCGCGACCCATGGGCTGGACGTGCTGGCCCTGGACGCCGAAGGGGTCCGGGCGTTCATCGCCGCCGAGCACCGTCGCGGCCTCTCGCCCAAGAGCCTGCAGCGCCGTCTGTCGGCGTGTCGCAGCTTCTACGGCTGGCTGCTCCGCCAGGGCCGGATCGCCGCCAGCCCGGCCGCCGCGATCCGCGCGCCGAAGGCGCCACGCAAGCTGCCGCAGGTGCTCGATCCCGACGAGGCCAAGGCGCTGGTCGAGGTTCCGACCGACGCACCGCTGGGCCTGCGCGATCGCGCCCTGCTGGAGCTGTTCTATTCCTCGGGCCTGCGCCTGTCGGAACTGTGCGCGCTGCGCTGGCGCGACCTCGACCTGGCCGACGCCCTGGTCACCGTGCTCGGCAAGGGCGGCAAGCAGCGCAGCGTGCCCCTGGGTTCGCACGCGCGCGCGGCGCTCGCCGACTGGCGCGCGGCCGGCCCGGCGGGCGAGGGCGACCCGGTGTTCCCCGGGCGCAATGGCCCCATCACCCCGCGCGCGGTTCAGCTGCGCCTGCGCAAGCTCGCCCTGCAACAGGGCCTGTTCAAGCGCGTGCATCCGCACCTGCTGCGGCACTCCTTCGCCAGCCACATCCTCGAATCGTCCGGCGACCTGCGCGGCGTGCAGGAGCTGCTGGGGCACGCCGACATCGCCACCACGCAGATCTACACCCACCTGGACTACCAGCACCTGGCGCGTGTCTACGACGACGCGCATCCGCGCGCCCACCGGCGCCCGACGGACGAAGACGAATAGGACGCGCCGGCGGCTGAACGGAACCCCGTCCGCCCTTGTCCCCGCGACCGCCAGACCCCATCCAGTCGATTCGACCCCGGAGACTGCGATGGATCCCAGCCAGAACCCCCACGTATTCCACGCCACCACCATCGTCTCGGTGCGCCGCGACGGGCGCGTCGCGGTCGCCGGCGATGGCCAGGTCACGCTCGGCAACACGGTGATGAAGTCCAACGCGCGCAAGGTGCGCCGGCTCGGCCGCGATGGCCAGGTGCTCGCCGGCTTCGCCGGTGCAGCGGCGGACGCGTTCACCCTGTTCGAGCTGTTCGAGGCCAAGCTTGAAAAACACGGCCAGCTGACCCGCGCCGCCGTGGAGATGGCCAAGGACTGGCGCACCGAGCGTCGCCTGGGCAAGCTCGAGGCCCTGCTCGCGGTCGCCGACAAGGAAACCTCGCTGGTCATCAGCGGCACCGGCGACGTGATCGAGCCCGAGGACGGCATCATCGCCATCGGCTCGGGCGGCATGTACGCGCTGTCCGCCGCGCGCGCCCTGATGGCGCACACCGCGCTCGACGCGCGCAGCATCGCCAGCGAAGCGATCAACATCGCCGGCGACGTCTGCATCTACACCAACCGCAACGTAGTGGTCGAAGAGCTGTGATTCGTATGCAGGGATGGGTGGTTCGCGGGAACGCGCCGCCATCCCTTCACGCTCGCGTCGAACGCCTCCCCCTCCCCCGACGGATCACCAATCGCACATGACCAATCACACTTCAGCCACCATGACCCCGCGCGAGATCGTGCAGGAGCTCGATCGCCACATCGTCGGCCAGCACGCGGCCAAGCGCGCCGTCGCGATCGCGCTGCGCAACCGCTGGCGCCGCGCCCAGCTCGACGACGCGCTGCGCAACGAGGTCATGCCCAAGAACATCCTCATGATCGGCCCCACCGGCGTCGGCAAGACCGAGATCGCGCGGCGCCTGGCGACCCTGGCGAACGCGCCCTTCGTGAAGGTCGAGGCGACGCGCTTCACCGAGGTGGGCTACGTCGGCAAGGACGTCGAGCAGATCGTCCGCGACCTCGCCGACACCGCGGTCAAGCTGTACCGCGAGCAGGCCAAGGCGCGCGTGCGCACCCAGGCCGAGGAGCGCGCCGAGGACCGCATCCTCGACGCCCTGCTGCCGCGCCGCAGCGGCAATGCGACCTCGTTCGGCTTCAGCGTCGCCGAAGCGGCGAAGGACGAGCCTTCGGCCCAGGCCAATGCCCCCGACGACGCCACCCGCAGCAAGCTGCGCCGCCAGTTGCGCGCCGGCGAACTGGACGAGCGCGAGATCGAGATCGAGGCCGCCGTCAACGTCGGCGTGGACATCATGGCGCCGCCCGGGATGGAGGAGATGGGCCAGCAGTTGCGGCAGATGTTCTCGCAGGTTTCCGGCGGCAAGACCCACAAGAAGACCCTGCCGATCAAGGCCGCGCGCAAGCAACTGGTCGAGGACGAGGCCGCGCGCCTGGTCAACGAGGACGAAGTGCGCGAGGCGGCCATTGAGGCCTGCGAGCAGCACGGCATCGTCTTCATCGACGAGATCGACAAGGTCGCCAAGCGCGGCGAGAACGTCGGCGGCGGCGACGTCAGCCGCGAGGGCGTGCAGCGGGACCTGTTGCCGCTGGTGGAAGGCTCGACGGTGAGCACCAAGTACGGCTCGGTCAAGACCGACCACATCCTGTTCATCGCGTCGGGCGCCTTCCACCTGGCCAAGCCCAGCGACCTGATCCCGGAACTGCAGGGGCGCTTCCCGATCCGGGTGGAGCTGGGCGCGCTCAGCAAGGAGGACTTCGTCCGCATCCTGACCGAGCCGCGCGCCGCGCTGACCACGCAGTACGTCGAGCTGATGAAGACCGAGGGCCTGGGCCTGTCGTTCACCGACGATGCGATCGACCGGCTCGCCGAGATCGCCGCGACCGTCAACGAGCGCCAGGAGAACATCGGCGCGCGTCGCCTGCACACGGTGCTCGAGCGCCTGCTCGACGTGCTCAGCTACGAAGCGCCCGACCGCGATGGCCAGGCGGTCGTCATCGACCGCGCCTACGTCGACGAGCACCTGGGCGAACTGGTTCAGGATCCCGACCTGAGCCGCTACATCCTCTAGCGCGAGCCCGTCGCGGCGCAGCGTGATCCGCCACGCGCGCCGCGAAGCGCGCTGGCCCGCGCCTGTTCGCAGGATCTCGTCGCGTGCTCGGCCGGTGTCCCGGAACAGGGGGACGCCACGACCACGCCGGGGCGCTGTCACGTTTCCGGAACGCCGGGTTCACGCTGGCCGCCTGTACGACGCTATTGGGGCAACGCCGCCGCGCGACGCATCTCGTCGCGCCGGCCGCAGGGATGCGAAGGAGCCGCGACGCGATGCCGACCGACAGGGGACGAAGGATCCGCACGGCCATGTCCCGGCGGGGCGTGGGCAAGCACTGCGTCCTGGCGGCGGCGCTGGGCGTGACCGAAGGCGCGGTGTCGCGCTGGTGCCAGGGCGGCCCGATGAGCCTGGCCAACGCGATCGCGTTGTGCGAGTACCTGGAGGTGTCCGCCGACTGGCTCTTGCTGGGAAGGGGCGGCATCGAGGCGGGCGCACGGCGTGGCGTTGACTCCGAACCCCTGCCGTTGCGCGCCCTGAGTGAGAGCACCCGACGGCACCTGAGCCTGCTGTTGCGCGAGCTCGACTCGCGCGGTTGAGCGGCACTCAATGCAAAAGAGCGTGGTTCAAGCGCTTTCGCTTGTGCCGCCGCGAGCGGGGCCGGGAGACTGGCGAAGGCGCCCCGTCCGGGGCTCCGACCAGTCAAAGGAGTTGAACATGGGACGCTCGAAAAGCATCGAAAGCATGGCCAGGGAGAACGACAAGTTCAAGGACTTCGTCGCCACCATGCGCAAGGATCTCGACGCGGAAGTCGACAAGCATCGTGAGTTGATCAGGACCTCGGTGAAGGAGCATTACGCACCGTATGGCAACGACGACGTGTCCATGCTCATGGGCTCGTTCTCGCACCAGTCCTGCGTCAGCGAATGGAACCTGGACACGATCAACGGGATGATCGATACCTGCCGCAATGCCCTGCTCGGCGGCGAGAAGCCCAAGGGGACCTCGTCGGACGAGGATGCGGTGGGCGCGACGGAAGCGATCAAGAAGATCGCCGGCATCAACCAGCTCATCGCCGGTGCCGCGTTCGAGGCCGTGCAGGGCCTGTTGCGGGGCGTCTCTTCCAGGACCTCGATCGAGACCAAGTCGCAGTTCGCCGCCCGGCCGCTTGCCCCGGGGCTGACGCTGTTCATTTCCGTGGTGGAGAACGGCTACGACAAGAAGCACTTCTTCGGTCGCGAATCGATCGTGCAGACCATCTTCGTCTTCGACGCGCGCTACTCGCTCGCCGAGGGCAAGAAGCAGGCGGAGATGACCGGGCTGATGGCGCTGTCGAACCTGCTCGAAGCCTTCGCCCAGCAGCTTGCGCAGGTGTCGCTGCAGATCACCAAGATCGACATCATGGACGAACAGTACGACTTCAAGATGGACCGCCTGGAAGGCATCAGCGAGCGCATCAAGGCGCAGATGGGCAAGATCCGCGACGAGATGGCCTCGCTGGGGCGGCCCGCCGAGGACCACGCGGAGGTGCGACGCCTCAACAGCGCCTCCATCCAGGGCGCCCGTGCGCTCGCGTCGGTGGCGCGCAGCCTGCATGCCTCGCCGGTGCTGGCGGCCGAGCCGGTCGCCCTGCCGCGCAAGTAGGTGCGTGCGGGCGGGGTGCGGCGCCGAACGGGCCCGTACGCCCCGCCCGATCGGGGCCTGGCCGCCGCGGCGGCCAGGCGGGCGCGACTCAGTCCTCGCCGATGTCCTCGTTCCACACCTCGGGATGGGCGGCGATCCAGTCGCCCAGCATCGCGATGCAACGCTCGTCGGCCAGGTCGACGACCTGCGTGCCGTTCTCGCGCAGCCAGTCGATGCCGCCGCGGAAGTTGACCGACTCGCCGACCACCACGGTCCCGATGTTGAACTGCCTGACCAGGCCGCTGCAGTACCAGCAGGGGGCGAGGGTGGTGACCATGATGGTGTCGCGGTAGCGGCGCTGGCGACCGGCCTTGCGGAAGGCATCGGTCTCGCCATGGACCGAAGGATCGCCCTCCTGCACGCGGCGGTTGTGGCCGCAGCCGAGCAGGGTGCCGTCGTCGCGATACAGCGCCGCGCCGATCGGGATGCCGCCCTCGGCGAGGCCGGCGCGGGCTTCGTCGATGGCGGTGTCGAGCAGGGCCCGGTAGTCGGGTGTTTCGATCATCGCGTGTCTCCGGGGTCGGCGGGGCGCAGCATCTCCACGTGCGGGATGCCGTCCTCCAGGTAAGGGGCGGACGCGGGGGCGAAGCCGTTGCGCGCGTAATAGGCCTGCAGGTGTGACTGGGCCCCGAGCCGGATCGCGGTGCCCGGCCAGCGGCGCAGGGCATGGGCGATGCCTTCGCGCAGCAGCGGATCGCCCAGCCCCCGGCCCCGCCAGGCCGGCGCGGTCACCACGCGGCCGATGCTGGGTTCGGCGAACGTCGCCGCGCCGTGGCCCAGGCCGTGCGGCAGGATCCGCAGGTAGGCCGCCAGCGTGCCGTCCTCGCCGATCCCCAGCAGGTGCAACGCGTCGGGATGGCGGTCCTTGCCGTCGATGTCCTGGTAGGCGCAGGCCTGCTCGACCACGAAGACCTCGCTGCGCAGGCGCAGCAGGTCATAGAGGCGGCCGGGGGACAGCGACTCGAAGGCGTGGGCCTGCCAATCAAGGGTGGGCGGTGTGTGCATGCGGACATGATGCCAGTGTCCGCGCCGCCGACGGGGCCGCGACTTTCACGCCCCGGATCGGCGACAATCGGGGCATGAACGAACAGCATTCAACTCCGCCGGACGAGAAGCCGGCCGCCGCGGGCACCACCCACTTCGGCTTTCGCGACGTGCCGGTGGGCGAGAAGCAGAAGCTGGTCGGCGAGGTCTTCTCCTCGGTCGCCGGCAAGTACGACCTGATGAACGACCTGATGAGCCTGGGCATCCATCGGGTCTGGAAGCGCTATTTCGTGTCGACCGCGCAGGTGAAGCGCGGGGATCGCGTGCTCGACCTGGCCGGCGGCACCGGCGACATCGCGCTCCTGCTGCGCGATCGCGTCGGCGAGACCGGCAGCATCGTGCTGGGCGACATCAACGGCGAGATGCTGCGCGTGGGGCGCGACCGGATGACGGACAAGGGCCGCGTCGGCGGCTTCGAGTACGTGCAGGTGAACGCCGAGAAGCTGCCGTTCCCGGACGCCAGCTTCGACCTGGTCACCATCGCCTTCGGCCTGCGCAACGTGACCGACAAGGATGCCGCGCTGCGCGAGATGCACCGGGTGCTGAAGGTCGGCGGGCAGGCCCGGGTACTGGAGTTCTCCGAAGTCACCGCCGACTGGTTCAAGCCGGTCTACGACTTCCATTCGTTCAAGGTGCTGCCTGCGCTGGGCCGCCTGTTCGCGGGCGATTCCGACAGCTACCAGTACCTGGCCGAGAGCATCCGCAAGCATCCGCCGCAGGCCGAACTGCAGGCGATGATGGAGGCCGCCGGCTTCGCGCGCTGCCGCTATCGCAACCTGTCGGGCGGCATCTGCGCGATCCACACCGGCTACAGGGTCTAGGCGCGTAACCGCGGGGCACGCCGGGACGAATCCGTCCCCGAGCCCCGTGGAGCGCCGCCATGCCCGACCCGACCGGAGTCCCCTCCGAAGCCATCGCCGACCCTGCGTGCCAACGCATGGAGGCGCGCGCGTGGGCGTTCGCCGCGGCGGTGCTGGTGCTGTTGCTGCTGTGGTTCGGGGCGATGGGGTTCCTGCCGTTCTCGGCGGAGCTGCTGGTGGAGCGTGCCGGTTTGTCGCCGGCGAGTGCCCACGCCGTGGCCACCGCGCTCGGCGCGGTCCAGATCGTGCTGGGCCTGGGCCTGCTGCCGGTCTGGCCCGATCGCGTCCGCGGCCGGGTGGCCCTGGCGGTGGCGGCGTTCTGGTGGCTGCAGATGCCGGCCCTGGCCTCGCCGGCGATGTGGGTCGACGCCGTGCCCTACGACGGCTTCCCGTTCCTGGGCGCGGGACAGGGACTGCTCAAGCACCTGGGCCTGGGGGCGCTCGGATTCGGGCTCTGGGCGCACTGGAACGGAACGCGGGGAGGGCGGCGCTGGGCTCTGCGCGGCCTGTGGGCGGGGCAGCTGCTGGTACTGGCGTGGATCGGGCTGCTCAAGTTCACTGCCTATGAAGCGCGCGGCGTGGAAGGGCTGATGCGCAACAGCCCGTTGTTCGCCTGGCTCTACGAGGGCCTCGACGTGCAGGGCGCGTCCAACCTGATCGGCGTCGTCGAGCTCGCGACCGCGGCGCTCATCGGCCTGTGGCTGTGGCAACCGCGCTGGGCACTGCCGGGGCTGGCGATGGCCGTGGCCACCTATGCCCTGACCACCGGCTTCCTGTTCAGCACGCCTGCCTGGGCCCCGGGGCACGGATTTCCCTACGTGGCCGGCAGCGGGCAGTTCCTGCTCAAGGACCTGGGCCTGCTGGCCGGCGCGCTGGTGCTGGTGGCCGCCGCCCGCCGGGCGGATACGCGCGCCTGACCCCGCCCCGGCCCTTCCGGGCCATGCCCCGCCGGAGACGAGACGCTACACTCGGGGGCTTGTCAGTTGCCGTGAGTCGTCCATGCGTCCATCGATCCTTACCCTCTGCCTGGCCGTCGCCTTCGCCGCCGGTTGCACCCCCGAACAGGCCCCGCCGCCGGCCGACGGCAGCGCCAGCACGCCAAGCGCCGAGCCGGGCACCGACCTCAGCGAGCCCGATGCCGCCATGCGCGCCGACGCCTTTTCCTACGCCGAGCCCGACAGCGTCCGCATCAAGGACCTGGCCCTCGCGCTCGACGTCGACTTCGACGCGCGCGAACTCTCCGGCAGCGCCACCTACACCCTGGACTGGGTCGATCCCGAGGCCGGGCGCCTGGTCCTCGACACCCGCGACCTGAGCATCGAGAAGGTCGTGGGCGAGCGCCCGGACGGGAAGTGGGACGACCTCACTTTCGTGCTGGCCGACCCCGACGAGCGCCTGGGCAGCAAGCTGACCATCGCCGCGCCGGAGCGCAACCCGCGCATCCGCGTTACCTACAAGACCTCGCCCGAGGCCTCCGGCCTGCAGTGGCTGACGCCGGCGATGACCGAGGGCGGCAAGGCGCCCTTCATGTTCAGCCAGTCCCAGCAGATCCACGCCCGTTCCTGGGTGCCCCTGCAGGACACCCCGCAGGTGCGCTTCACCTATACCGCCCATGTCACCGCCCCCAAGGACGCGATGGTGCTGATGAGCGCCGACAACGATCCCAAGGCGGTGCGCGACGGCGACTACGAATTCACCATGCCGCAGCCGATCCCGTCCTACCTGCTCGCGATCGCGGCGGGCGACCTGGTGTTCAAGCCGGTGGGCGAGCGCAGCGGCGTCTGGGCCGAGCCGGCGGCGATCGACAAGTCGGTCGAGGAGTTCGCCGACACCGAGAAGATGATCGAGGTCACCGAGAAACTGTACGGGCCGTACCGCTGGGGCCGCTACGACATGCTGGTCCTGCCGCCCTCGTTCCCCTACGGCGGCATGGAGAACCCGCGCCTGTCGTTCATCACCCCGACCGTCATCGTCGGCGACAAGTCCCTGGTCTCGCTGATCGCGCATGAACTGGCGCACAGCTGGTCGGGCAACCTGGTTACCTTCGCGACGCCGAAGGACCAGTGGCTCAACGAAGGCATGACCAGCTACGTCGAGAACCGCATCGTCGAGGACCTGTACGGCAAGGACCTCGCCGACATGGAGTACCTGATCGCGCGCAACGAGCTGCGCAAGACCATCGGCGACATGCCGCCGCAAGGCCAGGCGCTGGCGATCCGCCCCGACGTCAAGGTCACCGCGAAGGATCCGCTGACCGAGGTCGCCTACGACAAGGGCGCCTGGTTCCTGGCCTTCCTGGAATCGCGTTTCGGCCGCGAGGACTTCGACACCTTCCTGCGCGGCTATTTCGACCATTTCGCATTCCAGTCGATCCCCACCACCACCTTCATCGACTACGCGCGCGAGAACCTGCTCGACAAGCATCCGGGCAAGGTCAGCGAGGCCGAGCTCGACGAGTGGATCTACGGCACCGGCATCCCCGCGTCCGCGCCGGAGGTGAAGTCGCCGCTGCTGGAGAAGGTCGACGCCGCGCGCACCGCCTGGCTCGCCGATGGCACCCTGCCGGCCAAGGCGGTCACCGACGCCTGGAGCACCCAGGAATGGCTGCACTTCCTGGACGGCATGCCGGCGACCCTGGAGACCGCGCAGCTGGTCGCGCTGGACGAGGCCTATGCCTTCACCGGCACCGCCAATGGCGAAGTCGCCATGCGCTGGTACCCGCTGGCCGTGCGCAGCGGCTACACGCAGGCCAATGACGCCGCCGCGGCCTTCCTGGAGAAGATCGGTCGCCGCAAGCTGATCATGCCGACCTACGCCGAGCTGGTGAAGACGCCCGAAGGCCTCAAGCTGGCCGAGACGACCTTCGCCAGGGCGCGACCGGGATACCACCCGATCACCACCGCCAGCGTCGAGCACCTGATCGAGGAAGCCAAGTCGCCGGGCACCGCCAAGGACGGTCCGGTCGACTGACGCGACTTGCCGCCGTCCCCCGCGGGGCGGCGGCCCTGGCCGGCCCGGCCCCTCCAACGTCCCCCACGGGAGACCGACGATGAACCCTGCACGCGCTTCGTCCCAGCGCCTCCTCGCCCTCGCGATCGCCTCCACCCTGCTGGTCGCCTGCCAGCCCGGTGCGGACCCGCAGCAACAGCAGGCCGCCCGCGCCGAAGCCCGCGAACAGGCCGCCGAGGCGATGGCCGCGGAATTCGACAAGGCCTACGCCGCGGAGAACTGGAACCTGGCGCGCGCCCATGGCGACATCCTCAACGACGAATACCCGGGCAGCGCGGCGGCCGAACGGATCCACGCGCGCTACGAGGAAACCCGGGAGAAGGCCCGCGAGCAGCGCGAGACCCTGCGCCTGGCCGGCCTGTGGACCTACCAGACGCAACCCTTCAAGGATGGCCTGCAATTGTCGGCGTCCCTGTACAGCCGCGAGCCGGTGGACACCGACGGCGGCGGCGCCCATCCGGTGCAGCTGATCTTCCGCGACAACCCGGACTGGGGCCGCAGCAGCTACCTGGTGCTGGAGGCGGGCGATTTCGACTGTTACGGCGGCTGCAAGGTGAAGCTCGCGGTCGACGACGGCGAGTCGCGCCGGGTCGACGCCAGCCGGCCGAAGACCGACGAAGCGATCGCGATGTTCATCGAGGACGAGGCGATGCTGTGGAAGACCGTGAAGTCCGCGCGCCGGATCGCCATCGAGTTCCCGGTGAAGGCCGGTGGCACGCGCACCGCCGAGTTCGAGGTGGGCGGCCTGGCGCCGGAACACATGCCGGGCTGGCGATGAAGGCCCATGCCGGCGTGCCTTGACGCGGGGCGAACACGGGGGGCGTAAGCTCGGGGCATGGGACTCGGTGCCTTGCCCGCGTCCCGTTGCAGAGGCGCGCGGCAGGAGGCCAGGCGCCCGGACCCCAGCGACGCCGCCGCGCGGAGCGCGACGTGCGCCCTCGCGGAGGCCGCCATGCTATCGCCCCGGTTGCACAACCTGCTCGACTCGCGCCATGCGTCGTACACCACGCACGTCCACGAACGCACCCTGACCGCGCACGAAACCGCCGAAGCCGCGCACGTGAGCCGCGCGCTGTTCGCCAAGACCGTCATGATCAAGGTCAACGGCACCCTTGCGATGGTGGTGATGCCCGCCGCCTATCGCGCCGACCTGGTCCGCCTGGCACGGGCGCTGGGCGAGGCCGAGGATGCGGTCGAACTCGCCGAGGAGGCGGAGTTCCGCAACGCTTTCCCCGATTGCGAAGTGGGCGCCATGCCGCCCTTCGGCCACCTCTACGACATGCCCGTCTACGTCGACTCCCGCCTCGCGGGCCAGGATGCGATCACCTTCAACGCCGGCACCCACACCGACGCGGTGTCCATGCCCTACAAGGAATTTGAGAAGCTGGCCGAGCCCGAGATGCTATGGCTGGCGCATGTGATGTAACCGCCGTGATGGGGTGGTGGGTGATTCGTGATTCGAGGGGCGTGAGTCCAAGAGCAGGCCGTTATTCTTCCTGCCAATCACCAATCACCAATCACCAATCACCAATCACCAATCACCAATCACCAATCACCAATCACCAATCACAACGAATACCCGAACTGCTGGCGGAACTGTTCGGCGAACTCGTCGTAGTCGAAGCGCTGGTTCTGGGTGCCCGGGTGTTCGACCTTCAGCGCGCCCATGAGGTTGCCGATGCGGCCGATGGTCATCCAGTCGTAGCCCTTGCCGATGCCGAAGATCAGGCCGGCGCGGAAGGCGTCGCCGCAGCCGGTGGGATCGGTCACGCGGCGTTCGTGCGCCGGCGGCACGCTGTAGAGCTCGCCGGGCGTGTGGATCAGCGCCCCCTTCGGGCCCTGGGTGACGATGTAGGCCTTCACCCGCGAGGTGATCGCGGCCTCGTCCCAGCCGGTGCGCTCCTGGAGCAGGTTGGACTCGTAGTCGTTGACGGTGACGTAGTCGGCCTGCTCGATGAAGCCGCGCAGCTCCTCGCCGTTGAACAGCGGCATCGCCTGGCCCGGGTCGAAGATGAAGGGGATGCCGGCCTCGGCGAACTCGCGCGCGTTCTGCAGCATGCCTTCGCGGCCATCGGGGCTGACGATGCCGAAGGTGACGCCGGCGACGTCCTTCACGTGGTTCTCGTAGCTGCGCATCATCGCGCCGGGGTGGAAGGCGGTGATCTGGTTGTTGTCGTGGTCGGTGGTGATGAACGCCTGCGGGGTGAACAGCTCGTCGATCACCTTGACCTGGTCCAGGCGGATCTCCTGCTCCTCGAACCACTCGCGGTAGGGCGCGAAGTCCTGGCCGACGGTGGCCATCGGGATCGGGTCGCCGCCCAGCAGCTTGAGGTTGTAGGCGATGTTGCCGGCGCAGCCGCCGAATTCGCGACGCATGCGCGGTACCAGGAACGACACGTTCAGGATGTGCACCTTGTCCGGCAGGATGTGGTTCTTGAACTGGTCGGGGAACACCATGATGGTGTCGTAGGCGAGCGAACCACAGATCAGAGCGGACATGGAGGTACCTGGAGGGCTGTCGGGCGCCCGGGGCGCCGGTTCCGGAGGGCGGGCAGGGGCTTCGGCGCCCGTGGCGCCGCCTGCAAACCGGGGAAGCCTACCGGCTGGGGCTCCGCGGGGCCAGCACCCGGCTCGTCCCCACGGTGGCGCGCGCCCGGCTCCGCCCGCGCGACCGGGTCGTCAGAAGCCGCGGCAAACCGCGATCTGGAGCGGTTTTTTCCTTGCCCGGCCCCCATGCGGCAGGTAGGCTAACCGGTCTGTCCCCGCCCCCCCTTTCGTAGACGGCCTGTTCCCCGATGTTCAAGAAGTTTCGCGGCATGTTCTCCAACGACCTGTCCATTGACCTGGGCACGGCCAACACCCTGATCTATGTCCGCGGACAAGGCATCGTGCTCAACGAGCCCTCGGTGGTCGCGGTGCGCCAGGACCGGATGATGGGCGGCAGCCGGTCGGTCGCGGCGGTCGGCGCGGAGGCCAAGCAGATGCTCGGCCGCACCCCCGGCAACATCAGCACGATCCGGCCGATGAAGGACGGCGTCATCGCCGACTTCACCTATACCGAGGAGATGCTCAAGCACTTCATCCGCAAGGTGCACAAGTCGCGTTTCCTGCGACCCAGCCCGCGGGTGCTGGTCTGCGTGCCCTGCGGCTCGACCAACGTGGAGCGGCGCGCCATCAAGGAATCGGCCGAGGAGGCCGGCGCGCGCGACGTCTACCTGATCGAGGAGCCGATGGCGGCCGCGATCGGCGCCGGCATGCCGGTGACCGAGGCCCGCGGCTCGATGGTCGTCGACATCGGCGGCGGCACCTCCGAGGTCGCGGTGATCTCGCTCAACGGCATCGTCTACTCGGCGTCGGCCCGCATCGGCGGCGACCGCTTCGACGAGGCCATCATCAATTACGTGCGCCGCACCTACGGCACCCTGATCGGCGAGGCCACGGCCGAGCGCATCAAGCTGGAAATCGGCTGCGCCTGCCCGCAGGAAGACGCCCGCACCATGGAGGTCTCCGGCCGCAACCTGGCCGAGGGCGTGCCGAAGATGGTGACCCTCAATGCCAACGAGGTGCTCGAAGCCCTGCGCGAACCGCTGTCGGGCATCGTCGCGGCGATCCGCCTGGCGCTGGAGCAGACCCCGCCCGAGCTGTGCGCAGACGTCGCCGAGCGCGGCATCGTGCTGACCGGCGGCGGCGCCCTGCTGCGCGACCTGGACAAGCTGATCAGCGAGGAGACCGGACTGCACGTGCAGGTCGCCGACGATCCGCTGACCTGCGTCGCCCGTGGCGGTGGCCGCGCGCTGGAGCTCGTCGACATGCACGGCAACGAGTTCTTCGCGCCGGAGTGATGGCGCACGGGGGCATCGGCGGGGCGCGCGGGCGACGGGGTGACGGCGCGCCCGGGCCGGTCGGCGCTCCCAGGTCCGGCACCCGCTTCGCCTCCCGCACATCCAGCGCCCGCCCGCCGCGGGCGCTCCCCGCGACCCGCATCCTTCCCTTCGGCCCCTAGCAGTGCCCTCATACGCCGGTCCCAATCCGCCCCACCGCTCCGGCGACGTCGCCGGCACGCTGAGGTTGCTGGCGTACCTGGCCGTCGCCCTGGTGCTGATCGTGCTCGACCACCGGGGCAGCTGGCTCGACCGCGCCCGCGACCAGGCGACGGTGCTGGTGCAGCCGCTGTGGATGGTCGCCGGGTGGCCGGGCCAGCTGGCCGACAAGGTCCAGTCCGACGCCGGTACCCTGACCCGGCTCACCGCCGAGAACGCGCGCCTGCGCAACGAGGCGCTGGTGAACAACGCCCGCCTGGCGCGGCTGCAGGCGGTGTCGGCCGAAAACGTGCGCCTGCGCGAGCTGATGGGCGCCGCCGAGCAGGGCGGCCTGGACGTGCAGCTGGCGCCCATCCTGGACATCGACCTCGACCCCACGCGGCAGCGCCTGGTCGTCGATGCCGGGAGCGGCGACGGCGTCCACGTCGGCCAGAGCGTGATCGATGCCGGCGGCCTGATGGGCCAGGTCATCGAGACCACCCCGATGCACGCCACGGTCCTGTTGCTGACCGATGCCTCGCACGCGCTCCCGGTCACCGTCGCGCGCAACGGCGTGCGGGTGGTCGCCTACGGCACTGGCCAGAGCGATCGCCTGGCGCTGCAGAGCATCCCCATGTCCAGCGACATCAAGGTCGGCGACACCGTGGTCTCCTCCGGCCTGGGCGGGCGCTTCCCGGCGGGCTTCGTGGTGGGCACGATCACCCGCCTGCAGCCCGACGACAGCCGCGCCTTCCTCGTGGGCGACGTCAAGCCGGCCGCCCAGCTCGACCGCGGCCGCAACGTGCTGCTGGTACGCGCGGTCGCGCCCCCGCCCCGCCCGGAGCCCGCCGCGGGAGCCGACACGCAGGGTGAGGGTGGGGATGCCGCCGGAACCGATGCCGGTGCGCCTGACGCCGGCGACGGCCCGCCACCGCCCGCGGACGCCGCGACGCCGCCGGAGGCCCGCCGATGAGCCGCAACCGCCACGCCTGGGTGATGCCGGTGAGCGTACTGCTGGCCCTCGTCTTCGGCCTGTTGCCGCTGACACAGGCGCTGCAGCCGTACCGCCCCTACTGGCTCGCCCTGGTGGTCGCCTACTGGGTGATCGAAGACCCCGACCATCGGGGCCTGGGCTTCGCTTTCGTCGTCGGCCTGGTCGGCGACCTCAGCTTCGGCGGACTGCTGGGCGAGCAGGCGCTGCGCCTGGTGGTCATGGCCTATATCCTGCAGCGCTTCCGCGCGCGCCTGCGCTTCTTCCCGATGTCGCAACAGGCGCTGGCGATCGGCGGCCTGCTGCTCAACGACCGCATCCTCGTGGCGGTGCTGCACGGGGCGCTGCAGTTGCCCCCGGCGCCGCGCGCGATCTGGTTCGCGCCCCTGATCGGCATGCTCCTGTGGGCGCCGCTGAACCTCCTGCTCAATGCCGCGCGCCAGGGTGGCTGGCGGAGGCGTTGAGGCGATGCGCAGGCGCGTCATCAAGAATTCCGCCGCCGAGGCCGACCAGTTCCGCCGCCGCGCGGCGCTGGCGTTCCTCGGCGTGCTGGTCGCGCTTGGCGTGCTGGGCGGCTGGTATTTCCGCCTGCAGGTGCTCGAGCACGACGAGTACGTGACCCGCTCGGAGGCCAACCGGATCAAGCTGCGCCCGGTCGTGCCGGCCCGCGGTGTGATCTACGACCGCAAGGGCCGCATCCTCGCCGACAACGTCCCGGCGTTCCGGGTCGAAGTGACGCCCGAGGAGGCCGGTCCCGCCGAAAACTGGTTGCCCGGCCTGGCGAGGATCTTCGACCTGACCGAAGAAGAGCTCGCCGAGTTCGAGGACAAGCGGCGGGTCACGCGCGGCTTCCGGCCGATCATCCTCAAGCTGCGGGTCACCGAGGACGAAGCGGCGCGCTTCGCGGTCGACCGCTGGCGCTATCCCGGCGTGGAACTGGTGTCCTACCTGAACCGGCGCTACGCCCATGGCGAGCTGTTCTCGCACATCATCGGCTACGTCGGTCGCGTCGACGAGGACGACCTGGCCACCCTGGACGAGGCCAGCCGCGCGTTGACCCACATCGGCAAGACCGGGCTGGAGCGTGCCTACGAGGACGCCCTGCGCGGCAAGGTCGGCTACGAGCAGGTCGAGACCAACGTCGCCGGCCGGCCGATGGGCGTCGTCGGACGGGTGCCGGCCGTGCCCGGCACCGACCTGCGCCTGAGCGTCGACCTCGACCTGCAACGGGCCATGGTCGATGCCTTCGGCGAATACGAGGGCGCGGCCGTGGCGATGGATCCGCGCACCGGCGAGATCCTGGCGATGATCAGCCTGCCGGGTTACGACACCAACCTGTTCGTCAACGGCATTTCGCACAAGGATTACCGCAGGCTCACCGAGAACCCCTCGCGCCCGCTGTTCAACCGCCTCGTGCTGGGCGGCGTCGCGCCCGGCTCCACCCTCAAGCCGCTGATCGCGCTGGCCGGCCTGGACAGCGGCGTACGCCGGCCCGAGGACCGGGTGATGTCCACCGGCATGTTCTACCTGCCCGGCGTGAGCCGCGGCTGGGGCGACTCGCACCGCGGCGGCCATGGCTGGACCGACCTGCGCAAGTCGATCGCGCAGTCTGTGAACACCTATTACTACCAACTGGCGCTGGACATGGGCATCGAGCGCTTCGACGACTACATGGGCCGCTATGGCTTCGGCCATCCGACCGGGGTCGACCTGGTCGGGGAGATCGACGGCATCCTGCCGTCGCCGGCCTACAAGATGAAGACCCGGCGCGAGCGCTGGTACCCCGGAGACACCGTGAACATCGCCATCGGACAGGGCGACTGGAAGGTGACGCCGTTGCAGCTGGTCCGCGGCATCGCCGGCATCGCCGACGGCGACCTGCGCCGGCCGCACCTGGTGAAGGACGAGCGCGTGGGCTTCGACGCTCCATGGAAGCCGCTGCCGCAGCCGCCGGGCGTGCCCATCAGCCCCAGCCCCGCGAACCTGCAGGTGGTGCGCGAAGGCATGATGCAGACCATGCAGCCCGGCGGCACCGCCTGGCGCATCGCCAGCGACGCGCCGTACTCGATGGCGGGCAAGACCGGCACTGCCCAGGTCGCCAGCCGTCGCGACAATGCCGCGGTCAATCCGCGAAGCCTGCCGCTGCACCTGCGCCATCGTTCGCTGTTCGTGGGCTTCGCGCCTGCCGAAAGCCCCACCATCGCGGTCGCGGTGGCGGTCGAGGGCGGCGGCTACGGTGGCAGCACCGCCGCGCCGATCGCGCGCAAGGTGCTCGATGCCTGGCTGCTGGGCACCCCGCCCGTGCCGGAAGGGGAGGCCACCGACGATGTGCCCCCCCCACCGGCCGCCACCGCTGCGCTGGAGGCACGCTGATGGGCGAGATCCTGCGCTGGCTGTTCGACCTGGCGATGCGGATGACCCGCACCCTGGACTGGCCGCTGTTGGGCGCGCTGCTGGCGCTGATGGGCATCGGCCTGGCCGTGCTGTACAGCGCTGGCGGCCAGTCCATGCACCTGGTGGTGGCCCAGGGCAGCCGTTTCGCGGTCGGGCTGGCGGCCCTGTGGGCGCTGTCGCGCGTCTCGCCGTCGCAACTGCGCAACTGGACGCCGCTGGTGTTCGGGGCCTCGCTGGTGCCGCTGTTGGCGGTGCTGGTGATCGGCACCGGCAAGCACGGTTCGCACTGGATCAACCTGGGCGTGTTCTATTTCCAGCCGGCCGAACTGCTCAAGCTGAGCCTCCCGATGATGGTCGCCTGGTACCTCAACAACCGCCCGCTGCCGCCGCGCCTGGACAGCGTGCTGGTCTCGGCGGCCATCATCGGCGTGCCCACCGGCCTGATCCTGCTGCAGCCGGATTTCGGCACCGCGATGCTGGTCGCGACCAGCGGCGCGTTCGCGCTGTACCTATCGGGGCTGCCGTGGTGGTGGTTCGGCATGGCGTTCGCCGGCGTCGCCGCGGTGGCGCCGGTGGCCTGGTTCTGGCTGCTCAAGCCGTACCAGAAGGATCGCATCCTGACCTTCCTGAACCCGGAGTCGGACCCGCTGGGCGCGGGCTGGAACATCATCCAGTCGAAGATCGCCATCGGTGCCGGCGGCCTGCACGGCAAGGGCTGGGGGCAGGGCAGCCAGTCCCACCTGAACTACATCCCCGAGCACACCACCGACTTCATCTTCGCCGTGCTCAGCGAGGAGTTCGGCTGGGTCGGCGTGGCGGTCGTGCTGGCGCTCTACCTGTTCGTCGTCGGCCGCTGCCTGTGGATCGCGGCGGACGCGCGCGACGGCTATTCGCGACTGCTGGCCGGGGCCCTGGGGCTGGCGTTCTGCGTGTACGTGATCGTCAACGGCGGCATGATCGCCGGTCTGTTGCCGGTGGTCGGCGTGCCCATGCCCCTGCTCAGTTACGGCGGCACCTCGGCGGTCTCGCTGCTGGCCGGGCTCGGGGTGGTGATGGCCGTGCGGGTCCACAAGCCGGTGCACGCGCGCTGACGCGCGCGCTCATGAACGACAACGTAACCTGACTCGGCAGGGCGGCGCCCGGCGGGGGGCGTTCTGGGCGCAAACCGCCCGTGTTAACCTCGCCGCGATGACTTCCCGACCCGTCCAAGCCGCACTCGCGTGCGCACTCACCGTCCTGGTGGCGGCCTGCGCGACGCAGGCGGCGCCCCCGGCCCAGGAAGCTCCCGCCGCGCCGGTCGTGCAGACCCCGCCGGCACCGGCCAAGACCCTCGCGCCCACGCCCGGGACCCCGGCGCTGCCCGAGGCGCAGGAGCGCCTGCCGCTGGAGCAGGCCCGCGCCCGGTTCATCGAGGACACCGCCCGCGAATACGGGATCGACAAGGCCTACATCGCCTCGGTCCTGGCCGGCGCGGAGAAGCGCGACAGCATCATCAAGGCGATGTCGCGCCCGGCCGAAGCCAAGCCCTGGAGCGACTACCGCCCCATCTTCATCAGCCAGGCGCGCATCGACGGCGGGCAGGCGTTCCTCGCCGCGCACCGGGACGAACTGGCCCGGGTCGAGGCGCGTTACGGCGTGCCGCCGGAGATCATCGTCTCGATCATCGGCGTGGAGACCAGTTACGGGCGCAACACCGGCAGCTACCCGGTGCTCGACGCGCTCTACACGCTGGCGTTCTTCTACCCGCGCACCCACCTGCCCGACAAGATCGAGCGAGAGAACCGCCGCGAAACCTTCTTCCGCGGCGAACTGGCGCAGCTCTTCGCGCTGGGCAAGGAAACCGGCATGGACATCACCGCCCTCACCGGCAGCTACGCCGGCGCGATGGGCTGGGGCCAGTTCATGCCGTCCAGCTACCGCGAGTACGCCGTCGACGGCGACGGCGACGGCAAGCGCGACCTGTTCGACAGCACCGACGACGTCTTCGCCTCGATCGCCAACTACTTCGTCCAGAAGGGCGGTTGGGAGCGTGGCGGCCCGGTCGCGGTGCGCGCCACCCGCGATCCCGGCGTGCCTGATTTCGAACCCGAGGCCCTGGACCCGGTCTACAGCCAGGCCGACCTCGCCCGGCACGGTTACCATCCGGCGACGCCGGTCGCGGCCGACGAACACGCGGTGCCGCTGAACCTGGACGGCGTGGGCGGCAAGGAATACTGGCTGGGCTTCCGCAACTTCTACGCGATCACCCGCTACAACATCTCCAAGCACTACGCCATGGCGGTCTACCAGCTGTCGGAGGCGATCGCCGGCCGCGAGAACCCGCTGGCGGCGATCGAGACGCCCCCGCCCGTGGAGCCCTCCGGGGCATGAGGCACGCGCTCGCGGCCGCGATGATCCTGGGCCTGGCCGCCTGCGCGGGTGCGCCGAAGAAGCCGGAACCGGCCCCCGGCGCTAAGCCGGACGCCGCGACGGGCCATGCGCCCGCGCGAAGCGGCCGCAAGGTCTCGCCCTACGCCCCGGCGCAGGAAGACCCCAGTACGCGCGGCCACTACACCGCCGGCGGCCTGTACAGGCCCGGGGTCGCCGACAGCACCCCCGATTACGTTCCCGACGTCGATGCCATCCCCGAGCCGGAGGTTGTCGCCGAGCCCCGCTCGACGGTCGGCAATCGCCCCACCTACACCGTGCTGGGCAAGCAGTACCACGTGCTCGACGACCCCGACGGCTATGTCGAGCAGGGTCGCGCGTCCTATTACGGGCAGAAGTTCCATGGGCGCCGGACCTCCAACCTGGAGGTGTACGACATGTACGCCTTCACCGCGGCGCACAAGACGCTGCCGCTGCCGAGTTTCGCGCGGGTGACCAACCTCGACAACGGCCGCTCGGTGGTGGTCCGCGTCAACGATCGCGGTCCGTTCCACGAAGGCCGGGTGATCGACCTCAGCTACGCGGCGGCGGTCAAGCTCGACATCGTCAGCAAGGGCACCGGTCGCGTGGAAGTGCGCGCGCTGACCCCTGGCGAGGACGCCGCCCCGGTCCTGGCGGCCGCCCCGCCGACCGTGCCCGCGCCGCCGAGCGCGATGGACCGCCTGGTCGCGAGCATCCCCGACACCCCGGCCGCCGCGGCGGTCGCGGGCGCCCCGTCGGCGACGGTCGCCGTCGCGTCCGCCAGCGCGGTCGAGCACCGTTTCGACATGCGCCAGGACGGCCGCGCGATGAGCGCGGAGGAATTCGATGCGTGGATGAAGTCGCGCCAGGTGCGCGTCGCCACCGGCCGCCCCGGCCGGCCGCTCGCGTCGCCGCCGGCCACCGCCGTCGCGCCGGCGCCGCCGAACCCCGCCACCGCCGCGGCCGTCGTCGCGGTGCAGGGCACGCCAGCCGTCCAGGCGGGCGGCGTCACCCTGCAGGTGGCCAGCTTTTCCGCCCGTGCCAACGCCGACCGCGCCCTGGGCGTGCTCCGGCAGGCCGGGATCGACCAGGCCCAAGTGCTCGATGCGCAGGCCAACGGCAAGCAGGTCTGGCGCCTCCGCGTCGGGCCGCTGGCCGAAACCGCGGCTCCGGAACTTGCCGCCCGTCTCGTCGGTCTGGGCTTTGGACAGCCCCAGCCCGTGCGCGACTGACCGCGACGATGGATCGCGCACCCACCCTTTCCCTTGCCCAGACCCGGGCCGTGCTGCCGGCCCCCCGGAGTTGTTGAACCGATGAAGATTCCCGCTGTAGCCAAAGCGACCGCCCTCACCGCGCTGACCACCGTCGCGATCAGCCTGGCGTTCGCCCAGTCGCCGCAACCGCAGCCGGCCACGCCGGTGCCCGCGACCCCGGGCGCGGCGCAGGCGCCCGCCAGCGATGCACTGCCGGTACCGCCCGCCCCCGACGTGACCGGGACCGCCTGGGTACTGATGGACGCGGCCAGCGGCAACGTCCTGGCCGGACACAACATCGACCAGCAACTCGAGCCGGCCAGCATCACCAAGGTCATGACCAGCTACGTCATCGCGGCCGAGATGGCCGGCGGCAAGGTCAAGGGCACCGACCAGGTGATGATGACCGAGAACGCCTGGCGCAAGGGCGGGGCCGGCACCGACGGCAGCTATTCCGGCTTCGAGGTCAACAAGACCGCGCCGCTGCTTGAGATGGAAAAGGGCATGGTGGTGCAGTCGGGCAACGATGCCGCGATCGCCCTGGCCGAGCACGTCGCCGGTACCGAGGAGGCCTTCGCCACCTTGATGAACCAGTACGCCCAGCGCATCGGCATGAAGAACAGCCACTTCGTCAACGCCACCGGCCTGCCGGGCGAGGGCCACCTGACCAGCGCCCACGACCTGGCCCTGCTCGGGCGCGCGCTGATCCACGATTTCCCCACCGCGTACTCCTACAACAGCATCAAGGAGTTCACGGTCGGTCCGATCACCCAGCCCAACCGCAACCTGCTGCTGTGGCGCGACAACAGCGTCGACGGCATCAAGACCGGCCATACATCCGCCGCCGGATACTGCCTGATGGCCTCGGCCAAGCGTGGCGACCAGCGCCTGATCTCGGTGGTCATGGGCTCGACCTCCGAAGCCAAGCGCGCCAGCGACAGCCAGGCGCTGCTGAACTGGGGCTTCCGTTTCTACGAGACCCACAAGCTCTACGACCCGGGCCAGGCCGTCGCCAGCCAGAAGGTCTGGAAGGGCCAGGCCGAGGAGGTCAAGCTGGGCGTCGCCGAACCGCTGCTGGTGACCGTGCCGCGCGGCCGTTACGAGCAGCTCAAGCCGATGATGGACATGCCCCGCACCCTGGTCGCGCCCATCGCCAAGGGCCAGGCGATCGGCACCGTCAAGGTCATGCTCGACGACAAGGTCATCGCCCAGCGCCCGCTGGTGGCGATCGAGGCCGTCGAGCAGGCGGGCTTCTTCAAGCGCCTCTGGGACGAGTTCTGGATGTGGTGGGGTGAGTAGCCGCGCTTGCGAGCCACTGGCTCGCGCGGCTGCGAACGCCCGGTCGCCAGAACCGTAGCCTCGTAGGGTGGGTAGAGCCAAAGGCGAAACCCACCGTCGCGAAATTTCGTGCAGGACGCATGATGGGTTTTGCTTCGCGCTACCCATCCTACGGCGCTACCCGTCCTACGATCGCGCCCAAGCCGTCATCCCAGCGAACGCTGGGATCCAGCCTTTGCCATGCCGCCTTCGTAGGGTGGGTAGAGCCAAAGGCGAAACCCACCGTCGCGAAATTTCGTGCAGGACGCATGATGGGTCTTGCTTCGCGCTACCCATCCTACGGTGCTCGATCGGAACCCGCGGAAAGATCAAAGGCTTCCGCCCTTTGGGCGGGTCCCTTTTGTCTTGTCAAAAGGAACCAAAACCCCCGGCTCCATCGGCCGCCGGTCCGGCTTCGCCGCACCGGTCCCCTGCGCGCCTCGGTCATGGCGGCACGGCGCCCAAACTCGCTTCGCTCAAACAAGGGCGCCTCTCCGGCCGCCACGCCCTGCGGTGCTCGGCGGCCTCAAAGTCGCGAAGATCAAGATCAAGATCAAGATCAAGATCAAGATCAAGATCAAGATCAAGATCAAGGTCAACGGCAACGGCAACGTCCACGTAGCCCGGGTAAGCGAGGCGCACCCGGGGCCCCGAAAGCCCACCTTGCTCGAAGCGCCGCCTCGCGAGGTGCAAAGCGCTCCGCCTATTGCACCCTGCGGATCCGGCTCGCGTGGCTGCGAACGCCCGGTCGCCAGAACCGTAGCCCAGGCAAGCCGAGCGCAGCCGGGGCCCGGGCATGGGGCGGCATGGGCCTTGGCATTCCCCGGCGACCGCCGGACCTTGGGTTCGCCCGGTGGCGGACCCATAATCGGGGCATGGACATCACATCCGACAACCCCGAGCACGGCTTCCAGTTCCCCGGCCATTTCGAGCTCAGCGCGATGGGCCCGGCGACCGCCGGCCTGGAACGCGAGCTGCCGCAGCGCCTGATCGACGCCGGCATCGAGGTCGAGAGCGAATCGATCCAGTGGAAGCACTCCTCCAACGGCAAGTACGTCTCGGTCCGCATCCGCTTCAAGGCCGAGGACCGTGCCCAGTACGACCTGGCCCACCAGGTGCTGCGCGACCATCCCGAGGTGAAGTGGACGCTGTGACCTGCCACACCGCGCAAGCGGTCGACGAGGCCTCGCCGGTGCTGCCGGCGGCGCGGCTGCGCGACCTCGGCAGGCAGCCCTACGAGCCGGTCTGGCGCGCGATGCAGGCCTTCACCGACGCGCGCACGGCCGATACACCGGACGAACTGTGGCTGGTCGAGCACGACCCGGTGTTCACCCTCGGCCAGGCGGGCAAGCCCGAGCACGTGCTCGCCGCCGGCGACATCCCGGTCATCCACGTCGACCGCGGCGGCCAGGTCACCTACCACGGCCCCGGCCAGATCGTGCTCTACCCCCTGCTGGACCTGCGCCGGCTCAGGGTCGGGGTTAAGGAGTACGTCTGCCGCGTGGAACAGGCCATGATCGACACCCTGGCCGACTGGAACATCGAAGCGGTCCGCCGCGAGGGCGCCCCGGGCGTCTACGTGGGCGACGCCAAGATCGGTGCACTCGGCATCCGGGTGCGGCATGGCTGCACCTTCCACGGCCTGGCGTTCAACATCGCCATGGACCTGGCGCCCTTCCAGCGCATCAATCCCTGCGGTTTCGCGGGGTTGCAGGTGACCTCGGTGGTAGACTTGGGCGGGCCTTCCGGGCTCGAACCGGTCAAGCCGGTGCTCGTCGAGCACCTGGCGCGCCTGTTCGGGCTGCAGGTCGAGACCGCGCCGGCGCGCGTCCCCTCCATTCCCGGGACCCACGCAGCGTAGGGAGCCGGCATGCGCGGCGGCAGCGCCCGCGACGCCGGTCCCGTCCCCATTTTCCAGCCTTCCCCGTGGCCGGGGGAGGCCCCAGATCCGGCCAGGCCCGTCCACGATGACCCAAGATGCCAGCAAGACCATCCCGCTCGCGGTCGTGAGCGGCGACAGCACCGCCCCCGCCCCTTTGCAGGCGGGCGTGAAGCAGGTGGCCGGGGACAAGATCGCCCGCTCACCGGTCCAGTTCCAGGACGTGCCGGTGCTGCGCAAGCCGTCCTGGATCCGCGTGCGCATCCCATCGGGCAATGCCGTGCAGAAGCTCAAGGAGAAGCTGCGCGAAAACCGCCTGGTGACCGTCTGCGAAGAAGCCAGCTGCCCGAACATCCACGAGTGCTTCGGCCACGGTACCGCCACGTTCATGATCCTTGGCGAGGTCTGCACGCGCCGCTGCTCGTTCTGCGATGTCGCCCACGGCCGTCCGAAGCCGCCGGACCCGGGCGAGCCGGCGCACCTGGCCGAAACCGTCGCCGACATGGGCCTGCGCTACGTGGTGGTGACCAGCGTGGACCGTGACGACCTGCGCGACGGCGGTGCCCAGCATTTCGTCGACTGCATCGCGGCCATCCGCGACAAGGCGCCGGGGACCCGCATCGAGATCCTCACCCCCGACTTCCGCGGCCGCGGCCGGATGGAGCGCGCGCTGGAGATCCTGGCCACGAACCCGCCGGACGTGTTCAACCACAACGTCGAGACCGTCCCGGACCTCTATCGCAACGTGCGTCCGGGCGCGGATTACCAGTGGTCGATGACCCTGCTGCAGAAGTTCAAGGCCCAGCACCCCGGCGTCGTCACCAAGTCCGGGATCATGCTCGGCCTGGGCGAGACGATGGAGCAGGTGCAGGCGACCCTGCGCGACCTGCGCGCGCACGACGTCGACATGATCACCATCGGCCAGTACCTGCAGCCCAGCGCGCACCACCATCCGGTGATGCGCTACTGGACGCCGGAGGAGTTCAAGGCGCTGGAGGAGTACGGCCTGTCCCTGGGTTTCAGCCACGTCGCCTCGGGCCCGCTGGTGCGCTCCTCGTACCACGCAGACCGTTCGGCGATGGAGGCGGGCGTCGCCGCCTGAGCGCCGATCGCGCCTTCACCCGGTGCTTCCCCCGTGGCGGGGAAGATGCGGTGGCACGGGGCGGAACGGTGGCCTCCGGGCGTGGGCGCCTGCGTTGGCAGGGTCGTGCCGGCCGGGTCATCAACCTGAACCGTGCGTCGGCCCCGGGCGCCGTCCCGCCGTTCATCGCGTGACAGGGCCTGCAACTTTAGGCACTGTGAAACGGTCGTAGCCTGTACGAGTCTGTACGTATCGACGCGTACTGGCGGAATGCACGGCGTCGATTCCCCCGCACCAAAGATCAGGCCGGTGACGGCCGCGAAGTGTCCGCGATGAATCCCAAGAATCCCCTGTTGCTCGCTTTGCTCCTCGCCGCCCCGCTGGCGCAGTCCGCGCTGGCCGACGACGGCGGTACCCCGGCCCTGGCAGCCGTGACCCCGGGCGCGGCGCTGCCCACGTCGGCGACGCAGGACCAGGTCACCGCGGCCCGCCACGTCTACACCCTGCTGTCGGACAGCCGCTACGCCTATCGGCCCAAGCCGCTGGACGACGCCTTGTCGGCGGACATGTACGACCGCTACCTGGAGTCGCTGGACGGCGGCAAGCAGTTCTTCACCGCGACCGACATCGCCCGTTTCGACGCCTGGAAGCTGCGCCTCGACGACGCGCTCAAGAGCGGCGACCTCGATCCGGCCTACGCGATGTTCAGCACCTACCGCAAGCGCGTCAACGAACGCGTCGCCTTCGCGCGCGCGCTGCTGACCAAGGACGTCTTCCAGTTCACCGGCAACGACCGCTACGAATACGATCGCGAGGACGCGGCCTGGGCCGCCGACACCGCCGAGCTCGACAGCCTCTGGACCCAGTCGGTGCGCAACGACTGGCTGCGCCTGAAGATGGCCGGCAAGAAGCCCGAGGACATCCGCAAGACGCTCGACAAGCGCTACGAGAACCTGGCCAAGGGCATCGCCGAGCTCAAGGGCGAGGACGTCTTCCAGACCTTCCTCAACAGCTACGCCAACGCGATCGATCCGCACACCGACTACCTGACGCCGCGTTCGGCCGACAATTTCAACCTGTCGATGTCGCTCTCGCTGGAGGGCATCGGCGCCGTGCTGCAGAAGCAGGACGACGTCGTCGCCATCCGCGAGATCGTCGCCGGCGGCCCGGCCGGCAAGTCGGGCAAGCTCAACCCCGGCGACCGCATCGTCGCCGTCGGCCAGGGCGAGAGCGGGCCGATGGAGGACGTGGTCGGCTGGCGCATCGACGACGTCGTCGCCAAGATCCGCGGCAACAAGGGCAGCAAGGTGCGCCTGGACGTGATCCCGGTCGAGATGGGCCTGGATTCGCCGCCCAGCCGAGTGGTGCTGGTGCGCGACAAGGTGCGGCTGGAGGACCAGGCCGCGAAGTCCAAGGTCATCACCATCCCGGCCACCGACGGCACCCCGGCGCAGCGCGTCGGCGTGATCGAGCTGCCCGGCTTCTACCAGGACTTCGAGGGTCGTCGCCGCAACGCCAACGACTACGCTTCCGCCACCCGCGACGTCGCCCGCCTGCTCAAGGAGCTGCAGGGCAAGGACGTGGACGGCGTGGTCCTGGACCTGCGCAACAACGGCGGCGGTTCGCTCAACGAGGCGATCGAGCTGACTGGCCTGTTCATCGACCGCGGCCCGGTCGTGCAGGTGCGCGAGTCCGGCGGCCGGGTCGTCGTCAACGGCGACGAGGACAGCGGCATCGCCTGGGAAGGCCCGCTGGCCGTGCTGATCAACCGCGGTTCGGCCTCGGCGTCGGAGATCTTCGCCGGCGCGATCCAGGACTACGGCCGCGGCCTCGTCATCGGCGAGACCACCTTCGGCAAGGGCACCGTGCAGAACCTGATCGACCTGGACCGCTGGCCGGCCAACGAGACGCCGCGCTTCGGCCAGGTGAAGCTGACCATCGCCCAGTTCTTCCGCGTCAGCGGCGGCTCCACGCAGAACAAGGGCGTGGTGCCCGACATCGCCTTCCCGGCGTCGGTCGATGCGACCGAGTTCGGCGAGAGCACCTACGACAACGCATTGCCGTGGACCAAGATCTCGGCCGTGCCGCACGTGCGCTACGGCAACTTCGCCCCGCTGCTGCCCAAGCTCGAGGCGCTGCACGAGAATCGCATCGCCCGCGACAAGGAGTTCCAGTGGTGGGCCGACGACGTCGCCCAGTACCGCGCGGAAAGCGAGAAGACCTCGATCACGCTCAACGAGGCCGAGCGGCGCGCCGAGCGCGACCGCGAGCAGGCCAAGCGCAAGGCACGCCAGGAAGAGCGCAAGGCCCTCGGCCTGGCCCTGGACCCGCTGGCCGACGTCACCGACGACGGCCTGTCGGCCAACGAGCGCGACATCGTCAAGGACGCCGAGCGCGAGAAGCTGGCCGAGGACCGTCCCGACCCGCTGTTGCGCGAGTCCGCCGCGATCCTCGCCGATGCGATCCGCCTGCTCGACGCGGACAAGCAGCTCTCGGCCCAGGTCCTGCCGACCGCGAACAAGCCGGGGCACTGGGCGGACTGATCGCCCGGTAGCGAAGGGTACGAAAAAGGGACGGCCTGGCCGTCCCTTTTTCTTTGGTGATGGGTGATGGGTGATGGGTGATGGGTGATGGGTGATGGGTGATGGGTGATGGGTGATGGGTGATGGGTGATTGGGGAATGGGGAATGGGGAATGGGGAATGGGGAATGGGGAATGGGGAATGGGGAATGCCGGAGGTCGGAGGTCGGTCGCGACCTCGCTGTAGGGTGGGTAGAGCCGAAGGCGAAACCCACCGTCGCCGGCAACCGCGACACATGGACGCAGGATTGGCTTTGCCTCGCGCAACCCATCCTACGGTGCTTGATCGGAACCCACGGAAAGGTCGAAGGCTTCCGCCCTGTGGGCGGTCTCTTTTGTCTTGTCAAAAGGAACCAGAACCGCCGGCTCCATCGGCCGCCGGTGCGGCTTTGCCGCACCGGTCCCCTGTGCGCCTCGGCCGTGGCGGCACGGCGCCCAAACTCGCTGCGCTCAGACAAGGGCGCCTCTCCGGCCGCCACGGCCTGCGGTGCTCGGCGGCCTCAAAGTCGCAAGATCAAGATCAAGATCAACGGCAACGGCAACGGCAACGGCAACGGCAATACGACGCGTAGCGTCGCCGTAGGGTGGGTAGAGCCGAAGGCGAAACCCACCGTCGCCGGCAACCGCAACGCGTGGACGCAGGATTGGCGTTGCTTCGCGCAACCCATCCTACGGTGCTCGATCGGAACCCACGGAGAGGTCAAAGGCTTCCGCCCTGTGGGCGGGTTCCTTTTGTCTTGTCAAAAGGAACCAAAACCGCCGGCTCCATCGTCCGCCGGTGCGGCTTTGCCGCACCGGTCCCCTGTGCGCCTCGGCCGCAGCGGCACGGCGCCCAAACTCGCTGCGCTCAGACAAGGGCGCCTCTCCGGCCGCCACGGCCTGCGGTGCTCGGCGGCCTCAAAGTCGCAAGATCAAGATCAAGATCAACGGCAACGGCAACGGCAACGGCAACGGCAATACGACGCGTAGCGTCGCTGTAGGGTGGGTAGAGCCGAAGGCGAAGCCCACCGTCGCCGGCAACCGCAACGCGTGGACGCAGGATTGGCGTTGCTTCGCGCAACCCATCCTACGAAGTTGCCGTCCACGTAGCCCGGGTGAGCGAAGCGCACCCGGGGCCCGGCTATGAGGACAACGTCAAAGGCTTTCGCCCGCTGCGCGTGCGAGTCCCTTTTGTCTTGTCAAAAGGAACCAAAACCGCCGGCTCCATCGTCCGCCGGTGCGGCTTTGCCGCACCGGTCCCCTGTGCGCCTCGGCCGTGGCGGCACGGCGCCCAAACTCGCTGCGCTCAGACAAGGGCGCCTCTCCGGCCGCCACGGCCTGCGGTGCTCGGCGGCCTCAAAGTCGCAAGATCAAGATCAACGGCAACGGCAACGGCAACGGCAACGGCAATACGACGCGTAGCGTCGCCGTAGGGTGGGCCGAGCCGAAGGCGATACCCACCATCGCCGCTGGCGGATACGACGCAGGATGGGTTTTGCTTCGCGCAACCCATCCTGCGAAGCGGGCCTCCCGCGCGGCGGCGCGTTGAAAGCCAGGCGTGCTCAAATCGCCACCTTGCGCGGTGCATCATGCGCAGCGTATTGCGCCGGACGAAGCCGCGTCTCTTGAGGGGGGCTCGTCGTGCGTCTCAGTCGGCCGGATCGGGCGGCAGGTCGATCGCCGGGCATCCGCCCGTGTCGGCGACCCCCTGCAGCCAGTCGCCGAGGGGCGTGGCCAGCCAGTCGAAACGCAATCCCGCCGTCATGTGGTTCTCAAAGGGAAGCGTCACCTGCCGCGCATGGGGGGCGGCATCCGCGATGCGCTGGGTGCTGTCGGCGGGTACGAGCCGGTCCCGGCCGCCGTGGACCAGCAGCATGCACGTCGATGTCGCCGCTGCGGCCTGGCCGACGTCGATGGATGCGAGGTCGACATCCAGCTTCCGGCCGGCTTCGACGATCGCGTCCGGGAGTTCGTCCATGACATGGCGGGGGGCGAACCAGGGCAAGGCATCGCCATCGAGCATTTCCCCCGCGAAGCGCTCTATCGCGGTGGCGGCGTTGTCGAACGGTGCGACCGCGACGAGCGCGGTGGGCTGCCCGGTGCCGGCTTCGTCGGCCTGGGCGGCCATGAAGATCGCGGTGGCGGCGCCGTACGACAACCCGAACAGGTAGACGGGCCCTTCGACCAGGCCCTCCTGCCGCCAGCCGGGCAAGAGCTGCAGGATGTCGCCTGCTTCGCGCGGCCCGAAACCCGGTGGCGCCTCGTCCGAACGGCCATGGTGGCGCAGGTCGGGCAGGATGCCGCGATACCCCTGGCGGGCGAGGGCGGTCGCCCACGGCAGCATCATCGCGCCGTCGCTGCCCCAGCCATGCAGGTAAACGATCGTGCCCCGCGTGGACGGTGGCGGCTCATCCTCCGGTGCCACGGACAGGTTCCAGCGAAGCGAATACGCGTCGACCTCGCGCCGGAATTGCGCATCGACGTTGAAGGCGACCGCCGGGACCACGAGGTAGTGGATGCGCACGCCTTCCGCCGTCCATGCCTCGCCTTCGTCGATGCCCATGGATGCCAGGGTGGCGCGTCCCGACGGCGGTATCGGCAGCGCCAGCAGGGGCGAAGGCGTGGCGATCCTGTCGGCCAGGGACATGCATCCACTGGTCGACAGGACGAACGCGCAGGCAGCGCAGGACGCGACTCGCCTCAACAGCGGGGCGCGGAAGGCAGGCCTCACGCCGAGCGCAGGGCCTCGGTGACCGGCAGGCGGGCGGCGCGCAGCGATGGGAACAGGCCGCCGACCAAGCCGATGCCCAGGGCCCACTTCAGTCCGCTCCACAGCAGCTCGGGGGAGACGTTGAACTTGAACATCACCTGGCTGAAGTTGCCGCTCAAGGTCGACACGCTGTAGTTGTTGAAGATGAGCCACGCAAGCAGGCCGCCCAGCAGGCCGCCCAGCAGCGCCAGCAGCATGGTCTCCAGCATCACCGCGACGACGACCGGCAGGCCGCGGAAACCGATCGCGCGCATCGTCGCGATCTCCCGCGCGCGGCCGGCGACGGCGGCGTACATGGTGTTGAGCGCACCGAATACCGCGCCGATCGCCATGATCGTGCCGATGACCTTGCCGAGGATGTCGATCAGCTTGGTCAGGCCCTCGGACTGCTTGCTGTAGTAGTCCTTGGTGCTGAGCACATCGAGCTTGAGCCTCGGGTCGGCCGCCATCGCCGCCTTGAACGCGGTCAGCGCCTTGGCGTTCTCCAGGCGCACCGTCACCGACTGGTAGGAGGTGCGCTGGTAGGTGGAGGACAGGGTCTGCGCGTCGGCCCACAGCTCCGAATCGTGCGAATCCCCGGATGCGAATCGGCCGACCACCGTCCAGTCCTGATTGGCCAGTTCGATGGTCTTGCCGACCTCCAGGCCCACGTACTGGGACTGTGCGCCCTGGCCGACGACCAGTTCGCGCTTGCCCGGCTCGAAGCGACGGCCCTCTACGATCTTCAGCTGCGGCCGGATCGCCCAGCCCGCGTCGCCGACGCCGCGCAGCTGCGCGTTGGCGTCGGTGCCGTCGGAACGGGTGACCATGTTGACCACCTGCGACAGCTCGGGCGAGACCAGCGGTCTGCCGTCCGCGTCGAGGGCGATACCGGCGAGGCTGGAGATCAAGGGCACCTGCTCGCGGGCGATGGTCGAGTTGGTCTCGGCCTGCGAGCCGCCGCGCAGGATGATCGCGGTGTCGTCGCGACCGGTCTGGTTGAGCGTCTTCTGGAAGCCCGCGCCCATCGCCAGCATCGCCACCAGCACGCCGACCACGCCGGCGATGCCGACCACGATCACCGACGAGGCGCCCCAGCGGTCGGGCAGGCTGGCGATGCCAATCCGGGTCGCGGCGAGCGCGAGGCGCCCGCTGCGGGTGAACGACAGCCAGAGCGCCGCCAGCACCGCGAGGGCGAGCACGCCCTGCCAGGGCAGCATTGTCCAGGCCACCAGGCCCACGAGCAGGGCGATGATGACGCCGAGGTTGCCCAGCCATTTCTTAATGCGGTTCATGCGTGGATCCTCGAATCAGGTGAGGCCGCGCGATGCCGTGCGCGGTCGTCGTGGACGGTGCCGGGCTTCGACGCGGCGGACATGCTCAGCGCCCCGCCAGTGCATCGACGATGTTCAGGCGCATGGCGCGCAGCGCCGGCAGCAGGCCCACCAGCAGGCCGAAGGCCGCCATCAGGCCCAGGCCGAGCGCCCAGGTGGCCGCGGGCACGGTCTGCAGCAGGATCATGCCGCCGCTCATGGCGCTGAGCGCGGGGATCATGACTGCCGCGATCAGCAGGCCGATGGTCCCGCCCAGCACCAGCAACAGCACCGACTCGGCGAGCACCAGCAACAGCACGCTGCGGTCGGTGAAGCCGATGGTCTTGAGCACCGCGAGCTCGGGGATGCGCTCGCGCACGGCCTGCGCCATGGTGTTGCCGGTCAGCAGCAGCAGGGTGAAGAAGACCGCGCCCATGATCGCGCTGACGATCAGGCCGATGTCGGCGAACTGCTTGACGAAGGCCTGGTTGAACGCCTGCTCGGTCTGGGTCTTGGTCTCGTGGTCGGAGTTCTCGCTGATCTTGTCGATCGCCTGCGCCACCTGGTCGGCCCGGTCGGGGTCGTCGAGCTGCACCATCCACCAGCCGGCGCGGTCCTTGACGTAATCGTTGGCCTCGTTGAAGTAGTCCCAGCGGAAATACAGTGCGCTTTCCTCGCCCTTGCGCTTGGAGTCCTTCAGGCGGTAGATGCCGACGAGCTTGAACTCCCAGTTGTTGCTGCCCTGGGTGGGGAAGATCGTGGCTTGCAGCGGGATGATGTCGCCGATCTTCCAGCCGTATTTCTCGGCCAGGGCCGCGCCGACCACCGCGCCGTTGCGCGTGGTCTCGAAGGCCTTGAGCTGCGCCGGGCTGATCTCGTACTCGGGATAGATGTCGAAAAAGCCCGGGCCCACCGACATGTTCGGGAAGAAGTTGCGCTGGTCCTGGTAGATGCCGCCGAACCAGGCCGCGTGCACCGCCTTGCGCACGCCAGGCACGGCCTTGATCTGCGGTTCCAGGCGCATCGGCAGCATCTGGGTGATCGACAGGCGCGAGGCGACCACCAGGCGGTCGTAGCCGGCGACGTTGCTGCCCGCGTTGAAGGCGGCGCGGACCGAGTCGAGCATGCCGAACAGCATGAACGCGACGATCACCGACAGCAGCGTGAGCACGGTGCGGGTCTTGCTGCGGAACAGCGCGGCCCAAATCAGGTGCAGGTATTTCATGTTCCCAATCCTCTTCCGGTCGTCGCCGCAGGCACCGGTGGCGCGTCAGCGGCGTCGACGCATCGTGGTGTCCCGGGCTCAGGCGACGTGGCGGACCTGTTCGACGAGGGTGCCCTTGTCCAGGTGCAGGCTGTGCGTGGCGTGCTCGGCCGCCTTGGGATCGTGGGTCACCATGACGATGGTCTTGCCGTGGTCGCGGTTGAGCGACTGCAGCAGCGCCAGGATCTCCTCGGCCGACTTCCGGTCGAGGTCGCCGGTGGGCTCGTCGCAGATCAGCAGCTTGGGGTCGGACACGATCGCGCGCGCGATCGCCACGCGCTGCTGCTGGCCGCCCGACAGTTCGTTGGGCTTGTGCTTGCCGCGCTCGGGCAGGCCGACCAGCTGCAGGGCGATCTCGGCCCGGCGCCGGCGGTCGGCGGCGCTGAGCGGGGCCAGCAGCAACGGCAGCTCCACGTTCTTCTGCGCGGTCAGCGTCGGCATCAGGTTGTAGAACTGGAACACGAAACCGACGTTCTGGCTGCGCCAGTGCGAGAGCTGGCCGGCGCTCATGCGGTCGATGCGCTGGCCCTCGATCTCGATCTCGCCGCCGCTGGGCGTGTCCAGGCCGCCGATCAGGTTGAGCAGGGTGGTCTTGCCCGAGCCGGAGGGGCCCATCAGCGACACGAAGTCGCCGGTCGGGATCTCCAGGTTGATGCCGTGCAGGACCTCGATCTTCTCCGGGCCGCGCTGGTAGGTCTTGGTGAGATCGCGGATGGATACCAGTGACGTCATGGCGTTTGCCTCGTTGCCGTCGGGGCGACGTCCCCGGCGCATGGTGTCGGATCGAACCGGGTCCGTCGCCCCGGCCTGTCTTGCGCGCCGCGCGGTGGACTGGCGGCGGCTGTTGCTGTCGACGAACGAAGGGTCAGGAATTCGACCCGTCGTCCTCCTTTACTTCCACCGCGTCGCCGTTGGCGAGTTCCGCCGGCGGCGACAGCACCACGACGTCGCCCCCGGCCAGGCCGTCGGTGACCTCCAGGTCCTCGCCCAGCGTGCGCCCCACGCGCACCGTGCGCGCGGCGACCTTGCCGTCGACGACGACGAAGGCGAGCTGGGCGTCGTCGCGTTCCACCACCGCGCTGGCGGGCACCAGCACGCCGGGCGGCGGCGCGTCGGCCTGCTCGGGCGCGGCCTGTTCCAGGAAGCTCACGCGCACGCCCATGTCCGGGACGATGCGCGGGTCCTTCTCCTTGAAGCCGATGCGGACCTTCACCGTCGCCTTGCCGCGGTCGGCGGCCGGGATGATGGCGATCACCTCGGCGGGGATCTTCCAGTCCGGGTAGGCGTTGAGCGTGGCCTCGACCGGCATCCTGGGCTTGACCCGGCCGATGAAGGCTTCGCCGACGTCGACTTCGACCTCGAGCGAATCCATGTCGACGATGGTGCCGATGCCGGTGCGGGTGTAGCCGCCACCGGCCGACAGCGGCGAGATGATCTCGCCCGGCTGCGCGGCCTTGGCGATCACCACGCCCGCGAACGGCGCGCGCACGATGGTGTTGTCCACGCCGATCTCGGCGATGTCGAGCTGGTCGGCGGCGACCGCGGCGGTGCGCTGCGCCGTCACCAGCTGCGCGCGCAGGGCGTCGCGCTGGGCGATCGCCTGGTCGTACTGCGACTTGGACACCAGCTGCTGCCGGGCCAGGGTGGCCAGCCGGGTGGCGTTGGACTCGGCCTCCTTGAGCTGGGCCTGGATGCTGCTCGCCTGGCTGTGCGCCGCGGCGAGCTGCGCCTGCGCCAGCGATTGCTGCGCATTGGCGTCGACCGGGTCGAGGGTGGCCATGACATCGCCGGCCTCGACCGACTGCCCTTCCTCGATCAGCACTTCGCGCACGCGGCCGGTGATCTTGGCCGAGACGGTCGCGATCCGGCGCGCGACCACATAGCCGGTTGCGTCCAGTACCGATGCGCTGCCGTTCCCGGCGCCGCCGATCGCGACCGCGGTGGCGGTGCGCACTTCGGTCGAGCCGCCGCGACCCAGCAGCAGCCAGCCCAGGATGCCGAGCGCCAGCACGACCGCGACCGCGATGGCCGCGAACAAGGGCCCGCGCCCGGTCGGCGGCGGCGACGCGTTGCGGTCGATACGGAGTTCTTTCAGCAGGTCGGCGGAAGTGCTCATCGAGTGTCCAGACGGAAGGAAGGGGTGGATGTGACCGGCACGCGGGCAGGCAGCCCGGCGGCGACACCGGCATCCCCTCGAGGGTGGCGCCAGCATCGCCGCCACGTCGCGTCGCGCCAAGTGACAGCTGTCATGCGCTTGCCGTGTCGAAGCTCAGGGTAGCGCGAGGCAGCGCCTTCATCGCAGCGGCCCCCATTCGCGTCCGGGCAGGGCATTGCGGAAGGCCTCGATGGCGCCGCGGTCCTGCAGGGTGACGAAGACGGTGCGTCCATCGACGCCACCGAAGGCGACATTGGTCGGCTTGCGTCCGCGCAGCGCGACCTCGCGCAGCAGGCGGCCGTCGGGCGACACCACCGCCACCGTCCCGGCGTCGTAACGGGCGATGTAGAGGTTGCCTTCGACGTCGGAGCGCATGCCGTCCAGGCCATGGTCGGGAAAGGCCAGCAGCAGCCGCTTTCCAGAGACGCCGCCGTCGGCCTCGATGTCGTATGCCCAGACCTTCCGCTGCACGCTCTAGTTGACATAGAGCCGGCGCCCGTCCGGGCTGACTTCGATGCCGTTGGTCGTGCCCATGCCCGACTCCAGCCGGCGCACGCTGCCGTCGGTCCGGACCTGCCACAGCTGGCCGCTGCCGCTGGCCCAGTCAGGGTCGCTGGCATAGAGCGTGCCGTCCGGCGCGCGGGCGATGTCGTTGGGCTGGTGCGCGCCGGGCAGCGCGGCGTAGGTCGTCATGTCGCCTCCATCGGGCGACAGGCGCAGGACCTGGTGGCCGGCATAGTCGGCCACCAGCAGGTGGCCGTCGTCATCGAAGCGGATGCCGTTGCCGATGCTGCCCGTGGGCAGCGTGGCGAACAGGGAGGCGCGACCGCGTCCATCGGCGTCGACGACCACGCGTCCGACGGTGCCGTCGCGACCGAAGCCGACGGCGTGGAGCGCACCGTCGGGTCCTACCGCGGGGCCTTCGACGCCTGCGGTGAACACGCCATCCCCGACCACGTCCCAGGCCTGGTAGAGCCCGGTGCCGGTGGGCGAGTGGGGGGCATGGCTGCAGGCCGCGGCGAGCGCGGCGGCCAGGCCGCAGGCGAGCAGCGGCAGCAAGGGCCTCGGGGCAGGGTGCGCGATCCGGGCGCGCGCCGGGCGGAACTTCATGTCGAATCCTGTCGTGAAGTCGTCCACCGATTGTGAAGCCTCCGCCCGCCGCGGCCAAGCCGCGACGGCGATGCTGCTGACACCCGGTGCCGGCGGCGACCTGACAGCTGTCATGCGCAGCACATGGCAGCCGCCACTGCCCCCCGTGTCGCGGCCTGCCTATCGTGGCCGCAGTCCCACTGGAAGGCACCGAGCATGAGCATGACCGATCCTCCCGCCGCGCGGCTTTCGGCCGCGGTGAAGCAATACGGAGCGCTGCGCGCCCTCGACGGCATCGACCTCTCCTTGCGGCGCGGCCGCCTGACCGCCCTGCTGGGTCCCAACGGTGCCGGCAAGACCACGGCGATCGGCCTGTTGCTGGGCCTGCAAACCGCCGACGCGGGCAGCGTCGAGGTGTTCGGGCAATCGCCGCGGCTGCTCGCGACGCGACGGCGGGTCGGCGTGATGCTGCAGAGCGCGGGCATCCAGGAAGTCCTCAAGGTGCGCGAGCTGCTGGCGCTGACGCGCAGCTACTATCCGGATCCGCGCAGCGTCGCCGACTGCATCGCGATGGCCGGGCTGGGAGAGTTGATGGAGCGCCGCTACGGCCAGCTCTCGGGCGGTCAGCAGCGGCGCGTGCAGTTCGCGCTGGCGATCTGCGGCCGGCCGGAGCTGCTGTTCCTGGACGAGCCCACCACCGGTCTCGACATCGAGGCCCGCCAGGGCATGTGGAAAGCCATCCGCGGCCTGCTGGGCACCGGCTGCGCGATCCTGCTGACCACGCACTACCTCGAGGAAGCCGAGGCGCTGGCCGACCATGTCGCGGTGATCGACCGCGGCCGGCTGATCGCCGAAGGCAGCGTGCAGGACATGCGTGCCCGCGTCGCGCAACGGCGGATCCGTTGCCTGTCGGCGCTGTCGGCGGCGGGCGTGCGTCAGTGGCCCGGCGTCAGCCACGCCGCGCGCAACGAGGCCTGGCTGGAGATCGTGGCCGAACACGCCGAACCGGTTGTCCGCCGCCTCCTGGAGGAGGATGCCGCGCTGTCGGAACTGGAAGTGCAGCGTGCCGGACTGGCCGATGCCTTCCTCGCCATCACCGCGGGCGACGATGCCCGCCCCGTCCCGGAGGCCGCATGATGGACAGCCTGTCGCACACCCTCGTCCCCAGCCGATCCTCGCGTTTCCGGCCCTGGCGCCTGGAGGCACGCTGCGAGCTGTTGCGCGTCCTGCGCACGCCGTCGTTCGCCCTGCCCACGCTGCTGTTCCCGCCGCTGTTCTACCTGCTGTTCGGCGTGGTCCTGGCGGCGAAGGGCGGTAGCCGGCCGGAGGTCGCGGCCTACCTGCTGGCCACCTACGGCGTGTTCGGCGTGATGGGCGTGGGCCTGTTCGGTTTCGGCGTCAACGTCGCCGTGGACCGGCAGCGCGGCCTGCTGACGCTCAAGCGCGCGCTGCCGATGCCGCCGGGCGCGTATGTCGGCGCGAAGATGGTCTCCGCCGCAGTGTTCGCCACGGTCTGCTCGCTGTCGCTGGCCCTGCTCGCCGCCACTGTCGGCGGCGTGCAGCTGCAGGCCTGGCAGTGGCTGTCGCTGGTGGGCATCAACGTGCTCGGCGTGCTGCCCTTCTGCGCGATCGGGCTGTGGATCGGCAGCCGTGTCGGCGGCGACGGGGCGCCGGCGGTGGTGAACATCGTGTACCTGCCGATGGCGTTCCTCTCGGGCCTGTGGATGCCCTTGTCGATGCTGCCCGACCTCGTCGCGCGGATGGCGCCGGCATGGCCGTCGTATCATCTGTCGCAGGTCGCGCTGCGCGTGCTCGGGCAGGGCGAAGGCAAACCCGTCGCGATGCACGTCGGCGTGCTGCTGGCCTTCACCGCGGTCTTCGCGCTGCTCGCGCTGCGGCGCCTGGCGCGCGAGGCGTGAGCGGGGCGGCGGCGCCGGGGACGGACATGGAGACGAGGATGGCTCGGTGGCAATCCAATCGAATGATGCAGGCCCTGCTGCGCGCGCGCCGTGCGCTGCTGACCGACCATTTCGACCTGGGCTGGATGCCGATCTACAGCCTGGGCTACCTGCTGTTCCTGTTCCTGCCGGTGGTGTTCGGCTTCCGCGCGAGCATCTGGATCCCCGACGGCGGCCGCGATGGCCTGCTCTGGCCGACCCTGCTGAGCATCGCGCTGTTCCTGCCGCTTTACTTCGCCACCTACCGCACCTCCGGCGGCTGGCGCATCGCGTGCACGCTCGCGATCGCCCTGCTCGGCTTCGGCCTGATGCCGGCCAACGGCTTTTCCAATACCTACCTGATCTATGCCTGCTCGTTCAGCGCGGCCTGGCAGACCGGCATGCCGGCCAAGCTGCTGGCGATCGTCGCCATGCTGGCGCTCTACGGCCTCGAGCTGCACCTGCTGCGCTATCCGATGTTCATCCTCGGGATCACCGCCGTGGTCGGCCTGTCGGTGTTCTTCGGCAATCACTTCTACTACCGCGACAAGCACAAGCAGGCCGCGCTGCGCCTGAGCCACGAGGAGGTCAAGCGCCTGGCCGCCACCGCCGAGCGCGAGCGCATCGGCCGCGACCTGCACGACCTGCTGGGGCATACGCTGTCGCTGATTGCGCTCAAGTCCGATCTCGCCGGGCGCCTGCTCGAGCGCGATCCGGCGGCCGCGCGCCACGAGGTCGACGAGGTCAGTCGCGTTGCGCGCGAGGCGCTTTCGCAGGTCCGTCGCGCGGTGACCGGGATCCGGTCGGCCGGCATCGCGGCGGAGCTGGCGTCCGCCCGACTGCTGCTGGAAACCGACGGCATCACCCTGCGCCATCACGCCGACCTGCCACCGTTGCCGGCGGCGCACGAGGTCGCGCTCGCGATGTGCCTGCGCGAGGCGGTCACCAACCTGCAGCGGCACGCACGGGCCACCCAGGCCCAGGTGTTGCTGGAAGCGGACGGCACCGACGTGCGCCTGTCGGTGAGCGACAATGGGCGTGGCGGCGACATCGTCCCCGGCAATGGCCTGGGCGGCATGCGCGAACGGCTCGAGGCGCTGGGTGGCGAACTGCGCGTGGAGGGTCGTCGCGGCCAGGGCACGCGCGTGGACGTGCGGCTGCCGCTGCCCCCCGACGCCGGTCCGCCCGCCGACGGACAGGAAGGGACCCTCCTGCCATGACCCGATACGACAGGCGATCACGCCGATGAACGAAGGAGCCGGCCCATGATCCGCGTGCTGTTGGCCGAGGACCAGGCGATGGTGCGCGGCGCGCTGTCCGCGCTGCTGGGCCTGGAGGCCGACATCGAGGTCGTCGAGGCGGTCGCCGACGGCGAGGCCGCGTGGCGGGCGCTGCAGCGGCATGCCCCCGACCTGCTCGTCACCGACATCGAGATGCCGGGGCTGACCGGCCTGGAGCTGGCCCAGCGCGTGCAGCGCCACGAACTGCCCACGCGGGTGGTGATCGTGACCACCTTCGCCCGCGCCGGTTACCTGCGGCGGGCGCTGGATGCCGGCGTCACCGGCTACCTGCTCAAGGACGCGCCGGCCGAGCAGCTGGCCGAAGCCTTGCGCAAGGTGCACGCCGGCGGCCGCGCCATCGATCCGGAGCTGGCGCTGGAAGCCTGGGGCGAGGCGGACCCGCTCAACGATCGCGAGCGCCAGGTGCTGCGACTGGCCGGCGAGGGCCAGTCGACCGCCGAGATCGCGCGCCAGCTCAACCTGTCCCAGGGCACGGTGCGCAACTACCTGTCCGAGGCGATCGGCAAGCTCGGCGTCGGCAACCGCATCGAGGCCTTCCGGCTGGCGCGGCAGAAGGGGCTGCTGTGAGCCCCGGCGCGGCTCAGGCCGGGTAGCGGTCCTTCAGCATCGCGAAGGCCGAGCGCAGGCCCAGGGCTTCGCCGCCCGGCGGCCGGCCCGGGCGCGCGGTGTCGCTCCAGGCATAGACGTCCAGGTGGGCCCAGGGGCGCGCTTCGGGGATGAAGCGCTCCAGGTACAGGGCCGCGGTGACCGCGCCGGCCATCTTCGAGCCGGCGTTGGCCATGTCGGCCACCTGGCTGGTGAGGTAGCGCAGGTACGGCCGCCACAACGGCATCCGCCAGAGCGGGTCGCGCAGCCGCTCGCCGGCGGCCAGCCAATCGTTGGCGAGCGCATCGTCGTTGCAGAACAGCGCCGGCAGGTCGGGTCCCAACGCGATGCGCGCCGCGCCGGTGAGGGTGGCGAAGTCGAGGATCAGTTCGGGGTTCTGCTCGCCGGCATAGGTGAGCGCGTCGGCCAGGATCACGCGGCCCTCGGCGTCGGTATTGTCGATTTCGACCATGATGCCCTTGCGCGTGGACACCACCTCGCCCGGGCGGAATGCCTCGGGCCCGATGCTGTTCTCGACCGCGGGGATCAGCAGGCTCAGGCGCACCGGCAGCTTGCGGGCCATGACCAGTTCGGCGAGCGCGAGCGCGTGCGCCGCCCCGCCCATGTCCTTCTTCATGTTGCGCATGCCTTCGGCGGGCTTGATGTCCAGGCCGCCGCTGTCGAAGCACACGCCCTTGCCGACGATCGCCACGCAGGGATCGCTGTCCTTGCCCCAGTGCAGCCCGATCAGGCGCGGCGCGCGGTGGCTGGCGCGGCCGACCGCGTGGATGGCCGGGAAGTTGCGCGTGAGCAGGTCATCGCCGGCGACCACCTCGAGGGTGGCGCCGTGGGCCTGGGCGATCTCGCGGGCGAGCTGCTCGATCTGGTCCGGACCCATGTGCTCGGTCGGTGTGTTGACCATGTCGCGCACGCGCAGCGAGGCGCGCAGGATGTCGCGGGTCTCGCTCGCGGCCTCGTCCACCACCAGTTGCGACGCCGGGCGCAGCGGCGACTTGTAGCGGCTGAAGCGGTACGCGCCCAGGCCCCAACCCAGCTCAAGCGCGGCGCGCTCGGTGTCGTCGAGCGAGGTCGCCAGCGCCCAGCGGCAGGCCGGCAGCGCGAAGGGCGCGTGTCCATAGGCATAGGGGTCGAGCAGGTCCTCGACGCCGATCAGGCCGGCGGCGATCGCCCCGTCCGGGGTCGGCAGGGTGACCGCGGTGCCGGGCGAGCCGTCGAAGCCCTGTGCGTCCAGCCAGGCGCGTACCGGCGCCGGCTGGCGGGTACGCCAGTCGACGTAGCCCAGGCGGGTGACCACGTACAGCGGGGTGGCGTCGTGGGCGGTGGTGGTGAAACCGTCGGGCAGGCTCATGCGGCGTTCGTTTCCATGGCGTGCGCCGCGTCCAGCCAGTCGGCCAGCGCGGCAAGGGTGGTGAATTCGAGGTCGGGGCGTTCGCGGTGCGGCCAGGGCGCGCCCTCGCGGTTGATCCAGCATGAGCGCAGCCCGGCGCGCTGGGCGCCGCGCACGTCGAGTTCGATGTCGTCGCCGACGTGCAGTACCTGTGCCGGCGCCAGGCCCAGGCGGCCGCAGGCAGCGTGGAACAGGCCGGCGTCGGGCTTGGCGGCGCCGTGTTCGCGGGCACCCAGCTGGAAGGCGAAGTGGTGGTCGATGCCGATCACCGCCAGGTCGGCGTTGCCGTTGCTCAGCGCCGCCACCGGCACGCGCGCGGCCAGGCGCGCCAGCGCCGGCTCGCTGTCGGCATAGAACTCGACGCGGTTGCGCTCGGCGTAGAACACGTCGAAGGCGGTCGTGGCATGCGCGGGATCGTCGCCGGCCTCCTCCATCGCGCGGACCAGGCTCAACCGGCGCAGCTGGCTGAAATCATGCGCCAGGTCGGGACGCTCGGCGAAGACCTGTTCGCGCAGCCGTCGCATCGCCGGGATCGGGTAGCGCTCGGCGGTGCGCGGGCAGTGGCGCCGCAGCCAGTCGTCGAGCACCTGTTCCACGCGTGCGCCGATCGGGGCGAACGGCCACAAGGTGTCGTCGAGGTCGAGGGTGATCGCGCTGACGCGGAAAGCCATGCCGCCATTCTACCCCCGGCAGCGGCTTCCGCCGAGGCGGGCGTCGCGTCTTCGGCCGGCCTACTCGAGCAGGCGGGCCCAGCCGTCCATGCCCTCGATCCGCTCCAGCACCAGCTTGACGCAGACCAGCAGCGGCACGGCCAGCAGCAGGCCGATGATGCCCCACAGCCAGCCCATCAGCATCAGTGCCAGGATCAGCACCAGCGGCGAGAGGCGCATGCGCTGGCCCAGTATGATCGGGGTGATGATCTGCCCTTCCAGCGTGTGGATGGCCAGGTAGATGCCGGCCGGCAGAAGCGAGCGCCACAGTTCGTCGAAGGCGACGAAGCCCATCAGCAGCATCACCAGCATGCCGATCAGGGGCCCCACGTAAGGTGCGAAGTTCAGCAGGGCCGCCATCGTGCCCCACAGCAGGGCTTCGGCCAGCGGCACCTCGAGCAGGTAGAGCACCCCGGCGAAGACCAGGCCGACCACCACGTTGATCACGCTGATGGTCAGCACGTAGCGCGATATCTCGCGCTCGATGGAGTTGAGGATCTCCACGGTGACCTTCTTCTGCTGCCGCCCGGGCAACAGCGCCAGCGCGTTGCGGACCAGGTCGTCGCCGTAGACCATGAAGAACAGCGTCAACAGCACCACAGCCAGCACGGAGGCGACCATCTTCGGGGTTGCGGTCAGGGACTTGTAAGGGTCGTTGACCTCGGTGCGGACCACCTCCGGGCGCTTGCCGTCCTCGCCACCGGCGGCCATGGCGATGTTGACCGCGACCTCGTTGGCGTCCTGCACCGGCTTGGACAGCTCGCGCAGGCGGGGGGCGAGCTCGCGCATCTCGCGCGGCACCTGGCGCATCCATTCCGAGGCCGGCTCCATCAGCTGGGTGGCCAGCAGGCCGGTGAAGCTCAGGCCGCCGAGCAGCACGAGCAGGGCGGCCAGGAAGCGCGGCACCCAGAGCCGGCGCAGGCCGCGGATGATCGGGTTGCCGACCAGGGCGAAGAACATCGCCAGCAGGATCGGCAGGATCAGCCCCTGCGCCGCCCACAGGACGACGCAGACGCCGAGCGTCGCCACCACCACCATCGCCGCGGAGGAGCGCGGCCGCGGGGGCGGATGCGCGCCGGCGTCGCCCGGCACCAGTGGGCCGGGTTCGGGCAATCCTTCGCCGGGGGATGCGGTGTCGCCGGCGGGGCCGCTCATGGACCGGCGGTCGGCGGCGCCGTGTCGTCCGCGGCCACCGCGGCGTGCGCGGCCATGTCCGCGGCATCCTCGGCCTCGTCGGCGGCCTGGCGCGCACCGGTGCCGGCGAAGAGGGTCGAGACGGTGGAGATCACCCGCAGCATGCTGCCGCTGTTGGCGGCGATGTGCAGGGGCTGGCTGCGGCCGACCGCGAAGCCGCTGACGATGCCGGCGATCACGATCCGGCCGGGCGTCCACATCGCGCGCCAGGAGCGCTTGAACTGGCGCAGGTCGGCGCCCAGCGCGCGCTCGTGGGCCTCGACCGCATCCTCGGCCTGGTGGACCTTGTTGATGAGCTTGTCGAAACTCATGGCGTATCGGGGCCTCGTTGGCGGGCCGGGCGCGTCGGGGCCGGCCTCATGGGGGCGTCACTTCGACGCCGCGCTCGTCGCGCGGCGGCTTGCCGTCGGGCCCGGCCGGGGGCTCGTCGCGCGCGCTGTGGCGGGCCGAGCGGGCCGAATCCATCTCGGGCATGAAGTCGGCCAGCTCGCCGATGCCCAGTCGCGCCAGCTGGCGCCGGGTCGCCTGCATCCGCGTGTGCTCGAAATAGCGCATGGCCTGCCAGCCGGCGAACCAGGTCACCAGGCAGCTCATGATCGCGGTCACCAGCACGGCTCCGGTGATCGTCATGCCGAAGGGGCCGCTGAGCACCGCGATCAGCGCGGCCATCAACAGCAGCCAGGCCGAGGCGCCGAAGGCGATCGCCACGCCGGTGAAGGCCAGCGTCCGCCCCAGCGCGCTGCGCGCCAGCGAGAAGTCCGCCGACACCAGCGAGCGGAAGGCCTTGGTCGCGTCCAGCGCGGCCTTGGCGCCGGCCTTGCTGGTCGCGCCGAGCTGCTGCAGCGCCTCCACGACGTCCGGCTCGGGGCCGTCGTCGTCGGGGCGCTCGGCCTCGGCCTTGAGGCGGGCGCGTCGCGCCGCCTCGCGGGCACGGACCTCGGCCTTGAGCGCTTCGCGCTCGGCGTCGGACAGCCCCTTGTCGACCGGTGGGGTCGCCTTCGGGGGAACGGGCTGCATCGAGGCTTACTTGCTGCCGCGGGCGAGCTTGGCGATCACGAAGCCCGCCGCGAAGGCCACGCCGAAGGAGGCGAGCGGGCGCTCGCGCACCAGCTCGGCGGCGCTGTCGATCAGGTCGCGGCTCTTGTCCATCAAGGCATCCATCTGCTCCTTGGCGGCACTGCCCATTTCCTCGGCGGCGGCGAGGCCGGCGAGGGCGCCGTCGGCCAGGTCGGCCTTGACGTTGGCCTTGCCCAGGCGCAGTTCGTCGGCCGCGGCGCCGGTCGCGCCGCGGACGGCTTCGGCGGTGTGGCTGGCGGCGTCCTTGGCATGGGTGCCGGCTTCGCCAAGGTGGGACTTCATCGATTCGGTCGAGGTGGGACTCATGGGTGTTCCTCTTCTGGGGGAGCGTCGAATGGCGGGGCGTGGGCCCGGAATCACCGCATCATCGCGTTGTACGGACGACCGCCGCGCACGATGCGGAGCACCAACTGTGCCGGAGGCCGTGTGAAGCTGGCGCGGAAGCCGGGCAGGTCGTCGAACTGGCCGCTGTTGGCGGCCACCACCACGTCGCCGCTGCGCAGGCCATTGCCGGCGGCGCGGCTGTCGCGTTCGACCGACTCGACCATGACGCCATTGGCGCCCGCCTGGCGCAGGCGTTCGGGCAGTTCGGCGAACACCGCGCCCTCCAGTCGCGCGTCGAGGTCGACGCCGGCCAGGCTGCGCGGCTGCTCGCGAAGCGCCGCGGTGACCTGCAGCGGCTTGCCGTCGCGGCTGATGTCGAGCGCGACCTTCTGCCCGACCGACTGCAGGCCCTCGAAGTTGCGCAGCGCGTCGTGGTCGTCGATGCGCCGGCCATCGGCGGCGAGCACCACGTCGCCGACCCGCAGGCCCGCCGCGGCGGCGGCCGAGTCGCGGAACACGCGGGTGACGACGGCGCCGCGCGCGTCCTTCAGGCCCAGGCCGGTGGCCAGCTCGGCGGTGACGTCCTGCGTCTCGATGCCCAGCGTGCCGCGGATGACCACGCCGTCGTTGGCGATCAGCTGGTCCATGATGTTGCGGGCGATGCCGGTCGGGATGGCGAAGCTCAGGCCGATGTTGCCGGCCATGCTGCCGCGCGGATTGAAGCTGGCGGTGTTGATGCCCACCAGTTCGCCGTTGAGGTTGACCAGCGCACCGCCGGAGTTGCCCGGGTTGATCGAGGCATCGGTCTGGATGAAGTTCTGGAAGCCCAGCCCGCGCAGGCCCGAGCGCCCGACCGCGGACACGATGCCCGAGGTCACTGTCTGACCGATGCCAAAGGGATTGCCGACCGCGACCACGAAGTCGCCGACGCGCAGCGTGTCGGCGGTGGCCAGCGGCACCGCATCCAGCCCGCTGGCCTTGACCTGCATCAGCGCGATGTCGGTGTCGGCGTCGGAACCGACGAAGTTGGCCGGCAGGGTGCGGCCGTCGGCCAGGGTCACCGAGACCTCGTCGGCGCCCTCGATGACATGGTGGTTGGTCAGGATGTAGCCGTGGGTGGCGTCGACGATCACCCCCGAGCCGAGCGATTCGTTGATCCGGTCCTGGGTCAGCTCCGGGAACATCCGCCGGAACATCGGGTCGTTGCCGAACGGGCTGACCCGCACGCGCTGCTTGGTGTGGACGCTGACCACCGCCGGCGTCACGCGCGCCAGCATCGGCGCCAGCGTCGGCAGCGGTTCGCCGGCCACCGCGGTCGGCAGCGCGCCGACCGTGGCCGGTGGCAGCGCCGGCATGGCGGACGCCGGCGCCTCCACCGCATCGCGCAGGGCGGTGGCGGCGAAGCCGCCGAAGGCGGCGGCGAGGGTCAGGGCGAGCAGGGTGCGCGTGGCGCGGGACGGGGTGGCTTGGGTCATGGGCGAACCGGTTGGGCTGTCGGCCGATGGGTCGACACACGATAGGGCAGGCGACCGGCTCCGCGGCGGGATCCCCCGGGAGCCGCATTCACGTTCAGTTTCGCGGATGCTCATTTAATACCCGATGAAATGCCAGCGCGATGAAATGCCAGCCCCGGTCGCGCGTCCGCCCGGGCACGCGGCAGGTGCGACCGCCGTCACGCTCTTGCGTGCGGGCATGCCCGCACGCTCCCGAAGCCCGCCACGGCGGGACTTCGTCGCGACGGGGCGAAATCGAGGCACGAAAGGCGTTGACACCCTTCCGGGTCGCGCGTAGTTTGAACCCCCGCAGCGACACAACATGTTGTGGTTGTTATCGCCGCGGGAGCCCAAGCCTAGGGTTTGCAAGCCCCAGCGCTCGGGTCGGCTCGACGCCCGCTCCGGGGGTGTGGCGCGTAATGGCATCGTCGAAGGCCGTGATGAAAACAGGATCCTCCGTGGCGCGGACACCGCAGCTGCGGGCATGTGCGTCGGCTCCCGCCGATGCGCCGCAGGGGGCCCAGGCCCCGCAATACCCGGCTACAGGCGGCCCCGGGAACCGACACTGAAGCAGACACGACCACAACCATCTGGAGGCACGGCATGGCCGGGCCCGAACGAGGAGACAGGAACAGCATGAGTACGGTGCGCCTCGAGGCAGTCAAGCCGGCGGCAAGGGATATCCAGTTGCAGCCTGCGTCCCTGGACATCTGGGACAAGAAGTACCGGCTGAAGACCAAGACTGGCGAGGCGGTGGACGAGGACATCGACGCGACCTACCAGCGCGTGGCCAAGGCGCTCTCGGAGGCCGAGCCCAACACCGAGAAGCAGCAGTACTGGTACGAGCGCTTCGTCTGGGCGCTGCGCCGCGGGGCGATCCCCGCCGGCCGCATCACCTCCAACGCCGGCGCGCTGGCGCACAAGCCCGCCACCTCGACCATCAACTGCACGGTCTCGGGCACCATCACCGACTCGATGGACGGCATCCTGGACAAGGTCCACGAGGCCGGCCTGACCCTGAAGGCCGGTTGCGGCATCGGCTACGAGTTCAGCACCCTGCGCCCGCGCGGCGCCTTCGTCGCCGGCGCCGGCGCCTACACCTCCGGCCCGATGTCCTTCATGGATATCTACGACAAGATGTGCTTCACCGTGTCCTCGGCCGGCGGCCGCCGCGGCGCGCAGATGGGCACCTTCGACGTGTCCCACCCGGACGTGAAGGACTTCATCCGCGCCAAGCGCGAGGACGGCCGCCTGCGCCAGTTCAACCTGTCGCTGCTGATCACCGACGGCTTCATGGAGGCGGTCGCCAACGACGCCGACTGGCCGCTGGTGTTCCCGCTCAACCGCAAGGAGCAGGGCGACGTCGACCTGGACGACGCCGACGGCGTCGTCTGGCGCGAGTGGCCGACCCACAAGAACTACATCGTCCGCGACGACGGCCTGGTCGCCTGCAAGGTCTACGGCCACATCCGCGCCCAGCACCTGTGGGACATGATCATGGTCTCGACGTACGACTACGCCGAGCCGGGCTTCATCCTGATCGACCGCGTCAACGAGATGAACAACAACTGGTGGTGCGAGAACATCCGCGCCACCAACCCCTGCGGCGAGCAGCCGCTGCCGCCGTACGGCGCCTGCCTGCTGGGCTCGGTCAACCTGACCAAGTTCGTGCGCAACGCCTTCACCGACAAGGCCGAGTTCGACTGGGACGAGTACCGCGAGGTCGTGCGCGTGTTCACCCGCATGCTCGACAACGTGGTCGAGATCAATGGCCTGCCGCTCCAGCAGCAGCGCGACGAGATCATGCGCAAGCGCCGCCACGGCATGGGCTTCCTCGGCCTGGGCAGCACCCTGACCATGCTGCGCAAGAAGTACGGCGAGGCGGACTCCTGCGAGTTCACCGAGCGCATCGCGCGCGAGATGGCCGTCGCCGGCTGGGAGATGGGCCTGGAGCTCGCCCGCGAGAAGGGCCCGGCCCCGATCATGGTCGAGAACTTCGAGGTCACCGCCGAGATGCTGCGCAAGCGCCCGGAGATGGTGAAGGACGGCTGGAAGGTCGGCAAGAAGATCCCCGGCAAGGTCCTGCATGCCCGCTACAGCCGCTACATGCAGCGCGTGGCCGAGGTCGCGCCCGAGCTGGTCGACGCGCTGGCCGAGGTCGGCAGCCGCTTCACCCACCACAGCTCGATCGCGCCGACCGGCACGATCTCGCTGAGCCTGGCCAACAACGCCTCCAACGGCATCGAGCCGTCCTTCGCGCACCACTACAGCCGCAACGTGATCCGCGAGGGCAAGAAGTCGAAGGAAAAGGTCGACGTGTTCTCCTTCGAGCTGCTGGCCTACCGCGAGCTGGTCAACCCGAAGGCGATGCCGTTCTCAGACGACGAAGCCGCGCGCCTGCCGGACTACTTCATCGCCGCCGACGACATCACGCCCAAGGCCCACGTCGACGTCCAGGCCGCCGCCCAGAAGTGGGTCGACAGCTCGATCTCCAAGACCGCGAACGTCCCGACCGACTACCCCTACGAGGACTTCAAGGACATCTACACCTACGCCCACAAGCAGGGCCTGAAGGGCTGCACCACCTTCCGCTTCAACCCGGCCGCCTTCCAGGGCGTGCTGGTCAAGGAAGCCGACCTGGAGAACACCCTGTACCGCTTCGAGCTCGAGGACGGCCAGGTGATCGAGGTCAAGGGCAACGAACAGATCGAGTACGACGGCGAGATGCACACCGCCGCCAACCTGTTCGACGCCCTGAAGGAAGGCTATTACGGCAAGTTCTGACGGGTCCGGCGACCTGCCAGGGCGACCGGCGCGACCGGTCGCCGGCGGAGGGGGCGGCCGTTCCGTCCCGGGTGGGGGCCGGGCATGCCCCCACCGTCGAGACCGCTGGCCCGGGGCGCGTGACGGTACTTGATTGCGTCCGTGGCCGGTATAGCATCGCCCTCGGAACCCGGTGTCTGCGTGCTGTCCCGATCCGGTGCTCCAGACGTTTCATGCAGTTGTGACTCAGGCCGCGGCGCACCCGTGCCAAGGCCCGTTCAGAAGAAGGTTCATTGCAACCAGTTACGCCCGTCAGGAGGGCACATGAGCAACGGCAACGGAGTTAGCGCGACCCTGTCGCAGGCGGCCGACAGCATGATGGACACCGCATCGAACGTGAGCGGCACCATTTCGCACAAGGCCGAGGACGTGGTGAAGTCGGTCCGCAAGGCCGCCGCGAAGGCGCGCAAGAAGGCGCAGAAGGCCGCCGAGGACGCCAGCAAGTCGGCCGGCAAGACCGCCGGCAAGGCGCGCAAGGCGGCCAAGAAGGCCGTCAGCACCGCGAAGAAGAAGCTGGCCAGCGCCAGCAGCAGCGCCAAGAAGGAAGCCGCGGCCCTGAAGGCCAAGGGCGCCGGCAAGAAGACCGCCACCAAGAAGGCGGCGCCGAAGAAGGCTTCGGCCAAGAAGGCCGCGAAGAAGACGGCGCCGAAGAAGGCCACGGCCAGGAAAGCCGTGAAGAAGGCGGCGCCCAAGAAGGCCGCGAAGAAGACGGCGCCGAAGAAGGCCGCGGCCAAGAAGACCGTGAAGAAGGCGGCGCCGAAGAAGGCCACGGCGAAGAAAGCCGTGAAGAAGGCGGCCCCGAAGAAGGCTGCGGCCAAGAAGGCCGTGAAGAAGGCGGCGCCGAAGAAGGCCGCGGCGAAGAAAGCCGTGAAGAAGGCCGCGCCGAAGAAGGCCGCCGCCAGGAAGACGGCAAAGAAGAAGTAAGCACGCCCGAGGCGTCACCCCTCCCTGGCCCGGCCGGGGAGGGGACCCGGGACACCACCGCAGCACGCACCACCGCAGGAGTTGGGCCGATGGCCGTCAAGATCGACAAGAAAATCAAGGGCTACAGCGTCGTCACGCCGGAAGACAAGGCCAAGCAGGCCGAGGCCGCCAAGGCCGAAGCCGTGCGCCAGGAGGCCGCGGAGGCCGCGCAGGCGCGCGCCGACAACGTCATCCAGATGCACGAGCGCATCGAACGGCCCGAGACCCTCATCGGCTCCACCTACAAGCTCAAGACGCCGCTGTTCGAACACGCCCTGTACGTGACGATCAACGACATCGTGCTCAATGCCGGCAGCGAGCACGAACAGCGCCGGCCCTTCGAGATCTTCATCAACTCGAAGAACATGGACCACTTCCAGTGGATCGTCGCGCTGACCCGCATCATGTCGGCGGTGTTCCGCAAGGGCGGCGACGTGACCTTCCTGGTCGAGGAAATGAAGGCCGTGTTCGACCCGCGCGGCGGCTACTTCAAGGCCGGCGGCGTCTACATGCCGTCGCTGGTCGCCGAGCTGGGCAGCATCGTCGAGGACCACCTCAAGTCGATCGGCATGATCAAGGACCCCGAGCTGAGCGACGCGCAGCGCGCGCTGATCGCCGAGAAGCGGGCGGCCTACGCGGCGCTGGACTCAAAAAAAAACTCTGACGTAAGCCCGGCCGGCGGTTTCCGCGTCGTCGGCGACGCGGCGCCGGTCGTCGACGACCGCAGCGGCGAGCTGTTCCCCGAGCCCCGCGTGCGCGCCGAGCGCCGCGAGGAGGACGTCGAGGTCACCGGCGACGGCGGCGTGTCCTTCCCGCCCTCGGCCACGATGTGCCACAAGTGCAGCACCAAGGCGCTGGTGATCATGGACGGCTGCGCGACCTGCCTCAATTGCGGCTATTCCAAGTGCGGGTGAGGACTGAGAATGAATAGGAATTCGCCCGAACGAGTGATTGCTTTGCGTGCCTCAAATACGGTCGAGGATCGTGTTCGGGAGCTTCATCTATCAATCTGGAATAACCGCGGGGAAATATTTCGCGGCCAAGTACCCGATGATCCGGTGGCAATGTTGGAACCTGGGATTGCACTTCGGACTCTCGGATTCGAGATCGAAACTAGCGCTGATCTTGGAGAGACGAACGACGCCGGTCGGGTAGTAGCTGTAGCGGGGAACATTGACAATAAGCTCAAACTAGTCCGTATTTCAGGGCGCTTTACCGCGCAAGAGCAGCGCTTCACTGCTGCTCATGAACTGGGACACGCGGTGTTGCACCCGAACATGAGCGGATTGCACCGCGATCGGGTGGTGTCGGGGCCGATCGCGCGAAAGGAACGCAGGGAAATCGAAGCGGATCTGTTTGCGTCACGTTTCTTGATGCCCGAGAAGCTTCTAGGGCGACGCTTGCATCAGTGCTTTGGAAGCAAGCAATTCGTATTGAGTGACGACAACCTTTATGGGCTTGGAATCCCAAACGTCGATGGAGCCCGCCGGCAACTAAGTAGTAGTCGCGATCTCTCACTCATGGTAGCGAGAACGACATCTTTCATGGGGCTTAGCTTTGATCCGCTCTCGAAGTACTTCAATGTTTCCCCAGTAGCTATGGCGATTCGCTTGGAGGAGTTTGGTTTTATCAATGAAGATTCAATTCGGTTTATTCGATAGAGTGCCGAAATATGGATCTAATCGAAGGCCTGCTCCAATAGGTGTAAGCGAAAAAGGGGCTGGCGAAGTCACAGTATCAATCCTACCATATACCATAATTTTCGCAAGTTCCGCACGAAGACGTCTTTCGTAATTGATGGATTTGCGAATCTCCTGATTCTTGGGCATCCGAAGTTTGGGTGAGGGAGCTTATTTCTTGGCTTGCTTCTTTGTTTACGGGAGGGTCGCATGACCAGTGAATGTATTAGCAATGAAGTTGTGAAGGAGTCGGCGCCCCTTATCCCCGAGGCAGATCGAGATAAGCTGAGGTCTTATTTCCACCTGTTTGTTGGACGGCCAGATAGTGCTCAGAAGGTTTTTACAAGGCGAGTAACCGTCGCTATAGGGGCGGTTCAGGACCTTCATGAGCGAATATTAGAAAAGCTAAATACTCATCATATTGAGAGTTTGGTTGCGAATGCCGAGGTCCTATTTGAAGATAGAAGCTCAATTCAGTTTGGTGGATGGTCGGAGTTTGAGGCGCACCGTTGGACCACCTCCAAAACCACGAAGGAGCTCCGTCTGCGATGGGATTTCCTCCTCTCCGTTCGAGGTTTTGAGCTTCCTCAGAGGCACTGTATTACGGTAAAAATTGCTTCTGATGTGAAGCCCTTTGAAGTTCTACAGGCGGTTCTTTCTAAGGATCCGGATGTTGACGATCCTGCCGATTTTGTTTTTGCGCCCGTTATTTGCCGTGTTGATTTCATTAGTCACTCGCTTTCTCAAGAGCTTATTGCCCTCGTTGATGAGTGGAACAAGAGTCTACCCAAGCCGGAAGGGAGGGCTAATTGGCTTATAAAGTTGGACAGGCATAAAGGTCGAATCGCTCACCTCATTAGGGCGGCCACCCCGACGTTAATCGCTTTGGCAGCGATTGTTTTATTTCAGAATGTCTTCTCTAGCGTTGGCATTGCGACTATTGAGTCAGTGTCAAGAATGATGGTTTGGGTCCTATACTCTATTTTCGCAATTTATATTTCAGATCGTTTTTCATCTGTCTTGGCTGGTGTTGCTTATAAATCTATAGATGACTTTGGAAGATACTCGGTTCTTCATTTGACTAGTGGAGATCGAGATAAGTTTCATAAAATCGCTGAGAAAAATAAATCAATTATGGTTCGTTTTTTTGTCTCCTCAGCGCTTTCATTCTTGATAAATGTAGGGTCAAGTCTCTTTGTGGCATGGAGTTGGGCTGGATCGTAACGCCATATCTCTTGCAACATGTATCAACTGTAGGCTTTTTTGCTTGATGAGGGGGCGGTCAAGCTGAGGGCGATACCGACGTCCCCCCGCCTTCAGTAGCAAGGCGGTTTAGAGTCCGGGATCAATCGTAGCGGATGCCAGCTGGCTGGCGTAGTCGCTCGGGGTCAGTCCGCCGAGCACCTTCTTGGGTCGCTCCTCGTTG